>CAVYGL010000017.1:0-258559 GCA_963767995.1 uncultured Actinomycetota bacterium
GCGTCGGGCAGAGCCGGTGCTGCCGTCCCGCCTATGCGATGGCCCAGGTCGGTGACGCCTACGTCTACGGCGCGATGGGCGAGAACGCCTTCGACTGCAGTGGTCTCACCATGCGCGCCTGGGCCCAGGCCGGCGTGTCCCTGCCGCACTCCTCGAGCGCGCAGTACGGTTCCGGCCCGCACATCGCCGCGAGCGACTTGCAGCCGGGCGACCTGGTGTTCTACTACAGCCCGATCAGCCACGTCGGCATGTACATCGGCAACGGGATGATCGGCAGTCCACGCCGCCAACCCGGGCACGGGGGTCGCCGTCTCCGGCCTCTACTCGATGCCCTACGTCGGCGCGGTCCTGGCTGACCAGCAGACCTTGAAGACCGGTCGTCCACTGATGTGGACGGTCGGTCTTTCGCTGTTCGTGGTCGCGGTGCTCGTGGTCGTGGTCGTGCAGCGCGGTGGCCGGCACGACGCCGATCCGCGCATCCCCGACGCAGCGCGTGCCAGCCCGGCCGACGCAGCGACTGCCCTGGCGGCGTTCGTCGCGGGTGTGCAATCCAGAGATGCAGACGCCTTGTCGCGGCTGGCTGTCGACGGCAACCGAGGCTCCGACGAGCTGATGGCTGGCATCGCCGCCAACGCGGCGTCCCTCGACCTCCGCGAGGTCGCTGCGCGCTACGTCGACCAATTCGGCACGGTGGCGGCGGACGGGTCATGGTCCGCGGTGACGGAAATGGCCTGGCAGGTCGACAGAGACAGCGTGCCCTCGCAGGCCGAGGTGGTCGTCTCGTTCGCCACCGACGGCGACGGACTCGGGATCACCGGCTTCGGCGGCTCCGAGGGGAGTAGTCGCGTGCCGCTCTGGGTGCGCGGCGAGCTCTCGGTCGCGCGGTCCCGCGGCGTGCTCGTCATGGTGGACGGCACCCAGAGCGCGGCGGACGATGTCGCCGCCCGGGTGAGGCGCGGGATCGACGTCGTACGCCGTGTCCTGCCCGACTGGCGGACGCCCGTGGTCGTTGAGGTGCCAGCCAGCGCCGCCGACCTCGACGAGACCCTTGGAGCCGCTCCCGGCACGTATGCGGCGATCTCTGCCGTCACCGCAACCGCCGGCAGTGGGACCGACGCCGAGGCGCCGGTGCACGTGTTCGTCAACCCGACGGTCACCGACAGGCTGCGCCGAGCAGGCGCCGAGGTGGTGATGAGCCACGAGCTCGTGCACGTGGCGACCGACGCGGCCCGCGGTGGCACCGAGCCGTGGCTGGTGGAGGGGTTCGCCGACTACGTCGCCCTGCGCGACACCGATCTCCCGGATACCACCACCCTCGCACGGGCACTCGCGGCCGTACGCCGCACTGGGATCCCGGACACCCTGCCGACCGCCGCCGACTTCGACACCCGCGCAGCCGACCTCCAGGCCCGCTACGAGCAGGCCTGGCTCGCCTGCCGGATCGTCGCCGAGCGACTGGGGAGCGGGTACTGGTGGGGGTCTACGACGCCGCAAGCGGTGGCAGGCCAGTCGGGACCGCGCTCGCGGAGGCGGGGCTGCCGCTGCGGGAACTGGTGAGGCTCTGGCGTGAGCGCCTCGAGCGCCTCTAGCGCGTCGGGGGGTGAGCCGCATGCCCCAAATCACTGAAGGCGACCGGGTCGCGGTCGCCTTCGGGACGGTTCAGGGTGCTGCCGTGCGGCCTCCGGTGAACCCCATGTCTCCGGTCCGCTCGCAGACAGCAGTCAGTCGAACACGCCGGCCGGAACGAGGAACAGGTCGCTCACGGCCAGGCCAAACGTCAGTACGGCGGTGATGATGACGATTGCAATGAGTGCCACCATCAGACCGTACTCAACCGCGGTGGCCCCTCGCTCGTCGCGAAGCCTTAACACAAGTGTCCTGAGCACAGCACTCTCCTCCTCACTTCGAATGTGACAAGAGCCGGCGCCGTCGTTAAACGAACGGCGCCGGCTCCTGTGGTGTGGCTCGATCAGCCAAGCGAGTTGGCAACCTCGTCGAACAGGGCCGACAGGTTGTTGCCGAGGAGGGCGACGGCGGTGATGATGACGATCGCGATGAGGGCGACCATCAGGCCGTACTCGACGGCGGTGGCGCCCTTCTCGTCTTCCTTGCGGCCGGCGAGCATGATGGCGAAGAAGTTCTGCAGCATGGTGTTTCCCCTTTGATGTCAGCGGTGATGAGTCTCGGTCCGAGCCCACGAGGACCCGTCGAGGAATACTCTGCCGGTTTCCCCGAGCCGCCGAATCGGGTGATCGGCCCCGGATCAGTAGTCCCTTGTGACTATCCCCGGACCACCCTTAGCGGGCCTTCGAGCACCACCCGGCCCATGCCTGCCGCACCGGACGGATGGTATCGCCGGCACGAGTCAGAAGCGTTGCGGGGAAGCGTGGTCCAACAGGCCCAGACGCATGGCCGTCACAAGCGCCTGCGCGCGGTTGGCCGCGCCGAGCTTCTGGTAGATGTGCGTGATGTGGGTCTTGGCTGTCGACTCGCTCATGTAGAGCGACCCGGCGATCTCGCCCGTGCCCAGGCCGTCGGCCAGCAGGGAGAGAACCTCTGCCTCCCGGCCGGAGAGCTTGGGTGGAGCGGGCGAGATGGCACGACGCATCACTGCCTGGCTGAGGCCAGTGCAGAGGAACGTGCGCGGCGCGACGGCTGCGTGCTTGGCGGCGCTGACGACCTCTGATGCCCGGGTGTCCTTCCCGACGAACGCCGAGGCGCCGGCCTCCATGGCCGCGAAGATGTGGTCGTCACCGGCGTGCATGGTCAGCACGACCACGCCGGTGGTGTCGTTGCTCGCACGGATGGCGCGGACGACGTCGAGGCCGTGGCCGTCGGGAAGCTGGAGGTCGGTGACCACGACGTCGGGTTGGAGGCGCTCCCACGCCGCGACGCCCTCCTGGAGGCTCCCGGCTTGTCCTACCACCGTCATCTCGGCATCGCGCTCGAACGCACGCGCGAGTCCCTGCCGGATGAGCTCGTGATCGTCAACCAGTAGCACGGTGGTGCCCATGGGCAGTCTCTCCTTCGTGGGATGCGGTCATCGGGGATCGCAGGCTGACGACGGTTCCGCCGTCGGGTCGGGTGGTGATGTCGAGGTCGGCGCCGACGGTGCGGGCGCGCTCGCGCATGGTCTGGAGGCCCCAGTGGTGCTCGCGCGGTTCGGCATTGCCGACCCCGTCGTCACGCACCTCGAGGGTGAGCCGTGAGCCGTCGGAGTCGAGCACCACCCACAGGTTGTCCGCTCGCGCGTGCTTGCGGACGTTGCTGATCGCTTCCTGTGCGACGCGGAGCACCTCCGTCGCCGTGCGGGCGGGGAGCGGGGGGCCGGACTCCGAGAGCGACAGGTGCACTCGCAACCCGGGCGCCGTGACCGACCTCGCGTGCGTAGTCGGCCAGCGAGCTCGACAGGCGGCCATCGGAGACCTCGTGGCGCAGATCGAATATGGAGAAGCGGATCTCGGACACGAGGCGGGTGATCTCCGCTCTCAGCGCCGAGGCCAGCTCACGGGTTTGCTCCTGGTCGCTGATCGATTCGATCTCGTCGAGCAGCAGCGCCACCAGCAGCAGATCTCCAGCGCCGCCGCGGCGATCGGCCAGGACGGTCGCGGGCCTGCAGGTGGCAGGTCGATGCCGTCGAACAGCACGGCGGTTCGACATGCGACATGAACCGGTCCGCGACCGCGAGCGCACGTTCGTCGAGCTCGTCGGTCCACGCAGGTACGCCCACGAGCACGCAGTAGCCGAGGATGGCGCGTGCACCACGCATCGGGATGACAGCTGCGCCTGGCGTCCGCTCGGGGACTGGCACCAAAATCTCGAACAGCACGCTGGTCAACGTCGTCCCCGCCGTTGAGCTTCAACGCCATCAGCGACGGAAGATGGTTGTCCGCGCACATCCGGTCGCGCGGACCATCGCCGTGTCGAGCTCGCCGGCAAGGGTGGCACTGTTGAGGCCCAGGTCACCGGATGTCGCGAGGGTGTGGATGCGGACCATCAGGTGGTGTGCTGCGGCGTAGGGCGCCTGCCGCGCGGCGAGGTCGCGGGTGTAACGCGACTGCCAGCTGGCGAGGAGGCCGACACCCAGACCCATGAGCAACCAGGGCAGCGCCGCACCGAATCGAGCGAAGTCAGCCACAGTCGGGTCAGCGGCCACCGTCGCTGCCGCAGCGAGGACCGACGCCAGCGTGACGTTGAGTGTCGTGACGAGCCCGTGCCGGATGCTGGAGGCGATGGTCGGAACGGCCGAGGTAGGCCCCCAGATCTCCCTGCGACTGGGTGGCCATGACGAGCGTCACCACAGCGACGGCCTCGGCCACCGCATGCCAGTGGCTGGGACGGTTGCGCATCATCCACTCGAGCAACGACGTCACCATCGCTACCACTGTCAGGACGACAAGCAAAGGAGCGGACGTCACGAGCGTGCTCGAGCTGACCGCCATGCCGGTGGCGAAAGCAAGGGCGAAGACCCGGACGGCCGTCGTCGTCCGCCACGACTGGACGGTGGGCCGGGGACCGCCCGCGTCGCCGTACGTGTGATCCACGGAGAGCGTCACATGTCCGAGAAAGTATCGGCAATCTGGATGCCCGCAGGGCCAAGAATGATCAGAAACAGGCAGGGAAGGATGAAGAGCACGAGCGGGATCATGATCCGCACCGGCACCTGTTGCGCCTTCTCCTCCGCACGCTGACGACGCTTGGTCCGCATCCTGCTGGACACGGAGCACGCGGGCGATCGGGATGCCGAGGCTGTCGGCCTGCACCATCGCGCTGCAGAAGGACTTCAAGTCGGGGAGGGACGTGCGCTCGGCCATCGACCGCATGGCGTCCGTGCGACCTACCCCGAGCTGCATCTCCTGGAGGAGGCGGGAGAACTCCTGGCTGAGTGGGCCTTCACCTCTCTTGGCGACGCGGCTGACGGCGGCGTCGAAGCCGAGACCGGCCTCGACCGAGATGGTTAGTAGGTCCATCGCGTCCGGTAGCCCGTTGCGCATCAGCTTCTCCCGCTTCTGGCCCGCGTTGTAGAGCAGGACGTTGGGCAGTACATAGCCGAACGCCGCGGCCAGCGCTGTCGCGAGGACGACACGGTAGAAGGGCAGCCCCATGGTCAACAGGTAGAGGAAACCCCCGACTCCGAACACCCCGAGGCCAAGTACCTTGAGCCCGAGGATCCGATTCACGTCCCATGACGGCGGATTGCCGGCGATGTTGAGTCGGTACTGGATCTTGCGCGCAGTGTCAGCGCGGGCAAGCGCGCGCCCGAGACCGACGAGTCGTTCACCGAGGGGCGCGATGACCCGCTCGACGAACGGCTGTTCGATCTCAGCCTTCAGCACGCTGGGCGCGGAGTCGAGAGCCTGCACGGCGGCGACGGATCGTGCGACGCCGCGGCGCTCAGCGGTGATGACGCCGATCATCGAGAGAGCAGGATCATGGCCACACACAACAGGCCAGCGCCGAGCAAGAGCATGGGGGACATGTCAGACCTCGACCTTCGAGAGCTTTTGCATGGCGAACCCTCCGAGTATCAGGAGGAAAGCGGCCGCCCCGAGGATGATGATCCTGGCACCGTGGTGTACAGCAACTCGACGTAGTCGCGGTTGCCGAACAGCAGGTAGACCCCGATCCCGGGCGGCATGGCCGTCAGGATGTAGCCCGACAGGCGGCCCTCCGCGCTGAGTGCCTTCACCTGGCGGCGGAGGTACTCGCGCTCGCGCAGCGTATCGGCGACAGTGTGCAGGATCTCGGCGAGGTTGCCGCCGACCTCACGCTGGATCCGGATCGCCATGACGATCCACTCGAAGTCTCCGCTGTTCATGCGCTGGCCGACGCCTTCCAGCGCATCGGTGATGTCGACACCCAGCCGCTGCTCGATGAGCGCTCGGCGCAATTCGCCTGCCATCGGCTCGTTGCCCTCGCGAACGACGCTGTCGACGGCCTGCGGGAGGGAGAGCCCGGCCTGGAGGCCACCCGCCATCAGGCCCAACGTCTCAGCCAGTTGACCGTTGAACCGGTTGAGCCTGCGTGAATGCTTGAACTTGAGGTACACCCATGGGCCGATGACGCCCACTACGAACCCGACGACCGCCAGGCCTCCGCCTCCGAACACAAAGCCGGCGGCGGCTGTTCCCATGGCGATCCCGACGTGGAGCAGGAGCCACTCGGAGGCGGTCAACGCGGACCCGGCCCCGGCGAGTCGCTGGGAGATGCGCGTCTCCAGGTCAGCAGAGACCACCTTGTCTGCCAGCGCGACCGCCGAACCCTTGAGGTCCGCGCTGCTGCTCGCGCTGCCCTTGCCGCCGCCCTTTTCGCCGAAGTAGGAATCGATGCGGCGGTCCGCGGCTGACCTCTTCGGACCGTTGATGACGACAGCCAAGATCCCGGCCAGCCCGAGGGACAGGGCTAGGGCGCCACCGAGCATTCCCGGGGTGCCGACGAGGGACCTCCCGGCGTCGACGACGTCGGGGAGCGAGTCGGGGGCGCCGATCGAGACGAAGGCGGAGTCGGAGTACGGCGTGCCGCCCGCGTCGACTGTCACCCCGAGGTTGACCTCGTTGGCAGCATCCACGGGACGGTTGAAGGTGACGAGGAGCTGCTCGGCCAGTGCGTCGGCCTGCGCCGAGAAGACGGCACCGAGGGCGTCCTGCTCCGCTGGGATCACCTGCCCGCCGGTCGTGTCCGCGAGGCCGGCCATGGTCGCGGCGTTCTTGGGGTTCGCGAGCGAGACGACGTCGACGACGACGCCCTCGTCCATGGCGTCGGTGGTGACGACGTCCAGGGTGGTCGCGCTGTTGGTGTCGCCGCCGTCGGAGAGCACGAGCAGCGAGCGCGATCCTTCGCTCCCGACGAGATCCAGGCCCTCCCCGATGCCGTCGTAGACCGACGTGCCCTTGCTGAGCTCGATCTCGGCGAGAGCAGCGCGTACGGAGTCGTGGTCGACGGTGGGGTCGATGACCTGCCCGATGTCCCCGGCGAACGTCACCAGGCCGATGCGGACATCGGCCGGGGCCGCCCCGAGGAACGTGGTGACGGCCTCCTTGGCCGCCGTGAACTTGTCGCCTTGGCGCATGCTGTTGCTTGCGTCGAGGACAAGGAAGGAGCGGCCTGGCGCTGGACGTCGCCAGCGGTGATCACCTTCGCTGAAGACTCGACGGCCCGGCCGTCGATCTCGACCTGCACCGATGAGGGGTCGACGGCGGTGCCGCCGGGGACGCCGTCGAACCCCGCGACAACACCAGTGAGACCACGCCGTCCACGGACTCGAGGTGGTCGATGTTGACCTCGTCATCGGCGTGGCTCGGGGCGACACCACTCAGGGCGATCAACCCTCCGAGCACGAGAGCAGTGGCCATGCGAGGGGCTCGTGTGAGCGGTCGCAGTCTCATCGCAAAGTTCCTCCGGTGGCGAACACCGCGGGGTCGATGTGCACTCCGTGGTCCGCCAGGTTATCGAGGAAGCGCGGGCGCAGGCCCATCGACTTGAGGCCGCCCTTGAACCTGCCGTCCTCGCCCACCCCCGCGGCGTAGTCGAACATGAAGACGTCCTGCGTGGTGATGATGTCGCCTTCCATGCCCACGATCTCGGTGATGGCGGTAATCCGGCGGCTGCCGTCCTTGAGGCGGGTCTGCTGGATGATGAGATCGACCGCGCTGGCCACTTGCTCGCGAATGGCGCGCACGGGCAGGTCCATGCCCGCCATCAGGACCATGGTCTCCAGACGAGCCAGGGCGTCGCGCGGGGTGTTGGCGTGCAGCGTCGAGATCGACCCGTCGTGCCCGGTGTTCATCGCCTGCAGCATGTCGAGCGCTGCGGCGTCACGGATCTCACCGACGACAATGCGGTCGGGGCGCATGCGCAGGGAGTTCTTCACCAGGTCACGGATGGTCACGGCTCCCTTGCCCTCGATGTTGGACGGGCGTGACTCCAGTCGGAGCACGTGGTCCTGCCCGAGCCGCAGCTCGGCGGCGTCCTCGATCGTGACGATGCGTTCGTCGTCGGGGATGAAGGACGAGAGCACGTTGAGCGTCGTCGTTTTCCCCGATCCGGTGCCGCCCGAGACGAGGATGTTGAGGCGCCCGCGGACGCAGCCCTCCAGCAGTCCGGCTGAGGCATCGGTCAACGTCCCGAAGTTGATCAGATCATCGACGGTGTAGGGGTCCTCGGAGAACTTGCGGATGGTCAGCTTCGAGCCGTCGAGGGCGAGCGGTGGGATGATCGCGTTGACACGGCTGCCGTCGGGGAGGCGGGCGTCCACCATCGGACTGGTCTCGTCGACGCGACGACCGATCTTGCTCACGATCTTGTCGATGGTACGCCGGAGGTGGGCCTCGTCGGTGAAGGACGTGTCGACCTTGACCAGCTTGCCGCTTCGCTCGACGTAGATGTCCTGGAAGGTGTTGACCATGACCTCGGTCAGGCTTGAGTCGCGCAGGAGCGGCTCGATCGGGCCGTAGCCGAGGATGTCGTCCGCGATCTCCTGCGAGATGCGGGTGCGGTCCGCGGAGGACATCGGGATGTCGGTGTCCGCAATGGCCGTCTGGAGCGCGAGTCGGACCTGCTGCTCGAGCTCGGACTGGGTCATGTGGGCGTCGTACAGCTTCGGGCCCAGGGCTTCGACCAGGCGCTGGTGCACCACCCGCTTGAGGTCCTGGAACGGATCCACCTTCGAGACGCTGGTCCGCTTCTTGGCGGGCACGTTGGCCGAGGACGCGGCGACGGGCGTGGCGCCCGAGGCTGCGCTGTTCCCGCCGGGGACTGCGTCGGGGTCGTCGGTCGTACGGCCCCTGGCGGCAGCCAAGCGGTCGGTGAGGCTCACGTCATGCCCTCCTCAGGCGAAGCCGGGAGCCGCTGGACTTCCGGCTGGATGTGGTGCCCTCGTTGGCAGCCTCCGGGCTACCGAAGCTGTCGGCCACGCTACGGGCGAACGCGACAAGGGCCTTGGAGTTGGGGTGGTTGGGATAGGCGGACACGAGGGCCTCGCCCCGGTTGACCGCGGCAAGGACCTCGCGGCTCGAGACGAGTGACGAGTCGGCCTTGAGGCCGAGCGTCTTCTCGAACTCCTCGACCGTGAGGCCGACCTTGCCGTCGGCACGATTAAGCACGAAGTGCCACGTCGCCTTGGGGAAGTTCAACACCTCGAGCGTGCTGGTGGCCAGCTTGAGCGCCTTGAGCGACGGGATGTCGAGGGTCCCCACGAGGACGATGGCGTCGGATCGGTCCAGGGCGCAGAGCGCCAGGTCGTCAAACACTCCCGACGTGTCCACCACGACGAAGTCGACCATGCGGCGCAAGGCGTCGAGCAGTTTCGCGACGTCCTCCTGAGTGGCCTGGTCGGGGGAGTCGATCCGCACGGGCGCCGCGACGACCGACAGGTTGTTGGAATGTTGGGTGAGGATCGAGCGGATGCCCTCGGCGTCAATGACGCCGTTGAAGCCGACCAGGTCGTTGATCGTGCGCTGGGGCGTCAGCTGCAACATGATCGCCACGTCGCCGCTGTTGACGTCGAGGTCGACCAAGCAGACCGACCGGCCGGCCCCCGCGAGCGCAACGCCGAGGTTGGTCGCGACCAGGCTCTTGCCTACGCCGCCCTTGGTAGAGAAGACGGTGAGGATCTTCCCTTTCGGGGCGTCGGCCTGTGCCTGAGCCGCGGCAGCGGCCTCGGCGATCTCGGCATTGGCCTGGGCGCGGGCGAACTCAGCCGCGGCCTGGGCCTCATCCATGATGGTCTGCCCGATCGCGTTCGCCACGTGTTCGCGCACGCTGCACGGCTGTGGTGATGCCGGCCAGGTCACGAGCGGCGACCACCTCACGCATACCGCTGCGTAGGGCCATTGACAGCGCAGTGCTGTCCACTTCGTGCCGGAGCAGGATGACACCGAGGTTCGGGCGGTGCACCCTGGCCCATTGGGCGAGCTCTGCAGCAGCTTCACTCGGGACGGACGGACCGATGACGACCGCGAACTCGTTGCTGACGGAACGGATGTGAGTGTCGAGGCTCTCCAGGTCCGCAAAGGCCGTGGAACCGTGCAGCATTGCTTGGAGCACGCCGCGTTGTGCGGCGTCCGGTTCGAGGACCGCGGTCACGGCGCGACGCCTCGGAACAGGTCAGGGAAGAGATCAGCTGGCCGAGCACCCGGATTGTCGGCGACCTCGGACTCGTCCGTGAGCAGCGCGAACGTCAGGTCGGTGTTCCGATCCGCCTGGATCAGCTTTTCCGCTTCGTCCTGGCTGACGGCCACAGTGAGAATGGTTCGGGCCACCTGCTCGGTGGCCTGCTCGCCGTCCTCGGTCTGCGTCGTACGCGAGGAAATGCTGGTGGTACCGACCCCGAGCACCGGGACGCGAGTGAGAAGGATTCGGGTGTAATCGCCGAGCTTCTTCTCCGAATCGTCAGGGAGCAGGGCGACCAGGTCCTGAGGTGTTGCGAAGATGGCGACTTCATTGCCGGGGTTGACAAACCCAGCAACGCGCTCGAAGTCAGTGAGCTCGACCGAGATGGCCATCTTGTCGTCAGGAATCGCCAGGCTCTGAGTGGCGCCCATGGTGCCGAACTTTCTCGCAATGAGCTGCTCGCCGGGGTAGATGGTTCCTACCGCGACGAGGTCCGCGATGGAGGTGGTGGAGGTGAGGCTGCCATCCACCAGGTCCACCCGGCGGACCTCCGCCTGCTGGATCTTGCCAGCCTCCTGTGCGGCGGAAACACTCTCGCCCGTGTCGATGATCTCGGTGGCGACAAGGACCTCGACGAGTTCCTGGTCCTTGGTGGCACGGGCGTCGATGCCCTGCACGTAGAGAACGATCATGGCCGTGCCGGCCAGTGCGATGAGGGCGGCAACGAGGAGGAGAACAGAACGGCGAGCCATGGTGCAGTCCTTCGCGGGTCATGTGGTCCCCACAGCGGGGTTCGGTCGCGTAGGCGGTCCAGGGTCTCTGCGTGTCGTCGAGCCCCGGTGCCCACCCAGCGGATCGAATCTAGGGACTTGCGAATGGGGCTGCGGGCTAAACCGCGCAAACCACCCGAAAGCGCTGCGGGACTAGCCCGAAATGACTAGGCGGACGTAGTCACCGACTAGCCCGCGGGTTCGGATCAACGGACCATGCTGCCGAAGCATCAGCCGAGGTACAGCGCCTCGATCTCGCCCCGCGCCTCGCGGACCACGACGTTGCGCTTGAGCTTGAGGCTGGGCGTCAGCTGGCCGCCCTCCTCGGTCCACTCGCCGGGAAGGATCGTGAACTTCCGGATCGCCTCGGCCTTCGACACCGCCTTGTTGGCGTCGTCGACTCCCGCCTGCACGGCGGCGACGAGGTCGGCGTCGTCGACGGCGTCCGCGACGCGACGGGGCTTGTCGTGCACCTCGGCCCACGCCGCGTACGACTCGCGGTCGATGGTGACCAGGGCGCCGATGAAGGGCTGACCGTCGCCGACGACGAGGCACTGGTCGACCAGCGCGTGCGCGCGCAGCCGGTCCTCGAGCACCGCGGGGGCGACGTTCTTGCCGCCGGCCGTCACGAGGATCTCCTTCTTGCGCCCCGTGATCCGCACGAACCCCTCGTCGTCGACCTCGCCGACGTCGCCGGTGTGGAACCAGCCGTCGCGGTCCAGCGCCTCGCTCGTCGCGGACTCGTTGCCCCAGTAGCCGGCGAAGACCTGGCCACCGCGGAAGAGCAGCTCGCCGTCGTCGGCGACCCGCACGGCCGTGCCGGGCAGCGGTCGGCCGACGGTGCCGATCTTGGTCGCGTCGGGCAGGTTGGCTGTCAGGGCGGCCGTGGTCTCGGTCAGGCCGTAGCCCTCGAGGACCGTCAGACCGATGCCCCGGTAGAAGTGGCCGAGGCGCTCGCCCAGCGGGGCGCCGCCGGAGATGGCGTACGCGCAGCTGCCGCCGAGCGCCTGGCGCAGCTTGCCGTAGACGAGGCGGTCGAAGAGGGCGTGCTGGGCGCGCAGCCGGACCGGGACCTTCTTGCCGTCGAGCGCACGCGACCACGCGATCGCCACGTCCGCGGCGCGGTCGAAGACCTTGCCCCGGCCGTCGGCGGTGGCGCGCTGCGAGGCGGTGTTGAAGACCTTCTCGAACACGCGGGGCACGGCGAGGATGAAGGTGGGCTCGAACTCGCCGAGGTCGGCGACGAGGTTCTTGATGTCGGCGCTGTGCCCCATCCGGGCCCGGCTCTTCACGCAGCCGACCTGGATGATCCGCGCGAACACGTGCGCGAGCGGGCAGGAAGAGCAGGGTCGAGGCGTCGTCGGTGTCGAAGAGGTCGCCGAGCTCGTCGACGGCGACGCCCAGCTCGAACATGAAGTTGCCGTGGGTGAGCATGCAGCCCTTGGGCTTGCCCGTGGTGCCGCTGGTGTAGATCAGGGTGGCCAGGTCGAGGGGCGTCGCGGTCGTACGCCGCTGCTCGAGGACGTCGTCGGCGATGTCGGAGCCGAGCCGGCCGAGGACGTCCACCGCGTTGTCCTCGACCGACCAGACGTGCTGGAGCTCGGCCAGGTCGCCGGCCTCGCGCGCTTCTCGCACCCGGGCGAGGTGGTCCGGGCCCTCGGCGACGACGGCGCGTGCGCCGGAGTCCTGGAGGATCCAGCCGATCTGCTCGGCCGACGAGGTCTCGTAGATCGGCACCGTGACGGCGCCGGCGAACCAGATCGCGTAGTCGAACAGCGTCCACTCGTAGCGGGTCTTGGACAGCAGCGCGACGCGGTCGCCGACCTCGATCCCGGCCGCGACCAGACCCTTGGCGACCGCCCGGACCTCGTCGTGGAACTGGGCGGCGGTGACGTCGATCCAACCGTCGTCCGTACGCCGGCTGAACACTGCGGCCTCGCCGGCGTCGCGCGCGTTGGCGACCACGTCGTCGGTGAGGTTGCCCGTGGTGGGGATGGTGATCGAGAGCGGCGTGGAGAACTCACGCACGACGGAACCTCCTGCATGGGTGACGACTGCGTGCGCAGGCTATCGCTCGGTGCCCGTGGACTAGGCTCCGGCCATGGCCGAACAGACCTCCTCATCGATCACGATCGACGCCCCGCCGGCCGACGTCATGGCCGTCATCGCCGACTTCGAGTCCTACCCCGAGTGGGCCAAGGGCGTGCAGAAGGCGGACGTCACGGTCCCGGGCGCGGCTGGTCGCGCCGAGCAGGTCTACTTCGCCCTGGACGTCTCGCCGATCAAGGACGAGTACACGCTCGCCTACGACTGGGACGCCGACCGCGAGGTCACGTGGACGCTGGTCGAGGGCAACATGCTCAAGATGCTGGACGGCGCCTACACCCTGGCCGACCGCGGCGACGGCACCACGGAGGTCACCTACCGCCTCGCCCTCGACGTCAGCATCCCGCTGATCGGCATGCTCAAGCGCAAGGGCGAGAAGATCCTCATCGACACCGCGCTGAAGGGCCTCAAGAAGCGCGTCGAGTCGCTCTGACACGCGGGTCCGGGATGCGGATCCTCCTCTTCACCGGCAAGGGCGGCGTCGGGAAGTCCACGCTCGCTGCTGCCACCGCCTGCGCCACCGCGGCCGCCGGGCACCGCACGCTCGTGCTGTCGACCGATGCCGCCCACTCGCTGGCCGACGCCCTGGCCGTGACCGCCACGGGGGAGCCGACCGAGGTCGCTCCCGACCTGTGGGTGCAGCACGTCGACGCCCAGCAGCGGTTCGAGCAGTCGTGGGGCGACATCCAGGGCTACCTGCTGAGCGTGCTCGACGTCGCCGGCGTCGATCCCGTCGCGGCCGAGGAGCTCACGGTCATCCCCGGCGCCGAGGAGGTGCTGGCCCTCCTCGAGGTCCGGAAGCAGGCGAGGTCGGGGGAGTGGGACGTGCTGGTCGTCGACTGCGCCCCCACCGCCGAGACCCTGCGACTGCTCGCCCTGCCCGAGGCGCTCGGCTGGTACATGACCCGCGTGCTGCCGATCGAGCGACGAGTCGTCAAGGCGTCTGAAGCCGGTGCTCACCCGGGCCGCCGGCGTGCCGATGCCGGAGGACTCGGTGTTCGACGCGATCGAGCGCCTGCACGCCGAGCTCGACGACGTACGCGCGGTGCTGACCGGGCCGGAGACCTCGGTGCGGCTGGTGCTGACGCCCGAGTCGGTCGTGCTGGCGGAGGCGCGTCGGGCGTACACGTTCCTCACGCTCTTCGGCTACGCGGTGGACGCCGCGATCGTCAACCGGGTCTTCCCCGACGGTGGCGCCGACGAGTGGCGTACGACCTGGGTGCAGGCGCAGCAGCGGGTGCTGGCCGACGCGGCGGACTCGTTCGCCGGCCTCGACCTCCGGACGTCGCTCTACCGTGGCTCGGAGCCCGTCGGGCGCGAGCAGCTGCTCGAGGTGGCCCGCAGCGTGTACGGCGACGCGGACCCGCTGGCCCGCGGAGCCGAGCGGATGCCGATGGAGGTCCGGTCGGGTGCGGGCGGGACGGTGCTGTCGATGCCGCTGCCGCTCGCCGACCGCGACGACGTCCGTCTGGCCCGCAAGGGCGACGAGCTCGTGGTGAGCGTCGGGTCGTATCGTCGTCTCCTGACGCTTCCCTCGGGCGTGTCACGGCACCGCGTGGCGGGGGCGCGGGTGCACGGGGGCGAGCTGCAGGTCCGGTTCACCGACCGGACCGCCGATCCCGCCTCATCGAGACCAGCCGCAGCCGAGGAGACCACGTGAGCGACGCGGGCGACGCCCCGGAGGTCGGCCCCCTCGCCGAGGAGGCCGCGAAGCTCTTCGGCGCCCTGTCGGGCTGGGCGCGCGAGCACGCCGGCGAGGCGAGCGACGGGCTGTCGGGCCTGGCGGCCCAGGCCGCGTCGGCGGTCCACGGCATCGACGAGCACCTCGCCACCGGCGCGGCCGAGTGCACCGTCTGCCCGCTGTGCCGCACCGTCCACGCCGTCCGCCAGCTCAGCCCCGAGGTGAAGGCGCACCTGACCTCGTGCCGGCGGTCGTCGCTGGCGCAGGCGGCCGCAGCCTGCTGGCGACGCCCGAGCGCGACGCCGCGACCGGCGACGACGTCGAGCACATCGCCGGTCGACGACGAGTGGCCCGAGGACAAGGTGCCGGGCAGACAGCGTGCACGAACCATTCGGGACGTTCTGACCGGCGTACTTCCCTGGACCTTGGCTGCAGGTTGGTCGGTCTTGACGATCGCGACGATCATGTCTGGGGCCGCCATGAAGTCGGCAGCGGGTCGGTGATGGCCGTCGACGTCCGACGCTCGGGTCCGGCGAGTAGGAACTCAGCGGGCCACTCGCGGTGCCTTCGACCGTGCATGTTGCCGGCGCGTGAGCCGCGAGACCGTTGCTCGACACGGCAGCCGCACGTTGCCGTTGAAGTGGATGCTTGCTGCCGTAGACGTTGCACATCACCGTTCTGCGATGTCGTGAAGCATTCCGCTGCTCAGGACGCACGTACGGCTGCAGTCGCTCGCGCAGGTCATGCTCAGCGTGGCGCGTGCCAACGCCGACACCTTGACGGTTGTCGCACCGATCGCTCGCGCGAAGCCCGTCGAACAGCGGTTCGCTCCGGCATGTTCGACGCTCTGCACGCTTGCGCGGCCGAGTGCTGTTCACCGGAACGAGATGACAGTCTCGCACGCGTCGAGCTATGGTGGCGAGGCGCCGCCGGGTCGACGCGTGCGCTGCCGTTGCCGCGGCCGTCACGCCGTCAGTTCGCTGGTGTTGCGTATGTCCTTGACGGCGATCGGCGTCCGACGGCACTCGTCGTTCGGGAGTCAGCGACTCGGCGGATCGGCCAGCGGAAGAGGCCGCGTTGACCAGGCCGCGCCAACGGCACGAGGCGCGTCCAGCCACCGCGATCGTGGGCCGCTCTCGATCGCGGGAATGGGAGTCGGATCTGGACCGTCGCCAGCGCCGCACGCGACGTCGTGCTGCACCGCATCAGGACCTTGCAGCGTGTTGTCGACGGTCGCAGAGCGGCGACGACTTGAGGCGTGGCACGGGAAGACGGACCTCGCCGTTCGCCTCGGTTCGTCCTGACGTTGGCGCGTGACCGCTGGCCTCGCATTCGTCGGGAGGCGTTGAGCTGGCAGCACGTCGTGACGATGGCCGCCGCTCCGTCTTGAAGCTGTGGCGGCCGCGAGAACGTCCAGCGTCAGCCGGCTTCTGAGCCTCGCGGTCGCGAAGAATGCCTGCCAGGTCGACCGACCAGCGCAACCGCGAACATCACGACCGCGAGGATGGCGACCATGACGGCAACGGCGCCCTGCTCGTCCTTGCTTACGATCGAGCGCGCATCAGCAGACTCCGGACAGCGGGGACGTTCTCGACGCGGGATCAGTCTCGGGAGACCGACGCATGAAGGGCAGGAACGGGACGTTCAGGTTAATCGTGTTGAACGTCACGCCGACGGTGACGATGTCGCCGACTTCGACCGCTGCTGCCGAGTTGCCGGGCACCGTTCGCGTAGGTGCGGGTGACCGTGGCTGCAGAGCCTCCGCTGCCGAGCGTCGTCGATCCGGGCTCGGACATGTGCCCGGAAGTCCTGCGAGCGATCATGTCGCCGACGGCTGCCCGACGCGCAGCCTCACGGGCAGCCGTAGGCGCGCGCTGACGCTGTCGGCAGAAGTACGACGCCGTAGTGGATGATGCCGACACACGAGAAGCAGCAAGATGGGCACGACCAGGGCGAACTCGACTGCTGCGGCACCTCGGTCGCCGCGATCGCGCCGTGGTCCTGAGCATGGTTTCCCCTAGTCCTGATGGTCCGAGCATCGCTCAGCGTACGAGCACGCGAGCTGGTGCTGTCGCTTGGTTGACGGGACTCTTAACCGGTCGTGACGAAAGATGGCCCGAAGTGACTAGACCGGTGGCCTGTTCGGTCTAGGACCTGCTGCATCCGCAAGGATGTCGCACATGGAGGACAGCGTCGTCGTCGGTGTCGACATCGGCGGCACCAAGGTGCTCGCCGGTGTGGTCGACGCGGACGGGCGCGTCTCGTCGACCGCGCTGCGGACGACGCCGGGTCGCCGGGTCCTGACGAGCCAGGTCGAGGACGCCATGGTCGAGGCGATCACCGAGTCCGCTGCCGGGAGGCCGCTGGCCGGCGTCGGCATCGCAGCGGCCGGCTTCGTCGACCCGCCCGGCGAGCGCGTGATGTTCGCCCCCCACCTCCCGTGGCAGGGCGAGCCGTTGCGCGACCTGCTCCAGGCCCGCCTCGGCTGTCCGGTGCTGCTCGACAACGACGCCAACTGCGCCGCCCGCGCCGAGGCGCGCCACGGCGCCGCCCGGGGTGCGACGTCCGGCCTGATGATCACGATGGGCACCGGCATCGGCGGGGCCGTGCTGCTCGACGGCGAGGTCCTGCGCGGCGCCAACGGCATGGCCGGGGAGTTCGGGCACATGCAGGTCGTGCCGGGCGGGCAGGCGTGCGAGTGCGGGAAGAACGGCTGCTGGGAGCAGTACTCCTCGGGCAACGCGCTGGTCCGCAACGCCCGGGCCCTCATGGCCGAGCAGCCGTCGGTGCTCGACGAGATGAGCGGCGGCAGGCCGGAGCGCGTGACCGGCCCGATGGTCACCTCGGCCGCCGAGGAGGGCGACCTCGTCGCGCGCCAGGCCTTCGCCTCCGTCGGCGACTGGCTCGGGGTCGGCACGGCCAACCTCGTGGCCGCGCTCGACCCGCAGGTGGTGGTCATCGGAGGCGGTGTGTCGGCCGCCGGCGACAAGCTGCTCGACCCGGCGCGCGCAGCGCTGCGACGTACGCTCGTCGGCGCGCGCACCGTCGGGTCCCCGACCTGGTCGCCGGCCAGCTCGGGCCGCGCGCCGGCATGATCGGCGCGGCGCTGCTGGTGTCCGGCAGCTCAGCTCGCTGAGCAGAACGGCCGTGCCGTCGGTGGTGACCGGCCGGAACAGGAACACCTTGTACTGCCAGTACGGGATCGGGCGACAGCCTCGTCTGATCCTCGCCGTTCCCCCAGGTCACGGTCCGCCCGTGGAGGACTCCAGTCACCTCGAGGTCGGTGGTCGTCCATGGCCATCCTGCGCAGTGCAACGAGCGGGAGCGCCAGGTCATTGCGCGCTCCCGCTTGGAGCTGCGAGTCGTTCGACGACGTCAGTGTCACCATGTCGTCCTGCCAATCCGTCAGGCGCAGCGACGGCATGAACAGGTGGTTGGGGTTGGGGGACTCGGTGCGGAGGTTGGAGAACATGGTGAACGATCCGGTGGTGCGCAGGCCGAGGTAGGGATTCAGGGCCCACAGCACGGCGAGCGCAAGGACGGGCACGTGCACGAGGCGGACCCGGCCGATGGGCGAGCGCCGTTCGCGCATGTCGCGCAGGACGAGCGCTGTCGCCACGCAGGATGGCGACGAAGTAGAACTGCTCGAGCACGTACATCGTTGCCCCGGGCGCCGAGCCAATCAGCGTATCCGCCGAAGCCGAGGACAAGGAAGGCGACGCAAGCCGGTGACGTCGGGGCGCCGACGCGCGTCACGGACGATGCCCGAGCGACCAGACCATGCGCTAGGTGCGGTCGAAGACGCGAACGGTCGACGTCGGGGTGCAGGAACAGGAAGAACAGGGCGTACACAGTCGACGTGAAGTCTCCGACGACCATGAGCGGGCTCGCGCTGAGGCTCAAGTGGAATGACCAGCCCGAGCAGGACGCCCCAGGAGCGGGTGCGGGGGATCGCGAGGAGCAGGAAGACCACGGCCTCGGTGATCATCGCGCCGTAGTTGAGGAGGTGGCTGTCGCCGAGCGGACCGACCAGTCCGAACGAGACGACCTTGGCGATCGCGTTAGCGCAACTGGTGACCGGGTCGAGGAACGTGGTGTTCCACTTCGACATGGCCGCGGCGCCGTAGGCGATCAAGAGGATCACTCGCGCGGCGGGAAACGCCTTGTTCAGCTGTCTGCGTGGCTAGTCGACCGACCGACGAGCATGGTGATCAAGATGGCCAGGTTGACCATGCGTGACCAAGGCCCAGTGGTCGGGGCTGAACGGCATCTCGACGGCGTACTCGATCAGCTGCGCGACAGCCATGGCTGCGACGAGGCGACCGACACCTGGCCTGCAGGATCACGGCGATCGCGAGCGCGACGACCGCGACGTTCCACGGGGTGTCGAGCGCGTTCCCGTCGGCGATCAGGAGGTGCAGCACGTGCGCGATCGGCCCACATGCGGACGAACAGCAGCGTCGCGCGTCGGTCGGCTCGAGGCGGCCGCAACCGACGGCTGAGCTTGGATGGCCATGGTTTGTCCCGGTCTCGTGCTGACGTCGACTGCTCCGCACGCGGAGCGTAGCCGTCGTCGCTGCGTCGCGGTGCACGCTCGTGGCGCGGCGCACCGTCGGGTCCCCGACCTGGTCGCGGCCACCCTCGGGCCCAGCGCCGGCATGATCGGCGCGGCGCTGCTGGTGACCGCCGGTCAGCCGCGTCGGTAGTTCGGCACCAGCTCGAGGACGAGCTGCTCGAGGAACAGCCCGACGTCGGTGACGATCCCGCGGCCCTGGTTGGAGCCGCGGTCGGCGAGCCGGGTGACGGTGCTCGGGTTGATGTCGACGCACACGAGGGGCACCGTCGCGGGCAGGATGTTGGCCGTCGCGACCGAGTGCAGCTGGGTGGCCAGCATCAGGCAGTAGCCGACGTCGACGATCTCCGCGCGCATCGCCCGCAGGCCCTCGAGCACGTCGGTGTGGACGCCCGGGAGCGGGCCGTCGTCGCGCACGGAGCCGACCAGCACGTAGCGCTTCTCGTGGGTGACCAGCGCGTGCATGATCCCGCTCGTCACCACGCCGTCGTCGACGGCCTGGGCGATCGAGCCCGACTTGCGGATCGTGTTGAGGGCCCGGACGTGGTGCTCGTGGCCGTGCTCGACGCCGTGGGTCATGCTCAGGTCGAGCCCGAGGCTGGTGCCGTAGAGCGAGAACTCGATGTCGTGGGTCGCCAGGGCGTTGCCGGCGAAGAGGGTGTCGACGAAGCCGGCGCGGATCAGCGCCACGAGCGCGGGCACCGCTCCGGTGTGCACGACGCCGGGGCCGGCGACCCACAGCAGGCGCTTGCCCGCGTCCCGCGCCTGGCGCATGCCGTCGGCGACCTGTCGCACGAGGACGGCCTGCGGCTTCTCGAAGGCGGCGTCGGTGTCGGCCGACGCGAACGAGCCGGCGACTGCCTCGGGGCCAGGGACCGAGACCTGGATGCCGGAGGCGCCGACCACGATGCGCATGCCGACGGCCACGTCGGACATCGGGAGCGTACGCACCCGGATGGCGCCGTCCGGGGACTCGGCGACGACGAGCCCGCAGTCCATCTCGGGGTTCTCCACGTCGTACCAGGTGCCGTCGATGCGTACGCGCGTCTCGAGGTTGGTCGTGGAGTAGAAGCCGTCGGGCAGCACACCCGTCTGCTCGGCCGGGGCGGTGACCGCCTCGCCGGGGTCGAGCTGGTTGACGCCGCGGGTCTGCAACCGCATCAGCAGGCGCTGGAGCGACGCGTCGTCGTCGGCCTGGATGGTGATCTTCGCGCTGCTGGGGTCGTGGGCCTCGTGACCGACGTCGAACGTGTCGATGACGTAGTCGCCGCCGTAGTCGCGGATGTCGTCGAGGATGCGCGACAGGATCCCGCTGTCCATCAGGTGTCCCGTGACCTCGACGGTCTCACTCGCCCCCACGCGCAGCGACCCTACGTCGTCAAGGGGCTCGTGACAGGCGCCAGGGCACTCGTCGACCAGCCGGTCGGGCTCAGATCCGCGAGCCGTCGTCCCACGGGTCGCGCGGCGAGCGGGGCATCACGCGGACGAGGTAGGCGAAGCTCCCGACGAACCAGCCGACGAGCGCCCAGCCGATGAGCGATGGGACGTAGACGGAGAGGAGACCGATCAGCAGCGCGAGTACGGGCGCGACCATGATCCCGGCCCAGGCGACGCCGCGCTGCCACGTGCGCGGGGTCGGGAACGGCGGCGGGGGAGGCGGGCGGAATCCCTCGGCGGCCGGGACGTCGTCGGTCGCGTCCTGGTCGTCGTGCTCGTCCTCGGCCGGCACCGGGTCGGCCGGAGTGCGTACGACGTGGGTGGTCTCGTCGTCGAGCGTGGGGCGCTCGCCGTAGTGCTCCACGATCTCCCGCCAGGCCAGCTCGGTGCGGCTCTCGTCGCCTGGCGTGCTCACGGGCGCAACGGTACCTGCCGGGTGGTGCACACTGTGCGCGTGAAGATCCCGTTCCGCGGTGCCCCGGCGGCCCCCCTCGACCCCGCCCTCGTCGCCCCGATGTCCACGGCGGCGCGTCCCGAGCTCACCGGCGGTCGCCGCATCGGTGTGCTGGTCCAGCACGGGTTCACCGGCAACCCGGCGTCGATGCGCCCGTGGGCCGAGGACCTCGCCGCGCGTGGCTACGCCGTCGAGATGCCGCTGCTGCCCGGTCACGGCACGCGCTGGCAGGACCTCAACAAGGTCACGTGGGCCGACTGGGTCGCCACGGTCGAGGGTGCGTACGAGAAGCTCGCCGCCGAGAACGACGCCGTGGTCGCCGTGGGCCTGTCGATGGGCGGCGCGCTCTGCCTGCGCCTGGCCGCCGACAAGGGCGAGGGCCTGGCCGGCATCTGCATCGTCAACGCGGCCGTCGACACGCTCCGCAAGGACGTCAAGCTGCTGCCGGTGCTCAAGCTCGTGGTGCCCGGCTTCCCCGGCATCGCCAACGACATCAAGAAGCCGGGCGCGGACGAGCACGGCTACCCGACGACCCCGCTCAAGGCGGCCGCGTCGATGTTCGCCGGCTACGCCGAGCTCCGCAAGGACCTGCCGCGGATCACCGTCCCGGTGCTCTTCTTCCGCTCGGCCGAGGACCACGTCGTCGACATCTCGAGCTCGCGGGCGCTCAACGCCGGCCTGTCGTCCAAGGACTTCGAGGAGCGCGTGCTGGAGAACAGCTACCACGTCGCCACCCTCGACAACGACGCCCCGCGCATCTTCGCCGAGTCGGCCGAGTTCATCGAGCGGGTCACCGCGCAGCAGCAGGACTAGGCTCGCCCTGTGCTCTATTGGTTCCTGAAGTGGATCGCCCTCGGGCCGGTGCTCCGCCTGGTCTTCAGACCCAAGGCCTACGGCGTCGAACACGTGCCGGAGGAGGGCCCGGCGATCCTGGCGAGCAACCACCTGTCGTACGCCGACTGGCTGTTCATGCCGCTCACGCTCAACCGCCGCGTCACCTTCGTCGCCAAGGCCGAGTACTTCACGACCCCCGGCGTCAAGGGCTGGTTCCAGAAGAAGTTCTTCTCCGGCGCCGGCCAGGTGCCGATCGACCGCTCCGGCGCCAACGCCGCCGAGGGGGCGATGAAGTCGGCGATGAAGATCCTCGCCGAGGGTGACCTGTTCGGGATCTACCCCGAGGGCACCCGCTCCCACGACGGCAAGCTCTACCGCGGCAAGACCGGCGTCGCCCGCCTCGCCCTGGAGACCAACGCGCCCGTGATCCCGTGTGCCGTCGTCGGCACCGACGTCGTCGCACCGGCCGGGAAGGTCTACGGCACGTGGACCCGTCCCGTGGTGCGCTTCGGCAAGCCGCTCGACTTCTCCCGCTACGCCGGCATGGAGAACGACCGCTACATCCTGCGCTCGATCACCGACGAGATCATGTACGAGATCATGCGGCTCTCCGGGCAGGAGTACGTCGACCTCTACGCCAGCAAGGCCAAGGAGCTCGACAAGGAGAAGGCCAAGAAGGCTGCTGCCGAGCAGGCGGAGCGCGACAAGGCCGCGGCCGACCAGGCCGGCGAGGGCCCGGAGCCGGAGAAGAAGGCGTCCTGAGCGCGTACGCCGCCGGCCGGGCGCTGCCGCCGCGCGCCGACTCGGCGCTGGCCGTCGAGGACCGGCTCTACTCCGCGCTGGCCCTGGTGAGGGTCGTCGTCACCATCAACATGGTGGGCCTCAACGCCTACCGGCGCGACAACTTCGACCACCCCACGGCCGGGCTGGTGATCGTCCTGGTGCTCGTCGCCTGGACCGCCGCCGCCATCTGGCTCTACCACGACCGCGCGCGGCGTACGTCGGTCCTGCTGGTGGCGGACCTCGCGATCGCGGTGGCGGCGATGGCGGCGACCCCGCTGGTGAAGGGGGCCGACTTCAACGCGACCATCCCGGGCTTCTGGGTGATGGGCGCGCTGCTGGCCTGGGCGATCCACTGGCACTGGAAGGGCGGGCTCCTCGCGGCCGTCCTGATCGCCGCGTCCGACGTGCTCCCGCGCTCGGACATGGACCAGGGCAACTACGGCAACGTCTTCCTGGTGCTGATCGGCGGCCCGATCGTGGGCTTCATGTGCGAGTCGCTGCAGCGGATGGCGCGCGAGCGCGACGCCGCCGAGCATGCGGCCGCGGCGGCCGAGGAGCGCACCCGGCTGGCCCGCCTCGTGCACGACGGCGTGCTCCAGGTGCTCACCATGACCCAGCGCCGAGGGGCCGCTGCGGGCGGTGAGTGGGCGGAGCTCGGCCGCCTCGCGGGGGAGCAGGAGCGCAGCCTCCGGTCCCTGATCCGCCAGCAGGACACGGTGCCGACCGCTGCCGGAGGCCGGGTGGACCTGGCCGGCGCGCTGGAGGCGATGGCCTCCGCGCACGCCGTACGGGTCGAGGTCGCCACCCCCGGCGGTGCGGTGCTGGTGGACGAGCGCGTCGCGACCGAGACCGTCGCCGCGGTCCGGGCCTGCCTCGACAACGTCCTCGCCCACGTGGGCCCGGAGGCGAACGCCTGGGTGCTCGCCCAGGCCTCGCGCGACGCCGTGACGATCTCGGTGCGCGACGACGGCCCCGGCATCGAGCCGGGCCGGCTGGAGCGCGCGGCGGCCGACGGACGCCTCGGGGTCGTGTCGTCGATCCGCGGCCGCATCGAGGACCTCGGCGGGACCGCCGTCGTCGAGAGCGGCGACTGGGGCACCGAGTGGGAGCTCTCGGTGCCGCTAGCGTGACCGGGTGACCATCCACACCAGCCACCCGTTCCAGGACCCGGAGGGCGACCGCGATCCCGTACGCCGGCTGCGCGGGCGCCTCGGCGGGACGGTGTCGCTCTGGACGGCCGGCGCGGCGGGGGAGCGGGCCGGGCTCACGGTCTCGTCGTGGCTGGTCGCCGGGGGCGAGCCCGGGAGGGTCCTGGCCCTCCTCGACCCGGACGCCGACCTCACCGACGTGCTCCTCGAGACCGGGCGCGGCGTCCTCCAGCTGCTGACGTGGGACGACCGTGGTCTCGCCGACGTCTTCGCCGGCACAGCACCCGCTCCCGGTGGCCCGTGGCGGCTGGCCGAGTGGGTCGACACCGACCACGGACCCCGCCTGGCGCACGCCGCGACCTGGGCCGAGCTCGAGGTGGAGTCGGACGTCGAGGTCGGGTGGTCGAGGCTCGTCACCTGCCGGATCGACGAGGTCGTCGTGGGGGAGGACGTCGACCCGCTCGTCCACCGCAGGGGGCGCTACCTCCCTCCGGGTGCCTGAGCCGGTCTACGATTCCTCACATTCGAGCATGCCGGGGGGCATGCAATGGTGAGGGTGATGGTGGTCGACGACCACCCGATGTGGCGTGATGCGGTCGAGCGCGACCTGCAGGCCGCCGGTCATGACGTGGTCGCGGTCGCGTCCAACGGTCGCGAGGCGATGGCGCGGTTCCCCGCGTCCGCGCCGCAGGTCGTGGTGCTCGACCTGCAGCTGCCCGACAGCACCGGGGTGCAGGTCACGAGCATGATGCTCGAGCACGACCCGACCGCTCGCGTGCTGATCCTGTCGGCGAGCGGCGAGCAGGACGACGTGCTCGAGGCGATCAAGGCGGGCGCGACCGGCTACCTCGTGAAGTCCGCGTCCAGCGCCGAGCTCGTCGACGCGGTGGTGCGGACCTCGGAGGGCGAGGCGGTCTTCACGCCCGGGCTGGCCGGCCTGGTGCTCGGCGAGTTCCGCAGGATCGCCGAGGGACCGGCCGACGACCCGCGCGACCAGCTCACCGAGCGCGAGACCGAGATCCTCAAGATGGTCGCCACCGGCATGAGCTACAAGCAGATCGCCGCGCGGCTGGTGCTCTCGCACCGCACGGTGCAGAACCACGTGCAGAACACGCTGCGCAAGCTGCAGATGAACAACCGCGTGCAGCTCACCCGGTGGGCGATCGAGCACGGCCTCGACGACGACCAGGCCTGACCCGGGTCACTCGGCTGCGGTGTCGTCCTCGGTCGACGGGTCCTGCAGCGTCAGCTGGGCGACAACGCGGTCCAGCACGTCGGGTCCGGTCAGGTCCACGCGCCACCGGTCGGAGTCCTGAGGGAATCCGCAGGGTTCATGGGTCGACGATCCCGCGCGGACACACGCCATCGACAGCACCGCGTCCGCGTGCACCACGCGGGTCTCCCTCCCGGGTCGCGGCGAGTAGCGCACGTCCAGCGTGGTCGCCACTGCGAGCGCGCGTCCGGTGGCCGACTCGCTGCGCTGTACCGCTCCGACCAGGACGTAGCGCAGCTCGACGTCGGTCGATTCCTCGAAGGAGTAGGTGGCGCCCCGCGCGGTGAGCGTGCTCGGGCCGGCGGACCGGACGTCATCGGCCAGCACCCGCACGCGGGAGGCCGACAGCACCGTGCCCGTCACCTCCGGAGGGCTCAGCGCGATCCGGTCGATCGGTTCGCGTGCGCGGATCCAGTGGCGTACGACGATGTCGCCGTCTCGCTGCACGCGCGTCTCGACGTACGACTCGTCAGGCACCTCGGCGCTCGGTTCCTGACCGGTGGTGGACGCCGGATCGTCGGCGCTCGTCGATGTCTCACCGCGGGTGCTGAGCCACGTCGCCAGCAGGACGCCCAGGACGACCAGCGGACCGAGCAGCAGCACGCCGACGAGGAGCCTGCGTGAGCGGGGTTCGGAGCCTGACGGGGCGTCGCTGCGGGACGTCGTTGCGGGCAGTGGTGCGACCGGCGGCGGGTCCGTCGGCCTCGGGCGGCTCGTCGCGTCGTCGTCGGGCTCCGCGACATCGGGCTCGCGGATCGCGGTCGGTGACAGCGGGCTGTGCGACCTCCGCCGGTCGGCTGCCCGCGGCCCGTGTGGCAGTCGGCAGCGACTCCATCTCGGGCGCTGGTCGCGGCGCCGGCGGCAAGACCGTGGGCAACCGGTTCTTGTACTGCTTCTTCTTGGTCACCGCTCCTCCGGTGCACCGAGGGGGAAGGCCGTGACGACGGCAAGGTTCTGGTAGCCGCCACGAGCGACGTCGTACGGCGGCGCGCAGGTCACGAGCGTGAGTCGACCCTCGCCCGACGTGGCGAAGATCCACGAGTCGTCCACCAGGGTTCCCTGAGGAACCAGCCGCCGCGAGTGCACCGCGTAGGTCTGTCGGAGGTCAGCGGACTCCAGCCGCACCCGCGTGCCCCGGATCGACCGTCAGCAGCTCCGCGAAGGGACCGAGCCCCTGGGTGCGCGAGTCGACGTGGGCGGCGACCAGGATCGAGCCGAAGGGATCGCCGAGGCGCGACCCACCGCGCCACCAGCCGGCGACGTCGATGTCGGCGGGTACGTCGAGGAGGCCGTCGGCAGTGGTGCCGACGGCGCTGATCGGGACGACCCGCCCGCTCGGCAGGGTGGCCGTTCGCGGGTGCCTGGGCGACCGGGACCGAGGCGGCTCTCGTGGCCGGTGGCACAGGGGTCGCCGGCGGAGCAGCGGATGACGGGGCGGCTGAGCTCGGCGTCGTCGACGTGCGGGCAGCCGATCTCCTCGGCAGCCGCACAGCCGCTCCATGCCAGCCCCGACGACAGCCATGACCAGGCCCCACGCCACCGACCGCGGTGCACTCATCCACGCGGCTGGGCGCGCCGACGTCGTACGGCGACCACGGCGGCGATCCCCAGCAGCGTCACCGCGCCGAGCGCCGCCACGTCGTACGGCCGTCCGCGGTCGTCGGTGAACGTCGTCACCGCATCGGTCGCCAGTCCGGCCGAGCCGGTGTCGATCCGCGAGGGGCGCACGCTTCCGTCCGGGGACAGCTCGGCGGTGTGCGCGATGACGTTCATCGATCCGTCGCGCGGGTTGCCATAGGCGTAGATCATCGAGAGCGTGCTCGCCTCGAGCGTCACGTCGAGCGGACCGAGGATCGGGTCTGACGTCGAACCGGACGGCAGCAGGGCGACCTCGATGGTGCCCGCGGGGACGTCGGCATCGGCGAACTCACCGTTGGCGATGTTGGTGAAGACCGTCTCGCCGTCGACCGCGACGTCGGCGGGAGCGACCGTCGCGGTGTGGGCGAGCAGGACGCGGGCCTTGTCCGGACCGATCGCGCCGGTCGGTGCGAGGTAGGAGTGGACGACCGGCGCGCCACCGACCGCGGCGGGGAGGTGCAGCACCACGTCGCTGATGTCGCCTGCCGCGACGTCGAGCGTCGACTCGACCGCGAGGTCGTCACCCTCGAACACGACGTCGTGGGTGCCGGGCGCGAGCTCGAACGGCCCGAGCACGGCACCGACCTCCGCGTTCGTCGCCACCTGGCGCTCGTCGACCCAGACGCTGACGTCCGCACCGGGCACGGCCTGGATGACCGTGACCATCGCAGGTCGCGGAGCGGCAGCCTCGGATCCGGCCGCCGACAGGCCGAGACCCATGCCCAGCATGAGCACGGCCGCAACCAGGAGAACAAGTCGTCGCATGTCGCCACCCCCGTAAGACAGCCCCTGACGGAGCCTCCACCCACTGTGCGCACCTGCCCACATCGGGCTCAACCCCGATTTGCGGTACGCCGGACGGGGCGCCCACCCCAGTGGGTAGGTTTCCCGCGTGGACGTCGACCTCCAGCTCGAGCACTACCTCGCCCGCCTCGGCCTCGACGACCGACCACCGGCCACCCTCGAGGGGCTCCGCCAGGTGCACCGCGCACACGTCGGGCGGATCCCCTACGACAACCTGTCGATCATGCTCGGCCGGCCCGACCCGATCACGGTCGCGGAGTCGGTCACCCGCGTGGGGGAGGGCGGGCGGCTGGGCTACTGCTTCCACCAGAACACCGCCCTCGAGTGGCTCCTGACCGGGCTCGGCTTCTCCGTCAGCCGGCGCCACGGGCACGTGTGGTTCCGCCCGGAGGACGAGCTCGGCACGACCCTGAACCACCTCGTGCTCGTCGTGTCAGGGCTCCCGACGGAGGACAACCAGGGCGGCCACTGGTGGGCCGACGCCGGCCTGGGCGAGGGGTTCGCCGAGCCGCTGCCGCTCGTGCGTGGCGACCACGTCGTCGACGGGTGGTCGTTCGGGATCGGGGCGGGCTACGGCGCGCAGGCCGCCGGACGGCCCACCGGCCCCGCCGCCTGGACCTACCGGCACCTGCCCGGCGGCGTGTTGCGCGGCGTGGTCGTCACGTCGCGCGACCACTCGCCCGCGGCGATCGCCGCGTCGCACCACGTCCTCAGCACGTCGCCCGAGGCGCCGTTCCGACGCGTCCTGGTGGCCCAGCGCATCGACGGACCCGTGCAGCGGGTCGTCCGCGGTCTCGTGCACACGGTGATGGCGCCGGACGGCCGCGACCAGCGGGACCTGACGTCGTACGACGACTGGCGCGCCGCGCTGGTCGACGACCTCCTGCTGCCGGTGGCCGACGTCACCGACGACGAGTGGGCGTCGCTCTGGCGGCGTACGCAGGACTCCCACCGCGCCTGGGACGAGGCGGGTCGGCCGTGACGGCGTGGCGGCGGGCGACCTCGGACGACGTCGTCGCCCTGCGCGACCTCGAGCGGATCGCGAGCCGGCAGGGCCTCGCCCACGTCTTCGGCGAGCTGCCCTATCCCGACGACGACGTGCTGGCCCGCTGGGTGCTGCTGCTCGACGACCCGTCGGTGGTCGTGGAGGTCGTCGAGGACGACCAGGGCCTCGTCGCGCTGACCGCCCACGACGGGGAGAACCTGCGCCACCTGGCCGTGCGACCGGACCACTGGAGCGCCGGGCTCGGTCGCGAGGGGTTCCACCGGGCGGAGGCTGCGGGGGCGCGGCGGCTGTGGGTGCTGGCCGACAACGGACGTGCCCGCCGGCTCTACGAGTCGCTGGGCTGGACCCCGACCGGGGAGAGCCAGGAGTGCCCCTGGCCGCCGTTCCCGACCGAGCTCGCGTACGCCGCTCCCTAGGATCACTCCCATGCCCGCCTCCACGCCGGACCCGCTGCTGGAGATCGCCGACGACCTGTACGCCCTGCCGCTCGCCGACTTCACGCCCGCGCGCGACGCCCTGGCCAAGGAGCACAAGGCCGACAAGGCACTGGCGGCCGGCATCAAGGGACTGCGCAAGGCCTCGCTGTCGGCGTGGGTGCTCAACCTGCTCGTGCGGCGCGACCCCGACCAGGTCGACCAGGTGCTCGCCGTCGGTGCGGCGCTGCGCGACGCCCAGGAGAACCTCGATGCCACCCAGCTCCGGGAGTTCACCAAGCAGCGCCGGCAGCTCACCGCGTCGGTGACGACGGCCGCGCGGCGGATGGCGCGCGAGGAGGGGGTGAAGACCACCGAGTCGGTGGGCGACCAGATCGAGGCGACCCTCACCGCCGCGATGCTCGAGCCCGACGCGGCGAAGGCGGTGCGGAGCGGGCTGCTCGTGACGTCGCTCGCCGCGACCGGGCTCGGCGACCTCGACCTCAGCGGGGCGGTGGCGCTGCCCGAGGCGCTCGGCTTCAGCGCGACCGCCAGGCCGGCCGCTGCGCCCGACCCGACACAGCGGCCCCAGCTCCACGTCGTACCCGACCCCGACGCCGACGTGAAGGCCCGCAAGGCCGCCGACGAGCGGCTGGCCGAGGCTCGTGCCGCGCTCGGCGAGGCCGAGAAGGAGCACCGGACGTCGCGGCGGGTCGTGGAGAAGCTCCGCGCGAAGACGCTGCAGCTCCAGGCGGAGATCGACGAGCTCCGCAGCCGGATCGCCGCCCTCGACGCCGAGGTCGAGGAGGTCGACGACGAGCTCGGCGAGGCCGAGGCGGTGCAGGCCGAGGCCGAGGAGGCCGTCGACGAGGCGAAGGCGGCCGTCGAGGCGGCGCGCGCGGCGCGCGAGAGGCTCAAGGGCTGACGGCCGAGCAGGTGGGGGAAGTCCCGCGCTGATGGGCCGTTGCAACGGCCGACCCGCGCGGGAGTCACCGCTGAAGCGGTGACTCCTACAGCGACGCCCAGCCCTTCGAGCGCTCGACCGCGTCGCTCCAGCGGGCGTACGCCGCATCGAGCGCGTCGCGGTCGCCGCCGGGCTCGAACCGCCGGTCGAGCGCCCACGTCTCCCGGAGGTCGTCGGCGGAGCCCCACACCCCGGTGCCGAGCCCGGCCAGGAACGCCGCACCGAGGGCGGTGGTCTCGACGATCTCGGGTCGTTCGACCGCGCGGCCGACCTGGTCGGCCTGCATCTGGCAGAGCAGGTCGTTGGCCGAGGCGCCGCCGTCGACGCGCAGCGTGGTCAGCTCGGGAAGGGTCTCCAGCACGTCGCGCACCTCGAAGGCGATCGCCTCGAGGGTGGCCCGCACGATGTGGGCGCGGGTCGTGCCGCGGGTGATCCCGATGATCATCCCGCGGGCGTGCGGGTCCCAGTGGGGCGCGCCGAGGCCGGTCAGGGCGGGCACGAAGACCACGCCGTCGGAGTCGTCGACCGTCTGCGCGATCGCGGCGGTCTCGGCGGCGTTGCCGACGATCTGCAGCCCGTCGCGCAGCCACTGGACGGCCGACCCGGTCACGAAGATGGCGCCCTCGAGGGCGTACGTCATCTCGCCGTCGGGGGAGCGCCACGCGGCGGTCGACAGCAGCCCGGCGTCACTCCGCACCACCGACGAGCCGGTGTTGGTGAGGATGAACGAGCCGGTGCCGTAGGTGCACTTGGACTCGCCCTCGTCGAAGCAGGTCTGCCCGAAGAGCGCCGACTGCTGGTCGCCGGCGATGCCCGGCGATCGGCAGCGAGAGGCCGAGGAAGACCGACGGCTCGGTCGGGGCGACCTCGCCCCAGTTGGGCACCAGGTCGGGCAGCGCGTCGCGCGGCACCCCGAAGAGCTCGCACAGCTCGTCGGACCAGTCGCCCGCCTCGAGGTCGAAGAGCAGCGTGCGGCAGGCGTTGGAGACGTCGGTGACGTGCCACGTGCCGCGCGTCATCCGGGCGATCAGGTAGGAGTCGACCGTGCCGACGGCGTACCTCCCCGACTGCACCAGCGCCCACGTGTGCGGCTCGTGCTCGGCCAGCCACATCAGCTTGGTGCCGGAGAAGTAGGGGTCGAGGCGGAGGCCGGTGAGCTCGGTGACGCGGTCCTCGTGGCCCTCGTCGCGGAGCCGGTCGCAGATGTCGGCGGTGCGTCGGTCCTGCCACACGATCGCGCGGCGGGGGGAGCCGAGGGTCTCGCGGTCCCACAGCACGATCGTCTCGCGCTGGTTGGTGATGCCCAGAGCGGTGAGCTCGGACGCGTCGACCTTGCCGAGGACCTCGCGGGTCGCCTCGATCGTCGCCTGCCAGATGTCCTCGGCGGAGTGCTCGACCCACCCCGGCTGCGGGAAGTGCTGCTGGAACTCCTGGTAGCCCTTGGCCTGGATCCGCCCGTCCGGGGTGACCACGACGGCGGTGACGCCGGTGGTGCCGGCATCGATCGCAAGGACGCTCATGCGCCTGCCTCCCCGCCCCGGATGATCGCGAGGATCCGCCGGTCGATCCACTCCGGCCTCGCCCCCGGACCGACCCGCATCTCGTAGTTCTCCGAGCCCACCCACATGTGGAAGCTGTCCTTGCCGTCGCCCTTGGCCAGGGCCTCGAGCTCGATCATCAGCGCGTCGTCGACGGGCACCTGCTCCTCGGGGGTGGAGGCGGTGAGGTAGAGCTCGTTGAGGTCGACGAGGCGGGCGAGCTCGGTGACCGGGTCGGCGTGGTCGTCGACGCGGAGGTCCACGGCCACGTCGTCGTGCCCGCCGTAGCCGGCCCCGTCGCGTACGACGACCAGTGCCGCCGACTGCCGGCCGCGGCTGTCGCCACCGGCGGCGTCGCCGGCCGCGAGGGCCGCGAGCAGGCGTCTCTCGACCGGCTGGTCGGCACCCGCGAGCCAGGCCTGCTCCATCGCCTCGACGACCTCGGGGCCGGTGAGGATGTTGCCCTGGATGGCGTAGCCGCCGCTCTCGCCGCTGCGCCCGGTCACTCCGCCGGCCCAGGCGAAGCACTCGGCGCCGGTCCACGTCGCGGCGTTGCCGTCGGAGTCGACGATCCCGGCCTGCCGGTGCTCGCGCCCGTCGTCCTCCTCGACCAGCCGGTCGAGCGCGACCTGGGCGGTGGCGCCCTCGTCGAGGTGGGCGAGGCCGAGGTACTTGTAGGCCAGGTTGGCGTCGGCCTGGCTGGCGATCGCGCCGACACCCGCCGCCGCGGCCGGGACGGCGGAGCCGACCGCCAGGAACTTGGAGGCGACGGCGACGCCCCAGGACTCGCCGTCGTCGGACCGGGCCACGATGGAGAAGGTCATGTGCCGAAACATATCCATGAGCGCGTGGTCGGTGCCCGGACCTAGGGTGGGCGCGTGCTCACCCGTCTCGGATTCCCCAGCGTCGGCGAGCACCGGAGGTTCGTCGTCGCGATCGTCGCCGACACCGTCGGCAGCGGGCTCTTCATGCCGATCACGCTGCTCTACTTCATCGCGATGACCGACCTGTCCCTCGTGCAGGTCGGCTCCGCCCTCTCGCTGTCGGCGCTCCTCAGCATGCCTGCGGCGTTCGTCATCGGCACGCTCGTCGACCGGTTCGGCCCGCGCAAGATGATGCTCGCGGGCAACCTGGTGCAGGCGGCCGGGATGATCGCCTACCTCTGGGCCGACTCGCTGCTCGCCGTCGCGCTGTGGACCGCGCTGCTCAACCTCGGGCGCCAGTCCTTCTGGGGCTCCTTCGGCAACGTCGTGACCGCGATCTCGGCGCCGGGGGAGCGTGAGCTCTGGTTCGGCTTCCTCCAGGCGGTGCGCAACCTCGGCTTCTCGGTGGGCGGCGTGCTGGCCGGAGTCGCGCTGCAGATCGGCACCGACGCGGCGTACCAGTCCGTCGTGGTGGTCAACGCCGTGACGTTCGTGCTGGCCTTCGTGCTGCTCCTCGACGTGCCCGACCACCGCGTCGCCCAGGCCCACGACGCGCCGGCCGAGGGTTGGGGCGTCGTGCTGCGCGACCGCGCCTACCTCCGACTCGTGGTCGGCCAGTTCGGCTTCGTGGTCGGGATGATGGTGCTCAACTTCGCCCTGCCGGTCTACGTCGCCGAGACGATCGACCTGCCCGGCTGGGTCGTCGGCGCGATCTTCACGCTCAACACCGTGCTCGTCGGCCTCGGCCAGGGACTCGTCGTACGCCGCATGACCGGGCGCGTCCGCGGCCGGATGATGGGGCTGGCCCAGCTGGTCTTCGCCGCCGGCTACCTCCTGTTCGTCCTCGCCGGCTGGCTGCCGGTGTGGCTCGCGGTCGTGGTGATGCTCGTCGGTGCTGCCGTCTACACCGGCGGCGAGCTGATCGGCGGCCCGGTCTTCAGCGCCACCGCGGCCGAGGCCGCGCCCGACCACCTCCGCGGCCGCTACCTCGGCCTGTTCCAGCTCAGCTGGGGCATCGGGGCAGCGGTGACGCCGATCGCGTTCACGTGGCTGCTCGCCCAGGGGCAGGCCACCCTGTGGTGGGTGCTCGTGGCGGTGGCGCTGGCCTCCGCGGCGTACCTCCAGACGCTGCCGCGCGTCCTGCCGGCCGCCGCCCTGCGGGTCACCCAGCGCGCGGAGCCGGTCACCGACGCTGCCTGAGGGTGGCGGCGGACGACATCGAGATCGGGCGCTGGGATGTCGTGCGCCGCCACCTTGAGGGCGTACGTCTAGGGGTGGCGGCAGATCGCGCGCTGGGTCGACGGAACCTGCATGTGCCGCCAGGGGGCGCACGTCCGGGGTGGCGGCAGATGCACGGCAGCCCGCTCGGGGTTGCGATGTGCCGCCACCGTGGCGGCCGTCGCCTGGGGGTGGCGGCAGATCGCACGGCAGCCCGCTCGGCGGTTGCGATGTGCCGCCACCTTGACGGCGCACGTCCGGGCGTGGCGGCAGACTGCACGGCAGCCGCCCAGCGGTTGCGATGTGCCGCCACCGTCGGCGGCGTACGCCTCAGGGTGGCGGCGTACGACAGCGAGATCGCGCGCCGGGATGTCGTGTGCCGCCACCCTGCGGGTCACCCAGCGCGCGGAACCCGTCACCGACGCTGCCGAGGGTGGCGCGACGTCCACCCAGGCGGGAGCGGCGTCAGGCCTGGCCGGTGCCGCGCAGCAGCTCGGTGAACCAGGCCTGCTCGGGGTCGAACGGCTTGTGCCCGGCGATCCGCTCGAACTCGATCGCGCGCAGCTCGTCGCCGCGCTCCTCGTCGTGGCCGACGACACCCGGGCGTGCCGTCGAGCGCGCAGCGGACCGCGAGCTCGGCCATCTCCCGGATGAGCGCGAGGTCGGTCTCGTTGGCGGGCGCCGAGCGGGAGTAGTAGCCGGACTTCTGCACCATCCGCTTCTCCGCGCCGATCGCCTCGGAGAACCGGTCGGCGAAGTAGCGGCCCGGGTTGATGGTGTCGATCTTCACGTGGCCGAACGGGTCGCGCCCGACGGTCTCGCCGGCCGCCTCGAGGGCCGTGACGATGTCGTCGATGCCCGCGCCCTCGGCGAGGAAGATGTTGACGCAGCCGACCTCGTCCATGACCGTACGCAGCCGGTCGGCCTCGGCGGTGAGGTCGATGCCGAGCTCGGGGACGTAGACCGCGTGGATCGCCCAGCGGCGCGGGTCGAGGCCGATGCCGGGGAGCCACTGCTGCTCGCCGTGCCAGGCCATGTAGTCGCGCGCCGCCGCGGCCGTCAGCCAGCCGCTCGCCCGGCCCATCACCTCGTGCACGATCAGCATGCGGGGGTTGGAGCCGTGCTCGGCGAGCACGTGCTGGGCGAAGCGGGACGCCTCCTGGGCGGCGGTCTGCGCGCCGAGGCTCTGCCGGATCGGGACGATGTCGTTGTCGATGGTCTTCGGCAGGCCGACCACGGTGAGCTCCGAGCCCTGCGTACGGAGGTACGCCGCCAGGTCGGCCGCCGCGGTGTTGGTGTCGTCGCCACCGATGGTGTGCAGGATGTCGACGCCGTCGGCCTGCAGCCGCGCGGCCGCCACGGCCAGCGCCGTCTCGTCCTCGCCGATCAGGCCGCGCTTGCGGCAGTCGGCGTCGTTGGTGAGCTTGACCCGGCTGTTGCCGATCGGGCTCCCGCCGAAGCGGTGGAGGAGGGCCGCGCCGGCGCGCTCCTCGGGACCGATCACGATGCTGTTGCCGGTGAGCAGGCCGTGGTAGCCGTGCTTGTAGGCGACCAGCTCGATGTCGGGGTCGGTGGCGTCGTAGGTCTCGATCAGGGCACCTACGGCGGAGGACAGGCACGGGGCATAGCCACCGGCCGTCAGGAGCGCAACGCGAGTCGGCATGGTCAGCAGGGTAGTGAGGAAACGGTCCGGCACCGGACCGGTTGACCGCCCTGCGGTCACCGGACTGGACAGTGACCGAGTCGGGGACCGATGCCGTTGTAGGGGTGGGTCGGTGGTTGCCCAGTCCCGGCGACCGAAGGGCCATTGTGAGGCAACGCCGTGCTGTGCACGGACCGACGAGGGGAGTCTCGATGAGCACGACAGAAGCCACGCACTCGGATGTGAACGGGCCGCAGCCGGACCTCAAGCGGGTCATCGGCCCGCGGCTGCTGCTGCTCTTCATCGTGGGCGACATCCTCGGCACGGGCGTCTACGCCCTCACCGGGAGCGTCGCCGGCGAGGTCGGCGGCGCGGCGTGGGCACCGTTCCTCGCGGCCTTCGTGGTCGCCACGATCACCGCCTTCTCCTACCTCGAGCTGGTCACCAAGTACCCCCAGGCCGCCGGGGCCGCGCTCTACACCCACAAGGCGTTCGGCATCCACTTCGTCACCTTCCTGGTGGCATTCGCCGTGATGTGCTCGGGCATCACCTCGGCCTCGACCGCGGCCAGCGCATTCGCAGGATTCATCAACGCCGGGTTCTCCCTCGACCTGGCAGCCGGAGGCGCCGGACTGATGTTCGTCGCGCTGGGCTTCATGGCACTCGTGGCAGCAATCAACTTCCGCGGCGTCGGCGAGAGCGTCAAGGCCAACGTCGTGCTGACGCTGGTCGAGCTCTCCGGCCTCCTGCTGATCATCTTCATCGGCATGTACGCCGTCACCCAGGGCAACGCCGACTTCTCGCGGGTGATGGTCTTCGAGAGCCCCAGCGACAAGAGCACGTTCCTCTCGATCACCGCGGCGACGTCGCTGGCCTTCTTCGCGATGGTGGGCTTCGAGGACTCGGTCAACATGGCCGAGGAGTGCCAGGACCCGGTCCGCGACTTCCCCAAGATGATGCTCACCGGTCTGGGCGTCACCGGCGTGATCTACCTCCTCGTCTCGATCACGGCGGTCGCGCTGGTGCCCGTGGGCGACCTCACCAACGCCGACCTCGGCCCGGCGCTCAACCAGGTCGTCGCCGCGGGCGCACCCGACCTCCCCTTCGACAAGATCTTCCCGTTCATCGGCATGTTCGCGGTCGCCAACTCGGCGCTGATCAACATGCTGATGGCGAGCCGGCTGCTGTACGGGATGGCCAACCAGGACGTCCTGCCGCGCACGCTCGGCAAGGTGCACGCGACCCGGCGCACCCCGTGGGTGGCGATCATCTTCACCACGGTCCTGTCCTTCGGCCTGATCGTCTACGTCGTCCGCGCCAGCGGCTCGGACGGCGGCCTCGCCAACATCACCCTGCTCGGCGGCACGACGGCGCTCCTGCTGCTCTGCGTCTTCACGGTCGTCAACGTCGCCCTGCTGGTGCTGCGCAAGCAGCCGGTCGACCACGACCACTTCGTGGCACCGACCTTCCTGCCCGTCATCGGCGCCCTGACCTGCGCGTTCCTGGCCGGTCCGTGGGCGCGCGCCGACAACGCGCAGTACGAGATCGCCGGACTGATGATGGCGGTCGGACTCGTGCTGTGGGTCATCACCTGGCTGATCAACCGCGGCGGCCGGGCCAAGAAGACCGGCTTCCGCGACATCGAGCACCTCGAGAAGTAGCCCCATCGGCACGCGCGACACGGCCGGTCGAGCCCGGCCGTGTCGCGGGTGCCGTCTACGGTGGGCCGCGTGACACGACGACCTCTCGGGCCGCTGCTGGCGGTGCTCATCGCCTCAGCGCTCGGCTGCTCGTCGGTCACGCCGCCCGCCCCGCCCGCGAGCGCCACGCCGGGCGGCGATCTCCCGGCCCCGACGTTCTCGCCGGCGCCCGTGCTGCCGGGCATCACCGAGCGCCTCGGCCCGCGCGAGCGCCCCCCGGTGACCCCGGCGCCCGACCTGCCCGGTGCGTACCGCTTCGTCTCGGCTCCCGACTTCCTCAACCAGGACGTCGCCGACCTGACCGCCGACGGGCGTACGCAGCACCTCGACCCGACCACGGGGGAGGTCGCCAACTCCACCAACGCGGAGTACGACGCCGCGCTCGAGCACGTGATGAGCGAGATGGCGTCGCACGACACCCGCGACGTGCTCGTCGCCGGCGACCTCGTCGAGGGCCGCTGGGGCCGTGACGACTCGCGCAGCGGCGTCTTCGGCCCGGTGCGCACCGAGGCGCAGCGGCTGCGTGCCTGGCGGAGGGCGGCGGCGGTCTACTACCCGGCCTGGCGCGAGCGCTTCGCCGACCACGGCCTGCGTACGTTCACCGCGGTCGGCGACCACGAGGTCGGCGACGACCCGTGGAAGGCGCGCAACGACGCCTGGATCGACTTCAAGCGGCGCCACGTGCCGGAGTTCAAGCGGATCTTCGCCGACCAGATGCTGGCCCGGCCCAGTGGTCGCCCGCGCTTCACCGAGCGGCCGGGATCGGGTCCCGCCCGGCGCACGGCGTACGCCGTCCGGCTCGACGACGACGTGCTGCTCGTGACCCTCGACGTGTTCGAGCGCCGCGGGGGAGACGTGCACATGTCCGTCGACCCGGCGCAGCTGGCGTGGCTCCAGCGGGTGCTGCGGAAGGCGCGCCGCGACGACGTGCCGTGGGTGATGGTGCAGGGACACACGCCGATGTCGGGCGACGTCCGGACGCGCAACTCCAGCCACCTCGTCTACGAGCGGGGCGCGCGCTCCGACCTGTGGCGGGTGATGGTCGACGGCGGCGTCGACGTCTACCTCAGCGGCGAGGTGCACGACCAGACGGTCCGCCAGCGCGACGGCATCCTCGAGGTCTCCCACGGGTCGCTGTTCTACCGCGGCGAGGCGTCGTACGTCGTCGGCCAGGCGACCGCCGACCGGCTGGTGCTGGAGAACCACCAGTTCCGCGGCGAGATCGGCTTCGAGGACCGGCTCTGGACCACCTCGCGCCAGGGCGCGCCCGGCCACATCAGCTATCCCGACCCCTCGGTCGTGACCGGCACGCTCGAGGCCAGCCGGACCCGGTCGGGTGGCCTCGAGGTGGACGACGCCGAGGGCGTGCTCGCTCCTCGGTCCCTGAGCCGCTCGCCCACCGGCGGTCACGGTTCGGGTCGGGCGGTCGGGGCGCCGTACCCTTGAGGGGTGACCGCCATCCCCACCCTCGAGCAGCTGCACGCGCTCGGGCCCCTGCAGCAGCCGACCTACCCCGACGCGGGGGCGGTCGACAAGGCCGTCTCCCGGCTGCGGACCGTGCCGCCGCTCGTGTTCGCGGGTGAGTGCGACGACCTCACCGAGAAGATCGCCGCCGTGACCCGCGGCGAGGCCTTCCTCCTGCAGGGCGGCGACTGCGCCGAGACCTTCGACGGCGTCACCGCCGACAACGTCCGCAACAAGCTGCGGGTGCTGCTCCAGATGGCGGTCGTCCTGACGTACGCCGCCTCGGTGCCCGTGGTGAAGCTCGGCCGGCTCGCGGGCCAGTACGCCAAGCCGCGCAGCTCCGACGACGAGACGCGCAACGGCGTGACGCTGCCGGCCTACCGCGGCGACGCGGTCAACGGCTACGACTTCACCCCCGAGTCCCGCATCCCCGACCCGCAGCGGCTGGTCGACGTCTACAACTCCTCCGCGGCGACCCTCAACCTGGTCCGCGCGTTCGTCACCGGCGGCTACGCCGACCTGCGCCAGGTGCACACCTGGAACACCGACTTCGTGCAGAGCTCGCCGTTCGGCCAGCGCTACGAGGCGATGGCCGACGAGATCGAGCGCGCCCTCACCTTCATGAAGGCGATCGGCGCCGACCCCGACGAGTTCCACCGCGTCGACTTCCACTCCAGCCACGAGGCGCTGCTGCTGGAGTACGAGCAGTCGCTGACGCGCATCGACTCGCGCACCGACCTGCCCTACAACGTGTCGGCCCACTTCGTGTGGATCGGCGAGCGCACGCGCCAGCTCGGCGGCGCCCACGTCGAGCTGCTCTCGAAGATCCAGAACCCGATCGGCATCAAGCTCGGCCCGACGACCACCCCGGACGACGCGCTGGCCTACGCCGCGCGCCTCAACCCGGACAACAAGCCCGGGCGCCTCACCTTCATCACCCGCTTCGGTGCCGACAAGATCCGCGACGGCCTCCCGGCGCTCGTCGAGAAGGTCACGGCCGAGGGCGTCCAGGTCGCGTGGGTCTGCGACCCGATGCACGGCAACACCTTCGAGGCGTCCTCGGGCTACAAGACCCGTCGCTTCGACGACGTCATCGAGGAGGTCCAGGGCTTCTTCGACGTGCACCGCAGCCTCGGCACCTGGCCCGGCGGCGTGCACGTCGAGCTCACCGGCGACGACGTCACCGAGTGCGTCGGCGGTGGCGAGGAGATCGACGAGGTGGGCCTGGCCCACCGCTACGAGTCCGTCTGCGACCCCCGCCTCAACCGGGTCCAGTCCCTCGAGCTCTCCTTCCTCGTGGCGGAGATGCTGCGCAAGGCCTGAGGAAGCGACCGCGAGCCCGCTGGCGATCGTGACCTGATCGTGAACAGGTCGTGGTCCGTGCGACGCTCGCCGGCTCCATGCTGGGCGCATGGGGGACCTGACCACGTCGCTGCGCGCACTCGCACACCCGGGCTCGGTGCTGGCGCTGGTCCTGCTCGTGCTCAACGACCACGTGCTCAAGGAGGCGTGGCCGGGCTGGGTCACCGGCAAGCTCAGCGACGTCGCTGGCCTGGTGGTCGCACCGTTGCTCCTGGCCGCCGTGCTCACCCTCGTCCGCGTGCCGCGTGCGATCGGTGTTGCGCTCGCCGCGACGGGCGTCGGGTTCGCCTTCTGCAAGACGACGGCGTTCGGCGCTGCGGTGACGAGCAGCGTCTGGAGCCTGTTCGGCACGCCCACGATGATCCGGGCCGACGTCACCGACCTGGTGGCGCTGCCGGCGTTGTACGCCGCCTGGCGCATCCACCGGACCGCGCGGGCGTACGTCGGCCCCGGGTGGCGGCGCACGGTCGCCGTCGCCGTCGGAGTGGCGCTGCTGCCGGTCGGCGTGCTGGCGACGAGTGCCACCTCCTGCGGGGAGTGGCGAGGTCACACGCAGGTCGCCGTCCTGGCGGGCGACTTCCCCGGCACGCCGCACGAGGTCGAGAGCAGGCTCGCCTCCCACGACGGCGGATGGCTGACCATCGACGCCAGGGGCCGCTTCGCCGAGCCCGGCGTGAGCGTGGCAAGAGACGAGGGAGACCGCGGCCGGCTCGGCCAGCGTCGGCAGACCTGCGTCGAGGACCGGTGCTGGAGGCTCGTCGGCGGCGACAGCGTGGACGGCTCGTCCGACGGTGGCCGCACGTGGACGCACGAAGGGCGGCTGACCGATGCGGACCGGGACGAGATCATGGACGAGCAGGGCGACGAGGAGTGCGGCAACCCGCTGCCGATGGACGCGGTCGACATCGCCGCGCTCGAGGTGGACGGCATCGTCCAGGTCGTCGCGGCCCTCGAACGCGGTGGCATCTGGCAGCGCACCTACGACGGGACGTGGACGATCGTGACCATCGACCGGATCGGCGAGCTCGTCGAACGGGATCGACCGTCACCACCGGTGGTCACCGAGCTGGACGCACCCGACCCGCCGTCGTCTCCCGGTGAGTCCGAACCTGCACAGTCGCCGCCCACCCCGAGCCCGAGCCCGAGCTGTGCCAGCCCGACCCAGCAGACCGTCACGCCGCACCCGCTCAACGGTCCGCCCACCACCTACGAGGTGTGCCCCTGACTTTCCCACCGGGCGGTGCGTGAGGGGGAATCTCTCGCCTTGGTTTCCTCCTTACTCACCGCCCGGTGGGCGTGTCGTACGTGTCGCGCCGCGGGGCGGTGTGCCAGGCGGATTTGAAGCTCACAGGATCCCCCTCACACACCGCTCGCAGGCGCCCGACGCGAGGCCCCGGTAGGTTCGCCTCCGTGATCGACCTGCGCTCCGACACCCTCACCCGGCCGACCGAGGCGATGCGCGAGGCGATGGCCCGCGCGGAGGTCGGGGACGACGTCTACGGCGAGGACCCGACGGTCCTGGCGCTGCAGGAGCGGGTGGCGGCGATGTTCGGCCACGAGGCCGCGCTGTTCACGCCGACCGGGTCGATGGCCAACGTGCTCGCCGTCGCGTCGGTCGTCTCGCCCGGCGAGGAGGTGCTGTGCGACTCCTCGGCCCACATCGCGCGCGCCGAGCTCGGCGCCCACGGGGCGATCAGCGGCATCACCATGCGCACCTGGACCGGCGAGCGCGGACAGGTCGACCTGGCGGCCATCGAGTCGCTGCACGCCCCGGACATGGGCCCGTTCTTCGTCCGGACCGCCGCCGTGTCCGTCGAGAACACCCACAACTTCGCCGGCGGCACGGTCCTGCCGATCGAGGACCTGCGCGACCTGCGTGCCTGGGCGGACACCACGGGCACGCAAGATCCACCTCGACGGCGCCCGCCTCTGGAACGCCCACGTCGCGACCGGTACGCCGCTCGCGGACTACGGGCGGATCGCCGACGTGCTCGCCGTCTGCCTGTCCAAGGGCCTGGGGGCACCCATCGGCTCGTTGATGGTCGGCTCGGCCGACGCCATCGACCTCGCGCGCGTACGGCGCAAGCGGATGGGCGGTGGGATGCGCCAGGTGGGCGTGCTCGCGGCAGCGGGGGCGTACGCCCTCGACCACCACGTCGAGCGGCTGGCCGACGACCACGTCCACGCGCGCCTGCTCGGCGAGGCGCTGGGCCTCGACCCCGCCACGGTCGACACCAACATCGTCGTGGTGGACCGTCCCGATGCGACGTCGTTCGTGGCGGCGGCCGCGGAGGAGGGCGTACGGATCGCCACGGTCGGACCGCGGACGGTGCGGCTCGTCACGCACCTCGACGTCACGCCGGCCGACGCGGACCGCGCGGCCGTGGTGCTCAGCCGGCTCGTCGCCCGATGACCGCGACCTCGCTGATCGCGGTGTAGTCGCGCCCGAGGTTGCCGCTGCCCGGAGGCGTCACCGAGGTGATGGTGATCGTGATCGTCGACGTCTCGACCGGCGGCACCTTCAGCCGTTGCATCCCGGGACGCTCGGAGAAGGTCTGCTCGACCGACGTGCCGTCGTCGAACCCCCAGGTCACCGACAGGATGCGTCGGTTGTTGGGATACCAGTCGACGCCGGCGACCTGCTTGCTGTAGCCGTTGACGAGCCCGACCCGGCTGACGACACCCGGCTCCGGCAGCGTGATCGTCACGGCCTGCCCGGTCGCGTCGCCGGCCGTGCGCCACGTGGTGGTCGCGTTCCCGTCGATCATCTGGCTCGCCTCGTACGCCACCAGGGTGCCGTCGAAGTCGGTCGTGGCCGGGGCGGTGCCCGGCACCTCGAGGGAGGCACCGGTCGCCAGGTTGACCCGCTTGCCGACGCCCGTCGGGGTCTCCGCCGACTCGGGCTCCGACGACTCGCCGTCACCCGAGGTGTCGGGCGCCGACGAGGCGCTCGACGACGGGTCGGTCGCGGTGGTGCCGTCCTCGTCGGTGGCGAAGGCCTCGAGCAGGATGAACACCAGCCCGACGAGCAGCACCGCTCCGAGCACCCAGAAGATCCACGCCCGACCGGGCAGCGCGTCGTCGGCCCCGAGCGCGTCGACCTCCTCGTAGGGGAGCAGGTCCTCGTCGGGGTCCCAGGTGGACCGGGCAGGGGCCGGCGCTGGCGGCCGTGGGAGGCACGGGGCGCCACGGGGGTCGGGTCGGCCGCCTGGACCGGGAACGCGGTCGGCTCGGGCGGAGCCGCGTCCGCCGCAGGGGTCGGACCGGCGTCCACCGCGACCCGGGGCGCAGGCGCCGCGGCCGGCGCGGGCTCCCCGATGGGGTGCCCGCAGTTGAGGCAGAACCGGCCCACGCCGAGGTCCGCCCCGCACCGCACACACGTGTCCACGGGGCCACGATAGGGGGAGGGACCCACCTCGTCGCCCCGTCTCGGGGTGGGAGCGGGCCCTCAGACCGCGATGTGCGGGACCTCGCCCTCGACCACCCGCCGGGGCGCGAGCTCGACGATGAGCATCGCGATCAGCACCATCGAGCCGCCGAGGAGCAGGCGGTTCGTGAGGTCCTCGCCGCCGAGCCACACGGCGAAGAACGACGCGAAGACCGGCTCCATGCTCATGATGAGCGCGACGCGGGTGGGTGGCAGGTGGGCCTGCGCCCACGTCTGCCCGAGCAGCCCGAGCGCCCCGACGATCACGGCCATGTAGGCCACCGACACCCAGTCGCTCGTACGCGTCGGGAGGACGATGCCGTCGGGCACCGTGGCGAGGGTGCAGACGAAGGCGATCACCATCACCTGCAGGATCGTCATGCCGACCGCGTCCTGCGCGGTCGACCACGCGCCGAGCCCGACGATGTGGAGGGCGTAGAGCACCGCCGAGGCGAGGGTGATCAGCTCGCCGTAGCCGGTGCTGAAGCCGCGCAGGGCCAGCACCCCGAGGCCGATCGTGGCCAGCACGACCGCGACCCAGGTGATCGGCGGGATCCGGGTGTGCAGGATCGCGGCCGCGAGCAGCGGCGTGCAGACGACGTACAGGCCGGTGACGAAGCCGCTGACGCTCGCCGGCGTGTGCGCGAGCCCGGTCGTCTGGAGGATCTGGGCCACGCCGTAGAGCAGGCCGAGCACGACGGCGTGCCTGCGGACGACGGGGGACAGCCGACCCACCGCCCGGGGCGCCACGAGGAGCAGCGCGACGGACGCGATGGCGAAGCGGAGCGCCAGGAAGTCGAGGGTCGGCACCCGGTCGAGCAGGTCCTTGATGAGGAAGAACGTCGAACCCCAGCACGCGGCCAGGGCCAGCAGCACGGCCGCGGCCAGCAGCGTCGTACGCCCGCGCTCTGCCTCCACGCGGGAAGGCTAGGTGCTCAGACCACCGACAGCGTGATCGTCGATCCCTTCGGGATGCGCTCGCCCTCACCGGGGTCCGAGCTGGAGACGTAGCCGAGCCCCAGGTAGATCTGGGCCTGCTGGGTCTCGACCTCGAACCCGAGTCCCTCCAGGAGCTCGGTCGCCGCCTCGATCCCCATCGCTTCGACCCGTGGCACCTCGACCAGCTCGGGGCCGAGGGAGACCGAGAACGACACGGTGTCGCCGCGGTAGAGCGTCCCGGTCGTCGGGTCCTGGGAGATCACGCCGCCCTCGGCGACGGTGTCGCTGTAGACCTCGCTCGTCACGCTGACCTCGAGCCCGCGGCGCTCCAGGGCCGCCTGGGCGTTGGCGAACGGCTTGCCCGTCCAGTCCTTGATGGTGATCGGCTTGCGCCCGCGGCTCAGCACGAGGTCGACCGTGGCGCCGGGCTTGAGGGTCGTCCCGGCCTGGGGCGAGGTGCGGATCACCTGGCCCTCCGGCACGGTCTCGCTCCACCGGCCCGCGCTGGTGCCGAAGGCGAGGTTGGTCGCGGCGAGCGCGTCCTGCGCCTGGTCCTCGGTCTGCCCTGCCAGCTCCGGCACGTCGTAGCGCTCGGGGCCCAGCGACAGCACCAGGGTGACGGTGCCGCCGTCGAGGACCTTGCCGCCCGGCTCGGGGTCGCTGCCGATGACCAGGCCCGCGGCGACGTTCTCGGAGTACGCCGGCTCGCCGGCCGCGGCCTCGAGGCCGGCGTCCTCCAGCTCGGCGCTCGCCGCCACCTCGTCGAGCCCCAGCACCCCGGGCGTGGTCGTGTAGCGCTCCCAGCCGAACCACCAGGCGCCGAGACCGATGCCGGCGACGAGCAGGATCGACAGCAGCAGCGCGACCGGTCCCTTCACCGAGCGACGGCGGGCGGTCGTGGCGACGGGGGCGGCCTTGGTCGGCGCTCGACCGGGGGTGCGACCGGGCGCGTTCCTGGCCGCCGGGGGTGTCGTGGCGACCGCGGCGGTCGGTGCCGCCGCGGCTGCAGGTGCGGCCGCCATCATCGGCTCGGTCATCGGCGCCGCCCGCGTCTCCTCGACCGGCACCGGGTGCCGCTCGAGGGCGGTCGTACGGTCGGGGCTGCCGTCGTCGACGAGGCCGGAGTCGCGGGGATCGACCTCGGTGAGGAGCGCGAGGGCGCCCGCGTCGAACGGCTCGGGCGTGGTGTCGTTGCCGGGTTCGGGCGCCTCGTCCGCCGGGGCCCGGTGGGGGAGCAGGTCGGCGGCCAGCTCCGGGTCGGAGTCGAGCCCCTCGCGCAGCGCCTGCTCGACGCGGTGGAGGTGGTGCAGCAGGACGGTGGCGTCGGCGGGCCGGTGGTCGCGGTCGCGGGAGGTGGCGCGGGCGACGAGCGCGTCGACGTAGTCGGGGATGCCGGGCTGGACCAGCGAGGGCATCGGGACGTCGTGGTGCACGTGGCGGTAGGCCACCTGGATCGGCGACTCGCCCTCGTGGGGCTTGGCGCCGGTCAGCAGCTCGTAGAGGACGACCCCGACGGCGTACACGTCGGCGCGGGCGTCGGCCCGACCGTCGACGACCAGCTCGGGCGCGAGGTAGGACACGGTGCCGATCAGCACCCCGCCGGTCGCGGTGTGCTGGGTGTCGGCGCTGACGGCCTTGGCGAGGCCGAAGTCGGCGACCTTGATCCGGCCGCCGTGCGCCTCGTCGGCGATCAGCACGTTCTCCGGCTTCACGTCGCGGTGGATCAGCCCGGCGCGGTGGGCGGCGCCGAGCGCCGAGACGACCGGCTCGAGGAGCGCCAGCGCACGCCGGGGCGGCATCGGCGCCTCCTTGCGCACCACGTCGCGCAGCGTGTGGCCGGGGACGTACTCCATCACCAGGAAGACGGTGTCCTGCCCGTCGGAGGTGTCGTCGCCCTGGTCGTAGACGCCGACGACGTGCGGGTGGTTGAGCCGGGCCGCGGCGCGGGCCTCGCGGACGAAGCGCTCCGCGAACTCCTGGTCGTCGCCGAGCCCGGGGTGCATCACCTTCACCGCGACGGTGCGGTCCAGGCGGGTGTCGGTGGCCTCGTAGACACTGGCCATGCCACCGCGGGCGATCCGGGGGCCGATGCGATAGCGACGCTCGAGGAGTCGACCGACCATGGGGTCGCCAGAGCCACCGGGCGCGGCTGCGCGGGCGTGCTCCGGTGGCTCCACTGTCGACCTCCAGTGCCGGACCAGGGGTGAGACGGGGAAGGATCCGGCCCCACCACTCTACGAAAGCCGCCGCCTGCGGTGCCGCTCAGGCGTGGTTCCGGCGTGGCGCGCGCTCACGGCCCGCTCACGCGGGCGGTCGGCCGTCCTCCAGCCGGCGCTTGATCGCCACCACGTTGCCGACGTACGCCCTGGTCTCCTCGTAGAGGCCGTGCTCGCGGACCGCGCCGAGGCCCTGGTAGTAGGCGCCGATCTTGTGCGTACGTCGTGGGGTGTGGTGCGAGAGCACGCGGAGCAGCAGCACACCGGCCTTCGCGTTGTCGCCGAGCTTGTGCAGGCGCAGCCGGCGACCGGCGTAGTGCTCCATCCAGCGGGCCGTCGCGGGCAGCACCTGCATGGCGCCGATCGCGTTCGCGGAGGACACCACGCCCATCTGCCAGCCCGACTCCTGCCACGCGATCGCGAGCGCGAGCTGCGGGTCGACGTCGTGGCGGCGCGCGGCCCCCGCGATCACCCGCCGCACCTTCTCGCGGTCGCCGTCGGGGTGCTGCCACATCTTCGTCGTGCGGCCACCCTTGCCGCCCTTGCCGCCCTCGCCGGAGCGGGCGCCCTTCCGCACCACCGGGATGACGATCCGGTCACCGACGTGCAGCGTGCCGCTGGGGCCGAGGTGGTTGTGGGACACGATCTCCGCCGTCCACGCGTGGAACCGCACGGCGAGCCCCGACGCGGTGTCGCCCGGGCGGACGACGTACGACACGAGCTTCCGTCCATCGGGGAGCTCGGCGTGGTCGGCGTGCGCGGGTGCGACGAACGCTGAGCCGAAGGGGAGGGAGAGCGGGACGGAGAGGATCGCGGCCAGCGCCAGGGCGGTGAGGCGTCGAGGGGCACGCGGTCGTCGGTCGGGTCGGGGCACGGGGGTACTCCTGCCTGTCGGCTGCGCCCGAGGACCTGGGGCCCTGCGGGAGGGAAGCGCGCCGGACGAGCACTCGACGGTAGCGAGACCGAGGGGCCCCTCGCGATGCGAGAGGCCCCTCGGGCGTGTCGGGGTTGCTGGAGAGGACGCTCAGCAGGCGCCGTTGTAGGTGCTGAGCTCCAGCTGGGGCGCCTTGATCGACTTCTCGTTGGGAGCACGCGGCGACCAGTAGCGCATCCAGTCCATCTGCATCCGGGCCGGGTCCATCTTCTGGCCCTTCTGCGCGCGCAGCTCGAACTTCAGCTGCCGCGTGACGGGGTCGAGGGCCTCGGCGCGGCGCTCGGTGTTGATGACGTGGGCGTCGACGAACCACGAGACGTGGTCGGGGGTGACCTCGACGGCGTACGTGTGCCACCGGTCGTTGCGCAGGTGGCGGCCCAGGAACCCGCGGTAGGAGTTGTCGGGCAGCGTGTGGACGTAGGACTTCACCGTGTTGGTGCCGAGGGTGAAGTTCTCCAGCGCGATGTCGCGGCCGCCGCAGTGCTGGTCGCGGGTGCCGCCGGGGACGAGCTCGGTGACGACCTTGAAGGGCTTGCCGCCCTTCACCTTCGACATCGTGCGGGCCCGCATCCGGATCTCCCAGCGGCCGTACGTGTGGCCCTTCAGGTCGAGCGTGGCCGACACGCTGCCGCGCTGGGTGCTCATCAGCGTGAGCATGCCGTTCTGGGTGCGGACGATGCCGCGCCCCTGCTGCTTCCAGAACGCCGGCTTGGGGCCGACGAACTCCTGGCGGAAGACGCCGAACTGGTACCAGCCGAACGTGTTGCCGGCGTGGACGGGCCCGGGGGCGCCGTCGTAGTGGTCGGCCGACGCGGGACCGACGACCGGGGACAGGGTGAACGCCAGCAGGCCGACCAGGGCCGCTGCGACTGCGGATCGGAGGGGGTGCATCCGCGACACGCTACGGACGCGGTGCGCTCCCGACAACTTCGTGGGTGCTCGTCCGCGCCCTAGGCTGCGGTCATGAGCGAGTTGCCTTTGGCTGAGCGTGACCTGGCCGCCCTGGTCCCCGAGTGGCTCGACTGGACCCAGGCCGCCGCGATCCTCGGTGTGACCCCCGCCAAGGTCCGCACCATGATCCGCGACCACGAGCTCGCCGAGGCCGTCTCCGCGCCCGGCGCCGGCCCGCGCGTGCCGGCCGACTTCATCCAGGACGGCCTGGTGGTCAAGGGTCTGTCCGGGCTCCTCACGCTGCTCCACGACCACCGCTTCAACGACCGCGAGTGCATCGCCTGGCTCTTCACCGACGACGACCTCCCGGGTCGCCCCATCGACGCGCTCCGCGAGAACCGCGGCAGCGAGGTCAAGCGTCGCGCGCAGGTGCTGGAGTACTGATGGCCTCGCGCGCGGCCGGCCGGGACCGCTACCGGTGGCTGCTGGTGCTCGTCGCCGCCGCGATGCTCGTCGTCTGGCTGGTCAGCGGGGGTGGGCAGGAGCCCGAGCCCGGCGGGTCGACCGCGACCGCCTCCGACTCCTCGTCGCCGTCCTCCGACACCGACACCGACCCGGAGAGCGGTCTGCCGTACGTCGACGAGGCGCGCCTGCCCGCCGAGGCCCGGGACGTGCTCGACCGCATCGACGCCGGCGGCCCCTTCAAGTACCCCGACAACGACGACGTGACGTTCGAGAACCGCGAGGAGCTGCTGCCCGACCAGCCGGTCGGCTACTACCGCGAGTACACCGTCGAGACCGCCCCGCGGGTGCGGGGACCTCGCCGGATCGTCGCCGGTGACGGCGGCGAGCACTACTGGACCGACGACCACTACGACTCCTTCTCACGCGTCCGGAGGGCGACCACATGAGGATCACGCACGACGTTCTCGCGCCGCTTCGCTCCCCGGACACGCGGCCCGATGAGCGGACTGGCGGCCGTCCTGGCCGGGCACGAGGGACCGGGGATCCACCTGTGGCACGGCGCCTTCGACGCCGCGGACGTACGCCACACGGTCGAGCACGCCGGGTGGGGTTTCGGCTACGTCGACGGCTGGACGCGCGCGGACTCCAAGTCGGCGTTCCTCGCCGAGGTGGGCGAGACGTTCGGCTTCCCGGACTACTACGGGCAGAACTTCGACGCGCTCGCCGACTGCCTCCACGACATCGGCAGCGGCACCGACGGCGTCGTGCTGCTGTGGGACGGGTGGTCGACCCTCGCCCGCGCCGACGAGAAGGCCTTCAGCATCGCCCTGAGCGTGCTGGGCTCGCGCGTCAACGCCGACCGCGGCGTCCCGTTCTCGGTGCTGCTGCGCGGCGACGGCCCGGTCGTCCCGGGGATCGCCAGCCTCGACTGAGGTTGCCGCCGGCCGTCCTTCGGGGGTGGCGGCAGATTGCGGGTCGTGCGTCCGTCCGCTGGCGCCCGGCGGCGGGACCAGCCGTCAGACGGTCCGCTGGGTGGCGGCCGCGGCCAGCTCGGTGAGCACGACGCGGGCCTCCTCGTCGACGTCGGCGGCCTGCAGGGCCTCGACCGCGCGGTCGGCGAGGGAGCCGATGACCTCCTCCACCTGGGCGCGGGCGCCCGAGGCGTCGATGATCGCCCGCAGCTCGTCGACGTCGGTGTCGCGGAGAGGCGTACCGAGGGCGCTGTCGAGCCGCTCGGCGTCCGCTCGCGGTGCGGAGTCCAGCGCGAGGGCGACGAGGACCGTCCGCTTGCCCTCGACCAGGTCGTCGCCCGCGGGCTTGCCGGTCTCGGCGGGATCGCCGAAGACGCCGAGCAGGTCGTCGCGGAGCTGGAAGGCCTCGCCGAGGGGCAGGCCGAAGCGGCTGAGCTGCTCGATCCGGGCCTGGTCGGCGCCGGCGAGCGCGGCACCGACGTGGAGCGGCCGCTCGATGGAGTACTTGGCGGACTTGTAGCGCAGCACCGTCATCGCGGTGTCGACGTCGGCGTGCGCGCGGGCCTGCACCGAGACGTCGAGGAACTGCCCGGCGATCACCTCGCTGCGACACCGCTCGAACAGGTCGAGGCCGGGGGCGACCTCGTCCGCGCCGAAGCCGGAGTGGCGGAGCAGGTCGCCGGCCCAGCCCAGCAGCAGGTCGCCGAGCAGGATCGCGGCAGCGGCGCCGTACTGCACCGGGTCACCGCGCCAGCCGGCCGCGCGGTGCTCGGACTCGAACGCGCGGTGGGTCGCCGGGCGACCCCGGCGCGTGTCGGAGGCGTCCATGTAGTCGTCGTGGACGAGCGCGCTCGCGTGCAGCATCTCCAGCGACGCGCAGGCGCGGGCCAGCGCCTCTGCGTCCGCCGGCTCCGGCCGGATCGCCCGGTGGCCCCAGTGGCAGAAGGCGGCGCGGAACCGCTTGCCGCCGCTCACCGACGTACGCGCCTCGGCGATCAGGCGGCCGGCGTCGGGGCCGAGGGGGGCGAGCTCGGCCTCGCGCTCGTCGAGGAACGCGTCGAGCACGTGCTGGACCTGGTCGCGGAAGGGTGCGGGATCCCAGGTCGTCACGGTCGTGAGCCTAGTCAGGATGGGGTACTACCCAGTGGACAGGGGCGTCGGGGCGGGGAGAGCCTCCGTAGGCTGTTGCGCATGACGCACGGACGGGACCTGAGCATGAGCGAGCGCCTCGCGCGGGGCGACCGCTCCTTCTCCTTCGAGTTCTTCCCGCCCAAGGACGAGGCCGGTGAGCAGCAGCTCTGGCAGGCGATCACCGAGCTCGAGCCCTTCGGCCCGACGTTCGTGTCGGTCACCTACGGCGCGGGCGGCACGACCCGCGACCGCACCGTCGCGATCACCGAGCGCATCGCCCGCGACACCAGCATGCTGCCGGTCGCGCACCTGACCTGCGTCGGCCACACGACCGACGAGATCACCGCGATCCTCGACGACCTCCGGGCGGCCGGTGTCACCCACGTGATGGCCCTGCGCGGCGACCCGCCGACAGGTCCGGGCACGCCGTGGACGCCGACCGAGGGCGGCCTGACGTACGCCAACGAGCTGGTCGCCCTGATCCACGAGCGCGACGACATGCGCGTCGGCGTCGCCGCCTTCCCCGAGGGCCACGTCGACGCCGCAGACCTCGAGACGGACGCCCGCGTGCTGCGGGCCAAGTACGACGCGGGGGCCGAGTTCGCGGTGACCGACATGGTGCTGCGGGCCAGCGACTACGTCGGCCTGGTCGAGCGGGCCAGGGCGGTGGGTGCCGACCTGCCGATCATCCCGGGCATCATGCCGATCCTGAACCTCCGCTCCATGGAGCGGATGGTGGAGTTCTCCCGTCGGCAGCTCCCGCGAGAGATCACCGACCGGCTCTCGCCGCTCGCGGAGGACCCATCTGCCCTGCGCACCGAGGGCATCGCGATCGCCACCGAGCTCTGCGAGGCCCTGCTCGACGCAGGTGCGCCGGGGCTGCACTTCTACACGCTCAACCGGTCCAAGGCGACCCGCGAGATCTTCGCCAACCTCCGCATCACAGTGTGAGTCCCGGCGAGCCGAGAGCCGCACTAGGTTGACCCACATGCACACCGTCACCGTGACCGGCTCCGGCACGAGCAAGGTCGCGCCGGACAGCGCCGTCGTCCGCCTCGCGGCGATGGGTCGTGGAGCCGGCGTCGGCGAGGCGTACGCCACCATGACCGCTGCTGCGACCACCCTCGTGGAGGTTGCCCAGCGCCACGTCGAGGAGCGACGCGTCGGCTCGACCGGGATCACCGTGTGGCCGACGCACGACCGGGAGGGCAGGCCCGACGGGTTCGAGGCCCGCCACTCGTTCGCGATCGGGTGCGGCGACCTCGCCGGCGCTGGCACGCTGCTCTCCGAGCTGGCGGGCGAGGTCGGGGACGGGCTGGTGATCGACAGCGTCGGGCTGGAGGTGACCGAGGACCACGGAGCGGAGGCGCAGGCCCGCGAGGCGGCGTTCCACGACGCCCGCGAGCGCGCTGCCGCCCTGGCGCGGATGGCAGGGGCAGGGCTCGGCACCGTGCAGACGATCGTCGAGGGCACCGGTGGCGACGGTCCGTCGTCGATGCCCAAGCTCGCGACGATGCGCGACTCTGGCGGCGGGCTGGAGCCGGGGGAGACGTCGGTGACGTGCTCGGTCACCGTGGTGTGGGAGATCGTCTACTGACGGTCACGCGCGTCCGACGACCTCCGCCACCAGCGCGGCACTGAGGCCGGCGAAGGGCAGGCCGGAGCCGGTCGTGGCGTGGGCGCCAGCGGTGAGCACCCCGTCGATCGGGGTCCGCGGACCGAGCCGGGTGCGCGCCGTACGCGGCCCCTGCCAGAGCACGCCGTGCGGTGATCCGCCCCAGCGGTCCACCAGGTCGCGAGGACTGCGGTCGACCCGCGCGACGACCTTCGTGCGGACGTCGAGGCCGTGGCGGGCGAGGGCGGTCAGCACGTCCTCGGCGATCCGGCCCCGCCCCAGCACCGTCCAGGCGGCGGCGCCGTCGGGGGCGCGGCCACCCGTGCGCACCACGAGCAGCGGATCGCCGTGCAGCACCACCTCGTGCGGCAGGTCGGGGGTGTCGCCCTCCAGCCCGATGTGGCACACGACCGGCGGGAACGCCGGCATCGTCCGCCGGACGTACGACGCCAGCGCGGGCAGGCGACGCGGGTCGATCGCGACGACGACGTGGTCGGCAGGCACCTCGCCCCGGTCGGTCCGCACCGCGGCCACCCGGCCGCGGACACGACGAGGTCGGTCGCGTCCGTGCCGGTCAGCACGGTGACCCCGCGCAGGGCCAGCCGCTCGGCCATGGCGGTCCCGAGGGTGGCGAGCCCGCCCGGCACGGTCCACGCGCCGAACCGCTGCTCGAGGTAGACGTCGACGCCTGCGAAGACCGGCACGTCGCGCAGGTCGTGGCCGTCCATGACGAGGCGGTGTCCCGCGACCAGGCGCAGCCGCTCGTCGCGGAAGGTGCGCCGCAGCCGCTTCTCGAGCGACTCGCGACGGACGAGCAGCGAGCGCAGCTCGGACGGGGCGACGACCTCGTCGAAGGGCCGCTCGAACCACTCCTTGCGCAGCAGCTCCCACGTCTCGCCGTACGACGCCACGTGGTCGACCCACTGCTGGCCGAGGCCCGGACCGAGGCCGTCGAAGGCGGCGAGCTGCGCGGCCCGCGACGCACCGGGAAGCCGGAGCGACGGTGCCGTCCTCGAACCGGTGCTCGCGCACGAGGTCGAGCGGCTGCAGGTCGACCTCGCGCTCGAGCGGGCGACCGGACTTGCGGAAGAGGTCGCGGATCACCGCCGGCAGGAGCGTGCTGGTCGGGCCGGCGTCCCAGGCGAACCCGTCGAGCTCGACGCTGGTGAGGGCGCCCCCCAGCTGCGCCGAGCGCTCCAGCAGTGTCACGTCGTGGCCGAGCTTGGCCAGGCGCGCCGCGGCGGCCATGCCGCCGAAGCCGCCACCGATCACCACGACACGAGCCACGGGGGAACCCTAGGTCCACCCCGTCGCTAGGCCGTCTGGTGGATCGGGCCCTTCTTCTTCCAGCGCCGCCAGCCGCGCCGGATCAGCCGTCCGACGAAGAACAGCATCACCAGGCCGAGCAGCAGCAGGACTCCCGCGATCGCCGCCGCGGCTTCGGGATGGTCGAGGGCGAACCACACGACCCCGAGGACGGCCATGTCCTCGGTCAGGCTGGCCACGATGTTGCTCGCCGGCTCGGGCGAGGAGTTGATGGCGAGTCGGCCGCCGGCCTTGACCAGGTGGCTGAGCAGCGCGGTGCCACCGCCCACGACGCCCAGCACCGCCTGGTCGAGCGAGGAGGCGTCGCCGGCGAGCAGGACGCCGATGACCGCACCTGCGGTCGGCCGGATCGCCGTCGAGATCGCGTCCCAGGTCGAGTCGATGAAGGGGATCTTGTCGGCGATGAACTCCATCGCGTAGAGGAAGCCGGCCACCGCCAGCACGTCCCAGCGGGCCAGGACGTCGGGGATGTCGGCGAACGAGCCGAACCGGTCGGCGAGGCCCATGACGAGGACGACGAGGTAGGCGTTGATGCCGCTCGCCCAGCCGCTGGAGAAGGTGAGTGCCAGTGCGTCCACGGGGTGATCCTCTCAGTGCGCCTCTGGTCCGACCTCGACCTCGACCGCGCCCGTCATCTCGACCAGCTCGTCGTACGTCGTCGAGAAGACCGCCGCCGGGTGGCCGGCAGCGGCCCAGACGACGGGGTGCCGGCGCAGCCACGGGTCGATCCAGGTGCGGACCGGGGCGGGGTGGTCGAGGGGGGAGACGCCGCCGATGACCTGTCCGGTGTGCCGGCGTACGAACTCGGGGTCCGCGCGCTTCAGCCTGCCCACGCCGATGCGCTCGGCGGCGGCCGCGGTGTCGACGCGGTGGGCGCCCGAGGTGAGGATCAGGACCGGCTCGCCGCCGGCGTCGAAGAGCAGGCTGTTGGCGATCGCGCCGACCTCGCAGCCGAGTGCGGCCGCGGCGAGTGCGGCAGTGTGGGCGCTGTCGGGCAGGATGACCACGTCACCCGCCCCACCGCGTCGGGTGAGCTCGCCTCGAAATGAGGTGATGGATGCGTGCTCGGTCGGCATGATGCGAGCCTAGCGACGAGAACCGACGATCCTCAGGGGAGTGCAGGAATGGCGCGTGACGTGCCCGGGTCCGTGGTCAACAGCGTGCGCGTGCTGGGCCTGATCGTCGCGACCTCCGGCGTGATCGCGCTGCTGATCTGGCTGCTGCTCGACGACGTCATCCTCGGGTGGGCCGAGGGCAACCCGTCGGCGCAGGAGATCCTGGCGCAGGGCGGCATCGACCAGCTCCGCGACAGCCCGATCGTGCCCGGCTTCGTGGCCCTGGCGATCGTCGCCTTCGTCGGGTTCGCCCTGCTCGCCGTGGTCCTCGTCTCGTTCTTCCTCGGCGGCCACGGCTGGACCCGGCTGGTGCTCACCGCCACCGCGGGCGTCGGCGTGCTGGTCGGTGCGGTGTGCATCGACGCCCACCTGCCGGCGGTCTTCGTCGTGCTGTCGGCCCTGATCATCATCGAGGGCCTGGTGCTCTCGTTCTTCCTCTGGCAGCGCGAGACCACCGCGTACCTGCGCGACGTCTGAGCCGCGCCGGCCGGTCCTCTCCCCACCCGATCGCCAGCCCTTGACGCGCTGTCGGTAGCGGGTAGTACCGTTCGCGGTGTTCGAACAGATGTTCGATGCGACCCGGGTGGCGGTGACCTCGACCCCCATCTCCACCCGGGTCGGCCCCGGGGTCGACGGAGTGTCGAGGAGGCGCGATGAGGCAGTACGACGACCCCGTCGAGGTGCGACGAGGCGAGGCGGAGGACCCCGACCAGTTCCTGTGGCGAGGGCGGCTGTGGAAGGTGCGCGCCGTGGTCGCGCACTGGGTGGAGACCGGTCCGTGGTGGCAGGGCGCCGGCGTCGACGGCGGGGCCGCGGCTCACCGACCCGGTCGCCGAGCGCGAGCTGTGGCGCGTCGAGGCCGGGCGCGGGGTCCAGGTCGCCGACACCGAGACCTACGGCGTCTTCGACCTGTCCTTCGACTGGACCGACGGGCGCTGGCAGCTCGTCGGCTGCCAGGACTGAGGGGGTGACGTGATGGGACCCCACATGCTCCCGGCCACCGCCCACTCCTACCTGGAGCGGTCCGCGACCTCGCTGCGCGACGCGATCACGGCACGCGACGTGCCCACCCGCTACGCCTGCGCCCACGTCGCGGCGCTCTGCGCGGCGGCCGCGCTGCTCGCCGCCCGGGCGCGGCCCGCGCCCCGGGGCCGACGCCAGAAGAACGCGTGGGTGCTCCTCGCCGAGGTCGCCCCCGAGCTCTCCGAGTGGGCCAGCTTCTTCGCCGCCGGTGCCGCCAAGCGCGCGGCCGCGGAGGCCGGGTCCACCCGCGCGGTCAGCGAGCGCGAGGCCGACGACCTGGTCCGCGACGCCGACCGGTTCCTGGCCGTCATCGAGCAGGCGCTCGGGCTGGTGCCCCACGCCAGTGTCGCCTGACCCGTTCGTCCATCTCCACGTCGCCTCTGGCTACTCCCTCCAGTACGGCGCCTCCCACCCGCACGTGCTGGTGGAGCGCGCCGCCGAGCAGGAGATGGACACGCTCGCGCTCACCGACCGCGACGGCACGTACGGCGCGGTGAGGTTCGTCCGCGCCGCCCGGCGCGCCGGCATCCGGCCGGTGCTGGGCGTCGACCTGGCGGTGACGCGGGACGGCTCCGGGCCCGCGCCCGCCCAGCGTCGTACGCCGGTGCGGGGTGGTGCGGTCCGCGAACCGTCGGACCAGCGGGTGACCTTCCTGGCCAGCGGGAAGGCGGGCTGGGCCGCGCTGTGCCGGATGGTCTCCGCGGTCCACCTCACGGGGGAGCGCGGGCGTCCGGTCGCCACCGTCGACCTGCTCGCGCCGCACCTGGGCGGTGGCGACGTGCTGGTGCTGCTGGGGCCGTCGTCGGACCTGGGCGCCGCTGCGACCCGCCGGCGTGACGACCTCGGCCTGGCCGCGATCGCCCCGTGGCTCGACGTGCTGCCGCGGGACAACCTCGTCGTCGAGCTCGTGTCCCACCGCCTCGGCGGCCGGGCGGGGGACTGGGGCCCCGGCACCTCGCCGCACGCCGCCCGGATGGCCGGCATCGCCCGGACGGCGGGGCTGACCACCGTCCTGACCAACTGCGTGCGCTACGCCGACCGGCTCGACGCCCCGACCGTCGACGTCCTCGACGCGGCCCGGCGGCTGGTGCCGCTCGGCTCGTCCCACCTGCGCGACGTGGGTCCCGGCGGGAGCCGGGGCAACGCCGAGGGGTTCCTCAAGTCCGGCAAGCAGATGCACGAGGTGGCCGAGGAGATCTGCCGGCTGGCCGGTCTCGGGGACAGCGAGGTGGAGGCGAGGCGGCTGCTCGCCCGCACCCGGGTCGTGGCCGACCGGTGCGCGCTCGACCCGCGCGCCGACCTCGGCATCGGCGAGGTGCACTTCCCGGAGTTCACCCTCTCCGACACCCGTGCCCCCACCGCCGACCTCGCGCTGCGCGGTCGCTGCGAGGCGGCGATCGGCGCGCGCTACGGCAGCGGCCCGATGGCGGTGGTCTGGAAGCGCCTCGACGACGAGCTCGAGACGATCCGGATCCTGGGCTACGCGTCCTACTTCCTCACCGTCGCCGACGTCACCGACCTCATCGGCCGGATGGGCATCCGTCGGGCGGCACGCGGGTCGGGGGCCGGCAGCCTGGTCAACTACCTGCTCGCCATCTCCGGGGTCGACCCGATCCGCCACGGCCTGCTGATGGAGCGCTTCCTGTCGGTGCGCCGCGCCTCGCTGCCCGACATCGACGTCGACGTGGAGTCGGCGCGGCGCGAGGAGGTCTACCGCGCGATCCTCGACCGCTACGGCGGCGAGCGGTGCGCGGCCGTGTCGATGATGGACACCTACCGCGTCCGCCACGCGGTCCGCGACGTCGGTGCCGCGCTGGGCATGCCGCCGGGCGAGGTCGACGCCATCGCCAAGGCGTTCCCGCACATCCGCGCCCGCGACGCCCGGCTGGCGCTGCGCGACCTGCCGGAGCTGCGCGTCACCGGGCTCGGCGACGGCGCGCTCGACACGTTCTTCGGCCTGGTCGAGCGGCTCGACGGGCTGCCCCGCCACATCGCGATGCACCCGTGCGGGGTGCTGCTGTCCGACGACACGCTCCTCGACCGCACGCCCGTCGAGGCATCGTGGGCCGGATTCCCGATGAGCCAGTTCGACAAGGACGACGTCGAGGAGCTCGGCCTGCTCAAGCTCGACGTGCTCGGCATCCGGATGCAGTCGGCGATGGCCCACGCCGTCGCGGAGGTCGAGCGGGTCGACGGCGTACGCATCGATCTCGACGACGAGGCGCAGGTGCCCTTCGACGACCCGACGACCTACGAGATGATCAGCAGCGCGAAGACCCTCGGCGTCTTCCAGATCGAGTCGCCCGGTCAGCGCGAGCTCGTCGGCAAGTCCGGCATCGAGACCTTCGGCGACATCATCACCGACATCTCGCTGTTCCGGCCCGGCCCGGTCAAGAGCGACATGATCACCCCCTACCTCGAGGTCAAGCAGGGGTGGACGACCGCGCACTACCTCCACGACGACCTCCGCCCGATCCTCGAGCAGACCCGCGGCGTGGTCGTCTTCCACGAGCAGGTCATCGAGATGATCGCCTGCTTCGGCGGCGTCTCCTACGCCGAGGGCGACGAGCGGCGCCGCGCGCTCGGCGACACCGAGGGGATGGCGGCGACCCGGGCGTGGTTCTTCCCCCGCGCGCTGGCCCAGGGCTACGACCTCGCGCTGGTCGAGCAGGTCTGGAAGGTGCTGGAGGCCTTCGCCTCGTTCGGCTTCTGCAAGGCACACGCGGCCGCCTTCGCCCTCCCGACCTACCAGTCGGCGTGGCTCAAGGCGCACTGGCCGGCCCACTTCCTCTCCGGCGTGCTCACCCACGACCCCGGCATGTACCCGAAGCGGCTGATCCTCGACGACGCGCGACAGTTCGGGGTCGGGGTGCTCGGTCTCGACGTCAACGCCAGTGCGGCGGCGTACGTCGTCGAGCGGGGGGAGCGCGAGGAGGCCCACGCGATCCGGCTCTCGCTCACCGACGTCAAGGGCATCAGCGGGGCCGAGGTCGCGCGCATCGTCGAGGCGCGCGGTGGCGGCCCCTACGTCTCGCTCTCCGACTTCTTCCACCGCGCCCGCGTCTCGCGACCGGTGCTCGAGCGCCTGGTGCTCGCCGGCGGGTTCGACGGCGTCTACGCCATCGGGTCCGGCGACCAGGCGGTGCACCGGCGCGGCCGGGTGACCCGGCGCGACCTGCTGCTGCAGGTCGCCGAGCTCGACCTGCTCGCGCGCTCGGTCGACCGCACCTCGCGCGGCCGCGGGCGCGGGCTCTCGAGTCGTCGTACGCCGCTGCCGGCGGCGGTCACGGCCACGGGCGCCGCGGCCCGCAACAGCTCCGACCCGACCGTCCGGTCGGTCTCCGAGCCGACCGAGCGCCATGCACTGGCCGACGGGGGAGTCTGGGCGCGCGCGGCCGCGCAGTCGCGGGCCGCGCGCCCGGTGGCCGCGGCGGAGTCGGTGCAGCTCACCCTCCGACTGGGCGACGAGCCCGGCGAGCCGGGAGAGCGGCCCTCCGGCCTCCCCGAGATGACCACCCTGGAGCGGATGCGCGCCGAGCTGGAGATCCTCGGCCTCGATGTCAGCCAGCACGCCATCACCTCCTACGACCCGTTCCTCGACGCACTCGGCGTGACCCGCAGCCGCGACCTGCTCCGTCGCCGCAGCCGGGCCGAGCTGCTCGTCGCGGGGGTCAAGGTCGCCACCCAGACGCCACCGATCAAGTCGGGCCGCCGGGTCGTGTTCCTCACCCTCGACGACGGCACCGGCCCGGTCGACGCGACGTTCTTCGAGGACGCGCAGGGGCCGTACGCCGCGACGGTCTTCTCGTCCTGGCTGCTGGTGGTGCGCGGTGAGCTGCGGCGCACCGGCCCGCGAGGGGTCTCGCTGCGGGCCACCGGCGCCTGGGAGCTGCCCGGCGCTGCACGCGCTGTGGCAGCGCGGCCGCACCGACGAGGAGGGCCTCGAGCTGGTCCGAGCCGAGCTGGCGACCGTCCCCGAGCCTGTCGGGGAGCACCCCGAGCGGCGGCGGGTGCTCGTCCACACCAGCGGCTTCCAGATGTCGCCCTACTCGGACATCAAGCCGGCGGGCGACCCGGCCAAGGACGTCGCCCGCAGGCTGTGGCACCGCAGTCCGGGGAGTCCGGGATGACACCGGTCCTCCTGCGCCGCCCACTAGGGTTGCTGGCATGCCGCAGACCCCTGCCAGCCCTGCCAGCGAGCGCCGCCAGTCCGTCCGCACCGGCGTGGCGTGGGACGGCGTACGCCGACTGCTGGACGAGCCCGGCGCCGTCGACGAGCAGGCCCGCATCGTCGACATCGGTGGCGGCACGGGCGGCTTCGCCGTGCCGCTGGCCGAGCTCGGGCACACGGTCCAGGTCATCGACCCCAGCCCCGACGCCCTCGCCTCCCTCGACCGCCGGGCGCGCGAGCGCGGAGTGGCCGACCGGGTCACCGGCCAGCAGGGCGACCTGTCCGACCTGCCGAGCCTGGTCGAGGAGGCCGACCTGGTGCTGTGCCACGGCGTGCTCGAGATGGTCGACGACCCCGCGGCCGCGCTCGCGGCCATCGCCGGCGTGCTGCGTCCTGCCGGGCACCTCAGCCTGCTCGTCGCCCAGCGGCACGCGGCCGTGGTGGCCCGCGCCATGGCCGGACACTTCCAGGCCGCCCGCGAGCTGCTCGACGGCGACTCGACCACCGGCTCGGCCGGCAGGAGCGGACGCCGCTTCACCCACGACGAGGTCGTCGACCTCCTCGCCGCTGCCGGGCTGCAGCCCTCGTCCGTCCAGGGCGTACGGGTCTTCGCCGACCTCGTGCCCGGCAGCCTGCTCGACCTCGAGCCCGGTGCGACGGCTGCCCTCGTCGAGCTCGAGCGCGCCGTCGCGACCCGTCCGGAGTACCTCCCGCTCGCGGCCCAGCTGCACGTCATCGCCCGCCGCTGACCCGGCGAGCGGTGGTCCAGCCACCTTCTCCGCCCGGCGACTGTGGCTGCACCACCGCTGCGGAGCGACGCGATGACCGACGACCCGGTCCTCACGCCGATCCTGCACGTCGACATGGACGCGTTCTACGCCTCGGTCGCCCTGCGCGAGCGTCCCGACCTCGTCGACCAGCCGGTGGTGGTCGGGGGGAGCGGGCGGGGTGTGGTGCTGGCCGCCAACTACGTGGCCCGGCGCTACGGCGTCCGTTCGGCGCTGCCGATGACGCGCGTACGACGGCTGTGCCCGCACGTCGTGGTGCTCGAGCCCGACTACGCGACGTTCACGAGCGTCTCGGCCTCGGTGATGGAGACCTTCCGCGAGGTGACGCCGATCGTCGAGGCGATGTCGCTGGACGAGGCGTTCCTCGACGTCCGTGGCTCCACGCGTCGGCTGGGGTCGCCCGTCCGGATCGCCGAGCGGCTTCGCTCCACCATCCACGACGAGCAGGGCATCACCTGCTCGGTCGGCGTGGCGGCGTCCGTGTCGGTGGCCAAGCTGGCCAGCAGGCGGGCCAAGCCCGACGGCGTGATCGTGGTGCCGCCGGCCGAGGTGACCTCCTTCCTCCACCCGCTCGACGTCGGTGAGCTCTACGGCGTCGGGGAGAAGACCCAGGCGCTGCTGCAGCGCTTCGGCCTGCTCACCGTGGGCGACGTCGCGCACACCCCGCTCGGCACCCTGCAACGCGCGGTGGGCGTCCACCTGGGCCGCGAGCTCCACCACCTGGCGTGGGGCACCGACCGCACCGAGCTGGCGCCGCGGGCGGGCCCGCACGAGCCGGAGCGCTCGATGGGGGCGGACGAGACCTTCGCCCGTGACACCGACGACCGCGAGGTGATCGTCCGCGAGCTGCTGCGCCTCTCGGCCCGGGTGGCCGGGCGGATGCGGGTCGCCGGCGTGGCCGGCCGGACCATGACCCTCAAGGTCCGCTTCGCCGACTTCACCACGATCACCCGCTCCCGCACGCAGCCGGAGGCGACCGACGTGACCGTCGAGATCCACCGCGCCGTGACTCGCCTCTACGACGCGCTCGGCCTGCAACGGGCCCGCCTGCGCCTCGTCGGCGTACGCGTCGAGGGGCTCGTCCCGCGTGCCACCGTGCACCGCCAGCTCGTGCTGGGCGAGGCCGAGCACGGCTGGGCCGAGGCCGACCGCGCGGTGGACCGCGCGACCCGTCGGTTCGGCGCGGCGGCGGTGCGCCCGGCGAGCCTGGTCGTGGGGGGATCGCGCGCCAGATGACGTTCGGAGGACCACGCGAACCTCTCGCAGCCCCTGCATCGGGGTGAATTTCACCGGGACGCCTACCGTAGGCCCCGACGCGTGCCTAGACTTGCACCGAGAGGCGAGGAGGAACAGTGGAGCTCTCCGAGGAAGAACTGCGGATGCTCGAGCAGATGGAGCGCGCCCTCGTCGAGGAAGACCCCAAGCTCGCCTCCACTCTCCGCGGCACGTCGTTCCAGCGCGCGGCCCGGCGCCGCATGATCCTGGGCGGTGTCGTCCTGGTGGCCGGCATCGGTCTGCTGATCGCCGCCGTCCTGCTCGAGCTGAGCGCAGTCATCCAGACGATCGTCGGTGTCCTCGGCTTCGTGGTGATGCTCGGTGGCGCGATCCTCGCCCTCACCTCGGCCCGCAGCCCCAGCGCCTCGACCCCGAAGGTGCGCGCCTCCGGCCGCACCGGCTTCGGCGTGGTCGACGGCGGTCGCCCGCACCGCACCGGTCGCCAGCGGTCCGGCAGCCCCTTCATGGAGCGGATGGAAGAGCGGTGGCGTCGCCGCCGCGAGCGCGGCTTCTGACCCACCCCTGACCGGGCACTTCCTCGCGCTACGCAGCGCTGACCGGGCACTTCGTGCCCGTCCCACCGCGCTGACCGGGCACTTCGTGCCCGTCCCACCCGCTCACCGGGCACTTTGCGAGGCTCGCCGCAGCGCCTGACGGGCACGAAGTGCCCGGTCACCTCGCCTGACGGGCACGAAGTGCCCGGTCACCTCGCCTGACGGGCACGAAGTGCCCGGTCAGCCGACGAGCTCGTCGACCGTCCGGCTGGTCTCGGGGTGAACCGGCGTCTGGGTCTGGGTGGTGCGCTGGCGGGGGCGCCAGGACGTACGCCGTCCCACGACGGACGTGGGCCACCAGGTCGCGCGGCGGACCTCGCGGGGGGTGACACCGGCGGCCAGGGCCGCCTCGACGAGCTCCGCATCGTCCGCGAACCGCTCGGCGGTGAAGGTCTCCGGCTCGCGGGAGTAGCGACTGTGCTCCAGGACGCGCACCAGGCGGTCGAGGGCGGCTGCCGCCTCCGGGGCCTGGTCGCGGCCGCGGCGGGGTCGGTCGGCGCGCTCGCTGCCCGCGACGGGTGGGGCCAGCAGGCGCCCGAGCCACTCGCCGGCACGTCGTGGGGAACGACCGTCGGGCCAGGCGTGGCCCAGGTCGCGGGCCACGTCGCGCAGCTCGACCCAGAGGTCCTCGATGCCGCCGGCCAGCCGGCGGCGCCGGCGCGCAGCGCGCACCAGGCGAGGGGTCAGGAGCAGCAGGGCCACGACCGCGAGGCCGAGGATCCCGGCCAGGATCGGCACCCACGGGATGGAGGAGGTGTTCTCGTCGGCGGACCCGGCGTCGGCGCTCGGGCTCGCGCCGCGCTCGGGCAGCAGCTCGCTCGGCTCGGCCGCGCTCGGCGAGGGTGCCTCGGTCACGGGCGCGAAGTCGGCGGTGGTGTAGTCGGGGACCGTGCCGGCCCGGGCCTGCGGGGTGGGCTCGAAGCGCACCCAGCCGGAGCCGGGGAAGTAGAGCTCGGGCCACGCGTGCAGGTCGTGCGCGGAGAACACCCACGCGCCGTTGGTGGACCTCTCGGGCTCGAGGAAGCCCACCGCGACCCGGCTGGGGATGCCGAGGACGCGCGCCATGATCGCCATCGTCGCGGCGAACTGCTCGCAGTAGCCGACCTTGTCGTCGAGGAAGGCCAGCAGGTCGGCGCCGCCGCTGCCGGCCGACTCGACCTGGGCCTGGTCGTAGCGGAAGTCGCCGTCCTCGCGGAACCACTGCTGCAGCAGCTGCGCCTTCTGGAAGCGCGTCTGCCCGTCAGCGGTCACGCTGGCGGCCTGACGGCGGATCTCGTTGTTCAGGCCCGGCGGGATGTCGGTGAAGATGCCCGCGACGGTGCCGGCGCCCGAGACGGCGCTGTTCATCGCGTCCGCGTCGTAGGTCAGCTGGGCACCGGTGAAGTCGTAGGTCATGCCGGCCGTGGTGACGTCGTCGCGGGCGGCGATGAAGTCGCGGGTGTTGACGTCGTAGCGCCAGTCCGTGCTGGCAGCGATCTGCGTCGTCTGCGCCGTGGTGGGCAGCCACGTCGAGCTGAAGTCCTCACCGATCCGGACGTCGTACTTGAACTCGCGGCGCTGCACGTCGATCGCCACGCCGTCGAGCGGCGGCAGCGGACCGGTGGCGGTCTGCGTGTCGGGGATCTCGCGGTCGCCCGGCGTCCACTGGGAGCCGTTGAAGCGCGACAGGACGGAGAGTCGGAAGTACGTCGGCCTCGGACCGGAGGTGGTGACCGTCAGCAGGTCGATGTCCTGACCGCGGCTGAGGTCGCGGCGCAGGTCGATCATCGGGTCCTTGACCTCGACCTCGCGGGTGCCGGGCCCGTTGCCGTCGAAGACGCTCATCGTCATCGTGGGCACCGACAGCGGCACCACGAGGGCCAGGGCGATCGCTCCGGCGCCGAGACCGAGGGCGGTGTTGCCGATCGCTCCGGTGCGCACCGAGAACGAGCCCTTCTCGCCGTCGGCGGCACGGCCCCAGCTGGTGACGTGGTCACTGTGCTGGAGGAACACGAGCGCCAGGAAGAGGCCCGCGACGATCGAGAACAGCCACCACGAGACGGCCTCGCCGGTCACCGCGACCGGCAGGGTGTACGCCGCCAGCAGCACGAGGCCGGCCACGGGTGCGCGGCGCAGCGTGCAGGCGACGATGTCGACGAGCACGATCACGAGCGCGCCGCCGATGAGCAGCAGCGGGTGGACGGGCGGCACCCCGGCCTGGACCGGCGCGGCGTAGTTGCGCGAGCTCTCGAGCGCCGCGCCGAGCGCGGCGCGGAAGGCGTCGACGTTGTCCGGTGTCGGGAACGGCGAGCCGGTCGTGGTCCCGAGGACCAGCAGCGCACCCACCACCAGCTGGCCGGCGACGATCGCGGCGGCCGGCAGTCGGCTCCAGCGGGCCAGGGACCCGCCGCCGGCGATCACGACGCCGATGAAGAGGAGCGGGAAACCGACCTCGGCGAAGCCGGCGGTCAGCACCCGCCAGGACAGGACGGTCGCCCAGGCGGCGAGCAGCGCGATGCCCGCGACGCGCAGCTGGTGGGGAAGGCTGCTCCAGCTCGACTTCATCGTGCCGCTCCTGACGATGCCGTGGCCCGGCTCTGCATCAGTCCCAGCTCCTGCCAGGCGGTGTCGAGCCGGTCGCGGGGACCGAGGGTGACCGAGCGCCACCCGGTCGAGGTGAGGTGGGTCGCGGAGCCGATGCCGGGCTGGACCGGGAGGTGCGGTGCCCACGCGTCGGCGTCGAGCGCGATCGCCAGGCTCGACGACGCGTGGTGCTGCAGCCGACGCAGGAACCCCAGGTCCGGTTCGCCGAGGCCCCCGAAGACCCCGACGACGAGGCCGCCGTGGCCCGGCTCGGCGAGCCACTGCGTGTCGGGTGCGGGGCGGTGGTCGAGCTGCACGACGGCGAGGGCCTCGAGCAGCGGCACCGTGCTCACCTGGCCCGTCTGGGAGTGCCACTGCGTCTCGCGGCTGTCGCCGGAGGCGGTGACCAGGCGGACGGTGTAGCCGAGGTGGGTGAGGTGCACCGCGATGGACGCGGCCGCCGAGACGGCGCCCTCGAGCGAGCTGGCGGCGCCCTGGCCCCGGTGCGAGGTGCCGCGGTTGTCGAGGAACACGGTGGCGCGCGACTGCCAGGGCTGCTCCTCGCGCCGGACCATGAGCTCGCCGACGCGCGCCGAGCTGCGCCAGTGGACGCGTCGCAGGTCGTCGCCCCGGCGGTACTCGCGGACGGTGACGTCCTCGGCGCTGCCGGTCGCGAAGGCACGGGGCCGGTTGTCGCCCGAGCCGGTCCACGCGCCGCCGAGCGGGATCGTGGGCAGGGTGATGGTGCGCGGCGTGACGGTCAGCCGGGCGGTGGCGTGGAAGGTGCGGCCGAGCTCGACGAGCCCGAACGGGTCGGTCACCCGCACCGACATCGGGCCGATCTCGAACTGGCCGCGCAGCTCCGAGCGCACGACGTACGTCGCGTGGCGGCGCCAGCCGTGGCCGAGTCCCTCCAGCACGAAGCGGGGTCGGGTGCCCAGGACGTAGGGGAGCCGCTCCTCGAGCAGCAGCACGCCGGTCGGCGTCCGCGACTCGTTGGCCACCGTCAGCTCGACGGTCGCCGGCTGACCGGCGGCGACGAGCTGCGGTGACACCGTCCGTACGAGCGCGAGGCGATAGCGCGACCGCCCGACCCACCACGCGGTGAGGAGCGGCAGCACGGCGACGAGCACGCCGATGCGCACCACGGAGGAGTGCCCGACGATGATCGCGGCCACGATCGTGGTGATGCCGGCGGCCAGGAACGCCCGTCCGCGGACGGTCAGTGCAGCGAGCGCCTCACGCACGGCTGCCGTCAGGGACCGGCACCGACTCCACGATCCCGGACAGGATCGCGGAGGTCGTGCGGCCGCTCATCGTCGCCTCGACGTTGGGCAGCAGCCGGTGCGCGAGCACGGGCGAGGTGATGCCGTGGATGTCGTCGGGAAGCACGTAGTCGCGACCCTGGGTCGCGGCGACGGCCTTGGCGGCCCGCACCAGGTGGAGGGTCGCGCGGGGCGAGGCGCCGAGGTGCAGGTCGTTGCTCGAGCGGGTCGCGGTGGTGAGCGCGACGGCGTAGCGGTGGACCGCTGACGAGACGTGCACGCGGCCGACGATCTCGATGACCTTGCGGAGCTCGCCGGCGTCGGTGACCGGCTCGAGGTCGTCGAGCGGGTTGTGCGCGGTGTGGCCCTCGAGCATCGCGATCTCGGCGGACTCGACCGGGTAGCCCACGGACACGCGTGCCATGAAGCGGTCACGCTGCGCCTCGGGGAGGGCGTACGTGCCCTCCATCTCGATCGGGTTCTGCGTCGCGATCACCATGAAGGGCTTCTCGAGCATGTAGGTCGCGTTGTCGACCGTGACCTGGCGCTCCTCCATGGCCTCGAGGAGGGCGGACTGGGTCTTGGGGGACGCACGGTTGATCTCGTCGCCGACCACGATGTTGGCGAAGACGCCACCCGGGCGGAACTCGAACTGGCGGGTGTCCTGGTTGAAGATCGAGACGCCGGTGACGTCGGAGGGCAGCAGGTCGGGCGTGAACTGGATGCGCGCCACGGTGCAGTCGATGCTGCGCGCGAGCGCCTTGCTCAGCTGGGTCTTGCCGACACCGGGCACGTCCTCGATGAGGAGGTGCCCCTCGGCCAGCAGGACGACGAGGCAGGCGTTGACCACGTCCGGCTTGCCGGAGATCACGCGCTCGATGTTCTGGCGTACGGCGCCGGTCACCCGACGCACGGTGTCCAGGTCGGGTGCCTGTCCGCAGCCCCATAGCGGCCCTGTGGTCACGTCTTGCCCAACTCCCTCGTCAACCCTCGCCAGCGCCCATCCACGATGGCACCACGGTATGTGGTGCGCGCAACATACCCGCCGCGCGCGGCCCGTCGCTGGCCCCGACGCGGACCGTTGTCCGACTGCGCCCCACTTTCCACCACCTCCGGCGCGGTGTTCCCCCACCGGCGCCCCACCTCGACCCGGATGAGCGTCAGTCGGGGACTTCTCACGCTCAGCGGCCCCCGTCGAGGCCGCGGGAGGGGTGGACGCGTCCCGTGGTGGGTCCGCCGAAATTCACGCGGGAAACATGCGCGATTCGATTGACGGTGGAGCGAAGTGGAGTAATGTGGTGCGAAGTGGGGGACAGGGTCGATCTGCCCGCCGAGCAAGGGGAGGTGCCGGATGTTCTTCGGCACCTACACGCCCAAGCTCGACGAGAAGGGCCGCCTCTTCCTCCCGGCGAAGTTCAGGGACGAGCTGACGGAGGGACTCGTGGTGACCAGGGGGCAGGAGCGCTGCCTCACTGTCTGGTCGCTGGAGGACTTCGGCCGGCTCACCGACCGGCTCCGAGAGGCGCCGGTCACGCAGAAGAGCACCCGCGACTACGTCCGCATGCTGTTCGCCGCCGCCAGCCAGGAGGTGCCGGACAAGCAGGGACGGATCAACATCCCGGCACCGCTGCGGGAGTACGCCTCGCTCCGCAAGGAGTGCGTGGTCATCGGCTCGATGAACCGCATCGAGATCTGGGACCCCACCGCGTGGGCGACCTACTCGGAGGAGCAGGAGCAGAAGTTCTCCGAGCTCAGCGACGAGGTCTTCCCCGGCATCTGAGCACCCGCTCCACCTGCTCCACCCCGCAGCACCCGACAACACCACAGCTGACATCCGGACCCGCATCACCAGGTCTCGAGCCCGCTCCCTCGCGTGGCCATCTGGGGCACTTCCCCGGCACCAGAGGGCCCCCCAAGACGCAAGGGAGCGGGCAGGGACCTGGTGCGGCGGCTCACCTCGCGCCACCGGCGGGGCGTGTCAGCCGCACCGCCAGCGAGCACCACCCGACGAGCACCAGCCAGTCACGCACGAGCAGCAACCAGACAGCTATGGGGTCGAGACCATGAGCACCACCCAGCCCTTGGGACGCACCGCGGCGGCACCGCCGCTGCGGGTGCGCGACCAGGCGCGCGAGGCGGTCACCCTCATCGCGTTCTCCGCGGCCACGGCCTCGGCCCTGGCGCTCGGTCTGCTCCTGCTGACGCACCTGGGATCACAGGGTTGAGCGGGGCCTGACTCGATGCGCACTCCCAGCCACGCCCCGGTGCTCCTCGACCGGGTCGTCGCCCTCCTGACGCCTGCCCTCACGGAGCCCGGCTCGGTCTACGTCGACTGCACCCTCGGCCTCGGCGGCCACAGCGAGGCCGTCCTCGAGCGGCTGCCGCACGTACGCGTGGTCGGGATCGACCGCGACCCCGCCGCCCTCGAGATGTCCCGCGAGCGGCTCGCCGCGCACGGCGAGCGCTTCACCGCCGTCCACGCGGTCTACGACGAGCTTCCCGAGGTGCTCGGCTCGCTCCGCATCGACCACGCCGACGCGGTCTTCTTCGACCTCGGCGTCTCCTCGATGCAGCTCGACGTCCGCGACCGCGGCTTCGCCTACTCCGAGGACGCGCCGCTCGACATGCGGATGGACCCGACGACCGGCCAGACCGCGGCCGACCTCCTCAACACCGCGACCCCGCAGGAGCTGACGCGCATCCTGCGGGAGTACGGCGAGGAGAAGTTCGCGAGCCGGATCGCCCGCGAGGTCGTACGCCGTCGCGAGACCGCGCCGTTCGCCACGAGCGCCGAGCTGGTCGAGCTGCTGTACGCCACCATCCCGGCGCCGGCCCGGCGTACGGGAGGTCACCCCGCGAAGCGCACGTTCCAGGCGCTGCGGATGGCGGTCAACGACGAGCTCGCGGTCCTGCGTCGGGCGATCCCCGTCGCGATCGAGTCGATCGGTGTCGGCGGCCGCGTGGTCGTGGAGTCCTACCACTCGCTGGAGGACCGGCTGGTCAAGCGGGCGTTCGCCGACGCGACCCGCCTCGACGTACCGCCCGACCTGCCCTTCGTGCCCGAGGGGTCGGAGCCCACGCTGCGCCTGGTCACCCGCGGCGCCGAGCAGGCCGACGAGCACGAGATCGCCGAGAACCCGCGGGCGGCGTCGGTCCGGCTGCGTGCCGTCGAGCGCGTCCTGCCGCCCCGCACCACGTCCCGTCCCGACTCCCGCAAGACCTCCCGCCCCGCCTCCCGTCACCTTCCCCCAGGAGTCGTCAGATGAGCAGTCCCGCCCTGCAACCCCGGAACCGCGTCAGCCGGCTCGCCCAGGAGGCCGTCGACAAGGCGCGACTCACCGTCGTGCCGCGGGTGCGCACGCGCGCGCCGCGGGTGCCGTTCGTGACGCTGGTGAGCCTGGTGCTGGTGGGCGGCATCGTCGGGCTGCTCCTCTTCAACACCTCGATGCAGCAGGCCTCGTTCGCCGCGTCGTCGCTGCAGGCCGAGGCCGACACGCTGGCGGCCCGCGAGCAGACCCTGCGGATGGAGCTCGACGAGCTGCGCAACCCGCAGCGCGTGGCACTGGAGGCCCAGTCGATGGGCATGGTCATCCCGGCGGCTCCGGTCTTCCTCGACCTCGCGACCGGCAAGACGAGCGGTGTGCGCACGCCCGCGACCCGCGAGAACGCCATCCAGCTGCTCCCGCCCGCGCCGGTGATCCCGGCCGTGCTGGCGCCCGACCCGACGGTCGTCGTGGTGCCGCCGACGACCGAGGTCACCACCGAGACCCCGACCGCCGGCGAGCAGCCGGCCGACGCCAGGGTGCCCGGCCAGGGCAAGAACAAGCAGGGCGACAGGCAGGGCAAGAACCGCAACCGATGACGGCGCGGGCGCGTCGATCCGCGCCGCGCCACACCTAGATTCGTCGACAGGCCGCCGTCGCACAGGGCGACGGCCGGGAATGAGGAGAGACAGTGCCGAGCACCCGGGCCACCGGCCATGGCAAGCGCGGCGCCTCGCGGGGCGCCCCCCTGCTGCGACTGCGCATCGGGTTCGTCCTCATCGCGGTGGTCCTCTCCTTCTTCGGCGCGCGGCTGGTGCAGCTGCAGGGCGTCGACCCGCGGTCGTACGCCGCCATGGCCGCTGCCGAGGGTGCGGCCCGGTTGCCGCTCGAGGCCGAGCGCGGCGACATCCTCGACCGCAACGGCGTGCCGCTGGCCGACTCGATCCGCGGGAAGATGGTGATCGCCGACCCCGTCCTGACGGCCGGGACGGCACCCGAGCTGGCGCGGCTGCTGTCGGACCGGCTCTCCATCGACTACTTCACGACCCTCTCCGCCCTGCGCGGTCGCAACACCGGCAGTCGCTACGAGTACGTCGCCCGCCGGGTGCCGAGCACGCTGGCCGGCGACACCCTCGCCGCGCTGGACGAGGCCGGGTTCGAGGGCATCACGCTCGAGGACGACCCGATCCGCGACTACCCGGCCGGCGACGTCGCGGCCAACCTCATCGGCTACATGGGCACCGACGAGCCGCTCGGCGGCTTCGAGCGCACCTTCGACGAGCAGCTGGCCGGCACCGACGGCCTCGCCACGTGGCAGTCCACGTCCGGCAAGGGCGTCCGCATCCCGCTGCGCGAGAGCACGTTGAAGGAGCCGCAGGACGGCGCGCCGTTGCGCACCACCATCGACCGCGACCTGACGTGGTTCACCCAGAAGGTGCTCGCGCAGGCCGTCCAGCAGGCACGCGCCGAGAGCGGTTCCGCCGCGGTGCTCGACACCCGCACGGGAGAGGTCCTCGCGCTGGCCGACGTGCCCACCTTCGACGCCAACGCGCCCACGGCTCCGGGAGTGAGGAAGGAGGATCGCGGCTCGCGGGCGATGAGCGACACCTACGAGCCCGGCTCGGTCGAGAAGGTGCTGACCGTGGCCTCGCTGATCGACGCCGGCAAGGCGTTCCCGCGGCAGAAGTTCAAGGTGCCGCCGAACCTCGCCCGCCAGGACCGCGTCATCGGCGACTGGTTCGACCACGGGATGATCCGGCTGACCCTGGCCGGCATCATCGCCAAGTCCTCCAACATCGGCACCGTGCTGGCGGCCGACGCCTTCTCGCCGCCGCAGCTGGTGGCCTACCTCCAGCGCTTCGGCCTCGGCCAGAAGACCAACGTCGGGGTCAGCGGCGAGACGCCGGGCATCCTGACGCCGGGTGACGCGATGACCTCGCAGACCAAGGACCGCGTCGCCTTCGGCCAGTCGCTGTCGGTCAACGTCCTCCAGATGGCCGCGGCCGTGAACACGATCGCCAACGAGGGCGTACGGGTCTCGCCCAGCCTGATCTCCGGCAGCGCCGTCACCGACGACGGGGTCACCGTCGGCACCGACGTCGCCACCCGCACCCGCGTCGTCAGCAAGCAGGCCGCGCGGGGCACCGCGAAGATGATGGAGAAGGTCGTCGACCCGGAGGACGGCGTCGCGCCTGCGGCCCAGGTGCCGGGCTACCTCGTCGCCGGCAAGACCGGTACGGCGCAGCGCGTCGACCCCGAGTGCGGCTGCTACGACGGCAGCACCTCCGTCTCCTTCGGCGGCTTCGCCCCGGCCGACGACGCCCGCTTCACCGTCTACGTGGTCATCCACGGACCCCAGGGCGACGCCGGCGGTGGCTCGACGGCCGGCCCGGTCTTCTCGCGCATCATGGGCTACGTGCTGGGCCGCTACGGCGTGGAGCCGACCAACGGCACGCCGTCGCGTCTCCCCGTCGAGTGGTGAGTCGATACGCTCGGTCGGTGCCACATCCAGGGGAGCCCGCCGTCCCGCCGCGTCCGCGACGCACCCCCGAGACGTCGGCCGCCGACCTCGCCGCCTGGCTCGGCACCGAGGTCGAGGTCGCCGTGCACGGCGACCTCGACGTGCCCGTGTCCGGCATCTCGCTGAGCACCGCACGCGTCCGCCCCGGTGACCTGTACGCCGCCCTCCCGGGCGCCCGCGCCCACGGCGCCGACTTCGCCGCCCGGGCGCTCTCCGCGGGTGCGGTCGGCGTGCTCACCGACGCCGCCGGCCTCGACCGGTTGCCGCCGGGCACCCCCACGCTGGTCGTGGCCGAGCCGCGGCGCGTCCTCGGCCGGCTCGCGGCGCGGATCTACGGCGAACCGGCCGCCGGGCTGCGCGTCATCGGCGTCACCGGCACCCAGGGCAAGACCACGACCACCCGCCTGCTCGAGCAGGGCCTCACCGCCTCCGGGCTGACCGCGGCCGTCATCGGCACGGTCGGCACCCGGATCGCGGGCGAGGACGTGAAGACCGAGCTCACCACCCCCGAGGCGCCCGACCTGCACGGCCTCTTCGCGGTGATGGTGGAGCGGGGCGTCGACACCTGCGCGATGGAGGTCTCCAGCCAGGGCCTGGTCCTGGGACGCGTCGACGGTGTCGTCTTCGACGTGGCGACCTTCCTCAACCTCGGTCGCGACCACCTCGACTTCCACGCCGACGTCGACGACTACTTCGCCGCCAAGGCGAGCCTCTTCACCCCCGAGCGCGCACGGATCGGGCTCACCAACGTCGACGACGAGTTCGGTCGCCGGCTCCTCGACGTCGCCACGATCCCGATGTCGACGTACTCCTCCCAGGGGCGGGATGCCGACTGGCGAGCCGTCGACGTCGACCTCACGCCCACCGGGGCGGCCTTCACGGTCCAGGGGCCCGACGTCGAGCTGGTGGCCTCGATCCACCTCCCGGGCGAGTTCAACGTCTCCAACGCGCTCGCGGCGATCGCGTCGGCCGCGATGGCAGGTCTCGACCCGCGGGTGGTCGCCGAGGGGATCTCCCGCGTCGACGGCGTGCCGGGGCGCCTCGAGCCGGTCGCGCAGGGGCAGGACTACACCGTCGTCGTCGACTACGCCCACAAGCCCGACGCCCTCGAGGCCGTCCTCGCCACGCTGCGCCCGCTGACGCAGGGCCAGGTGATCGTGGTGATCGGGGCGGGCGGCGACCGCGACACGATCAAGCGCCCGTTGATGGGCGAGATCGGGGCGCGTCTGGCCGACGTCCTGATCGTCACCGACGACAACCCCCGCACCGAGGACGCCGCGACGATCCGCTCCGCCGTGCTCGATGGCACCCGCACCGGTCGGGCCGAGGTGCTCGAGGTGGGCGACCGCCGGCTCGCGATCCGCGAGGCCGTACGCCGTGCCGAGCCCGGCGACGTGCTGCTGATCGCCGGCAAGGGTCACGAGAGCGGCCAGGAGGTCGACGGCGTCGTGCACCCCTTCGACGACCGGGTCGTCGCGGCGGAGGAGATCACGCGCGGGGACGCCCGGTGATCGAGATGACCCTGGCCGAGATCGCCGACGTGGTCGGCGGCGTCGCGCACGGCGAGGCCGTGGTCAGCGGCGGCGCCTTCCTCGACACCCGCACCCCCGAGGCGGGCGGGCTGTTCGTCGCGATCGCCGGCGAGCGGGTCGACGGCCACGACTTCGCACAGGCGGCCGGCGAGGCCGGAGCGGTGGCCGCTCTCGGCGACCGGCCCACCGACCTGCCCACCGTCGTCGTGGACGACGTGACCGCCGCGCTGGGCCGCCTGGCCCGCCACGTCGTGGACCGGCTGCCCGACCTCGTCGTGCTCGCGATGACCGGCTCGCAGGGCAAGACCGGCACCAAGGACTACCTCGCCCACCTGCTGGCCGAGTCGGGCCCGACGGTCGCGACGCGGGGCAACTTCAACAACGAGCTCGGCGTGCCGCTGACGGTGCTGCGGGCCACGCCCGACACGCGCTACCTGGTGGTGGAGATGGGCGCCCGCGGCGTCGGGCACGTCGCCGAGCTGTGCCGGATCGCCCCACCGCACGTGGCGGCGGTGCTCAACGTCGGCACCGCCCACATCGGCGAGTTCGGCAGCCGGGAGGCGATCGCGCAGGCCAAGGGCGAGATCGTCGAGGCGCTGCGCGCCGACGGCACGGCCGTGCTCAACGCCGACGACGAGCTCGTCGCCGCGATGGCGTCGCGCACCGCGGCGACGGTCACGACGTTCGGCGGCACTGTCAACGCCGCGGACGTCGCCGTCAGCGAGATCACCCACGACGAGCTCGGTCGCCAGTCCTTCGAGCTGGTCCACCGCGGCTCCGGGGCCACCGTGCACCTCGCCCAGGTCGGCTCCTTCCAGTGGCGCAACGCCGCCGCGGCCGCCGCGATGGCCCTCGCCGCCGGCCTCGACCTCGACGCGGTCGCGGACGCCCTCGGCGACGCCGTGCCCGCCAGCCGCTGGCGGATGGAGCTCAGCGAGCGCGCCGACGGACTCGTCGTCCTCAACGACGCCTACAACGCCAACCCGGAGTCGATGGAGGCCGCCCTGGACACGCTCGGCGACATCGGCGCCGGCAGCGGCCGACGTACGGTCGCGGTGCTCGGCGAGATGCTCGAGCTCGGCGACGGATCCGCTGCCGCCCACACCGGGGTGGGGGAGTACGCCGCCGCGGCCGGGGTCGACCTCCTCGTGACCGTCGGCCCGGTCGCCGCGGCGATGGCACGGGGTTTCGAGTCGGCGGCGACGGCGGGTGTGGCCATCACCACGGCGGGGCGTGACGCGGCGACGGACTGGCTGCGACACAATGTCTCGGCTGCGGATGTCGTCCTCGTGAAGGCATCACGGGGGGCCGCGCTCGAAGTGATCGCCGACGAGCTCCTCACCGGGAGCGGCACGGAAGGGAGACGCACCAGATGAGAGCCATCCTGTTCGGAGGAGGACTCTCCCTGCTGATCTCCCTCCTCGGCACCCGCTACGCGATCCGCTTCTTCACCCGGCAGGGCTTCGGCCAGCCGATCCGCGACGACGGCCCGACCACCCACCACATCAAGCGCGGCACGCCCACCATGGGCGGCATCGTGATCATCCTGGCGACGGTGATCGGCTACTTCGCGGCCAAGGTCATCACCGGCACGGCGCCCACGGCCTCGGCGCTGCTCCTGCTCTTCCTGCTCGTCGGGCTCGGCGCGGTCGGGTTCATGGACGACTTCCTCAAGGTCAGCCGGCAGCACAGCACCGGCCTGCGCGGCCGGGCGAAGGTCGTCGGGCAGACCGTGGTCGGGCTGGTCTTCGGCGTCCTGGCGCTGTCACCGGCGCTCGAGGACGAGCGCGGCTGGCGCCCGGCGTCCGACCACATCTCCTTCATCCGCGACTACGAGCGGTTCGCGCTGCCGACGGTCGTGGTGATGCTGCTGTTCTGGGTGATCGTCACCGGCACCAGCAACGCGGTGAACCTCGCCGACGGCCTCGACGGCCTCGCCACCGGCGCCTCGATCCTCGTCTTCGCCGCGTACACGCTCGTCAACATCTGGCAGAACAGCCAGTCGTGCGCCCTCGAGGCCGGACCCAAGTGCTACGAGGTGCGCGACCCGCTCGACCTCGCGGTCGTCGCCGCGGCGATCACGGGCGCCTGCTTCGGCTTCCTGTGGTGGAACGCCTCGCCGGCGCAGATCATCCTGGGCGACACCGGCTCGCTGTCCCTCGGCGGCGCGATGGCCGGCTTCGCGATCATGACCCGCACCGAGCTGCTCCTGCTGGTCATCGGCGGGCTCTTCGTGGTCATCACCCTCTCGGTGATGATCCAGGTCTCGGTGTTCAAGATCAGCCGCGCCAGCGGGCTCTTCCGGAGCATCTTCAAGGTGCAGGCCGGCCACCGCGTCTTCCGGATGACGCCCCTGCACCACCACTTCGAGATGCTCGGCTGGGAGCAGGTCACCATCGTGATCCGCTTCTGGATCGTCACCGGCCTCGCCGTCGCCACCGGCCTCGGCATCTTCTACGCCGAGTGGGTCGCCGGCATCGGATGAGCACCGATCTGGGGAACCTCGGCCGCACCAGCGACTGGTCCGGCGTACGCGTCGTCGTCGCCGGGTTCGGCGTCTCGGGCTACGCCGCCGCCGACAACCTGCTCTTCCTCGGCGCGCAGGTCACCGCGCTCGACGAGGCCACGAGCCCGGAGAAGGCCGAGAAGGCCGAGCTGCTGCGAGACCCTCGGCGCGACCGTCCGCCTCGAGGCCGGCGCCACCGCCGTGCTGCCCGACGACGTCGACCTCGTGGTCACCTCGCCGGGCTGGAAGCCGTCCGCGCCGCTCCTCGCGCAGGCGACCGAGCGCGGCATCCCGGTCTGGGGCGAGGTCGAGCTCGCGTGGCGGCTGCGCGACCCCGAGCACGCCGCTCCGTGGCTGGCGGTCACCGGCACCAACGGCAAGACCACGACCGTGCAGATGCTGACCTCGATCCTGCTCGCCGCCGGGCTCCGCGCGGCCGCGGTCGGCAACGTCGGCCTGCCGATCGTCGAGGCCGTGATGGACCCCGAGCCCTACGACGTGCTCGCCGTCGAGCTCTCCAGCTTCCAGCTCCACTACACCCACTCGATGTCGGCGGAGTCGGCCGTCGTGCTCAACGTCGCCGAGGACCACCTCGACTGGTACGACGACGAGCCGGGCGGCCTGACGGGCATGCAGCGCTACGCCGCCGACAAGGCGCGGATCTACGAGCGCGTCCAGCGGGCGTGCGTCTACAACCTGGCCGACCCCGCCACCGAGGAGATGGTGCGCGAGGCCGACGTGGTCGAGGGCGCCCGGGCCGTCGGCTTCACCCTCGGCATGCCGGGCGCCGGCAACGTCGGCGTCGTCGAGGACCTGCTCGTCGACCGGGCCTTCATCGAGGAGCGCGCCACCAGCGCCGCCGAGCTCTGCACCCTCGACGACCTCGCCTCGACCGCACCCCACTTCGTCGCCAACGCCCTGGCCGCGGCCGCGCTCGCCCGCGCCCACGGCGTCAGCCAGCAGGCGGTGCGCGACGGGCTGCGCGCCTTCCGCCCCGACGGCCACCGCATCGCCCACGTCGCCGAGAGCCGACGGCGTCACCTGGGTCGACGACTCCAAGGCCACCAACCCGCACGCCGCGCAGTCCTCGCTCGGCGCCTACGACCCCGTCGTCTGGGTCGCCGGCGGCCTGGCCAAGGGCGCGCGCTTCGACGACCTCGTCGTCGCGGTCCGCGACCGGTTGCGCGGCGTCGTGCTCCTCGGTCGCGACCGCCAGGTCATCGCCGACGCTCTTTCGCGACACGCGCCCGATGTGCCCGTCATCGATGTGGGCGCCGACGAGACTGGTGATCCGATGGAGCGCGTGGTCGACGCGGCCGCCGGGCTCGCCAGGTCCGGGGACACGGTGCTGCTGGCGCCGGGATGCGCCTCCATGGACATGTTCCCCAACTACGGCGCCCGCGGTGATGCGTTCGCGGCCGCCGTGCACGCACACATCGCCCGCAGCGACTGACCGATCCGGACCCGAGGGGAGCGCGAGGAGTGACCACCGCGAACCCCGAGGACGTCGCCACCCCGGTCCCGCCGGTGACCGCCGCCCGGCCGCACCTCGGCTCGGGCATCGCCACCGGGTGGCGCTCGGTGCGCGAGGCGCTCGACAAGCCGCTCGCCTCCTACTACCTGCTGCTCGGCTCGTCGGCGCTGCTGCTCACCATCGGCCTGATCATGGTGCTCAGCGCGTCGAGCGTGCGCTCCTACGTCATCTACGACGACTCCTACGCCGTGGTGAAGCGCCAGCTGCTGTGGGTGGTCATCGGCGTGCCCGGCGCCTGGGTCGCCTCCCGGCTGCCGATCAGCCACATCCGCCGGCTGGCCTACCCCGGCTTCCTCGTCGCGCTGGTGCTGCTCGGCCTGGTCGCGAGCTTCGGCGTGCTCATCAACGGCAACAAGAACTGGCTCGCCATCGGCCCGTTCACCATGCAGCCCGCGGAGATCGCCAAGCTCGCGATCGTGCTGTGGGCCGCCAACATCTACGCCCACAAGGAGCGCCGCCTCCGCGAGCTGCACCACCTGCTGGTGCCCGTGGTCCCCGGCCTGTTCGCCGTCATCGGCCTGGTCCTGGTCGGTCGCGACCTCGGCACCGCGATGGTGCTCGCCGCGATCATGCTCGGCATGCTGTGGGTGGTCGGTGCGCCGATGCGGCTCTTCGTGCTGAGCCTCTCGGTGCTCGGCGTCGCCGCCGTCGCCCTCGCCGCGACCGACCCCGAGCGGCTCAAGCGCATCACGCACTTCACCGACCCGTTCAAGGACTACACCGACGCCGGGTGGCAGCCCGCCCACGGGCTCTACGCGCTGTCGAGCGGCGGCTGGTTCGGCCAGGGCATCGGTGCCTCCACGCAGAAGTGGGGCGACCTGCCCGAGGCCCACACCGACTTCATCTTCGCCGTGCTCGGCGAGGAGCTCGGCCTGGTCGGCACGCTGCTGGTGGTCGGCCTGTTCTTCACCATCGCCTACGCCGCCGTCCGGGTCGCGCTCAACACCCAGGACCCGTTCGTCCGCTACGCCACCTTCGGCATCGTGGTCTGGCTGCTCGGCCAGATGATGATCAACGTCGGCATGGTGCTCGCCGTCCTGCCCGTCATCGGCATCCCGCTGCCCATCGTGTCCTACGGCGGATCCGCGCTGCTGCCGTCGCTGGTCGCGCTCGGCCTGGTGATCGGCTTCGCCCGTCGCGAGCCCGAGGCGGCGGCCGCGCTCGCCGCGCGCCGTCGCAACCGCTCCGCCGGGCTCTCGGCCGCCACCCGCTACTAGCATCAGCCCCGATGCGCGTACTCCTCGCCGGCGGCGGCTCCGCCGGCCACACCTCGCCCCTGCTCGCCACGGCCGACGCCCTCCGACGGCTCGACCCGGCGACCGAGATCACCTGCCTCGGCACCCGTGAGGGCCTCGAGGCCCGACTGGTCCCCGAGGCCGGGCTGCCGCTCGAGTTCGTGCCGCGGGTGCCGCTGCCGCGTCGCCCCGGCGCCGACCTGCTCCGTACGCCGACCCGGCTGCGCGCCGCACGCGCGGCCGCCCTCGAGGTGGTCGACCGCGTGCGCCCCGACGTCGTCGTCGGCTTCGGCGGCTACGTCTCGGTGCCGGCCTACCTCGCCGCCCGCAAGCGCGGCGTGCCGATCGTGGTCCACGAGGGCAACACGATCCCCGGCATCGCCAACAGGCTGGGTGCCCGGATGACCCACCACGTCGCGACCAGCTTCCCCGACACCGACCTGCCGCACGCGGTCTGCACCGGCCTGCCGATCCGGCGGCTCGTCTCCACCCTCGACCGGGCCGCCCTGCGCGCCGAGGCGCTGGCGACGTTCGGCCTGCGCGACGACCTGCCGACCCTGCTGGTGACCGGCGGCTCGCAGGGTGCCGCCCGGATCAACGCCGCCGTCTCCGGTGCGGCCGCCGACCTCGCCGCGGCCGGCGTCCAGGTGCTCCACGTCGTCGGACCGAAGCACGAGCTCACCGTCGCCGCCTCGGGCGAGGCGTCCCCTACGTCGTCGTCCAGCTACGTCGACCGGATGGACCTCGCCTACGCCGCCGCCGACGCGGTGCTGTGCCGCGCCGGCAGCAACACCGTCACCGAGGTCTCCGGGGTCGGCCTGCCCGCGATCTACGTCCCGCTCCCGATCGGCAACGGCGAGCAGGCGCTCAACGCGCGTCCGGTCGTCGACGCCGGCGGCGGGCTGCTGGTCGCCGACGCCGCGCTGACCCCGGAGTGGGTCGCGGCGAGCGTGCCCGGGCTGCTCACCGACCCGCCCGGCTGGCCGCGATGGGCGCTGCCGCCCGCGGGGTCATCCCGCTCGACGCCGACGAGAAGCTCGCCCGGATGATCCTCGACGCCGGCGCCTGGGCGGCCGGGGAGCGTCGCGTGAGGATCCCGGTCCCCGACGAGATCCTGCCCGCCGCCGAGCTCGGCCGCGTCCACTGCGTCGGCATCGGCGGCGCGGGCATCTCCGCGATCGCCCGCATCATGGCCGCCCACGGCGTCCCCGTCACCGGCAGCGACGACCACGACACGCCCGTTCCTGCCGGCGCTGCGCGAGCTCGGCGTCACCTGCCACCTCGGCTACGACGCCGCCCACGTCGGCGACGCCGACACCCTCGTGGTCACCACCGCGGCCCGCGAGGACAACCCCGAGGTCCTCGAGGCCCGGCGCCGCGGCCTGCGGATCCTGCCGCGCTCGGCCGGGCTCGCCGCCGTGATGGCCGGCTCCCGGGTGCTCGCGGTCGCCGGCACGCACGGCAAGACGACGACCACCGGGCTGCTGACCTCCGCGCTGCTCGCGGCCGGCGTCGACCCGTCGTACGCCGTGGGCGGCGTGCTGACCGCGACGGGCCGCAACGCCGACGCCGGCACCGACGACCTGTTCGTCGCCGAGGCCGACGAGAGCGACGGCGCCTTCCTCCACTACCGCCCGCACGCCGCGATCGTCACCAACGTCGAGGCCGACCACCTCGACAACTGGGGCACCGAGGAGGCCTACCACCGGGCCTTCGAGGAGTTCGCCGACACGATCGACCGCGCCGGCTTCCTCGTCTGCGTGCTCGACGACCCGGGTGCGGCCGAGCTCGCGCCGGACGGCACGCGCGCAGGGCCTCGAGGTCGTCACGGTGGGGGAGTCGGCCGACGCCGACCTCCGCATCCACGACCTCGCGCTCGACGGGTCCACCTCGACCTGCCGGGTCTCGCGCGGCGGCACCGACCTCGGCGAGCTGCGGCTGCGGATCCCGGGTCGCCACTACGTCCTCGACGCCGTCGCCGCGCTGGCCATGGGCCTGCAGCTCGGGTTCGCCTTCGACGCGCTCGCCGAGGGCCTCGGCGGCTTCACCGGCACCGGCCGCCGGATGGAGCTCAAGGGCGAGGTCGGCGGAGTGCGCGTCTACGACTCCTACGCCCACCACCCCGTCGAGATCCGCGGCGACCTCGAGGCCGCCCGCGCGCTGGCCGGCGAGGGCCGGGTCGTGGCGGCCTTCCAGCCGCACCTGGTCTCCCGCACCCGCATCTTCGGCGAGGCGATGGGCGTCGCGCTCGGCGCCGCCGACGAGGTCGTGGTGCTCGACGTCTACGTCGCCCGCGAGGACCCCGACCCCGCGGTCACCGGCCGCCTCGTCGCCGCGCCGTGCCGCTGCCGGCCGAGCAGGTGACCTACGTCGACGGGCTGGCCGCCGCGGCGCAGGCGCTCGCCGAGCGCGCGCGCCCCGGCGACCTCGTCATCACCCTCGGCGCCGGCGACATCACCGGCGTCGGGCCGCAGGTGCTCGACCTCTTGGGCGGTGCGTGAGTGGAGCGCGAGGACCGCGCCGCGCGGCGCACCCGCCGCCGCTTCGCACGCCGCCAGTGGGCCCGTCGCTGGCTCTCGCTGCGCTACGTCCTCGCCCTCGTGGCCGTCGTGGCGCTGCTCGGCACGTCGATCTGGCTGGTCTTCTTCTCCGCGACCCTGCAGGTGAAGCGGGTCGAGGTCGTCGGCAACGACCTGCTCAGCGACGCCCGGATCCGCGAGATCGCCGACGTGCCGCTCGGTGAGCAGCTCGCCCTCGTCGACCTCGACCGCGCCGACGCGCGCGTCGGCTCGCTGGCCGAGGTGAGGTCGGTCGACGTCACCCGCACCTGGCCCGACGGCGTACGCATCGAGGTCGTGGAGCGCACCGCCGTGGCCGTCGTCGAGCTCGCCGGGCGGCTGCGCGGCCTCGACGCCGACGGCGTGGTGTTCCGCGAGTACAAGACCGCCCCGAAGGGGATGCCGCGCATCCGCCCGGGCGCCGCGGCCGGCACCGACGCGCTCAAGGAGGCCGCGACCGTCGTCTCGGCGCTGCCGAAGGCACTCGGCGAGCCGCGTCGACCACGTCGAGGTCGCCACCGTCGACCAGATCACCCTGGTCATGCGCGACCAGCGCGAGGTGCTGTGGGGGAGTGCGGAGGAGTCCGCGCTCAAGGCCGAGGTGGTCGACCAGCTGCTCGCCGCGCAGCAGGCGTCGTTCTACGACGTCAGCGTCCCGGGCAACCCGACGTACCGCCCCTGAGTCCCGCCTCCGCGCGAGCGGCGGCGTCACCCCTGCTGAGGTCGAGGGTGGCGGCGTACGACTGGTTCGGTCGCGGGGATGTCGTGTGCCGCCAGGTGGGCGGGGACCTCACGCCGAGCCCGCCCCGAGAAACCGTCCGCTCACCGGGTGGGCGTGTCGGCACGGCCTCGGGGCGCGCGCTGCCTATGGTCTTGCGAAAGGCGAGGTTGACATAACTATAACCCTCAGGTTCACGGTTAGGGTTCCGCGGCCGCGAGGGCACCAGCAGGTCCGACACTCGTTCCTTCCCCAGCGCGAATCCCAGCACACCTCCAGAGCACCCATCCAGCAGTCCCATCAAGGAAGGCCCCGAGCCGTGGCAGCAGCGCAGAACTACCTGGCGATCATCAAGGTCGTGGGCATCGGTGGCGGCGGCGTCAACGCCGTCAACCGGATGATCGAGGTCGGCCTCAAGGGCGTCGAGTTCATCGCGATCAACACCGACGCCCAGGCACTCCTCATGAGCGACGCCGACGTCAAGCTCGACATCGGCCGCGAGCTCACCCGCGGCCTCGGTGCCGGCGCCAACCCCGAGGTGGGCGCCAAGGCCGCCGAGGACCACGCCGACGAGATCGAGGAGGTCATCAAGGGCGCCGACATGGTGTTCGTGACCGCCGGCGAGGGTGGCGGCACCGGCACCGGCGGCGCGCCCGTCGTGGCCCGCATCGCCCGCTCGCTGGGCGCGCTGACCATCGGCGTCGTGACCCGGCCGTTCGCCTTCGAGGGCCGTCGTCGCGCCAACTCCGCGGAGGAGGGCATCAGCCAGCTCCGCGAGGAGGTCGACACCCTCATCGTGATCCCCAACGACCGGCTGCTCTCGATCACCGACCGCAGCGTGTCGATCCTCGACGCCTTCAAGCAGGCCGACCAGGTGCTGCTGCAGGGTGTCTCGGGCATCACCGACCTGATCACCACGCCCGGCCTGATCAACCTCGACTTCGCCGACGTGAAGTCCGTGATGGCCAACGCCGGCTCCGCCCTCATGGGCATCGGCTCGGCCCGCGGCGAGGACCGCGCGGTGGCCGCCGCCGAGATGGCCGTCTCCAGCCCGCTGCTCGAGGCGAGCATCGAGGGCGCGCACGGCGTGCTGCTCTCGATCGCCGGTGGCTCCGACCTCGGCCTCTTCGAGATCAACGAGGCCGCCGCGCTCGTGTCGCAGGCCGCGCACGCCGAGGCCAACATCATCTTCGGCGCGACCATCGACGACGCCCTCGGCGACGAGGTGCGGGTGACCGTCATCGCCGCCGGCTTCGACGGCGGGATGCCGAAGCGTCGCTCCGACGGCAACGTGCTGCGCCAGAACCAGCCGGCGCAGACGCAGGAGCAGACCCGCGCCGCGGCCCAGCAGCTCGCGACCAAGGCCGCCTGCTCCGGCGCAGGCCCAGTCCGCCGTCGCACTCGACGCCGACGACGTTCGCGCCCGTCCTCGCCGGACGCCCAGCCGCGTCGCGCGGCGCAGCCCCGCGCCCGGCCCGGCAGGTGCAGTTCGACGACGACGAGCTCGACGTGCCCGACTTCCTGAAGTGAGCACGTGACGACGCTGCGCCACCACGATCGGATCGAAGGCGACCTCGTGATCGAGGTCGCCTTCACCGACGTCTCCCTCAGCCTCGGCGACGCCGCCGAGGCCGAGGTGCGTCACGAGGCCCTGCGCCGGGTCGCCGAGGCGACCCGGCGCACGCCCGGTGCTGATGCACCAGGTGCACGGTGCCGACGTCGGTCCTGGTCGACGACGCGGGAGCGGGCGACCCGCCGACCTGCGACGCCCTCGTCACCTCGCGGCCCGGCGTGGCGCTGCTCGCGCGTGCCGCCGACTGCGTCCCGGTCCTGCTCGCCGATCCCGCGACCGGGTGGATCGCCGCCGTGCACAGCGGCCGCCCCGGCCTGGCCGCGGGCGTCGTCCCGGCCGCCGATCGCCGCCCTGCGCGAGCACGGGGCGCCGACCCGTCCGTCGCCTGGATCGGGCCCCACGTGTGCGGGTGCCTGCTACGAGGTGCCGGCCGACCTGCAGGACGAGGTGGCAGCGGTCGTCCCCGAGGCTCGCTCGACCACCTCGTGGGGCACGCCCGCCCTCGACCTCGGTGCCGGCGTACGCGCCCAGCTGGACGCCGCCGGCATCACCGACGTCCGCGTCGTCGACGCCTGCACGCGCGAGGACCCGTCGTGGCCGTCCCACCGCCGCGACGGCGCCGCGTCCACCCGGTTCGCCGGCGTCATCTGGAGCCACGCGTGACCGCGACCGCCGCGCGACGAGCTCGCCGCCAACCTCGACGCCGTACGCCGTCGCATCGCCGTGGCCTGCGCGGAGTCGGGTCGTGACGCCGACGAGGTCTCGCTCGTCGTGGTCACCAAGTTCTTCCCCGCCTCCGACGTGCGCCTGCTGGCCGACCTCGGCGTCACCGACGTCGGGGAGAACCGCCACCAGGAGGCCGAGGCCAAGGCGGCCGAGTGCGCCGACCTCGGGCTGCGGTGGCACTTCATCGGCGGGCTCCAGTCCAACAAGGCGGCTGCCGTGGCGGCGTACGCCGACGTGGTCGAGTCGCTCGACCGCGCCAAGCTCGTCGGCCCGCTCGTCCCGGGGCGCGCACACGCGCGGCCACGACGTCGACGTGCTCCTGCAGGTCAGCCTCGACCCGCCCGGCGCCGACCACCGCTCGGGCGCGGACCCCGACGACCTCGACGACCTCGCCGACGCAGGTCGAGGAGGCCGGCATGCTCCGGCTGCGCGGCCTGATGGCGGTCGCGCCGCTCGGCGAGGACCCGCTCGAGGCCTTCGCCCGCCTGGCCGCGATCCACGCCGACCTCCTCGCCGCCCACCCGGACGCGACGGTCGCTGTCGGCCGGGATGAGCGGCGACCTCGAGGCGGCCATCCGGCACGGCGCGACACACGTGCGTGTCGGGTCCGCGGTCCTCGGTCCGAGGCCCACGATCCAGTAATGTCGACAACAGTCACCAGGCGCCCGATCACGGTCGCCCTGTCTAGCGGAGGACCAGTCTCATGAGCGGCGCGATGCGCAAGATCGGCGAGTACCTCGGCCTGCTCGAGGACACCGGCCACTACGACGACTACGACGGCGACACGGAGACCTCGACCCAGGACGCTGTCGACCAGCGTCCGGTCGCGCGAGACCGTCGCCCTGCCCCTGTGTCCGACCTTGCCGAGCGCCGTCGTCCGGCCTCGGTCCAGACGGGAGTCGTGGCCGAGTTGAGCCGCATCACCACCCTGCACCCCCGCAACTACAACGAGGCCCGTCTCGTCGGTGAGAACTACCGCGACGGCACGCCGGTCATCATGAACCTCAGCGAGATGGACGACAACGACGCCAAGCGCCTCGTCGACTTCGCCGCCGGCCTGATCTTCGCCACCCGAGGCACGATCGAGCGCGTGACCAACAAGGTCTTCCTGCTCTCCCCGCCCAACGTCACGGTCTCGGCCGAGGACAAGGAGCGGATGGCCGAGGACGGGTTCTTCAACCAGAGCTGAGGCAGTCTTAGCACCGTGCAGATCTTCGGCCAGACCCTCTACCTCGTCCTGCTCGTCTTCATCGCGCTGCTCTGGATCCGGTTCATCGTGGACTGGGTCCAGGTCTTCGCGCGCCAGTGGGAGCCGCGCGGCCCGCTGCTGGTGGCGCTGGAGGGCGTCTACTCCGCCACCGACCCGCCGATCGTGGCGCTGCGTCGAGTGGTGCCGCCGCTGCGGATCGGCTCGGTCGCGCTCGACCTGAGCTTCCTGCTCGTGATGGTCGCGGCCTGGCTGCTGCTCAACGTGGTGGCCACCATCTTCACCTGTGAGCCTACCCCCGGAACCATCCGCCACACGGGTCACTGTGCCGGGTGAGCCGCCGGGCGCTATTGTCTCCTGACAGCCAGAGTCACCGTGATATCGAAGCGTGAAAGTTTGGGTGAGGTCATGCCGCTGACGCCTGAGGACGTGAGCAACAAGCGCTTTACGCCTGTCCGGCTCCGTGAGGGCTACGACATGGGCGAGGTCGACCAGTTCCTCGACGAGGTCGAGGCGGAGCTCGCGCGGCTCACCAAGGACAACGACGACCTGCGGTCCAAGCTGTCCGCCGCGCAGTCCGGCGACGCCTCGTCGTCGGCGCCCGCGCCGGCGTCGTTCGCTCCCGCCGAGCCCGAGCCGGAGCCCGAGCCCGAGCCGGAGCCCGAGCCGGAGCCCGTCGCGGCGGTCGCGCCGCGTCGAGGCCCCGCCGGTGCGCAACATCGCCGACGCGTCCAACGCCGCGGCCCGCCTGCTCGAGATCGCGACGCGCAACGCCGACGAGCTCGTCGAGGACGCCAAGAACGAGGCCGACCGCATCGTCGGTGCCGCCCGCACCAAGGCCGAGCGCCTCGAGTCGGAGTCGAAGACGAAGTCCGACCGCATGGAGGCCGACGCCCGCCAGCGTTCGCAGATGCTCGACTCCGAGACCGCCGAGCGCCGCCAGCAGATGTTCGGCGACCTGGAGAAGGAGCGCGACAAGCTCAACAGCGACGTCGAGACCCTGCGCCAGTTCGAGCGCGAGTACCGCTCCCGCCTGAAGACCTACTTCACCCAGCAGCTGGAGGCGTTGTCCACGGGCAGCGAGAGCCAGGCTCCGGTGGACAGCGGTCACGCACCCAAGCGCCTGCGCTCGGTCCTGGGTGACGACGAGGGCTGAGGCCCGCGCCACCTGCACCACGCTCGTCACGAGGACGGTCACCCATCAGGGTGGCCGTTCTCGCATTTCGGCGAGCCGAGGTTGGCCTGCCCCGTGGCAGCGGATACCCTCCCTGCGACCGTGTGGTTCCCGCCACACCCGATGCATGCGGAGGCCCTCGGAGATGGCTGGCACCACGCGCAAGTCCCTCGCTGGCACCGCCGCGGCCGCCGCCAAGCGGGTGATCGGCCGCAAGGCGGCCGCCCAGACGCCGGCGAAGAAGGCCGCTCCGGCCGCGAAGGCCCCGGCCAAGAAGGCGCCCGCGAAGAAGGCCGCGCCGGCCAAGAAGGCGCCCGCGAAGAAGGCCGCGCCGGCCAAGAAGGCGCCCGCGAAGAAGGCGCCCGGCCAAGAAGGCGCCCGCCAAGAAGGCGCCCGCGAAGAAGGCCGCGCCGGCCAAGAAGGCGCCCGGCCAAGAAGGCGCCCGCGAAGAAGGCGCCCGGCCAAGAAGGCGCCCGGCCAAGAAGGCGCCCGCCAAGAAGGCGCCCGGCCGAAGAAGGCCGCGCCGGCCACGAAGGCGCCGGCCAAGAAGACCGCGCCATCCGCGAAGGCCGCCGCTCCGAAGACGCCGGCGAAGAAGACCGCACCGGCCAAGGCCGCCACCGCCACCGCCACCACGACCCCGCACCCGCGAAGAAGGCACCCTCCGTGACGAACTCGGCTCCTGCGAAGAAGGCAGCACCCCGCAAGGCGACCCCCGCGACGCTGGTCGTGCTCGACGGCGAGGACGCCTGGACGCGCGGCGAGCTCAACGAGGTCGTCAAGGAGCTCAACGAGCACCGCGAGCGCCTCACCGTCTCCATCAGCCAGGCCGAGGAAGAGCTCGCGCGACTGATGCGCGACGCCGGCGACGGCGCCGGTCACGACCAGGCCGACGTCGGTGCGACGAGCTTCGAGCGCGACCACGAGCTCACCGTCCTGGCCCGCGAGCGCGAGACCCTGGGCCAGCTCGACCGGGCCCTGGCCCACATCGACGACGGCACGTACGGCGTCTGCGAGTCCTGCGGCAACGCCATCGGCAAGAATCGGTTGATGGCGGTGCCGCATGCCACACTGTGCATGTCATGCAAGCAGCGCGAGGAGCGTCGCTGAACCTCAGCGACCAGGCCGATCACGAGCCCACCCGACGACGCCTCGACGCCCGCCTGGTGTTCGCCGCGATCGCGGTGCTCGCCTACGCCGTCGACCTCGGGTCGAAGCAGTGGGCACTGGCCTCGCTGGCCGACGGTGACGTCCCCGTCCTCGGTGACTGGCTCACGCTGCACCTGACCTTCAACCCCGGCGCGGCGTTCAGCACCGGCACCGACTTCACCATCGTCTTCACCTGCCTGGCCACGATCGCGGTCGTCGTCGTCCTGTGGCTCAGCCGCCGGATCCGCAGCACCGGATGGGCCATCGCGCTCGGTCTGCTGCTGGGCGGGGTGAGCGGCAACCTCACCGACCGCGTCGTACGTCAGCCGGAGCCGTTCCACGGGCACGTGGTCGACTTCCTGATGCTGCCCAACTGGCCGGTCTTCAACGTCGCCGACATCTGCATCAACGTGGCCGCCGGCCTGATCATCCTGCAGACGTTCCGGGGCGTGGCCCTCGACGGGAGCCGCGACGCGGACCACCGGTCCGACTCCCCGACGACGCAGGCCTGAGCGCCCACTGATGACCTCCCACGCCGAGCAGCGCACGGTCTTCGTGCCCGACGGGCTGGCCGGCGAGCGTGTCGACGCCGCGATGGCCCGGATGTTCGGGTTCTCGCGCACCAGGGCCGCCGACCTCATCGCCCAGGGCCTGGTGCAGGTCGACGGGTCCGACGTCGGCAAGAGCGACCGCGTCCACGGCGGGGCGGTGCTCGACGTGACGATCCCGGCCAGGAGCGACCCGCTGGTCGTGAAGCCGGAGATCGTCGAGGGGATCCGGATCATCCACGACGACGACGCGATCGTCGTGATCGACAAGCCCGTCGGCGTCGCCGTGCACCCCTCGCCCGGCTGGTCGGGCCAGACGGTCGTCGGGCACCTCGCGGGCGCCGGCTTCCGGATCTCGACGAGCGGTGCCAGCGAGCGCCAGGGCATCGTGCAGCGCCTCGACGTCGGCACCAGCGGCGTGATGGTCATCTGCAAGTCCGAGCACGCCTACTCCGTGCTCAAGAACGCCTTCCGCCACCGCACCGTCGACAAGACCTACCACGCGCTGGTCCAGGGCCACCCCGACCCGCTGGCCGGCACCGTCGACGCCCCGATCGGGCGCCACCCCCACCACGACTACAAGTTCGCGGTGATGGCCGACGGCCGCCACAGCGTCACCCACTACGAGACCCTCGAGGCCCACCGGTTCGCGAGCCTGCTCGAGGTCCACCTCGAGACCGGCCGCACCCACCAGATCCGGGTGCACATGAGCGCGCTCAAGCACCCGTGCGTCGGCGACCTCACCTACGGCGCGGACCCGACGCTCGCCAAGCGGCTCGGGCCTCGAGCGCCAGTGGCTGCACGCGATGCGCCTGGGCTTCGAGCACCCGGAGACGGGTGACTACGTGAGCTACGAGTCCACCTACCCCGACGACCTCGCCCGCGCGCTCGAGACCATCCGAGATGAACACTGACGCGACGAGCGTGAGCCCGACGGGCGTCGACGTGGTCCTGCGGCCCGCGACGCCGGCGGACCTGCCGGCGCTCGCCGAGGTCCACCTGGCCGCCCGTCGAGCGGCCGGCGAGGCGTTCCCGCCCGGCGTCCACGCCGACGACGAGGTGCGCGCCTGGGTCGGTGGCTGGGACCTGTCGGCGTACGACGTGTGGCTGGCCGCGAGCGGCGAGCAGGTGGCCGGCTACGCCCGGTGCACGCCGACGTGGCTCGACGACCTCTACGTCCACCCCGACCACCAGGGAAGCGGCGTCGGCACCGCGCTCTTCGAGCTGGTCACCTCCCTGCGCCCCGACGGCTTCTGCCTCTGGGTCTTCGAGTCCAACGCCCCGGCCCGCGCCTTCTACCGGGGCCGCGGATGCCTGGAGCTCGAGCGCACGGACGGCGCGGCCAACGAGGAGGGCTCGCCCGACATCCGCGTGGCGTGGCCCGGACCCGACCCGGTGGCCTTCCTGCGGCGGCTGATCGACGAGGTCGACCTGGTGCTCGGTGACGTGCTCGCACGTCGTACGGCCCTGACCCGTGCCGTGCAGGCGGTGAAGCCCTCCGGTGAGCGCGACCCCGGTCGCGAGGCCGAGATCGCCCGACGGGTGGCAGCCGTGGCGCCCGACCTCGGGCAGGACCGCGTCGCCCGGATCGTCGACGTGATCATCACCGAGTCGCTCGACGCCTCCCACTGATGCTGCCAGGTCCGGGCGAGCTGCTGCACTTCAGCGAGGACCCGTCGATCCGTGACTTCGCCCCGCACGTGGCCGTCACCGCCCAGCAGCCGGAGGCCTACGTCTGGACCGTGGACGCACTGAACAGCCCCTGCTACTGGTTCCCGCGGCAGTGCCCGCGCGTGTGCTCGTGGGACGCGTCACCGGAGTCCGACGTGCCGCGGGTCCACGCGATCGAGGAGGCCTGGCTGCCGACCCTGCGGGCGACGACGGTGTACGCCTACCGCTTCGCCGCGGCCGACTTCGAGCCGTTCGGCGAGCGCCCCCACGCGTTCGTGGCGACGTACGCGGTGGCGCCGCTCGGCCCGCCCGAGCGGGTCGGCGACCTCGTGGTGCTGCACGAGGAGCACGGCATCGAGCTCCGGGTGCTGCCCGAGCTGGTCGACCACTTCACGGGCGTGCGGGAGCGTGGCCTGGAGTTCTCCGGGATCCGGATGGGCAACGCCGGCATCGGTCCGGGAGGACCCTTCCCGACACGCAGGGACGGCCGGCCACCCTCGCAGGAGGATGGCCGGCCGCACGTAGGGCTCGGTCAGTAGCCGACCAGGCCGCCCTGCCACTCGACGAGGTCGCCGAGCTTCGACACGATCGTGTCGTCCTGCAGGCCGTGCGCCTTGGCACGGGCCTTCTTGAGGATGTGCGCGGCGCGCGCGTGGTCGCCCGTCGGCCGCGGCGGCTTCGGCAGCCGTCAGGTAGGCCGCGACGTCGTCGCTGAGCTTGGCGTTGCGGTTGCCGCCGTCGCCCAGCTCGTCGGTGATCTGCTCGACCTCCGGGAAGGTGACGCAGTTGCCGCCTCCCTCGACCACGCCGGCCGTCCACTCGATGCCGCCGAGCAGGTGCGCGAGGAACAGCGGGTCGGAGTACGACGAGTCGACGTGACCGGCGCCCTCGTACCAGGACCGGCCGCCCTCGAAGTTGTGGCACCAGGCGATCGGGTGGTCGGCACCCATCGAGCCGCCGCGTGTAGGTCGACTCGTCGAGGGTGATCAGGACGTGCACGTCCTCGCGCGGGTTGGACGTGAAGTTGTACCACTCGTCGAAGCGCGACCACAGCTTCGGCAGCATCGTGGTCGACGGGTGGTTCGGGCTCTCGACGACCATCGTCGCCTGCTGCTGCGCCGGGTGGTTGCGGAACCGCGCGGAGCCGCCGGTGAGCTGGCTGTACCACGGGACGGCGTGCATGGCGTCGGTTGCCGCGTGCAGGCCGACGAAGCCGCCGCCGCCGCGGATGTAGCCCTGGAAAGCGGCGAGCTCGGCGTCGTTCGAGGGTCCGCGGCCTGGCCGGGTCCTGGTTGTTGGTGCCGTCGACGTTGGAGGCGAACAGGATGGTGGCGTACTGGCTGAGAGCGTCTCGGCGCTGGTGAACGGCGTGGTGGGCATGCGTCAGCGTGCGGCTGCTGTCGTCGGGTCCCACACGTCGACGGTGAAGCCGTGCTCCTGGCCGAGCGCGATGACGGCGTTCGTCGTCTCGTCGATGTGGGAGTGGCGGAAGCCGAGGGTCTTGCCGACGACGAGCACCTTGTACGGCGCGGCCGCGGAGGCGGTGACGCGGTCGGACGACGCGGAGACCGGCCCCGCTCCGGCGGGGGCCAGGGTCGTTCCGGTCAGGAGGAGCGCACCGGTGCACAGCCCGGTGGCGAGAAGGGGTAGCCGAGTCCTCATGGAAGTGGTCCTTACGGTGGTGGACGAGGGATTTGTTCACATCCAGAACAATTGGAGCTGCTCTGCACGGTAGTGAGGTGCGTCACATGGGTCAACGGTTCTGCAAGGATCATTCGGTGAGAACCCTCGCCACGACCGGTGACCAGTCGCTGCGCACCGGTCGTCTCGGCGCCACCTCGAGCGCCGTACGACGGCACAACCTCGCCGCGCTCCTCGAGCGCCTGCACAGCGACGGTCCGACCTCGCGCTCCGAGCTCGGAGCCGGCACGGGCCTGAGCCGGTCGAGCGTCGCCGACCTGGTGCAGGAGCTGGTCACCCGCGGCCTCGCCGTGGAGGAGGGCCGGACGGCGCACCCGGGCCCGGGCCGGCCCTCGTCGATGGTCCGGGTGCGCCCGGAGGGCGCAGTGGTGCTGGCGGTCGAGCTCGCGGTCGATTCGGTGGCTCTGGCCTGCATCGGCCTCGGTGGCTCCGTGCTCCACGAGGACCAGGTGGACCTGCCGCGCTCCGCCCGGACCCCGAAGCGCGTCGTCTCCCACGTCGCCGGGATCGCGCACGGCCTGCTCGGACCGGCTGCCTGCGGGAGCCCTCGCGGGCGTCGGGGTCGCCGTACCGGGGCTCACCCGCCGCTCCGACGGCTTCGTCCACCTCGCCCCCAACCTGGGGTGGACCGACGTGCCGCTCGGCGCGCTCGTCGCCGAGGCGCTCGGCGGCGTCGGCGCTGTCGGTGCCGGGGTGAGGGTCGCCAACGAGGCCGACCTGGGGGCCCTCGGCGAGCACCGTCGCGGCGCCGGCCGCGGTCACGACCACGTGCTCTTCGTGTCCGGCGGGGTGGGCATCGGGGCCGGGCTGATCGTCGACGGGCGGCCGATGCTGGGTGCGTCCGGACACGCGGGCGAGGCCGGCCACATGCTCGTCAACCCCGCCGGCCGCGCGTGCTCGTGCGGCAAGGTCGGGTGCTGGGAGACCGAGGCCGGCGAGGCGGCGCTGCTCGGGTCCGGTGAGCCGAGCGCGGAGGGCGCGCGCTGGCTCGGGGTCGGCGTCGGCAACCTGGTGAACCTGCTCAACCCCGAGGTGGTGGTGCTCGGGGGGTGCTACGCCCGGCACTTCGACCGCCTCGAACCCGACCTGATGGCCGGCCTGGAGTCGCGGGGCCTCTCCCTGAGCAACGCCGCCGCCACCGTGGTGCCGAGCACGCTGGGCCGCCTCGCGCAGCTGCACGGCGCCGCGGAGCTGTGCCTCGCGGCCACCGTGGCCGACCCCACCGCCCGGCCGCGCGCGTAACCCCTGCGCCCGCACCGCGAGCGGCGGCGGGCATGATCGGCTCGTGCTGCTCTACGACGACGTGACCGAGGAGTACCGCGACTTCGCGACGTACGCCGCCGGCGACTCGCCGTGCTTCGAGGAGTGGGCGCTCGGCGTCGCCGACGACCCCGAGGTGCTCGCCTGGCTGGCGACGCTGCCGCCGATCAAGCGCCAGCCCAACCTCGTGTTCGCCGCCGCCCGCTGGCACGGCGCTCCCGCGCCCGGGCCGTACGCCGGTCTGCGCCGACTGCTGCTCGAGCGGGAGTCCGAGGTGCGCGCGACCGTGATGACGCGGGCGACGCAGACCAACGAGGTCGGCCGGCTCGCCACCCTCGCTCCGGTGCTCGCCCTGGTCGAGGGTCCGCTGGCACTCATCGAGGTGGGCGCCAGCGCCGGGCTGTGCCTCTTCCCCGACCGCTACGACTACTCCTGGCCGCCGCTGGGCGCGCTGCGGGGGAGCGGCGGCCCGCTCCTGACGGCCGAGGCCACCGGCCCGCTCCCGGTGCCGGCGCGGCACCCCGAGGTCGCCTGGCGCGGCGGGGTCGACCTCAACCCGCTCGACGTACGCGACCCGGACGCGATGGCATGGCTGGAGAACCTGGTCTGGCCCGAGCAGGACGAGCGGCGCGCCCGCCTGCGTGCCGCGGTCGAGGTCGCCCGCCGGGAGCCGCCGTCGCTGCGCGAGGGCGACCTGTTCGACCACCTGCCCGGACTGCTCGACGAGGCCGCGCCGCACGGCACGCCCGTGGTGTTCCACTCGGCCGTCATCGCCTACCTCGAGGAGCCCGCCCGGCGCCGGTTCCACGACGCTGATGACCGGCCTCGTGGCCGACGGGCGCTGCCGGTGGATCAGCAACGAGGGCCGCCGCGTGCTGCCGGCCGTCACGGGCGACGCCGACGTCCCGTCGGGCCGCTTCGTCACCGCCCTCGACGGCACGCCGGTGGCCTGGAGCCACGGCCACGGGCACGCCGTCGACTGGCAGTGAAGGGCGAGTGTCTTGTCGGTGAGGCCGTGCACACTGTCGTAGGCTGACTGCTCTTCCCCCTCGTGGACTGACGAGTCGAGCAGTCAGCAGCCCCGCCAGCCCGCTGATCAGGTCTGGCACCCGTCAGCGACCCCCTGAAAGGTGCGGAAGTCCTCTCCATGTCGGCCGTTGCCCCTGACAGCTTCGTGCACCTCCACGTGCACACCGAGTACTCCATGCTCGACGGAGCCTCGCTGCTCGACGGGCTGTTCGCCCGCACCAGCGAGCTCGGCATGCCGGCCATCGCGATGACCGACCACGGCAACCTGCACGGGGCGTACGACTTCTACAGCAAGGCCAAGCGCCACGGCATCAAGCCGATCATCGGCATCGAGGCCTACATCACCCCGGGCACCATGCGGGGCGAGCGACGCCGGGTGCGGTGGGGCCAGGGCGACCTCGCCGAGGAGGGTGGCAACGACGTCGCCGGTGGCGGTGCCTACACCCACATGACGATGTGGGCCGAGAGCACCGAGGGCATGCGCAACCTGTTCCGGCTCTCGTCCCGCTCGAGCATGGAGGGCTACTTCTACAAGCCCCGCATGGACAAGGAGATCCTCGCCGAGCACAGCGAGGGCCTGATGGTCAGCACCGGGTGCCCCAGCGGTGCGATCCAGACGCGCCTGCGGCTCGGCCAGTACGACGAGGCGGTGCGCGAGGCCGGCGAGCTCCAGGACATGTTCGGTCGCGACAGCGTCTTCCTCGAGCTGATGGACCACGGCATCGACATCGAGAAGCGGGTCCGCGACGACCTGCTGCGCCTCGGCAAGCAGCTCTCGATCCCGCCCATCGCCACCAACGACTCCCACTACAACAACCCCGAGGACGCGGGGGCCCACGACGCCCTCATCTGCGTCGCGTCGGGCAAGCGGCTCTCCGACACCAACCGGCTCAAGTTCGACGGCGGCGGCTACTACATCAAGTCCGCCGCGGAGATGCGCGAGCTGTGGGCCGACCGCTTCGGCATGCCCGAGGCGTGCGACAACACGCTCGCGATCGCCGAGCGCTGCGACGTCGAGTTCACCGAGTCCACCGGTGGCTACATGGCCCGCGCCGACGTGCCGGCGGGCGAGACCGAGGACTCGTGGTTCCGCAAGGAGGTCTGGCGCGGCATCGAGGCGCGCTACCCCGGCGACCGCCTCGACCAGGGCGTGCGCGACCGGGTCGAGATGGAGCTCGCGATCATCTCCCAGAAGGGCTACTCGGGCTACTACCTCGTGGTCGCCGACTTCATCAACTGGGCCAAGGACAACGGCATCCGCGTCGGCCCCGGCCGTGGCTCGGGTGCCGGCTCCATCGCGGCGTACTCGCTCCGCATCACCGACCTGTGCCCGCTCGAGCACGGGCTGTTCTTCGAGCGGTTCCTCAACCCCGAGCGCCCCTCGATGCCCGACTTCGACATCGACTTCGACGACGCCCGCCGCGGCGAGGTCATCTCCTACGTCAGTGACAAGTACGGCGCCGAGCGCGTCGCCCAGATCGCGACGTTCGGCCGGCTGAAGGCCAAGGCCGCCATCAAGGACGCCGCCCGCGTGCTCGACCACGGGTTCGCGATCTCCGACCGCATCACCAAGGCGCTGCCGGCCGACGTGATGGGCAAGGGCGTCCCGCTCAAGGAGATCTTCAACCCCGAGCACAAGCGCTACCGCGACGGCGGCGAGTTCCGGGCGCTCTACGACCAGGAAGCCGACGTCCGCACGATCTACGAGACCGCCGTCGGCCTCGAGGGCCAGATCCGCAACTGGGGCGTCCACGCGGCCGGCGTGATCATGTCGAGCGAGCCGCTCATCGACATCGTCCCGATCATGGCGCGCCCGCAGGACGGCGCCGTCATCACCCAGTTCGACTACCCGATGTGCGAGTCGCTCGGGCTCGTGAAGATGGACTTCCTCGGCCTGTCCAACCTCCGCACCCTCGAGGACGCGCTGGTCAACATCAAGGTCAACCGCGACGAGGACGTCGTCCTCGAGGAGCTGCCCTTCGACGACCGGGCGACCTACGAGCTGATGGGTCGCGGCGACACCCTGGGCGTCTTCCAGCTCGATGGTTCGGGCATGCGCGCGCTCCTGCGCTCCATGCAGCCCGACCAGTTCGCCGACATCACCGCGGTCAGCGCCCTCTACCGCCCCGGCCCGATGGGTGCCGACTCGCACAACAAGTACGCCCGCCGCAAGAACGGCCGCGAGCCGATCGAGCCGATCCACCCGGCGCTCGCCGAGGGGCTCGAGACCGTGCTCGGCGAGACGTACGGCCTCATCGTCTACCAGGAGCAGGTGATGGCCATCGCCCAGGTGCTGGCCGGCTTCACCCTGGGCGCCGCCGACAACCTGCGCCGCGCGATGGGCAAGAAGAAGAAGGAGGAGCTCGACAAGCAGTACGCCGGGTTCCAGGGCGGCATGCTCGAGCGCGGCTACCCCCAGGTCGCGATCGACAAGCTGTGGGAGATCCTGCTCCCGTTCTCCGACTACGCCTTCAACAAGTCGCACTCCGCGGCCTACGGCGTCATCACCTACTGGACCGCCTACCTCAAGGCCAACTACCGCACGGAATACATGGCGGCGCTCCTCACGTCCGTGAAGGACGACAAGGACAAGATGGCGATCTACCTCAACGAGTGCCGCCGGATGAAGATCCAGGTCCTGCCGCCCGACGTCAACGAGTCCCACGCCGACTTCACCCCGGTCGGCAACGACATCCGCTTCGGCCTCACCGCCGTGCGCAACGTCGGCCACAACGTCGTCGCCGGCATCGTCGGCGGCCGCGAGGAGAAGGGCCGCTACGCCGACTTCAACGACTTCATGGAGAAGGTCCCGGCGCTGGTCTGCAACAAGCGGGTGGTCGAGTCGCTGATCAAGGCCGGCGCGTTCGACGACATGAAGCACCGGCGGCGGGCGCTCGCGGCGGTCCACGAGACGGCCGTCGACCAGTTCGTCGACCTCAAGAAGAACGAGGCGATCGGCCAGGACTCCCTCTTCGGCGGCCTCGGCGACGACGACGCGGGCTTCGGGGTCAGCGTGACCATCCCCGACATCGACGACTGGGACAAGATGACCCTGCTCGGCCACGAGCGGGAGATGCTCGGGCTCTACGTGTCCGACCACCCGCTCCTCGGCCTCGAGCACGTGCTGTCCCAGGGCACCGACTGCACGATCGGCCAGCTGCTGCTCGACGAGGAGCGCGCGCACGGCTCGACGCTCACCGTCAGCGGTCTCATCACCTCGGTCCAGCGCAAGATCACCAAGCGGGGCGACCCGTGGGCCACGATCACCCTCGAGGACCTCGACGGCGCCATCGAGGTGCTGCTCTTCCCGAGCGCGTACACGCTGTCCTCGACGCTCCTCGTGGAGGACGCGATCGTCCGGATCAAGGGCCAGCTCTCCCGCGACAAGGACCAGCCCGAGCTGCGCGCCCAGGAGGTCACGGCACCCGACCTGACCCACGGCCCCACCGGGCCGGTCGTCATCAGCCTGCCGTCGACGCGCTGCACGCCGCCCGTCGTGGCCCAGCTCCGCGACGTGCTCGGCACCCACCCGGGCATGACCGAGGTCCAGCTGCGCCTGCTCACCCGGAGCTCGACCAAGGTGCTCCGTCTCGACGACAACCTGCGGGTGACGCCGAGCCCGGCCCTCTTCGCCGACCTCAAGCAGCTGCTGGGCCCGGGATGCCTGACCGGGTGAGGTCCGTGGTCACGCGGATCGGTGCGATCGTCGTCGGGTTCCTCCTCGCCGGCGCCGCCGCGGGCGTGCTGTGGGAGCGGCTGTGGGAGCCGCCCGTGGGCGTGACCTACGAGGACCAGTGGTTCCTCCAGCCTGCCGGTCCGGACTTCTCCTTCGCGGGGATAGCGCTCTTCGTGGTGATCGCCTTCGCGCTCGGACTGGTGCTGGCCGTCCTCTGCGGGCTGTGGGGCGGCCACGAGGTGGTGACGTTGGGCACCGTGCTCGTCGCGTCCGTCCTCGCGGGCGTGGTGATGTACGCCGTCGGCAGCGCGCTCGGCCCCGCCGACCCGCAGCTGCTCGCGGCCGGGCGACCCGACTTCACGCCGCTGCCCAGCGACCTCGGGCTGACCGCCCCCGACCGCGGTCGTACGCAGTGGCACTCCACCGCGTTCGTGGCGCTCCCGGCGGGGGCGATGACTGGTCTGGTCGGGATGTATCTCTTCGGAAGTCGAGGGTTCGCCCGGCGTCCTCGTGGGTAGGCTGGCCGCGACCACCCGTGGGCCGTCCAGAGCTCGTCGGGACACGTGCAGCGGGGGAGCAGAACTGTCATGAGCACCACACCGGGGAACCCGGAGTACCTGGACGGATCGGGACCGGTCGGATCCGCGCACGCGGTCGACCACGGACCCGACAACGACAACCGCAAGCGGCTGATCGCGCTCGGCGCCCTCGTCGCCGGCGGCGCGGTGGTCGCCGGTGGCGCCTGGGCCGCCACCAGCTTCTTCGCGACCGGCTCACAGCCGGCCGAGGCCCTGCCCGACTCGACGGTCGCCTACTTCAGCGTCGACCTCGACCCGAGCGGCGGCCAGAAGATCGAGGCCATCAGGACGCTGCGCAAGTTCCCGGCGTTCACGGACAAGGTCAACCTCGAGACCGACGACGACCTGCGCGAGCGCTTCTTCGAGGAGGTCGTCAAGTCCGGCGAGTGCGAGGGCCTCGACTACGCCGCGGACGTCGAGCCGTGGGTCGGCTCCCGGGCCGCGATGGCCGCGGTCGACCTCGGCGAGGACGAGCCCGCCGTGGTCGGGGTCGTCCAGGTGAGCGACGCCGGCGGCGCCGAGGACGGGATGGCCACGCTCGTCGAGACCTGCGGGGGTCGACTCCGAGGACGCCGGCGGCTGGGTCGTCGACGGCGACTGGATGGTCGTCGCCGAGACCGAGGAGATCGCCCAGCAGGTGGTGGACGCCGCCGACGGCGCGCCGCTCGCGGGCGACGCGGCATTCGGCCAGTGGACCGGCGAGGCGGGCGACGAGGGCTTCATGTCCTTCTACGTCGCCAAGGCCGCGGCCCAGTACCTCGACGACGCCGCCGGGATGGGCGCGATGCTCGGCGGATCACTCGGCCCCGCGCCGGACGCGATGGGCTTCGACGAGGAGTGCCTCACCGCCTCGGATCCCGAGGACATCGAGGATTGCTTCGACACCGAGGTCCCGTCGGACGCCGGCGCGGAACAGATCCCACCAGAGCTCCAGCAGATGATCGACGACTTCGACGGTGCCGCGGCGACCGTCCGGTTCGACGACGGCGCGGTCGAGGTCGAGTACGCCATGTCCAACTACCAGAAGGACCTCACGGCGCTCATCGACAGCGAGACCGGCGTCGACATGGTCGCCGGCCTGCCCGACGACACCCTCGCGGCCTTCGGCTTCTCCCTCCAGGAGGGCTGGGCCGAGGCCATGCTCGACTACGTCAAGGGGTCGGTCCCTGACGAGGCCGCGACCATCGACGACCAGCTCGCCCAGTTCGAGAGCGAGACCGGCCTGTCCTTCCCCGAGGACATCGAGACGCTGCTCGGCGAGGGCGTGACCGTCTCGGTGGGCAGCGGCATCGACCCCGACGCCATCACCAACGGCGGACCGGGAGAGGTCCCGGCCGGTATCCGGATCAAGGGCGACGCCGACGAGATCCAGGCCGTGCTCGACAAGCTCGCCGCGCTGGCCGGTCCCGAGGCCGCGGAGTTCATGCAGGTGACCGAGGGCGACGGCTACGCCGTCCTGGCGCTGCAGGACGACTACCGCGGCAAGCTCGAGAGCGAGGGCGACCTGGGCGGCACCGACGACTACGCCAAGGTGGTCGAGAGCGACGACGCCCAGTCGGTCTTCTACGTGAACTTCGACGCCGACGACGACTGGCTGGTCCGGCTCACCAAGGACATCCCCGAGGTCAGCGAGAACGTCGCGCCCCTGTCTGCCTTCGGCGTGAGCGGCTGGGTCGACGGCGACGTCGTCCACGGCATGCTCACGGTCACGACCGACTGACCCGGCTCCAGGCCGGCTCAACGACCGATGGTGGCGGTCACCGCTCCGGTGATCGCCACCAGGTCGGTGGGTGCGAGCTCGAGGTCGAAGCCGCGCCGGCCGCCCGACACCAGGATCGTGGCGTGGTCCAGCGCGCTGGCGTCCAGCACGGTGTCGTGCGAGCGCTTCTGGCCGACCGGCGAGATGCCGCCCGCGACGTAGCCGGTGGCGCGCTCGGCGGCCGCGACCTCGGCCATCGCGGCCCTGCTGCCCCCGAGGGCACGGGCGAGCGCCTTGAGGTCGAGCTGGCCGGTGACCGGGACGACGCCGACGACCAGCCGGGCGCGTTGTCCTGAGCCGTCGAAGGGTCGAGGGAGGCCAGCAGGGTCTTGAAGACGCGGGCCGGGTCGACGCCGAGCGCCTCGGCGGCCTCCGTGCCGTACGACGTCGCCCGCGGGTCGTGCTCGTAGGACCGCACCTCGAAGGCGATGCCGGCGGCGGTCAGCGCGACTGTGGCCGGCGTGCCTCCGGGAGCCCGGTCCCTCTTCGCCATCGCCGCGAGAGCCGTCAGTTGGGTGACCAGGCGGTCCGGGCGACCTGGGTGGCGGGAAGCGACGGGATGACGTTGATCGCGCGCAGCTCCTCGGTCAGCAGCCGGGTGACGAGCTGGAGCCGCTCGGTGGCGCCCTCCGCCTCGAGCAGCGACTGGCGCTCGGCCATCGGCAGCGGGGTGAGCGCCGACAGCGTCCACGCCAGGTAGTCGGGGTCGCGCGGCAGCGAGCCGCTGTAGGGGTCGCCCTGCAGCTCGGTCATCGCGACCCGGAACGCCGTGAACGTGGCGCGCGCCCGGTCGAGCACCTCGACGGGCACCTCGACGTCCGGCTCGGGCAGCACCGCGACCACGCCCTGCGGGAAGTCGGCGCCGCGCTGCATCTCCTCGAGCATCAGCCGCTCGCGGGCCACGGCCACGATGTCGAACGTGCCGTCGTCGCGCCGGCCCGCCTCGGTGAGCTGGAGGACGCAGCCGACCCGGTAGACCGACTGGGCGCCGTGCTCACCCACCTCGTAGCCCTCGCGGATCGCGACCGTGCCGAAGACGCGGTCGGCCGGGTCGTCGACGGCGAGGAGGTGGTTGACCAGCATCCGGTAGCGGTCCTCGAAGACGTGGAGCGGCACGCTCATCCCCGGGAACACCACGGTGCTCAGCGGGAACATCGGCAGCTGGTCGCTCACGTGACCTACCTAACCACTCGTGTCCACGGGGCACCCGCGACCTCGGGGCGACCCGCCGGGGAACCTAGACTCGGGGCATGTCCCTGATCCGCCGCATCGACCTGAGGGGCGCCGATCCGGCGTCCGTCGACTACCGCGCGAGCGTGCCTCGCGCCGAGTTCGACGTCGAGGCCGCGACGCATCAGGTGCAGCCGATCCTCGACGCCGTACGGGCGCGCGGGGTCGAGGCCATCACCGAGTTCTCGGCCCGGTTCGACGGCGTCGACAGCGACGACATCCGCGTGCCGCGCGAGGCCCTCACCAGGGCGCTGGCCGAGCTCGACCCGGCCGTCCGCGCCGGCGCTGGAGGAGTCGATCCGCCGGTTGCGCGCGACCAGCGAGGCCGAGCTCGAGCACGACGTGACCAGCCAGGTCGACACGGGCGCCACGGTGACCCACCGCAAGGTGCCGATCGACCGCGTCGGGCTCTACGTCCCCGGTGGCCTCGCGCCCCTGGTCAGCAGCGTCGTGATGAACGTCGTCCCCGCCCAGGTCGCCGGCGTGCGCTCGATCGCCCTGTCCAGCCCGCCGCAGAAGAACAGCGACGGGCTGCCCGAGCCGACGATCATGGCGGCGTGCGCCCTGCTCGGCGTCGACGAGGTGTACGCCGTCGGCGGCGCCCAGGCGATCGCCATGTTCGCCTTCGGCGCCGGACCTTGCGAGCGCGTCGACCTCGTCACCGGGCCCGGCAACATCTACGTCGCGGCTGCCAAGCGGCTGCTGCGCGGCGTGGTCGGGCATCGACTCCGAGGCCGGGCCCGACCGAGATCGCGATCCTCGCCGACGACAGCGCCGAGGCCGCGTTCGTCGCCGCCGACCTGATCAGCCAGGCCGAGCACGACCCGATGGCCGCGTCCGTGCTGGTCACCGACTCGCTCGAGCTGGCCGACGCCGTCGAGGTCGAGCTCGGCAAGCAGGTGTTCGCCGACCCGCCACACGCGAGCGGATCCGCACCGCACTCGGCGGTCGACAGTCGGGCATCGTGCTGGTCGACGACATGGACCAGGGCGTCGACGTGGTCGACGCCTACGCCGCCGAGCACCTCGAGATCCACACCCGGGACGCGCGCGGCGCACGCCGCCCGGATCCGCAACGCTGGCGCGATCTTCGTCGGTCCGTGGGCGCCCGTGTCGCTCGGCGACTACTGCGCCGGCTCCAACCACGTCCTGCCCACGGCCGGCTGCGCCTGCCACTCCAGTGGTCTCTCCGTGCGCGCCTTCACCCGGTCGGTGCACGTCATCGACTACTCGAGAGGCCGCACTCGCCGCAGGTGGCCGACCACGTCGTGACGCTGGCCGGGGCGGAGGACCTGCCCGGTCACGGCCAGGCCGTCTCGGTCGCGGTTCGCGATCGCGCGCGACGATGAGCAGCTCGTTCCCCCCGCTGCGTGACGAGCTGCGGGGGATCGAGCCGTACGGCGCCCCCCAGCTCTCCCACGAGGCGGCGCCGGTCCAGCTCAACGTCAACGAGAACCCCTACGGTCCCTCGCCGGAGGCGGCGGCCGACATCGCGCGCGCCGTCGGCGAGGCTGCCGGTGTCGCTCAACCGCTATCCCGACCGCGAGTTCGTCGAGCTGCGGGGCGCGCTGACGGCGTACCTCAACTCCTCGGGCGGCAGCGGCATCACTCCCGACATGGTCTGGGCGGCCAACGGCTCCAACGAGGTCATGCTCCAGCTGCTGCAGGCCTTCGGCGGACCGGGACGCGTGGCGCTGTCGTTCGCGCCGACGTACTCGATGTATCCCGAGTACGCCCGCGACACCCTCACCGAGTGGGTGGCCGGGCACCGCGCCGAGGACTTCTCGCTCGACCTCGACGCGGCCCGCGAGCTGGTGCTGGAGCGCCGGCCCTCCGTGGTGCTGCTGCCCAGTCCCAACAACCCCACCGGGACGGCACTGCCGCCGGAGGCGGTGACGATGCTCTGCGAGGCCGCGGCGTCGTACGAGCCGGGCGGCATCGTGGTGGTCGACGAGGCGTACGGCGAGTTCCGCAGGTCGGGCACGCCGAGCGCGCTCGAGCTGCTGGGCGAGCACCGCAACCTCGTGGTGACCCGCACGATGAGCAAGGCCTTCGCCCTGGCGGGCGCGCGGCTCGGCTACCTCGCGGCCGACCCGGCGATCTGCGACGCGATCCGCGTCGTGCGCCTGCCCTACCACCTCTCGGCCGTGACCCAGGCGACCGCGCTGGCCGCCCTGCGGCACGCTCCCGAGCTGCTCGGCCGCGTCGACGACCTGCGCGTCGAGCGTGACGCCACCGTGGCCTGGCTGCGCGAGCAGGGCCACGACGTCGCCGACTCCGACGCCAACTTCGTGCTCTTCGGCCGGTTCGCCGACCGGCACGCGGTCTGGCAGGGTCTGGTCGACCGCGGCGTGCTGATCCGGGAGACCGGGCCGGACGGCTGGCTGCGGGTGTCGATCGGCACGGCGGATGAGATGGCAGCATTCCGGCAGGCACTGGTCGACACAATGGAGTCCCACGACCTCACGAAGGAGCGACCATGAGCCGCACCGCGCGGATCGAGCGCACCACCAAGGAGTCCCAGGTCAAGGTCGAGGTCGACCTCGACGGCACCGGGCGCTCCGACGTGTCGACGGGCGTGGGGTTCTACGACCACATGCTCGACGCCTTCGCGCGCCACGCGCTCCTCGACCTCGTCGTGCACACGAGCGGCGACACCCACATCGACGCCCACCACTCGGTCGAGGACACCGCGATCGTGCTGGGCCAGGCCCTGCGCGAGGCGCTGGGCGACAAGACCGGCATCCGCCGCTTCGGCGACGCCACCGTCCCGCTCGACGAGGCGCTGGTCCAGGCCGTCGTCGACGTGTCCGGGCGTCCCTACTGCGTGCACACCGGCGAGCCCGACGGCCAGGCCTACGTCGCGATCGGCGGCACCGGCGCGGCGTACCAGGGCTCCCTGACGCGCCACGTCTTCGAGACGATCTCCTTCCACGCCCACCTCGCGCTGCACGTGCGCGTGCTCGCCGGCCGCGACCCGCACCACCTGGTCGAGGCCCAGTTCAAGGCGTTCGCGCGGGCCTTCCGCGACGCGGTCGCGATCGACCCGCGCGAGACGGGTGTGCCGTCGACCAAGGGCAGCCTGTGACCTCTGGGGTGACCCCTGAGGTCGTCGTCCTCGACTACGGCTCGGGCAACGTGCGCTCCGTCGTGCGCGCGGTCGAGCGGGCCGGTGCCTCGGTCACGCTGACCGGCGACTTCGACACCGCGCTGGCCGCCGACGGTCTCGTCGTGCCGGGCGTGGGGGCGTACGCCGCCTGCATGCAGGGGCTGCGCGCGATCAAGGGCGAGCGGATCATCGGGCGCCGGCTCGCCGGCGGGCGGCCGGTGCTCGGCATCTGCGTCGGGATGCAGGTCCTCTTCGCGGGCGGGGTGGAGCACGGCGTCGAGACGGACGGGTGCGACGAGTGGCCCGGGCTCGTCACCCGCCTCCAGGCCGACGTGGTGCCCCACATGGGCTGGAACACCGTCGAGGTGCCCACCGACTCGCGCCTCTTCTCCGGCGTGGAGGGCGAGCGGTTCTACTTCGTCCACTCGTACGCCGCGCGCACGTGGGACCTCGCGACCAACGACCGCACCGCGGCGCCGCTGGTGACGTGGGCCGAGCACGGCGGCGACCGGTTCGTCGCGGCCGTGGAGAACGGTCCGCTGACGGCGACCCAGTTCCACCCGGAGAAGTCCGGCGACGCTGGAGCGGAACTGTTGAAGAACTGGGTCGCCAGCCTCGCCCACCTGAGGGCTATTTTCCCGTCATGACGGGGACCATGAGCATGAACCAGATCATCCACGCGGCCGTGCGCCGCGACGTCGCGCGGACCGGGCAGGCGCTGCGCGCCCTTCGGGACGGCGACGCTGCCCGAGCCCGGCAGATCCAGGTCGCGTGGCGCAACCTGGTCCGCGAGCTCACCCACCACCACGAGGCCGAGGACGAGCTGCTGTGGCCGTTCCTCCAGTCGCGCGGGGTGGAGCTCTCGCTGCTCGAGGAGATGGAGGCCGAGCACGTCGCGATGAAGACAGCGCTCGCAGACGTCAGCAGCAGCCTCGAGACGCTCGTCGCCGCGCCCACCTCGGCCCACGCGACCGTCGCAGCCGACGAGGTGTCCCGCGCCGAGGTGGTCATCAACGGCCACCTCGACCACGAGGAGCGCGACGTCGAGGCGCCGATGGGCGACCTGGAGGACGACCCGGAGTTCAAGGAGCTCGCCAAGAAGCTCCGACCTGCCAGCATCGTCGACGCGGCCAACGCGCTCGCGTGGATGCAGGACGGCGCGGGGGAGCGGGAGCGCACGGCCCTGCGCTCGAACATCCCCGGCCCCGTGGTCACCGTGCTGACAGCGGTGGTCGCCCGGCGCTACCGGCGCGAGGTCGCGCCCGTCTGGCGCTAGCCGGCGTCTCGCTCGGCCAGCGCCTTGAGGTTGAGCAGCTGCCGGCGGGCCATCACCAGGTCACCGACCGAGACCGCGGGCGCCAGCCACCGGCTCGTGCCCATGACGACCTTGAGGACGAGCCTCGTCGCGCCCGCATCCTGTGGGAGGACGGCGTACGACATGTGTGCGCCCATGATGCGCGCGGTGAGCTCGCGTCCGGGGTCGACCGCGACCACGCGACCCTGGTCGCGACCGAGGGCGCGGGTGAACGGGTCGCCGACCGCCGGCTCCGCGACGTCGCGCAGCTCGCGCGGCGAGCGACGACCGAGGTTGTCGACGAGGTCGTAGGAGTACGGCGCGATCCGCAGCTGCCGCACCCGGGCCCACACCGTCGCAGGGTCGGCGTGCACGGTCACCGCTCGCCACGCCTCGAGCGTCGGCCGGCGTACGACGTCGTCGCAGCCGTAGTGCCGGGCCACCTCGTCGTCCCGCACGCCCCACCGGTCTCCGATCACGTGTCCACGCTAGACCTGTCCCTCCAGCCTGTTGCCGGGGCCGTGGCCCGGGTCTACGTTCGGCTGACGGTCGCAGCAGTGCCGCTGCGCCGGGAGGAGACCGTCATGTCCCAGCGCCGCGCCCGCGTGCTTGCCCTCGTCACCGCGACCGCGGTGTCCCTGACCATCGCCGGGACCCAGTCCGTGGCCGAGGCAGGCGATCGTGGCGGCGGGAAGAGTGCGGCCCGCGCGAAGCCCACGAAGGTCGTGATCATCGTCGTCGACGCGCTCAGCAAGGAGATCGTCAAGAAGTACGACATGCGCAACGTCGAGGCCCTCATGAAGGACGGCGTCGACACCCCGAACGGCTACCTCGGCCACACCGGGTCGGTCACGGTCGTCACGCACAACGTGTCACGACCGGAGCACTGCCCAAGCACATGGGCTGGACGAACGAGGGCTACCGCGACGTCGACGGCCTGCTCGGCCGATCGGGCGGTCTCTACATCACGAGCAACTTCGGCCGGGCCAGATGGCGCCGCTGCAGCAGGCCGCCGGCTACCCGCACCTCTCCGACTACCTCGACGACACCGGCAAGGTCTTCACCGTCAGCCCCAAGGCGTACGCCGCCGCGGGACTCAGTGGGCCCGGATCGGCGAACACCTCGACGGTCACGTTCACCAGCAAGTCGTGCCCCGTCCCGGGACCAGCCGCGGACGAAGCGCCACCGTCCGCCGACGGGGTGGAACCTGCCCTCGTACATCTCGGCCGACTGCGGCTCGCGCTGGGTGGTGCGCCCGCGACACGACGTACGACACCATCCAGTACCCGGCGCAGCTCTACCCGGCCACCGACGACCGCTACGTGGTCGGCAACGACCCGGCACACCAGGGCGGCGACGTCTGGGCCACCGACGCGGTCCTCGAGATCATGGAGCAGGAGGACGACGGCTGGAGCGGCATCTTCGTCAGCCTCCCCGGCGTCGACAAGGCCGCGCACATGTGGGGCGGCGTCAACGACCCCGAGGGTGCGACGCCGGGCTACGACCCGATGACGCACATGGAGTACGCCACCGAGACCGCCGACGCCCAGGTGGGTCGGATCATCGACGCGCTCGAGGACAGCGGCGAGATGGACGACACGCTGGTCGTGCTCACCGCCGACCACGGCTCCGTCGCGGCCGACGCAGGGCACTTCCACGGTGACTTCGAGGCGGAGAACGACTACGGCTACTACAACTGGTACTACGGGTCGCCGGCGAACGACGCCGCCTACCTGCGCCCGCAGGAGGCGCTGCTCCCGCTCATCGACGGCACCGACGACGGCACCGGTGCGACCAACGTGGCGTTCTCCTACAGCGACTCCTCGCTCAACGTGTGGCTGAAGGACCAGACGCCGGGCGCGGTCGCCGAGGCGGCGGCCCTCATGGAGGGCCTGGCCGACGTGACCTCGGTCTGGCGGCGCGACGACGACCACTTCGTCCGGGTGACCCCCGTCCGCTGGGACCGGATGCACGGCGCGGAGAAGCTGTGGTTCTCGCGCAAGGCGCAGGAGCTCATCGACACCCAGGCCGCCGACCACGGTCCTGACCTGGTCGCGACGCTGCCCGACGACACGACGTACTCCGTGCTCGGCGACCACGGCGGCATCCAGCGGGCGACCCAGCAGATCCCGATCGTCTTCGCCGGCGCCAGCACGTCCCACCAGGACCTGCGCGCGGAGGTGAGGTCGGTCGACATCATGCCGACGATCCTGCGCGCGATGGGCATCGCGCCGACCGTCCCGATGGACGGCACCGCCTACGAGCTGCCGACCCGGGGGCGGCCGTACGTGCGGTAGGGGAGGCCGGACGTCATACGGAGCGGGCATAGCCCTCCGACCCGCCCGATGCATTTCCACTCGTACGAGTCGGCTTGCCCCTTCCGTATGACGTCGAGGGAAGTTCATGCCTGGATCGGCCGATCCACGCTCAGCCTCCGATGAAGTTCCACTCGCTGGAGTGGAAGTTCATCGGGCCGTCACTGTCCCGCACCGTCTCGTCGCACCACCGCGAGCGCGGGCCCACACCCGACCGCTCCTAGGATCGGTGCATGCCCAGCACTCCCGAGCAGCCCTACCTCGAGCTCCTGCCCGCCGTCGACATCAAGGGCGGGCAGGCCGTCCAGCTGGTGCAGGGCGTGGACGGGTCGGAGAAGCGCTTCGGCGACCCGGTCGAGGCGGCGCTGCGCTGGCAGGAGGCGGGCGCGGAGTGGATCCACCTCGTCGACCTCGACGCGGCGTTCGGCCACGGGCACAACCGCGAGCTCCAGGCCAGGATCGTCGGCACCCTCGACATCCAGGTCGAGATGAGCGGCGGGATCCGCGACGACGAGTCGCTCGAGGCGGCGATGGCGGCGGGGTGCCGCCGGGTCAACATCGGCACCGCGGCCCTCGAGGAGCCCGAGTGGTGCGCGCGGGCGATCGCGACGTACGGCGACCGCGTGGCCGTCGGCCTCGACGTACGCGGCACGACCCTCGCCGCGCGCGGCTGGACCCGCGAGGGCGGCGACCTCTACGAGACCCTGGCCCGCCTCGACTCCGAGGGCTGCGCGCGCTACGTCGTCACCGACGTCAACAAGGACGGCATGCTCCAGGGCCCGAACCTCCAGCTGCTCCGCGACGTGTGTGCCGCGACGGACAAGCCGGTCGTCGCCAGTGGCGGCGTCACCACCCTCGACGACATCCGCGCCCTGATGGGCCTGGTCGGCGAGGGCGTCGAGGGCGCGATCGCCGGCACGGCGCTCTACGAGGGCCGCTTCACGCTCGAGGACGCCCTCGCCCTGACGCAGGGCGGCTGAGCATGGAGTTCTTCGAGTACCACACCCGCCTGGCGGCGTACGTCCTGCTCGTCGACGACCACGAGCGGGTGCTGCTCGCCTGGTGGAACGGCGAGGGGCACAGTGACCCCGAGTGGTCGCTGCCCGGCGGCGGCATCGACTTCGACGAGTCCATCCTCGACGGCGTGGTCCGCGAGGTCTTCGAGGAGACCGGCTACCACGTCGAGCCGGGCGCGCTGCTGGCCGAGCACCACTTCACGGCGCGGGGGCGGCGCTTCGACGGCTGGTTCCGCTCCCAGCGGTTCGTCTTCGAGGCGACGATCACCGGCGGCGAGCTGGGCACCACCGAGGTCGACGGCTCGACCGACCACGCCGCGTGGGTGCCGCTCGCCGAGCTCGAGGGCCAGCCGCGCTCGGAGATCGTCGACGTCGCACTGGCTGCACGGGAGGCGAAGAAGTGAGCCTCGCGATCCGGGTCATCCCGTGCCTCGACGTCGACGGCGGTCGCGTCGTCAAGGGCGTCAACTTCGAGCAGCTCCGCGACGCCGGCGACCCGGTCGAGCTGGCCCGGCTCTACGACGCCGAGGGCGCCGACGAGCTGACGTTCCTCGACATCTCCGCCTCCCACGAGGGCCGCGCGACCACCATGGAGGTGGTCAGCCGCTGCGCGGAGGAGGTCTTCATCCCGCTCACGGTCGGCGGCGGGGTGAGCAGCGTCGACGACGTCGACCGGCTGCTGCGCGCGGGCGCCGACAAGGTCGCGGTCAACACCGCCGCGATCCACCGTCCCGAGCTGGTCGCCGAGATCGCCGACCGGTTCGGCAACCAGGTGCTCGTGCTGAGCGTCGACGCCCGACGCGTCACGTCCGACCGAGCAGAGGACGGACAGCGGCTTCGAGGTCACCACCCACGGCGGCCGCAAGAGCGCCGGCCTCGACGCGATCGCGTGGGCCGTACGCGCCGCTGAGCTCGGCGCCGGGGAGATCCTGCTCAACGCGATGGACGCCGACGGCACGACCGACGGGTTCGACCTCGAGCTGATCCGGGCCGTCCGCCGCGAGGTGAGCATCCCGGTGATCGCGAGCGGGGGAGCGGGCGCGGTCGAGCACTTCCCGCCGGCGGTGGACGCCGGTGCCGACGCCGTGCTCGCGGCGACCGTGTTCCACTTCGGGACCCTCAGCATCGGCGACGTCAAGGCCGGTCTGTCCACGGCGGGTCATCCCGTCCGCTGAGAGCGGGCGGAGTCGTAGGATTCCGCCATGCTGAAGACCTCCCGGCCCCTCGCCGTCGCCGCGCTCGCGACCGCGGCGCTCGTGCTCACCGCCTGTGCCCCGACCGACGAGGCCGAGCCGGACACCGGCACCGACACGTCGTCGTCGGAGTCCGAGACGCCGGCCGCCGACGAGTGCACGCCCGACTCGATGGAGACCGTCGCCGACGGCACCCTCACCATCGCGACCGACGACCCGGCCTACGAGCCGTGGTTCGTCGACAACGACCCCACCAACGACCAGGGCTACGAGTCCGCGGTGGCGTACGCCATCGCCGAGCAGCTCGGCTACACCGCCGACCAGGTCACCTGGGTGACGGTGCCGTTCAACAAGGTCGTCCAGCCCGGTCCGAAGGACTTCGACTTCGACGTCAACCAGGTCTCGATCACCGAGGCCCGCCGCAAGGCCGTCGACTTCTCGTCCGGCTACTACGACGTCGTCCAGACCGTCATCACCAACAAGGGCAGCTCGATCGACGGCATCACCAGCGTCGCCGACCTCGCCGACGCCAAGCTGGGCGCCCAGGTCGGCACCACGAGCTACACCGCGATCACCGACCAGATCCAGCCCTCGCAGGACCCGGCGGTCTTCGACACCAACGACCAGGCCGTCCAGGCGCTCAACAACGGCCAGATCGACGGCATCGTCGTCGACCTGCCCACCGCCTTCTTCATGACCGCCGTGCAGCTCGACGACGGCGTGATCGTCGGCCAGCTGCCCCTCCCGGACGGTGAGCCCGAGCAGTTCGGCGCCGTGCTCGGCCTGGACAGCCCGCTGACCGACTGCATCTCCGGCGCCGTCGACGCCCTGCGCGACGACGGCATCCTCGACCAGATCAACCAGGAGTGGCTGGCCCAGCAGGGCGCTCCCGAGCTGTCCTGATGTCCGACCGGGTGGCCCCGGCGGCCACTGAGGACACGCACGACTGGCACCCGTCCGACGTCCAGCGCGACCGCGACGAGTGGCGCCGGCGTCGTACGCTGCGCAGCGCCGTGATCGCGGCGGGCAGCACGCTGCTGCTGCTCGGCGCCGTCGGCGGCGGGGTCGTCAGCTCGCCGGGCTGGGACCGGGTGCAGGAGACCTACTTCAGCTGGGACAAGGCGGTCTCGTCGTTCCCGGCCGTGCTCGAGGGACTCTGGCTCAACATCCGGGTGATGGCGATCTGCTGGGTGCTGATCCTGGTGCTGAGCCTCACCGTCGCCATCGTGCGCACCCTGCGCGGCCCGGTGGCGTTCCCGCTGCGCCTGCTCGGCACGGCGTACGTCGACGTGTTCCGCGGCCTGCCGCTGCTGCTGGTGATCTTCCTGCTCGGCTTCGGCGGCCCCGCCCTGCGCCTCCAGGGGCTGCCGACCTCGCCGCTGTTCTGGGGCTGCTCGGCGCTGGTGCTGTCCTACTCGGCGTACGTCGCCGAGGTGTTCCGCGCCGGCATCGAGTCGGTGCACCCCAGCCAGCGGCTGGCGGGCCGGTCGCTCGGGCTGTCCTACGGCCAGACGCTGCGCCACGTCGTGCTGCCGCAGGCGTGGCGTCGGGTGATCCCGCCGCTGATGAACGACCTGGTCTCGCTGCAGAAGGACTCCGGCCTGATCGCGGTCCTCGGGGTGACCGACGCGATCCGCAAGGCGCAGATCGAGACGTCGCTCGACTTCAACTACACGCCGTACGTCGTGGCCGGCGTGCTGTTCTGCTGCCTCACCATCCCGATGGCGCGGCTCACCGACCGCTACGCCCGCAAGAAGGGCTACCACGGGGCCGGGGGAACGCTGTGAGCGAGCTGCTGCGCCTGGCCGGCGTCCGCAAGTGCTTCGGCGACCACGTCGTGCTGCGCGACGTCGACCTCACGATCGAGCCCGGCCAGTGCGTCGTCCTCATCGGCGCGTCCGGCTCGGGCAAGTCGACCCTGCTGCGCTGCGTCAACCTCCTCGAGGTCGTCGACGACGGCGTCATCACCTTCGACGGACGCGACATCACCGACCCGCGGGTCGACGGCGACGAGGTGCGCTCGCGGATGGGGATGGTCTTCCAGGCCTACAACCTCTTCCCCCACCTCGACGTCATCGGCAACGTCACCCTCGCGCTGCGCCTCGTCCACGACGTCCCCGCCGAGGAGGCCAGGTCGCGCGGGCTCGCGATGCTGGACCGGGTGGGTCTCGCGGAGAAGGCGCAGGCCCGGCCCGACGACCTCTCCGGCGGCCAGCAGCAGCGCGTCGCGATCGCCCGGGCCCTCGTCGCCAACCCCCGCCTGATGCTGCTCGACGAGGTCACCAGCGCGCTCGACCCCGAGCTCGTCGGCGAGGTGCTCGACCTGCTCACCGAGCTCAAGGGCGAGGGCGTCACGATGCTGCTCAACACCCACGAGATGGGCTTCGCGCGCGACGTCGCCGACCAGGTCTGCTTCCTCCACGACGGCCGGATCCACGAGCGCGGGACCCCCGAGCAGGTCCTCGGCGACCCGCGCGAGGAGCGCACCCGCACCTTCCTCTCCCGGATCCGGGCGTGACCGCTCGACTGATTGGGCCGCTGTTGGTGGCAGGGCATAGCCTCGCTGGGTGACGGAAGATGCGGACCCGAAGGGCACCACCACTGCCGACGGGTTCCGGGTTCTCTGGGTCGGCGTCAAGCGTGAGCCGAGGGTCTTCATCGTCGCCACCCTCGGTGCCGTGCTCTTCGGCGTGCTCACCGTGGCCGACGCCTGGGTGCTCGGCTGGTCGACCGCAGCACGTGCTGATCCCGGCCTTCGACACCGGCGAGATCGGCACCGACCTGCTCGTCTGGGTCTTCGTCCTGTTCATGTCGGTGGCGATCCTGCGCGCGATCGGCATCGTCGCGCGACGTCTCGGCGGCGGCATCATGTACTACCGGATGCAGTCCCACACGCGTCGCGGCGTCACCCGTCAGTACCTCGCCCTCCCGATGGAGTGGCACCAGCGCCACCCGACCGGCCAGCTGCTCTCCAACGCGTACTCCGACGTCGAGGCGGCGTGGTCGCCGATCATGCCGCTCCCGATGGCGCTCGGCACCGTCGTGATGATGGTGGTCGCGGTCGTGCAGATGTTCGTCGCCGACGTGGTGATGGCGATCGTCGGGCTGCTGGTCTTCCCGGCCGTCGTGGTCGCCAACCTGCTCTACCAGCGCTACGCCTCGCCGCTGATGACCCGGGCCCAGGGGCTGCGCGCCGAGGTCAGCGAGATCGCCCACGAGTCCTTCGACGGCGCGATGGTGGTCAAGACCCTGGGCCGCGAGGTCGAGGAGACCGACCGGTTCCGCGCCAAGGCGCAGGAGCTGCGCGACGTCAACATCCGCGCCGGGCGCATCCGCGCGATCTTCGACCCCGCCCTCGCCAGCCTGCCCGGCCTCGGCGTGCTCGTCGTGCTGGCCGTCGGTGTCTCCCGCGTGACCAGCGGGGCGACGAGCGCCGGCGACGTGGTGACGATCGCCTACCTGCTCACCATCGTCTCCTTCCCGATCCGGGCCATCGGCTGGCTGCTCGGCGAGTTCCCGCGCTCGGTCGTCGGCTACCGCCGCGCCAAGGCCGTGCTCGACGCCACCGGCGCCATGCCGTACGGCCCCGACGAGCTGCCCCGCACCGACGCCGGGGCGCTGCTCCAGGTCGAGGACCTCCACTACTCCTACGACCCCGACAACCCGCTGCTGCGCGGCCTCGACCTCGAGGTCCGGCCCGGTCGCACCGTCGCCCTGGTGGGTGCCACCGCGTCGGGCAAGAGCACGCTCACCAGCCTGCTGAGCCGGCTCGTCGACCCCGACGCCGGCGCGATCCGGCTCGACGGACGCGACCTCCGCACCCTGCGCAAGGGCGAGCTGCCGCGCGACGTCGCGCTGGTGCCGCAGACCGCCTTCATGTTCGACGACACCGTCCGCGGCAACGTCACCCTCGGCGCCGACGTCCCCGACGAGGAGGTCTGGAGCGCGCTGCGCACCTCGCAGGCCGACGGCTTCGTCGCCGCCCTGCCCGACGGGCTCGACACCAGGCTGGGGGAGCGCGGCACGTCGCTCTCCGGCGGCCAGCGCCAGCGCCTGTCCCTGGCCCGCGCGCTCGTCCGCCGGCCGCGGCTGCTGATCCTCGACGACGCCACCTCCGCGGTCGACCCCGAGGTGGAGGCGCGGATCCTCGCCTCGCTGCGCGACGACGTCCACGGAGCCGCGGCCTCGCTCCTCGTCGTGGCCTACCGCAAGGCCACCATCTCGCTGGCCGACGAGGTCGCCCACCTCGAGGGCGGCCGCATCGTCGGGCGCGGCACCCACGCCGAGCTGCTGGAGTCCAGCCCGGCGTACGCCCACCTCGTCAACGCCTACGAGGTCGACCCCGAGGCCTCCTCCGTCGACGCGGGAAGGGACAACGCATGAGCACGACCGCCCCGGCCGCGACGTCCGGCACCAAGATGGACTCCGGCGAGGACATCGGCGCGATCGCGACGATCCGCCTCGGCATGAAGTACTCACCCGAGCTCCGCGAGGGACTCGGCCTCACGATGCTGCTCGCGATCATCTCCTCGTGCGGGCAGATCGTCGTCCCGATCGCGGTGCAGCAGACCCTCGACCGCGGCCTCAACGGCCCGGGCGGCCCGCGCCTCGACTACGTCGCGTGGATGGGCGTGCTGGCGGCCGTCGCGATCGGCCTCACCAGCTGGGCGTCGTACGCCATGACGACGCGGCTGTTCACCACCTCCGAGCACGGCCTCGCCACGCTGCGCACCAAGGCGTTCCGCCACGTCCACGACCTGCCGCTGCTCACCCAGAACACCGAGCGCCGCGGTGCGCTCGTCTCCCGCGTCACCACCGACGTCGACCAGGTCAGCCAGTTCCTCGTCTTCGGCGGCCTGATCTTCGTCGTCAGCATCGGGCAGATGCTCGTCGCGACGGTGCTGATGCTCGTCTACAGCTGGGAGCTGGCGGCCGTCGTGTGGCTGGCGTTCCTGCCGCTCTTCCTGTCGATCCGCTGGTTCCAGAAGAAGCTGTCGGCCGCCTACACGGTCGTACGCCACCAGGTGGGCGTGCTGCTCGGCGCGATCTCCGAGCCCGTCGTCGGCGCGGCCGTGGTCCGCTCGTACGGCGTCGAGGACCGCACCCAGGCGCGCATCGACACCGCGATCCAGGACTGGCAGAACGCCTACACGCACGCGCAGACCTACACGGTCACCTCGTTCTCCCTCGGCGGCCTGTCGGCCGGCCTGGCCAACGCCGGCGTCATCATCATCGGCGTGCTGCTCGGCTTCACCGGCGACATGACGCCGGGCAAGGTCCTCGCGTTCGCGTTCCTGGTGTCGCTGTTCGTGGGCCCGGTCCAGATGGGCACGCAGATCCTCACCGACGCCCAGAACGCGATCTCCAGCTGGCGCCGGGTGCTCGGGATCCTGGAGACCCCGGCCGACCTGATCGACCCCGGACCGGACGGCGAGGTGCTGCCGCGCGGCCCGATCGACGTACGGTTCGCCGACGTCACGTTCACCTACCCCGACGGCCCGCCGGTGCTGCGCGAGGTCGACCTCGCGATCGAGGCCGGCACGCGCGTCGCGATCGTGGGGGAGACCGGCTCGGGGAAGTCGACCTTCGCCAAGCTGCTCACCCGCCTGATGGACCCGGTCGACGGTGCGGTGCTCCTCGACGGCGTCGACGTACGCCGCATCGAGCCGCGCTCGCTGCGGCGCAGCGTCGTGCTCGTGCCGCAGGAGGGCTTCCTGTTCGACGACACCATCGCCGCCAACGTGCGCTACGGCCGGCTGGAGGCCAGCGAGGCCGAGATCCGCGAGTCCGCGACCCAGCTCGGCATCGACGACTGGCTCGACGGCCTCCCGCGCGGGCTGCACACGCAGGTCGGGCAGCGGGGCGAGTCGCTCTCGGCGGGGGAGCGGCAGCTGGTGGCGCTGCTGCGCGCGCACCTCGCCGACCCCGACCTGCTCGTCCTCGACGAGGCCACGAGCGCGGTCGACCCGGCCCTCGAGATGCAGATCGGGCGCGCCCTCGAGCGGCTCATGCAGTCGCGCACGTCCGTGACGATCGCCCACCGGCTCTCGACGGCCGAGGGTGCCGACGAGGTGATCGTCGTCGACAAGGGGCGGGTCGTGCAGCGCGGACCCCACGCCGTGCTGGTGACCCAGGAGGGCAGCGTCTACGCCGGACTGCACGCGAGCTGGATCGCCCAGCACTCGCAGGTCTAGCGGCGCCTGCCCGATCGACTGGCGGACGGCTCAGGCCGTGAGCACCTGGCTGATGAGCATGTCGACGTCGAAGTGGTCGGACTCGGTGCCCGGCGCCACGACGGCGACGGAGCGGGCGAGGAAGTCGTTGATGTCGGAGGAGCTGGCCAGCAGGACCAGGTGACCGTCGGGGGAGCTGAGCTCGATGCTCACCATCGCGCGGCCGCTGAGGCTGATGGCCGGGGACACGTGCACGTCGCCCTCGCCGACCGGCGACTCGGTGCCGCGCATCAGGAGGTCGCGGCCGAAGGTCCACACGAGGTCGCCGTCGGCGGTGATGAAGGTCATCGCGACCGCGAACGGGTCGGAGCTGCGGTAGCCGAGCACGGTGTCGATCTCGTGGCGGATGCCACGCTCGTCGGCGCACTCGACGGTGATGTCCAACGTCACATCGGCGAGCGCGTGCCCGCCACCAGACATGTTCATCGTTGCTCCTTGAGGAAGTCTGCCCGAACCGGGGTTCCGGGCTCGGTGCTCATGAGACGGCATCCGCGCCTGCTCGTGATGCGAAACGGCCAAATATGACCCGAACCGGTCCAGACCGGATCTTGATCTTGACTCATGACGAACTTGACCAAACGTTCGTGTTTCGTTGGACCATACCCGGCTGGGGCGGCCCGGTAGGTTCTAGGCATGACGAGGGCAGCCAAGCGAATCGTGCTCGAGACCCTCGGATGGACGCTCCTGCTGCTGGGCGTCGCGGCGATCTTCCTGCCCGGTCCCGGCCTGCTCGGCATCTTCGCCGGGCTCGCCCTGCTCTCCCAGCAGTACGACTGGGCCGAGCGTCGCGTCGAGCCGGTGCGCCTGCGGGCGATGCTCGCTGCCGCGGAGGGCGTGGAGACCTGGCCGCGGATCATCGCCTCGTGCCTCGGCGCCGTGGTGCTGGCCGCGTTCGGCGTGCTCTGGATCCTGAAGCCGCCGGCCCCCGGGTGGTGGCCGCTGTCGGACACCTGGTGGCTGCCGGGCGGCGTCTGGACCGGCGTCACCCAGGTCGCGTCGGCCTTCATCGCGGTCGGCCTCATCATCTACAGCTACCGTCGCTTCCACGGCGACCCCGACGCTGCCGACGACCTGCGGCGCCAGATCAAGGGCCGCAGCAGCAACGACTGACGCAGGGCCGACCCGGATTGCTGACGGGCTCCGACCATGGGATATCGTTCCCGCGTCTCGGGCGATTGGCGCAGTGGTAGCGCGCTTCGTTCACACCGAAGAGGTCACTGGTTCGAACCCAGTATCGCCCACCGAGCAGAGAACAGCCTCTGACCTGCGGAAACGCAGGATCGGGGGCTGTTTCGACGTGGTTCGCGTGTCCATCACGGGTCCACCACGGGTCCATCAGTGGCCGGTGGAGGGAAGCACTTCGGAAGCCTGCCTCGAGCTCGTCCAAGCGGATTCGGATGTTTCGGCGTCCGCAACGGTAGGCCGGGATCGAGCCGTCGCGGATGCGACGACGAATGGCCTTCGTGCTCAAGCGACATGACGTCAGCCGCCTCCTCGATGCTGAGGTGCACGGCCAGCACGCGCTGCCGCGGAACGCTGTCGACGACGCCTGAACGTCGATCGGCGGCAGCGAGGGGCTACGCGCAGCCTCACGGCACGAACGTCACACCTCTGCCGTGCTCGTTCAGGGCCCGTGACTCATCCCGTCGGGCCGAGCGTCTGCCACGGGAGTCGAGGGAGGTCGGGAGATCGTCTGAATCCCCCTTGGGGGTGGTGTCAGGGCCTCCATGACCGGCTTACCGTCGGCTCGTCGGTGCACCCGCCACTCATGCTGGGGGACACGCGTGCAGAGGCACCGAGACCCACCCGTCGCCGGCTGCTCCCGAAACAGCCTGGAGGCGGGTGGGTTCTGTCTGACGCACCGAGCAGGACCGCCTGCTGCTGTCTCGGGTCCGTGGGCGGTTCTCTGCAACCAGTCCCCAACAGCGGCTCCGACGGTGAGACGGCAGCGCTGTCGCGCATGGCGCAGCTACGCCGCCCTACTCAATCTGGGTGTAGACGGTCGATGAGGCGAAGCGCACAGTGGAAGAGTCCCGTCCCCCATGCGGGTTGCGCGTCCGGCTGCCCCCTGTTTCGCCGGCTGCGTAATGAGCCCGGGCAGAGTAGCCCCCCTGACTCTGCCCGGGCTCAGCGCGTGGGAACTCCGAGCAGTCGCGCGGCCTGCACGGGACACGGCTCTCCGCGCAGCAGTCGGCGTCTCGAGTCCGGCGAGCACCCGCGAATGCGCACATGTCCGCCCAACTCCGGCTCCCCTCCGGACACGGTTGAGGAGTGGGTGCCGGGCATGGTGCCTGGTGGCGATCAGATCACCCTCGAGCAGCTGTTGGCTCATCGCAGCGGCCTGTTCAACTACTTCGAGTCCGACAGGTTCCGGTGGCGGGCCCACTGGCGACCTGTCGAGCTGGTCCGGCTGGCGACCCAGGAGCGGCCGGAGTCTGAACCCGATGAGCAGAGCAGCTACTCCAACACCAACTATGTCCTGCTGGGTCTGGTCGTCGAGCAGGTGACGGGCCAGCCGCTGGAGGAGGTCTTGGAGGAGCGCGTGTTCGACCCGGCTCGGATGAGCGACACCTCGATGAGCCCCGAACGGGTCACCGACCCGCCTGTGGTGCGCGGCTACCAGGGTGGCCGCGTTGCGACGTCGAGCTGATCGGGCACAGCGGCGGGCTCCCGGGTTTCGTCACCGAGGCGTGGACCACGCCCGACGGCAGCCGGTCAGTGGTCGTGATGGCCAACGTCCAGACGTCCGGTCAGGCGGCGGCGGGACTGGTCACGGCCGCCGTGCGCGGCTGACTCACTCCCTCCGGCGGACTCGGGTCGCGCATCCACGCCGGCCATCGGGCTGACACGTGATCCGGTCCGCCCCGTCGCGCCCTCAGCTACGCCGAGCCCTGGTGCCCACTGCCCGGTGCCCCACCCATCACGCTCGTCGCGATCGGGACGGGATCACGGGGTGTGGAGTCTCGCGACGGGCAACTCGTCGTGGAGCAGCCTGTCGAACGTGGCGCGGAGGGCGGGCTGGGCTGCTCGTCCTCGACGTGCGGCCTCGGTGAGGCCCGCGGCCAGGTCGCGGACCTTGACGTTCCTGTCCTGCGACCACCAGCGGAGCATCTCGAAGGCCTGGTCCGCGTCGAGGCCGTAGGCGACCATCAGCGTGCCGATGGCCTGGTCGATGGTGGCCCGGTGCCGTGCTGACTCGACTACTGCCTGACGAGCAGCCTCGACGCCCTCGTGGCGGAAGTCCTCGGTGAGGTCGACGCAGTGCCCGATGATCCGGCGAACAGGCAGGACGTTCGTGGACGACGCGGGCTCGCAGACGAGCAGGATCCAGCGGTCGACCCCGTCGGCGGCGCTCAGTCGACAGGTCACGTGGAACGGTGCGCCGGCCGTCTCGACCCGGCGCAGGCACTCGGTGACCTGTGCACGGAGCGCAGAGTCCTGGCACGACAGCAGGTGCTCGGTCGTCGGCGTGACAGACCCGGGCCGCAGCCCGAGGATCCGGAACATCTCGTCGTCCCACTCCCAGAGCCCCTCCACGGTGTCGTAGGCGAACCGCCCCACGTGGGTGTCGGGCGTCGATCGGGCATCGGCCCTGTCCTGGGTGGCGCTCACGAGACGTCCTCCTGCTGTGCGATGGAGCCAGGCGGTGGCGGGATGCGCCCTCAGAGGACGATCACGGGGTCGGACAGCCGCCGTATCTCCTCCAGGCCGGAGGTCAGCAGCTGGGCGACCGCGAGGGGAGTGATGCCGAGCACCTTCGCCGCGTCCGTGTAGGTGAGCCCGCCGAACGCACACAGCGCGAGCGCGGCGCGTTGGAGCCGAGCGAGCTGTGCGAGCCACACCATCGCGGACGGCAGTGAGGTCGAGTCGTACGTCTCGCTCGCGAGGTGCGCGCTGTGCCGGTAGATGTGGCGAGCCAGCGCGCGCGCGGTGTCGGCAGCCGACGTGACCTCGTCCGCGCGGACGAGGTCGACCATGCCGAGCGCCACTGCGCGCATCGCTGCCGACTCGTCGCCCAGCAGGGCGCATGCCATCGAGTAGACGACCTGACCATGGGCGTTCCACAGGTCCTCGGCCCAGTCGTCGGTGCTGGTCGCACCGGCCGGGAAGGCCGCGGGCGCGGACGGGCGCGGGACGCGCGGACTCACGCCCGTCGGTGGTCCCACCAGCTCGTACGTGTCGGGACTGCGTGCGCCGTCGGGCTGAGCGCCAGTGGTGCTGCTGTCATCGTTGCCTGCTTCTTCTCGGAGCGTCCGCAGCGAGCCCTGCGTCTGGTGTTCGACGCAACGGTAGGAACTCCGCGGACGCGTTGTCAAGGGTTTGCCCAAGGTTGGCGAGCGGTGTAGGTTGTGCAAACCATGTACACCATCAAACGGGCGGCGCAGCTCACCGGCGTTCCGGAGACCTCGCTGCGCACGTGGGAGCGCAGGTACGGCGTGTGCGTGCCGCAGCGCAGCCCGTCGGGCTACCGCCTGTACGACGACGAGGCGCTGGCGGTCATCTCGACGATGCATCGTCTCGTGTCCGACGGCTGGAAGCCGGCCGACGCCGCGGAGGCGATCCGCAGTGGGACGGTCCCTGCTCGGCGACCGGAGTCCGCTCGGTCGATGCGTGACGGGATCGTCGCGGACAGCCCGCCATGTCGGCCGCTGCCGCCTGCACCGAGCGCTTCCTCGGTGCGGCCGCACGACTCGACATCGCCGGCATCGACGAGAGCATCGACGAGGGGTTCGGGCTCGGCTCGTTCGAGCACGTCGTGGACTCGTGGCTCTTCCCCACGCTCGCCGCGCTCGGCGAGGGTTGGGTGCGAGGCGAGATCGACATCGCGGGTGAGCACGCAGCCAGTCACGCCGTCCAGCGACGCCTGGCTGCCGCGTTCGATGCTGCCGGCAGCAGGTCCCGTGGGCCCAAGGTCGTCGTCGGCCTGCCGCCGGGCAGTCAGCACGCGCTCGGTGCCCTGGCGTTCGCCACCGCCATCCGTCGCCGCGGCCTCGACGTGCTCTACCTCGGCGCCGACCTCCCGGGAAGCGCCTGGGAGACGGCGGTCGGCAGCCACGCAGCCCGAGCGGCCGTCCTGGCCGTGGTGACGCCGGAGGACCGTCCGGCCGCAGCCGGTGTCGCCGAGCGGCTGGCCGGCCACGCCCACGCACCCCTGGTCTGTGCGGGCGGCGCGTCGGCAGCAGACCTCGCTCCAGGCGTGCACGAGCTCGCGCCCAGCATCGGAGGAGCCGCCGAACAGCTCGACCGACTGACGCACGGAGAGACGTAGCCCGACGGTCGCCTTCGCGTCGGGCCCGCCGTCTGGTGCGTCAGGCCCGCCGGCGCTGCGCGGGAACGCGGGGGCTCTGCTCGTCGCGGGAGTGGGTCGTGGCGCTCAGGAGCGCGTGGAGGGGCTCGTCACTGAGCCATGCCGCGTGGGTGCGGTGGCACCGTCCGTCCTCGTGCGGGCACCGCGGGCCGCACGCGAGGTCGTACGTCGTCGTCCGGGTGCCGGGCAGCGTCGAGACCGTCCCGGGCACGTAGAGGTCCGGGTCCTGCCCGAACGACGCGATCAGGTCGTGCGCGACCGCGGTGGCCTCCGGGCTGCTGCTGGCGTCGTGCGGCGCGCTGGTCACTGCTGGATCTCCTCGTGGGTCGGTGGTGCCGACCCGAGTCAGCAGTAGCGCCCGTACCCGCCTCCGGACTGCGGTAAACGCGTGTCCACCCAAGAAGTGCAGATTTCAAGCAACAGGGTCCGGGGTCCACCGCACCACCAGGAGCGCGACGTCGTCCTCCGGCTGCTCGCCGATCATCCGGTCGAGCAGCTGGTCGCAGAGCTCGTCGAGGTCGCGGGTCGCGGGCGACAGCTCGCGCAGCACCTCGGTGAGGGCCACGATGCCCTCCTCGACGTCGCGGTCGCGCCGCTCGACGAGTCCGTCGGTGTAGAAGACCAGGGTGGCGTCGGGCTCGAGGAACGCGACCTGCTCGGCACGCCGGGTGTGGGGGTCGAGGCCGAGCAGGAGGTCGTTGTCCTCCACGTCGGCGAGCCGGGTGACGGTCCCGTCGGGGCGTACGAGCAGCGCAGGGGGGTGTCCGGCGTGCGCCCAGCGCAGCACGACCTCCTCGCCCACCTCGGCACCGGGCCGCGGGTGGTGCTCGAGGCGTGCGACGACCGCGGTCGCCGTGGTCTCGAGCCGCAGCGACTCCATCACCTCGTCGACCCCGGAGAGGACGGCGGCAGGGGCGTAGCCGCTGTGCACGGCGATCCCGCGCAGGAGGCCGCGGACCTGCCCCATCGCGGCAGCGGCCTCGACGTCGTGGCCGACCACGTCGCCGACCACGACCACCACGTCGCGGCCGCCCGGGCCGCGGCTCTGCTGGAGGAACGCGTCGTACCAGTCGCCGCCGATGCGGGCGACGTCGCTGGCCGGGGAGTAGCGGGTGACGATCTGCAGGTGGTCCGCCTGCGGCGGGTCGGTGAGCATGCTCCGCTGCAGGGCCTCGGAGACGTCACGCTGGGCCTCGTAGAGCCGGGCGTTGTCCAGTGCCAGCGCGGCGCGGGCGCCGATGTCCTCGAGCAGGGCGACGTCGTCCTCGGTGAAGGCAGGTCGGTCGGCGCCGCGGAAGACGGTCACCACTCCCACGGTCCTGCCGCGTGCCACCAGCGACACCGCCACGGCGGACTCCGGGGCGAGCTCGAGGAACCGGTCGCGAGCCGCTCCCTCGCGCAGGACCCCGGCGATCCCTGCCGTGGCGTCGCACTCCATCAGGATCGAGGCCTTCTCGCGGATGATCGAGGCCAGGTAGGACTCGTCGGTCATCGCCCGCAGGCGGAGGGCGGAGTACTGCCGCACCGTCTCCTGCATCGCGGGGTCGGCGTGTGCCCACCCGACGTCCTGGAGCCCGCGCCGCCAGTCGGAGGCGTGGGGGTCGGCGACCACCGCGACCAGGCACCAGTCCGCCAGGTCGGGCACGAGCAGGGTGGCGAGCCGCCTCACGAGCTCGAGCGGGTCGAGGGTGCTGGTGAGCCCCTCGGAGACCGCAGCGAGCAGGGCGAGCCTCCGTGCCGAGCCGGCCAGCGCGTCCTGGGTCTCGCGGCGGTCGGTGATGTCGATGAAGTAGACGGCGAGCCCCTCGGGCGAGGGCCAGGCGCGCACCTCGTACCAACCGTCGAGGGGCGGCGGGTAGTAGGCCTCGAAGGACACCGGACGACCCGTGGCCACGGCGTCGAGGTAGTGCTCCTCGAAGGCGCTGCCGACGGCCGCGGGGAAGGCCTCCCAGATCGACTCTCCCGACCAGCTGTTCGCGACCGGCGCCGAGCAGCCGCTCCGCCTCGGAGTTGACGTAGGCGAACCTCCAGTCGGAGTCGAGCTGGTAGAACGCCGACGACATCGACTCGAGCACGCGGCCGAGCCGCGCCTCGCCCTCGCGCACCTGGCTGGTGTCGTACGCCGCACCCACGAGGCGTACGGCCGGGCCACCGGGGCTCTCGGAGAAGGCGCGCCCACGCGCCTCGATCCAGCGGACGTCCCCGCCGGGATGGACGACGCGGTACTCGGCGCTGAACTCGCCGCAGGACGCGATCGCGCGCTCGAGCGCGGCGCTCACGCGTGCCAGGTCGTCGGGGTGCACGAACTCGTTGAACGCCTCGATCGTGCCGCCGAACGAGCGCGGGTCGACCCCGAAGAGCTCGAACAGCCGGTCGTCCCACCGCAGCCGACCGCTGGGGAGGTCCCACACGAAGGCACCGACCCCGGCCGCGTCGATGGCGAGGCGCAGCGCGACGCGGTCGCTCTCCTCGTCCAGGGCGGCGGACATGTCGACAGGCTCCCTCTGCGACGGCACACCCACGCTCGTCGGGGAACCGATCTCGGACACGGGCGGACCTCCACTGCTCATCAGGGCAGCCCGCAACCGAGGCCCTGGGCGCAGGGTGTCACAGAGCGGCGCCCGCTCGCCTGCGGAACGCCGAGAGGTCCAGTCAGGTGGCTCACCCGTGGGGACGGGCAGCCGGCGGAAGGTCGTCCTCACGCGCGGGAGCCGCCGCGAACGGCTCCGCGGACAGGTGCGTGACCTGCTCGCGGCACCACACCGACACCGCACGCGTGCCGTCCAGCACCCCGGAGCGGAACGCGGCCCACGGCTCCCAGCTGACCTCCTCGACCTCGGTGGGGTCCGGCGCGACCCGACCGGTGACCCGGCCGATGAAGACCGGGCACATCTCGTTCTCGACGATCCCGTCCTGCTCGGCGCGGTAGCGGAAGGTCGGCACGGCCAGCCGGAGGTCGGCGACGTCCACGCCGAGCTCCTGCCGCACCCGCCGGCGTACGCCGTCCGCGAGGGCCTCGCCCGGCGCCGGGTGGCCGCAGCAGCTGTTGGTCCACACGCCCGGGAAGGTCCGCTTGGACAGCGCGCGCCGGGTGACGAGGACCCGCCCGTCGTCGTCGAAGAGGTAGAGGGAGAAGGCCAGGTGCAGCGGGGTGTCGGCGTGGTGGACCTCGGCCTTGTCGGCGGTGCCGACGGCGCGGCCCTGCTCGTCGAGGAGCACCACGAGCTCCGTGACGGTGGTGCTCATCGGGGCGCTCATGCGGATCCTCCGGCGGGTCGGGCGAGCTGGTTGACGGCGGCGTGCGAAGAGCCACGGCAGGCGGGCCGCGGCCGGGACGAGCGCGCGGCGCACCGGCGGGTGCGCGGTGGCGCGCAGGAGGGCGTGGGTGAGCAGCTCGTGGCGCAGCCCGAGCCGCCGCGCGCGGGCGTCGTAGCGGTCGGGGCGGTCGGCCACCAGGCAGTCGACGGCCGCGCGCGCCTGGGCCAGCCCGAGGGCGATGCCCTCGCCGGTCAGCGCGTCGACGTAGCCCGCGGCGTCGCCGACGAGCAGGACGCGGCCCGCGGCGCGGGTGCGGGCCCGCTGGCGCAGCGGGCCGGCGCCCATCACGCGGGTCCGGGTGCCGACGAGCCGGTCCTGGAGCACGGGGAAGTCGGCGATCAGGTCCTCGAACCGCGACCCGGCGTCGCCGAGGACGGCGACCCCGACGAGGTCGTCGGCGACCGGCGTGACGTAGGCCTCCGCGCGCGGCGACCAGTGCACCTCGACGTACGACGTCCACGGCGCCTGCGCGACGTGGCAGCGCAGCCCGAACCGGCGCCGTGCGCGGGACGGGCGCGTCGAGGCCGAGCAGCCGTCGGACGGGGGAGTGCAGCCCGTCGGCGGCGAGGAGGTAGCGAGCGGGCTCGCCGTCGACCAGCACCCGGTCGTCCAGCTGGCGTACGTCCTCGACCGGCTCGCTGCTCGACGGGGATGCCGGCGGCCGCGACCGCCGCCGCGAGGGCGTCGTGGAGCACGGTCCGGCGTACGCCGCGGCCGGGGCCGGCGGCGAAGCGGGCGGTGGCGCCGACGCCCCGGCCGGCCGGAGTCGAGGTAGTGGATGCCGGTGAGCGCGCGGCCGGACGGGTGCACGCCGAGGTCGGCGAGCTCGGCGACGGCACCGGGCATCAGTCCCTCGCCGCACGCCTTGTCGACGGGGCCGTGCGCGGCTCGCGGACCACGACGGACAGCCCGGCGCGGTGCGCGTGCAGCGCCGACGCGAGGCCCACCGGTCCGCCGCCGGCGACGACGAGGTCACGCATCGGCGGTCTCGGTGACGGGCGGCAGCGTGGCGAGCGCGGCGTCCTCGGTCCGGATGCGGACGGCGAGGAGGCCGGCGTTGAGCACCGTGAAGACGACGGCCGTGATCCAGGCCGCGTGCACGAGCGGGAGGGCGACGCCCTCGACGACGACGGCGACGTAGTTGGGGTGGCGGAGGAACCGGTAGGGGCCGGACGAGACCGGGGCCAGTCCGGGGACGACGATGACGCGGGTGTTCCACCGGCGACCGAGGGTCGCGATGCACCACCAGCGCAGCGCCTGCGAGGCGACGACCAGCGCGAGCATCGACCAGGCGAGGAGCGAGGGGACGTCGGGTCGGCGCAGCCAGGCCTCGGCGAGCGCCCCGACGAGCAGCGCGGTGTGCAGCACGACCATGAAGGGGAAGTGGCCGAGCCCGCTCTCGACGCCGCCGCGCTCCCGGCTCCAGGCCGCGTTGCGGGTGGACACGACGAGCTCGGCGACCCGCTCCAGCCCGACGAGGGCGACCAGGACGGTGAAGGCGAGCAGGGTGGTCATGCCTCGGCCCTCAGCAGCACGACCTCGGAGCAGAAGCCGGGACCCATGGCGAGCAGGATGCCGTGGCTGCCGGGCTCGGGCGGACGTTGGGCGAGGGTGTCCTCCAGCACGTGCAGGACCGAGACCGACGACAGGTTGCCGACGCGCGCGAGCGAGTCCCAGGTGAGCTGCAGGGCCTCGCGCGGCACCTCGAGGGCGGCCTGCAGGGCCTCGATGACCTTGGGGCCGCCGGGGTGGCAGACCCACCAGCCGATGTCGTCGCGGGTGAGCCCGTGGTCGGCGAGGAACGCGTCGACGTCGTCGCGGATGAAGCGCTCGACGAGCGTCGGCACCTCGGCGTCGAGCACGATGCGCAGCCCGGAGCCCGCGACGTCGAAGCCCATCGTGCGCTCGCTGTCGGGGTAGAGCCGGCTGCGGGAGTCGAGCACCCGCACCGTGCCGCCGTGGCGCGCGTCGCCGACGGCGACCACGGCCGAGGCGCCGTCGCCGAAGAGGCCGCTGGCCACCAGGTTGGGCACCGAGATGTCGTCGCGCTGGAGCGTCAGCGAGCACAGCTCGACCGCCACCAGGACGGCGGTGTGGTCGGGGTGCCCGAGCAGGTAGTCGTGGACCCGGGCGATGCCGGCGGCGCCGGCCACGCAGCCCAGGCCGACCAGCGGCATCCGGCGTACGTCCTCGCGCAGCCCGACGACACCGGCGATGCGGGCGTCGAGCGACGGCACCGCGAGGCCGGTGACGGTGGCGGTCACGATCAGGTCGACGTCGGACGGCGTGAGGTCGGCGGCCTTGAGCGCGTCGACCAGCGCCTGCGCGCCGAGCTCGACGGCGTGCTCGATGAACAGGTCGTTGGCGTGGCCGAAGTCGCCCAGCGTCGCGTAGTCGGCCAGCGGCAGCACCGTGTGCCGCCGCTCGACACCGGAGTTGCGGTGGAACCTCCTCAGCAGCGCGTGGTCGAGGCTGCGCTCGGAGATCACGGAGGTGAAGGCCTCGGTGATCTCGGCCTGGGGGTAGGAGTGCGCGGGCAGGGCGCTGCGCGCGGCCAGGATCCTCATGCAGGTGTCCTTGCGGGTCGGAGTGGAGGGAACGGGACGAAGCTGCGGGTCAGCCCGGCCACCAGGCGGGAGTCGATGCGACCTTCGCCGAGGCCGATCTCGACGAGGGTGTCGAAGACGTGGCGGTCGCGACCGGCGGCGCGGATCCCGGCGTCGACGACGCGCGGGGACCGCGCGAGCCGGGACGCCGCCCAGGTGTGGCGCAGGTGCGAGCCGAGGAGCGTACGCACCACGTGCCGGTGGCGTGCCCCGGCGGCCTCGGGGCGGCCGAGCGCGACCGCCCGGGCCGCGGTGCGACCGGCGGCGATCCCGGTGGCGACGGCGTAGTAGATGCCCTCGCCGGTCATCGGGTTCACCAGCCCGGCGGCGTCGCCGACGAGGAGGACGGGGCCGTCGGGCTGGTCCCAGCGCCAGCTGCTCAGCGGCAGGTGGTGCCCGCGCCAGTCGCTGCCGGTGCTGGCGGCCCCGGGCACGAGCTGCTCGAGCTGGTCGAGGAGGAGCCGGCGGCTGGGGGGTCGGGTGCCGGATCCCTCGGCGGGCAGCAGCTCGCCGTAGCCGACGTTGGCGAGGCCGTCGCCGCGGTCGAAGGCCCAGGCGTACGACGGCTGCGTGCGGTCGCCGAAGCGGATGACCTGGCGGCCGCGCACGGCGTCGGTGACGGGCGCGTAGCCGCGGATCGCGATGGCCCGTCGGTCCCGCCGTCGGCCGAGGAGGGCCTGCCGCACGAGGGAGTGGGCACCGTCGGCGCCGACCACCACTCCGGCGCGGAGGTCACCGGAGACGAGGGGCCCCGAGTCGTCGACGGCGACCGACGTGACGCGGTGTCGGCGCAGCACGGCTCCGGCGGCGACGGCGTGCTCGACGAGGCGCGCGTCGAGGACCCGGCGCGGCACGACGTAGGCGTCGCGCCGCATCGGTCCGGCGACGACCACGTCGCCGTGGGCGAGCTCGAGGTCGCGCAGGGGCGTCCAGCCGTCGACGACGTCGGCGGCACCGACCTCGGCGAGGGCGTCGACCGCGTGCGGGGCGATGCCGTCGCCGCACGACTTGTCGCGGGGGAAGTCGCTGCGGTCGAGCAGCAGGACGCGCAGCGACGGGTCCTCGGTCAGCGCGCCGAGGGCGGCACTGGCGCCGGCCGGCCCGGCTCCGACGATCACGAGGTCCCAGGTCTCGGCCGTCATCGGGCCACCACCAGGAGGGTGGCGTCGACCAGGGCGATGCCGACGGCGGCCACGAACGGGCGACGTCCACGTCCCGCGACCACGACGACCGCGAGCACCAGGACGACGGCGGCGGACAGCACCACGAGCAGGGTCGCGGGCGCGGCGCCGACGAGCACGACGACGGTGGCGGCCACGAGCACGACCGCGGCGATCGGCGCGAGCCGGCGCGGACCGAGCACGTGCGGGAGGCCGCGGACGCCGGTGGCGGCGTCGTCGTCGAGGTCGGGCAGCACGTTGAGCAGGTGCGCGCCGACGCCGAGCAGGGCGGCGCCGACCGGCCACCACCACGGCGGCGTGGCGTCGCCGGCCAGCGCGACGAAGACGGTCAGCAGCCCGAAGGCGACGGCGTACGGCACCCACGACCACACGGTCGACTTGATCCCGAGGTTGTAGGCCCAGGCCGCCGCCACGCAGACCAGGTGCACGAGCCCGGCGCCGACGCCGCAGGCCAGCGACAGCGCCACGCAGCTGACGACGGCGACGGCGCAGCACGCCCGCACGAGCGACACCGGGAGCGCGCCCGTCGCCAGGGGCTTGTCGGAGCGCCCGGTCGCGCGGTCGCGGCCCAGGTCGACGAGGTCGTTGCTCCAGCCGACCGACAGCTGGCCGGCGAGGACGGCCGCGACCACCAGCGCGGCGCGGCCGGCGGGCAGGTCCTGGGCGACGGCGAGCAGCCCGGCGAGGACGGTCACCGCCAGTGCGGGTCCGGCGTGCGCCGCGCCGACGAGGCCGCGGGCGACGGACCCGTCGGTCCGGTGCTGGCGGCCGTGCGAGAGGTCGGTGTTCATGTGACCTCCTCGGCGCGGTCATGGACGGTCCCGTTCCTGCGACGGTACCCATCCGGCCGAGCGGCAGTCGCGACGAGGATCGCGAGCGCCGCGACCGCCCAGCCGGCCAGGACGTCGACGACGTAGTGCTCACCGGTGTAGACGAGGGTCAGCGCCATCGCGACGGCGTACGCCCCCAGCGCGGCGCGCACGACCCGGGAGACCGACGGCCACAGGAACAGGGCGACCAGCAGCGCGGCGCCGGCGTGGAGGGACGGCATCGCCGCCACCGGGTTGCTGCCGGACTGCCCGGCCTCGGTGAGCCGACCGACGACGCCGAGGTGCAGGACGTCCCAGCCGATGTGCGAGATGCGGGCGACGTCGCCGATGTCGCCGCGCTCGGCGGCGAGCCAGGGCGGGGCGGCGGGGTAGGCGACGTAGCCCGCGATGCCGACGAGCGACATCGTGAGCGCGGCGACGACCCACTCGCGGAACCGGTCGCGCAGGGCGAACCACGCCACGGCGGTCAGCAGCGGGATGGCGACGAAGTGGGTGACGTAGACGAGGGCCGCGACCGCGTCCCACCAGTGGGGTGTGCCGTCGACGAGGCGCTCCTGCAGCCAGACCGTGGGGACGGTGCCGAACATCTGCTCGTCCGCGCGCGCCGGCTCGACGACGTGGAGGGGTGCGCCGACGCGGTTGGTGGCGGCGCCGGCACCGAGCGCGCCGGTGACCCAGTGCGCCGCCTGGTAGGCGACGAGGATCACGCTCAGCGGCGACCACGCGATGAGCAGCTGCGCCACCGGCCCGTGGCGCGACCCCGGCTCCGCGTCCACGTCGGGCGACGCGGTCCGCGTGGCGGCCTCGCTCGTCATCGCCTGGCCCCGCGTCGGGCGAGCCGGGACAGGACGGACTGGGTGCGGGACCGGTTGTAGCGCTGGATCAGGATGAAGGGCAGGTTGACGAGCACGCCGTAGGTGACCAGCAGCGTCGCGGCGAGCGGCGGGTTCCACAGCACGAACAGCGGGCTGCAGGCGAGCGCCCACCAGTGCCCGAGCTCGGCGCGCCGGGTCTCACGGACGAACACCGCGAGCCCCTCGGCGTCGGTGGCCGGCAGCTGCCGCTTGCTGATGCCACCGTCGAAGACGGCGCCCGCCTCGGGCACCCTGTCCTTCCACCGGTGGATCCGGAGCCGGCGGCGGTACCAGTGGCCGCCGGCCTCGAAGCCCCGCTCGCGCAGCAGCCAGCCGTCGCGCGCCAGCCGCTCGTCACCGAGCCGGTGCGCGGCGTAGCCGGTCGTGGCGTGGAAGAGGCCCCAGGCGAGGACGTCGACGACGATCGTGAGCCACTGCGGCATGACGTAGCGCAGCATCACGCCGCCTCGCGGGCCGCGCGCCGGCCCCGCAGGTCGACCGGGCGACCGCGCCACCGCACGGAGCGGCGTACGACGGTCAGCAGCGCGGACCGCGCGAACACCAGGTCGAAGGCGAGCAGCGGCAGCGGGAAGAGGGCCCAGGTCCACCACCGGAACGTCCCCGCCGCGCGCAGGACGCTGCGCAGCTGGAGCGCCGCGACGAGCCAGGCGAGCGCCCACAGGCCGTCGGACGCGTCGGCCCCGCCCGTCGCCACCCCGAGCACCGCGGTCAGCGCACCGACGGCCACGACGTGGTGGGCGCAGATCCACAGCACGGTGGCCAGCGAGGCGAGCGGGCTCGCGGCCGAGGCGCCGGAGGCGATGTTCTTCGTCCAGCCCGCCACCAGCTGGGCGAGGCCGCCCGGATAGCTGCGCATCGACAGCGACCCGCCGCCGACGGCGCACGTCACCGGCAGCCCGGCCCGGTCGTACGCGCGGGCGAGCCGGACGTCGTCGAGGATCTCGCCGCGCACGGCGTGGTGGCCGCCGACCCGCTCGTAGTCGGCGCGCGAGGTGAGCAGGCACGGACCGAACGCCATCGGCCGGGTGGTCCGCCGCCCGGTGAAGGCCGCGCTGGCCAGCAGGGCGACGGCGTTGAAGTAGGCCGAGAGCTGCTCGTAGGCCCGGACCACGCGGTGGTGGGGCTGGACCGAGACCAGCCCGCCGTGGGTGTGGTGCAGCTGCAGCAGCCCCTCGACCGCCCCGGGGGAGAGGACGGTGTCGGCGTCGAGGAAGAGCAGCAGGTCGCCGGAGGTGGCGTCCGCGCCCGTGTGGCAGGCCCACGCCTTGCCGGTCCAGCCGGCCGGCCGGGCTCGCGCGGCGACGACCACGCGCGCACCTGCGGCGACCGCCACGGCGGACGTGTCGTCGGAGGAGGCGTCGTCGACCACCACGACCTCGGCCACCGGGAGCCCCACGAGCGAGGCCAGCAGCGTCGGGCAGGGTCTGCTCCTCGTCGCGCGCCGGGACGACGACCGAGACGGTGCGCGCCCCGGCGGAGTGAGGTGGGAGCGGCAGCGTGCGCAGGTCGCGCAGCAGCCACAGCGGCACGGCGGCCGCCGCGAGCAGGAGCAGGACGAGCACGGCGTCAGGCACGGTGCCGCCCCGGCAGTGGGGTCACGAGCAGCGGCATGCCGCCGCGCGGGTGGACCGCCACCTGCGCCTGCGCCTCGGGTCGCGTCCAGCCCGGTCGGCAGGCCGACGCGGTGCGTGGCGAGCAGGCGGCCGAGCACGACGGCCATCTCGCCGAGCGCGAGGTCGCGCCCGATGCAGAGCCGCGGTCCCTGACCGAACGGGAGGTACGCCGTGCGCCCCGCGCCGGGCTCGAGGAAGCGCTCCGGCCGGAAGGCCTCGGGGTCGGCCCAGGTGTCGGCCCGCCGGTGCACGAGCCACGGACTGATGATCGCGAGCGTGCCGGCCGGGACGGCCACCCCGCCCACGACGTCCTCGCGCTCGGAGCGTCGCGAGATCACCCACGCGGGCGGGAAGAGGCGCAGCGCCTCGTCGATGACCGCCCGGGTGCGGGGGATGCGGTCACGGTGGTCGAGCAGCGAGACCGGTCCGGGGAGCGCCGCGAGCTCGCTCCGGACCTCCTCCTGGACCGTGGGGTGCTCGGCGAGGAGCATCAGCGTCCAGGTGAGCGACGCCGCGACGGTCTCGTGGCCGGCGATCACCATGGTGACCAGCTCGTCGCGGACCTCGCGGTCGGTCAGCCCGCTGTCGAGCAGCAGGCCGAGCAGGTCGTCGCCGTGCGGGACGGCGCCCGGCGGCGTGGGGCGGGCGCGGCGTTCGGCCATCAGCTCGGCGGTGACCGTGTCGAGGCGGCGCCGGGCCGACCGCAGCCGGAGGTTGGTCCGCGTCGGCGTCCACTCGGCGGTCGGCAGCACGGAGCGGCCCAGGCGCACGACCAGCTCGGCGGCCTGGCTGCTGGCGCGGAGCAGGTCCTGGGCGTGGCCGCCGAGGTCGGCGGCGAAGAGCGCCCGGCCCACGGCGTCCAGTCCGATGCGGTGCATGAGACCGGAGACGTCGACGACCTCCGACTCGCGGGCCGGTCCGAGCTCGGCGCGGATGGCGTCGTCCGCTGCCGCCCGCACGCGGTCACTGACCGCGGCGAGGCGCTCGTGGTGGAAGGCCGGCGCCGCGAGCCGGCGGTGCTCGATCCAGGTCGGCTCCGCCGACGCCAGCAGCCCGGGCCCCGTCACGCGGCCGAGCGCGGCGTACTGCACCGTGCGCTTGCCCCAGTGGCGGGCCGACGTCTGCAGCACGTGGCGGATGTCGTCGGGGTCGTTGAGGAGCAGCGCGGGCGGACCCGGCACCGGGAAGGAGACCAGGTCGCCGTACTGCCGCTGGACCGCGCCGAGGAACGTGAGCGGGTCGCGCCGCACGGACCGGAAGGCTCGCGCCATGTCCATCGAGGTCGGCCCGGGTACGCCGATGTCGGTGGGCTGCAGCGCCTCCAGGCGCGCGGCGACCGTCATGCCGTGACCTCCTGGTCGCGGCGGCCGAGCCAGGTCCAGGCCACGCAGGAGAGCAGGACCAGGCCGAACCCGAACGCGAGGTCCTCGACGGGCGCGTACACGAGCCGCCAGTCGCCGAGGAGCACGACCCGGCCGGAGCCGAGGATGGTGTCGGGGTCGTAGCGGACGATGCCGCGACCGGTGAGCCAGCCGTTGGTGACCAGCTGGAAGAACACGATGATCGCGTAGGCCGACCACCAGTCGGCCGTCGAGGTGAGCCTGGTCCGCGCGACCCACCGGTCGAGCACGAGGGCGGCGAGGACGCCGAGGCCGGCGAGGGCGGTGTACGTCATGCGCCGCCCCGGTCGCGCCGCCCGGGCAGGCCGTGCCGCCTGGCCGCACGGGTCGCCTCGAGGGTCAGCACCGCGACCAGCGGGATGACGACGAAGAACGCGATCTCCTCCAGCGGGATCCCGGAGACCCGCCACGGCAGCGTCTGGTCGGCGTCGAAGCGCCAGTGGCCGGCGTCGGTGGCGTAGAGGTCCCACAGCAGGAACGGCGTCCCGGCCAGGACGATGGTGAGCAGCAGCCGCACCGGCTGGCGCAGCACGCGCAGCCGGAAGGCGGGCACGAGGGGGAGCGTGCCGGCGAGGCAGAACGCCAGCATCGCGACGTAGGACCACTGGAGCACGGTCATCCGGCCCACCGGGAGCGTCGAGCGGTCGCCGGACAGCCGCTTGAGCACCAGCTCGGCGCTGATCAGGCACATCGGCAGGCCCACGCCGGGGATCGTGGTCGACCCGGCGTAGAGCAGGCCGTCGACCTTGGCGGAGGCGTTGCCCGGGCGGAGGAAGGCGCTCTGCCGCAGCGTGTGCTCCAGGCCGAGCGCCCCGCCGCGCCACGAGTGGTAGCGCTCGGCGAAGTCCTGCGGGCCGACGGTGTGCCGCACGAGGACGCGCTCGCGCAGGTCGGGGACGTCGGCCCAGGCCGCGACCAGGTCGATGGCCTGGTCGGCCGTGCGCTCGACGACCTCGGACCCGCCGCCGTCGTCGCCACCGGCACCGATCGCCGTGTCGGCCGGCACGGGCACGAGGACGAAGAGGTTCTCCGTCCCCGGCGGCGCGACCGAGCTGTCGGTCTCCGACGGCTTGCAGACGTAGATGGACGCCGGGTCGGGCACCGTGGCGTCGCGGCCGAAGATGTCGCCGAAGTTCTGCCGCCAGTCGGCGGTGAAGAACAGCGAGTGGTGCGCGAGCTGCGGCAGCGCTCCCTCGACGCCCAGCATCGCCAGCACCGCGCCCGGCCCGGGCGAGCGCCTGCGCCAGGCGCGTTCGGGGTGGGTCTGCAGGTGCTCCGGCAGCAGCGCGGTCTCGAGGTGGTGCAGGTCGGCGGCGCCGACCACGACGTCGGCCTCCACGACTGTGGGGGCGCCCCGACGGTCGACGTGCTCGACGCCCGACGACCTGCGCCCGGCCGCCGCGCCCACCCGGTCCGCGTCGCGATCGCCGTGACCTCGACGCCCGTGTGGAGCCGGGCGCCGTGCGCCTCCGCCAGGGCGGCGATGACCTCGATCAGGCGGGTGAAGCCGCCCTGCGGGTAGAGCACCCGGTCGCCGAGGTCGAGCCGGCTCATCAGGTGGTAGATGCTGGGCGCCCGGTCCGGCGACGAGCCGAGGAAGACCGCGGGGTAGCCCAGGATCTGGCGGATCCGGCGGTCGGCGAACGACGCCGCCACGTGGCTCTCCAGCGACCGGGTCAGGAGTCGGGCCAGCGACGGCGCGCGGCGTACGACGTCGGTGGCGAGCAGCGACGTGGGCGACTCGAAGCTGCTGTAGAGGAACCGGCGCAGCGCCATGTCGTAGGTGTCCTCGGCCGAGCGGAGGTAGGCGTCGAACCGGTCGCCGGCGCCGGGCTCCAGCGACTCGAAGAGCGCGCGGTTGTGCGCGCGGTCGGGCCGCAGGTCCACCGGGTCGGGGTGGCCCTCGAAGAACACCCGGTAGCTCGGGTCGAGCACGGTGAGGTCCAGCTCCGCGGCGGCGGAGGTGCCGAGCAGCGAGAAGAAGTGCTCGAAGACCTCGGGCATGAGGTACCACGAGGCGCCGGTGTCGAAGCGGAAGCCGTCGCGCTCGACGCTCCCGACCCGGCCGCCGAGCTCGTCGTTCTTCTCCAGCAGGTCGACGCTGTGCCCGCGCGACGCGAGGAGCGCGGCGGTCGCGAGGCCGGCGATGCCGCCACCGACGACCACGACGCGACGAGCGGATGCCGGGCTCGTCGGCGTACGCCTCCGGGTCGCGGCGCAGGACCCGGTCGGGGATGCGGAGCGTCACGAGCGACCCCCGCGCATCGCCCCGGCGGCGATCCGCAGCTTCACCGCGGTCGGCACCCGCACCCGCGTACGTCGGATCTCCTCGGCGGGGGTCCGGCGCAGCCGGCAGGCGAGCTCGGCGAACGTCGCGTGGGCGGCGTGCACCGCCCGGCGGCTGCTGGCCGGGCAGGTGCGGCACGACGCGCGCAGCGGCGGCGAGGTCGGCGTCGATGTCGTCGAGGATCCGGTCGCGGTCCGCGTCGTCGAACCGGTCCACGTCGAGGCCGGGGAAGTAGGTGCGGCGCAGCACGTCGTGGTCGTCGGCGAGGTCGCGCACGAAGTTGAGCTTCTGGAACGCCGCCCCCAGCCGCCGCGCACCCGGGGCGAGCCGGTCGTAGCTGCCGGCGTGGTCCGGCCCGGCGTCGGGCGCCGCCACGAACGCCCGCAGGCACATCAGCCCGACCACCTCGGCCGAGCCGTAGACGTACGTCTCGAAGCTGGCGGGCGTGTGCTCGGTGGTGTCGAGGTCCATCCGCATGGAGGCGAAGAACGGCGCGACGATCTCGTCGGTGATGCCGACGGCCTGGGCCGTCCGGGCGAACGCGTGCACGACGAGGTTGCCGCTGTAGCCGTTGCGCAGCGCGTGCCGGACGTCGTCCTCCAGCCAGTCGAGCATCGTGGCCCGGGCGGCGCGGGGGAGCGTGGTGTCGGGGTTGTCGACGATCTCGTCGGCGACCCGCACCAGGGCGTAGATGTTGCGCACCTGGGTGCGCACCGGCGCGCCGAGCAGGCGCGAGGCGAGCCCGAAGGAGCTGGAGTACTCCCGGATGACGACGGCCGAGCTCGCCTCGGAGACGGTGTCGTAGAGGGACCCGGGCACCGGGCGGCTCAGGTGGAGGCTCATGCGGGGTCCCCGGGGCGTTGTTCGGGGGAGCGCAGCGGAGGAGAAGAACGTCGTGGGGTGTTCATGCCGCGACCTCGCGCCCGTCGACGACCTCGGACGGCCGGACGGTCGTGATCTCGAGCAGGTCGAGGGAGATGCCCAGCTCGGCGGCACCCGACCGGGCCAGCGCCAGGTGCTCCTCCGCGAGCTCCTCGACGAAGCTGCCGTGACCCCGACGTCGTGAGGAGGGCGCGGACCTCGTCGAGCTCGTCGTCGCCGAGCTCACGACCCACGTACGCGCGGACGTCGTCCCACTGGGGGGTCGACCGCGCGTGGACGATGAGCGGTGTCTGCTTGCTGGTGCGCAGGTCGCACGTCGCGCTCTTGCCGGATCGGTGCGGGTCGCCGAAGACGCCGATCAGGTCGTCGACCAGCTGGAAGGCCAGGCCCATCGCCCGTCCGACCTCGCCGAGGCGGTCCGTGGTGGCGGCATCGGCGCCCGCGAGGACGGCACCGGCGCGGAGCGGCAGGATGAAGGAGTAGGCGCTGGTCTTCTGCTCCTCCATCGCCAGGCTCTCGGCGAGGGTCACCGAGCCGCGGTCGAGCGTCAGGCGTACGTCGGCGAGCTCGCCGGCCGCGGTCGTGTGGAGGGCGGCGTCGAAGAGGTCGAGGAGGTCGCGCACCACGTCGGGTGCGGCCCCGCACAGCGCGACGGCGCGGACCGCGGCCGAGAGGGCGAGGTCGCCGGCGAGGATGGCGGCCGTCAGCCCGTACGCGGCTCCGTCGTCCGGGGCGCCGAGGGCCTGCGCCCGGGCCCGGAACGTGCCGCTCACGTTGGGCCGGCCCCGCCGCAGGTGGTCGTCGTCGATCACGTCGTCGTGGATGACGAACGCCGTGTGGAGCAGCTCGATCGCGGCGCCGACCTCGGCTGCGGCGTCGGGACTCGTGCCGCCCAGCGCGTCGTGCGTGGCGGTGACCAGGGCGGGCCGGAAGCGCTTGCCGCCCTCGGTGGCCGCGACGAGTGCGTCCCAGAGGAGCACGTGGTGCGGGTCCACCGTGGCCGCGCGGGCGCGCCCGTCGTCGAGCAGGCGCCGCAGTGCGGCGTCCGTGCCGTTCGAGATCATCCGTCCCCCTGTGGGTCCGCGTGCGTTTCGCCCAAACCTATGCAAGACTTGCAAGTATATCTAGGCGTCAAGCATAGGAGCGTCGGTGTCCGTCCGTACGAGCCCCCCTCACCATCGGTGACCTGGCCCGCCGTACTGGAGTACCCACAGCGACGCTGCGCAGCTGGGAATCGCGCTACGGATTTCCGCGGTCCGAGCGCGAGGCGGACGGCAGCCACCGCCGCTACCCCGAGTCGGAGGTGCGGGCGGTGCTCGACGTGCTGGAGCGCAGGAGCGCCGGGCTCCCGCTCCACACGGCCGTGCAGCGCGTCACGGACGGCACCGCCGCACTCGGGCTCGGTGTTCGCCGAGGTGCGGCTGCGGCACCCCGCGCTCGTCCCGCAGGTGCTGTCCCGCCCGACCCTCCTCGCACTGAGCCGCGCGATCGAGGACGAGTGCTGCGCGCGGGCCGCGGAGCCGATCCTGTTCGGCGGCTTCCAGCGCGAGTCCTTCCTGCGCGGCTCCTCGCTCCGCTGGCGCGAGCTGGCCCGGACGGCGCGGACCGCGGTGGTCTTCGCCGACGTGGCCTCGCCGTCGCCCGGTGGTGCCCGGGGAGCCGGTCGAGGTGGCGCTGCCGCGCGAGGCCCAGCTCAACCGCGAGTGGCTCGTCATCTGCGACTCACCCGACCTCCCCGCCTTCCTCGCCGCGGTCGAGCGTCCCGGTCAGGGCGCCACCTCCGACGACCGTCGCTTCGAGACGCTCTGGTCGGTGGACCCGCTCGTCGTCCGCGACGCCAGCCGGGTGGCCGCGGCGCTCGCGGACCGCTACCGGCCCGACTGGCGGCAGGACCGAGGCCGTGCTGCCGGACGAGGACCCGCAGGCGGGATCGCCCGACCTGCACCGGGCGTCGGTGCTCTTCGACCGGATGGTGGGCTACCTCGACGCGGCCCGCTGACGGCCCGGTCAGACGGCACGCACCTAGCCTCTACCCGTGCCAGCCCCCGCCACCGCCGACCCCGCGACCGTCCAGCCGCTGCGTGAGCTCTGGCGGCGCTACGACGCCTACCGTGCGCGCTTCGTCGGCGCCGTCGTCGCCTCGACGATCAACAAGGTCGCCGACGTCGTCCCCGAGCTGCTCATCGGCGCGGCGGTCGACGTCGTCGTGCGCGGTGATGCGTCCTTCGTCGGCGAGGTGCTCGGCGTCGAGTCCCGCTACGCCCAGCTCGGCTGGCTGGCCGTCATCAACGCGGTCGTGTGGGTCGTGGAGTCGCTCAGCCAGTACGTCGCCAGCGTGCTGTGGCGCGGCCTGGCGCAGGGCGTCGAGCACGACCTGCGCGTCGAGGCGTACGACCACGTCCAGCACCTCGACCTCGGGTGGCACGAGAGCCGTCCCGCGGGGGCGACGCTGGCCACCCTCAACGACGACGTCAACCAGCTCGAGCGCTTCCTCGACGTCGGCGCCCCGGCCATCCTGCAGACCGTCCTCAACGTGCTGCTCGTCGGCGCGGTCTTCGCCGCCGCGTCGACGCAGCTGCTGGTGCTCGCGTTCCTGCCCATCCCGCTCATCGTCGTCGGGTCGCTCGTCTTCCAGCGGCGCCTCGAGCCGTTGTACGACCGGGTGCGGGTCGCGGTGGCCGACCTGTCGAGCACGCTGTCGGCCAACATCTCCGGCATCGCGACGATCAAGGCGTTCACCGCCGAGGACCGGGAGCGCGACCGGGTGGCGGCCGTCTCGCAGGCCTACCGCGAGGCCAACACCGAGGCCATCCGCTCGTCCGCGGCGTTCGTGCCCCTGGTGCGGATGGCGATCCTGGCCGGCTTCACCTGCACGCTCCTGCTCGGCGGGTGGGCGACCCTGCGCGGCGACCTCCAGGTCGGGCTCTACTCGGTGCTGGTGTTCATGACCCAGCGCCTGCTCTGGCCGCTGACCGAGGTCGCCGAGGTGCTCGACCTCTACCAGCGCGGCCGGGCGTCGGCCGCCCGCATCCTCACCCTGCTCGACGTGCCCGTCACGGTGCCGGCCGGCGTCATCGCGCTCGAGCGACCCGTCGCCGGGCGCGTCGAGCTGCGCGGCGTACGCGCCGGCTACGCCGACGGCCCCGACGTGCTGCACGGCATCGACCTGGTCGTCCCGGCGGGGGAGACGCACGCGATCGTCGGGTCCACCGGGTCGGGGAAGTCGTCGCTGCTCCGGCTGGTGCTGCGCTTCGACGACCCGCGCGCCGGTCACGTCCTCTTCGACGACCAGGACGTCCGCGAGCTCGACTGGGACTCCCTGCGGGGCTCGCTGGGCTACGTCGCCCAGGACGTGTTCATGTTCGCGGGCTCCGTGGCCGACAACATCGCGTACGGCCGGCCCGGCGCCACCCGCGACGAGGTCCGCGCTGCCGCCGAGGCGGCGGCGGCCCTCGACTTCATCGAGGCGATGCCGCAGGGCCTGGACACCTGGGTCGGCGAGCGCGGCGTCACCCTGTCCGGCGGCCAGCGCCAGCGGCTCGCCCTGGCGCGGGCGCTCCTGCGCGACCCCGCCGTCCTCGTCCTGGACGAGGCGACGAGTGCGGTGGACAACGAGACCGAGGCCGCCATCCAGCGCTCGCTGCGCCGCGCCACCGCCCGGCGCACCGCCATCGTGGTCGCACACCGGCTCTCCACGGTGCGCCATGCCCACCGGATCTGGGTGCTCGACGCCGGGCGCATCGTCGAGGCCGGCACGCACGACGAGCTGATCGCCCACGGCGGTGCGTACGCCGCCCTGTGGCGGGTGCAGACGGGCGAGCAGGAGCCCGTCGCCCCCTAGGAGCACGCTAGGTGGCGAGCCAGCGCCCCGCGTCGTCGCGGCGGACCAGGCCGCGTTCCTCGAACGCCTCGAGCCACCCGAGCATCGGCGTGGTGCCCCAGCGGCTCCGGTAGATCCCGGCGTTGCGGAGGATGTCGTCGACGTGCTCGACCGGCGGTCGCGACACCGGGTGCCACTGGTGGAACGCCCGCGCCGCGCCCACCCAGCCCAGGTCCAGCCCCGCGTCGACGACCACGCGGGCGAAGTCGGTGTCCTCGCCGCCGTAGCCGACGTACGACTCGCAGAACCCGCCCGTGCGGTGCCAGGCGTCGACCGAGCAGGCGAAGGACAGCGACCAGAACAGGTCGGGGTCCGCTCCGCCGACGCGCTCACCGACGGCCGGCGCCGGCCTCGCCGGGTGCGGGGAGTCGAGCGCGGCGAGGTCGGCCACGTCGTAGCCGTCGACGGGCGGCGGGTCGAGGTAGGTCACCGGACCGGACCACACGGTGCCCGGCTCGTCGCGCACCACCTCGGCGTACGCCTCCACGAGGGCGGGGCCGGCGAGGCAGTCGACGTCGAGGAAGACCAGCACGTCGGCACCGCGATCGATCGCCTCCCGGGCGCCGCGGTTGCGCGCGGCTGCGATCGGCAGGCCGAGCGGGTGACCCGGGACGGACGCGGTGCACCAGTCGGCTCGCGCGACCACCGGGTCGTCCACGGCGACGACGACGTGGTGGTCGGGCGTCACCGTGGACGCGGCGAGCGAGGCCCGCTGCCGGGCGAGGTGGTCGTGCCGACCGTGGACCACCGTGACCACTGCGGTGCTCATGCCGCTCGTTCGGTGTCGACGACGCCGGCGACCACGCCGGCGATCCGCGTCGGTGCCCCGCCGTCACACCACTCGGACCAGCCCTCGCCGTCGAGGAAGAGGGCCTCGTCGAGCAGGTCGCGCCAGTCGGTGGTGGGCACGGCGTCCACCACGACGGCCGGCCACCCGTCGTCCAGCGCCGCGGCGGTGACGTGCTGCTCGTCGAAGGGCCGGGCGGCCGGCACCACGATCGCCGGCAGCCGCAGCGAGGCGACCTCGGCGAGCGAGTTCTGGCCCGGGTGGAGCACCGCGACGTCGGCGGTCGCCAGCACGGCCGCGGGGTCCTGGTGCCAGGTGCCGAGCGTGCGGCTCAGCACCGTCCAGTCCCAGTCGGGTGTCTGCTCCTGCGCCCGGCGCGATGGACGCGCGGGTGAAGCCGTCGCCGCCGGTGCCGGCGAGCAGCACGGCGTGCGGCCGCCGCCCCGGCGTACGGCGTCCGGCGTGGTGCCACGCCGAACCGGGAGACCGCCCCCACGGCGTGCACGCGGTGGCCGACGTCGAGCCCGGGGAGGAGGCGGTGGGTCAGGCCCGCCGGCCAGGCGCCGACGACCGCGGAGGCGGAGCCGAGGCCCAGCCGGTGCGCAGCGTCCGTACGCCGTCCGGGAGCGGTGAGCGCCACGACCGGGATGCCGTGCAGCCGGGCCAGCAGGCACACCTCCACGGACTGGTCGACGACCATCGCCGTCGGCGCCTGCTCCTCGATCCATGCCGCGATCGCCGACATCCGTCCGCGCAGCCCGGCGTCGCCGAGCGGGACCCAGTGCAGCAGTCCCTGCGCCGTGACGTCGGCGGCGTCGTAGCCCGGCGCCCCGTCGTCGCGGGGGAGCTGCACCCACGGGCCGGTCCACGACTCGGGGCGGGGCAGCGAGGAGAAGCCGGTCACGAGGTCCGGCAGGTGCGGCGCGACGGTCATCGCCCGGTGGAGGTGGCCGTTGCCGTGGTGGTGGACGTAGTAGCCGATCACGCGGCGAGCCGGCGGTCGAGGAGGTGGTGGTAGAGGTCCTCGTAGCGATCGACCATCCGGCCGAGGGACAGCTCCGCGACGGCGTGGGCCCGACAGCCGGCGCGGTCGAGCGTCAGCGCCTCGCTGATCGCCCGCGCCAGCCCGTCGACGTCACCGGACCCGGCCAGCCGGCCGGTGTCGGCCGTCAGCACCTCGGGCAGGCCGCCGCGGGCGTACGCGGCGACGGGCGTCCCGCACGACAGTGCCTCGGCGGCGACCAGGCCGTAGGGCTCGTCCCACGCGGGGGTGACCACCGCGACGCCCGCCCCGCCGACCAGGGCGGCGAGCTCCGCCTGCGGGAGGTGTCCGGCGTACGTCGCTCCGTGACCGAGCAGCGGCTCGACCGACTCGCGGAAGTAGTCGAGGTCGAGGATCGGCCCCGCCAGCACGATCGGGACGCCGGCCCGGCGGGCGGCGAGGACGCGCGTGGTGGGGAGCCTTCTCCTCCACGATGCGCCCCGACCACACGGCGGTCGGGCCACCGGGACCGGCGGGCCACTGGTCCACGTCGACACCGTTGAGGACCACGGTGCTCTCGGTGATCGGTGCCCACGCCGCAGCGGTGTGGCGCGACACGGCCGCGAACGAGCTGCTGCCGCGGTCCATCCGCACCGCCGACTCGAGCCACCACAGGGGAGGGGTGTGCAGGGTGGTGAGCACCGGCATCGGCAGCGAGCGCGCCATCGCGACCGGGAGGTAGTGGAGGCTGTTGTTGTGGAGGACGTCGAACTCCGTGCCCTCGTGCCCGCCCAGCTGGAGCATGAGCGAGAGGTAGGCGTGGTGCTCGGCGACCTCGACGTACGGCGGTGCGCCGACGTCGTGGCGACCGGGGCCCTGCGGCATCACGTCGACCGCCAGCTCGACCGCGCCGAGGCCGGGATCGGACCCGGGGGCGGCGAAGACGGCGACCTCGTGACCGCGCCGGACGAGCTCGCTGGCCAGGTGCCACGTCATCGACTCCAGGCCGCCGGTGAAGGGCTCGGCGATGGGGAAGCGGCAGTTGGCGACCAGGCAGATCCGCAGTCGCTCGCCGGGGAGCCGTACCGTCACCCGCTCACCTCGCGGTAGAGGTCCTCGTGGGCCCGGGCGACCAGGTGCCGTTGCTCGGTGCGCTCCTCGACCGTGGCGCCCCGAGGCGGGGCCGCTCGGTGCGCGCGTGCACGACGGCGTCGCGCAGCGAGTCGGCGTCGAAGTCGTCGCCGTCGTTGGTGTAGCTCAGGATCGGCCCCTGGTCGGCGTAGTAGCCGCAGCTCGGGGCGAGCACCGTCGTCTGCAGGTCACGGCACGCCTCGAGCCAGCCCGAGTGGGTGCCGAACGTGTAGGGCAGCACCGACAGGTCGAGCGACGCCAGGTAGGACCAGAGGTCGTCGTCGGAGAAGTAGTCGTGCACGGCCAGCTCGAGCCGCCCGGCGGCCGCCTCCCGCCGCAGCCAGTCGGCCAGCGCCGCGTCCCGCCGGGCACCGTCGGCGTCGAGGACGTCGCGGTGGCAGTTGACCTGCAGCACCGTGTCGTCGAGACCGGCGACGGTCTCCACGAGGGTCGGCAGGATCCGCATCGGGTCCATGTTGGCGCGCAGGCTCTTGAGGTGGAGGCCGACGCGGAACGGGCGGTGCCGCCACCTCGGTCGCACCTCCAGGGCCCGCGACATGGTCGGCAGGTCGACCACGTGCGGATGCGGGACGACCGTCGCGCGTCCTGCCCCAGCGCGCCTCGATCTCGCGCGCCGCACCGGGAGTCAGGGTCACCACCGCGTCCGCGGCCCGTACGAGGACGTCGAGCTGCTCGTCGTGGAGCCGGCGGTCGTCGTGGTGCGGGTTGCGGAGGTCGTGGACGGTGAGGACGAAGGGCTTGCCGCGTCCGCGCAGGACCCGGGTCAGCCGGTCCAGCTGCTCGGGCGGGCAGGCGTCGAACCCGAAGTGCAGGTGGAACACGTCGAATGCCGCCGTGCGCGCCCACTCGGGGTCGAGCATGACCGGAGGCCACCACGTCGCGCCGGCCGGCCGGTCGGGCCGGTTCGGGTCGGGGTCGGGCAGTCGCACCGCACCGCGACCCGGCGAGCGGCGCGAGGTGGCGGACGTACACGTGGCCGGACGGGACCGAGGCCACGGACAGGGGCGGAGCAGCGACCTGCTCCCGGGACTGAGCGAGGGACATGGTGCGTCGTACCCCGCATCCGGAGCCGCTACCGCACCCTCCACCCACGGGGGTGGGGGCGGACCGATCAGACCGGTTCCGCGATCGACTGGATGTGCCTGGTCGCCACCTCGATCATCACCTGGGCCGCCGGCGACAGCACCGCGCCGGCGCGGTGGACGATCGCCATCACGTCGTACTGGCGGGGACGCAGCGAGACGTAGCCGACGTGCGGGGCGAGCTGCGGGATGAGCTGGACGGCGCCGCCGCGGGGGATGACCGAGTCGCCGAAGCCGCGGCCGACGAGGTCGACGGCGGTCTCCGCCTCCTCGACCTCGATCCGGGTCTGCGGGTTGTAGCCGGCCTCGTGGAGGAAGCGGCGGAGCACGATGCGGACGGAGTCGCTGGACCGCCACGTCGTCTCCGGCATGATCAGCTGCGCCTTCGCGAGTCGCGCTGCGGTGACGGGGGAGGCGAGCCGCTCGGGATCGGCCGAGATGTAGACCAGCTCGTCCCGGGCCACCGGGATCACGGTCATCCCCTCGCTCTCGACGCTCGTCACGGCGATCATCGCGGCCTCGAGGTGGCCGCGCCGCAGCTGCTCCTGGACCTCGTTGGAGTGCTGGCCGATCAGCTCCACCCGGACGCCGGGATAGCGCTCGAGCACGTCGGCGACGATCTGGGACCCGGCGTAGAAGCGTGCGGCGCCGAACATCCCGAACCGGATCGTGCCGCTCTCCAGCGACACCGCGCTCTGCACCGCACGTCTCGCCTCCTCGGCCGCGGCGATGGCCTGCTCGGCGTACGGGCGCAGGGTGTCGGCCAGCGTCGTGGGTACGACCCCGCGCCCGACCCGCCGGAACAGGGGCACGCCGAGCGTCTTCTCGAGGCCGCGGACCTGCTCGGACACCGACGGCTGCGCGTAGCCGAGCTCCTCGGCCGCGGCCGTGAGCGAGCCGTGCTCGTAGGTGGCGAGGAAGCAGCGCAGCTGGTGCAGCGAAAGCATAGGAATCTCCTTTGGGTGCCGCTGGAAACCAGAGGCTACCCCTAGAGATCAGGATCGGGGACGATTGACCTACGCAACCAGATCTGAGGAGGTCAGCGATGTTCGACAACAACTGCCAGGTGTGTGCCACCCGAGTGCTCATCTTCCAGAGCCAGGTCAGCTCGATGACCAACACCGACCACGGCATCGAGGTCACGTTCACGTGCTGGTGCGGCACGGAGCAGACGCAGGTCATGGGCAGGGCGGCACGCCAGCCGGCCCACGCCGCCTGAGGTCAGCGCTCCAGCGCCGCCACGGCGTCGGCCAGGTCGGCCACCGCCCGCTTCGCAGCGGGGGTGCCGGCGTAGAGCGGCGCGTCCAGCTGGAAGCCCATGAAGGCGGCGTCGGTGATCGTCGCGGCCCGCTTGGCCAGGGGCCGGGCGACCCCCGACCTCGTCAGGTGGGTGACCAGCGCGCCGTACCAGCGCGCGTTGGCCTCGAGCACGACGCTGGCGTAGGGCTCGTGACCCAGCAGGCCGAGCGCGGCCGCCTCGACGTACAACCGGCTGCACGCCTCGAGCCCGGGGGAGCGGACGAGGACCCAGAGGTCGTGCACGGCGGTCCGCAGGTCCCGCGACGGCGGGAGCTCGGCCACGCCCGCCACCGCCCGGTCGTTGGACTCGCGGAGGATGGCGGCGACCAGGTCGTCCTTGGTGCCGAAGTGGTAGAGCAGCATCCGGTCGCTCGTGCCGAGCGAGGCCGCCAGCGGTCGCAGGCTCAGACCGATCAGTCCGTGCGCGAGGGCGTAGTCGGTCGCCTCGCGCGTCCACACCTGACGGCGTTCGGGATCCTTGGCCACCGGGTGACTGTAGCAGGTGCTACAGTAGACGATGTAGCACCTGCTACATCAAGGAGGACGGTGACTCATGTACACCGCAATCGGCCTGCTGCTGGCAGCCATCGCCACCGAGGTCGCCGCCACCGCGGCGCTGCCCCGCACCCAGGGCTTCAAGGACCCGATGTGGTCGGTGCTGGTCATCGGTGGGTACGCAGCCTCGATCTGGCTGCTCGCCCTCGTGGTGCGGCAGATGCCCGTGTCCACGGCGTACGCCATCTGGTCCGGTCTCGGCACGGCCATGGTGGCCGTCATCGGCGCCCTGTGGCTGGGCGAGTCGCTCAACCCGCTGAAGGTCGCCGCGCTCGGCATGATCATCACCGGCGTCGTCGTCCTCAACCTGCAGGGTGCGCACTGATCCGCGCGATGTCGTTCCCGGGCATATCGGGAGGCGAGGCAGGAGGAGCGGCCGATAGGCTCGCCGGGACATCCGTCCCACCTCCACAACGCTTCTGAAGGAGCCCTCGTGTCCGACATCCAGGTCGTCCGCATCCACGCCGATCAGCGTGCGGAGACCACGGTCACGACGGGCACCAAGGCCTGGGAGCTGTTCCGCGACGACGCCGACGTGGTGGCCGCCAGGGTGGCGGGCCAGCTCAAGGACCTGGCGTACGAGCTCGCCGACGGCGACGAGGTCGAGGGCGTGGCGATCGACAGCGCCGACGGCCGCGACATCCTGCGGCACTCGACCGCCCACGTGATGGCGCAGGCCGTCCAGCAGCTGTGGCCGGACGCCAAGCTCGGCATCGGCCCGCCGATCGACAACGGCTTCTACTACGACTTCGACGTCGAGACCCCGTTCGTCCCCGAGGACCTGGTCAGGATCGAGTCGGCGATGCGCAAGATCATCAAGGAGAACCAGCGCTTCGAGCGCCGGGTCACCACCGATGCCGACGCGCTCAACGAGCTCAAGGACGAGCCCTACAAGATCGAGCTGATCGGGCTCAAGGGTGGCGCGGGCGCCGCCGACACCGAGGGCGCCGCCGTCGAGGTCGGGGCCGGCGAGCTCACCATCTACGACAACATCGGCCGCAGCGGCGAGGCGAAGTGGTCGGACCTGTGCCGCGGTCCGCACCTGCCCACCACCAAGCGGATCCCCGCCTTCAAGCTGATGCGCAGCGCGGCGGCGTACTGGCGCGGCGACGAGAAGAACAAGCAGCTCCAGCGCATCTACGGCACCGCGTGGGAGACCAAGGAGGCGCTCGAGGAGCACCTCCACCGCATCGAGGAGGCCGAGCGGCGCGACCACCGCAAGCTCGGCCGCGAGCTCGACCTGTTCTCCTTCCCCGACGAGATCGGCTCCGGCCTCCCGGTGTTCCACCCCCGCGGCGGCGTGATCAAGCGCGAGATGGAGGACTACGTCCGCCTGCGCCACATCGAGGAGGGCTTCGAGTACGTCGGCACCCCCCACATCGCCAAGGAGGGGCTCTTCTACACCTCCGGACACCTGCCCTACTACGGCGAGGGGATGTTCCCCGCCCTCGACGTCGACGGCATGGACTACCGCCTCAAGGCGATGAACTGCCCGATGCACAACCTGATCTACCGCTCGCGGCAGCGCTCCTACCGCGAGCTGCCGCTGCGGCTGTTCGAGTTCGGCTCGGTCTACCGGCACGAGAAGTCCGGCGTCGTGCACGGACTGACCCGGGTGCGGGGCTTCGCCCAGGACGACTCCCACTCCTACGTCACCCCCGAGCAGGCGCCGGGCGAGATCAAGCACCTCCTCGACTTCTGCCTCGGGCTCTTCCGCGACTTCGGGCTCCACGACTTCTACCTCGAGCTCTCGACCCGCGACGACTCCAAGCCGGACAAGTTCATCGGGTCCGACGAGGACTGGGAGATGGCCACCGAGGTGCTGCGCAAGGTCTGCGAGGAGTCCGGCCTCGAGCTCGTGCCCGACCCCGGCGGTGCCGCCTACTACGGCCCGAAGGTGTCGGTGCAGGCGCGCGACGCGATCGGCCGCACCTGGCAGATGTCGACCATCCAGTACGACTTCAACCAGCCGTCGACCGACCGCTTCAACCTCGAGTACGTCGCCGCCGACGGCACCCGCAAGCAGCCGGTGATGATCCACTCCGCCAAGTTCGGCTCGATCGAGCGGTTCATCGGCGTCCTGGTCGAGCACTACGCCGGCGCGTTCCCGCCCTGGCTGGCGCCCGTCCAGGTCCAGGGCATCCCGATCGCCGAGCGCCACAACGACTACCTCTTCGACATCGCGAAGCAGATGAAGTCGCAGGGGCTGCGGGTCGAGGTGGACGAGTCCGACGACCGGATGCAGAAGAAGATCCGCAACGCGCAGCTGCAGAAGGTGCCGTTCATGCTGATCGCCGGTGACGACGACGTCGAGAAGGGTGCGGTCGTCGTTCCGCTACCGCGACGGCCGCCAGGACAACGGCGTACCGCTGGCCGAGGCGATCGAGCGGGTGGCCGCTGCCGTGGCCTCGCGCGAGCAGGTCTGACGCCCCGTCGTGGCCCCGCTGGACCGGCGTCCGATCGTCGACCTCACGGACGCGGAGGCGCGTCGCGCCCTGCCGCTCAAGTGGGGGATCATGCCCGACGACGTGATCCCGGCGTGGGTCGCGGAGATGGACTACGCGGTCGACCCGGTGGTGATGGAGGCCGTCCAGCGGGCGCTCGCCGACGGCGTCACGGGCTACCCGCTCGAGCGCAGCCCCGAGCTCGCCGAGGCGTACGCCGGCTGGGCCGCGCGGCACTTCGGCTGGGCGCCGGAGACCGAGGCGGTCCGCCCGGTCGTGGACGTGACGGCCGGCGTCCGGCTGGCGATCGACGTCCTCAGCGGGCCGGGGGGAGTGGTGTTCCCGACGCCCGGCTACAACGCCCAGCACGGACTGGCCGGCATCACCGGTCGGGCCGAGCACCTGCTCGAGGTGCCGGCCTCGGCCGAGCGCGCCGAGATCGACCTCGACCGGCTCGACCGGCTCCTCGCCGACGGGGCGCAGACCCTGATCCTCACCCAGCCGCACAACCCGTGGGGTCGCGTGTTCACCCGCGCCGAGCTCGAGGGCATCCGTGACGTCGTCGTCCGCCACGGCGCGCGCGTCGTGAGCGACGAGATCCACGCACCACTGGTGCTGCCCGGCGCGGAGCACGTCTCCTACCTCGCGATCGACGGCACCCACGACCACGCGGTCGCGGTCGTCGCGGCGTCCAAGGCGTTCAACACCGCCGGCCTCAAGTGCGCCCAGCTCGTCGTGCCCTCGGCGGCCGACCGGGCCCGGCTCGATGCTGAGCCGATGTCGCGCAACGACTCCTGGTCGCCCCTCGGCGTGGTGGCCGCCCGCGCCGCGTACGACCACGGCGACCCGTGGCTGGCCTCGCTGGTCGAGCGCCTCGACCAGCAGCGGTCGCTGCTCGGCGAGCTGCTCGCCGCGCACCTCCCCGAGGTGCGGATGCGCCCGCTCGAGGCGACGTACCTGGCCTGGCTCGACGCCTCCGCCTACGGCCACGACGATGCCGCCGCCGTCGCGCTCGAGCGCGGTCGGGTGATGGTGAGCGACGGCGCGTCGTACGCCCCGGGCTCCACCGGGCACGTCCGCCTCAACATCGCCACCTCGCCCGAGCGCCTCACCGAGATCGTCGAGCGGCTCGCGAAGGCCTGGACCTGACGGCGGTCCTTCAGCGATCCGACGCCGTTCTCCTGTCACTGGTTCCTGTTCTTCGACAGCTCAGAAACCTAGGCAAGAAGCGGCGTGCCGCCATGAGAAGACGCGCTCACACGTCCACAGATGTGTCAGGAGAGCCGGCTGACCGGGGATCGCTGAACTTGTCGGCCCGTGCACGGCCTGACAAGTTCAGCGAGAGCCTGACAAGTCAGGTGCCGGCGACCGGGTCGACGCCCATGAGGCGGATCAGCCCCGGTCGGTCTCCGTCGCGGTGCTCGACGTACAGCGTGAAGGTCTGGTCCGGCCGCGCGGTCGCCCGCGCCCAGGCGAGCACCTCCGCGACGTCGTTGGCGCCGGTCAGCCGTCGCTCGTCGCAGTGCCACATGGTTCCTTCGAGCCCGACGCGGTGAGGAGCCGGGGGGCGGTGCCAGATGTACACCCGATAGACCGGGTCGTCGACCTCCCACAGGGCGTCCCGGGGATCCACGCCGTCGACCCTCAGACCGACCTCACGTACCTCCGGCACGGCGAGACGAACGTCTGCCCGCCGGCCGTCACCTCGTAGGGCAGGTCGCCCTCGTCGACCCAGCCGCACTTCTCGTAGAACCGGCGCGCCCGGGCGTTGCCCGCCACCACCGCGAGCCAGGCCGAGGCGTGCCCGGCAGCGGCGACCTGGCGCTCGGCCTCGGTCAGCAGCGCGGCGGCGACTCCGGTCCCGCGGGCGGCGGGTCCGACGAAGACCTGCTCCACCTCGTCGCCGACCACCATCACGAAGCCGAGCAGCTCGCCCGGTCGTCGAGCGCGACGGTGGTGTCGGCGACCCGCAGGGGAGTGCGCTCGTGGAACGCCTCGAGGGTGCGCAGGACCGTCAGCCCCTCGGGGACGTGCCCGGCGTGCCCGGAGTGCCAGCCCTCGTGCCAGAGGTCCGCCACCGCCGCCATGTCGGCCGCACCGGCCGCCCGGATCGTGGTCATGCGCCCACCCTAGGATCATCGGCATGGGTGAACAGGGCGCGGACGGTCTCGAGCGGATCTGGACGCCCCACCGGATGGCCTACGTCCGCACGGTCGTCGACGACGAGGGCTGCCCCTTCTGCGCGATCCCGGGGCACCCCGACGAGGAGTCGCTCGTCGTGGCGCGCGGCGAGTCGACGTACGTCGTGCTCAACCTGCACCCCTACAACCCCGGCCACCTGATGGTGCTGCCCTACCGCCACGTCGCGGACCTCACCGACCTCACGGCGGCCGAGTCGAGCGAGCTGATGGCGATGACGCAGCAGGCGCTGCGCACCATCCGGACCATCAGCAGCCCGCACTCCTTCAACGTCGGGCTCAACCTCGGTCGCTCGGCCGGCGGCTCGCTGTCCGAGCACCTGCACCAGCACGTCGTCCCGCGGTGGACGGGCGACGCCAACTTCATCACCGTCGTCGGCGGGACCAAGATGCTTCCGCAGCTGCTCGACGACACGCGCGCGCTGCTCGCGGACGCGTGGGAGGCGGGTCAGCCGACCGGGTAGGGGTGCTCCGCGGAGCGGCCCTGGAACGCCAGGATCGCGGGGTTGCAGATGCGGCCGTCGCGGATCTCGATGGCCCGGCTGATCGTCTCCGACGCGTCCCACGCCTCGGGGCCGGTCAGCACCCGCTCGACGAACGGCAGCAGCGCCTCGCTGTTCTCCCACGTGGCCGAGTTCCAGAGGTACGACGGGCTGTGGTCGACCGCGTAGTAGTGGACCTGGTCGCCGACGGTGAACATCGGGTCGTCGAACGTCGTCGGCACGGCCCAGGAGAAGCCCATCCCCTCGTCGCACGACACGTCCACGATCAGGCTGCCGTTGCGGAAGGCCGCCAGGTCTTCGGTCTGGAGGTACGTCAGCGGTGCGGCCGTGTCCTGGAGCGTGCAGTTGACGACGATGTCGTTCTCGGCGAGGTACGGCGCCAGCGGCTCCCGGCCCCGGTCGGTGACGACACTGATGCCGACGCCGTCGGGGTCGTGGTCGAACTGGCGGATCCGCACCGAGTGGATGGGCGAGCCCACGGCCGCGACACCGCGGGTGGTCAGCACCGCGACGTCGCCGACGCCGTGCGCCTTGAGGGCGGTGACGGCGCCGCGCGCGGTGGCGCCGAAGCCGATCACGACCGCGCTGAGCCGGCGGCCGTAGTCGCCGGTGATGCCGGCGAGCTCCATCGCCTGGAGCACCGAGCAGTAGCCCGCGAGCTCGTTGTTCTTGTGGAAGACGTGGAGCCCGACGTGGCCGTCGGCGGTCCAGTGGTTCATCGCCTCGAACGCGATCAGCGTCAGCTCGCGATCGATCGCCAGCTGGGTCATCGTCGGGTCCTGGACGCAGTGCGGCCAGCCCCAGAGGACCTGGCCGGCATGCATCCGGGCCACGTCCTCGTGCTGCGGCTTGGGCAGCACCACGACGTCAGAGCCCTCGATGATCTCCTCGCGCGACGCGAAGCCGGCCACGTGCGGGGCGAGCTCGTCGTCGCTGATCCCGAAGCGGGAGGCGTACCCGTGCTCGAGCGTCGTCAGGGCCGCGACCTCCGGCGCCAGGCGCGAGAGGTGCTCGGGGTGGAGCGGGAGACGGTGCTCGTTCTCCTTGGCGGACGTGCCGATCACACCGAGGCTGAGAAGGCTCACTTCTTCTTCGGCAGGAACGTCTCGTCGGCGCCGCTCTTCCCGGCTGCCTTGGCGTGCTTGTCGGCACGCTTCTCCTTGATGGACTTGCCGGACTTCTTGGACATGCCTTGCCGTGGCGACTTGTCGCTCATCGGGGCTCCCTGGTCGGAAGCCTGGATGGCTCCGTCCGGCCACACTACTCCCCGCACTACCGTGGCCCCCGTGGACGATCCGCGGCTGAGCGCCGACGCCGCCCTCGCCGCCGACCTGGTGCGCGAGGCGGCCCTGCTGGCCGCCCGCATCCGGGCCGACGGGCTCGACATCGCCCGCAAGACGAGCGGCTCCGACATCGTCACGCAGGCCGACACGGCCGCCGAGCGGCTGATCGTCGAGCGGCTCGCCGCCGAGCGCCCGGACGACGCGATCCTGGGCGAGGAGGGCACCTCGCGGCCCGGCACGTCGGGGCGCACCTGGGTCATCGACCCGGTCGACGGCACCTACAACTTCTCCCGCGGCAGCGACTGGTGGTGCAGCGCGATCGCCCTCGAGGACGAGGACGACGTGCTGCTCGGCGCGGTCCACCACGCCGCCTCGAGCCGTACGTGGGTGGGCGGGCCCGACCTGCCGAGCACCTGCGACGGCGTACGTCTCGACGCGCTGCCGGAGACCCCGCGCGAGGCGCGGTGCGCCGTCACCTACCTCCACCCGCCGTTCTACGGCACCGGGGTGGGGGAGGCGTTCGCCCGGGCCCTCGGCCAGGTCGGCACGCTGCGGATGCTGGGCTCGGGGACGATGGACGTCATGTCGATCGCGTCGGGCCAGTGGGACGTGCTCTTCCAGCACACCGTCGCCGACTGGGACCGGCTGCCCGGTGCGGCGATCATCCGCGGCGCCGGCGGCGACTCCCTCGTCGTACCGGCCGCGGGGGTCGACTGGACCGTCACCGGGGCGCCCGCCGCGGTGGCGGACGTCCGCGCCGCGCTGCTCGACCGGTAGCCTGCGGCCGTGCTCGACAGGTTCAAGCAGTTCTGGCAGGGCGTCATGCTCGCGCCCTTCATCAACCTCTTCATCCGCCTCGGCATCAGCCCCGACGTGGTGACGCTGGTCGGCACGCTCGGGGTCAGCTTCGGCGCGCTCTTCTTCTTCGCGCAGGGGTGGGTGTGGCAGGGCGTCGTCTTCATCACCGTCTTCGTCTTCAGCGACCTCATCGACGGCGCGATGGCCCGCAAGATGGGCCGCAAGGACGACTTCGGCGCCTTCCTCGACTCGACGCTCGACCGCGTCGCCGACGGCGCGCTCTTCGGCGGGCTGGCGCTCTTCTTCGCCTGGCACCACGAGAGCCGCCTCTACCTCGCGCTGAGCCTCGTCATCCTCGTCATGGGCGCCGTGACGTCGTACGCCCGCGCCAAGGCCGACGTGCTCGGCTACGACGCCAAGGTCGGCATCGCGGAGCGCCCCGACCGGCTCGTCGGCATGCTCGTGCCCGCCTTCTTCGCCGACGTGCTCGACCTCTGGATCCTGCTCGAGATCGCGGTCTGGATCCTGGCCGTCGCGGCGACCGTGACCGTCGTCCAGCGCATCTGGGTCGTACGCCGCCAGGCCCTGGACCGCGCCGCCTCGCAGGCCTGATCGACCCTCGGTCGAAGGCCCCTCCCGATGCACCCTCCGGGGTGGACGCGGACTACGATCGGGGCATGGCTGAGCACACCCCCCAGGCTTCTCCCTCGACCTCTTCCGAGACCCCCATCGAGCACGGCACGAGCCGCGTCAAGCGCGGCATGGCCGAGATGCTCAAGGGCGGCGTCATCATGGACGTCGTCACCGCCGACCAGGCCAAGATCGCCGAGGACGCCGGCGCCGTCGCCGTGATGGCGCTCGAGCGCGTGCCGGCCGACATCCGCGCCCAGGGCGGCGTGTCCCGGATGAGCGACCCCGACATGATCGACTCGATCATCGAGGCCGTGTCGATCCCGGTGATGGCCAAGGCCCGCATCGGCCACTTCGCCGAGGCGCAGGTCCTGCAGTCGCTCGGCGTCGACTACATCGACGAGTCCGAGGTGCTGACCCCGGCCGACTACGCCAACCACATCGACAAGTGGCAGTACACCGTGCCCTTCGTGTGCGGTGCGACCAACCTGGGCGAGGCGCTGCGCCGCATCACCGAGGGCGCGGCGATGATCCGCTCCAAGGGCGAGGCCGGCACCGGCGACGTCTCCAACGCGGTGATGCACATGCGCACCATCGGCGGCGAGCTGCGACGCCTGCACTCGATGGCCGAGGACGAGCTCTACGTCGCGGCCAAGGAGCTGCAGGCGCCCTACGAGCTGGTCAAGGAGGTCGCGGCCGCGGGCAAGCTCCCGGTCGTCCTCTTCACCGCCGGCGGCATCGCCACCCCGGCCGACGCCGCGATGATGATGCAGCTCGGCGCCGAGGGCGTCTTCGTCGGCTCCGGCATCTTCAAGTCCGGCAACCCGGCCGAGCGCGCCGAGGCGATCGTGAAGGCCACCACCTTCTACGACGACCCCGACGTGGTCGCCAAGGTGTCGCGTGGACTGGGCGAGGCCATGGTCGGCATCAACGTCGACGAGATCCCGCAGCCCCACCGCCTCTCCGAGCGCGGCTGGTAGTCAGCCGCGCTCAGCGCACCGCCGGTCGCAGCACGGTCGCCGGCACTCGCCGAAGCCCGTACGACTCCTCACCCGCCGCGGCAGGCCGGCGCATCACCATCGTCCGCGTGGTCGGGTCGACGACAGCACGCCGCCGAAGCCGAGTGCTGCGTGAGCGCCCTCGCCGCGACGGCTCGAGCTGGCCGTGCCGACCTGGCGCGCCGGACGTGGCCCTGCTCGTCGACCGCGTCGGTGCGCACCGCGCAGCGGGCCCGGACGGTTCAGCCACCACGGTCGCCGTAGGCGCGTTGTGCGGTCGAGGAGCCGACCCGACGGCGCCGGACGTAGCCCATGTCGACGGCGGTGCCGCCACCTGCCACCGCCGGCTGGAGCGCGCCGAACGCGCGCGGTCGAGGCACGTGGTCTGCGCCCGTGATGACAGCGCGCGTCGTCGCGCGTCGGTGCCGAGCTCGAGTGCTCATGCCGAGCCGGCTCGAAGAGCCGCCCGGCGAACCGTGCGACGGGCATCCCGGTCGCCTCCTCGAGCACCGCCTCGAGCACCTGGATCGCGCGCGTTGTTGTAGGCCCAGGCGGTGCCGGGCGCGTACTGCTGCGGCAGCCCGACGGCGTACCTCGTGCGGCTGCGCGCCGAGAGCAGGTCGGTGTAGTCGGACTGGAGCGACCAGTAGCGGCCGCTGTCGTTGGAGAGCAGGTTCCGCACGGTCACGCTGGCCGAGGGCGTGCCGCGCCACTGACGGACGTACTGCGCGACGCGGTCGTCGAGACGCAGGTCGCCGTCCCGGATCGCGATGCCGACCAGGGTGCTCGTCACGGACTTGGTGACCGAGAAGACCTCGCGCGGCACGTCGCGCCGGACCTGCCAGTTCCACTCGCCGGCGAGCTTGCCGTTGCGCAGCACCGCGAAGCAGGTGGATCCCAGGCGTTTCGCCTCCGCCGCGCCCTCCTCGATCGCACTGCCTCGCAGGCCGAGGCTGCGACGGCGTCCGGACGGGCCATCCCTCGATCGTCGGCGGCCGGTCGGGGGCCGGTCCGGCGGTGGCCGCCGGGGTGCTCGCGGTGACGATCGCGACTGCCAGGACGGTGCCGATCGCCGCGACCGGGCGGGGGAGCCTCATGGGCACCGACCCTACGGCGACGGCGCGGTCCTAGGATCAGCGTCCGTGAATCCCACCATCGGCGTGCTGGCCCTGCAGGGCGACGTCCGCGAGCACCTGACGGCCCTGCGGTCGCTGGGCGCCGACCCCGTCTCCGTACGCCGTCCCCACGAGCTCGCCTCCTGCGACGGGCTGGTGATCCCGGGCGGGGAGTCCACGACGATGATCAAGCTCGCGACGATCTTCGACCTGCTCGAGCCGCTGCGCGAGGCCGTACGCGGCGGGTCTGCCGGCCTTCGGCACGTGCGCCGGGATGATCATGCTGGCCGACCGGATCGAGGACGGCGCGGCGGGGCAGGAGACCATCGGTGGCCTCCACATCACCGTGCGGCGCAACGCGTTCGGCCGCCAGGTCGACTCGTTCGAGGAGGACCTCCACGTCGACGGGCTGGCCGAGCCCGTACGCGCGGTCTTCATCCGCGCGCCGTGGGTCGAGTCGGTCGACGACGACGTCGAGGTGCTGGCGCAGGTCGAGGCGGGACCGGCCGCGGGTAGGATCGTCGCGGTCCGTCAGGGCCCCCTGATGGCGACCTCGTTCCACCCCGAGGTCGGCAGCGACGACCGGGTCCACGGCATGTTCGTGGACCTGGTGCGCTCGGCCTGACGACCACTGCACCGACTGAGACGGATCGAGGAACTCCATGTCAGGCCACTCCAAGTGGGCAACGACCAAGCACAAGAAGGCCGCGGTCGACGCCAAGCGCGGCAAGCTCTTCGCCAAGCTGATCAAGAACATCGAGGTCGCGGCGAAGCAGGGCGGCGGCGACCCCGCCGGCAACCCGACGCTCTACGACGCGATCCAGAAGGCGAAGAAGAGCTCGGTCCCCAACAAGAACATCGACTCCGCCCTCAAGCGCGGGTCCGGTGCGGAGTCGGGCGGCGTCGACTACAAGACGATCTCCTACGAGGTCTACGGCCCGCAGGGCGTCGCGATCCTCGTCGAGTGCCTCACCGACAACACCAACCGGGCCGCGATGGAGGTCCGCACCGCGGTGACCCGCAACGGCGGCACGATGGCCGACCCCGGCTCGGTCTCGCGCCTGTTCACCCGCAAGGGCGTCGTGGTGGTCCCGAAGTCGCAGGACCACGACGGCAGCGTCCGTGAGGTCTCCGAGGACGACGTCCTCGAGGCGACCCTCGACGCCGGCGCCGAGGAGGTCAACGACCTCGACGAGGCCTTCGTGGTCCAGAGCGAGGCCACCGACGTCGTCGCCGTACGCACCTCCCTCCAGGACGCCGGCATCGACTACGACTCCGCCGACGTCGAGTTCGTCGCCAGCCTCGAGATCCCCGTCGACGCCGACGGCGCCGCCAAGGTGATGCACCTCGTCGACGCCCTCGAGGACCTCGACGACGTCCAGGACGTCTTCACCAACGTCGACATCCCCGCCGACGTCCTCGCCGAGCTCGAGTCCGCCGACGCCTGACGCGGCCGCCCGCCCGCGCCTCGGCCTCACCCGCTGTAACGCCGGGTTAGTGCTGTACCCACCCCCGTGCTCCGGGGTGGGTACACCCACTAACCCGGCGTTACAGCGCGCGGCAGGACCGCAAGCCGTCCACAGCCAGGCCCTGCGCGCCGCTGTCCACAGCCATCGGCCGGACGAGGTGTCGACGTCGGAGGTCACTCCCACCGTGGACCCATGTACCTGCCTGCCGTCTCGCTCATGGCCTCGCAGCACGGTCTCCTCAGCGCGGCCCAGCTCGCCAAGGTCGGCCTGGACCCCCACGACGTGGATCGTCTGGTTCGCGGCGGCAGGCTCGTGCGCCTCCGGCGCGGGGTGTACGTCGACGCCGATGCGTGGGAGGGCCTGGACCCGTTCCGGGCGCAGCCCGTGCTCCGCATGCGGGCGGCGGCCATGAGCCTCACCTCGACCTCGTACGTCTTCAGCCACGACTCGTCGGCGATCGTGCTCGGGATGGGCGCGCCCGATCCCGCGCACCGTCGTTGGTGCACGTCAGCCGGCGCAAGGTGCACGGCGACGCGGTCAGGGCCGGGGTGAAGCACCACCTGGCGCCGTACGCGGCCAAGGACACGATCGAGGTCGACGACCTGGTCGTGCTCGACCGCGCGCGAACCGCGCTCGACATGGTGAGGGAGCACGGACGGGCGCACGGGCTCGCCGCCTGCGATGCCGCGCTCCGGGCGGGCGTACCGCGATCCGCCCTGCTCGACGTGCTGTCGACGATGGACTGCTGGCCGCACAGTCGCTGCATGAGGTGGTGCATCGAGCACGCCGACCACCTGGCCGAGACCTACCTCGAGTCCCTCGTGCGCGACTTCGTCCTCGAGCTCGGCATCGGCCGTCCCGAGCTCCAGTTCGGCCTGACCGACGGTGTCGACGACGGCCTTCGCCGACATGGTCGTGAAGCGTCACTTCTTCGAGGCGGACGGCCTCCTCAAGTACGCGACCGGACAACCCGAGCGGGCTGGCCCCGGCGACCGTGCTCGCGGAGGAGAAGCAGCGGCACGACTTCCTCACCGGCTTCAAGCTGGGGTCCTCGCGGATGACGTACGTCGACCTGTTCGCCGGTCGTCGGGCAGCCCTGGCCCGGGCGGCGCGCGAGTACGCCGACACCTGCGCGCGGTTCGGGACGGACACCGACGACCTCGACGCCGTACCGCGTCGAGCGCCGCCGCTGACCTGACGTCCCGCTGTAACGCCGGGTTAGCTGCTGTACCCACCCCGAGGAACCTGTGGGTACAAGCACTACCGGCGTTACAGCGGGGCGGGACCGGGCCGCGGGCAGGGGGGCGCCGGCGCCGCCCGCGTGTCGTACGCCGCCGCGTCGGCGGGGGAGGTTAGCGTGGTCCGAACGAACAGGTGTTCGGACGATCGGTCGGCGAGAGGTGGGACTGTGCGCGTGCTCGGCATCGACCCCGGCCTCACCCGGTGTGGCGTCGGCGTGGTCGACGGCAGCGTCGGCCGCCCGCTGACGATGGTCGACGTGGGCGTGATCCGCACCTCCGCGTCGCTGCCGGTCGCGGAGCGGCTGGTCAGCATCGAGCGCGGCCTCGACGCCTGGATCGAGGAGCACCGGCCCGACGCGGTGGCCGTCGAGCGGGTCTTCGCGCGCTCCGACTCCAGCACCATCATGGGCACCGCCCAGGCCAGCGGGATCGCGCTCGTCGTGGCGGCCCGCAGGGGCCTGCCGATCGCCCTGCACACCCCCAGCGAGGTCAAGGCCGCCGTCTCCGGCAACGGCCGCGCCGACAAGGCCCAGGTCGGCGCGATGGTCGTCCGGATCCTGCGCCTGTCCGAGCCGCCCAAGCCCGCCGACGCCGCCGACGCCCTGGCCCTGGCCATCACCCACCTCTGGCGCGGCGCGGCTCAGGCCCGGATCGAGGCGGCCATGGCCAACGCCAAGGCCGCACACACGATCGTGAGGACCCGATGATCGCCTTCGTCCGCGGCGAGGTCGCCGCCGTCACCCTCAACAGCGCCGTGCTCGAGGTCGGCGGTGTCGGCCTCGAGCTGATGTGCACGCCCGGCACCCTCGCCACGCTGCGGGTCGGGCGCCCGGCCACGCTCCCGACCAGCATGGTGGTGCGCGAGGACAGCCTCACGATCTTCGGCTTCCTCGACGACGACGAGAAGCAGATCTTCGAGATCGTGCAGACCGCCTCCGGGGTCGGCCCGAAGGTCGCCCAGGCGATCGTCGCGGTGATGAGCCCCGACGACGTACGCCGCGCGATCATGACCGAGGACGTGAAGGCCCTCACCCGGGTGCCGGGCATCGGCCAGAAGGGTGCGCAGCGCATCATCCTCGAGCTCAAGGACCGGATCGGCCCACCGACCGGAGGCCACCACCCGGCGGCCACGACAGCCCAGCACGCACCCTGGCGCGACCAGGTGCAGCAGGGCCTCATCGGGCTGGGCTGGTCGACCAAGGAGTCCGAGAAGGCGGTCGAGGCCGTCGCCCCCGACGCCGGCGAGATGCCCGACGTCGGCGCCCTCCTGCGCGCCGCGCTCCGCACGCTGAGCAAGGCGTGAGGCGGCGATGAACTGGGACGACATCGACGACGACGTGACCGAGGCCGACCTGACGGGCGCCGAGCTGAGCCACCTCCAGCGGCTCACCGACGCCGACGCCGACGGCGACGAGCGCGCCGTCGAGGCGGCGCTGCGCCCCAAGACCCTCGACGAGGTCGTCGGCCAGGTGCGCGTACGCGACCAGCTGGGCCTGGTCCTCGAGGCGGCCCGCCGCCGTGGCCGCGCGCCCGACCACGTGCTGCTGTCCGGTCCGCCCGGACTCGGCAAGACCACGCTGGCGATGATCATCGCCAGCGAGATGAGCACGCCGCTGCGGCTCACGAGCGGCCCGGCGATCACCCACGCGGGCGACCTCGCCGCGATCCTCTCGGGCCTCAACGAGGGCGACGTCCTCTTCGTCGACGAGATCCACCGGATGTCGCGGCCCGCCGAGGAGCTGCTCTACATGGCGATGGAGGACTTCCGCGTCGACGTCATCATCGGCAAGGGCCCGGGCGCCACCGCCATCCCGATCGAGATCCCGCCCTTCACCCTCGTCGGCGCGACCACCCGCGCCGGCCTGCTGCCCGGGCCGCTGCGCGACCGCTTCGGCTTCACCGCCCACCTCGAGTTCTACGAGCCCCACGAGCTCGACCAGATCGTGCACCGCTCCGCCGGGCTGCTCGGCGTGCACCTCACCGCCGAGGGATCCAGCGAGATCGCCGGGCGCTCGCGCGGCACGCCCCGCATCGCCAACCGCCTGCTGCGGCGGGTCCGCGACTACGCCCAGGTCCGCGCCGACGGCGTGCTGACGCTGCCGGTGGCGCAGGCCGCGCTCGAGCTGTTCGAGGTCGACGAGTCCGGGCTCGACCGCCTCGACCGGGCCGTGCTCGACGTGCTGTGCCGGCGCTTCGGCGGGGGACCGGTCGGCATCTCGACCCTCGCCGTCGCGGTCGGCGAGGAGCGCGAGACCGTCGAGGAGGTCGCCGAGCCGTTCCTGGTCCGCACCGGCCTCCTCGCCCGTACGCCGCGCGGACGCGTCGCGACGCCCGCCGCCTGGCACCACCTCGGCCTGACGCCACCCGCGATCCCGACGGTCGACTCCACCCTCTTCGACGACGCCTGAGAGGGAGCGGCGGGCGCCGCGTAGACTCCACGCGCTCATGCACCCCACCCTCCTCGAGGAGAGCCCCGACCGTGAACGACCTCGCCGCACTTCTTCCCCTGGTCGCCATCCTGGCCCTGTTCTGGTTCATGGTGGTCCGCCCGCAGCAGCGCCGGCAGAAGGAGGTCGTCGCCCTGCAGCAGAGCATCGAGGTCGGTCAGCGCGTGATGATGTCCTCCGGCATCTACGGCACCGTCCTGTCGATCACCGACGAGCGCGCCCGCCTCGAGATCGCCCCGGGCACCGAGATCGAGATCGCCCGCGCCGCGATCGCCAAGGTCGACGCCCCCGTCGGCGGGCACGTCGACGGGCCCATCGACGGGCCGGCAGCGGATGCCTGACCGGCGTACGGCCCAGGAGGCGCTCACCCGCCTCACCGTCGACGTCGCCGACTGGCCGCAGGAGGGTGTGACGTTCAAGGACATCACCCCGGTCCTCGCCGACCACCACGCCTTCTCCGCGATCATCACCGCACTGGCGGCCGCCGGCCGCGACGACCACGGCAACGTCGTGGTCGACAAGGTCGTCGGGATGGAGGCCCGCGGCTTCATCCTCGCCGCGCCGGTGGCGCTGGCCCTCGGCATCGGCTTCGTGCCGGTGCGCAAGCACGGCAAGCTCCCGCGCGCCACCCACGCCGTCTCCTACTCCCTCGAGTACGGCGAGGCGACCCTCGAGGTGCACCGTGACGCCATCGGGCCGGGGGAGCGCGTGCTCATGGTCGACGACGTGCTCGCCACCGGCGGCACCGTCGTGGCGACCCGTCAGCTCATCGAGGCCAGCGGCGGCGTCGCCGTGGGCGCCTCGGTGCTGATGGAGCTCGGCTTCCTCGACCCGCGCGCGGTGACCGGCGACCTGCCGATCGCCACCCTGCTGACGATCTGACGCCTGCGCCGCGACGAGAGCGGCGCACGGGTCCGTACGCCGCCTCACTAGACTCGACCCATGGCAGAGGAGCAGGTCCCCGCGCAGGAGGTCAGGGCGCCCCTGACCGCGCGCGGCATGCGCGCCCGCCTCGCCCGCGTCGGCACCCGCCCGCCGACCCAGAACCCGGTCCTCGAGCCGCTCTTCCGCGCCGTCCGCGCCAACCACCCCAAGGCCGACCTCGCCCTCCTCGAGCGCGCCTATGCCGAGGCCGACAAGTGGCACACCGGCCAGATGCGCAAGAGCGGTGACCCCTACATCACCCACCCGCTCGCGGTGACCACGATCCTGGCCGACATCGGCATGACCGAGCCGACCCTCGTCGCCGCGCTGCTGCACGACACCGTCGAGGACACGCCGTACACGCTGGAGGCGCTGCGGGCCGACTTCGGTGACGAGGTCGCCGTGCTGGTCGACGGCGTCACCAAGCTCGACAAGGTGCAGTACGGCGCCTCGGCGCAGGCCGAGACCATCCGCAAGATGATCGTCGCGATGTCGCGTGACATCCGGGTGCTGGTGATCAAGCTCGCCGACCGGCTCCACAACATGCGCACCCTGCGCTACGTCCCGGCCGCCTCGCAGGAGCGCTCCTCGCGCGAGACCCTCGACATCTACGCGCCGCTGGCCCACCGGCTCGGCATGAACACCCTCAAGTGGGAGCTGGAGGACCTCGCCTTCGCGACCCTGCACCCCAAGATCTACGACGAGATCGTGCGGATGGTCGCCGAGCGCGCGCCGTCGCGCGACCAGTTCCTCGCCGAGGTCGTCGCCGAGATCGAGCAGGACCTCAAGGCCGGGAAGATCAACGCCAAGGTCACCGGCCGGCCCAAGCACTACTACTCGATCTACCAGAAGATGATCGTCGGCGGCCGCGACTTCTCCGACATCTACGACCTGGTCGGCATCCGGATCCTCGTCGACGAGGACCGCGACTGCTACAGCGCGCTCGGCGTCATCCACTCGCGGTGGAACCCGGTCCTGGGGCGGTTCAAGGACTACGTCGCGATGCCGAAGTTCAACATGTACCAGTCGCTCCACACCACGGTCATCGGCCCCGCCGGCAAGCCGGTCGAGGTGCAGATCCGTACGTTCTCCCAGCACCGCCGCGCGGAGTACGGCGTCGCCGCGCACTGGAAGTACAAGGAGAACAGCAAGGCCGGCGTCGACACCGACCGCCTCGGCGACAAGGACGACCTGACCTGGCTGCGCCAGCTGCTCGACTGGCAGAGCGAGGTCGAGGACCCGGGCGAGTTCCTCGAGTCGCTGCGCTTCGAGATGAACCAGTCGCAGGTCTACGTCTTCACGCCGCGCGGCGACGTGATCCCGCTCCCGGGTGGCGCCACCCCCGTCGACTTCGCGTACGCCGTCCACACCGAGGTGGGCCACCACACGATCGGCTCGCGGGTCAACGGCCGCCTGGTCCCGCTGGAGTCCACCCTCGACAACGGCGACGTGGTCGAGGTCTTCACCTCCAAGTCGCCCACCTCGGGGCCGTCGCGCGACTGGCTCAACTTCGTCCAGTCACCGCGCGCCCGCTCCAAGATCCGCCAGTGGTTCACCAAGGAGCGGCGCGAGGAGGCGATCGAGCGCGGCAAGGACCAGATCGCCAAGCTGATGCGCAAGGAGGGGCTGCCCCTCACCCGCCTGATGACCCACGACGTGCTGGCGCTGGTGGCCGAGCACTTCCACCACGCGGACGTCTCCGCGCTGTACGCCGCGGTCGGCGAGGGCAACCTGAGCGCCCAGGCGGTCGTACGCCGGGTCATCGACCTGCACGGTGGCGACGACGGCGCGCAGGAGGACATGTCCGAGGGCGTCACGATCACCGGCCGCTCGCGCGCCAAGCGCGCTCCGACCGACTCCGGTGTCATCGTCCCCGGCGTCGACGACCTGTGGGTCAAGCTCGCCAAGTGCTGCACGCCGGTGCCGCCCGACTCGATCCTCGGCTTCGTCACCAAGGGCGGGGGAGTCTCGGTCCACCGCCGCGACTGCACCAACGCCTCCAGCCTGCTCACCCAGCCCGAGCGGGTGCTCGAGGTCGAGTGGGCGCCGACCTCGCAGTCGACCTTCCTGGTCAACATCCAGGTCGAGGCGCTCGACCGCGCGCGCCTGCTCTCCGACATCACCATGGCGCTCTCGGACGCGCACGTGAACATCCTCAGCGCGACGCTCTCCACGACCCGCGACCGCGTGGCGAAGAGCCGGTTCTCCTTCGAGATGGCCGATGCCGCCCACCTCGACGGCGTGCTCCGTGCCGTCCGCGCGGTGCCGGGCGTCTTCGACGCCTACCGCGTCACCTGCCTGACGAGACGGGCACGAAGCGCCCGGTCAGCACTCGAGGACGGGCACGAAGCGCCCGGTCAGCCGAAGTCGGCGGCCGCCTTGCGCGCCATGTCGAGGAACGCCTGCTTGTTGGCGAGCTCGGACTCGAGGTCCTTGGTGCGCCGGGCGTCACCGGCGGCCGTGGCCTTGTCCAGCTTGGCCTGCGTCTCGGCGATGCCGGCCTCGAGCTTGCCGATCATGTCGTCGGCACGCGCGGACTTCTCCGGGTCGCTGCGGCTCCACTGCTCGTCCTCGACCGCACGGATGGCCTGCTCGACCTTGCGGATGCGGGCCTCGAGGTCCTTCATCCGGTCGCGCGGCACCTTGCCGGCGGCGTCCCAGCGGTCGGCCAGGTCGCGGAAGGCCTTCTTGGTGGCGTCGAGATCCTTCACCGGCACCAGCTTCTCGGCCTCGACGAGGATCTGCTCCTTGACCTCGGCGTTGCCGGCGAACTCCTCGTCGAGCGCCGCGTTGGCGGCGTCACGGGCACCGAAGAAGGTGTCCTGGGCTCCACGGAAGCGCTGCCACAGCTGGTCGTCGACCTCGCGCGGGGCCGGACCGGCCGACTTCCACTCACGCATCAGGTCGCGGTAGCGGCCCGCGGTGGGGCCCCACTCGGTCGACGTCGACAGCGCCTCGGCCTCCTTGGCCAGCCGCTCCTTGATGACGCGGGCGCCGTCGCGGCGCTCGTGCTCCTCGGCGAAGTGCGCCTTGCGGTGCCGGGTGTACGTCGTCCGGGCGGTGGAGAAGCGGCGCCACAGCGCGTCGTCGGTGGCCCGGTCGAGCCGGGGCAGCTCCTTCCACGTCGTGAGCAGGTCGCGCAGCCGGTTGGCGCCGTTGCGCCAGTCGGTGCCCTCCGCCAGCTTCTCGGCCTCGGCGACGAGCTTCTCCTTCTCCGCCTTCGACTCCGCGGTCTTCTGCGCGCGCTCCTCCTTGCGGGCCGAGCGCTGGACCGCGATGACGGGGGCGAGCGCGTCGAGCCGGGCGGCCAGGGACACGAGGTCCCCGACGGCGTGGGCGTCGACGACCTGCTCGCGGAGCGACTTGATCGAGGAGGTCGCCTCCTCCGGCGCCAGCCGACCGGACGCGACGCGCTGCTCGAGCAGGTGGACCTTGCCCTCCAGCTCGTCGAAGCGCTTGGTGAAGAACTCCAGGGCCTCGGCCGGCGTGCCGGCCTCGTAGGACCCGACGGATCGCTCTCCGTCAGCGGTGCGGACAAAGACGGTGCCGTCCTCGGCGACCCGACCCCATGCCGTCTCAGCTGGCGTCTCCGCCGGGGCCGTGGCGTCGCTGGACTGCTTGTCGGCGCTCATGGTCAACCATCGTAGTCATGGCCCGGACAGCCCTCGGTAGGCTTCCCACCGCACCACTCGACCCGGCGCGACGAGACCGCCGCCGCACCCACACCTTCGAGCAAGGACTGACGCCTGTGTTCATCGCTGGCTTCCCCGCCGGACCCTGGGGGACCAACTGCTACGTCGTGGCCACGGGTCCCGGTGCCGAGTGCGTGGTCATCGACCCCGGCAAGGACGCGGCCGAGGGTGTCGAGCAGGTCGTCCGTGAGCACCGGCTCAAGCCGGTGAGCGTGCTGGTGACCCACGGGCACGTCGACCACATGTGGTGCGTGGCGCCGGTCGCCGGCACGTACGACGCGACCGCGTGGATCCACCCCAGCGACCGCCACCTGCTGAGCGACCCGATGGCCGGGATGAGTCGCGAGACGACGCAGATGCTGCTCGGCGGCAACCACACCTGGGCCGAGCCCGACGACGTGCGCGAGCTGTCCGACCTCGCCGAGCTCGAGCTCGCCGGCCTGACGTTCGTCGTCGACCACACGCCCGGGCACACCGAGGGCTCGGTGACGTTCCGCTCGCCGGGTCTCGTACGCCCCTCGTACCTCGGGGGCTACTCGACCACCGACGCGCGACTTGTCCGAGGTGATGTTCTCCGGCGACCTGCTCTTCGCCGGCTCCATCGGTCGCACCGATCTCCCGGGCGGCGACCACGCGAAGATGCTGCGCAGCCTCGCCGGCAAGGTGCTGCCGCTGGCCGACGACATCGTCGTGCTGCCCGGCCACGGCGAGCAGACCTCCATCGGGCGCGAGCGCGCCACCAACCCCTTCCTCCTCGACCTCGACCAGGACTCCTGAATGAGCAAGATCAGCCCGCTGAGCGGGTTCCCCGAGCTGCTGCCCGCGCAGCGCGCCGTCGAGCGCGAGGTGATCGCGTCGCTGTCGCGCACCTTCGAGCTCCACGGCTTCGCCAACATCGAGACGCGGGTGGTCGAGCCGATCGACCGGCTGGCGAAGGGCGGCGAGGTCGACAAGGAGATCTACGTCCTCCAGCGGATCGCCGCCGACCCGGGCGCGAAGGCCGAGCTGGGCCTGCACTTCGACCTCACCGTCCCGTTCGCGCGCTACGTGCTCGAGCACGCCGGGCACCTCGAGTTCCCGTTCCGCCGGTTCCAGGTCCAGCCGGCCTGGCGCGGCGAGCGGCCCCAGGAGGGGCGGTTCCGCCAGTTCACCCAGGCCGACGTCGACATCGTCGGCCGCGACGAGCTGCCCTTCCACCACGACGTCGAGGTGATGTCGGTGATGGTCGACGCGCTGAGTCGCCTCCCGATCCCGCGCCTGTCGTTCCAGTTCAACAACCGCAAGCTCATCCAGGGCTTCTACCGCGGCCTCGGCATCGACGACGTCACCGACGCGATCCGCGTCATCGACAAGCTCGACAAGCTCCCCGCCGACGAGGTCGCGCGGATGCTGGTCGAGCGGGTCGGCACCACGCCGGAGCAGGCACAGCGCTGCCTCGACCTGGCCACCATCCGGGTCGCCGACTCCTCCTTCGTCGAGCGGGTCCGCGCGCTGGGCGTCACCGACGAGCTGCTCGACGAGGGGCTCGAGGAGCTGGCCGCCGTGGTCGAGGGCTGCCGCGCCGTCGCCGGCGACCGCGTCGACGTGGAGGCCAACCTCCGCATCGCCCGCGGCCTCGACTACTACACCGGCACCGTCGTGGAGATCTTCATGGCGGGCTACGAGCGCCTCAAGTCCGTCGGCGGGGGAGGGCGCTACGACGCGCTCGCCAGCGACGGACGTACGACCTATCCCGGCGTCGGCGTGTCCTTCGGCGTGTCCCGCACCCTCGTCCCGCTCATCGCCGATGGCGTGCTGTCCGGGAGCCGGCCGGTGCCGAGCGTCGTCCTCGTCGCACTCAACACAGAGGACGACCGCCCCGCGACCGCAGCGGTCGCCACGGCCCTCCGCTCGCGGGAGATCGCGTGCGAGACCGCCCCTGCACCCGCCAAGTTCGGCAAGCAGATCCGCTTCGCCGAGCGCCGGGGGATCCCGTACGTCTGGTTCGTCCAGGCGGACGGCACGCACCAGGTCAAGGACATCCGCTCCGGCGAGCAGGTCGACGCGGACCCGGCCACCTGGTCCCCGCCGGAGCACGACCTCCGGCCCACCATCGTCAGCACCGTCAGCACCTCCCCCCATGATCAAGAGGAGAACCAGTGATCCGCACCCATGACGCCGGCGCCCTGCGCGCCGAGCACGTCGGCCAGACCGTCACGCTCGCCGGGTGGGTGGCGCGGCGCCGCGATCACGGCGGGGTCGCGTTCCTGGACCTCCGCGAGGCCAGCGGGGTGGTGCAGGTCGTCGTCCGCGACGAGGAGGTCGCCCACACCCTCCGCAGCGAGTTCTGCCTCAAGGTGACCGGCGAGGTCGTGGCCCGCAAGGAGGGCAACCAGAACCCCAACCTCGCCACGGGCGACATCGAGGTGGTCGCCACCGACCTCGTCGTGCTCTCCACCTCCGACCCGCTGCCGTTCCCGATCGACGACGCGTCCGGCCACAAGGGCGGCGAGGTCGGCGAGGAGGCGCGCCTCAAGCACCGCTACCTCGACCTGCGCCGCTCCGGCCCCGCGGCCGCCCTGCGCCTGCGCAGCCGGATCAACAAGGCGGCCCGCGACGTGCTCGACGCGCGCGACTTCGTCGAGATCGAGACGCCCACCCTCACCCGCTCGACGCCCGAGGGCGCCCGCGACTTCCTGGTGCCGGCGCGGCTGGCGCCGGGCAGCTGGTACGCCCTGCCGCAGAGCCCCCAGCTGTTCAAGCAGCTGCTCATGGTCGGCGGCATGGAGCGCTACTACCAGATCGCGCGGTGCTACCGCGACGAGGACTTCCGGGCAGACCGGCAGCCCGAGTTCACCCAGCTCGACATCGAGATGAGCTTCGTCGACCAGGAGGACGTCCTCACGCTGATGGAGGACGTGCTGGAGGCCATGTGGGCGCAGGCCGGCCACACCATCGAGCGCCCGATCCCGCGGATGACGTACGCGGACGCGATGGCGCGGTTCGGCTCCGACAAGCCCGACCTGCGGATGGGCCTCGAGCTCGTCGACTGCACCGACTACTTCAAGGACACGCCGTTCCGGGTGTTCTCCCCGGACAACGCCGCCTACGTCGGCGCCGTCGTCATGCCCGGTGGCGGCAGCCAGCCGCGCCGCCAGTTCGACGCGTGGCAGGACTGGGCCAAGCAGCGCGGTGCCAAGGGACTGGCGTACGTCACGGTCGCCGAGGACGGCGAGCTCGGCGGTCCGGTCGCCAAGAACCTCAGCGAGGACGAGCGCGCGGGCCTCGTCGCCCACGTCGGTGCCGAGCCGGGGGACTGCATCTTCTTCGCCGCGGGCGCGGTCAAGAGCAGCCGCGCGCTGCTCGGCGCCGCCCGACTCGAGATCGGCCGTCGCGGCGACCTGCTCGACGACTCGGCCTTCGCCTTCACCTGGGTGGTCGACGCACCGCTCTTCGAGCCGAGCTCCGAGGCCGTCGCCAGTGGCGACGTCGCCGTCGGCGCGGGCGCCTGGACGGCCGTGCACCACGCCTTCACGAGCCCGCAGGAGGAGTTCCTCGACTCCTTCGACACCGACCCCGGCAGCGCGCTGGCGTACGCCTACGACATCGTCTGCAACGGCAACGAGCTCGGCGGCGGGTCCATCCGTATCCACCGCGGCGACGTGCAGAAGCGCGTCTTCACCGTGATGGGGCTCGGCGAGGAGGAGGCGCAGGAGAAGTTCGGCTTCCTCCTCGACGCCTTCAAGTTCGGCGCCCCGCCCCACGGCGGCATCGCCGTCGGCATGGACCGCATCGTCGCGATCCTGGCCGGCACCGAGTCGATCCGCGACGTCATCGCCTTCCCCAAGTCCGGGGGCGGCTACGACCCGCTGACGGCCGCGCCGGCCCCGATCACGCCGGAGCAGCGCAAGGAGGCCGGGGTCGACGCGAGCCCGGCGAAGGACGACGAGATCGACGCGTAAGCGTGTCGGTGGCATGCGCGGATGCGTCAAGGAAGTTCCGTCGCGCTCGTGATCCGGCGGAGGTTTGCCGGTCCCGGTGCTGTCAACTGGTTAATGCGTCGTAACTGGATCGTTACGCGTCAGTGATCGTCCGTGCGGCGCGGGTCACATACAGTCCTGTCTCGGCGCTGGCCTCGGGTGATCCTCGAAACAGCGCCGGGACAGTCCCGAACCAGATGGGGAGAGCATGTCGGCAGACACCGCAGGGCCGGAGACGTTGGGCTCGTTGACTGACGAGCCGCAGCACCAGGATCCCAACGGCCAGCAGGCCAAGGAGATCGCCGGCAAGTCGCCGCTGCGGATCGCGCTGGGCCGTCTGGCCCGCGACAAGATCGCCGTCGTCTGCGCGATCGTGGTCCTGTTCTTCGTCCTGTGCGCAGTGTTCGCCGGGCCGATCAGCGCCGCGTTCGGCGTGAGCCTCGAGACCCCGCTGGCCAGCGAGCGTGTCGACGGCCTCAACAGTGGCCTGCCGAAGCCGGAGATGGGCCCGCCCGTCGGCCCGTTCACGATGGAGCACCCGATGGGTGTGGCGCCGCGCACCGGCGAGGACAACCTCGCCTACTGGCTCTACGGATGCCGGGTGTCCCTGCTGATCGCGGCCACCGCGACCCTCTTCGCGAGCGTCGTCGGCGTCGTCATCGGCCTCCTCGCCGGATTCCTCGGCGGAACGGTCGACAAGGTGCTGTCGTTCTTCGTCGACATGTTCCTGACGGTCCCGTTCCTCCTCGCCGCGCTGACCCTGGCGCCGATCATCAACGACCGGTTCAACACCGCCGACAACTACGGGACGATCCAGAAGGTGGCGCTCGTCATCGTGCTGTCGATCTTCGGGTGGATGGGCACCGCGCGACTCATCCGCGGTGAGGTCATCACCCTCCGCGAGCGTGAGTTCGTGCAGGCGGCCCGCGTGATGGGCATGCCCACCTCGCGCATCCTGTTCAAGGAGCTGCTGCCCAACCTCGCGGCTCCGATCATCATCAGCGTCTCGCTGATGCTGCCGACGTTCGTCGCCCTCGAGGCAGGCCTCGCCTTCCTCGGCATCGGCGTCACCGACGGCGTCTCGTGGGGCCAGACGATCCTCAAGGCCACCAACCTGACCTTCTTCCGTGAGTACCCGCAGTACCTGTGGCAGCCCCTGCTGGGCATCGTCGCACTGGTGCTCTCCCTCAACCTCCTGGGCGACGCGGTCCGCGACGCCCTCGACCCCAAGACCCGACGCTGAGCACACCGCTCAGCCACGGTCCAAGCACGCGCCGGAGACGCCGTCCCCGGTGAGAACAAAAACGAAAGGCTGGACAGCATGAAGCGGAACAAGCCGCTCGCGCTCGTCGCTGGTGCCGCTCTACTGACCCTCGCCGCCTGTGGTGGCGGGTCGTCGGACGACGGTGGCACCGGTGGCGAAGGAACGCAGAGGGAATTCGGTGACCAGGAAGGTGGCGGCAAGGACGCCGAACGCCAGGGTCCCGCCGAGGAGGTCGCCGACGCGACCGCTGGAGGGACCGTCACGGTCTACCTGCCCAGCGACCCGGGTCCCGACACGCTCGACCCGACCGCTGGCTGGTCCGTCACGGGCAACTCGATCCAGCAGGCGCTGACCAGCCGCTCGCTGACCCAGTACGTCCGCGACGAGGACGGTCAGCCGCTGCTGGTCCCCGACCTCGCCACCGACCTGGGCACGCCCAACGAGGACTACACGGAGTGGACCTTCACCATTCGTGACGACGCCACGTGGGAGGACGGCAAGCCCGTCACGGCCGACGAGGTCGCGTTCGGCATCTGCCGCTCGCTCGACTCCGAGGCGTTCCCGTCCGGTGCCGGCACCGAGTACTCCAAGACGTACTTCGACGGTGCTGCGGACTACGAGGGTCCCTACACCGGCAAGGACCCCAAGTGCGAGAAGTGGTCCGGCATCTCGGTCGACGGCCAGGACGTCACCATCAAGATGGCCGTCCCGTTCCCGGACATGGACTACTGGGGCGCCTTCATGGCGATGGGCCCGGCTCCGCTCGGCAACGCCTCCAAGCCGCCGAACTACGGCAACAAGCCGCTGTCCAACGGCCCGTACAAGGTCGACAGCTACAAGCCCAACGAGGAGCTGGTCCTGGTCAAGAACGACCAGTGGTCCGCTGACTCCGACCCGGGTCGTCACCAGTACGCCGACGAGTTCATCTTCAAGTTCAACCAGGACCAGGCCAAGGTCGACGAGATCATGCTGTCGGACAACTCCGACAGCCAGACCGCCGTCAGCACGGGCCTCGGCTCGGACAAGTACAACGACGCCAACGGCCAGCTCGGTGAGCGCCTCGTGCAGCAGACGTCGCAGTGCGTGAGCACGCTGACGCCGGACTACGAGAAGATCCCCGAGATCGAGGTCCGCAAGGCTCTCGCCTACGCGTACCCCTACGAGGACGTGTGGATCTCCGGCGGCGAGGTTCCGGGCGTGACCCGCGTCCCCGCCAACTCGATCATGCCTCCCGGCATGGCGGGCAAGAAGGAGTTCCAGCCCGACGGTGAGCAGATCACCTACGACCCGGAGAAGTCGAAGGAGCTCCTCGCGGAGGCCGGCTACGGTGACAAGCCGTACCCGATCACCATGGTGTTCTACGAGGTCGACCCGCTGGCCGTCGCCGCCCAGGAGCAGATCACCAAGGGCTTCGAGGCCGGAGGCTTCTCGGTCAAGGCCATCCCGGTCCAGGACTCGCCGTACAACATCTGGCTCGACCCGGACAACAAGGTCAACAAGAAGCTCAACCTCCGTGGCGTCAACTGGTGCTCGGACTGGCCGGCCGGCTCGACCATGCTGCCGCCGCTGCTGAAGGGTGGCGCTGTCTACAACACCGCCTTCTTCGACGAGGCGTCGGTGAACGACGAGATGGACAACATCAACACCCTTCCGCTCGAGGAGCAGGCCGACGCCTGGGGTGCGCTGGACGAGAAGATCATGACGGAGTACTTCCCGATCATCCCGACCGCGTTCCGCAACGACCTGTTCGTCTTCGGCTCGAAGATCGGCAACCCGTCGGGCGATGGCTCGATCGGTGCGCCGAACTACAAGGACCTCTACGTCATGCAGTGATCCTGGTGCTCTCGCAGGACCGGAGAGCACCGCGTAGTTCCCTGTAGTACAAGCAGCAACCACTGACGGGTGGGGGCTCCCTGACCGGGAGCCCCTACTCGTCGGCCCGGACCCAGTAGGCTGTCGTGCCTCGGGGGTCCGCCTCATCCACCATCCCCGGAGAGAGACCTGCGATGTTCGCCTATGTCGTGAAGCGGCTGATCTCGGGAGTCCTCGTCGTGACGCTGGTCTCGATGGCGATCTTCCTGTTGTTCTGGTACGGCCCGTCGAGTCCCGCACAGCCGATCTGTGACCGCGAGACCAGCAACCGGTGCACGCAGACCAAGCTCGCCGTGTACGAGAAGACGCTGGGCTACGAGAACCCCGTCTACGAGGAGTACGGCAAGTACGTCAAGGGCATCTTCGTCGGACGTACGCTCACGATCGCCTCCAACGAGTACGAGTGCGGCGCGCCGTGCCTCGGCGTCAGCTTCCGCACCAAGCAGCCGGTCAAGGAGGAGCTCGTCTCGCGGATCCCCGCGACCTTCTCCATCGCCATCGGCGGTGCGTTCCTCTACCTCCTCTTCGGCGTCCCCATCGGGGTCGCCGCCGCGAAACGGCGCGGCAGCGTGGCCGACAAGGCCCTGGTCTCGAGCTTCCTGTTCATCAGCTCGATCCCCTACTACCTCTTCGCGCTGCTGACCTGGCTGTACCTCACGATCACGTTCGAGGTGCCGTTCTTCAGCGACACGGGCTACTTCCCGATCACCCAGGACGGACCGTTCAAGTGGTTCAGCGGGATGTTCCTCGCCTGGGTCGCGCTCGGCATCTTCGGCTGCACGCAGTACACCCGATTCACCCGCGGTGCGATGGTCGAGGCCCTCAGCGAGGACTACATCCGCACGGCCAAGGCCAAGGGCCTGCCCACGCGGACCATCGTCTACAAGCACGGGCTGCGCGCCGCCCTGGTGCCGGTCGTCACGATCTTCGGCATCGACTTCGGCACCCTGCTCGCCGGCACGATCTTCACCGAGCGGATCTTCGAGATCCAGGGCATCGGTTGGTGGGCCCTCGAGGCCGTGCAGGGACGCGACCTGCCCGTCGTGCAGGCGACCGCGCTCTTCAGCGCCGTCATCCTGATCTGTTCCAACCTGCTCGTCGACGTCGTCTACAGCGTCCTCGACCCGAGGGTGAGGCTTTCGTGACCAGCGTTCCCATGACCCAGTCGTCCGCAGCCGAGGTGGACGCGGCCGACGGGCCCTACCTCCAGGTCGAGGACCTCAAGGTCACCTTCCCGACCCAGGACGGTCCCGTCACCGCCGTGAGCGGGCTGACCTACTCCGTCGAGAAGGGCAAGACCCTCGGCATCGTGGGCGAGTCCGGCTCCGGCAAGTCCGTCTCGAGCATGGCCGTGATGGGACTGCACGACGCGAAGTCGGCGCAGATCTCCGGCTCCATCCGGGTCGGCGGGACCGAGGTCGTCGGGCTGAGCGAGTCGAAGATGCGTGGTCTCCGGGGCAACTCGATGGCGATGATCTTCCAGGACGCCCTCGCGGCGCTGCACCCGTTCTACAAGATCGGCGGACAGCTCGAGGAGGCCTACCTGGTCCACCACTCGAGCGCCTCGAAGCGCGACGCCCGACGCAAGGCGATCGAGATGCTCGACCGCGTCGGCATCCCGCAGCCCGACCGGCGCGTGGACGACTTCCCCCACCAGTTCTCCGGCGGCATGCGCCAGCGCGCGATGATCGCGATGGGCCTGATCAACGACCCGTCGCTCCTCATCGCCGACGAGCCGACCACGGCGCTCGACGTGACGGTCCAGGCCCAGATCCTCGACCTGCTCCAGGACCTGCAGCGCGAGTTCAACTCGGCCGTCATCATCATCACCCACGACCTCGGCGTCATCGCCGAGATGGCCGACGACGTCCTCGTGATGTACGCCGGCCGCTGCGTGGAGTACGGCTCGGCCAAGCAGATCCTGGTCTCGCCGGAGATGCCGTACACGTGGGGCCTGCTGTCCAGCATCCCCGACGTGACCGCCTCGACCGACGCCCGCCTGATCCCGATCCCCGGCAACCCGCCGAGCCTGCTGCGGCCGCCCTCGGGATGTTCGTTCCACCCGCGGTGCGTGCACTCCGACAAGGTCCCCGGCGACCTGTGCCGCACCGAGCTGCCTGAGCTGTTGCCGGCGAGCTCCGGCACGGCCCACCTCAAGCGCTGCCACCTCGCGGACCCGGTCGGTGTCTACCGCACCGAGGTGCTGCCCGAGATCGCCCCCGAGCTCGTCGAGGAGACCCGATGACCCAGGATCCCAACGCCCGAGCCCAGGTCGAGCCCACCGAGGTGGGTGCCAACGCGGCCGAGACGGGTGAGCGGCAGCTCGTCGAGGAGAGCAGCCCCGAGACCCCGGACGCCTACGGCTCGCACGAGGTCGCGCGTCCAGGACCTCGACTTCGCCACGCTGGCGGAGCACGGCCACACGGCGACCAAGCTCGACCCCCTCGCGCCGGCGGTGCTGTCGGTCGACAACCTCAAGATGTACTTCCCGGTGAAGTCGTCGGGTCTCATCCGCCGCACCATCGGCCACGTGCAGGCCGTCGACGGGATCTCGTTCGAGGTCCCGAAGGGCGGTTCGCTCGGTCTGGTCGGCGAGTCCGGCTGTGGGAAGTCGACCACCGGTCGCCTGATCACCCGGCTCTACAAGCCGACCGGCGGCTCGATGATGTTCCAGGACCACGACCTGGCCAAGCTGTCGAGCCGTGAGATGAAGCCGCTGCGCCGCGACGTGCAGATGATCTTCCAGGACCCCTACACCTCGCTCAACCCGCGCCACACGGTCGGCTCGATCGTCGGGGCGCCGCTCGAGGTGCACAAGATCGTCCCGAAGAACAAGGTGCTCCCGCGGGTGCAGGAGCTCCTCGAGATCGTGGGCCTCAACCCCGAGCACTACAACCGCTACCCCAACGAGTTCTCCGGCGGCCAGCGCCAGCGCATCGGCATCGCCCGCGCGCTGACGCTCAACCCCAAGGTCCTCGTCGCCGACGAGCCGGTGTCGGCGCTCGACGTGTCGATCCAGGCCCAGGTGGTCAACCTGCTCCAGGACATCCAGACCGAGTTCGACGTGTCGTTCCTCTTCATCGCCCACGACCTGGCCATCGTGCGCCACTTCTGCCCCGAGGTCGCCGTGATGTACCTCGGCAAGATCGTGGAGATCGGTGACCGCGAGACCATCTACGGTCGGCCCCACCACCCGTACACGCAGGCGCTGCTGTCCGCGGTGCCCGACGTGAAGCAGGCGGCGGTCGGCGGACGGCGCGAGCGCATCCGCCTCGAGGGCGACGTGCCGAGCCCGATCAACCCGCCGTCGGGCTGCCGGTTCCGCACGCGGTGCCAGTTCGCGCAGGAGATCTGCGCCAAGGTCGAGCCGCCGCTGCTGCAGATCGGTCCCCGCCACAAGGCCGCCTGCCACTTCGCCGGCGAGCTGGGCTCCCACCCGGCCACTCCCGTCACGACGCAGCTCCTCGGTGTCGACGACCAGGGCAGCCCGGTCTCGGGCGCCACGCCCACCAACACGCAGCTGACCATCCCGGGCTACGAGGAGACCTGGTACGACCTGAGGACCAAGCAGACCACGGGGGCCTGAGCGTCGCTGCTGGAGCGTCGGGGGATACTCACCGACGTGGACGGCTTGTTCGAGATTCCGGGCGCGGGGCAACCCGCGCCCGGAGCCATGTCCCCCGCTCGGCACAGCCGTCCCGGGTGGCGGGTCGCTCGGGGCGAACACCCACGCCTCCGCGCCCCTGGCGGTGCGGATGCGGCCCCGCACGATCGACGAGCTCGTCGGCCAGCAGCAGCTGCGCGCCGGCGGCTCGCCCCTGCGGCGCCTCATCGAGGGCGACCAGTCCATGTCGCTGCTGCTCTGGGGTCCGCCCGGGACCGGCAAGACGACCATCGCGGCGATCGTCAGCCAGCAGACCCGCCGCCGCTTCGTCGAGGTCTCGGCGGTCGCGGCCGGCGTCAAGGAGGTGCGTGCCGCCATCGACGGGGCGCGCGCCGAGCTCGCTCGCGGCGGCCAGGAGACGGTGCTCTTCGTCGACGAGGTGCACCGCTTCACCAAGGCGCAGCAGGACGCCCTGCTGCCCGGGGTGGAGAACCGGTGGGTCACCCTCATCGCCGCGACCACGGAGAACCCGTTCTTCTCGGTGATCTCGCCCCTGCTGTCCCGGAGCCTGCTGCTGCGGCTGCAGTCGCTCACCGACGACGACGTGGCCGAGGTGATCGACCAGGCCCTCACCGACGAACGCGGGCTGGCGGGGGAGACCGCCCTCGACGACGACGCCCGCGCCCACCTCGTACGCCTGGCGGGCGGGGACGCGCGGCGGGCGCTCACCTACCTGGAGGCCGCGGCCGGCGCGGCCGCCAGCACGGGACTCGACGCGATCGACCTCGCGACCGCGGAGACCGCCGTCGACCAGGCCGCCGTGCGCTACGACCGTCAGGGCGACCAGCACTACGACGTGATCAGCGCCTTCATCAAGTCCATCCGCGGGTCCGACGTCGACGCGGCGCTGCACTACCTCGCGCGGATGATCGAGGCCGGCGAGGATCCGCGCTTCATCGCCCGCCGGCTGGTGATCAGTGCCAGCGAGGACATCGGGCTCGCCGACCCGACGGCCCTGCCGACGGCCGTGGCCGCAGCCCAGGCCGTGCAGCTGATCGGCATGCCCGAGGCCCGCCTCAACCTCGCCCAGGCCACGATCGCGCTCGCGGTGGCGCCCAAGTCCAACGCCGTCATCACCGCGATCGACGCCGCCCAGGCCGACGTACGCGCCGGGAAGATCGGCTCCGTCCCGCCCCACCTGCGCGACGGCCACTACGCCGGGGCGGCCCAGCTCGGCCACAACAGCGGCGCCCCGAAGCCCTACGTCTACAGCCATGACGCGCCCTACGGCATCGCCGAGCAGCAGTACGCACCCGACGAGCTGGCCGACGCCAGCTACTACCGCCCCACCGCCCTCGGCGCGGAGGCCGCGGTCAAGGAGCGCTGGGAGCGCGTACGTCGCATCGTCCGCGGCTCCTGACGCGCCGTCTACGGTGAGGGGCATGCGCCTCGGATTTCACGCCTCCCACGAGCAGATCGCCCCGTCCCAGCTGCTGGTCGACGTCGAGCACGCCGAGCGTGCCGGGTTCGAGATGGCCATGTGCTCGGACCACTTCGGCCCGTGGAGCAGCCGGCAGGGACATTCCGGGTACGCCTGGGCCTGGCTCGGCGCGGCCCTCGCCCGCACCGGCCTCGAGCTCGGGTGCGTGAGCGCGCCCGGGCAGCGCTACCACCCGGCCGTGGTGGCGCAGAAGATCGCCACACTGGGCGAGATGTTCCCCGGCCGGTTCTGGGTCGCCCTCGGCAGCGGCGAGGCCAGCAACGAGCACATCACCGGTGACCGCTGGCCGCGCAAGGAGGTGCGGACCCGACGCCTCGAGGAGTGCGTGTCGGTGATCCACCGGCTTCTCGACGGCGAGGAGGTCAGCCACGACGGCCTGGTGACCGTGGACCGGGCGCGGCTGTGGGAGCGGCCCTCCGTCCGGCCGCGCCTCATCGGTCCGGCGGTGTCCGTGGCCTCCGCCGCCCGGGTCGCGGCCTGGGCGGACGGGCTGGTCACGATCAACCAGCCGGCCGAGGTGCTCCGCGACATCGTGTCGGCCTACCGCGACGCCGGCGGTCGGGGATCACTGTCGTTGCAGGTGCACCTGTCGTGGGCACCGACCGCCGAGGAGGCGGATGCCATCGCCTTCGACCAGTGGCGCAGCAACGTCTTCACCGAGCCGGTCAACTGGGACACCGAGACCCCGCAGGGGTTCGACGTGATGGCCGAGCACGTCGACCTCGAGGCGGTCCGCGGCGCGGTGGAGGTGTCCCACGACCTGTCGTGGCACCGCGACCGGCTCGCCGAGCTCGCGGCCGTCGGCTTCGACGACCTCTACCTGCACCACGTCGGCCAGGAGCAGACGGCCTTCCTCGATGCCTTCGGTGCCGAGGTGCTCCCCGCCCTGCGGGGCTGACGCCCGGGCGCCGCATCTGATTGTCTGGCTGCGTGAGAGTCAGCGACACGAGCGACCTGTGGTGGAAGAGCGCGGTCATCTACTGCCTCGACATCGAGACCTTCTACGACTCCGACGGCGACGGCGTCGGTGACCTCGGCGGCCTGGCCGAGCGGATCGACTACCTGGCCGAGCTCGGCATCACCTGTCTGTGGCTGATGCCGTTCTACCCGAGCCCGGACCGCGACGACGGCTACGACATCACCGAGTTCTACGGCGTCGACCCGCGGCTGGGCACCCTCGGGCAGCTGGTCGAGGTCATCCGTACGGCCCACGACCGCGGGATCAACGTGATCGCCGACCTGGTGGTCAACCACACCTCCGACCGGCACCCGTGGTTCCAGGCGGCGCGGCGCAGCACGACCAACCGCTACCGGGACCACTACATCTGGCGTGACACCCCGCCGCCGGACACCTCCGACATGGTCGTCTTCTCGGACCAGGAGGACTCGATCTGGGAGCTCGACGACCGTACGGGGGAGTGGTACCTCCACAACTTCTACAAGCACCAGCCCGACCTCAACCTGGCCAACCCCGAGGTGGTCGACGAGATCATGCGTATCGTGGGCTTCTGGCTGGAGCTCGGCTTCGACGGGTTCCGGGTGGACGGGATCCCGTTCCTCGAGCAGAACGCCGAGAACGCGGGAGACCCGGCGCTCACGGTCGACCCGCACGAGCTCATGAAGACCCTCCGGGCCTTCCTCAACCGCCGCAACGGCAGGTCGATGATGCTCGGCGAGGTCAATCTCGCGCACGCCCAGCAGAAGGCGTTCTTCGGCGGTGCGGCGGCCAACGAGCTGCAGATGCAGTTCGACTTCATCGGCATGCAGGCCACCTACCTGTCGCTGGCCCGCGCGGACGCGCGGCCGCTCGTGCGAGCGTTGAGGCAGCGACCCGTGATCGACCGCACGTGCCAGTGGGCCACGTTCCTGCGCAACCACGACGAGCTCACGCTCGACAAGCTGACGGACGCGCAGCGCCAGGAGGTGTTCAGCGCGTTCGGCCCGGAGCCGGAGATGCAGGTCTATGACCGGGGGCTCAAGCGTCGGCTGCCGACGATGCTCGACGAGGACCCTCGACGCGATCCGGATGGCGTACAGCCTGATGTTCTCCCTCCCGGGCACGCCGACGCTCTACTACGGCGAGGAGATCGGCATGGGGGAGGACCTCGAGGCCGGCGGCCGGATGGCCGTGCGCACGCCCATGCAGTGGAGCGACGGGCGCAACGGGGGATTCTCCTCGGCGTCGCCGTCGCGCCTGGTCCAGCGCATCGTGCCCGGAGCGTGCGGGCCGGAACACGTCAACGTGGTGGCGCAGATGCACGACCCGGACTCGCTGTGGAGCTTCATGCGCAAGCTGATCGGCATCCGCCGCACGTGTCCCGAGCTCGGGTGGGGCACGTGGAGCGTGGTCGAGCAGCCCTAGACACACCTGCTCGTCCAGCGCTGCGACCTCGACGGCACGTCCGTCGGTCGTGACGGTGCACAACCTCGGGGCGGAGCCGGCGACCGTGGACGTACCCGTCGACCCGGACGGCGCAGGGCTGGAGGCGGTGGACCTGATGGCCGAGGAGGTGGTCACGCGCGAGGCGTCGACCCGGTCACCCTCGCCCCTACGGCTTCCGCTGGTTCCGGGTGCGTCCCGCGGGTGACCTCTCGATCCCCGGATCGCCGGCCACCGGCCTCTCGTCTGCCTCCCGTCACCGTCGATCGATGGTCCCGGGCCGGGGCTTGTAGGCTCGCGCCGTGACGTCGGAGCAGGCCTGGCTGGTCGCCACGGGTGTCCCGGCCCTCGTGCTGGCGCTCGTCGCGACGGTGGTCGCTGCGCGCGCCCGGCGCCGGTCCGTACGCGCCGAGGCGTGCTCGCCGCGTCGCTCGCCGACCGGATCGCGCTCCTCGAGTCGACCGGCAGCCGACGTCCGCCCCGGACCGGCGGTCGAGGACGGCGCTGACGAGAGCACCTACGTGATCACCCACCTCGAGGCCGACCGGGACGCGGGCCCGTCCCGGTCGCCGTCCGACATCGACGGGCGCCTGTTCGCCGACATCGTCGCCCGCGAGACCGTCGTGAAGGCAGCGTCGTGGACCGCCGGGCTGCGGCGGGCGCTGTCGCCCGAGAGCCGCAACCGGATCCGCTTCCAGGTGCGCCAGGAGACCAAGCGGGCGGGGCGCGAGCGGCGGGCCGAGACCAAGCAGGCGCTCCGCGAGTTCCGGGCCCGCGAGCGCGCCGCAGCCGGACGCACCGAGGTCGGGGAGGACGTCGCCTGATGGGTCGCCCACTCTGGTTCGTCGCCGGGGCGGGGGTCGGGGTGTACGCCGCTGCGCGCGCCCGTCGTGCCGCCGAGTCCCTCACCGCCGATGGCCTGCGTGACCGCCTGCGCGGCTGGCAGGTCGGTGCGCGGGCCTTCGCCGACGAGGTGCACCAGGGCCGCACCGAGCGCGAAACCGAGTTGCGCGAGCAGCTCGGCCTCCGGCCTCATGGACTACCCGAGCTCACTGCCACCGAGGCACAGACCGAGACACAGAAGGACCACTGATGGACACCGCCGAGATCCGCCGCCGATTCCTCGCGCACTTCGAGGCCGCCGGACACGCCGTGGTGCCCTCCGCATCGACCCTCGCCGACGACCCCAACCTGCTGTTCGTCAACGCCGGCATGGTGCCGTTCAAGCCCTACTTCCTCGGCCAGGAGACGCCGCCCTTCGACCGCGCCACGAGCGTGCAGAAGTGCATCCGCACCCCCGACATCGAGGACGTCGGCAAGACGACGCGGCACGCCACGTTCTTCGAGATGTGCGGCAACTTCTCCTTCGGCGACTACTTCAAGGAAGGCGCGATCGAGCTCGCCTGGGACCTGATCACCAAGCCGGTCGCCGAGGGCGGCTACGGGCTGGACCGGGACCGGCTGTACCCCTCCGTGCTGGTCGGCGACGACGAGGCCATCGAGCTCTGGATGAGGATCACCGGGCTGCCGCGCGAGCGGATCGTCCAGCTCGGCCCGAAGGAGAACTACTGGTCGATGGGCGTCCCGGGTCCCGGCGGCCCGTGCTCGGAGATCCTCTTCGACCGCGGTCCGGACTTCGGTCCCGACTTCGACGCGGCCACGCTCGGCCCGGACATGCCCGTCGAGCTCGAGGACCGGCTGCTGGAGATCTGGAACCTCGTCTTCATGCAGGACGACCTCAGCGCCGTGCGCTCCAAGTCCGACTTCGACATCGCCGGCTCCCTGCCGAAGAAGAACATCGACACCGGCATGGGCCTGGACCGTGTCGCGCTGCTGCTGCAGGGCAAGAAGAACATGTACGAGATCGACATCGTCCACCCCGTGATCGCGCGGGCCGAGCAGCTGACCGGCAAGACGTACGGCGCCGAGCGCGAGGACGACATCAGGTTCTGCGTGGTCGCCGACCACGTGCGCTCCGCGATGATGCTCATCGGTGACGGCGTCACCCCCGGCAACGACGGTCGCGGCTACGTCCTGCGCCGGCTGCTGCGCCGTGCCGTGCGCTCGATGCGCCTGCTCGGCTGCGAGGACCGGGTGCTCCCCGAGCTGATGCCGGTCTCGCGCGACGCGATGAGCCCGACCTACCCCCACCTGGTCACCGACTGGGAGCGCATCTCGCAGGTGGCCTTCGCCGAGGAGGACGCGTTCCGCAAGACCCTCCAGGCCGGCACCCAGATCTTCGACACCGCCGCGTACGACGTGAAGCAGTCGGGCGGCTCGTCCCTGTCGGGCGAGCGCGCGTTCCAGCTGCACGACACCTACGGCTTCCCGATCGACCTGACCCTCGAGATGGCCGCCGAGCAGGGCCTGCAGGTCGACGAGGAGGGCTTCCGCGGTCTGATGGCCGAGCAGCGCGAGCGCGCCAAGGCCGACGCGCGCGCCAAGAAGGGCACGCACGGCGACACCGGTGTCTACCGCGCCGTGCTGGACGAGCACGGTCCCACCGAGTGGCTGGCCTACGAGACCCTCGAGACCGAGTCGCGCCCGCTGGCACTGCTCAGTGGGGGAGCGGCCGTGTCGCGCCTCACCGAGGGCGAGATCGGCGAGCTCGTGCTCGACCGGACGCCGTTCTACGCCGAGTCGGGCGGGCAGGTCGCCGATGCCGGCACGATCATCTTCGAGGGCGGCAAGCTCGAGGTCATCGACGTGCAGCGCCCGATCAAGGGGCTCGTCGTGCACCAGGTGCGGGTCGTCGAGGGCGAGCTCGACCCGGCCCGCGAGGTCCACGCGCGCGTCGACCCCGAGTGGCGCATCGGCGCCCGCCAGGCCCACTCCGGCACCCACGTCGTACACGCTGCGCTGCGCGAGGTGCTCGGCCCGACGGCACTCCAGTCCGGCTCCTACAACCGGCCGGGCTACCTCCGTCTCGACTTCGGCTGGACGCAGGGCCTGACGCCCGAGCAGGTGCGCGACATCGAGCTGGTGTCGCAGCAGGCGCTGCGCGCCGACCTCGCCGTGGCATGGGACTACATGACCCTCGAGCAGGCGAAGGACTGGGGCGCGATCGCGCTCTTCGGCGAGACCTACGACAACACCCAGGTGCGCGTCGTCGAGATCGGCGGCCCCTGGTCGCGCGAGCTCTGCGGTGGCACGCACGTCGACCACTCCTCGCAGATCGGCACCGTCGTGGTGACCGGTGAGTCGAGCGTGGGGTCCGGCAACCGCCGCATCGAGGCGCTCACGGGCGTCGAGGGCTTCGGCTACCTCGCCCGCGAGCGTGACGTGGTGTCCCAGCTGACCGGGTTGCTCAAGGCCCGGCCCGACGACCTCGTCGAGCGGGTGCAGGGACTGACCGAGCGGCTCCGTGCGGCGGAGAAGGAGCTCGAGAAGGCGCGCGTCGCCCAGCTGCTCGGCGCCAGCGCCGAGCTGGCCGCCGCTGCCACGCAGGTCGGGCCCGTCAAGGTCGTGGCCCACCGTGCCGACGGCGCCGCCGGGGGCGACGTACGCAACCTGGCCATGGACGTGCGCGGGCGCCTGCCGCAGGGCGAGCCCGGTGTCGTGGTGATCATCGGACAGGCCGACGGCAAGGTGTCGGTCGTGGCGGCGACCAACGACGAGGCCAGGTCGCGCGGACTGTCCGCGGGCGAGCTGGTGCGCGCCGTCGGACCGCTGCTCGGCGGCAAGGGTGGCGGCAAGGACGACGTCGCCCAGGGCGGCGGCAGCGACGCCTCGCGCATCGACGAGGCGCTCGCCCTGGTCACGACCGAGGTCGCCCGGGCGACGGCGCAGGGCTGAGCGTGCGCGTCGGAGTCCGGCTGGGGATCGACCCGGGCGACGCCCGGATCGGTGTCGCCACCAGCGACCCCTCGGGCTTCCTCGCGACCCCGGTCGAGACGGTGCGCACCGGCGGGGGCGACGTACGCCGCATCGCGCAGCTGGTCGTCGAGCGGGAGGCCGTCGAGGTCGTGGTCGGGCTGCCGCGCTCGCTCAGCGGCGCCGAAGGGCCCGCCGCGCAGAAGGCGCGGCACTTCGCGGCGCGGCTGGCACGTCGAGTTGCGCCCGTCCCCGTCAGACTGTGTGATGAACGACTGACCACGGTGTCCGCCGAGTCGATCCTGCGCGAGCAGGGCCGGCACGGGGCGAAGAGACGCGCCGTGGTGGACCAGGCCGCCGCGGTACTGATCCTGCAGACTGCTCTCGACACCGAGCGGGCGAGCGGACAGGCACCGGGAGAGATCGTCGAGGTGAACGATGAGTGAGCACGAGGACCAGCTCGTGGACGAGCCCGTGGAGACCTACGAGCCCGGCGGCAGGCGGCGCAAGGGCCGCGGCGCTCAAGGGGTGCCTGGCCGTCCTCGTCGCGCTGGCCGTGCTCGTCGGCGGCTTCTACGTCGCGCTGACCCAGGGCGTCTCGTGGGTCTCCGACCAGTTCCAGGGCCCGGACGACTACGCCGGTCCCGGCACGGGCTCGGTCGAGTTCACCGTCAACGAGGGCGACACGGTCGCCCAGATCGGTCGCAACCTCAAGGAGGAGGACGTCACCAAGTCCGTGCAGGCGTTCATCGACGCCGCCGCCGGCGAGAGCGCGTCCAGCGGCATCCAGGTCGGCGACTACGAGCTGCAGAAGCAGATGAAGGCCTCCGACGCGCTCGAGGTCCTCATCGACCCGGCCAACCTCATCGGCTTCCCGACGGTGACGATCCCCGAGGGCCTGCGTCTCACCGAGATCGTGTCCACGCTCTCCGAGAACACCGACTTCCGCAAGGGGGCCTGGAACAAGGCACTCGGCTCCGGCAGGATCGGGCTCCCCGACTACGCCGAGGGCAACGCCGAGGGCTACCTGTTCCCGGCGACGTACGAGATCAAGCCGGGCATGAAGCCGGTCGCCATCCTCAAGATGATGGTCGCGCGCTGGGCCGAGGCCGCCGAGGCGGCCGACCTCGAGGCCAAGGCCGCGGAGCTCGGCCACACGCCGGCCGAGCTGATGATCATCGCCTCGCTGATCGAGGCCGAGGGTCGCGGCGAGGACATGCCGAAGATCGCCCGGGTCATCTACAACCGCCTCGACGGCCCCGGTGACAAGGGCGGCACCAACGGCACGCTCGGGATCGACGCCGCCATCGCCTACGGGCTGGGCCTCTCGCCCGGGTCGACCGAGCTCACGCCCGAGCAGCTGGCCGAGGACACGCCCTACAACACCCGGCTCAACGCGGGCCTGCCGCCGACCCCGATCGAGGCGCCGGGCGACGACGCGATCGCCGCCGCGGCCAACCCCGAGGAGGGCGACTGGTACTACTACGTCACGGTCGACCTCTCCACCGGTGAGACCAAGTTCTACGAGGACTACGACGGGTTCCTCGAGGGTCGCGACGAGTACAAGGCCTACTGCGAGACCTCGGACCGTTGTTGATGCTGCGGTGAAGGGGCAGCGTTGCGGCGTGCTGGGCGATCCCATCGCGCACTCGCTCTCCCCGGTGCTGCACCGGGCGGCCTACGCCGCGCTCGGGCTGGACTGGTCCTACGACGCCCACCGGGTGCGCGCGGGCGGCCTGGAGTCGTTCGTGGCCGGGCTCGACGCCTCGTGGCGTGGCCTGTCGCTGACGATGCCGCTCAAGCGCGAGGCACTCGCCCTCGCCGACCGGGTCACCGACCGCGCGCGTCTGGCGGGGGCGGTCAACACGCTGCTGCTCGAGGGTGACGAGCGCGTCGGCGACAACACCGACCTGCCCGGCGCCGTCGCCGCGATCCGGGAGCGTACGTCGCTCCCGCTGGCGTCGGCGGCGATCCTCGGCGGCGGTGCGACGGCCGCCTCGATCGGCCTCGCGCTGGTCGACCTGGGCGTGACCACGATCGAGGTGCTGGTGCGCGACGAGGCCCGTGCCGGGGAGACGATCGACCTGCTGCGGGCGCACCCGGCGGGCGTCGACGTACGCGCCGGGGCGCTGGACGCGACCGGTGGGCTCACCGTCGACGTCGTCGTCGCGACCATCCCGGCGGCCGCGCAGACCGCCGCGCTGGTGGCGCGCTGCGCCGGCGTGCCGGTCGTCTTCGAGGCGCTCTACGACCCGTGGCCGACCCCGCTGGCGGCATCGGTCGACGAGGCTGGCGGGCGCACGCTGGTGGGCGGCCTCGACCTGCTCGTGCACCAGGCCGTGGTCCAGGTCGAGCTGTTCACCGGACTTCCTGCGCCGCTCGACGTGATGCGGGAGGCTGGCCGGCACGCCCTCGACGAACGGAGCCCCGCGTGAACGACACCGTGCTGGCAGCCCTGCTCGGGCTCCTGGTCGCGGGGCTCGGCGGCCTGCTGGTGCCGCCCCTGATCGCCTCCGTGCCGGAGCCCGAGCCCAAGGAGCCGCCGGCCGAGCCCGACGAGGTCGAGCCGGAGGCAGAGGTCGAGCCGCCGAAGACGGCGTACGTCGACATCGCGGCGCGCACCGGGGCTGCGCTGGCGCAGTGCCGCGATCTCGGCGGTGTGCGGCGCCCTGCTGGGTGCCGCGACCGGCCTCGACTGGCCGCTGCTGTGGCTGCTGCCGCTGACCCCGGTCGCCGTCGCGCTGTCCGTGATCGACTGGCACACCCGGCTCCTGCCGCGCCGGATCGTGGTGCCCGCGACGCTGGCGGCGATCCTGCTGGTGGTCGTCGTCGGGTTCGCCACCGACCAGCGGGACGCACCTCGTGGGCGCGCTGCTCGGGATGCTCGCTGCCCGCTCGTTCTTCTGGGTGCTGTGGGCGATCAGGTCTGCGGGGATGGGCTTCGGCGACGTACGCCTCGCCGCCCCGGTGGGGCTCGTGCTCGGCTGGCTGGGTTGGGGAGCGCTCGCGATCGGGCTGTGGGTCGGGTTCCTCGCCTTCGCCCTGCCGGCGCTCGCGGTCATCGTCGCCCGTCGGGACCGCACGCTGATGAAGAAGTCGTTCCCGTTCGGGCCGTTCATGGTGATCGGCGCGCTCGTGGGTCTCGTCTGGGGGACCGCGCTCGCTGGGCGCATCTGGGGCTGAGAGACTGCAGCCATGCTCCGATGGCTCACAGCAGGCGAGTCCCACGGTCCCTCGCTGGTGGCGATCCTCGAGGGGCTGCCCGCCCACGTCCGCGTCACGACCGACGACCTCGCCGAGTCGCTCGCGCGGCGCCGGCTCGGCTACGGCCGCGGCGCGCGGATGAAGTTCGAGCAGGACCAGATCCGCGTGCTCGGCGGCGTCCGCCACGGTGAGACCCAGGGTGGACCTGTGGCGATCGAGGTCGGCAACACCGAGTGGCCGAAGTGGGAGAAGGTCATGTCGGCCGATCCCGTCGACCCGGTGGAGCTGGAGGCCCTCGCCCGCAACGCGCCGCTGACCCGGCCGCGCCCCGGCCACGCCGACCTCGTCGGGATGCAGAAGTACGCCTTCGACGAGGCCCGCCCGATCCTCGAGCGCGCGTCCGCCCGCGAGACCGCGGCCCGCGTGGCGCTCGGCCGGGTGGCGTCGAACTTCCTCGAGCAGGCCACCGGTGCGCGGATCGTGTCGCACGTGGTCTCGCTCGGCGGGGTGAAGGCGCCCGCGGGCGTCGTACCCGCTCCCGACGACGTCGCGCGCCTCGACGCCGACGAGGTCCGCTGCCTCGACCCCGAGGCCAGCGCCGCGATGGTGGCGCGCATCGACCAGGCCCACAAGGACGGCGACACGCTCGGCGGTGTCGTCGAGGTGGTCGTGCACGGCCTGCCGCCGGGCCTGGGCTCGCACGTCCACTGGGACCGTCGCCTCGACTCCAAGCTGGCCGGCGCCCTGATGGGCATCCAGGCGATCAAGGGCGTCGAGGTCGGCGACGGCTTCGAGCTCGCCGACACCCCGGGCTCGCTCGCGCACGACGAGATCGTGCCGACCGACGACGGGCTGCGGCGTACGACGGGCCGCTCCGGCGGCACGGAGGGCGGCATGTCCACCGGCGAGGTGCTGCGCGTACGCGCGGCGATGAAGCCGATCGCCACGGTGCCGAAGGCGCTGCGCACCGTCGACGTCGCCACCGGTGAGGCCACCGTCGCGCACCACCAGCGCTCCGACGTCTGCGCCGTGCCCGCCGCCGGCATCGTCGCGGAGGCGATGGTCGCGCTCGTGCTGGCCGACGCGGTCGTCGAGAAGTTCGGCGGCGACTCGGTCCAGGAGACGCGGCGCAACGTCGAGTCCTACCTCGACACCCTCCGGTACCGGTGATCCCCCAGATGGGACCTCGCGTGGTGCTCGTCGGCCCGATGGGTGCCGGCAAGACGACCGTCGCCGGGCTGCTCGGCGAGGCGTGGCAGGTGCCGGTGCGCGACACCGACGCCGACATCGTGGCCGGCACCGGCCGCGAGATCTCCGACATCTTCGTCGAGTCGGGGGAGGACGCCTTCCGCGAGCTCGAGGCCGCCGCGGTCGCTGCCGCGGTCGCCGAGCACGAGGGCGTCCTGGCCCTCGGCGGTGGCGCCGTGCTGCGCCCGGCCACGCGCGACCTGCTGGCCGGCCTGACCGTGGTGTTCCTGCGGGTCGGGCTGTCCGACGCGGTGAAGCGGGTCGACCTCGGCATCGGGCGCCCGATGCTCCTCGGCAACGTCCGCTCCCGCATCAAGACCCTGCTCGACGAGCGCACGCCGATCTACGAGTCGGTGGCCACCCACGTCGTCGAGACCGACGGCCGTACCCCCGACGAGGTCGCGGCGGAGATCCGGGAGCTGATCGGATGACCTCGACGGACGACACCGTCCTGCACGTCGGCGGCGCCTCGCCGTACGACGTCGTGGTCGGCCACGACCTGACCGCGCTGCTCCCCGGCGCTGCTGGGTGAGTCCGTCGAGCGCGTCGCGGTGCTGTACGCCGGAACGCTCGGCGCACTGGCCGACCCGATCGTGGACGCGCTGGTCGAGCACTACGACGTGCTCGCGCTGGGGTTGCCCGAGGGCGAGCGGGCCAAGACCGCGCCCGTCGCGGCCGACTGCTGGGAGGCACTCGGGGAGGCCGGCTTCACCCGGTCGGACGCCGTCGTGACGCTCGGCGGCGGCTCGGCCACCGACCTCGGCGGCTTCGTCGCCGCGACCTGGCTCCGCGGCGTACGCGTCGTGCACGTGCCGACGACCCTGCTCGCGATGGTCGACGCCGCCGTCGGCGGCAAGACCGGCATCAACACCGGGGCCGGCAAGAACCTCGTCGGCGCGTTCCACGAGCCGGCCGGCGTGCTGTGCGACCTCTCGCTGCTGACGTCGTTGCCGCGCGAGGAGCTCGTCGCGGGGCTGGGCGAGGTCGTCAAGTGCGGCTTCATCGCCGACCCGACCATCCTCGACATCGTCGAGCGCACCGACCCTGCCGCGCTGACCGCCGACTCGCCCGAGCTGCGCGAGCTCGTCGAGCGGGCGATCCGGGTCAAGGTCGACGTCGTCGTCGGCGACCTCAAGGAGACGGGTGCCGGCGGGGGAGTCGGACGCGAGGTGCTCAACTACGGCCACACCCTCGCCCACGCGATCGAGCGCACCAGCGACTACACCGTGCGCCACGGCGAGGCTGTCGCGATCGGGTGCGTCTTCGTCGCCGAGCTGGCCGCCCGCGCCGGCTCGCTCGACCCCGCGATCGTCGAGCGGCACCGCACGGCGCTGTCGCGCGTCGGCCTGCCGACGACGTACGACGCCGCGTCGTTCGACGACCTGCACGCGGCGATGAAGGTCGACAAGAAGGCGCGCGGCTCGCAGCTGCGGTTCGTCGTGCTCGACGACCTCGCCTCCCCGCGGATCCTCGCCGGCCCCGGCGAGGAGGACCTGCGGGCGGCGTACGCCGCGATAACGTCCGCCGGGTGAGCGAACCGGATCCCGACGTCCAGGTCTCCGAGTCCGGAGGCACCATGCAGCGGCTCACCGGCGCTGCGTCGCCGCGCGCGGTCGACCTCGAGGTCCTGTCGTCGCTGCACGCGGCCGAGGGTGACGGCCCGTGGCACCCCGCCGGGGCCGGGCCGTTCCTCGCCGTGGGGGACGTCGTCCAGTGGCGCTATGCGACGAGGTGCGACCCGATGCGGGTCGTCCGGGACGACGAGCGCGGGCTGGTGGCGTGGCTGGCGGACGACACCGAGCTGCTCTCCACGGCGCCCGGGGACGGCGTGGCGCTGCGGGACAAGCCACTCGCCGAACGCTTCCTGGGTGAGCGAGTGCCCGCGCTCGGCACGTGGCGGGGCGGCGGCATCCTCCGCATCGCGCCCACCGGCCGGCCGTGGTCGGTGTGGGTGTTCCGGGAGGACGACGGGTCGGTGGCCGGGCACTACGTCAACCTCGAGCTGCCGCACCGGCGCGCACGGCGACGAGACCAACACCCGCGACCTGATCCTCGACCTGTGGCTGGAGCCGTCGGGCGAGCTGTGGCTCAAGGACGCCGACGAGCTCGAGGCGGTCGTGGAGGCGGGGCACTACTCGCCCGAGCAGGCCGCAGAGGTGCGGGCGATCGGGGAGTGGGCCCACACCGAGCTCGTCGAGGGACGCGACTGGCCCCTCGACGACGAGTGGACGACGTGGCGCCCGCCCGCCGACTGGACCACGCCGCCGCTGCCGGACACGCCACTGGTGGCCGCGGCCCGGCGCACTACGCTGCCGTGATGAAGGTCTTGGTGCTCAACGGACCCAACCTCGGTCGTCTCGGTCGCCGTCAGCCGGAGATCTACGGCTCGACGACGCACGCCGAGCTCGCGCACCAGTGCGTCGAGTGGGGGAGCGACCTCGGCCTCGAGGTCGAGGTGCGCCAGACCAACCACGAGGGCGAGCTGCTCGACTGGCTCAACACCGCCGCCGACGACGGCGTCCGGGTCGTCCTCAACGCCGGTGCCTGGACCCACTACTCGCTGGCGCTCTGGGACGCCTGCGCCCAGCTCGCCGCGCCGCTGGTCGAGGTGCACATCTCCGACCCGAAGCAGCGGCCCGAGGAGTTCCGGCACACCTCGGTCGTCGAGCCGCACGCCGCGCTGACGATCGCGGGCGAGGGTGTCGACGGCTACCGGCGGGCGCTGGAGTTCCTCGCCGCGTCGTGAGCCGGGACGTCATACGGAGGGGGCTACGGGTAGCCCCCTCCGTATGACGTCCCGCGCGGCGACCGCTCCGCAGTGGCAGGATCGCCCGAATGGACGACAAGGTCGAGGTCGGTGCACTGGCGATCAACGTGGCGATCCCCGAGGACCTGCGGTGGCGCGACACGCGCCGCGACGAGGAGTTCGAGCTGCAGTCGCTGACGATCCGGATGCTGCCCGACGGGGTCGCTGGCCGCCAAGGCCTACGGACGCCCGGTTGCGGGTGGGCGCGGGGCGTACGTCTCGTTCCCGGTCCCCGACCGTCCCGAGATCACCGCGTTGGTCTCGGCGGCCGCCGACGAGGCCTCCCGCCGCTGGGCCGCGGCCAGCAGCTCGCGGGTCGCGGAGTCGGCCGGGTAGAGCGCCTCGATCGCCAGCTCGGCCACCGTGACGTCCCCCGGCGTGCCGAAGACCGTCGTGGTCGTGAGGAACGACAGCACGTCGTCGCCCGACCGCAGGCGGAGCGTCAGCACGATGGCCGGTGTCGGGTGCGGCCGGAGGACCGGGAAGTCCGCCAGCAGGGCGGCCAGTCTCGGGTCGCCCGTGGTGTCGTGCTCGTGACGGATCCGCGACATGATCGCCGCCCGCCACTCGTCGAGGTTGGCGATGCGGGGCGCCAGACCGCGCGGGTCGAGGCTGAGCCGGACCACGTTGACCGGTGGCTCGAGCAGCTCGGCGGGCACGTCCGCGAGCAGGCGGTACGCCGCCTCGTTGGCGGTGACGAGGTCCCAGCCGCCGTCGATGACGAGCGCCGGGTAGGGCTCGTGCCCTGCGAGGATCTGCTCGAGCGCCTCGTTGACCTCAGCCAGCACGGGTGCGTCGAGCGGGTGCTCGGACGTGTCGGGCACGAAGCCCGCCGCGGTGAAGAGCCGGCGCCGCTCGCGCAGCGGGACGGCCAGCGCCTCGCTCAGCTGGCCGACCATCGTCGGGCTCGGCCTGGCCTTGCCCGTCTCGATGTAGGACAGATGGCGGGTCGAGACACCGCACTGGTCGGACAGTGCCTGCTGCGAGAGGCGGCGGCGCTGACGCCAGTGCCGGACGAGCGAGCCCACGTCGGCCGGCGCCGCGAGGTCCAGGGTCATGGTGGTCACTGTGTCAGCCCCTGCGCGCCAGCCACACCTGTCCGGCAGCGAACACACCCACGACGACCGCCTGGAGGATCGTCCAGACGACGCCGAGCGTGGTGAGGCCGCCGACAACTGCGTAGTCGAGGCTGGCGATCACCCAGACGATGTTGAGGCCGGCGAGCGCCGCTACGCCTCGGCGAGGGATCGCGGTCCGGGTCGCCAGGACCGCGACGCCCGCGGCCACCACCAGGAGGAAGACGCCGAGGGAGCGGACGAGCGACTCCGGGGCGCCGAACCAGTCGGCGAGCCAGCCGCCGGCACCGGCGTACGCCAGTCCGTTGGCGCCGGTCATGCCGGCATCGAGGAGGAGGAAGGCACCGGCGATCGGGACGGTGATGCTCGTCCCGCGGGAGCCCTTCACGGTGGCGGTGGTCGAGGTGTTCTGTGTCGTGGTCATGGCACAAGGCTGCTGGCGTCGAGGCGACTGGGCCATGACGTGGGAGGTCATGACGGCGCACACCTGATTGGATCGACGGGTGCTGCCCTTCCGCCAGGTCGACGTCTTCAGTGCCGAGCCGTGGCTCGGCAACCCGCTCGCTGTCGTCCACGACGCCGACGAGCTGACCGACGAGCAGATGGCCCGGTTCGCGCGGTGGACCAACCTGTCGGAGACCACCTTCCTCTGCGCCCCGACCGACCCGGGCGCCGACTACCGCGTGCGGATCTGGACGACCGGCGGTGAGCTCCCGTTCGCCGGGCACCCCACCATCGGCAGCGCCCACGCGTGGCTCGAGGCCGGGGGAGTGCCGCGCGGCGACGTGATCGTCCAGGAGTGCGGCGCCGGCCTCGTCGACGTACGCCGCTCGCCGCGGCTCGGCTTCGCCGCACCGCCGCTGCGCCGGTCCGGGCCCGTCGACGCCGACCTGCGGGCGCGCATCACGCGTGCGCTCGGCGTCAGCGACTCATCGGTCGAGGACATGGCGTGGATCGACAACGGTCCGGGCTGGGTCGGCGTGGACCTCGGCTCGGCCCGGGCCGTGCTCGACGTGGTGCCCGACATCGCCGCCTTCACCGACCTCAAGGTGACCGTGCTCGGTCGCTGGGACGAGCGCGCTCGGCCGCCGAGCTGGGCGCCGACGTCGAGGTGCGGGCGTTCTACGCCGACGGTCGCGACTTCGGTGAGGACCCGGTGACCGGGTCGGCCAACGCCGGCCTGGCGCAGTGGCTCATCGGCACCGGCGCGCTGCCCCCGTCGTACACCTCACGGCAGGGGAGCGTGATCGGGCGGGAGGGACGTGTCCGGCTGGAGGCGGACGGCGACCGGGTGTGGGTGTCGGGCGACGCCGTCACCCGGATCGTGGGCGAGGTCGACCTCTGACCGTGGTGACCCTCGCACGGTGTTCCTGGGCGACAGCCACCTGGCGAGGCTGCGCCGCGAGCTCACGAGCTTTCCCGGCGAGGTCCGCAGCGCGGCCGAGGGCGGCGCCTCCTCGCGCGACCTGCTGGGCCAGGCAGCTGCGGTCGGCATACGGCAGTCGGACGTGGTGGTCCTGTCGGTGGGCACGAACGACGCCGCTCCGTGGAGCTCAGTCTCGGTGCCCGATTTCGCGCAGTCCCTGTCGCGGCTCGTGGCGTCCTCTGCGCCGCGCCGCTGGATGCTCGTCGCTCCGCCGGGGGTCGTCGAGGAGCGCCTGACGAGGCGACCCGACCGCACGAACGCGGTGATCGATGAGTACCGGCGGGCTGCGATCGAGGTGTGTGAACAGGTCGACGGCCACGTCGTGCGTACGGACCTGCTGCTCGCTCCGCTGGGTGCGAAGGCCTTCGCGGACGACGGGATCCACCTCAGCGGGGCCGGGTATCGCGTCCTGGTGCCCGCCATCGCGCTGGCCTGCGAATCGCTTCCGTAGCGGCTCGGCTACAACGCGCGCTCGCGGACGTGGTCGTCCTCCCACGCGTCGCCGATGTGGAACCGCTTCGTGCCGACCTGCTCGAACCCGTGCCGGGCGTAGAACGCGTTGGCCCGGCCGTTCTCCTCGCTGACTCCGAGCCAGATGCCGGCCGCCCCGGTCTCGCGAGCCGCCTCCAGCGTCGCTGTCATCAGCCGGCCGGCGAGCCCGCTGCCGTGGTGGTCGGGATGGACGTAGCACCGCTCCAGCGAGACGGTCGGTCGGAACCGGATCGCGTGCGCGACGTCCGGGTCCGTGGGCTCGCTGGCGAGCAGCATCGTGTAGCCGACCGGGTCAGGTCCGTCGTCGTCAGCGACCAGGACGATGCAGGCCGGGTCGGTGAGGTGCCGGCGGAAGCTCGCCGGGTCGAGCCGGGTCGCGATGTGGGTGGCCAGGAACTCGGCCGAGGTCTGCGGCGTGCAGGCCAGCGGGAAGGTGAGCGCAGCGAGCCGGGACAGACCCTCGGCATCGGACTCCACCGCTCGGCGGACGGTCACGGGCACGTCCTGAGCCTAGGCCGGCTCCCACCCAGAGATCCGTAGGACTGCTGATGTGGCGGGCTCGCCCGCGACGGCAGACTCGGTCGCAGACGTCGCATCCTGAGCGAGGTCGGGGAGGGAACCATGCGAACCGTGCTGAGCAGGAGCGCGCATGCGGATCAGCTGGAGGCCGAGGTCCGCGACGCGAGGTGCTGCGCTGCGAGCTGCAGGTGTGGGGCCTGCGAGCTGAAGCTGGGGGAGGTCCGCGCGGCCCGCCGCGATGCCGTGCTGCTCACCATCAGCTCGGTCCGGCCGAGGCGGTCGGGCCGATGATGGTCCGGGATGGCGCTGCGGGCGCCGGCAGTGGGGGCCGGGTGCCGCCGTCCGTCACCGGCATCAGCCGTCGGGAGCGTCGCGACACGGCCAGGGGGCGCGCCGCGATCCAGTTCGGCGGCCACGCGGAGGCGGCACTCGACATCCTCGAGCTGCTGGAGCTCGCCTGGCACGACTGCTACGGCGACATCACGCCCCCTGCGCGCGTGGTCGAGGACGTGTGGGCGCTCGCCGACGGGAGCCTCGCTGGGCTGGCGTCGGCCGCTCGGCTCGCCGTCACCGACTCGCGCGACCTGCACATGGCGGCGGACGCGGCACGGTCGCTGCTGAAAGAGCGTGCCTGAGACGCACGGTTCAGCCCGGTCTGCGGGGGTGGCCGAGGGCCGTTCGGATGACCTCAGGAGTCGGCAGGGGGGTGGGGCCAGCGAGAGGGTGAAGAACGGTTCGCCGCCCTGAGACGCACTGTTCAGCCCGGTCTGCGGGGGTGGGCCGAGCCGTGGGTCACCTCAGAGGTTGCCGAGCCACGCGTCGATCGGCACGTCGCCGGCGCCGAAGACGAGGGTCTTGCGCGAGGCCCGGCCGTCGGCGAGGACTGCGGCGGCGACCTGGGCGACCAGCTCGCGCGGGGACTCGTCGCCGTCGCGGGAGGAGGCGTCGGGGTTGACGCGGCCGTCGGACGGGTCCGTGGTGAGGGCGCCGGGACCGAGGACGGTCCAGTCGAGCTCGGTGCCGCGCAGGTGCTCGTCGGCGGCGATCTTGGCGTCCTGGTAGCGGCGGAACGGATCGTCCGCGGGCACGAGGTGGCCGGCGGTGGCGCCGGAGAAGGAGACCATCACGTAGCGGGAGACCCCGGCGGCGACGGCGGCGTCCATCGAGCGGATCGCGGCGTCCCGGTCGACGGCGTCGGTGCGCTCGGGCGACCCGCCGCCCGCCCCGGCGGACCACACGACCGCGTCCTGGCCGGAGAGCAGCTCGGTGAGAGCGTCCGTGTCGGCGTCCTCGACGGACGAGACGAGCGCGGTGGCGCCGGTCTCCTCGACGTCGGTGACGTGGTCGGGGTTGCGGACGACCGACGTGACCTCGTGGCCCGCCTCGACCAGCAGGGGAGCCAGGAGGAGTGCGATCTTGCCGTGCCCGCCGACGATGGTGATTCTCATGCGACCGACGCTAGCGCGGCTACGGTGGCGCGGTGCAGACGTCCACCCACGCCGTGACGATCGACGAGCGGGAGGTACGCAAGGAGTTCGTGGCAGACCACGAGGCGGAGGCCGAGCGGGAGTGGGCCATCCTCACGCTCCTCGCGGAGCACGCGCCCGGCCTCGCACCACGTCCGTTGCGCCGCGAGGACGACGCGACGCCAGTGATCGTGATGGAGCGGCTCCCCGGCGAGCCGCTCGCCCCGCGCCCGCTGACGATCTTCCAGACCACCGCGCTCGGGGCATCGTTGCGCCGGCTGCACGGCGTACCGGTCGAGGCGGTGCGCGAGGCGGGAATCGGTCTGCGGAGGTACGGCGTGCGCGAGCACGCCGAGCTCCTCGTCGACTGGCTCGCCGACGACCACGACCTCCGCGAGTGCCGCGACCCGGCGCTGGTGGCCGAGGCGGTGGAGGTCGCGCGCGCGTACGTCGCCGATCCGCCGCTGCCCGAGCCGCGCCTCACGGCCCTCGGGATCGCCGACCTCAACCCGCCCAACGTGCTGTGGGACGGACGGGTGGCCCGGCTGGTCGACTTCGAGGACGGCGGCCTCAGCGACCCGGCGTACGAGCTCGCCGACCACGTCGAGCACCTCGGCAGCCGCCTCCCGGGGGTGTACGACTCCGACGCACTGGCGGACGCGGTCGGCCTCGACGCGGAGGGTCGCGACCGGATGGCGGCCTACCGGCCCCTTTGGGCGGCGTTCTGGCTGGTGATGCTCCTGCCCGGCAACGGGGCCTGGCGGCGCAACCCGCCGGGCACCACCGAGGCCCACGCCGGGCATTTCATGGCTCTCGTGGCCCGCGACTAGACTGGCGCGTCGGCGCCGGCCCCACGGCCGTGGCGCCCGCTCATCCTTGACATCAGACACAGCGACGAAGGCGGACAGCGAGCATGGCAAGCACCAACGACCTCAAGAACGGCATGGTCCTCAGGATCGAGGGGCAGCTCTGGGCCGTCGTCGAGTTCCAGCACGTCAAGCCCGGCAAGGGCCCGGCCTTCGTGCGCACCAAGCTCCGCAACGTCGAGTCGGGCAAGAACGTCGACCGCACCTTCAACGCCGGCACCAAGGTCGAGACGGCCAACGTCGACAAGCGGACCATGCAGTACCTCTACAACGACGGCTCGTCCTACGTCTTCATGGACAACAGCACCTATGAGCAGCTCGAGGTCACGCCCGAGGTCGTCGGCGACGCCAAGAACTTCATGCTGGAGAACCAGGAGGCGATCGTCGCCACCAACGACGGCCGCGTCCTCTTCATCGAGCTGCCCGCCTCCGTCGAGCTGCTGATCGCCGAGACCGAGCCGGGCCTGCAGGGCGACCGCTCCACCGGCGGCACCAAGCCCGCCACGCTGGAGACCGGTCACACCATCGCGGTCCCGCTCTTCATCACGACCGGCGAGAAGGTCAAGGTCGACACCCGCGACTCGTCCTACCTCGGCCGCGTCAAGGCCTGAGCGCCCCAGGTGGCTGCCCGTTCCAAGGCCCGCAAGCGCGCGCTGGACATCCTGTTCGCCTCCGAGCTCCGCTCCGAGGACCCCGTCGTGGCGCTCGACCGCGCCATCGAGGCCGGCGAGGGCCCGACCAACGACTACACCAGCACGCTCGTACGCGGTGTCGCCGAGCACCTGCCCCGCATCGACGAGGTCCTGACGACCTACAGCAAGGGCTGGACCCTCGCGCGGATGCCGGTCGTCGACCGCAACGTCCTGCGCATCGGGGTCTACGAGCTGCTGTGGGGCGACTCTGACGTGCCCGACACCGTCGCCGTGAGCGAGGCGCTGCACCTGGTGCAGGACCTCTCCACCGACGACTCGCCGGCCTTCGTGAACGGCCTGCTCGGCTCGGTCATGCGCGACCGCGCCAGCCTCGTCTGAGTCCGACCGCCCCACTCGCAGGGGTGACGACACCTCGCGGAGTCGGCCGCGAGGTCCTAGGTTGGCGTCATGAACGCCCCCTCCCGCACCGCCGAGTCCGCCCACCAGAGCGACTGGTTGGACTGGGCCATCCGCATCGGACTGGTGACGTACGGCGTCGTGCACCTGCTGGTCGGCTGGCTCGCGCTCCAGCTGGCGTTCGGCGACAAGGAGGACCAGGCCTCGAACTCCGGTGCCATGAACTACCTCTCGCAGCAGCCCCTGGGAGGCTTCCTGGTCTGGGTGATCGCGATCGGGATGCTCTTCCTCGTCGTCTGGCGGCTCCTGGAGTTCGCCTTCGGCTACCCCGAGGAGTCGGACGAGAAGAAGCGGTGGCGCAAGCGCGCGACGTCGCTGGGCAAGGCGATCATCTACGGCGCGATCGCCTTCAGCGCCTTCAAGACCGCCACCGGCGACGGCGGCGGCAAGGGCGGCACCGACTCGATGACGGCGAAGATCATGAACCTGCCGGGGGGCCAGCTGATCGTCGGCGCGATCGCCCTCGGGATCATCGGCTACGGCATCTCACTCGTGATCCGCGGCTGGACCGAGAAGTTCCGCGAGAACCTCGATGCCCAGGGACAGTCGGGCCAGGACGGTTCGGCGTACGTCACCCTCGGCAAGGTCGGCTACATCGCGAAGGGCATCTCCATCGTCATCGTCGGCGGTCTCTTCGGCTACGCCGCGATCACCCACGAGGCGAAGAAGTCCGGCGGGCTCGACCAGGCGCTGCAGACCGTGCTCGAGCAGCCCTTCGGTCCGGTGCTCCTGACCGCGATCGCGCTCGGCATCGCGGCGTACGGCCTGTTCTGCTTCGCGCGCGCCAAGCACCTCTCGCGCTGACGGCGTCCGCCGGGGGCCGCGGCTCAGCGCGTCGCCGGCGCGCCGGCCGCCAGGGCCATGGCGGTGGCGACCATGTGGTCGCGCACCTGCTCGGCGGTGACCCGGCTGATCCGGGGTACGCCGGGCGCCTCCTCGGAGACGAGCATCGCCACCCGACCGAGCTGGAGCGTGCCGAGCCCGCTGGCGTAGAGCATGTTGGCCAGCAGCCGCGGGTCCTCGACGGTGAAGTCGCCGCTCTCCGCGCCGGCCTCGATGGTGCGGGTCAGGACGGACAGGCAGCCGCTGATGGCCTGGCCGAGGCGGTACATCGCGCTCTCGCTGACCTCCTCGAGCAGGTCGCCGCCCGGACGCCGCATGATCGACTGGGCGCAGTCGACGAACGCCGGGTGGGCCAGGCCGTAGCCGACGAACGCCTCGACCAGGCGCTCCAGCTGCGCGCGGGGCTCGCTCGTCGTCTCGGCGGCGTCCTCGAGCGCCACGCGGAGCTCGTCGAGGTACTGCACCAGGGTGAGGCTGAAGAGCTCCTCCTTGCCGGTGAAGTGCCGGTAGATGATCGCCCGGTTGATGCCCACCGCGTTGGCGATGTCCTCGATCTGGGCGTCGCGGACGCCGCGCTCGTCGAAGAGCCGGCGGGTGGCCGAGATGATCTCGGTCTCGCGGCGTCGTCGGCGCGCGGCTGCAGTGCCTCCGCGCCCGGCAGTCGCCGGTGCCGACTCGGTGCTCATGGGGCCAGTCTAGGGAGGGCCCCGGTCGGCCCGGGTGTGGTTGCATGCCGTCATGGCCTCTGCCGGACCCCGTCGCCTCCTCGTCGTCCTCCTGCTCGTGATGCTCGGCGGCTCCCTGCTCGTGGCGCCCGCGTCGGCCGTCGCGGAAGCCGACGACCGGTTCACGGGGACCGCGCGGCTGCCCGGCTGCTCCGGCGCGGTGGTCCGGTGGGCGTCGGCGCTGGCCGAGGACCCGGCCGTGGTCATCACCAACGGTCACTGCGTCCGCTTCCCGTTCCTCGGTGCACGCGAGGTGCTGGTCGACCAGGAGCAGTACAAGAAGATCGAGCTGCTCGACGGTCGCGGCAAGGTCGCGACGACCGTGCGCGGCACCCGCCTGGCGTACGCCTCCATGTATCGCACCGACCTCGCCGTGTACGAGCTCCGCGAGTCGTACGCCGACCTCGCCGCGGCGGGCGTCACGCCGCTGACCCTCGCCACCGAGGGCCCCTCGCGCGGCGACGAGATCCGGATCCCGTCGGGCTACTGGACCGAGCAGCGGGCCTGCACGACCACCGGCACGGCGTACCGCGTCCACGAGCGCGAGTGGGACTGGTGGCGCTCGATCCGGCTGCCCGCCGGCGACGGCTGCGCGATCCGCGGCGGCTACTCCGGCTCGCCGATCGTCTCCCGCGAGACCGGGCTCGTCGTGGGGATCGCGAACACCGGGTACGTCGGTGGCCGCACGGTGCATCGACTCGGCGTGCGAGGAGAACCGAGCGCGGCAGGGTCGTGATGCGGGAGAACATGAACTACGGCCAGCAGACCTGGCTGCTGACCACGTGCGTCGGCACGGACCGGCGATTCGACCTGTCGGTGCCGGGCTGCCGGCTGGCGAAGCCGCGCGACTGATGGTGGTGGAGCTCCCGTCACTGCAAGCAACGTTGCGTGCAGTGGACCGGGAGCGATCTCAGCCGGCGACGTGGGCCCGGACCGCCTCGATCGTGTCGGCCTCGTGCGGGCCGACTTGTCGTCGCGGTAGCGCAGCACCCGCGCGAACCGGAGCGCGACACCGCCCGGGTAGCGCGTCGAGCGCTGGAGGCCGTCGAAGGCGATCTCGACGACCTGCTCGGGGCGCACGTGCACGACGTAGGAGCTGCGGTCGACCGGCGACGTCGCCAGCTCGGTGAAGCGCTCGGTCTGCCAGGCGAGCATCTCGTCGGTCATGCCCTTGAAGGTCTTGCCGAGCATCACGAAGCCGGTCTCCGACGACTCGTCGCGGGCGCCGAGGTGGATGTTGGACAGCCAGCCCTCGCGCCGGCCCGAACCCCACTCGACCGCGAGCACGACGAGGTCGAGGGTGTGGCGCGGCTTGACCTTGACCCAGGCCGAGCCGCGGCGGCCGGCCGCGTAGGGCGCCGACAGGTCCTTGAGGACCACGCCCTCGTGCCCGGCGGCGACGGTCTCGCCGGCGAACGCCTCGGCGGCGGCCGCGTCGGCGGTGACGAGGCGGCGTACGCGGTGCTGCTCGGGCACGAGCGCGTCGAGGGCGGCGAGGCGTTCGTGGCCGGGGGAGTCGAGCAGGTCGCGGCCGTCGAGGTGGAGGAGGTCGAAGAAGTGCGGGGTGACCGCGACTCCGGTGTCCTGCGCGGTGCGGCTGGCCGTGTCCTGGAAGGCCATCGGTCGCCCGTCGTCGGACAGGGCCAGTGCCTCGCCGTCGAGGACGAAGCGCTGGGCCGGGAGCGAGCGGGCAATCTCGACCACCTCGGGCAGCCGACCGGTGATGTCGTCGAGGCTGCGGGTCACGACCAGCACGTCGTCGCCGTCGCGGTGCACCTGGATCCGGATGCCGTCGAGCTTGGCGTCGATGGCGACGTCGGTCGCGCCGTCGGCGGAGAGCCCGGCCATCGCCGTGGTGACGTCGGGCGCGCTGGAGGCGAGCATCGGCATGATCGGCCGGCCCACCTCGAGCCCGATCGCGGCCAGCGCCTCCTCGCCCTCGAACGCCGCCCCCGCGGCCGCGACCGTGCTGCCGGCGAGCATCGCGGCACGGCGTACGGCCGCGAGCGGCACGTCGGCCACCTGCGCGACGGCCTCCTGGGTGACCGCGTCGAGCGCTCCCTGGCGGAGGTTCCCGGTGACGACGGCCTGCAGCCACGCCTGCTCGGCTGCGGTGGCGCGGCCGAAGAGGTCGTCGACCGCGTCCTTGCGGGCGAGCTGCGAGCCCGCGCCGGACAGGCCGGACATCGCCTCGAAGGCCTCGTGGACCGCGAGCACCGTCAACGACGGCTCGTCGGCGGGGGCGGGCAGGTCGCTGACGCCGCGCCAGCCCAGGCCCGTACGCCGCTGGCGCAGCGCGCCGCCGAGGTAGGACACGACGACCTCGAGCTCGGCCGGCTCGACCGCGCGCAGCGTCTCCGCGAGCGCGGCGACCTTGGCCTTGCGGGACCGGGTGGCGGCGACGGCGGTGGAGGTCGCGACGAGCTCGGCGAGCAGCATGCGCCCATCCTGCCGCCCGCCACCGACACCCGCTGCCCCCCACGGGCAGTGCAGGATGGGTGATGTGACAGACGCTTCCCTCTACGTGCCGCGCTTCAACGTCATGGACGCCGACGACGTACGCCCCTTCGTCGAGGCCGTCGCGACCGCGCAGCTCGTCACGGTGGGGGACGACGGCGTGCCCGACGCGACCTTCCTGCCGGTGCTCTGGGAGGGCGACCGGCTCGTCGGCCACCTCGCCCGCGCGAACGCCCACTGGCGGCGGATCGTCGACGGTTCGCCGGCGCTGGCGATCGTGACCGGACCGGACACGTACGTCTCGCCGAGCTGGTACGCCACCAAGGCCGAGCACGGCAAGGTCGTGCCGACGTGGAACTACTCCGTGGTCCACCTGCGCGGCCGGATCGTCGTGCACGACGACCCCGAGTGGGTCCGAGCCCTGGTGACCCGACTGACCGACCGCCACGAGTCCCCGCGCGACGAGCCCTGGGCGGTCACCGACGCACCGGCCGACTACGTCGACAAGAACCTCCGCCCGATCGTCGGCGTCGAGGTCGTCGTCGAGTCCGTCGAGGCGAAGGCCAAGCTCAGCCAGAACCGCTCCGACGAGGACCGCGCCGGTGTGGCCCGCGGTCTGGCGGCCGACGGCATCGACCCCGCGGGCCTGGTGCAGGAGTGAGGTCGGGTCGGATCCGCGAGCGCTTCACCGGCCGCATCGCCGGCGTGGGCAGCACCAGCGGGGTGCGGATCGTCGTCGGCCGCTGGGACGACTCGCCCTGGGGCTCGTTCGCCGACGTGATGATCGAGGACGCCGCGGGCCACCGCGTGCTCCTCGCGCCCGACGAGCGGGTGCGCGAGTTCGTCTCCTCGACCTACTCCTTCGACGAGCACGTCATCGAACCGGTCGAGGTGTCCGACACCGCCGACGGGTGGCAGGTCGTCACGCCCTCCCTGTCGCTCCGGCTGGTGGTCGGAGGTCGTACGCCGCTCGGCTCCCTGCTCGGCCTGGTGCCGGCCCGCGTCGCCACCGCGCCCGCGTGGTGCAGCGTCGTCGACCCGGTGGCGCGCGTCGTGATGCGCGGCGTCCGGACGCGTGGGACCGCCGGCAACGACCGGGCGGAGTGGTACGGCGCGACGTCGATGGTCGCCGTCACGGCGATCTCGGGGGAGTGGCGCGGCGTCCGACCTGGGTCGGCTCGCACCCGTCGACCCGCCCTGCCGGTTCGGCTTCTCCAGCACGCCGAAGCGGCCGTCGGTGACCAGCGTCGTGACGACGATCGAGCGGTCGGCTGTACGTTCGGGACCATCGACCGACGGAGGAGCGACCCGTGATTGAGCTGACCGAGGGCCAGGAGATCACCCTCACCGCCGTGGACGGGAAGCCCCTGACCCAGGTGCAGATGGCCGTCGGCTGGGACCACGCCCCGACGGCCGGCTTCATCGGCAGCGGTGCGGCGCCCATCGACCTCGACGCCTCGGCCGTGCAGTTCGCCGGCGGTCAGCTCTTCGACCTCGCGTTCTTCAACAACCTCGCGACCCGGGACGGATCGGTGGTCCACCTGGGCGACAACACCACCGGGAAGGGCCAGGGTGACGACGAGGTGATCACGGTGGACCTGAGTCGGGTCTACGCGAAGGTCGAGTCGATCCTGTTCCTGGTCACCAGCTACCAGGGGCACTCCCTGGAGTACATCCGCAACGCGTACTGCCGGCTCATCGACGACACCGACACCGAGCTGGCGCGCTTCACCCTCACGCTCGGGGTCCGGGAGACGGGGCTCGTCATGGCGAGGCTGTTCCGCGACGGGTCGAGCTGGAAGCTCGGCGCGATCGGGACCGGCATCGCCCTGAAGACGCCGACCGACTCGATCGAGGCACTCCTGCCGTTCGTCTGAGGCAGCACGCGACACCTTCTCCGTGTGAGCGACGCCACTGGATGCACCTCGACCGCAGATTCGACATGCCCGCCGCGATCGTGTTCTGGTGGAGGAGCCGCAGGCACTGCTCCTCACCGAGGCGCCTCCCATCGCGAGGCGGATGCACGCCGCGGCCTCGGCGCCCATCCACGGCGTCGCGTCCGAACGCCACCGAGGCGTACCCCCGACACCCCCGTGAGGTCCGAAGCACATGCGTGCCACCACCACACCTGCCCTGTTCACCCGCCCGCGAGCCGCTGCCGGCATCGCCGCAGCAGCGCTCGCGCTCACCCTCGTGCCCGGCAGCGCCGTCGCGCAGGCCGAGGCCGACGCGGTCGACGTACGCCTCGAGGTGGCCGACGCGGCTCCCGTCGACGTGGCGACCACACGGCAGGCATGGCCGGGCCAGGTCCTCGAGGCGTACGGCGTGCCGGTCGACGGCAACGACCTGGTCGACGTCCTCCGCGACGGCAACGAGGTCGAGGGCGACCGCAAGCGACTGCGCGAGGGCGACGTCGTACGCCTGACCGACGTGGTCAAGAAGCGCAAGACCAAGCGCCAGAGGGTCCGGCGCGGCACCGTCGAGGTCCGGACCACGAAGCTGAAGCCGGGCGTGCGCAAGGTCGTCCGCGAGGGTCGTCCCGGGGTGCGCGAGGTCGTCGCGATGAAGACCCTCCACAACGGCGAGCCGGTGACGTACCGCGTCATCAAGCGCAAGGTCGTCCGCGACCCGCGCCCGCGCCGGGTGCTGGTCGGCCAGAAGGCGTACTCGGTGGCCGGTGCCGACGGTCTCAACTGGGGTGCGCTCGCCAACTGCGAGTCCGGCGGCAATCCGAACGCGGTGAACCCGGCCGGCTACTACGGGCTCTACCAGTTCGACCTCGGCACCTGGCGCAGCGTGGGCGGCTCCGGCCTCCCCACCTCGGCCTCGGCCGCCGAGCAGACCTACCGCGCCAAGCGGCTCTACCAGCAGCGCGGGCGCTCCCCGTGGCCGAACTGCGGTCGCCTGCTCTGAGCGGAACCGCTACTGAGCGCCGGCGAACCCCTGCTGGCGCCAGGCCTCGTAGGTCACCACGGCAGCGGAGTTCGACAGGTTGAGCGACCTCCGTCCGGCCAGCATCGGGATCCGGAGCCGATCGGTGACCCGCTCGTGGTCCAGCACCTCGGGCGGCAAGCCGGTCGGCTCCGGTCCGAACAGCATCACGTCGCCCGGCTCGAACTCGACGTCGGTGTGCCAGCGGGTGGCATGGGCGGTGAAGGCGAACACCCTTGATCCGGCCAGCGCCGGGCTGGCGAGTGCCGCGTCGAGATCGGGGTGCACCTCCACCGATGCCAGGTCGTGGTAGTCCAGGCCGGCCCGCCTGAGCTGGGGCTCGGACAGGTCGAAGCCGAGAGGCTCGACCAGGTGCAGCGTCACTCCGGTTGCCGCGGACAGCCGGATGGCGTTCCCCGTGTTGGGCGGGATCCGGGGCTCGAGGAACATCACGTGGAACACGGCGTCAACGTAGCCCGAGCAGCCCCGATTCCCGGATGCCCCGGCGGATGGTCCAGACTTGTCCCTGTCAGGCTCGTCAGAGGCTGGCCGCGCGGACGTGGTGTAGTTGCAGCACGGCTCCCTTCCAGGGAGATGGTCGAGGTTCAAATCCTCGCGTCCGCTCCACTTCTCACAGCGAGCGGGCACGCACCATCCGCAGCACCTCTTCGGAGCGCTCGGTGAGCGCGCTGACCACCACGGGCGCAGCCTCGGCCGCCGCCACCTCGCGGGCGTGCGCGATCCACGCCTCGTCGATGGCGTACACCGGGAAGAGGCTCGCGGTGAGCGCGAGGCCCGGGATCATCCCGCCCTCGTGCAGCGTGGGCAGCGCCTCGAGGTAGCGCGCGGCGTACGGCGCCAGCACGGCGTCCTGGCCGGGCCGCCAGAACGCCGGCCGCCACGGTGCGGGACGACTGGACGGGCACGGTGCGGTCCACCACCGCGGTCCACGCCTCCTCCTTGGCCTCGGCGGAGGGTGCGCTCGCGCGTACGCAGAGCGCACGGACCCAGGAGTCGGGGTCGGGGTCGCGCTCCTGGAGAGCCTGCACGGCCTCGGCGTCGAGCTCGCCGAGTTCCGCCAGGCGCTCGAGGACGTACCACGCCAGGTCGACGTCGTCGCCGGCCTCCTCGCGCACCCGGATGAGATCGCCCTCGCCCGACGCCGTACGAGCCAGCGCGCGCAGCGCGGCCTGCCGCGACACTCCCGAGTCCACCAGCTGGCGCGCCGTGGCGGCCACCTGCGCCTCGAGGCCGACGCGCCGGGCCTCCGGAGCCCACTTCTGGGCGACGGCGAGGGCGAGGTCGAGGATCGGCTCGGCGACCGTCTCCACGGTCTCGACCCGCAGCACGTCGGTGAGCGCGCCCACGGCCTCGGCGGCGGTCGCCTCTGCCGCTGCAGAGCATGTCCCACACGGTGGCCATCGCGACGGCGCGGGCGAGCGTCGTGGGCAGCCCCGACGGGCGTCCGACCAGCACCGCCCGACCAGCGGCGTCGGGTCGGGTGGTGGCGAACGTGCTGTCGTCGTGGTTCACCAGGTAGAGGTCGGCATGGGGCAGCCCCTCGATCGGGGTGCGCTCGCCGTCGACCTCCACGCGGGTCGTCCCCACCTCCTCGAGCACGTCGCCGGCGCGGCGGTAGGCACCGACGCCCACCACCTGCGGGTGCGGGGCCCCGTGCGCTCCCACGGCGGTGAGCACCGGGCCGTCGTCGGTGTGCTCGACACCCAGCCGGTCGACGCCGGCGGTCTCGAGCCAGGCCGTGCGCCACGGCTGGAGGTCACGGCCGCTGGCCTGCTCGAGGGACCCGACGAGGTCGTCGAGGGTGGTGTTGCCCCAGGCGTGCTCGGCGAAGTAGGCGGTCATGCCCCTTGCCGAACGTCTCCTCGCCCACGAAGTGCATGAGCTGCTTGAGCACCGCCGCGCCCTTGGGGTAGGTGATGGAGTCGAAGATCGACTCGGCGTCAGCCACGGTACGGCACCGGCTGGCGGATCGGGTGCGAGCTGGGGCCCTGGTCGGCGAGGTAGGCGTGCAGCTTGTCGCGCGACGAGGTTGTTGGCGGCGGTGTCGCCGTACGCCGTCGCTCGCTCGGCGGCCCACATGCAGGCGAACTCGGCGAAGGCCTCGTTGAGCCAGAGGTCGTCCCACCAGCGCATCGTGACGATGTTGCCGAACCACATGTGGGCCATCTCGTGCAGCAGCACGTTGGTGAACACCTGCCACTCGCTGGTGGTCGGCTCGTGGCGACGGAGGATGTCGTCGGCCCAGGTGACGCATCCGTAGTTCTCCATCGCGCCGCCGAACTCGGGCAGGAACACCTGGTCGTAGGAGCGTTGCGGGAAGGGCATCCCGAACCTCTCCCCGAAGAACGCCAGGCCCTGCGCGGTGAGCGTGAACAGCTGCTCGGAGTCGCGCTGCAGCACGGGCGCCAGGGTCTGGCGCGCGTAGAGCCCGAGGTCGTAGCCGTCGACCTCCCGGCGCACCTCCACGAACGGGCCGGCCACCACGACCGGGTTGTACGTCGACAGCGGCGGCGTCGGCTCGAAGGTCCACCTCCGCCCACCGTCGACGTCCTCGACCAGCGGGTCGCCGGAGTTGCTGACCACGGTCCACGCCGCCGGCGCGGTGACGGTGAAGGCGTGGGGCGCCTTGAGGTCGGGCTGGTCGAAGCAGGCCCAGGCATAGCGCGCCTCGTCGGGCTCGAAGCTGGTCCACAGGTAGACGTTGTCGTCGCCGGGGTCGACGGCTCGGTGGACTCCTCGCCCGTGCGTGGTGTCGCTCTGAACGGTGGCGATCACCAGCTCGTTGTCCTGCGTCAGGTCGGCGAGGGCGATCCGACCCTCCTCGGCCGCGGGCAGCGGTTCTCCGTTGAGCGTGGCGGACTCGACCTCCGCGCAGCAGTCGACGAAGGTCGACGCCCCCGCGGTCGCGGTGAACCGCACCGTGCTGACGGCCCGGAACGCGGGCCCCTCCGGCAGGTCGGTCAGGTCGACGGCGATGTCGTAGGAGGTGACCGACAGGAGGGCCGCACGCTCGACGGCCTCTTCCTGTCCAAGGCTGCGGACGGGCACGGGCGTGGTCCTCACTCGAAGTCAGCTACTGCGGACGACGCCCGAGACGAGCGACGTACGCAGCCTAGGTCTTGTCGACCGTGACGAAGCATCACCTGCTGAGCAGGTCTTGCTGGGACGGAGCCCTGGTGGGAGCCTCGAGGGGTGCGCGTGCTGTGTGCGACGACAGCGAATGACGGTCACTTCGGACCGCTCCTGCCGTTCGCGCGTGCCCTGGCCGGTGCGGGCCACGAGGTGCGCGTGCTCGCCCCGGAGTCGTACGCCCATGCGGTGACCGCGGCGGGCTTCGTGCACGAACCGTGCGCGGACGCCCCGCCGGAGCTGATCGGTCCCGTGATGGGCAGCCTGCCGACCATGACGCTCGAGGATGCCGACGACGTGGTGGTCCGGGAGGTGTTCGCCCGGATCGATGCGCAGGCGGCGCTGCCGGCGGCCATCGAGACGATCGAGCGGTGGCGGCCCGAGCTGGTGGTCCGCGAGTCGGCCGAGCTCGCCTCGCTCGCTGCCGCCGAACGGGCCGGCGTTCCCCACGTGCACGTCTGCATCGGCATGCACGAGGTGGTGTCGCGCTTCGCCGAGGCGATCGCGGACCCGCTGGAGGAGCTCGGTCGGCACGCCGGGACGGCCGACGGTCAGCTGCCGGCGGCGCTCGACTCGGAGACGGTCCTGAGTCTCGTCCCGGAGGTGCTCGACGGCGCGAGTGGCCCGACGTCGACACGCGGTGACGGCTTCCTCCGCTTCCACGAACCGGCTCCGCCCGCGACCGGCGCCCGGCTCTCCGGGTGGGGCGACCCGGAGGCTCCGCTGGTCTACGTCACCTTCGGATCGGTCACCGGATTGCTCCCACCGTTCGCCGGAGCCTTCCGCGCGGCACTCGATGCGCTGGCAGGGCTCGAGGTGCGGGTCCTGATGACGGTCGGGCGGACGTTCGACATCGCCGCTCTCGGCGCCCTGCCCACCAACGCCCGGGTCGAGCAGTGGCTGCCCCAGCAGGCCGTCCTCGAGCAGGCGGCCGCCCTGGTCGGGCACGGCGGGTTCGGTACGACGATGGGGGCGCTCGCGGCGGGCGTCCCGCAGGTGGTCGTGCCGCTCTTCTCCTTCGACCAGATCGTCAACGGTGACCATGTCGCGGCCGTGGGCGCCGGGCTCACGGTCGAGAGGGGCCCGGCAGCGGTCGAGCAGGCCGCGACGCTGGTTCCCGGACTGCTGGGCGATCCCGCGTACGCGGCTGCAGCGCAGCTGATGGCGGAGGCGCTGCGCAGCCTGCCTCCGGCCACCGAGGCGGTGTCCGTGCTGACCGGCCTCGCGGGATGACCGGGTCCGGTCGCTACTCCCCGACGCGCGTACGCACCTCGTAGAGCTCCGGGAAGAACGTGAGGGACAGCGCCCGGCGCAGGAAGTCGACGCCCGACGACCCACCGGTGCCGACCTTGTGGCCGATCACCCGCTGCACGACCTGGAGGTGGCGGAAGCGCCACTGCTGGAAGGCGTCCTCGACGTCGACGAGCTCCTCGCAGGTCTCGTAGACGCCCCAGTGCTCGGCGGGGGCGGCGTACACGGAGGCGAAGAGGTCGACCAGCTCCGGGTCGGACGTGCGCGGCAGCGACCAGTCACGGTCGAGCAGCCGCAGCGGGACGGCGTACCCCTGGCGAGCGAGGTGCGCGAGGAACTCGTCGTAGAGCGACGGCTCGTGCAGCAGCTCGGCGAGCGCCGTGCGGGCGCCCTCGTCGTGGGAGAAGACGTCGACCATGTCGGGGTTCTTGTTGCCGAGCAGGAACTCGACCTCGCGGTACTGCGCGGACTGGAAGCCCGAGCTGGTGGCGAGGAAGGGCCGGATCTCGGCGTACTCGCTCGGCGTCAGCGTCGCGAGCACCGACCACTGGTCGGTGAGCGTGTGCAGGATGTGCTTGATCCGCGCCGTCCGCTTGAGGGCGGGGGAGAGGTCGTCGCTGCGCAGCAGGGCGCGGGCCGAGCGCAGCTCGTGGATCATCAGCTTGAGCCACAGCTCGCTCGTCTGGTGCTGGATGATGAAGAGCAGCTCGTCGTGCTGCGGCGGGTCCGACAGGGGCTCCTGGGCTGCGAGCAGCGTGTCGAGGCGGAGGTAGTCGCCGTAGGACATCGAGCGCGAGAAGTCCCGCTGGATGCCGTCCTCGAGGTCGCGCTGGTTCGGTGTCTCACCCATGGCTGGCAACCTATCTGCCCGGCCGGTCGGTGGCCTCGTCTACCGTCGCACCATGGCCCTGACGACCGGCGAGCAGACCCGCACGTGGGTGCCCGACTGGCCGTGCTCTCCTCCGCAGGTGCTGCGCCCGCAACGACGGGGCGCCGGCGACCCGACCCAGCGCGAGGACGACGCCGGGCGCATCTGGCGCGCCATGCGTACGCCGACGGGGCCGGCGTCGCTCTGCGTCCAGGCCCGGCCGTCGTCGGGCGACGTGCACGCCCGCGCCTGGGGGCCGGGCGCCGAGTGGGCGCTCGACCGGCTGCCCGCGCTGCTCGGCGCCGACGACGACCCGACGGGGTTCGTCGCCCACCACCCGCAGGTCGCCGAAGGGATGCGGCGCCACCGCCACTGGCGCATCGGCGGCACCGGCCTGGTGATGGAGTCGCTGGTGCCCTCGATCCTCGAGCAGAAGGTCACCGGCAAGCAGGCGTTCGGTTCGTTCCGCGAGCTCGTCCGGCGTCACGGCGAGCCCGCCCCCGGTCCGGTCGCGGCGCTGCGGCTGATGCTCCAGCCGACGCCGGCGACGATCGCCGCGATCCCGTCGTGGGAGTGGCTGCGTCTCGGTGTGCAACCGGCCCAGTCGAGGACCATGGTCACCGCCTGCCGGCTCGCGTCGTCGCTGGAGAGGGTCAGCCAGGTGTCGCCGGAGGAGGCCGACACGCGGCTGCGGACGGTCCGCGGGATCGGCGTGTGGACCAGCGCCGAGGTGCGCATGCGGGCCCTCGGCGACGCCGACGCCGTCAGCTTCGGCGACTACCACCTCGCCAACTGGGTCGGCTGGGCGCTCGTCGGCCACGACATCACCGACGACGAGATGGGCGAGCTGCTCGAGCCCTACCGCCCCCAGCGCGGTCGCGCCGCCGCGATGGCGATCGCCGGCGGTCAGTCACGGCCGCGCCGCGGGCCGCGGATGAGCGTCCCGACGCACCTGCCGACGCGGTGACCCTCAGAGCAGCGGGCGGAGTGGCGCGAGGAAGCTCTCGGTGAACTTCCGGTTGAGGTCGCGCGCCTGCCACTCGTCGAGGGTGAGCTCGAGGCAGTTGGTCTCGTCGGTGCGGAAGACCCGCTCCATCACGGCGGCGAAGTCGGGGTCGATGACCTCGAGGTTGATCTCGTAGTTGCCCTGGAGGCTGAGCCGGTCGATGTTCGCGGTGCCGACGGTCGCCCAGCTGCCGTCGATGGTGGCCGTCTTGGCGTGCACCATCGCGTCCTTGAAGCGCAGGATGCGCACCCCGGCCGCGAGCAGCTGGCCGTAGTAGCCGCGGGAGATCCAGTCGGCCACGATGTGGTTGGACTTCAGCGGCAGCAGGATGCGTACGTCGACCCCGCGCAGCGCCGCGTCGGCGAGCGAGTCGACGAAGTCCTGGTCGGGCAGGAAGTAGGCCGTGGTGAGCCAGATGTTGCGGCTCGCGCGGTTGATCGCCTCGAGGTACATGCTGCGGATCGGGAAGTTCCACTGCCGCGGGATGTTGCGGTGGATCCGGATCTGCGGGTCCCAGTCGGACGCGGTCTCGATCAGCAGCGGCCGCTCACTGCGGGTGAGCCGCCGGCGCCGGTTGAGGTTCCAGAAGTCCGCGAACGCGCGCTTGAGGTCCCACACCCCCGGACCGCTGATCCGCACGTGCGTGTCGCGCCACTCGGTGGCGTACGCCGAGCCGATGTTGTAGCCGCCGAGGAAGGCGACCTCCTCGTCGACCACCAGCAGCTTGCGGTGGTTGCGGCCGTAGCGGCGCAGGTCCCAGAAGCGGAGGCCGGCGTTCCAGATCGGGTAGCGCATCACCTTGAGCGAGGGGGAGAACCGCTTGAAGGCGGGGGAGACGACCACGTTGGCGAAGCCGTCGTAGATGCAGTGGACGTCGACGCCCCGGTCGGCGGCGGCGGTCAGGGCGGTCTTGAACTTCCACCCGATCTCGTCGCCCTTCCAGATGTAGGTCTCGAAGAGGATCTGCTTCTTCGCGCCGTCGATCGCGGCCAGCATGTCGTCGTAGAGGTCGCGCCCGAAGGTGTACGTCGTGATCATCCCGCCGCCGACCGGCACGGTCTCCGGTTCGGTGACCGGAAAGGCCTTGGGCTTCTTGCCGCGGCGACGGTAGGAGTCGACGAGCGACAGCGCGACGGCGAGCGTCAGCTGGAGCCCGAGCAGCCCCAGCGCAGTGCGTCGCGCGGCGGTCAGCATGCGGGCGACGGTCACGCGCACAATCTAGCCAGCATCGCGCCAGCGGTCGCCGCTCACTTCTTCCTGCGGAAGATCGGGGCGAACAGGAACGCGTCGACGCGCGGCGACACGAGAGCCAGGCCGTGCGCCCCCGCGAGGGCGAGCATCCCGACTCCCGGCCCGGTGTCACCGGAGGAGAGGAGCCACACGCCCAGCGTCGCCCACAGCACACCCAGGACCACCGTCGCCGCACGCCTGTTCGGGCGGGACGCCTCGCCGTCGCTCTCCATGGGCGCAGCCTACGGCTCAGGCCAGCCCGAGCGTCGCGTAGCGCGCGACGTCGCACGGCTGGTCGGAGAAGACCCGGAAGAGCGCGGCCCGCAGCATCGCCTGACGCGGGACGCCGGAGCGCCACTCGTCGAGCGCCTCGGGCGGAGCGTCGAGCCACAGCACCGCGTCGAGGACGCACACCGCCTCGGCCCACAGCGGCGAGCGCCAGGCGGGGGAGAAGTCGATCACGAGCGGTACGCCGGTCGCGTCGAGCAGCACGTTGCCGGCCAGGTCGGCGTGGACGACCTGCTCCCGGCCGAGGTCGGTGTCGTCGAGCCCGGCCACGAGCGTCGCCACGAGGTCGGCGAACCCGGGCTCGGGCCGGTCCTGCGCGGCCCGCGCGGCGGCGGCGCCGTCGTACGCCAGCCGCTCGCCGACCGCCCACTGGTCCGTGCGCGTGTCGAGCTCGGCGGGCCGCTCGGGGACGACGGTCGCGAGGCGGGCGTGCAGGAGGTGGGCCGTCGCCCGCAGGGTCGCGAGGTCGTGGCAGGGCGTCGTACGGGGCTCGAAGCGGGTCGCCGCCCAGCCGTCGACCACCAGGCGGCCGTCGCGGGCCGGGACGGGCAGGGCGAGCCGCAGCGAGCGGGGCACCTCCTCGTCGAGGCGGACCGCCAGCCTGGCCTGCACCGGGGCGAGCCAGGCGAGCTGGGCCGAGCCGTCGACGGGTGACAGCACGAGGTCGCCCGCGCGCCAGGTCGTGCCCCGGCCGCCCGCGAGCGGTTCCAGCACGCCCTCCGCGGCGAACAGGTCCACGATCCGGTCTGCCGGCGGCCCCTGACGCATGCGCCCACCGTAGGTCCGGCGCGTCGGACAGGACAAAGTCGGTCGGGAGGCGTGGGGCGAGCGTGGCTGCGTCGTCGGCCGCGGACTTCTGGTCGTCCGACGCGCCGGGCGAGGTCAGCGGCGACCAGCGATCGCGGTGCGCATCCGTTCGAGCTCGTCGTCGGGGAAGAGCTCGCCCGGCCAGACGACGGGGACCGGCGACCCGACCTGGCGGAGGTGGACCCAGCCGTCGACGCGCTCGACGCTCACCAGTCCGTCGTACGTCAGCTCGTGGCGCGAGAGCGGCCCCCGCAGCTCGACCGCGTCAGGACCGAAGCGCGAGGTCAGCTCGGTGCCGGGCGAGAGGCGGGCGGCGAACCGGCGCCGCGTGAGGCGGCCGTCGAGCACGAAGGCGATGGCGAGCGTCAAGGCGATCAGCACGGCTCCGTAGGCCAGGGCCCACAGCGCCCGCGCGAGGGGCGACAGGTTCCCGCTCAGCGACGGCCACATGATCACGCCGAAGAGGAGCCAGAGCCCGACGAACACCCAGCGGCGCCGGCGCATCACGCCCATCCTGAAGCTGCGAGCCGCAGCCCTCGCCGAGCCCGGGTCGGCGACCCACCGGTAGGTCGTCGTCTCCTCGTCAGGCGGCGGTAGACGACCTCGCCCGGACCGCTGTCGTGGGCGTAGCGGAGAACCAGCTCGGAGCCGCCTCCACGCACCTCGAGCACCGGCTCGCCCAGCGCGTGGCCGACGGCCCTCTCCTGGTCCGTCAGCCGGTCGGGGCACGTGCCCCGCCACGACGCACGGGTGATGTGCGGGGAGCCGCGCCACATCCGCCAGCGCCCCTCCATCACGCGACAGCCGGTGCTGGCGCACTCCCATGGAGCGAGTGTGCACGGGCCGGGTCACGCCCGGGTCACGATCGTCGAACGGGTCGCTGTCGGTGGCTGCCCGTAGGCTCGACGCATGCGTCCAGTCACCGATCTCCAGCGCCGGGTGGCCCCCTTCAAGGTGGTCTCCGACTACTCGCCCTCCGGCGACCAGCCGGCCGCGATCGAGGACATCGTCGAGCGGATCCAGGGCGGCGAGCAGGACATCGTGCTGCTCGGCGCGACCGGCACCGGCAAGACCGCCACGGTGGCGTGGGTGGCCGAGCAGGTCCAGCGTCCGGTGCTGGTGCTCCAGCCCAACAAGACCCTCGCCGCGCAGTTCGCCAACGAGCTGCGCCAGCTGTTCCCGGACAACGCGATCGAGTACTTCGTCTCCTACTACGACTACTACCAGCCCGAGGCCTACGTCCCCCAGACCGACACCTACATCGAGAAGGACTCCTCGATCAACGAGGAGGTCGAGCGGCTGCGCCACAGCGCGACCAACAGCCTGCTCACCCGCCGCGACACGATCGTGGTCTCGACGGTGTCCTGCATCTACGGCCTCGGCACCCCGCAGGAGTACGTCGACCGGATGCTGCGGCTCAAGGTCGGCGAGGAGCACGACCGCGACTCGGTGCTGCGCCGCCTGGTCGAGATCCAGTACACCCGCAACGACATGTCGTTCACCCGCGGCACCTTCCGGGTGCGCGGCGACACCCTCGAGATCTTCCCGGTCTACGAGGAGCTCGCGGTGCGCGTGGAGTTCTTCGGCGACGAGATCGAGCGGCTGATGACGCTCCACCCGATCAGCGGCGAGGTGATCTCCGAGGACACCGAGCTCCACGTCTTCCCCGCCACCCACTACGTCGCCGGTCCCGAGCGGATGGAGCGGGCGATCAAGGGCATCGAGCTCGAGCTCGACGACCAGCTCGCGACGTTCGAGAAGCAGGGCAAGCTGCTCGAGGCCCAGCGGCTGCGGATGCGCACGACGTACGACGTCGAGATGATGCGGCAGGTCGGCTCGTGCTCGGGCATCGAGAACTACTCGATGCACATGGACGGCCGCAAGCCGGGCAGCGCGCCCAACACGCTGCTCGACTACTTCCCCGAGGACTTCGTGCTCGTCGTCGACGAGTCCCACGTGGCCGTGCCGCAGATCGGCGGGATGTACGAGGGCGACATGTCGCGCAAGCGCAACCTCGTCGACCACGGCTTCCGGCTGCCGAGCGCGATGGACAACCGCCCGCTGCGGTGGGAGGAGTTCCTCGACCGCATCGGCCAGACGATCTACCTCTCCGCGACGCCGGGCAACTACGAGCTCGACAAGGTCGGCGGCATCGACGGCACCGTCCAGCAGATCATCCGCCCGACCGGCCTGATCGACCCCGAGGTCGTGGTGAAGCCCACCAAGGGCCAGATCGACGACCTGATCCACGAGATCCGCGAGCGCACCGACAAGAACGAGCGCGTCCTGGTCACCACGCTGACCAAGAAGATGTCCGAGGACCTCACCGACTACCTCCTCGACGCCGGCATCCGCACCCGCTACCTCCACTCCGAGGTCGACACCCTGCGGCGCATCGAGCTGCTGCGCGAGCTCCGGATGGGCGAGTACGACGTGCTGGTCGGCATCAACCTGCTCCGCGAGGGCCTCGACCTGCCCGAGGTGTCGCTGGTCGCGATCCTCGACGCCGACAAGGAGGGCTTCCTGCGCTCCGACAAGTCGCTCATCCAGACCATCGGCCGCGCGGCGCGCAACGTGTCCGGCCAGGTCCACATGTACGCCGACAAGATCACGCCGTCGATGGAGATGGCGATCGGCGAGACCAACCGTCGCCGCGCGATCCAGGTCGCCTACAACACCGAGCGCGGGATCGACCCCCAGCCGCTGCGCAAGAAGATCGCCGACATCACCGAGATGCTCGCCCGCGAGGACGAGAACACCGAGGAGCTGCTGCGCACCTGGGCCGACGTCGGCCAGAAGGGTCGCGCGGGAGGGGTCAAGGCCGGCAAGTCGCCGACGCCCGCGCTGTCGCGGATCCACCACGACCAGCCCGACACCGCCGGGATCCCGTCGGCCGACCTCGCCGAGCTCATCCAGGGCCTCACCGACCAGATGAAGCAGGCCGCCGCCGACCTCCAGTTCGAGGTGGCCGCCCGCCTCCGCGACGAGATCTCCGACCTCAAGAAGGAGCTCCGCCAGATGATGGAAGCGACGAAGTGAGCGCCGGTGACGAAGCAGCGCAGTTCGTCACGCTCGAGTGAACAGAGGCCGCTGTCCGCTCAGCCGCTCGACTGTGCGGTGCTGGCGGGGGTGCGGCATGTGCGCTCAGGCCGTCACCGCGAGCGAGAGCTGCGAGCGAGCGAAGCGGCGCGCCGGCGACGAAGTGACGAGGTCCTAGAGGCCGTCCTCGCGCCGCTTGAGCTCCTTGCGCTCCTTCTTCTCGAGGCGCTTGGCGTGCTCCTCGATGATGTCGCGCTTGTTCACGACGACGCGCACGAGGTTCATCAGCGCGAAGCCCATCGGGAACAGCGGCCAGGGAAACCCGCCGAACATCGTCGCGGCCCAGATCGTCCAGAGCAGCACCGAGAGCCCGACGAACCCCATCAGGGCCTCGCGGCGGTCGCTCTCCCACTTGCGGACGGCCTGCTGGTGGAGGTCGCTGGGACTCGACTGCGGCGCGCGGGCGACGGGGAGGTCGTCGACGAGCGGCAGGAGGTCGCCGAGCGTGCGGCTCGTCATCGCGGCCTCGGCGCGCTCGTCGTACTCGGTGCGCGTGATGCGCCCCTCGGCGAAGGCGTCGGCCAGCACGGTCTCGATGACGGCGCGGTCACGGTCGGACGCGCGCATCGTCGTGTTCGCGGGGACGCGCGGGTCGTGGTCGAACTGGCTCCACACCTCGATGCCTGGCACCGCACCATCGTAGGCACGACCCACCCATCGGGATGGATGAGGAGTGTCACGGTCACCGGCGGTCGCTAGCGTCGTGCGCATGAGCACTCCCATCGACCTCGGTCGCCCGGTCTCCGGCGACGTCATCGACCTGATCCTCGAGGACCACCGCCGCTTCGAGGCCCTGCTGCGCGACCTGCGCGACAGCACCTCGGACCGCGACGGCGTACGCAAGGCGCTCGCCGCCCTCCACGTGGCGCACGCCGAGGCCGAGGAGAAGCACGTCTACCCCAAGCTCCAGCGCAAGGACGCGATCACCGAGCACGAGGCCGAGCACGGCGAGGAGGAGCACGCCGAGGGCCACGAGGCGATGCTCGCGGTGCTCGAGCTCAAGGGCACCGACACCCAGGCCTTCGACGACGCGGTCGAGGAGCTGGCCAAGGCGCTCAACCACCACCTCACCGAGGAGGAGCTCACCATCCTCAACCCGGCCCGCGAGGACGTCGGCGAGCAGGTGCGAGCCGACCTCGGCCTGGCCTTCGCCACCGAGCGCAACCAGCAGCTCGACGCCGACTGCGGCGCCATCGACAACGTCCGCCGCATCGTGAAGGCTGCCGAGCGAGAGGGCCTGCTCGACGACGAGGAGGACGAGGACTCCGACGACTGAGTCGGGCGGGGGAGCGACCAGGCACGAGCACCGGTTTCAAGGTCGGCCCGGGTGAGCGCGGCAAGATCTTCGCGTTCCTCGGTGCCGACGCGGTCGGGGTGGAGCGACCTCGTGCTGCGCGGCGCCATCCCCGACGACGAGCTCGTCGAGGCGGTGGAGGAGTCCTACCGGCTGGTGGTGTCCCGGCTGCCGAAGCGGGACCGGCCCGACGGCTGGGAAGCCCGACGCGGCACCATCAGCGGCGCCGCAGGATGGTCAGCCCGACCATCCGCGCCACGACCATGGCGATGTAGAACACGCCGGTCATCATCTCGACCATCACCACCGACCTCGCCTGCGCCCCGACGGCGACGATGTCGGACAGCCCGACACTGGTCAGGATGGAGAAGGACAGGTAGAGCAGCTCGAACCACGAGTGCTCGAATCCGTCCGCGTTGGAGAACGAGCCCGGCCAGATGACCTGCACGGCCGAGAAGACGTAGGCGAACCCCCAGGCGACGACCGTGAACGCCGCACCGGTGGCGAAGTACTCGTCGGTGGTCACCTTGTCGTCGTGCAGCAGGTACCGCAGCATCGCGTAGGAGACGTAGAAGTAGAACGGGGCGTGCAGCACGCCGGATGCGAGCACGATCGCATCGTTGTCGGGGAAGACGGGCTCGACCAGCGTCAGCACCATCGCCGGGGCCCCGAGGAACAGGATGACGCGGCTCGCCACGGGAGTACGCCGCACTGCGAAGACGGCGGCCGCCACCGCCAGCATGCCGATCCCGCCGAGTCCCGCCCGGCCCACCACCGAGTCGGCGAGGAACGGCCAGAGGAGCACCTGCAGCAGCTGGGCGCCGAGGAGCATCGCGGAGGGGTGCGTGCCCAGCAGCCGCCCAGACGTTGGTTCACGATCTCGGAGTCTAGGCATGCGGATGAGCGGCGTGGGGATGGCCGGCTGGGCTAGGTTCGCCGCGTGGACACGCGCGGCGGCAGGTGGCTGATCGGCGCGCTCGCGCTCGTGCTCGTCGGCCTCCTCGTCGGCATCGGGGTGCTCGTCACCTCGCGCGACTCCGTCGACGAGGACCTCACCGAGACCCACCACGAGATCGCCGCCGCTGCGCGCGCCGAGGCGCTGGCCTTCCTGACCGTCGACCACGAGGACATGGACCCGCTCGTCGACGCCGTCCTCGCCGGGGCGACCGGCAGCTTCAAGGAGCAGTACGAGTCGCAGCGCGAGATGCTCACGAGCGAGGCCGTCCGGACCGAGGCGACCTCGACCGCCGAGGTGGTCGCGCTCGGCGTCGGCGGCTTCACCGACGACGCGGGCGACGTGCTCATCGCGGCCAACAGCACCGTCACCAACTCGAAGACCGGCAGCGAGGGCCAGGTCCGCTACTACCGGCTGCGCCTCTCCCTCGTCCGCGAGGGCGACCGGTGGCTCACCAGCAACCTGGAGTTCGTCCGGTGACCGCGACGCAGCGGCTGACCGCCCGGGTCCTCGCCGTCCTCGTCCTGCTCGCCGCGGTCGTCCTCGTCTGGCTGGTCCGTGGCCAGGGTGGGGCGGCACCGGCGGTGAGCACGGCCGAGTCGTCCGAGGCGTCCATCGCCTCGGCGGAGGTCAAGTCCGCCGCCCGCGACGCAGCAGCGAAGGCGGCGGCGACGGCCTACAGCTACTCGTGGGACACGCTCGGCGACGACCGCGCTGCGGCGCGGACACTGATGACCCGCGAGATGCAGCGGCGCTACGACCGCACGATGGCCGGCGTCGGCACCAGCAGCCGGCGCGACCACACCGTCGCCACGGCCGAGGTCGTCGACACCGCACTGGTGACGGCGTCCGCGTCGTACGCCCGGGTGCTGGTGTTCGTCAACCAGAGCACGTCCGGCGACGACCTCGACGCGCCCACCCTCGACCTCGACCGCGTCCTCGTGACGCTGCGCCACGTCGACGGCGACTGGCTGGTCGACGAGCTCGATGCGCTCTGAGCCACTGGCCCCAGCGGCACCACCCTTGTGGGCGCACCCCCCGGACGGAAGGATCGCGGCGTGGACCGACGTGACGACGGACCTGCTGATCATCGGAGCCGGCCCGACCGGTCTCTACTCCGCCTACTACGCCGGCTTCCGGGGGATGAGCGTCGCGGTCGTCGACTCCCTGCCCGAGCTGGGCGGCCAGATCACCGCGATGTACCCCGAGAAGGCGATCCTCGACGTCGCCGGCTTCCCCAGCGTCAAGGGTCGTGACCTCGTCGAGGGGCTCGTCGAGCAGGCGGCCACAGCCAGCCCGACGTACCTCCTCGACCGGACCGCCACCACGCTCGAGCACAGTGAGGACCACGTCGTGGTCACCCTCGACGAGGGCACGCGGGTCACCGCGGGTGCCGTGCTGATCACCTCGGGGATCGGCAAGTTCAGCCCGCGGCCGCTGCCGGCCGGCGAGGGCTGGGTGGGTCGCGGCATGGAGTTCTTCGTGCCCAGCTTCGCGCCGTACGCCGGCAAGGACGTCGTCATCGTCGGCGGGGGCGACAGCGCCTTCGACTGGGCGCAGCACCTCGAGCCGATCGCCGCGTCGGTGACCCTCGTGCACCGGCGCGACGCGTTCCGCGCCCACGAGCGGACGGTCGCGGCGGTCAAGGAGTCGACCGTCGAGATCGTCACCAACGCCCAGGTCACCGAGCTGCGCGGCGACGCCCACCTCGAGGAGGTCGAGATCAGCGTCGACGGCCAGGAGCCGCGCGTCGGTCACGGCGCAGGCGCTCGTCGCCGCGCTCGGCTTCATCGCCGACCTCGGCGCCATCCAGCAGTGGGGGCTGGTCACCTCCAAGCGGCACGTCGTCGTCGACTCCGCGATGAGGACCAACCTGCCGCGGGTCTTCGCGGCCGGCGACATCACCGACTACCCGGGCAAGGTCCGGCTGATCGCGGTCGGGTTCGGCGAGGCCGCGACGGCGGTGAACAACGCGGCCGTGACGATCGATCCGTCGGCCCACGTCTTCCCCGGCCACTCGAGCGAGGGCTGAGCCCAGCGAGGGGTGAGCGCGCGGGGCGCTACCGGTCAGTAGGCATAATGACCCCGTGCGCATCGCCCTGCTGTCCTACCGGAGCAAGCCGCACTGCGGCGGCCAGGGCGTCTACGTCCGTCACCTCAGTCGCGAGCTGGTCCGCCTCGGGCACGACGTCGAGGTCTTCTCCGGCCAGCCCTACCCCGAGCTCGACGAGGGTGTCCGGCTGACCGAGGTGCCCAGCCTCGACCTCTACCGCGAGCCCGACCCGTTCCGGGTGCCGCACCTGCGGGAGTTCCGCGACCTGATCGACGTCGAGGAGTTCCTCACCATGTGCACGGCCGGCTTCCCCGAGCCGAAGACCTTCAGCTCGCGGATCGCGCGACTGATGCGGGAGCGCGCCGGCGACTTCGACATCGCCCACGACAACCAGGTGCTCGGCACCGGGATCCTGGAGCTGGAGGCCCTCGGGCTGCCGGTGATCGCGACGATCCACCACCCGATCACGATGGACCGGCAGATCGACCTCCAGACCGCGCCCACCTGGCGCAAGCGGCTGACGCTGCGCCGGTGGTACGGCTTCCTGCGGATGCAGACCAGGGTCGCCAAGCGACTGCGCAAGGTGCTCACCCCGTCCGACTCGTCGCGGCGCGACATCGCGCGCGACTTCGGCGTCGACCCGGCCCGGATGCAGACGATCCTGCTCGGCGTCGACGACGTCTTCGTGCCGCCGACCGCACCTCGCGTGCCCGGCCGGATCCTGGCGATGGCGAGCGCGGACGCGCCGATGAAGGGCATCGCCACCCTGCTCGAGGCCTTCGCGAAGCTGAGCGTCGAGCGCGACGTCTCGCTGGTGCTGGTCACCCGGCCCGAGCCCGGCGGTCGCACCGAGCGGCTGATCGACGACCTCGGCATCGGCGACCTGGTGAGCTTCGTGAGCGGGGTCAGCGACCAGGAGCTCGTCGAGGTGATGGGTTCCGCCGAGCTCGCGTGCGTGCCGTCCCTCTACGAGGGCTTCTCGCTGCCCACCGCCGAGCTGATGGCGTGCGCCACGCCGCTCGTGGTGTCGCGAGCGGGTGCCATCCCGGAGGTCGTGGGGGAGGACGGCGTCTGCGCCGATCTGGTGACTCCCGGCGACGTCGGCGAGCTGACGTCGGCGATCGCCGCGCTGCTCGACGACCCCGAGCGACGTACGGCGATGGGCGCGGCCGGCCGGGCGCGCGTGCAGGAGCTGTTCAGCTGGCGCGCCGTGGCCGAGGCCACCGCCGCCGCCTACGAGGAGACGATCGCCGCGTTCGAGAACGAGCGGGGCGAGCAGGAGGGGAGCCACCGTGCTGACCGTTGACTTCGACCGGCTCGGGCTGCGCCCGGGCGACCGCGTGCTCGACATGGGCTGCGGGGCCGGCCGGCATGCGTTCGAGATGTACAAGCGCGGCGCCGACGTCATCGCGTTCGACCGGGACGCCGACGAGCTCGCGACCGTGCGGGAGTGGTTCGCCGCGATGCGCGACGCGGGGGAGGTGCCCGCGGGCGCCGAGGCCGACGTCAAGGAGGGCGACGCGCTCGCGCTGCCGTTCGCCGACGGCGAGTTCGACCGCATCGTGGCAGCCGAGGTGCTCGAGCACATCCACGCCGACGTCGAGGCGATCAAGGAGCTCGTACGCGTGCTCCGGCCGGGCGGCACGCTCGCGGTGTCGGTGCCGCGGTGGCTGCCCGAGGTGATCAACTGGAAGCTCTCCGACGACTACCACAACGCCGAGGGGGGCCACGTCCGGATCTACACGGTCGAGGAGCTCGTCGACAAGGTCACCAAGGCCGGTCGCGCCAACGACGGCACGCCCGGCGACGCGATGGTCTTCACCGGCAAGGGCTACGCCCACGGCCTCCACGCGCCCTACTGGTGGATCAAGTGTGCGGTCGGCGTGACCAACGACGACCACCCGCTCGCCCAGGCGTACCACAAGCTCCTGGTCCGGGAGATCATGGAGAACCCGCGCTCGCTTCAGCTGGTCGGGAAGGTCCTCGACCCGCTCATCGGCAAGAGCCTGGTGCTCTACTTCCGCAAGCCCGCAACGGCCGGATGAGCGGCGTCCCCTCGCTCGACGGCATCCTGACGCGCGCGCAGGTCGAGCAGACGGCCGCCACGATCGAGGCCGTGCAGGAGCCGTCCGGGGCGATCCCGTGGTCGCGGGGCGAGCACACCGACGTCTGGAACCACCTCGAGTCCGCGATGGGGCTGCTCGTCGGCGGCCGGCGCGAGGCCGCGGAGCGCGCGTTCGCCTGGGTGCGCGGCACCCAGCGGGCCGACGGCTCCTGGCCGATGAAGATCGTGGCCGGCGAGGTCGAGGACCACTCCGGCGAGTCCAACATGACCGCGTACGTCGCGGTCGCCACGTGGCACCACTGGCTGGTCACGCAGGACGAGGCGTTCGTACGCCTGATGTGGCCGACGGTGCGGCGCGCGCTCGACCACGTCGTGTCCCTGCAGCTGTCGTTCGGCGGCATCGCGTGGTCGCAGGAGTGGCACGACGGCGCCCCGGCGACCCTCAACGAGGAGGCGCTGCTGGCCGGCTCGTCGAGCATCCACCACTCGCTCCGCGCCGGTGTGGCGCTGGCCGAGCTGGTGGGGGAGCCGCAGGTCGAGTGGGAGCTGGCCGGCGGACGGCTGGGCCACGCGCTGCGCGAGCACCCCGACCTCTTCCTGGACAAGTCGACCTTCTCGATGGACTGGTACTACCCCGTCCTCGGCGGCGCCGTCCGCGGTGACGCGGCCCACGCGATGATCGCGGAGCGGTGGGACACGTTCGTCGAGCCCGGTCTGGGCATCCGGTGCGTCTCGGCCAACCCGTGGGTCACCGGCGCGGAGACCTGCGAGCTGGTGCTGGCGCTCGAGGCGATCGGCGACCGTGACCGGGCGCTCCGGCTGCTCGCCGACATGCAGCACCTGCGGCACGACGACGGGTCCTACTGGACCGGCTACGTCTGGCCGGACAAGGTCAACTGGCCGGCCGAGCAGACGACGTACACCGCCGCGGCCGTCATCCTCGCGGTCGACGCCCTGTCCGACACCACCGCCGGGGCCGACATCATGCGCGGCACGACCCTCGCGCCGGACTTCGCCGCGGTCGCCCTGGAGTGCGGGTGCCCCTCAGACGAGCGGGTCGCCGGCCTCGCCCGACGTACGGCGTAGCACCCGCATCGAGCCGACGACGTCCACCTCGGTGAAGGCGCCGCTGGACAGCGCCGGGAGGTAGATGTCCTCGTACGGCGGCCGACCGCCGTCGGCCGGGTCGGGGAACACGTCGTGGATGACCAGCACGCCGTCCGCCGCCACCCACTGCGGCCAGCCGCGGAAGTCGGCGCGGGCCGGCTCGACACCGTGCCCACCGTCGATGAAGAGCAGTGACAGCGGCGTACGCCACCAGCGGCTCACCGTCTCCGAGCGCCCGACGACGGCGACGACCTGGTCCTCCAGCCCGGCGTTCCTGATGGTGCGGCGGAAGGTCGGCAGGGTGTCCATCACGCCGAGGTCGTCGTCGACGAGGCTGCTGTCGTGGTGCTCCCAGCCCGCCTGGTTCTCCTCCGACCCCCGGTGGTGGTCCACGGTGACGACCGTCCCACCGACCTCGCGCGCTGCCGCCCCGAGCCAGATCGCCGACTTGCCGCAGTAGGTGCCGACCTCGAGGGCCGGGCCGTGGGGGAGACGTTCACGCGCCCACGCGTGCAGCAGCTCGCCCTCGTCCTCCGGCATGAAGCCCTTGGCCGCACGGGCGTGCTCGAGCAGGTCTGCGGGCATCACGGCGCGAGCCTAGTTGCGGCGGGTGGGTCCGCGTCAGTGCGGTGCCTGTGGTCCGGCAGGCGGATCACGAGGGCCGCAGGGGGTACGTCGCTGGCGCTGCTGGCCGACCCGGCGCCCGAACCGTCAGGCGGTGCGGTCTCCCGAGATCTCGTCCGGGTCGACGCCGCTGTCGGCCTCGAGGCCGTGGCGCCAGGTGTTCCAGTGCCAGGTGAGGTAGCGGTCGACCGCGCGGACGGCGTACGCGCTGCGGATCGAGTGGAAGACGTCGAAGGCGTGCTGGGTGCCGGGCAGCTCGGCGTAGACGACTGACTTCGTCGACGTCCGCCGCAGCTCGGCGACGAAGAGGCGGGCCTGGTCGACCGCGACGAGGGTGTCGAGCTCGCCGTGGATGACGAAGAAGTCCGGGGCGTCCGGTGTGATCCGCAGGATCGGGGACGCCGCCTCGTAGACGTCGGGCGCGTCCTGCCAGGTCGTCTGCATGACGCGCGGGCCGAGGAAGGCGTCGCGCATCCCGATCGCGTTGGTGAGCCCGGTCGAGCCGGCGAAGTCGTAGATGCCGTAGAACGGCACGGCCGCCTGGACGCTGGTGTCGGCGTCCTCGAAGCCGGGCTGGAACTCCCGGTCTCCCGCGGTGAGCGCCGCCAGTGCGGTCAGGTGCCCGCCGGCGGAGCCGCCCGTGACGGCGAGGTAGTCGGGGTCGCCGCCGTAGTCGGCGATGTTGTCCTTGATCCAGGCGATCGCGCGCTTGACGTCGACGATGTGCGCGGGCCAGGCGTCGCGGGGCGAGAGGCGGTAGTTGATCGCCACGCAGATCCAGCCCTTGGCGGCCATCTGGTTCATCAGCGGCCGGCCCTGGTGCTCCTTCTCCCCGACCGTCCATGCGCCGCCGTGGATCTGGAGCAGGACGGGCGCGTCCTTGATCGTGTCCTCGCCGGCCGGGAGGTAGAGGTCGAGGTGGCCGCGCTTGCCGGCCTCGGAGTAGGGCAGGTTGCTGATCACCCGGACGCCGTCGTCGGCGAAGCTGAAGGGCCGCGCCATCCTGCGCCACGGCGTCGCCAGGTCGGCGGGCGTCGGCACCTCGTCGAGCTGCTCGACGTAGTCGACGCCCAGTCCCTCGACGAGCGCGTCCTCGAAGCCGTCCCTGGACTGCCGGCTCTGCCGGACCATGTGGGCCAGGCCGAGCGCGCTCGCGCCGGCCAGCGCGAGTCCCGCCTTGGCGCGTACGCCCGTGCGCCGGCCCCTGGTCAGGTGCGTGGCGATGTCGAGCGCGGTGAGCGCGAGCATCTGGGGCGCGGTCTCGCTGAACAGCCAGCCGGCGGCGAAGGCCGGGACTCCCGCCCGCTGGTTGCGCGGCGGCCGGAGGGCGTTGGCGGTCAGGGCGGCGACGATGCTCTGGCGGCTCAGAAAACTCACCTGACCCAATCTACTGGCCAGTACTAGGGTCCTGTCCGATGACTGGGATGCACGCAGACGAGATCGCGATCGACGACGAGACCGTACGCCGGCTGCTGGCCGCACAGCTGCCCGACTGGTCCGGCCTGGCGGTGCGGCGACTTCCGCCGATCGGCACCGACAACCAGCTCTTCCGGCTCGGCGACGACCTGCTGGTGCGCCTGCCGCGGATCCACTGGGCCGCCGACTCCGCGCGGCACGAGCACACCTGGCTGCCGCGCCTGGCTCCCCACCTGCCGCTGCCGATCCCGTCGCCCGTCGCGCTCGGCGAGCCGGGCGAGGGCTACCCGTTCCCCTGGACGGTCGTCCCGTGGATCGAGGGGGAGAACCCCACCGAGGCGACCTTCGACCCCGAGGAGTGGGCCGTGTCCGTGGCCGCGTTCGTCCGGTCCTGCCGTGCGGTTCCGGGGATGGGCGGTCCGGTGAAGACCGAGGGGCGCGGCGCACCACTGGCGGCGCTCGACGACTGGGTACGCGAGTGGACCGCGAAGGCCGACGAGTCGGAGGTCTCGCGCGATGCCGTGCTGGCGGTGTGGGCCGACGCGCTCGCCGCGCCGACGTACGACGGCGAGCCGTGCTGGTTCCACGGTGACCTCCACGAGGGCAACCTCCTCGTCCGCGACGGCCGGCTCGCGGCGGTGATCGACTGGGGCGCGGCCGGTCGTGGCGACCCCGCCATCGAGCTCAACGCGATGTGGGGCTACCTCCCGGAGTCGGCCGCCGACCTCTACCGTGCGGAGGTCGGCCTCGACGAGGCGGCGTACCGCCGGGCACGCGGCTTCGCGCTCGCGCCCGCCATCAGCGGCTGGACCTACTACCGCGACACCGCGCCCGCCACGTCACACGGCGCGCTCGGCACGGTCCGACGGCTGATCGCCTCGCTGGACGGCTGATCGGCGAGCCGATGAGCTACCCGGCCACGGGACTCGTCGCGTACGACTCGCGCGTGGCCGCTGCGGTTCGGGGCGAGCACGGACCCAGCGCGCTTGTGCCGTGACGGCCGGGTCCGGACCCACATCGCCCCGGCCTCCCGCCGGTGGACATCAACGACGAGGGCTGACCTTCGGGACGTCGACCGGAGGCCTGATGGATTTCCACTCGAGCGAGTGGAAGTTCATCCGGGGCTGAGCGTGAAGCGGCGTACGAGTGCCTGAAGTTCCACTCGTAGGAGTGGAAGTTCATCGGCGGGGATTCGAGGGCCGCTCTGCTCGCACCTCGAACCAGCGAGGAGGTCACGATGCGCGCGTCCATTCCGCGGCCTACTCGACCGCCGGAGCCAGGCGCTCTCGGAAGAACTCCAGCACCGCGTCGACGGCGCGCTGGGATCGGTGCTCGGTGACGGTCGAGTGGCCCTTGCCCTCGAGGTCGACCCGGATGAAGGCGTCGCCGATGAGCGTCGTCAGGGTGTCGAAGCGGGTGCCGGGGAGCGGGTCGGAGGCGTAGCGGATGCCCAGGACGGCGCAGCCCTCGCCCGCCCGACGACGTACGACCTCCGCGTCGGCGGGCGAGAGGTTGAGGTCGGCGCCGCGACCGGGGAAGGGCACGAACGGCGCGCTGGGCTGGCAGAGCACCGGGGCGACGGTGGAGTCGTCGACCATCATCGCGAGCGCGAAGCCGCCGGTGAAGCACATCCCCAGGGCGCCCACGCCGGGTCCGCCGAGCTCGGCGTGCAGGTCGCGGGCCAGCGACCGGAGCCATCCGGCGACGGGGGTCGTGACGCCGGTCGCGAGCTTGGTGAACTCCCGGCTCACGCAGATCTTCGGCATCGTGCGCGCGACGTCGAGGTTGCTGAACGGTCTGCCGGCCGGGCCGAAGAGGTGCGGCAGCAGCACCGTGTATCCGGCGTCGACCAGCTCCTCGCCGAACCCGATCACACCGGTGGTCAGGCCCGGGATCTCGTGGATCACGATGACGCCGGGACCGGACCCCTTGCGCCAGACCGGGTGGGTCGTCGCACTCCCGTCGACGTCGGAGGTGTGCTCGGAGCGGGTCCAGGTGTCGAGTGCGTCCACGACCGGAAATCTTGCAGCCGTGGACGGTCATGGGAAGAGGGTGTCCAGCGACAGCCCCCAGGGTCTATCCGTCTTACCGACCGAGCGGTTAGGTTTCTCCGTTCCCACACCCCTACAGACAGGTGCTTCTCGGATGCGACACTCCCGCCCCCTTCGTGGCCTCGTGCTGGCCGGCTCGATGGCGCTCGTCGCCACGACCCTCTCCGCGACCGCCGCCGTCCCCGCCACCGCGCTGGCGCTGTCGCCGCGGGCGGCCGCCTGCGCCGACGGACACGCCGACGCCGCCGCGAACGCGCGCGTGCGCAAGGGCTCGAAGAAGGCCGAGCCCGCGCCCTACTCGGGCAGCGGCGACCAGTACAGGAAGCTCGACGACGCCGCGACGCCGGCGGCGGGCTCCATCTCCGTCCCGACGTACTTCCACGTCGTCCTTCCCGCCAACGAGGCGAACAACGGCTCGGCCACCGAGGACACGATGACGTCCATGGTCAACGCCCAGCTCAACGTGCTCAACAACTCCTACGCCGCAGGTTCCCTGACCCAGGGCTCGGCGGGGACGCCGTTCTCCTTCGCGCTCCAGGGCATCGACTTCTCCTACAACGACGCCTGGTACGCCGTGGTCCCCGGCCCGGTCGAGACGCAGATGAAGGCGGCGACCCGCAGGGGTGGCAAGAACACCCTCAACATCTGGACGGCCGACATCGGTGACGACCTGCTGGGCTGGGCGACGTTCCCGACCAAGCGGCTCAGCACCAACGACGGAGTCGTGATCCTCGACCAGTCGATGCCGGGTGGCAACACGGGCATCTACTCCGAGGGCGACACGCTGACCCACGAGGTCGGCCACTGGCTCGCGCTCTACCACACGTTCCAGGGCGGCTGCAACGGCAAGGGCGACCAGGTGGCCGACACGCCTGCCGAGGCCGGACCGCAGTTCAACTGCCCGCCCGACAGCACCGACTCGTGCACGAAGGCCGCCGGCACGGACCCGATCCACAACTTCATGGACTACACGCAGGACTCCTGCATGTACCAGTTCACCGCCGGCCAGGCCGCTCGGATGAGCGACGCCTGGAACCAGTACCGCGCGGGCTGAGCTGACACCAGCTCGACCGCAAGGACACCGGACACCGGGTCAGGCAGCCGCCTGCCTCGGTGTTCGTACGTCCGGGGTCGTCGGAGCTAGAACGTGTAGCCGAAGGCCTCGAGGTCGGCGGCGTACACGTCGGCGACCTTGTCGCGGGCGGCGTCGGAGTAGTAGTCGCGATAGCTGCCGTGCGGCGACTTGTTGCGGTGCGGCACGCGGGTGGGCTCGCCGCCGAGGCGTCGCTCCACCTCCTGCAGGTCGTCGGCGAAGCGCTCGGTGCGGCCGACGAAGTCGACCTCGCGGTCCGGCGCGCGGAGGTAGTCGACCTGTGGCCGGCCGACGCGGGGCAGCTCGTCGGTGCCGCGCAGCACGAACTCCTCGAAGCCGGAGTACGCCGCCGCTGCCCGCCACATGTCGTTGCCGCGCATCTTCACCGCGGCCTCGCCCTGCGGCTTCCCGCTCGACGGACCCCACTCGCGGTCCCAGTCCTCGATCATCGACCACCACGACACCATCCGCGCCCACGGGTTGCGGACGAACGCGAACGACCAGTAGTCGGCCGTCTGCGGCTCGGCGCGCAGGATGCGGGCGTACGGCGCGTGCCGGCCGAGCGGCGGCGTGACGCCGGGGGCCTTGGTCCGTGCGTCGGGACAGCAGCGCTCGAAGGCGACGCCGACCGACACGCCGCCGGTCTTGGGCACGTGCACGAAGAGCGCGCGCCGGGCGTCGGAGATCAGCACGGCGCGAGGCTAACCCACGCACGCGTGGCAGGCAGAGCCGATGATCGCCGATGGGGGATGATCGGCGGGTGATGACGTTCCTGGGGCTCGGCCCCGGCCGGGACTTCGTGCTCCTCGCCCTGCCGAAGACCGCGAGCACGTCGCTGGAGCGGACGCTGACGCCGTACGCCACCGAGGTGGTCGGCTCGCCTCCGGCCCAGAAGCACCTGCCGGCCCGTGGCTTCGTCCACACGCGGGTCGACGACCTCGCCGCGCAGGGCCACCCGCGCGACTCGTACGAGCTGGTGACGATGTTCCGCGAGCCGATCGAGTGGCTGGAGTCGTGGTGGCGCTACCGCGCCCGCGAGGACAGCCGCCAGTCGACGGCCGACCTCACGTTCGAGGAGTTCGCGCTGCGCTACGTCGCGGGCGACGAGGGCTCGCCGATCCCTGCGGGCCGACCGGCGAGGTTCATCCGCGCGCGGGGAGCCGTCGCGGTGGACCGCATCTTCAGCGTCGACCGGCCGGACGTGTGGTCGGCGTGGTTCGTCGAGCGGGTCGGCGAGCCGCTGGAGTTCGAGCGTCGCAACGTCTCCGGCGCAGAGCGGGGCGAGCTCACCGCGGGCACGCGCCAGCGGCTCGAGGCGTGGTTCGCGCCGGAGTACGACGTGTGGCGGCGGCTCGCCGCCACCGGCGAGTGGTCGGGCGCGCGCGGGACGCGGCTGGCGAAGCGGCCCCAGTAGCTCTCAGTAGGTGTAGCCGAAGAGGTCGATGTCCTCGGCGTAGACCTCGGCGATGCGCTGGCGCGTCTCGTCGGTGTAGTAGTCGTGGTACGTGCCGTGCTTGGACTTGTTCTTGTGCACCGGCGTGGACGGCTCGAGGCCGAGCTGCACCTGCACGCGCTGGAGGTCGGCGACGAAGTTCTCCGTACGCCCGATGAAGTCGACCTCGCGCTCGAACTTCGGCGCCCGGAGGTAGGTGATCTGCGGGGCGCCGACCCGGGGCAGCTCCTCGGTGCCGCGCATCACGAACTCGTCGAAGCCGGAGTACGCCGCCGCCGCACGCCACATCTCGTTGCCGTCGCGCATCGAGCCGTGGCGGACGTCCTGCGGCTTGCCGCTGGCGGGTCCGTGGCGCCGGTCCCACGCGGAGATCATCGAGTACCACGACACCATCCGCGCCCACGGGTTGCGGACGAAGCCGAAGGTCCAGTAGTCGAGCACCTGCGGCTCGTTGCGGAGGATCTTGCCGAGCGTCGCGTGGCGTCCGATCTTCTTGCTCACCTTGCGCGCGTCGGGGCAGGCCTCCTTGACCGTGTCCTCGACCGAGACGCCGCCCGTCTTCGGGCACGTGGACGAAGAGGACCTTCTGGGAGTCGGAGATGAGCACGCGCCGAGGTTATCCCAGCCCGGTGGGCGGTTCGGCCCGTCCCGCACCTCTGGCACGATCGCGGCCATGCCCACGAGGTCAGTCGCCGCCGATGCGCCCGGAGCCGTCCGCGGCTACCGCGGATCGCAGAAGGTGCTGCACTGGCTGACGGTCGTCGCGGTGGCCGCCCAGTTCGCCGTCGGCTACAACCTCGACCTCGACGAGGACTGCGATCCGCCGGGCGAGGAGCGCAGCGGCGGCGACACCAGCGACGCCTTCGAGGACCGGCTCGACCGGCTCGAGGACCGGTGCGAGGCGCGCGCCGACGACTACGACCTGGTCGGCGGCGGCTTCGACCTCGCGGAGGTGCACCTGCTCCTCGGGCTGACCGTGCTGGCCCTGGGCGTGCTCCGGCCGCTCGTCCGCAGGGTCGCGGGGCTCCCGCCGTGGTCCGAGCACCTGTCCGCGGGGCAGCGTCGCGCCTCCAGCTGGACCGAGCGTGCGCTCATGCTCCTGCTGGTCCTGGTGCCGATGTCGGGGATCCTGCTCGTCGGCACGGGCGACGACACCTGGCTGCCGCTCCACATCGGCGCGCACGTCGCCTTCTTCGTGGCGCTGGCGGCGCACCTGGTGAGCAACCTGCGTCCGGCGATCCTGCGCCGGATGCTCTGACCCGGACTGGACCGGTCAGCTCTCGAGCGGCCAGCCGCGCTGCGCCCAGCCGTGGGTGCCGCCGGCGACGTTGAGGGCGTTGAGCCCCTGGGCCCGCAGGTGGTCGACCACCTGGCGGCTCCGGCTGCCGACGGCGCAGATCACGAAGAACGGGGCGTCCTTCGGCAGCTCGGCGGCGCGCGCGGGGATGTCGTTCATCGGGATGTGGACGGCGCCGGGCACGCGCCCACCTGCCACCTCGTCCGCCTCGCGGACGTCGACGACGTACGCGCCCTGGCTGTGCGCCGCGGCGAAGTCGTCGAGGGCGACCTCGTCCTGCGGACCGTTGGCGGCGGCCTCCTGCTCCTGGCGTACGGCCTCCATGTCGAGCTCGCGGGCCTGGGTGATGACTCCCTCGAGCGCCTGCGGCGGCAGCGCGCCGGCCTGGTTGAAGAGCAGGACGCCGTCGCGGAAGAGCATCAGGGTCGGGATCGAGGTGATGGCCGCCATCTGGCTGAGCTGCTGCTCGGCCTCGGTGTCGACCTTGCCGAAGACGATGTCGGGGTTGTCCTCCGCCGCCTTCTCGAAGATCGGCGCGAACTGGCGGCACGGTCCGCACCAGGCAGCCCAGAAGTCGACGAGGACGATGCCCTCGCCGCTCACGGTCTGCTCGAAGTCGGCCAGGGTCAGCTCGCGTGTGCTCATGCCGTCAAGCGTGCCACGGAGCGTGTGATTTCCGGTGATCGAGTGCCGAGCGAGGGACGAGCGAGGTGCGCATTCCTCGGTGGTCGAGTGCCGCGCGAGGGACGAGCGCGGTGCGCATTCCTCGGTGGTCGAGTGCCGCGCGAGGGACGAGCGCGGTGTATCGAGACCTACCAGCCGCGCTCGCGCCACTCCTCGAGGTGCGGCCGCTCGTCGCCGAGCACGCCGTCGCCGCCGTGGCCGGGGTAGAACCACGTCTCGTCGGGGAGCCGGCCGAAGATCCTGGTCTCGACGTCCCCGATCAGCTGGACGAACGCCTCGGCGTCGCCGCGGGTCGCACCGACACCGCCGGGGAAGAGCGAGTCGCCGGTGAAGAGGTGCGGCTCGGGGGAGGCGCTGCGGTCGTCGAGGAGCAGGACGATGGAGCCGGGCGTGTGGCCGGCGATCGGGATGACCGTGAGGTCGCAGGTGCCGACCGCGACCTTGTCGCCCTCGCCCACGCGCCGGTCGACGGTGACGCCGGTCTGCTCCTCGATCGCGTCGGCGTCCGGGGCGCCGGCCACGACGGTGGCCGCGGGATGCGCGGCCGTCACAGCGGCGAGCGCCCGGTGGTGGTCCCAGTGCTGGTGGGTGGTGACGATCGAGGTGAGGGAGCGGTCGCCGATGAGCTCCAGCAGGCGCTCGGGCTCGGCCGCGGCGTCGATCAGGACCAGCTCGTCGGTCTCGCCGCAGTGCAGGAGGTAGCAGTTGTTGGACATCTCCGGGTCGACCGCGACCTTGGTGAGGGTCAGGCAGCCGAGCGTACGGACGTCGGGGTCGCCGCCGGGGGACACGTCGCCTGTGTAGGACTCGTTCACCATGACTCCACCTCCGGGAGTGATCCTGTGTCGGACGAGAGGCCCTCGCCGCTGCCGCGACCGGTGAGCCACCAGCCGATGGCGGCCGACGTGCCGGTCACGACCGGTCCGCCCGCACCCCCTCCGCCCTCGCCGTAGTGCCAGGTGCGGTCGAGGTCGGTGGGCCGCGCTTCGAACGGCGCGGGGTAGGGACGCTTGGTCATCGACTCCAGCAGGACGACGCGGAACGCCTCCGGCCAGTCGACGGCGGAGTAACCCGCGGCGAGGTCGGCGTGGTGGATCTCCACCTCGCGGACGCGCATCAGTGGCAGGTTGACGAGAGCGAGGTCCGGGGCGGCACCCGGCACCCGCTCGAACCGGCCGACCCAGTCGCCCTCGGCCATCGCGCCGAGCGCCTCGCCGAAGCGGCCGATCGAGGCCAGGAACCGTTCGCGCAGGTCGGCCGGAGCGGCGGTCGCGAGCTCGGCGATGTCGACGTTGCGCGCCTCCTGCGAGGCGTACATCGGCTGCGGCTGGCCGACGTGCGCCCCGTGGAGCACGCCCGCCAGTCCCTCTGCGTTGAGCGTGAGGTGCGCGACCACGTGGGCCCGCGACCAGTCGGGGAGGAGGGACGGCTGCGGCGTACGCCTCGTCCGGGAGGCCGTCGACGGTGCGGACGAGTGCCTGGTCGGCGTCAGCGAGGAGGTCGGCGAGGTCGGGGGCGGGGCCCGCATCGTGCGTCACGGGACCATCGTGCCACTTCCCGCCACCACCCCGCCGGGTGGACGATGGGTGCGCTGTCGGTGGGGGGTCGTAGGGTGATTCGGTGCGTCGGCTTGACCTCGGCGCGCCATCGAGACGAACATGTGTTCGACTCCACCACGCTCGTTGTCAAGGACCAGACAGAGGACCACAGTGGCCGACCAGCTCATCATCCGGGGCGCCCGTGAGCACAACCTGAAGGACGTCTCGCTCGACCTCCCGCGCGACTCCCTCATCGTGTTCACCGGACTCTCCGGGTCGGGCAAGTCCAGCCTCGCCTTCGACACGATCTTCGCCGAGGGCCAGCGTCGCTACGTCGAGTCCCTGTCGGCGTACGCGCGCCAGTTCCTCGGCCAGATGGACAAGCCCGACGTCGACTTCATCGAGGGCCTGAGCCCCGCGGTCAGCATCGACCAGAAGTCGACCTCGAAGAACCCGCGCTCCACGGTCGGCACGATCACCGAGGTCTACGACTACCTCCGCCTGCTCTACGCCCGCGCCGGTCGCGCCCACTGCCCGACCTGCGGCGCCCCCATCGAGCGGCAGACGCCGCAGCAGATCGTCGACCGGATCCTCGGTCTCGAGGAGGGCCGCCGCTTCCAGGTGCTCGCGCCCGTGATCCGCGGACGCAAGGGCGAGTACGTCGAGCTGTTCCGCCAGCTCCAGCAGCAGGGCTTCAGCCGGGCGCGCGTCGACGGCGAGACCTACGGCCTCGACGAGCCGCCGACGCTCGACAAGAAGCTCAAGCACACGATCGAGGTCGTCATCGACCGCCTCGCGGTCAAGGAGTCCTCCAAGCGCCGGCTCACCGACTCGGTCGAGACCGCGCTCGGGCTCGCCGGCGGGCTGGTCGTCTTCGACTTCGTCGACCTCGACGCCAAGGACCCCGGCCGGGAGATGAAGTTCTCGGAGAAGATGTCGTGCCCCAACGACCACGCCATCGACACCGACGACCTCGAGCCCCGGTCGTTCTCCTTCAACTCGCCCTTCGGTGCCTGCACGGTGTGCTCGGGCCTCGGCACCAAGATGGAGGTCGACCCCGAGCTGGTGATCCCCGACACCGGCGCCACGCTCGGCGAGGGCGCGATCGCGCCGTGGAGCGGCGCCCACGTCGCCGACTACTTCCTCCGCCTGGTCAACGCGCTCGGCGAGGAGCTCGGCTTCGACCTCAACACGCCGTGGGACCAGCTCTCGCCGATCGCCCGCACGTCGCTGCTCGAGGGCCACAAGACGAAGGTCCACGTCGTCACCCGCAACCGCTACGGCCGCGAGCGCGCCTACTACGCCGCGTTCGAGGGCGTCCGCCCCTACGTCGAGCGTCGCCACAAGGAGGCCGAGTCCGACACGAGCCGCGAGCGCTTCGAGGGCTTCATGCGCGAGGTCCCGTGCCCCGCGTGCCAGGGCACCCGGCTCAGGCCGGTCTCGGTGTCGGTGACCCTCGGCGCCAAGGACCAGGGCGGCAAGAACATCGCCGAGGTCTGCGCGATGTCGATCGACGAGACGGCCGATTACCTCCGCACCGTCGAGCTCTCCGCCCGTGAGCGCCAGATCGGTGAGCGGGTGCTCAAGGAGATCCAGGAGCGCCTGCGGTTCCTGCTCGACGTCGGTCTCGACTACCTCTCGCTCGACCGGCCCAGCGGCTCGCTGTCCGGCGGCGAGGCCCAGCGGATCCGGCTCGCGACGCAGATCGGCGCCGGCCTCGTCGGCGTGCTCTACGTCCTCGACGAGCCCTCGATCGGCCTCCACCAGCGCGACAACCACCGGCTGATCGAGACCCTGCTCCGGCTCAAGGACCTCGGCAACACCCTGATCGTCGTCGAGCACGACGAGGACACGGTGCGGGTCGCCGACTGGGTCGTCGACATCGGCCCGGGCGCCGGCGAGCACGGCGGCCAGGTCGTGCACTCCGGCTCGGTCGAGGACCTGCTCACGCACCCCGACTCGATCACCGGCCAGTACCTCAGCGGCCGCCGCGAGATCCCCGTCCCGGCCGTACGCCGCCCGCGCACCGTCGGTCGCGAGCTGACGGTCCACGGCGCCCGCGAGCACAACCTGCAGGACGTCGACGTCAGCTTCCCGCTCGGCGTCTTCACCGCCGTCACCGGCGTCTCCGGGTCCGGCAAGTCGACCCTCGTCAACGACATCCTCTACACGTCGCTGGCCAAGCAGATCTACAACGCCCGCACCGTTCCGGGTCGCCACACCAAGATCACCGGCCTCGAGCACGTCGACAAGGTCATCCACGTCGACCAGTCGCCGATCGGTCGCACCCCGCGCTCCAACCCGGCGACGTACACGGGCGTCTTCGACCACATCCGGCGACTCTTCGCCTCCACCCCGGAGGCCAAGATGCGCGGCTACCTCCAGGGCCGCTTCTCCTTCAACGTCAAGGGCGGGCGCTGCGAGGCGTGCTCCGGCGACGGCACGATCAAGATCGAGATGAACTTCCTGCCGGACGTCTACGTCCCGTGCGAGGTCTGCCACGGCGCGCGCTACAACCGCGAGACGCTCGAGGTCCACTACAAGGGCAAGACCATCGCCGAGGTCCTCGACATGCCGATCGAGGAGGCGGCCGACTTCTTCGCCGCCGTCCCGCCGATCGCGCGCCACATGAACACGCTCGGCGAGGTCGGCCTCGGCTACGTCCGCCTCGGCCAGCCCGCCACCACGCTCTCCGGCGGCGAGGCGCAGCGCGTCAAGCTCGCCAGCGAGCTCCAGAAGCGCTCGACCGGTCGCACGGTCTACGTCCTCGACGAGCCGACCACCGGGTTCCACTTCGAGGACATCCGCAAGCTGCTCCACGTGCTCTCCGGTCTCGTCGACAAGGGCAACACCGTCCTGGTGATCGAGCACAACCTCGACGTCATCAAGACCGCCGACTGGCTCATCGACATGGGTCCCGAGGGCGGGTCGCGCGGCGGCTACGTCGTGGCCGAGGGCACGCCCGAGGAGGTCGCGGCCGTCGGCGCGAGCTACACCGGAGCCTTCCTCAAGCCGATGCTCGAGGGGCGCGGTGCCAAGCAGCCCCGCGGCAAGGTCAAGCCGGTCGAGGTCACCCGGCCGGTCACCAAGGCCGCCGCGAAGAAGGTGGCGGCGGCGGAGCGGGCGGCGAAGAAGGCGGCGGCAGCCCACGCTCCGGCCAAGAAGACGGCCGCAGGAAGACGCCGCGAAGAAGGCACCCGCCAAGAAGGCGGCGGCGAAGCGGACGACCACGAAGTAGTACAGCCTGCTCACAGGTCGGCTGGCTAGTCTCTGACCGCATGACCGCCATCAACCGACGACGTGCCCTCTCCGGATCCGCCGCAGTGGCGGTGGGTGTTCCGCTGCTGGCCGCGTGCGGCGACGACTCCGCTTCGACCGCGACCGACCCGACCTCCTCGAGCACTCCCTCCGAGGAGGCGTCCTCACCGAGCGAGGACACCGCGTCCTCCGGGGGAGGTCGGCGCTCGCCAGCACCTCCGACGTGCCGGTCGGCGGCTGCTTCGTGGTCTCGGCCGCCAAGATCGTGCTGACCCAGCCGACCGAGGGCGACTTCAAGGCCTTCACCGCGGTGTGCACCCACCAGGGCTGCCTCGTCGAGACGAGCACCGACGGCGAGATCCCGTGCCCGTGCCACGGCAGCCGGTTCTCCCTCGACGACGGCTCGCCGCAGTCCGGGCCGGCCACGGCCGCGCTCGCCCCGGTGGAGATCACGGTCGACGGGGACTCGATCCGCAGGCGTAGGCCCAGCCGGCGGCATCCGAGGTTTGAGGAGGCCCGCGGTGAGACATGATGCTCCCGACGCGCCCCGACCCGACGGGCGTGCACAGGGGGAGCACCACATGTCACATCGTTCTGTCCGATCGAGCACCATCGTCGCGACGGCCGCGGCCGTCACCGCCGCGCTCCTGGCGCCGTCGCAGGGATCTGCGTCCGCGCCGCCCGCAGCGGCCCGCGACACCGTCGAGGTCCGCGGGACGGTCGTCGTGCTGGCGGGCGAGGACGGAAACCCCGACCGCTACTCGCTGCTGCTGCCGTCGGGCCGCACCGTCGAGCTCGCCGACGGCTTCACCGCCGAGCCGCTGTCCCGGTTCGCCGGGACGGTCGCCGCGCCCGGTGTCGGCAGCGGGCGAACGCTCACGGGCTCGCTGCGCTCGCGCACGCTCGCCCGTGCGTCGTCCTCCGGCATCCCGCTCACCGTCGTCGACTCCCGCGTCGCGCCGCGCGCCCCGGCGCCGGGCCCCACGGCGCACGCGACGTACGTCGCCCGCGTGACGAACTGGGGAGCCGACTTCAAGCAGACCGACCAGCAGATCCTCGACGGGCTCGCCCAGGCACAGCAGTGGTGGGTCGGTCAGTCCGGCGGCGCCGTGCCGTCCTGGGCGACCGCGTCCGGCATCGCTCTGGTCGCCTCGGGTGCCAGCTCCTTCGAGGCGGGCTGCGGCCTGCGCAACAACGGCGCCGGCTTCAGCGAGATCGCGGCCGACGTCGCAGGACAGGCCTACCCCGGCGTGGACTTCTCCGGTCGCTCGCCCAACCACCTCGTCATCGTCGTGCCCGACGGGTGCGGCGCCACCGAGGCGAGCGGACGCGGGCGCCTCGGCACCTCCTTCGGCAACGGTGGCCCGGTCATCGTCGAGGCCAATCCCGGCACCGGCTTCCGCACCGTCCTCGAGCACGAGTACGGCCACAACGTCGGGCTCCAGCACGGCAACAACGTCACGGCCGAGTACGGGGACCTCTACGAGGTGATGGGCACGTCGGTCACCAACCGCCTCAGCCCGGCGTTGGGCACGATCTATCGCATGGAGCAGGGCATCCTCGCGGCCGGCGAGGCGGCCGACGGCTCGGCCGGCGGCACCTTCACGCTCGCTCCCCGCGCGTCGGCGAGCGGCCAGCGAGGGGTCCACTTCATCAACCCCGACGACGGCTTGCGCTACTTCGTCGACTACCGCGACGGTGCGGGAGCCGACGCCGGCACCTGCTACTCCGCGCCCGGACACCTGCAGGTACACGACCGGCAAGTTCGGCCAGGACTATGCGCCCGGCCTGGTGCTGGAGCGCGAGGACGCCCTCCGCGGCTCGTTCGTCGTCGCCGTGGCCGGCAACGACGGCTCGCTGCAGGCGGGCGAGTCGTGGACCAACGCGGGTGGCAGCGTCACCCTCACCGCGACCGCCGACCAACACCGTCCGCATCGACCGGGTGGCCAAGCCGCCGCTGGGTGCCGGATCGGTGAGCATCAGCCCTGCGACGGCCAACCGCGAGGTCTCCGCGTCCGCGTCGATCCCCGGCGCGACTGCGGTGCGCTACCAGTGGACGTTCAACGGCCAGGCCATCCCGCAGGCCGACGACCCGACCTACACCCCGTCCCCGGAGATGGCCGGAGGCACGCTCGGCGTCATCGCCACGGGGTACGCCGTGGGCAGCGACCCGAGCCCGCAGGCCCAGGCCTCGCAGGTCGTGGCGCCGGCTGCCTGGTACGCCAACACCGGCGTGCGTCGCTATCCCGAGATCGTCGGCAAGGTGCGCGTGGGACAGAAGCTGACCGCGGTCGGCCTCGACTGGGTGGACTACTTCGGCGGCAAGCCCGCGGGCTTCGCGCCGGTCTACAAGTGGACGCGCAACGGCAGGAAGATCAAGGGAGCGAGGGCCGCGACCTACCGGCTCACGGCCAAGGACAAGGGCAAGAAGATCCAGGTCCGGGAGTACCCCCGCGCGACGGGATTCGCGACGAGCGACTACGCCCGCTCCGACGTCCACCCGCAAGGTCCGCATCGGCAAGCTGTCCTCGCCGCGCCCGAAGATCGGCGGCAAGGCCAAGGTCGGCAAGCGCGTCGTGGCCCGCACGAAGGGTTGGACCAGGGGCACGAAGTTCCGCTACCAGTGGTTCGTCGGCAAGATGGCGGTCCGCGGTGCCTCGGGCAAGAAGCTGCGCATCACCCGGTCGATGAAGGGCAAGAAGCTGAAGGTCAAGGTGACCGGCACCAAGAAGGCGTTCAAGAGGGCCAGCGCGACGTCGCGGGCCACGAAGGTGAAGTGACGCTTCGCTGACTCCCACCGGGCGGCCTCCGTTGTCGGGGGCCGCCCGTAGGGTTGACAGGTGGCCACGCCGAGCTCCTATCGACCCGCGCCCGGGTCGATCCCCACCCGCCCGGGGGTCTACCGGTTCCGCGACGCCAAGGGCCGCGTCATCTACGTCGGCAAGGCCAAGAGCCTCCGCGCCCGCCTGTCGTCGTACTTCCAGGACATCGCCAACCTGCACCCGCGCACGGCGACCATGGTCACCACCGGCGCGAGCGTCGAGTGGACCGTGGTCGACACCGAGGTCGAGGCGCTCCAGCTGGAGTACAGCTGGATCAAGGAGTTCGACCCGCGCTTCAACGTGAAGTACCGCGACGACAAGTCCTACCCGTGGCTCGCGGTCACGGTCGGTGACGAGTTCCCGCGGGTGATGGTCGGGCGGGGTGCCAAGCGCAAGGGCACCCGCTACTTCGGCCCCTACAGCCATGCCTGGGCCATCCGCGAGACCGTCGACATCCTGCTGCGGGTCTTCCCGATGCGCTCGTGCTCCAACGGCGTCTTCAAGCGGTCGGCCCAGATCGGCCGGCCGTGCCTCCTCGGCTACATCGACAAGTGCTCGGCTCCCTGCGTCGGCAACGTCACCGAGGAGGAGCACCGCCGCATCGTCGAGGACTTCTGCGACTTCATGGCCGGGCAGACCAAGCCGTTCATGTCGCGGATCCGCAAGGAGATGTACGCCGCCAGCGAGGCGCTGGACTTCGAGAAGGCCGCCCGGCTGCGCGACGACCTCGGCGCCATGGAGCGAGCCCTCGAGAAGCAGGCGGTCGTGCTGGGGGACGGCGCGGACGCCGACGTGATCGCCCTGGTCGAGGACCCGCTCGAGGTCGCCGTGCAGATCTTCTACGTCCGCGGCGGCCGGATCCGCGGCCAGCGGGGCTGGGTGGCCGACCGCACCGACGAGGGAGGCACGCCCGAGCTCGTCCAGGACTTCCTGCTGCAGCTCTACGGCGGTGTCGGCCACGACGACAGCGGGGACACCATCCCGCGCGAGGTGCTGGTGCCGTCCCTCCCCCCGGACGCCGACGTGCTCGAGGAGCTGCTGTCCGAGCGACGGGGGAGCAAGGTGGCGATCCGGGTGCCGCAGCGCGGCGACAAGCGTGACCTGCAGCAGACCGTGGCCACCAACGCGGCGCAGGCGCTCGCGCTCCACAAGACCAAGCGCGCCAGCGACCTCACCACCCGCAACCGCGCGCTCGAGGAGATCCAGAAGGCGCTGTCCCTCGACGAGGTGCCGCTGCGCATCGAGTGCTACGACGTCTCCAACCTCCAGGGCACCGAGGTGGTCGCGTCGATGGTGGTCTTCGAGGACGGCCTGGCCCGCAAGTCGGAGTACCGCCGCTTCGTCATCCGCGGCGTCGACGGGCAGAACGACGTCGCGTCGATGCACGAGGTGATCACCCGGAGGTTCAAGCGGCTGCTCGACGAGCAGGCGAGGGTTGAGCTTCAAGATGCTCCTCGGGCGGCGCCAGCGGGCTCGGCTGCTTCGCAGGCTCAGCAGGACGAACCCGCAGGCGCCCCTCCTCGTCGACCCCGAGACAGGCCGCCCGCGCAAGTTCGCGTACGCCCCGTCGCTGGTCGTGGTCGACGGCGGCCCGCCCCAGGTGGCCGCGGCCCAGCAGGCGCTGGCCGAGCTCGGCGTCAACGACATCCCGGTCTGCGGCCTGGCCAAGCGGCTGGAGGAGGTGTGGCTGCCGGGGGAGGAGGACCCGGTGATCATGGCGCGCACCAGCGAGGGCCTCTACCTGCTCCAGCGGATCCGCGACGAGGCCCACCGGTTCGCGATCAACCACCACCGCGGTCGCCGCTCCAAGTCGATGGTCGAGAGCATGCTCGACGACGTGCCGGGCCTCGGCGAGGTGCGCCGCAAGACGCTGCTCAAGCACTTCGGGTCGCTCAAGAAGCTGCGCGAGGCCGAGTCCGATGCCATCGCGCTGGTGCCCGGCATCGGCCCGCGGACGGCGACCGCGATCAAGGACGCGGTCGCGAAGGCCGACGCGACCCGCAAGACTGCGTCCCAGCCGCGGGTCAACACGGCCACCGGCGAGCTGCTCGAGGAGGACTAGGTCATGGTCGAGGCGACACCCGGCGAGCTGGTGATCGTCACCGGCATGACCGGTGCCGGCCGCAGCACGGCCGCCAAGGAGCTGGAGGACCTCGGCTACTTCGTGGTCGACAACCTCCCGCCGACGCTGGTGCGCGACGTCGTACGCCTCGTCGACGACAGCCGCGGCATCGACCAGCCGATCGCGGTCGTGGTCGACGTGCGGTCGGGGTCGTTCTTCGACTCCCTCCAGGCCAACCGGCACCAGCAGGTCACCGGTCGTCCGACGACGCTGCTGTTCCTCGAGGCCACCGAGGACGTCCTGGTGCGCCGGCAGGAGGCGGCCCGCCGGCCGCACCCGCTCCAGGGCAGCGGCCGCCTGCTCCACGGCCTCCAGCGCGAGCGCACCGCGATGGCCGACATCCGCGGCGACGCCGACGTGCTGCTCGACACCTCCAACTTCAACGTCCACGAGCTGCAGGACCGCATCGCCGAGCTGTTCGGCACCGCGGCGTCGACGCGGCTCAAGGTGACGGTGATCAGCTTCGGCTTCAAGTACGGCATCCCCGTCGACGCCGACTGGGTGGCCGACATGCGGTTCCTGCCCAACCCGCACTGGGTGCCCGAGCTGCGTCCGCAGAACGGGCGCGACCCCGCGGTCTCCGACTACGTCCTGTCCCAGCCGGGCGCGGGCACCTTCCTCGAGCAGTACGTCCCCGTGCTCAGCACGGTCGCCGAGGGCTACCTCCGCGAGGGCAAGCGGTTCATGCAGGTCGCCGTCGGCTGCACCGGCGGCAAGCACCGGAGCGTGGCGATGACCGAGGCGATCGCCGGGCGGCTCCGCGATGCCGGCTACGACGTCAGCACCGCCCACCGCGACCTCGGCAGGGAGTGACGTGGCCCGCGGGACCGCACAGGCCGCGGTCGCCCTGGGAGGTGGGCCACGGCCTGTTCGCCACCCTGTCGGCGCTGCGCCGGCTCCACGACGACCTCACCATCGACGACCTGACGGCGGTCGTGACCGTGGCCGACAACGGCGGCTCGTCCGGTCGGCTGCGCGGCGAGTTCGGCGTACTCCCTCCGGGTGACCTGCGGATGGCGCTCGCGGCGCTGTGCGGCGACGACGAGTGGGGCCGCACCTGGGCCGAGGTCCTCCAGCACCGCTTCGCCGGCCAGGGGGAGATGCAGGGCCACGTGGTCGGCAACCTCCTGATCGTGTCGCTGTGGGAGCTGATGGGCGACCACGTCCGCGCGCTCGACTGGGTGGGGCGGCTCCTCGGAGCCCACGGCCGGGTGCTCCCGATGGCGACCACGCCGATGGACATCTCCGCGCGCGTGCGCGGCGCCGACCCCGCCCACCCGGACGGCATCACCGTCGTCCGCGGCCAGGTCGAGGTCGCCACCACCGACGGCCAGATCGAGTCCGTCGCGCTCGTCCCCGAGGACCCCGAGGCGTGCGAGGAGGCGATGGCGGCCATCCGCGCGGCCGAGTGGGTGGTGCTCGGGCCGGGGTCGTGGTTCTCCTCGGTCATCCCGCACCTCATGGTGCCGGGGCTGCGCCGCGCGCTGGCCGAGACCGAGGGCCGGCTCATCGTCGTGCTCAACCTCGAGGCGCAGGCGGGGGAGACGACCGGTTTCGGGCCCGCCGACCACCTCGCGGTGCTCTACGAGCACGCCCCCGACCTGCTCGTCCACGCCGTGCTCGTGGACTCCTCGGCCGTGGCCGGCGACCGCGAGCGGCTGGAGAAGGTCGTCGCCGACCGCGGCGCCCGGCTGGTCGTCGAGGACATCGCCGTCCCGGGGGAGCCGCGGCACGATCCCGACCTGCTCGCGGCCGCCTTCGGGCGCATCGTCGAGCGAGGGCTGAGGCGGGCACACCTCGCCGAGTCGAGGGTCGTTGACCAGCATGGCAGGATTCCGCCCATGGCAATGACGGCACAGGTGAAGGCCGAGCTCGCCTCCACCCAGATCACCAAGACCTGCTGCCGCAAGGCCGAGGTCGCCTCGATGCTCCGCTTCGCGGGCGGCCTCCACATCGTGAGCGGTCGGATCGTGGTCGAGGCCGAGCTCGACACGGGTGCGGCGGCCCGCCGGCTGCGCAAGGACATCTCCGAGGTCTACGGCCACCCCTCCGACGTGGTGATGGTGCAGGGCAACGGCATCCGCAAGGGCAGCCGCTACATCGTCCGCGTCACCAAGGACGGCGAGGCGCTCGCCCGGCAGACCGGCCTGCTCGACCAGCGCGGTCGCCCCGTACGCGGCCTCCCGCCGGCCGTCGTCAGCGGCGGCGGCTGCGACGCCGTGGCCGCCTGGCGCGGGGCGTTCCTGGCCCACGGGTCCCTGACCGAGCCCGGTCGCTCGTCGTCGCTCGAGATCACCTGCCCCGGCCCCGAGGCCGCCCTCGCGATCGTGGGTGTCGCCCGCCGGCTCGGCATCTCGGCCAAGGCGCGCGAGGTGCGCGGCGTCGACCGGGTCGTGATCCGCGACGGCGACGCCATCGGCGCCCTGCTGACCCGCCTCGGCGCCCACGAGTCGCTGATGGCCTGGGAGGAGCGCCGGATGCGGCGCGAGGTCCGCGCCACCGCCAACCGCCTGGCCAACTTCGACGACGCCAACCTGCGCCGCTCGGCCCGCGCCGCGGTCGCCGCCGGCGCCCGCGTGGAGCGGGCCCTGGAGATCCTCGGCGAGGAGATCCCCGACCACCTCCGCCAGGCCGGCCACCTGCGCCTCGAGCACAAGCAGGCCTCCCTCGAGGAGCTCGGCCAGCTCCACGAGCCGGTGCTCACCAAGGACGCGATCGCCGGGCGCATCCGGCGCCTGCTCGCGATGGCCGACAAGCGCGCCGAGGACCTCGGCATCCCCGACACCGAGGCGTCGCTGACCCCGGAGATGCTCGCCGAGGACGGCTGACCGACCGACCGGCGTGCGCGCGGATCCGCCGCTGTGACGCTCGTCCCGAGTATTGGAACGATCCAAGTTACCTGTCCGTACCGCGGAAGACTCCCCGCATCGGCCTCCCCGGCAACCGATAGGGTCGGAGCCGGTCACCGAAGGCCAGAGTTGTCCACGGGGTCACTGAAGGCCCCACACCAAGGAGACATGCACCCATGACCGTTCGCGTAGGCATCAACGGCTTCGGCCGCATCGGCCGCAACTTCTTCCGCGCCGTCCGCGCCTCGGGCGCCGACATCGAGATCGTCGGCGTCAACGACCTCACCGACAACGCCGTGCTGGCGCACCTGCTCAAGTACGACTCGATCCTGGGCCGCCTCGACGCCGACGTGTCGAGCGACGAGACCTCGATCAAGGTCGGCGACCAGACCATCCGCGCGTTCGCCGAGCGCGACCCGGCCAACCTCGGCTGGGGCGACCTCGACGTCGACGTCGTCGTCGAGTCGACCGGCTTCTTCACCGACGCCACCAAGGCCAAGGCCCACATCGACGCCGGCGCCAAGAAGGTCATCATCTCCGCGCCCGCCTCCAACGAGGACATCACGATCGTGATGGGCGTCAACCACACCGACTACGACGCCGCGTCGCACCACGTGATCTCCAACGCGTCCTGCACCACCAACTGCCTCGGCCCGATGGCGAAGGCGCTCAACGACGACCTCGGCATCGTCAAGGGCCTGATGACCACCATCCACGCCTACACCGCCGACCAGAACCTGCAGGACAACATCCACAAGGACCTGCGTCGCGCCCGCGCCGCCGCGCTCAACCTGGTCCCGACCTCGACCGGTGCCGCCAAGGCCATCGGCCTCGTCCTGCCCGAGCTCAAGGGCAAGCTCGACGGCTACGCCATCCGCGTCCCCGTGCCGACCGGCTCCGCCACCGACCTCACCTTCGAGGCCGGCCGCGAGACCACCGTCGAGGAGGTCAACGCGATCATCGAGAAGGCCGCCGACGGCCGCTTCCTCAAGTACTCCACCGACCCGATCGTGTCCTCCGACATCGTCACCGACCCGGCGTCCTGCATCTTCGACGCCCCGCTGACCAAGGTCATCGGCAACCAGGTGAAGGTCGTCGGCTGGTACGACAACGAGTGGGGCTACTCCAACCGCCTCGTCGACCTGATCGGCTACGTCGGCGAGACCCTCTGACGTCGATGTCGACCCACACTGCAGGCATCGAGTCCCTGGGTGACCTGACGGGCAGGCGCGTCCTGGTCCGCTCGGACCTCAACGTGCCCCTCGACGGCACCACCATCACTGACGACGGTCGGATCCGCGCGAGCGTCCCGACCATCACCCGGCTCGTCCGACGCGGGTGCCCGGGTGGTCGTCACCGCCCACCTCGGGCGCCCCGACGGTTCGCCCGACCCGAAGTACACGTTGAAGCCCGTTGCCGAACGGCTCTCCGAGCTGCTCGGTCGGCCCGTGGCGTTCGCGACCGACACCGTCGGCGCGAGCGCGACGGAGACGGTCGAGGGGCTGCAGGACGGCGACATCGCCGTGCTGGAGAACGTCCGCTTCAACGACGGTGAGACCAGCAAGGACGACGCCATCCGTGGCGCGTTCGCCGACCAGCTCGCGCAGCTGGCCGACGCGTTCGTCTCCGACGGCTTCGGTGTCGTGCACCGCAAGCAGGCCAGCGTGTACGACGTCGCGCTCCGGCTGCCGTCGGCGATGGGCGGCCTGGTCGCGGCGGAGGTCGAGGTGCTGCGCAAGCTCACCGAGCACCCCGAGCGCCCCTACGTCGTCGTGCTCGGCGGCTCGAAGGTCTCCGACAAGCTCGGCGTCATCGACAACCTGATCGACAAGGCCGACAAGATCCTCATCGGTGGCGGCATGGTCTTCACCTTCCTCAAGGCCCAGGGCCACGAGGTCGGCAAGAGCCTGCTCGAGGAGGACCAGCTCGACACCTGCACCCGCTACCTCGACGAGGCCGCGGACCGGGGCGTCGAGATCGTCCTCCCGACCGACGTCGTCGTCGACACGGCGTTCCCGTCCGACGACCGCGAGCCCGAGCCCCGCGTCGTACCCGCCGACGAGATCCCGGCCGACGCGCTGGGCCTCGACATCGGGCCGGAGTCGGCACGGGCCTTCGCGGCCGCGCTGGCCGACGCGAAGACGGTGTTCTGGAACGGGCCGATGGGCGTCTTCGAGGTCGACGCCTTCGCCGAGGGCACGCGTGCCGTCGCGCAGGCGCTGACCGAGGTGGACGGCCTCTCCGTCGTCGGCGGCGGTGACTCGGCCGCGGCCGTACGCCAGCTGGGCTTCGACGAGGCCGCGTTCGGTCACATCTCCACGGGCGGCGGCGCCTCGCTGGAGTTCCTGGAGGGCAAGGAGCTCCCGGGCATCGCTGTACTCGAAAGGGATTGACCGTGGCTCCGAAGAACGACCGCACCCCGCTGATGGCGGGCAACTGGAAGATGAACCTCAACCACCAGGAAGCGGTGGTGATGGTCCAGAAGCTCGCCTGGACGCTGTCCGACAAGCGCCACGACTACGGCAAGGTCGAGGTGGTCGTGGTGCCGCCGTTCACCGACATCCGCTCGGTGCAGACGATGGTCGACGGCGACCGCCTCTCGATCCGCTACGGCGCGCAGGACGTGTCGGTCCACGACGACGGCGCGTACACCGGGGAGATCTCCGCGGCGATGCTCAGCAAGCTGGGCTGCTCCTACGTCGTGGTCGGCCACTCCGAGCGGCGGATGCACCACCAGGAGAGCGACGAGCTGGTCAACGCCAAGGCCCACAAGGCGCTCGCGGCCGGGATGACCCCGATCGTGTGCGTGGGCGAGGGCCTCGACGTGCGCCAGGCCGGCGAGCACGTGCCCTTCACGCTGTCGCAGGTCGACGGCTCGCTCGACGGCTTCACCGCCGAGCAGGTCGCCGGGCTCGTCGTGGCGTACGAGCCGGTGTGGGCCATCGGCACCGGCGAGGTCGCCACCCCCGACGACGCGCAGGAGGTCTGCGCGGCCATCCGCGAGCGCGTGCGCGAGGTGCACGGTGACGGCGCTGCCGAGTCGCTGCGGATCCTCTACGGCGGGTCGGTCAAGGCCGCCAACGTCGGCGGGATCATGGAGAAGGCCGACGTCGACGGATGCCTCGTCGGGGGCGCGAGCCTGCAGGTCGACGAGTTCGGCGGCATCTGCCGCTTCTACTCGATGCCCAATCTTTCCGGGCCCGTGGCGTGAGGCGCCGCTCACTTCGCGTCAGTCGTGACGTAGGCTTCCGCTCGTGATTCTGCTGTTCACCGTCCTGCTCGTCATAGCGAGCGCGATCATGATCCTGCTGGTGCTGCTCCACAAGGGCCGCGGTGGTGGCCTCTCCGACATGTTCGGTGGCGGCGTCTCCAGCAGCCTGGGGGGGTCGTCGGTTGCCGAGCGCAACCTCGATCGGTTCACGGTCGGTGTCGGCGTCATCTGGTTCGCATGCATCGTCGCCCTGGGCCTGCTCAAGGCCTACCAGGGCAACTGAGTCCCCCCACTCTTTCGAAGGAGCCGTCGTGGCTGGTGCTGGAAACGCGATCCGGGGTAGCCGGGTCGGAGCGGGTCCGATGGGTGAGGCCGAGCGCGGCGACGCTGCGCCCCGGCAGACCGTCACCTACTTCTGCAGCCACGACCACCGCTCGGTCGTGACGTTCGCCATCGAGGCCAACGTGCCCGAGTCGTGGGACTGCCCCAAGTGCGGCCTCCCGGCCAGCCTGGACAGCGAGAACCCGCCCCCGGCGCCGAAGATCGAGCCCTACAAGACGCACCTCGCCTACGTGAAGGAGCGGCGCAGCGAGACCGAGGCGGCCGACATCCTCGACGAGGCCGTCGCCCTCCTCCGCAGCCGCCGCAAGGCCGGCGAGATCATCTTCTGACCGGGCACTTCCTGCCCGTCCGTCGCGGTGACCGGGCACTTCGTGCCCGTCTGCAGGGCGCTGACCGGGCACTTGCTCGCGGTCCCGGGGTTGCCTGTGGATGACGCGAGCAGCATGAGCGTCGGAGGCGGGCACGGTGGTCGCATGCACGTCATGCCACCGTGGGCCCGGGATGCTGTCCTCCTGGGCGACGACTCGCCCCTCCCGATGGACCGTCCGTTCACGGCGGCCGATTGCCGACGACCTCGGCGTCGGCGCAAGCCTCCGGCGGCGACTCGTGGATCGAGGGCTGCTGCGGCCGCTCCTCCGGGGCGTCTTCGTGGCGGCGCAGGTCGAGGACTCCTGAAGCTGCGCGTGCGCGCGTTGAGCTGATCGTCCCCGAGCACGCTGTCGTGGTGGACCGCACGGCCGCCTGGGTCCACGAGGTCGACGCGCTGCCTCGCTCCGCGATCCATCGCATGCCCGCGCTGGACATCTTCAGCAGCACGGGCAGCCGGATGCGACGTTCCGGCGTCGGCCAGCGGCATCCGAGTCTTCGAGCCCGGGACCTGACGGTGATCGACGGCCTCCAGCGTGACGACGCGCTCCGGACTGCGTGCGACCTCGGTCGGCTGCTTGTGGCGATTCGATGCACTCGGCGCCATCGACGGGTTCCTGCGTCGCAGGCGTCGACCACGGCAGCCTGCTCGCAGAGGTCGATCGCTTCAAGGGCTTTCGAGGCGTTCTCCAGCTGCGCCAGCTGTCGCCGCTCGGAGACAAGAGCGCTGAGTCGCAACCGGAGAGCGCACTGCGCCTGCACTGGTACGACGCCGACATCGGGGCGCCCGAGACCCAGATCTGGGTGTACGACGATGACGGCACCCCGAAGTACCGCATCGACGTGGGCAACCCCGAGGTCGCCTACGGTGCCGAGTACTTCGGCGAGCAGTTCCACGGGGAGGAGGCCAGAGGAGTCGCGACGAGGACCGCATCGCGTGGCTCGAGAGAAGCCGCGCGATGGAGCATCGACGTCTTCACCAAGGACGACGGTCTACGGCAGGGAGCTGTCCGCTGCCGATCGCTTGAGGCGCGGCTTCATCCGACGGGCACGTGCGACCCTCGTGCTCGAGCACACGACGTACATCGATCTGGCTCGCGGTGAGCGGACGGGCACGGATGTGCCCGGTCAGCGCGGTCCAGCGACGGGCAGGAAGTGCCCGTCAGCGCAGTCCAGGACGGGCACGAAGTGCCCGGTCAGTGGGGGAGGGCGGAGGCGGCGGGGTCGTCGAGCCACCAGATGGTCTCGTCACCGCGTACGCCGCGGGCCGGGGTCTCCTCGATGGAGCCGTCGGGGGCCAGGGCGCGGGCGACGGCGTCGGCCTTGCCCTCGCCGCTGGCGATGAACCAGACGGCGCGGCAGCGGTCCATGGCCTCGAAGGTCAGGGTGACCCGGTCGGGCGGGGGCTTGGGGGAGTCGTGGACGGCGACGGCGATGGCGTCGCGGGCCCGGAGGCCCGGGTGGCCGGGGAAGAGGGAGGCGCAGTGGCCGTCGGGGCCGATGCCGAGCATCAGCACCTCGAAGAAGCCGGCACCCTCCGAGCGCAGCGTGGCGCTGTAGGCAGCGGCCGCGTCCTCGGCGGTGTCCACCTCGTCGCTGGCCGGCACCTCGTGGACGTTCGCCGGGTCGACGCCGACGTGGTCGAGCAGGGCCTCGCGGGCCTGTCGGGCGTTGCGGTCGGGGGAGTCGGCCGGCACGAAGCGCTCGTCGCCCCACCAGAAGACGACGCGCGACCAGTCCACGGAGGAGTCGGGCGCGCGCCGGGCCAGCTCGCGGTGGAGCGCCTCGGCGATCGACCCACCGGTGAGGCCGATCTGCGGCACCTCGCCCCGTGCCTGAGCGGACTCGAGGCGGTCGAGCAGCGCGGAGGCGACGTCGCCGACGAGGGAGTCGGAGTCGTCGTGGCGCCGGACCTCGGGGGCGGTCACTTCGATCCCCGGAGCTTGACGAGGCGGGCCGCGGTGGCGGCGTACACGTCGTCCTCGTCGAGGCGTCGTAGCTCCTCCGCGAGCAGGGCTGGGACCTCGCGACGCTTGAGCGCGACGGGCCGGTCGGGCCGGTCCGGTGAGGTGAACGTCGCGAGCCGGCCGTCGGCGCGCGAGATGCGGATCGGGCCCTCCTTGGTGTCCATGCTCACCTCGGTGATGCCGGGCCCCTCGGAGGTGCCGCGGGCCACGTCGACCTTGAGCCGGTCGGCGAGCCAGGCGACGAGGAGGTCGGCGCTCGGGCTGACCCGCTCGGCGGTCACCTTGGCGCCGGAGACCTTCAGCGGGTGCTGGTCGAGGGCCGCGGCCAGGAGTGCTCGCCACGGGGTGAGCCGGGTCCAGCTGAGGTCGGTGTTGCCGGGCGCGTAGGACTGGCACTGGCTGAGCATCGCCGTGGACTTGCCGCGCGACACGGCGGCCGAGTCGGTGATCCGTCGCTGGGCCAGCGCGCCCAGTGGGTCGGTGGCGGCGTCGGCGGGCGGGGTGGTGGGCCACCAGATGGCGACGGGGGAGTCGGGCAGGAGCAGCGGGAGCACCACCGACTCGGCGTGCTTGACCACCTCGCCCTTGAGCCGGATCAGGGCGGTCTCGCCGCCCCAGCCGTCGCCGCTGCCGACCTGCGCGTTGACGTGGGCCGCGCCGCGCGCGTCACCCAGGATCACGCCGAGCACGCGCGAGGGGTGCTCCCGCGAGGCGCGCTTGGCGGCCAGCATCGCCTCGGCGGCGTCCTCCTCGGGAGCGACGATGATCAGCGTCATCACCATGCCCATGGCCGGGCTGCCCGCGCGGGTGCGGGCCTGGACGAACTCCGCCGCGATCTTCGACGAGTTGGTGTCGGTCAGTTCGATCATCGGGTCTCCTCGGTGGTTCGGCGAGGAGCGGGTCCCACGGAAGTGGCCAGGTGCGTCCGTCACGGGCGAGCATCTTCTCCGCGGACTCGGGTCCCCAGGTGCCGGACTCGTACGCCTCGGGCCGGCCCTTCTTCGCCCAGTGGGCGATCACCGGGTCGAGCAGCTTCCACGAGAGCTCGACCTCCTCGTGGCGCGGGAAGAGCGGCGGGTCGCCGAGCAGGACGTCGAGGATCAACCGCTCGTACGCCTCGGCGCTGGCCTCGGTGAACGACCCGCCGTAGGCGAAGTCCATGTTGACGTCGCGGATCTCCATCGCGGTGCCCGGGACCTTGGACCCGAAGCGCATCGTCATGCCCTCGTCGGGCTGCACCCGGATGACGAGCGCGTTCTGGGTGAGGTCCTCCGTGGCGGTCGACGTGAACGGCAGGTGCGGCGCCCGCTTGAAGACCACGGCCACCTCCGTGACGCGACGCCCGAGGCGCTTGCCGGTGCGGAGGTAGAACGGCACGCCCGCCCAGCGGCGGGTCTCGACGTGGACCGTGATGGCGGCGAAGGTCTCGGTGGCGGACGTCTTCTTGATGCCCTCCTCCTCGGTGAACCCGATGACCTTCTCGCCGCCGGCCCAGCCCGCGGCGTACTGCCCGCGTGCGGTGGTGGTGTCGAGGCGTGGCGGCAGCTGGGCGGAGGCGAGCACCTTCTGCTTCTCGACGCGCAGGCTCTCGGCGTCGAAGGCGACGGGCTCCTCCATGGCGACGAGCGCCATCAGCTGCAGGAGGTGGTTCTGGATGACGTCGCGGGCGGCACCGATGCCGTCGTAGTAGCCGGCGCGCCCGCCGATGCCGATGTCCTCGGCCATGGTGATCTGCACGTGGTCGACGTAGTTGGAGTTCCAGATCGGCTCGAACATGTTGTTGGCGAACCGCATCGCCAGGATGTTCTGCACCGTCTCCTTGCCGAGGTAGTGGTCGATCCGGAAGATCGACCCCGACGGAAACACGTCGGCGAGGGTCGCGTTGAGCTCCCGCGCGGACTCGAGGTCGTGGCCGAACGGCTTCTCCACGACCACGCGCCGCCACTGGTCCGGCCCCTGCTCGGCGAGGCCGTGCTTCTTGAGCTGGCCGACCACGTTGCCGAAGAAGCCCGGCGGGATGGCGAGGTAGAACGCCATGTTGCCGCCGGTGCCGCGGAGCTGGTCGAGCTCCTCCACGGTGCGGCGCAGCTGCTCGAACGCGTCGTCGTCGTCGAAGTTGCCGGGCACGAAGCGGAAGCCCTCGGACAGCTGCTTCCACACCTCCTCGCGGAAGGGCGTACGCGCGTGCTCCTTGACCGCGTCGTGCACGATCTGCGCGAAGTCCTGGTCGGCCCAGTCGCGTCGGGCGAAGCCGACCAGGCTGAAGCCCGGCGGCAGCAGACCACGGTTGGCGAGGTCGTAGATGGCCGGCATGACCTTCTTGCGCGACAGGTCGCCGGTGACCCCGAAGAGCACCATGCCGCAGGGGCCGGCGATGCGCGGGAGCCTGCGGTCCTGTGGGTCGCGCAGTGGGTTGGCGTGCGTCATTGGCCGCGGTGCTCCTGGAAGTAGCCGATCAGGGACTGGGTGGACGGGTCCTGCCGGGCGAGCACGTCGGTGTCGCCGGAGACGGCCGGACGCAGCTCCTGCGCGAGCTGCTTGCCGAGCTCGACGCCCCACTGGTCGAAGCTGTCGATGCCCCACACGGCGCCCTCGACGAACGTGATGTGCTCGTAGAGCGCGATCAGCTGGCCGAGCACGGACGGCGTGAGCTCCGGCGCCATGATCGACGTGGTCGGCCGGTTGCCGGGGAAGGTCCGCGCGGCAACGAGCTCCTCGGCCACGCCCTCGGCGCGCACCTCGTCGGCGGTCTTGCCGAACGCGAGCGCCTTGGTCTGGGCGAAGAAGTTGGACAGGAACAGCTCGTGCACGTCCGCGTCGCCGTCGTGCAGCGCGTACGCCGGCCGCGCGAAGGCGATGAAGTCGGCCGGCACGAGCCGCGTGCCCTGGTGGATGAGCTGGTAGAACGCGTGCTGGCCGTTGGTGCCGGGCTCGCCCCAGAACACCTCACCGGTGTCGTAGCCGACGGCCTCGCCGTCCCACCGCACGCCCTTGCCGTTGGACTCCATCGTCAGCTGCTGGAGGTACGCCGGGAACCGGTGCAGCAGCTGCGCGTAGGGCAGGACGGCGTGCGTGTGCGCGCCGAGGAAGTTGGTGTACCAGACGTTGAGCAGCCCCATCCGGAGCGGCACGTTGGCCTCGGCGGGAGCAGTCCGGAAGTGCTCGTCCATCGCGTGGAAGCCGGCCAGCATCTCGGTGAAGCGGTCGGGCACCGATGGCGATGACGAGCGACAGGCCGATGGCGGAGTCCATCGAGTAGCGGCCGCCGACCCAGTCCCAGAAGCCGAACGCGTTGTCGGTGTCGATGCCGAAGTCGGCGACCTTGTCGAGTGCCGTCGACACCGCGACGAAGTGCTTCGCGACGGCGTCACCGGCGTCGGCGCCGGACGGCAGTCGCTCGAGGAGCCACGCCTTGCAGAGCCGGGCGTTGGTGAGCGTCTCGAGCGTCCCGAAGGTCTTGCTGGAGACGATGAAGAGCGTCGTCTCGGGATCGAGTCCCTGCAGCTTCTGGCCGGCGTCGGTCGGGTCGATGTTGCTGATGAAGCGGCAGGTGAGGCCGTCGCGCCGGTAGGGCTCGAGCGCCTCGTACGCCATGACCGGGCCGAGGTCGGAGCCGCCGATGCCGATGTTGACGACCGTCTCGATCGGCTTCCCGGTGACACCGGTCCACTCGCCGGAGCGCACGCGCCCGGCGAAGGCGTACGCCCGGTCCAGCACCTCGTGCACGTCGGCCACGACGTCCTGGCCGTCGACGGTGAGCGAGGCGGACCGCGGCAGGCGGAGCGCGGTGTGGAGCACCGCCCGGTCCTCGGTCACGTTGATGTGCTCGCCGGCGAACATCGCCGCTCGGCGGGCCGGGAGGTCGACCTCGTCGGCCAGTCGCAGCAGGGCCGCCCCGACCTCGTCGTCGACCAGGTTCTTGGACAGGTCGACCCGCAGGTCGGCCGCGTCCAGGGTCTGCCGGTCGACCCACGGCTCCGTGAGAGCACCGCGCAGGTCGGGCCGGAAGCCGGCGGCCAGCTCGGTCAGCCGGCTCCACGCCTGCGTCGTCGTGGGGTCGACGGCCCCGGAACTCATGCCCGTGCGGCCTCGAGCGACGCCGACAGGGTCGTCTGGAGCTCGTCCCAGGCGACCACGAACTTGTCGACGCCCTCCTTGATCAGCACGTCGATGACGTCGTCGTAGTCGATCCCGGCCGCGGCCAGGGCCGCCATGTGGGCGGCGGCGTCGTCGTAGAACGGGCGGATCCGGTCGCCGCGGACCTCGCCGTGGTCGGCCACCGCGTCGAGGGTCTTCTCGGGCATCGTGTTGACGGTGTCCTCGACGACCAGGTCGACGACGTACATCGTGTCGTCGTAGTCGGGGTTCTTGACGCCGGTCGAGGCCCACAGCGGCCGCTGCTTGCGGGCGCCCTCGGCCTCGAGCTTCTCCCAGCGCGCGCCGCTGAAGAACTCCTCGTACATCTGGAAGGCGAGCCGGGCGTTGGCGACGCCGGCCTTGCCGCGCAGGTCGGGGTCGGTGCCCGGACCCTCGGTCGTCGCCTCGAGGCGCTTGTCGATCTCGGAGTCGACGCGCGAGACGAAGAACGACGCCACCGAGTGGATGTCGGCCAGGTCGTGCCCGTTGTCGAGGGCCTTCTCGAGCCCGGAGACGTACGCCTCCATCACGTTGCGGTACTGCTCGAGCCCGAAGATGAGCGTGACGTTGACCGAGATGCCGGCGGCGATGGTCTCGGTGATCGCGGGCCAACCCTCCTCGGTCCCGGGGATCTTGATGAGCAGGTTGGGCTCACCGACGATCTCCCAGAGCTCGGCGGCCTCCTTCACCGTCGACTCGGTGTCGTGCGCGAAACCGGGGGAGACCTCGATCGAGACGCGACCGTCGACGCCGTCGGTGGCGTCGAAGACCGGGCGCATGACCTTGCAGGCCTCGCGCACGTCGTCGGTCGTGATGGTCTGCGTCGCCTTGTCGACGTCGGCACCGGCCGCCGCGAGCTCGCGCACCTGCGGGTCGTAGCGCTCGCCGTCGGCCAGCGCGGTCTGGAAGATCGCCGGGTTGGACGTCACGCCCACGACGTTGCTGTTCTTCACCAGGTCGGCGAGGTTGCCGGTCTCCAGGCGCTCGCGGGACAGGTCGTCGAGCCAGATGGACACCCCGGCGTCAGCCAGGGCCTTGAGACGGTCGTTCATGGGTGTGCCTCCCGTGTGAGGTGGTCAGTGGGGGTCAGGCGTTGGCGGCAGCGACGCTGTCGCGTGCCGCGTCGGCGACCGCGATCGCGGTGATGCCGTACTCGGTGTAGATCCGGGCGTAGTCGGCCGAGGCGCCGTAGCGGTCGATGGAGACGATCCGGCCGTGGTCGCCGACGAGCTCGCGCCAGCCCTGCTTGACGCCGGCCTCGACGGACACGCGGGCCTTCACCGTGGGCGGCAGCACCATGTCGCGGTAGGCCTGGTCCTGCTCCTCGAACCACTCGAGGCAGGGCAGCGACACCACTCGGGCGTCGACTCCGTCGGCGGCCAGCAGCGTGCGTGCCTCGACCGCGAGCTGGACCTCCGAGCCGGTGCCGATCAGCACCACGTCGGGAGTGCCCTTCTCGGCGTCGATGAGGACGTAGCCGCCACGCTCGACGCCCTCGGTGGAGGCGAAGCCGTCCGTCCCTCGCGGGAAGACGGGAACGTTCTGCCGGGTCAGCGCCAGTGCGGCGGGCCGGTCCGTGTGGGACAGGATCGTCTGCCACGCCGCGACCGTCTCGTTGGCGTCCGCGGGGCGTACGACGTCGAGGCCGGGCATGGCGCGCAGTGCGGCCAGGTGCTCGATGGGCTGGTGGGTCGGGCCGTCCTCGCCCAGGCCGATGGAGTCGTGCGTCCAGACGTAGGTGACCGGCAGCTTGCTCAGTGCGGCCACGCGCACGGATCCGCGCATGTAGTCGGAGAAGGTGAGGAAGGTGCCTCCGAAGACACGGGTGAGCCGATCGGCGGCGATGCCGTTCATGATCGCGCCCATGCCGTGCTCGCGGATGCCGAAGTGGAGGACGCGGCCGGCGTAGGGGTCGGTGCTCCACTCGCCCACCTCGGCGACCACGGGGCCGACCGACGGGGCGCTGGTGATGGTGGTGTTGTTGGAGCCGGCCAGGTCGG
>CAVYGL010000018.1:0-72001 GCA_963767995.1 uncultured Actinomycetota bacterium
CTCGCCCTCATCGACCGCGTGCTGACCGACCCTGCCGGCGAGGCACCGCTCACCGCGCTGGAGGACCGGCTGCGAGGCGAGCCGGTCGACTGGCACGGCTGGTGCACGACAACAAGCGCGCCGTCGCCGACGGCATCCTGCACTCCGAGGTCCTGCGGATCACGCGCGAGGTGGCCAAGGTGGTGGAGGGAGTGGACGAGGACGCCGTCGCCGACGCCATCGGCGAGCTGCTCGCCTGCTTCCCGGTCTACCGCTCGTACCTTCCTGAGGGCCGCGACCACCTCGACCAGGCCTTCGCCGCGGCACGCGCGTCGCGTCCCGAGCTCGCGGCGACGTACGACGTCCTCGAGCCGGTGCTCCACGACGAGTGGGGCCAGCCGGCCCGACGTCTCCAGCAGACCTCCGGCATGGTGATGGCCAAGGGCGTCGAGGACTGCTCCTTCTACCAGTGGTCGCGCCTCACCTCGCTGAACGAGGTCGGCGGCGACCCGTCGATCTTCGCGGTCGACGTCGATGCCTTCCACGACGCGATGACCACGCGGCAGCGTGACTGGCCCCATGCGATGGTGACGCTGTCCACGCACGACACCAAGCGCGGTGAGGACGTCCGCGCGCGGATCACCGTCCTGGCCGAGGAGCCCGGCCACTGGGAGCAGGCGCTCGACGAGCTGCTGCGGCTCGCGCCCGTCCCCGACCCGGGATTCGGCTCGCTGCTGTGGCAGGCCGTGCTCGGCGCCTGGACCCCCGACCACCTGCCCGATCTGCGCGAGCGGCTCCACGGCTACGCCGAGAAGGCGATGCGTGAGGCCGGTGACCGCACGACGTGGACCGAGCCCGACGAGGCGTACGAGACCGCGGTGCACGCCGCGGTCGACGCCGTCTTCGACGACGACCGGGTGCAGAAGGTGCTGCTCGACCTCGCGACCCGCATCGACGAGCCGGCGCAGGCCAACTCGCTCGCCGCCAAGCTGCTCGCGATCACCATCCCGGGCGTGCCCGACGTCTACCAGGGCAGTGAGCTCTGGGAGACCTCCCTCGTTGATCCCGACAACCGTCGTCCGGTCGACTTCGAGCACCGCAGGGCAGTCCTGGCCGGCACCGCCGACGACGACGCCGCGGCCAAGCTCCACATCACCTGCGCGGCACTGACGCTGCGTCGTGAGCGGCCCGAGCTGTTCACGGGATACACCCCGGTCGCCGCCTCGGGATCCGCCGCCGGGCACGTGGTGGCGTACGACCGCGGTGGCGCGATCGCGGTCGTCACCCGTCTGCCCGTCGGCCTCGCCGCGACCGGCTGGGGCGACACGACGCTCGACCTGCCCGAGGGCCGGTGGCACGACGTGCTGTCCGGGCTCGACACCGACGGCCGGCTCGAGCACCTGCTCGCGACGCATCCCGTCGCCCTGCTGGTGAGGAAGGACTGACATGGATCGCGGACCGTACGACGTCTGGGCGCCGCGGCCGGAGCGCGTGCGCCTGGTCGTGGACGGCGAGACCCTGGAGATGACCCGGGGCGCTGAGGGCTGGTGGACCCCCAGCGAGCCACTGACGGCGACGGACACTGTCGTCGACTACGGCTACCTGATCGACGACGACCCCGACCCGCGCCCCGACCCGAGGTCCCGGCGCCAGCCCGACGGCGTGCACGGACTCTCGCGGCGCGACCTCACGACGTACGAGTGGAACGACGACTCCTGGACCGGCCGCCAGCTCGCGGGCTCGGTGATCTACGAGCTGCACGTCGGGACCTTCACGCCAGAGGGCACGCTCGATGCCGCCGCGCGGAAGCTCGACCACCTCCTCGACATCGGGGTCGACTTCGTCGAGGTGATGCCGGTCAACGCGTTCAACGGCACCCACAACTGGGGCTACGACGGCGTCGGCTGGTTCGCCGTGCACGAGGAGTACGGCGGTCCGGACGCGTACCAGCGCTTCGTGGACGCCTGCCATGCCAAGGGACTCGGTGTCGTGCAGGACGTGGTGCACAACCACCTCGGCCCGTCGGGCAACTACCTCCCGCTCTTCGGGCCGTACCTCAAGCCGGGTCGCAACACCTGGGGCGACCTGATCAACCTCGACGGTGAGGACGCCGCCGAGGTGCGCCGCTACATCCTCGACAACGTGCGGATGTGGTTCGAGGAGTTCCACGTCGACGCGCTCCGGCTCGACGCCGTGCACGCGCTCAGCGACACCTCCGAGGTGCACCTGCTCGAGGAGATGGCGGTCGAGACGGCCGCGTACTCGGCCCACGTACGCCGCCCGCTGACGCTCATCGCGGAGTCCGACCTCAACGACGCGCGGCTCGTCACGCCGCGTGAGGCCGGCGGCCACGGGCTCGACGCCCAGTGGAGCGACGACTTCCACCACGCCGTGCACGTCGCGCTCAGCGGGGAGACGGCCGGCTACTACGCCGACTTCGAGCCGCTCGAGGCGCTGGCCAAGGTCTGCGAGCGCGGTTTCTTCCACGACGGGACGTTCTCGTCGTTCCGCGACCGCGACCACGGCGTGCCGGTCGACACCGCGACCATGCCGACCTGGCGGCTCGTGGTGGCGAACCAGAACCACGACCAGATCGGCAACCGCGCCCGCGGCGACCGGCTCGCCGAGCACCTCGACGACGACCAGCTCGCCTGCGCGGCCCTGCTGACGCTGGCCGGACCGTTCACCCCGATGCTCTTCATGGGGGAGGAGTGGGCGGCCTCGACGCCGTTCCAGTTCTTCACCTCCCACCCCGAGCCCGAGCTCGGCAAGGCGACCGCCGACGGTCGGATCGCGGAGTTCGAGAAGATGGGCTGGGACCCCGCCGAGGTGCCCGACCCGCAGGACGTCGAGACCTTCCACCGTTCGCGGCTGGACTGGGACGAGCTGACCGAGGGCCGCCACGCGGTCCTGCTGGACTGCTACCGCCGGCTCGGCCGCCTGCGCCGTGAGCTGCCGCAGCTGACGGACCCGTCCTTCGGGTCGGTGTCGTGCACCGTCGAGGGCCGGCTCTTCACGATGCGCCGCAGCGACCTGCTGGTCGTGGTCAACGTGGGACCGGAGCCTGCGACGCTCGACGTCGGTGAGCGCGAGGTCCTGTTCGAGACTCCGGCGGGCGTACGCGTCGACGGCGGCACGGTGACCGTGCCGCCGCACGCGGGTGCGCTGCTGCGCTGAGCTCAGACGCCTTCCTGCACCTGAAAGATCCGGTCGGCGACCAGGCCGTGGGCCTCGCGGTGCACGGTGTTGGCGGCCTCCGCGCTGGGTGCGTCGACCAGGCAGAAGATCTGTCCCTGGTCCTCGTCGACCCAGTAGCGCTGGTAGCTGACGTCGTGCGGGCCCTGGGTGGCGAGGTCGGCCTGGTGGGCCTTGGTGACGTCGTCGATCGTGACGCCGTCGCCGAGCGAGTGGACGTCCATGAAAAGCGGCATTGCGGTTTCCTCTCGTTGGGGTGTCGTGCTGATATCCCCAGTGGACCCCGCCGGTCTCCTCCCGCTCATCGGTAGTCGCTACCCAGAAGAAGTTTCAGCGCTACCTATCTCCAGCTCGCGGCGACTACGGACCCCGACCTTGCCCAGGATCGCGGCGACGTGGTGCTCGGCCGTGCGCCGCGAGATCACCAGCGTCTCGGCGATCGCGGCATCGCCCAGCCCGCGTGCCACCAGCTCGAACACCTCCTGCTCGCGCGGGGTGAGGCCGTGCGGGTGGCGGCTGGCCCGGGTGGCTCGCGGCACCGGGGCGCCCATCGAGTGCAGGTCGGCGCGGGCACGGGCGCCTGCGGCTGTCGTGCCAAGCCGGTCGAAGACCGCGACCGACTCGGTGAGCAGGTCAACCTCGCCGCTGCGAGCCAGTGCCAGCCCCTGCTCGAAGGGGGACGACAGCGCCGCCCAGCAGGCCGCGGCCTCGGCCCACCGTGCGGCCCGCTCCAATGCGTACGGTTCGGCGAGGGGCGCACCGGCGTCCACGTCGGCCGGCAACCAGGTCGCGACCTCTCCGCGGTGCCACGGGCAGTCGACGTCGACGACGAGGGGCCATGCCTCGACGGCGATGCGCGCGGCCGCCGACCGGTCGCCGGCGATCCAGGCAGCCTCACTGCGGGCCGAGGCGGTGGGTGCGACCCTTTGCGCCTCCTTCATCGCCTCCGACATCTCGACCGCCCGCGCGAAAGCCTCAGCCCCGTCGCCCGTGCCGGTGCGGACGTCGATGAGGGCGGCGACGAGGAGTGGCTGCAGGAACCCGACAGCGCTCGCGCCGGCGCGCATCACCTCGGCCGCGTCGGCACGCGCCTCCGCCTCCTCCCAGCGGTCGAGGTGCAGGCGCGACCGCAGAGCCAGCAGGTAGCTCGTCCAGGAGTCGAGGTCGCGGTCGGTGCAGTAGTCGATGCCCTCATCGAGCCAGCGTCGCGCGTCGTCGTGACGCCGTTGTACCACCGCCGTCGACCCGAGGTTGCAGTAGGCACGAGCGGCATGCTCCTGCAGGTTGGCGGCACAGGCGCCGGTCAGCGACTTCTCCAGCATCCGTCGTCCTGCAGCGAAGTCGCCGGCGGTGACCTCGATCGTGCCGAGGTTGTTGAGCGCGTGGACCCGGACCTCGTCCGGCCCCGTCCCGCCCACCGACGGCAGCGCGTCCAGGACCGCGAGGGTGCGCCCGCCCCAGTCCCGCGTGCTGTCAAGGTCGGTGGCGAGCATCGAGAGCTGGGTGCGGTTGCTCAGCGCCATCGCCTCCTCGACCGTGCCGGTGGCACCGAGGAGCCGGACGGCCCGCTCGGCGTCCGTCCGGGCCTCGTCGTTGCGCCCCGCGAACCAGTGCAGCCGGGAGGCACACCGCCACGCGTCACCGACGCGCACGGAGTCCCCCAGGTCGCCCCAGAGCTCGCGGGCGCGGGCGACGGTCGCGAGGGCCTCCTCGATCCGGCTGGTGAGGTAGTACTCGTAGCCGAGGTCCCAGAGCAGCTGCGCCCGCTCGGCGGGTGGGCGGTCACTGGCGCAGCGCAGGGCGCGCTCGTACTGCCGCGACGCCTCCTGGTGGGCGCCCAGCTCGGCCGCCGACGCTGCTGCGGCCCGCGCGTGGGCGAGCACGGCAGGCGTGTCGCCGGCGGCCTCGGCGTGATGGGCCAGGCGGGAGGGATCGGCGCCCCGGACAGTGAGGGCGACCAGGAGGCGGCGGTGGAGGTGGACCGACCTGCCGGCCGGGATCTCGCCCGCGACCGCGAGGCGAGCGAGCTCGTGACGGAAGACCACGTCGTCGCCGCTCCTACGGACGAGCCCGCGGCCCAGTGGCTCGTCGAGCGCGGTGAGCCCGTCCGGGAGCAGCTGGTCGACGAGGTCGGCCTCCGCGCGCGACCCGGCGAGCGCCACCAGCTCGAGCGCTCGCTGGCTGGTCTCGCCGAGGCGGGACACCCGGGCCAGCACCGCGTCGCGGACGGTCTGCGGCAGGTTGCCGACCGAGGCGAGCACCTCGGTGACGAAGAACGGGTTGCCGGCCGTGACGGCGTACAGCTCGGCGGCCTCGTCGGCCGACACGCCGTGCTTGGCGGCGAGGGTCGCCACCCCGTCGGCGGTCAGGGGCGACAGGTCGATCCGGCGGGTACCGGTCGCGGACGCCGTGTCGCCGAGCAGCACGCGGAGCCCGTCGCCGAGGGTGGTGTCCTCCGGTCGGTAGCTCACCATCACCAGCGCGCGGCAGGAGTGGATCCGGCGGGCGAGATGGCGCAGCAGGTCGAGCGTCGCCTCATCGGCCCAGTGGGCGTCCTCGAAGACCACGAGGTACGGCGTGGCGCCCGGTGGGTCACGGAGCGCGGCCAGCACGTGCGCGAAGACCTGCGAGCGCGAGGTGCCCTCCAGCCACACCCCGTCCGGCAGGTCCGGCAGCATGTCGACGAGAGGTCCCAGAGGCGGCGGAGTCGCGGAACCGTCGCACCAACCCACCGCAACATGCGCATCGGACCGGCCGATCACGTTCTCGAGGAACGTCGTCTTGCCCACCCCGGCCTCCCCGCCGACGTACACGAGCCGGCCGTGCCCGGAAGCCGCATCGGCGAGATATTCCGTCGCCGCCTGCAGCTGCTCGTCGCGCTCGAGGAGCGTCATGGCGTCATGCTAGGTCCGTAACCTCACAACTTTCCGCTGAGTCGCGGAGTCTTCCTCGGCACAAGGCCCTCGGGGCCACCACGACCGAACGGGGACTCCCATGAACCGCATCACCGCTCTGGCCGCCACCGCGGCCGTCGCCGCCTCCTCGCTGGCGCTCACCGCGCCGGTCGCGCAGGCCGCACCCGCCAAGGCTCGCGCCTACTCCGTGAGCGCGAAGGCCAACATCGACGTCGCCGTTGCCAAGGAGGACACCGTCAAGGTGCGCGGCCGCGTCAGCCCCAAGGCCCGCGGCGAGAAGGTGATCCTGCAGCAGCGCGTGGGGAACAAGAAGCGCTGGGTCGTGACCGGCAAGGCCAGGATCAAGGCCAACGGCACCTACAAGCTCACCGACAAGCCGTCGTCGCCCGGCAGTCGCGAGTACCGCGTGCTCAAGCCCGGCTCGAAGGGACTGGCCAAGGGCTTCAGCAAGCCCGTGGCCGTCGAGGTCTACCGCTGGGAGAAGCTCGGCTACCGCACCTTCGCCGGCGCCGGCTTCTCGGGCACCGGCGTGACCATCGGCACCGAGTACTACAGCGCCAGCCTCGCGACCACCACCCCGGGCACCGCGGCCACCGCGGAGTTCACCCTCGGTCGCAAGTGCACGGCGATGCGCGCGACCTACGCCCTCACCGACTCCTCGCTCACCGGCTCCAGCGGCGCAGTGGTGGTGTCGGCGGACGGAAAGACCCTCGCCACGCACTCGCTGGCCGTGGGCACGCTCGTCGCCGACGAGGAGCTCGACCTGACCGGCGTCTTCCGGCTCAAGCTCGACGCCAGCACCACCGCGACCCCGGCTGCGACCGCGGCCGTCGCCACGCCCGAGGTGCTCTGCACGCGCTGACGCGCACCCGTGCTGCAGCGGCGGGCACGACCGGGGTCACAGGCCCGGGCGTGCTCGCCGCTGCTGTTTTCGACACCCGTCATGGCGGCGCCGTAGTGTGGGCCGATGTGGCAGGCATCGACTACGACGCAGAGATCAAGCAGCTCCAGGCGACCATGAAGACGATCGGGTCGGTGCTCAACATCGACCGGATGCGCGGCGAGATCGCCGACCTGAGCGAGCAGGTGGCCGCACCCGACCTCTGGGACGACGTCGAGAGCGCGACCCGCATCACCGGACGCCTCTCCGCGCTGCAGGGCGAGCTCGACCGGTTCACCGGCCTCGAGTCCCGCATCGAGGACCTCGGCCTGATGGTCGAGATGGCCCAGGACGAGGGCGACGACGACTCGCTCGCCGACTCCGAGCGCGAGCTCAACCGGATCAAGAAGTCCGTCGAGTCCCTCGAGATCCGCACGCTGCTCGCCGGTGAGTACGACGAGCGCGAGGCGATCGTGACGATTCGCTCGGGCGCCGGTGGCGTCGACGCCGCCGACTTCGCCGAGATGCTCATGCGGATGTACACGCGCTGGGCCGAGCAGCACAAGTACGGCGTCGAGGTCTACGAGGTGTCGTACGCCGAGGAGGCGGGCATCAAGTCCGCCGAGTTCGCGATCCACGCGCCGTACGCCTACGGCACGCTCTCGGTGGAGGCCGGCACCCACCGTCTGGTGCGGATCAGCCCCTTCGACAACCAGGGACGTCGCCAGACCTCGTTCGCCGCCGTCGAGGTGGTGCCCATGCTCGAGCAGACCGACGAGATCGAGGTCGACGAGAACGAGATCCGCACCGACGTGTTCCGCTCCGGCGGCCCCGGCGGGCAGTCGGTCAACACCACCGACTCGGCGGTCCGCCTGACCCACATCCCGACCGGCATCGTCGTGTCCTGCCAGAACGAGAAGTCGCAGCTGCAGAACAAGGCGTCCGCGATGGTCGTGCTCAAGGCCAAGCTCCTCGCCCGCAAGAAGGCCGAGGAGGCCGCGCTCAAGAAGGACCTCAAGGGCGACGTCCAGGCCAGCTGGGGCGACCAGATGCGCAACTACGTGCTCAACCCCTACCAGGTCGTCAAGGACCTTCGTACGGGTCACGAGTCCGGCAACCCGAGCGCCGTGTTCGACGGCGACCTCGACGACTTCATGGAGGCCGGCATCCGCTGGCGACGGGGCGCCGACAAGGTCGACGCCTGATCCAGGGCCAGCCGGACCGGGCGCGCGTTTCGAGAACCCGCGCACCCCTCACGTAGCCTCGATGCGTGATTCGCTTCGAGAAGGTGACCAAGGCCTATCCCGGCCACCCGCACCCCGCCCTCGACAACATCTCCGTCGACGTCGAGAAGGGGGAGTTCGTCTTCCTCGTCGGGTCCTCGGGCTCCGGCAAGTCCACCTTCCTGCGCCTCGTGCTGCGTGAGTACCGCCCCAGCTCGGGCCGGGTCTACGTCGCTGGCAAGGAGATCAACCGGCTCGCCAGCTGGAAGGTGCCGCGGCTGCGCCGCGACATCGGCACGGTCTTCCAGGACTTCCGCCTGCTGCCCAACAAGACCGTCACGGAGAACGTCGCCTTCGCGCTCCAGGTCATCGGCAAGTCGCGCAAGGAGATCAAGGACCTCGTCCCCGAGACGCTGGAGATGGTCGGCCTCAGCGGCAAGGGCGACCGGATGCCCGACGAGCTGTCCGGTGGCGAGCAGCAGCGCGTCGCCGTGGCCCGGGCGTTCGTGAACCGGCCGATGATCCTCATCGCCGACGAGCCCACCGGAAACCTCGACCCGACGACCTCGGTCGGCATCATGAAGCTCCTCGACCGGATCAACCGCACCGGCACCACGGTCGTGATGGCGACGCACGACTCGGGCATCGTCGACCAGATGCGCAAGCGCGTCATCGAGCTCGAGAACGGCCACGTCGTACGCGACCAGGCGCAGGGCGTCTACGGCCACCAGGTCTGAGCCCCGCCTCTTCCCACGAACCGACAGATCGAGAGCCCCACCTCCATGCAGCTTCGTTACGTCTACTCCGAGCTCGGCCAGGGCCTGCGACGCAACCTGTCCATGCACCTGGCCGTGGTGCTGACCCTGTTCGTCTCGCTGACCCTCGTCGGCATGGGCGTGCTCTTCCAGCAGCAGGCCACCAAGGCGGCCGAGCAGTGGGGCAACCAGCTCCAGATCACGGTGTTCCTGTGCCGCAACGGCGACAGCAACCCGGTCTGCCCCAGCTCGGTGACCGACGCGCAGAAGACCGAGATCGAGCAGGTCGTCCAGGACAACCCCGAGGTCGCCGACTTCCACTTCGAGTCGAGCGAGACTGCCCTCGACAAGGCCAAGGAGCTGTACGGCGAGGAGCTGTTCTCCGGCGACAACCCGGCCATCACGGCCGAGGACATGCCGCAGACGATCTGGATCACCCTGGAGGACCCCGAGCAGTTCGAGGGCATCACCAGCGCGGTGCAGGGACTCGACGGCGTCTCCCGAGTGCAGGACATGCGCAAGGTCATCGCGCCGATCCTGGGGGCGCTCAGCATGCTGCAGTGGGTGGCGCTGGTGACCGCCGCGGTGCTGGTGTTCGCCGCGCTGCTGCTGGTGGCCAACACGATCCGGCTCGCGGCCTTCGCGCGGCGCAAGGAGATCGGCATCATGCGGCTGGTCGGTGCGTCCACGCTCTACATCGCGCTGCCCTTCCTCCTGGAGGCGCTGGTCACCGCGATCATCGGCGTGCTGCTGGCCGGCGGAGCGCTCGCGGCCGTGCAGCAGTTCGGCATCGAGGGCCGTGGCGACGACACCTTGAAGTTCATCCCCTGGATCGGCTGGGACGAGTTCTGGCTCGCTGCCGCAGCGGTCGGGATCCTCGGCCCGCTGCTCACGCTCCTTCCGACACTCGTGCTGACGCGGAAATACCTCAAAGTCTGATCCGCCGGGGTTACCGTCTGCTCGTTCACTTCCCCGAACGAAGGCATCACGGTGCGTCCCTTCCCCCGTACCGCTCAACGCCGCATGGCCGCAGCAGTCGTCGCAGCCATGGCACTGGGCATGTCCGCAGCGCACGCCGACGACCTCAAGGACCGGCAGCGCGAGGTCGAGCGCCAGGTCAAGGGCGCCCACCAGGACCTCGACGAGTCGAGTGCCCAGCTCCGCAAGGCGGCCGCTCGCCTCGCCGCCGCCCACGAGCAGCTGTCGGGCGCCAAGACCCGGCTCGCGACGGCGCGCGGCAAGGTCGAGGTGGCGCAGGAGCGCGACGCCGAGATGCAGGCCGAGCTGGCGCAGGCCGAGCTCGACCTCGCCGAGGCGGAGGCCGAGCTCGTGCGCGGCCAGGCCGACCGCGCGGACCAGCGCGAGCGGGTCGCCAACACCGTTGCCGACATGTACTCCGAGGGCGACCCCGACCTCATCGCGTTCTCCGCGATGCTCGACGCGGTGACGACCGAGGAGCTCACCCGCCGCGACGGCGTACGCGACGTGATCGTGGGCCAGGAGGCACGGGCGTACGACCAGCTCAAGGCCGCCGAGGTGCTCCTCGAGGTGCAGGAGGACCAGGTCTCCGAGGCGCGCGACGAGGTGGCCGACCAGCGCGAGGCCGCCGCCGACCACCTCGAGCTGATGCAGGCCCTCGAGACCGAGCAGCAGGACGCCAAGGACTCCGTCGTCGCGCTCGTCGTCGAGCGCCGCGACGCCCGGGTCGACGCCCGCGAGGCCCGCGCGCAGGACCTGGTCAAGCTGCGCAAGCACCTGAAGCAGCAGGACCGCATCGAGGAGATGCTCAAGAGGCGGGCCGCGCGCGCCCTCGCGCGGGCCCGCGCCCGTGCGCCGCGCACAGGCCAGGTCGGCCCCCGGCGGTCCGTCGACCGGCCTGCTGGCCATGCCCGTCGACGGCTACGTCACGTCGCCCTTCGGCTACCGCTCGCACCCGATCTACCACTACTGGGGACTGCACGACGGCGTCGACTTCGGCGGCGGGTGCGGCACCCCGCTGCGCGCCGCTGCGCCGGGTCGGGTCGTGTCGTCGTACTGGAGCGGCGTCTACGGCAACCGGCTGATCGTCGACCACGGCGTCCTCGGCGGCAAGGGCGTCGCCACGATCTACAACCACGCCAGCGGCTACACCGTCGGCGTCGGCGACCAGGTCGCCGAGGGACAGGTGCTCGGCTACGAGGGCAACACCGGCTGGTCCACGGGCTGCCACGTCCACTTCACGGTGATGGCCAACGGCCAGGCCGTCGACCCGATGAACTGGTTCTGACGGGGGACCGCATCTCGCTGGACACGCTCTGGGAGAATGGACCCATGGCGAAGGAGCAGGGCCAGAAGATGGTCGCGCAGAACAAGAAGGCGCGCCACGACTACCACATCGAGGACACGTGGGAGGCCGGGCTCGTCCTGGTGGGGACCGAGGTCAAGTCCCTGCGGATGGGCCGTGCGTCGCTGGTCGACGGCTTCGCCGAGATCGACAACGGCGAGGCGTGGCTGCTCGGCGTGCACATCCCGGAGTACAGCCAGGGCACCTGGACCAACCACGCCGCCCGCCGGCGCCGCAAGATGCTGCTCAACCGCTCCGAGATCGACAAGATCGAGCGCAAGATCACCGACAAGGGCTACACGATCATCCCGCTGGCGCTCTACTTCAAGGACGGCCGCGCGAAGGTCGAGATCGCCCTCGCCAAGGGCAAGAAGTCCTACGACAAGCGCCACTCCCTGGCCGAGCGCGACGCCAACCGCGAGAAGGTCGAGGCGGTGCAGCGCCGGCTCAAGGGCCACCGGGATTGACCTGTGACTGAAGACCGCGTCCGGGCCTTCACCGACGCCCTCGGCCTCCCCGGCCTGCAGGACCTGCACACCCACTTCCTCCCGCCGCGGGTGATGGCCAAGGTGCGCGCGCAGTTCGACTCCGCCGGCCCGCTGATCGGCCGCGCGTGGCCGCTGCGCTACCGCGACGAGGACGACGTGCTGGTCGAGACGCTGCGCTCGTTCGGCGTACGCCGCTTCACCGCCCTGCCCTACGCGCACCGGCCCGACATGGCCGAGTTCCTCAACGACTGGGCGGCGGGCTTCGCGGCGCGGGTGCCGGAGGCGGCGGTGTGCGGCACGTTCTTCCCCGAGCCGGGCGTGGAGTCGTACGTCGCCGAGCGATCCGCGTCGGTCGAGGTCTGGAAGATCCACGTGCAGGTCGGCGCCTTCACCGTCACCGACCCGCTGCTCGACGCGGCCTGGGGCGTCGTCGCCGACACCGGGACGCCGGTGGTGCTCCACGCGGGCAGCGGTCCGGTCCCCACCGAGCACACCGGTCCCGGCCCGGTGGCCGAGCTGCTCGCGCGCCATCCGCGGCTGCGGCTGGTGATCGCCCACGCCGGCGCCCCGGAGTACGCCGCCTTCCTCCGGCTCGCCGAGACCCACGAGCGGGTGGCGCTCGACACGACGATGGCGTTCACGCCGTTCTTCGACGAGATGGGCGGCACCTACCCGCCCGAGCTGCTGCCGCGGCTGCGCGACCTCGGGCTCGCCGGCAAGGTGCACCTCGGCAGCGACTTCCCGAACATCCCCTACCCGTACGCCGACCAGCTCGACGCGCTCGCGCGCGCTGGACCTGGGGGACGAGTGGCTGCGCGCGGTGTGCTGGGGCAACACGGCCGCCCTGCTCGGCTGACCGGTCTCTCTCGCGAGCGGAGGAGCGGTGTGTGACGAGGATTTCGGGGTGCTGGAATCCCCCTGACCCACCGCCCGGGCCGTGTCGTACGCCGACGCGCCCATGGGCGGTGTGTGACGAGGATTTCGGGGTGCTGGAATCCCCCTGACCCACCGCCCGGGCCGTGTCGTACGCCGACGCGCCCATGGGCGGTGTGTGACGAGGATTTCGGGGTGCTGGAATCCCCCTCACACACCGCTCGGAGGCCGGAGATTCAGGAAATGAAACGACCGGGGAGTCTTGACACTGGATAAGTAAGTGCGATGAACTAACTAATGTGACCCAGTACACACCGGTCGGCCGTCCGTTGCGGCCGCAGGGCAAGCTCCTCCAGGAGGACGCCCGCCGGCACCACCGCGCGCTGCTTCTCCAGCAGCTGTTCCGCGACGGCCCCGCGAGCCGCGCAGACCTGGCCCGCGCGAGTGCGCTGACCCGCGTCACGGTGTCCGACCTGGTGGGCGAGATGCTCGCCGACGGGCTCGTCACCGAGCTCGGCGCACCGGCGGGGTCGCGGGTCGGCAAGCCCCCGACGCTGGTCGGGCTCGCGGCCGACTCGCACCACATCATCGGCCTCGACCTGTCGGAGACCGACCGGATGTCCGGCGCGGTGGTCAACCTCGCCGGCACGGTCGTGGCCCGCCACGAGGTCCACGTCGACGGCGCCGAGGGGGAGCGGGCTGTCGAGCTCGTCCTCGGCCTGGCCGCGGACCTGATCGCCATGACCGACCGCCCGGTGCTCGGCATCGGCGTCGGCAGCCCCGGCGTCGTCGACACCTCGGGCACCGTCATCGACGCCCCCAACCTGGCGTGGACCGACACGCCCCTCGCAGCCCGGCTGGCCGACGCCCTCGGTCTCCCCGTCCTGGTGGCCAACGACGCCAACACCGCCGTGCTGGGCGAGCACACGTTCGGCGAGTCCGGCGACGGCGGCCTGATGGTGCTGCGGGTCGGCACCGGTGTCGGCGCCGGCTTCGTGCTCGGCGGCTCCCTCCTGCACGGTCACCTCGGCGCGGCCGGTGAGATCGGGCACGTCGTGGTCGACCCCGACGGGGAGCGCTGCGCGTGCTCGCGCACCGGCTGCCTGGAGACGGTCCTCGCGGCGCCGCGCCTGCGGCGCAGCATCGCTCGTCCCGGCGTGGATGCGCCGGCCGTGCTCGCCGACGTCGGCCGGCAGCTGGGCGAGGTGCTCGCGCCCATCGTGGCCGCCCTCAACCTGCACGAGATCGTGCTGAGCGGCCCCGCGGAGCTGCTCGACGGACCGCTGCTCGACGCGGCCGACCGGACCATCCGCGAGCGGACGATGCCGATCAGCTCCTCGGGGCTGGCCGTCCGCACCTCCAAGCTCGGTGAGGACGTCGTGGTCGTGGGAGCGGCCGTGCTCGTGCTCGCCGGAGAGCTGGGCGTCTCGTGAGCGCCCGCACGGCCCGTACGACCCGCTCGGGCCCCGAGCGACACATCGATGAGAGGAACACTGTGGTGCGCATCAAGAAGTCACTGACCGGTGTGGCGGTCGCCGCGCTCGCGCTGACCACGCTCGCCGCCTGCGGCGGCGCAGACGAGGACGACGGGGGCTCGGCAGACGGCGACGGCGGTGCCGAGTCGGCGGAGATCCGCGTCTGGCTCAACGGCACGGACACCCCGCAGGAGGCCCGCGACTGGCTGAAGGAGACCTTCGAGGACGAGAACCCCGGCTCCACGCTGACGATCGAGCAGCAGGAGTGGGACGGCCTCGTCGAGAAGCTCACGACCGCCCTGTCCAGCGAGTCGGAGACCCCCGACGTGGTGGAGATCGGCAACACCCAGGCACCGACGTTCACGTCTGCGGGAGCGTTCTCGCCGCTGACCGACGACCTCGACGACCTCGGCGGGGACGACCTGCTGCCCGGCTTCGTCGACGGCGCCACCGTGGACGGGGAGACGTACGCCGTCCCCTACTACGCCGGCTCGAAGTACATCTTCTACCGCAAGGACCTCTTCGAGAAGGCGGGCCTCGAGGTGCCCACCACGCTCGACGAGTTCGTCCAGGCGGCCGTGACGCTGAAGGAGGAGAACCCCGAGCCGGCGAACTTCTCGGGCTTCTGGTTCCCCGGCCAGGACTGGCGCAACGGCGCCGCGTTCGTCTGGGCCGCAGGTGGCGACCTCGCGACCGAGGACGGCGGCGAGTGGACGGGCGCGCTGTCGTCGCCCGAGTCCGTGGCGGGCCTCGAGACCGCGCAGGAGCTCTTCACGCAGGCCTCGGGCGCGCCCAAGGACGGCAACGAGGCCGACCCGTGGACGCCGTTCTGCGCCGGTGAGGTCGGCATGATGTCGACACCCGGCTGGGTCAAGGGCCTCCTCGAGGACCCGGAGGCCGGTTGCCCCGACGGGTTCGCCAAGGAGGTCGGCGTGTTCGCGATGCCCGGCCCCGACGGCAGCCCGGCCCCGGTGCTGCTCGGCGGCTCGGACATCGCCGTCGCGGCGAAGTCCGCCCACCAGGACCTCGCCGCCGAGGCCGTCGCGCTGATGCTCAGCGAGGACTACCAGACGATCATGGCCGGGGCCGGCCTCACGCCCGCCCGTACGTCCCTGGCGTCCCTGCTCGGCGACGACGAGTACGCCGCTGCCACCGTCGACGCGGCGTCCAACGCCAAGCTCACCCCGGCCGCGCCGGGCTGGGCCAACGTGGAGGGCTCGAGGGTCCTGGAGGACCTCTTCAGCGCCATCGCCCAGGGCGGCGACGTCCAGGAGCTCGCGACGAAGGCCGACGAGCAGATGGGCAGCCAGCTCAACGGCTGACGCAGCACGACAGCAGCACCAGAGGCGGGGGCGGCGCGAGTCGCTGCCCCCGCCGCTGCCTGCCCGCAGGCCACCATCACTGCAGCCCGACCTCGGAGAGGAGCAGGCATGAGCGACATCGCCCGACCGCGACCCCCGCGCAGCACCCCGTTGCCGTACGCCCTCCTGGTCCCCGCCGTCCTCGCCCTGGCGTTGGCGCTGGGCTACCCGCTGGTGCGCCAGGTCGTGCTGTCGTTCCAGGAGTTCGGACTGGCCCAGCAGTTCGGCCGCCCGCCCGAGTGGGTCGGCCTGCAGAACTACCGCGACCTCGTCGGCGACGGCTACCTCTGGCGGGTCACCCTCCGCTCGATCGTCTTCTGCCTCGTCAACGCCGCGGCCACCATGCTGATCGGCGTCGGGCTCGCCCTGCTGATGCGCCACATGGCGCGCGGCGTACGCCTGCTCGTGCAGACCGGGCTGCTCCTCGCGTGGGCGATGCCCGTGGTCGCGTCGCTCACGGTGTGGCAGTGGCTCTTCGACACGCAGTACGGCGTCGTGAACTACCTGCTCACCCAGCTCGGCCTCGACTACGCCGGCCACCCCTGGCTGCTGCGGCCGCTGTCGTTCTTCTTCGTGGCGACCGTGATCGTGGTGTGGATGAGCGTGCCGTTCGTGGCGTTCACCGTCTACGCCGCGCTGACCCAGCTGCCCGAGGAGCTCCTCGAGGCCGCCGAGATCGACGGGGCCGGCGCCCGTTCGCGCTTCCGGCACGTCGTGCTGCCCACGATCCGGCCGGTGCTGCTGGTGGTCGGGCTGCTGCAGATCGTCTGGGACCTGCGCGTCTTCAGCCAGATCTACATCCTGCAGAAGGCCGGCGGCAGTGCCCGGGACACCAACCTGCTCGGCACCTACATCTACCGCCTCGGCATCGGCGGCGGGGAGTTCGGGATGTCGGCCGCCGTGGCGATCTTCATGCTCGTGCTCACCGTCGTGCTGACCGCGCCCTACGTCCGCACCATGCTGCGCCAGGAGGTCGAGCCATGAGCCGTCCCACCGCGCCCGCGCTGCGGGCCGTCGCCAACACCGTCGGGGTGCTCGCCTTCCTCGTCGCGGCCTTCCCGGTCTACTGGATGGTGAACAGCTCCTTCCTCGACCGCAACGAGATCCGCAACCCGGTGCCGACCTGGGTGCCCTTCGGTGGCGACCTCGACAACTTCCGCACCGTCTTCGGCACCGACCAGTTCGTCAACGCGCTCAAGGTGAGCCTGATGGTCACCGGGCTGACCATCGTGGTGGCGCTGCTCTTCGCGTTCGTGGCAGCCGTCGCGGTGTCGCGGTTCCGGTTCCGCGGGCGGCTCTCCTTCATCGTGACGCTGCTGGTGATCCAGATGATCCCGGTGGAGGGGCTGTTCATCTCCCAGTACAAGATGCTCGAGGCGATGGAGCTGCTCAACACCGTCGTCGGCCTCACACTCGTGTACGTCGCGGGCGTGCTGCCCTTCACCATCTGGACCCTGCGCGGCTTCGTCGCCGGCGTCCCCTACGAGCTGGAGGAGGCGGCGATGATCGACGGCTGCTCCCGCACGCAGGCGTTCTTCCGCATCACCCTGCCGCTGCTCGCGCCCGGGTTGGTCGCGACCGGCGTCTTCGGCTTCATCCAGGCGTGGAACGAGTTCACGCTCGCGCTGGTCGTGATGACTCGCGAGGACCAGCGCACGCTGCCGTTGTGGCTCACGACCTTCGCCGACGTCAACCGCGGCACCGACTGGGGCGGGATCATGGCCGGCTCGACCCTCATCGCCGTGCCGGTCATCATCTTCTTCCTCGTCGTGCAGGGCCGGATGGTCAGCGGACTGACCACCGGAGCGGTGAAGGGATGATCGAGGGCACCGACGTACGCACGCTCGCGCTGCAGGTGCTGCTGCCCGGCTTCGCCGGCACCACGCTGCCGGACGACTACCGCGCCCTCCTCGAGCAGGGCCTCGGCGGGATCTGCTACTTCGGCAGCAACACCGCCGACGGGCCGGCGGCTGTCGCGGCGCTGAGCGACGCCATCACGCAGGCGAACCCGCGCGCGGTCATCGCGATCGACGAGGAGGGCGGCGACGTCAGCCGGCTCCACACCCGTGAGCCCGAGCCCGGTGCTCGGCGCCGCGGCGCTCGGCGCGGCCGACGACCTCGACCTGACCGAGGCCGTCGGGAGGTGGGTCGGCACCGAGCTCGCCGCTGCCGGGATCACCCTCGACCTCGCGCCCGACGCAGACGTCAACAGCGACCCCGACAACCCGGTCATCGGCACCCGCAGCTTCGGGACCGACGCCGAACGCGTCGCCACCCACGCGGCCGCCTGGACCCGCGGCCTGCAGTCGACCGGCGTGGCCGCCTGCGCCAAGCACTTCCCCGGCCACGGCGACACCGCCACCGACAGCCACCTCGCGTTGCCGACGATCGAGGTCGACACCGAGACCCTCGTCGCGCGCGAGCTGGTGCCGTTCGCCGCGGTCGTCCGCGCCGGCGTGGCCGCCGTGATGACCTCGCACATCGTCGTCCCCGCGATCGACCCCGAGCGGCCCGCCACCCTGAGTCCCGTCGTGCTGGCGCTGCTGCGCGACCGGCTCGGCTTCGACGGCGTGATCGTCAGCGACGCGCTCGACATGGCCGGCGCCTCGGGAGAGCTCGGCGTGCCCGAGGCCGCAGTCCGCGCGCTGGACGCCGGCTGCGACCTGCTCTGCCTCGGTCCCGACAAGCCCGCCTCGCTGGTCGAGGAGGTCCGCGACGCGATCGTGCGCGCGATGGGCGACGGCCGGCTCGCCGCCGAGCGGCTGCAGGATGCCGCCGCCCGCGTGCGGGCGTTGCCCGTGACCGGCTCGTCGCGCGCCGCACCGGACGTACGCCGCCAGGTCGCGGCTGCAGCCTCGGCACTGGTCGTCGACGGCGCCCTGCCCGACCTCGCTGGAGCACTGGTCGTGAGCGTCGAGACCACCGCCAACATCGCGGTGGGCGCGGTGGCGTGGGGGCTCGAGCCCGACCACCGCGTCGACCCGTCGACGGTCGGGCTGCGTGCCGCCGCCGTCGCGGACGGCGTACCCGTGATCGTGCAGGTGCGCGACGCGCACCGGCGACCCGAGGTGCTCGCCCTGCTGCGCGCGATCGCGGCGGACGGACGTCCGGCGGTGGTCGTCGAGTGGGGCTGGCCGGGTGCGTACGACACCGGGCTTGCGAGAATCAGCACCCGCGGCTCGTCCGGACCGGGTGTCACCGCGGTGGAGCAGCTGTTGCGAGAGGCAGGGTGGGCGCGGTGAACGCCGCACTGGCAGGCACGCGAGCCGTCGGGCTGGACATCGGCGGCACCAAGACGCACGGCGTCGTGCTGGGCGAGGACGGGTCGATCCTCGCTGAGGTGCGCGAGTCGACGCAGTCCGGTGCGGAGGGCGTGCTCGCCACGGCGGGTCGGGTGTTCGAGGCCCTGGAGAGCGAGATCGGCGCGCCGCCGACCGGCCGTGTCGGAGTCGGTGTGCCCGGCCTCGTCGACGTGGAGCGCGGCGTGCTGCGCCACGCGGTCAACCTCGGCGTCAACGGCGACGACCTGCCCCTGCGCGACCTCCTCGCCGAGCGGCTCGGCGTGACCGTGGTCCTCGAGAACGACGTCAACGCAGCGGCGCTCGCTGCCCGGGCGCTGGTCGGCGCCGACGACGTCGTCTACCTCAGCGTCGGCACCGGGCTCGCGGCCGGGATCGTCATCGACGGCCGCCTGCGCCGCGGCGAGCACGGCGCCGCCGGTGAGATCGGGCACGTGCCCGTCGACCCCGCGGGCGCCGCGTGCGGCTGCGGCCAGACGGGCTGTCTGGAGACCATCGCCTCGGGGCGGGCCCTCGCCCGCGCCTGGCCCACGACCGACCAGCCTCCCGCCGCCGCCCTCTTCGCTTCCGCTGCCGCCGGCGACCCGGCCGCGGTCGCCGTCCGCGACCGCTTCTGCTGGGGCATCGCCAACGCGATCCGGGTGCTCGCACTGACCATCGACCCGCAACGCATCGTGCTCGGCGGTGGAGTGAGCGAGGTCGGGGAGCCGTTGTGCGACGAGGTGGTCCGCCAGCTCCGGGCGCTGGGAGAGGGATCCCCCTTCCTCGCCTCGCTCGGCCTCGCCGACCGGATCAGCATGCTCCCGCGGCACTACCCGGTGGCTGCGGTCGGCGCCGCGATCGTGGGCAGGTGAGCCGTGCCGACCTGGAGGTGTGAGATGGCTCCGTGAGGTCGCGATCGGCCTGACGATCCTTCCCGGCGTCATCGACCTCCAGGTCAACAGCCTCGCCGGCACCGAACTGCAGGCGCTGCGCATCGGCAGCGACGGCCACCTGGCCTTCGACGAGCCGGGCTCGTCGCTCTGACCGAGGCCGAGCACCTCTCTCAGGCGCGCTCGCTACGGTGTGGCGGTGGAGTCCGGAACCTGGATCGACGTCCTGCTCGTCCTCGCGTTCATCCTCGTGGGCGGTGTGTTCTCGGCGACCGAGATCGCGCTGGTCTCGCTGCGCTCGGGGCAGATCGAGCGCCTCGACACCCAGGGCGGGCGTGGACACGCGGTCGTGGCTCTCGCCCGCGACCCCAACCGCTTCCTCTCCGCGGTGCAGATCGGCGTCACCGTCGCCGGCTTCTTCTCCGCGGCGTTCGGCGCCTCGACGCTCGCGCCGTCCTTCGCGCCGGTCTTCGAGGGGCTCGGGACGCCTTCGCCCGACACCGTCTCCCTGGTCGTCGTCACCCTGGTGGTGTCGTACCTCTCGCTCGTCCTCGGTGAGCTGGTGCCCAAGCGGCTCGCGCTCCAGCGCTCGGTGGGGGTCGCGAAGCTCTTCGCTCCGCCGCTGGGTGGCTTCGCGCGCGTGATGACTCCGGTGATCTGGTTGCTGTCCCTCTCGACGAACATGCTCGTCCGCCTCCTCGGCGGCAACCCCGACGCTGCCGGCGACGAGGTCGACGAGGAGGAGCTCCGGATGATGATCTCGGGCCACGAGGACATCCCCGAGGGCGAGCGCAAGATCGTCGACGACGTCTTCGAGGCCGGCGACCGCTCGATCAGCGAGGTGATGAAGCCCCGCGGCGACGTGGTCTTCCTGGCTGGCGACCTGACGCTGCGTGACGCCGTCGCCGTGATCGTGACCGAGCCCTACACCCGCTACCCCGTGACCGGGGAGTCGTTCGACGAGATCCTGGGCTACCTCCACCTGCGTGACGTGCTCGGCCACGCCGACGAGACGTCCACGACCGTCGCCGAGATCGTGCGCGATCTGCCTGTCCTGCCGCGCACCAACCGGGTCCTGCCCTCGATCGACCAGCTGCGCAGGCTCGGCGCGCACATCGCACTGGTGGTCGACGAGTACGGGGGCACCGACGGCATCGTCACGCTCGAGGACCTGATGGAGGAGCTCGTCGGCGAGATCCACGACGAGTACGACCGCGACGCGGAGATCGCCGAGGCCGATGATCCCGGAGACCGTCGACGCCGGCGTGACCATCGAGGAGTTCGGCGAGCGGACCGGCGTCGAGCTCGAGGACGGGCCCTACGAGACCGTCGCCGGCTTCGTCCTGCCATGCGCTCGCGCGGATGTCGGTCGAGGGCGACCGGGTGCCCGTCGGGGACCACGTGCTGGAGGTGGCGGAGGTCGACGGCCACCGCATCACGCGCGTACGACTCCACGCACCGGCGCCCGCCGAGGAACCGGCGGCGGAATAGCGTTCGTCGGATGTCCGTTGAGCCGCGTAGAGTGTGGGTGCAGGCTGCGCTCGATGTGCTGGGTCGGCCTGCGTTGACAAGTCAAGAGGGGCTGATCGGTTTCGACTTGGGACGTTAGTTCCAGGGGAAGCGGGTCGAGGAGCCAGCGTCATCTCGTAAACGACCGCTGGAAACTACAGTTGCCGACTCCAATCGCAACGACTTCGCTCTCGCTGCCTGAGCAGTGATCGAAGGGTCTGACCGGGCATCTGTCTCCGTCCCGGACCCAGGCCTCATCTAGGAGACTTGCTGGTCACTCTCTGTCAGGAGGGGTGATCGGGACTCAATCCTGACTGGGCCTGTCGGCGACGTGTCTGTGCGAGCGCCGGGGCCGAGAAAAGCGACATCACTGACTGCACCCGGAGAAGACCTGGTTCGACGCTCGAGGACCGGGGTTCGATTCCCCGCAGCTCCACTCGTCTGGAGGCGAGGTGTGCCCGCAGACTGCGCGGGCCACCTCGCCTCGTTGTCTGTGCCGCACTGCACGCGCCGGGCGGGGGCTTCGCCACCCGCACCCCCTGCTCCGAGGGTCGGTGGGGCATCATCCACGTCGTGACCGAGCTGGCGACACTGCGGACCAACGAGGGCGCCGCGAGCCTGCGGCGGGCGACCCTCGAGGATGTTCCGACCATCGTGGAGCTGCTGGCTGATGACCCGCTGGGAGCGGCACGGGACGGAACCGACGCATCGGACGGCGGGCAGCCCTACGTCCAGGCATTCGCGGCCATCGACGCTGATCCTGCCCACCTCCTGCTGGTGGCGGAGAAGTCCGGCCGGGTCGTGGCCACCATGCAGGTGAGCTTCCTCCCCGGACTTGCGCGTCGCGGCGCGCTCCGAGCCCAGGTCGAAGCCGTGAGGGTCCACGCCGATCTGCGCAACAGTGGTCTGGGTCGTGCCCTGCTGACATGGGCGAGGGGCGAGGCCGAGCGCCGCGGTTGTGCACTGATCCAGCTCACGAGCGACAAGCGGCGTCCCGATGCGCACCGCTTCTACGAGGGTCTCGGGTTCACGGCTTCGCACGAGGGCTTCAAGCTGGAGCTGTAGGGGTCTGTCGGGCTCATCCGACGAGCAACCTGTCAGGCTCATCGGCCTCCAGGTCGGGGCCAGCCTCGTCGCGGCGACGCCGGGCGAGCTTGAAGATCGTCAGCGCGACGGCGCCGACCAGGGCGTACTCGAGGCCGAGGAGCAGGTTCAGGCGGTCGCGGTCGGCACCGCTGACCATGGCGAAGAAGAAGGCGTTGCCGAAGGCGTTGAGCACGGCGTGCCACACCGCCGCCAGGGTCCATGAGCCCCTGCGGTGCCGGAGCAGCAGGAGCACGACGAGCTGGAAGCCGGCGTTGCCCAGGATGCCCACCACCAGCGGCATGTCACCGGTGAGCATGAGCGGGAGGTGCCAGATGATCCGCATGGACGCCAGCAGGCCGAACGCCCCGAACAGGCCGAAGCGGCGCAGCAGGACGGGTGCGGCGAAGGCGGTCCATCCCGCCTCCTCGCCGAGCCCGACGAACACCAGCATGGCGAGGAACGTCACCGGGACCTCGGGCCAGTCGCCGAGCTGGCCGGCCGTCGGCAGCGGTGCACCCAGCTGGTGGTTCACCAGCACGATCGCGACCTGCAGGAGGGCCGGTGCGACGAGCGCGAGGGCGTACAGCCAGGGCGATGCAGCCCAGCGCCGCAGGGACCGGCCCCAGGCGAAGAGCGCCTCGCGGCCCTGGCAGGACGCGACGACGAGGGCCGCCACGGCCGGCCCGAACGGCGAGTTCTCGGGATCGCCCCCGATCCCCACCGCAGCCAGCTCGTAGGGGAGCCACCCCAACAGGCAGGCAAGCACGGCGAACGCGGAGATCGGATATCTCCGGACGAGCTGGACGGGCGTGGTCATGCGGGTCTCCCTAGTTCCTGCGGCTCCGGTCGGAACCAGCAGTGCCACGCTCCCTCGGCCCGGGCACCTCCGGCATCGGACGCCGGACCCGACCTCGAGCGGCACTGGGGACCCGGGTCCGGGCGCCGGTCTCATCCTCCAGACCGACGTGGGCCGCCGCGGGGCGGACCTAGGCTGACGCTGTGTCCCTGACCGAGCGCGTCCGCCGAGCCGCTGCCGGTCCGGAGGGGCGTCGTGCGTTCGACGTCCTGCTCACCGCGGCCTGTCTGGGCGTGGCGTTGGTCGTGAACCTGAGCGGGTCCGAGTCGGTCGCGGCGAACCGCGAGGACGGTCCGCTCACCGTGTCGCTCACCGTGCTGGGGGTCGGCAGCCTGGTGCTGCGCAGGGTCTGGCCGCTGGTGACGCTCCTGCTCACCTTGACGGGCGTCCTCGGGCTCGTGGTCATCGACGGCACCGTCGGTGCGGCCACGCTCGGTCCGATCGTGGCGGCGTACACGGCAGCGGCCCACGGCACTGCCCGCACCGGCCACCGCGCCGCCGCAGTCGTCGGCGTGGCGCTGGTGCTGACGTTGATCCTCGACCCCGTCGACCTCAGCAGCGAGGGTGCCGTCATCAACGCTGCCGCCTTCGGAGCGGTGCTCCTGCTCGGCACAGGGGTCCGCGATCGTCGTGAGCGTGCCGTCATCGACGTCCGGGCCGCCGCCACCCAGGAGCGCCTCCGCATCACCCGCGAGCTGCACGACGTGCTCGGGCACTCGATGAGCGTGATGGTCGTGCAGGCCGGCGCCGCCGGACGACTGCTCGACACCGGCGACACCACCCGGGCTCGGGCTGCCGTGGCCGAGATCGAGCAGACCGGACGTCGGTCGATGACCGAGATGCGTCACCTGCTGGGCATCCTGAGGGACGAGGAGGAGCCGGCGGCGCCGCGAGCCCCGGCACCGACCCTGTCCGACGTCGAGGCCTTGGTCGGCAGGGTCGGCGAGGCAGGTCTGCCGGCGGCGCTGACCGTGACGGGCGAGCGCGGTGCGGTCTCGCCCGGCATCGACCTCGCCGCGTACCGCATCGTCCAGGAGGCACTGACCAACTGCCTGAAGCACTCGGCCGCCACGCGCGCCGAGGTGGGGATCGCCTACGACGCGGGCACGGTCACCGTCGAGGTGACCGACGACGGGCGCGGTCCCGCTCGCGGTGAGACGTCCGGTCACGGTCTTGCCGGGATGCGCGAGCGCGTGGCGATGTACGACGGCGAACTGAGCGTCGGCGCCGGGGCCGGGGGAGGCTTCCGGGTGCACGCGGTGCTGCCGCGCGAGGTCGTCCCGTGATCCGCGTCGTGGTGGCCGACGACCAGGCCCTGGTGAGGTCGGGCTTCGCGCTGATCCTGGGCGCCGAGCACGGTATCGAGGTGGTCGCCGAGGCGTCGGACGGTGCCGGCGCACTTGCCGCGGCCAGGACGTACCTGCCCGATGTCGTGCTGATGGACATCCGGATGCCGGGGATGGACGGCATCGAGGCGACCCGCCACATCACCTCCAGCCCGATCACCTCGGACGTGAAGGTGCTCGTGCTGACGACCTTCGCCGCTGACGACTACGTCGTCGCCGCCCTCCGCGCCGGGGCCAGCGGGTTCGTCCTGAAGGACACCGAGCCCGACGACCTCGTCCGCGCGGTGACGGTCGTCGCCGCCGGTGAGGCGCTGCTCGCTCCCGAGGTGACCCGGCGGATGCTCGACCGCTTCGCGCAGGGGGAGCGGGAGGTGCTCGAGCTGCCTCCCCTCACCCAGCGCGAGCACGAGGTGCTGGTCGCCGTGGCGCTCGGGCTCTCCAACCTCGAGATCGCGGACCGGCTGGTCGTGAGCTACTCGACCGTGAAGACCCATGTCAGTCACCTCCTCACCAAGCTCGACGCGCGTGACCGCGCGCAGCTGGTGATGCTGGCCCACCGGGCCGGGCTCGGCGGCTGAGGCGCGCGGGTCTGGGGCGGTCACGAGCTCGGTGATGAGGTCGTCCGCCAGCCGCATCCCGGCGAGCCCAGCCGCTGACCCCCGGCCAGGCGGCCGGTGCACGGCACCGTGCTGCAGGATGGAGGGATGCGGATGCGCCACGGAGAGCTGAGGGTGCGATGAAGATCCTGGTGACGGGTGCGACGGGGTACGTCGGTGGTCGGCTCGTGCCGCTGCTCCTGCAGCGAGGGCACACTGTGCGCACGACCACGAGCAGCCCGGATCGCGACCAACCCTGGTGGGGAGACCAGGTGGAGACCGTCGTCATGGACGCGCTCGAGCCTGACCAGGTCGCGGCCGCCTGCGAGGGGATGGACGCGGTCTACTACCTGATCCACGGGATGGGCGGCGACGACTTCGCCGAGACCGATCGCCTGGCGGCTGTCAATCTTGCCGACGCGGTGCGCGCCAACGCCGTCGCACGCGTGGTGTACCTGTCGGGGATCGTTCCGGACGTCGCCGACGGGGAGGAGCTGTCCGAGCACATCACGTCCCGGCGGGAGGTCGAGGAGATCCTGAGCGGATCCCCGGCGACCGTCGTGGTGCTGCGTGCCGCGGTGCTCCTCGGAAGCGGGTCGACGTCCTTCGAGATCATCCGGCAGGTCAGTGAACGCATGCCGGTGCACACCATCCCGACGTGGATGGACTCGATGGTGCAGCCCGTCGCTGTCGTTGACGTGCTCGAGGCGCTGGTGGGAGCCCTCGACTACGCCGGACCCTCGCGCCACCTCGACGTCGGTGGACCCGACCGTCTGCGCTACGGCGCGCTGCTCGACGCGTACGCCTCGCATGCCGGACTGGATCGGCCCCAGGTCGAAGTGCCCTTCCTGCCCTCCGCGCTCGTGGGGACCCTGGTGGGCAGCCTCACCGATGTGCCACGGCCCACGGTCGAGGCGTTGGTGGAGAGCCTTCGCCACGACATGGTCGTCGGGAACGACGACTTCCGGACGGTGCTTCTCCCAGCGGGACACCGCCTGATCGGCCTCGACGAGGCATTCCGCCGCTCCCTCGCCGCGCCCGCGACGACACCCGAGGACACGGACCCGATGGCGTCCTTGCCGCAGGACCCGGCCTGGGCGAGTGGCGGCGACGGTCGGCCCGTCATGGCCAAGGTCGTCGACGCCGTGAGGGAACTCCTGCCCTGACGCGAGCGTCCGCGGGCGTCCCACCGCTGCCAGGCCAGCCCTGACCGAGTAGGAATGGCGGGTGACCTACGACCCGACGGACCACTTCGTCCACGTCCGGGGGGCGAGCGAGAACAACCTTCGTGACGTCGACCTCGACATCCCGCGCGACGCGATGGTGGCCTTCACCGGGGTCTCCGGCTCAGGCAAGTCGTCCCTCGCCTTCGGCACGCTCTACGCCGAGGCACAGCGGCGCTACTTCGAGTCGGTCGCTCCGTACGCCCGTCGGTTGCTGCAGCAGGTCGGCGCTCCGCACGTGCAGGAGATCACCGGGCTTCCACCGGCGGTGGCCCTCCAGCAGCGTCGAGGAGCACCCAGCTCGCGCTCGACGGTGGGCACGCTGACGACGATCTCCAACCTGCTGCGCATCCTGTACTCGCGGGCCGGCACCTATCCCGACGGTGCGCAGCGGCTGGCGGCGGAGGCCTTCTCACCCAACACCGTGGCAGGAGCGTGCCCCGAGTGCCACGGGCTGGGGGAGGCGCACGACGTCGCCGAGCACCTCCTCGTGCCCGACGAGTCGCTGAGCATCCGCGACGGCGCGATCGCTGCATGGCCCGGCGCCTGGCAGGGCAAGAACCTGCTGCGGGTCACCAAGGCCGTCGGCATCGACGTCGACATCCCGTGGCGCGAGCTGGCACGCAAGGATCGCGACTGGCTGCTCTACACCGACGAGCAGCCGCGCGTGCTGATCGACCGGCGCGGCGAGGCCGACGACACGACCGGGCGCGACTACCACGGCACGTTCTGGAGCGCGCGCAAGCACGTGCGTCACACCTTGGCCGACACCAAGAGCCAGATGATGCGCGACAAGGCGATGCGCTTCGTCCGCACCACCGTCTGCCCGGTCTGCCACGGCACCGGGCTGCAGCCCGAGTCGCTGGCAGTCACCTTCCGGGGACTGAGCATCGCCGAGACCAACGCGCTGTCGTTCGTCGAGCTGGTGGCGCTGCTGCGCTCGGCGGTCGAGCGCGCCGAGTCCGAGGTGGAGGTGCGGCTGTGCACGGACATCGTGGAGCGCGTCGAGGTCCTGCTCGATCTCGGGCTCGGCTACCTCGCCCTCGGTCGCAGCTCCACGACGCTCTCGCCCGGTGAGGCCCAGCGGCTCCGGATCGCCACCCAGCTGCGATCGGGGCTCTTCGGGGTGGTCTACGTCCTCGACGAGCCGTCCGCGGGCCTCCACCCGGCGGACGCCGAGCCGCTCCTCGACGTGCTCGATCGCCTCAAGGGCTCGGGCAACTCGCTGTTCGTGGTCGAGCACGACCTCGACGTCGTGCGTCGCGCCGACTGGATCGTCGACATCGGCCCTGGAGCGGGCGAGGCCGGGGGACGGGTGCTCTACTCCGGCCCGGTCGACGGGCTCGAGGACGTCGAGGGCTCGGTCACCGGGGCGCACCTCTTCGGACGGGCCGCGCCGCTCGAGAGCCGGGGTCGTACGCCGCACGGCTGGCTCCACCTGCGCGGCGTCAGCCGGCACAACCTCTCCGACCTCTCGGTCGACCTGCCGCTGTGCGTGCTGACCGCCGTCACCGGCGTGTCCGGCTCGGGCAAGTCCACGCTCGTCACCCAGGTCCTCTCCGAGCTGGTGCGCCGGCACCTCGGCCAGGCTCCCGACGAGGCAGAGGAGGGCGAGCTGGAGATCGACGTCGACGACGTGACGGGGCTGGAGTCCTTCGACCGGTTGGTGCGGGTCGACCAGCGCCCGATCGGCCGGACGCCCCGGTCCAACCTGGCGACGTACACCGGGCTCTGGGACGCCGTCCGCAGGGTGTTCGCCGCGACCCCCGAGGCCGAGAAGCGCGGCTACGGCGTCGGGAGGTTCTCCTTCAACGTCGCCGACGGCCGCTGCCCGACGTGCCAGGGGGAGGGCTTCGTCTCGATCGAGCTGCTCTTCCTGCCGGGGACCTACGCGCCGTGCCCGACGTGCCACGGTGCGCGCTACAACGCCGAGACCCTCGAGATCACCTGGCACGACCTGACCGTCGCCGACGTGCTCGGCCTGACGGTCGAGCAGGCCGCCGAGGTCCTCGTCGACGTGCCGGCCGCAGCGCGCAGCCTCCAGACCCTGCGTGAGGTCGGTCTCGGCTACCTCCGGCTGGGCCAGCCGGCGACCGAGCTCAGCGGGGGCGAGGCGCAGCGCATCAAGCTCGCGACCGAGCTGCAGCGGGCCCGTCGCGGGCACGCGCTCTACCTGCTCGACGAGCCCACGGCGGGGCTGCACCCCGCCGACACCGCGCTGCTCCTGCGCCAGCTGCACCGACTCGTGGACGCCGGCAACACGGTGGTGCTCGTCGAGCACGACCTGGAGACGATCGCCACGGCCGACTGGGTCATCGACCTCGGTCCCGGCGGTGGCGACCAGGGTGGCCGGGTCGTGGCCACCGGGACGCCCGCGGAGATCGCCGCGGCACCCGCCAGCGTGACCGGGCCCTACCTGGCGCGCCACCTGGCCTGACGGCGCGCGGGATCAGACCTGTCGGTGGTGGACCGGCGTAGCCATGCCGTCGGGATGGAGGATCGAGGCCAGCACCTCGACCCCGTCGACCAGTCGAGGGCCCGGGCGGGCGTAGTGGCCATCGGCGTCGACCGCCCAGACGGGCACGTCGGGGAAGAGGTGGCGTACGTCCTCGGCCAACGCCGCACTACCGTCGAGGTCGAAGCCGCAGGGCGCGCAGACGACCACGTCGGGACGTGACGCGACGGCCTCCTCCCAGGTGATCCGGCCCGACTTCGTGCCCGCGACGCCGAGGGTCGGCTCGCCGCCGGCACGGGTGACCATCTCGGGGATCCAGTGCCCCGGCGCGAACGGCGGGTCGGTCCACTCCAGGACCAGCACGCGCGGCCGGGGTCGGCCGGCGACCCGCTCGGCCACGGCGGCCAGGCGCTCGTGCAGCGAGGCGACGACCGCCGCGGCCTCGTCGTCCCGGCCCGTCAGCCGGCCGACCTCGACGATCGTGGCCAGCACGTCGTCGAGGGTGTGCGGGTCGAGGGTCGCGACGTCGGCGCGGCACCCGAGGAAGGACAGCGCGTCGTCGACCGTGCTGACGTCGACCGCACACACCGCACACAGGTCCTGGGTGACCACGAGGTCCGCGTCGAGCTCGGTGAGGGCGCCCGCGTCGAGGCGGTAGAGGTCCTCGCCCGCGGTCATCGCGGCCGCGACGAAGTCGTCGATCTCCCTCGGCGTGAGGCCCTCGGGCATCGCCGACGTGGACACGATCCGTCGATCGCGCGCTGCGGGCGGGTGGTCGCACTCGAAGGTCACTCCCACCACGTCGTCGCCCGCGCCGACGGCGAAGAGGATCTCGGTGGCGGACGGGATCAGCGAGACGATGCGCACTCACGGAGACTAGGCGAAGTGGAGGTCGCCGCTGTGAGAGCCTGCCGCGGTGATCCCGATCGACCTCTCGACCCTCCGCATCGCGCCGCTGACCCGTGCACACGCCGAGGACGTGGTGACGTGGTCCTACGACGCGCCGTACGACGTCTACGACATGACCGGCGCTGAGCCCGACGAGCTGCTCGACCCGGCCGCGGGGTTCCACGCGGTCCTCGCCTGCGACGAGCTGATCGGCTTCCGCTCCTTCGGGCCGGACGGTCGGGTGCCCGGCTGGGACTACGACGACACGGCGCTCGACACCGGCGGCGGCCTCCGGCCTTCATTCACCGGCCAGGGCTTCGGCCGCGCGGTCATCTCCGTCGGGCTCGGGTTCGGTCGAGCCCGCTTCGCGCCTGCGGCCTTCCGCGTCACCGTCGCCTCGTTCAACCTTCGGGCGCTGCGCACCGTCGAGTCCCTCGGGTTCGAGCGCACCGGGTCCTTCGCAGCCGCGCGCGACGGTCGCTCGTTCGAGGTGCTCGTCCGCCCCGAGCAGGGCTGACGGACGCCTGTGGCACGATCCGAGCCGTGAGCGCGTGCATCTTCTGCCAGATCGTCGCCGGCGACCTGCCCGGTCACCTCGTGCTCGAGACCGACGACCTCGTTGCGTTCCTCGACACGCGGCCGGTGTTCAAGGGGCACGTCCTGCTGGTGCCGCGCGAGCACGTCGACACGCTGCCGGACCTTCCGGCCGAGCTCCGCGACCCGTTCATGGAGGCCGCTCAGCGGATCGCGGTCGCGGTCACGGAGGCCCTCGGTGCGCAGGGGTCGTTCGTCGCGATCAACAACACCGTGAGCCAGTCGGTGCCGCACCTGCACCTCCACGTCGTGCCGCGCACCAAGGGCGACGGGCTGCGCGGCTTCTTCTGGCCGCGGACGAAGTACGCCGACGGCGAGGCGGCGGCGTACGCCGAGAAGCTGCGCGAGGCACTCGCCTCCTGACACAGCGTCAGCCGCGTCCGCGTCCGCTTCCGATGGAGTCGCGCTCGGAGCTGTCCGTGGGGTCCAGGGCCGCGCGGAAGGTCCACGGCCGCTCGCGCCGCCGGAGCGGGTTGCCGGTGGCCCGGGCCGCAAGGACGAAGGCAGCCGCCCCGACGGCGATGCCGGCCAGGACGTCGACGAAGAAGTGCCAGCCGAGGTAGATCGTCGCGACCGTCGTCAGCGCGAGGAACGTCCACGCGGCGGCCCGGACCACCACGGGGAGCCGCATCGCCTCGGCGACGAGGCAGATGGTCACCATCACGGCGACGTGCAGCGACGCGAACGCCGCGATCGTCTGCACGGCGGACGTGTCCCAGGGGCCACCGAGGACCTCGATGCGGTCGGCGAGGAGCACGTCGCGCACGGAGCTGTTGGGGGTGCGCGGCAGGTCGGCGAACCACTCGGGGGAGGAGTACGTCGGCCCGAGCGACGGCACGGCGTAGTAGAGGGCGACGCCCAGCATCCAGTCGAGCGAGATCGCCGTGACGTACCACGCGCCTGCGCTCGAGCGACGCGTCCACACCAGGGCGATGGCCAGGCTCGCCGGGACGAGGCCGATCCAGACGAGGTAGACCGCGGCCATCACCCAGTTGGCCCACGTCGTGCCGAGCAGGGCGTGCAGCACCTGTGCCGGGTCGTTGCCCAGCCACAGCATCCGGTCGAGGCGCGCGAGCTCCGGGTCGACCAGCCGGTCGGTGACGAACGGGACATAGCTCTTGAGGTTGCGGAAGGCGACGTACGCGACGTACCACGTCACCAGCCCGCTCGCGGTGAACACGATCTGGTCGCGGTTCCACCGCTCGACCAGCACCGTGCGCAGGCTGACCCGCCCCGCCGTCCCGCGACGACGAGCCAGCAGGACCCACCGGGTGGCGACGTCGAGCGCGATCGCAGACGCGACGATGACCGGCAGCCGGAACCACGTCGGGAGCGAGGCGCCGTCGGGGTCGCGCAGCGGCAGGTGGTGCGTCCACGCCACCAGCGCCGCCACCATCGCCATCGCAGCCGCCACGACGGCGGCGGCCCGGAACTCCCCCCGACCCATGGGCTCACGGTAGCGACGCACGAGCGATCCGGCACCTCCCTGCACCAGAACTCCACATCCGGACTGCGGGGGCAACCAACTCCGGATGCAGCGCGGTGGCCGGCTGTCCGACCGGGTGATGTCGTACGACCTGACGACCGGCGTCACGCACGAGGTCACCCTCCCGAAGCGCGCCATCTCCGTCGCTCTCGACCCCGACGGCACCGGGATCCTGATGACCCTCTACGGCACGGGTGCTGCAGCCCGATCCGCTGGCTGGACGACGACAGCGTCCTGACCAGCTGCTACGCCGGCGGCGGCAACCAGCTGAGGGCCGTGCACCTCGACGGGGGATCGACGGTCCTCGGTCCGTTCCACCCCATCGACGGTGTGGGCAACGTCGACGTGACCAGCGACGGCGACGTGGTGCGGTCGGGCGGCAGCCGCTGGCACCTGGCGTGGGCGCGGCGCGGTGGCGTGCTGACGCGGCAGGACGGGGCCGGTCGGGTCACCCGGGTGCGGGGCACCACCGGCCTCTGGCACCTGGCGCGCGCGGGTGTCGGGCGGCTGCTGATGGCGCGCAGCGGCAACCTGCTGGAGTCGCCCCGGGTGCGAGGGGTGCTCGAGGTCCTCGACACCTCGACCGGCAGCAGGGACGTGCGCCTGCGCCTCGATCGCGGGGAGGCGTGGCGCTCGGTGATCGGCGCCACCGAGGTGCGGCACTGGAACCCGTGACGACTAGGGTCGGCGCCGAAGAGTCGTCGAGCTGAGGAGTCACCGAGATGGGTCGTTTCGACCGCCGCATCGCCGTCATCACCGGAGCCGCACGCGGCATCGGGTTCGGCATCGCCCGCCGTTTCGCCAGTGAGGGCGCGTCCATCGCGATCCTCGACCTCGACGAGTCCGCCGCCCAGGAGGCCGCCGGCCGCCTCGAGCTGACCGATGGTGCGCGAGCGATCGGCGTCGGCTGCGACGTCGTCGACTCGGCCGCCGCGGAGGCCGCCGTACAACGCGTCGTGGACGAGCTCGGCGCGATCCACGTCCTCGTCAACAATGCCGGCGTCACCCGCGACAACCTGCTCTTCAAGATGACCGAGGAGGACTGGGACATGGTGATGGGCGTCCACCTCAAGGGCGTCTTCAACATGACCAAGGCTGCGCAGTCGCGGTTCGTGGAGCAGAAGTACGGCAAGATCCTCAACCTCTCCAGCGTCTCCGCGCTCGGCAACCGCGGTCAGGCCAACTACTCCGCGGCCAAGATGGGCATCCAGGGCCTCACCCGCACGCTCGGTATCGAGCTCGGGCCCTTCGGGATCACCGCCAATGCCATCGCCCCCGGGTTCATCGTCACCGAGATGACCGACGCCACCGCCCGCCGGCTCAAGATGGAGCCCGAGGAGCTGCAGCGGCTCAACGCGGAGGCCACGCCCGTACGCCGCGTCGGGCAGCCCGAGGACATCGCGGCCGCCGCAGCCTTCCTGTGCAGCGACGATGCGTCCTTCATCACAGGCCAGACGCTGTACGTCGACGGCGGGCGCAAGCTCGGCTGAGCGTGCAGTCGAGCAGACCGCTCGATGTTGCTGAGACCCACGTCACGCCCCTGACCTGCGAGAACACAGGTCGGCTCGTCTGACGGTTTGCCTCGACCGGTGTCGTCTGCGACGTTGTTGGGCGGTCGTGAACGACCCAACCGTCCCGGACAACGCCGAGTCCTGCCCGACCGGGATGACCCCCGAGATCTTCGAGGGCAGGAGCGGGGGACCCACAGGTTCCACTGCCGATGCGGACGCATCGGCTCGGGGTGAAGTCGCTCGATCCTCACTCGAAGGGTGCGGCGGCAGGACACTTTCCGGTCCCAACCCGACAGCTCACCCCGCAGGCGTGGGAAAGGAATCATCCATGCCTGCGACTTCTCGTACGGCGCGAGCGTGCGCGCTCGCCCTGGCCGGTCTCGGCCTCACCGCATCGACCATGACTGCCTCGCCCGCCGCCGCCGAGGATGACGGCGTCGGCTCGGCGCAGCCCCGGTCCGTGGCCCAGCGGGTCAGCGCCCGCGTCCTCAGCGCCACGGACATCGCCATGCGCCAGCGCGGCGACGCGTACGCCTACGGCGCCTCCGGCCCGGACCGCTTCGACTGCTCGGGCCTGGTGTTCTACAGCTTCCGCCGCGCGGGCTTCCCGGTGCCGCGTACGTCGGGCGCCCAGGCGGGCTTCACCCGTCGCATCGCGAAGAAGGACATGCGCGCCGGCGACCTGATGTTCTTCTCCGGCAGCGGCGGGGTCTACCACGCTGCGATCTTCCTCAAGTGGTCGCACGGCCACGCCGTGATGGTGCACTCCCCGGGCTCCGGCCAGCGCGTCCGGGTCGCCGTTCCGTGGACCTCCAGGTGGTTCGGCGGCACGCTGCGCCGGAGGTGACAGGGCCTGTCTGGTAGGCAGTTCCTGCTGATCTACCCTGTGGCGCGCCTTCCCCGAACGGGGGAGGCGCGCCCCCACACTGCAAGGCAGAATCCCCCGCTCGATCGGAGCCCCCGTGCGTCACCGTGTCCATCCCCGCTCGAAGAATGCGGTCGTCGCCGCTCTGGTGGCGGCCTCGCTCCTGCTCGCCGGATGCGGCGGCGGGGACGACGAGGACCCGCCGAGCGAGTCGGCCCCGTCGGAGCCGACCTCGTCGGAGACGAGCGAGCCCCCGGAGCCGACCTTCTGGCCCCTGACCGGGCTGGAGCGCACGACCGACGCACCGAAGCATCCCGTGATCGTCACCAAGGTCGACAACACCTCCTCCAGCGCACCGCAGGTCGGCCTCGGCTCCGCCGACCTGGTCGTCGAGGAGCTCGTCGAGGGCGGCTACACCCGCCTCGCGGCCTTCTACTACTCCAAGGTCCCGGCCAACATCGGCCCGGTGCGGTCGATGCGCGCCAGCGACATCGGCATCGTGCCCGCCGGCGCGACCGTCGTGACCAGCGGCGCGGCCCCGATCACGATCAAGCGCATCAACGGCGCGGGCATCCCGTGGATCACCGAGGGCGCGGCCGGCGTCTACCGCGAGACCTCGCGCTATGCGCCGTACAACCTCTTCGCCCGGCTAGGCGAGATCTCCAAGCGGCTCAAGGCCGAGGACGAGCCGCCGGCGTACCTGCCGTGGGGCTCCGATGCCGACCTGCCCAAGGGCGGCAAGGCGACCACGCTGACCGCCGACTTCGGCGCGCACTCGACGAGCTGGGCGTTCCAGCAGGGTGGCTACGTCAACACCGACTCCTACGCCGCCCCGGGCGACCAGTTCCCCGCCGACTCGGTGCTGGTGCTGCGGGTCGCGATCGGCGACGCGGGCTATCGCGACCCGGCCGGTTACCCCGTGCCGGAGACGAAGTTCGAGGGCAAGGGCGCTGCCCTCCTGTTCCATGGTGGTCGCGTCATCCGCGGCACGTGGACCAAGGACGGCCTGACCGGCGCCATCGAGCTGGCGACCAAGGCCGGCGAGCTCAGCGTGCCCGCCGGGCACGTCTGGGTGGAGCTGGTGCCGGCGGTCAACGGAGGCGTCACGTTCGCGAAGTGACGCCGCGTCCTGCCTCGTCGTGGAGGAGCTGACGCAGGCCGTCCATGATGAAGCCGATGGCTGCGTCGACCCGCGCTGCCGCGGCCGCCGCGTCGTCGCTGACGGCCACTGAGCCGCCGGCCGCCGACATGGCGCCGAAGAAGATCCGGGTGAAGGTGTCGAGCATCTCCTCGTCGAGTCCCCACGCGGCGCCCCCGAGCACCGAGCGCACGATCTCGTCGACGATGGCGTACGTCGAGCGCTCCTCCTGCTCGCGGAACCGCTCGTGGCCCAGCACGGAGGGCCCGTCCGAGATGACGACCTGGCGGTAGCCCGGTTCCTGGACGGCATCGAGGAACGCGCGCAGGCCGGCGCGGGCCTTCTCCCACGGGTCGTCGTGGCCCTCGGTCGCTGCGCCGATGCTGGCCGTCGCCCGCGACTCGATCCGCTCGAAGGCGGCCTCGAAGATCGCCCGCTTGCCGCTGAAGTGGTGGTAGAGCGCGCCCTTGGTGACGTTGGCACCGGCGACGATGTCGTCGAGCGACGTCGCGGAGAAGCCGTGGTCGCTGAAGAGCTGCTCGGCCACGTCGACCAGCGCGCGCTTCGTGGAGTCGTCGCGTTGTCGGCGGGTCCTCACTGGGCCATCTCCATGGCCTGCACCCTAGGTGACCCGACTCACGGCGAAGGGTTCGTGTGGGTCGACGAGCTCACCCTGCTCGGCGCCCTGTCGCTGCGCTGGCACACCCGCCTCGCCAGGCACGTCCCGTACTGGCGGCCCGATTGCGGGATCGGCCATAGTGGAGGGCATGCAGCTCGCGTCGGGCATGCTGCTGGTGGCGACGCCGGCACTCCAGGACCCCCACTTCGTCGACACCGTCGTGCTGCTGCTCGACGTCAACGACGAGGGTGCGCTGGGCGTCGTGCTGAACAGGCCGTCACAGGTGCTGGTCGCCGACGTGCTCGAGCCGTGGCGCGAGGTCGTCGCCGAGCCGGAGGTGCTCTTCCGGGGCGGGCCGGTCGGCACGGACGGAGCGCTTGCGGTGGCTCGGCTGCGCGACATCGAGGCGGCGCCCCTCGGCTGGCGGCCGGTCGCCGGGCTGCTCGGGATGGTCGACCTGGACACCCCGACCGAGCTCGTCGACGGCTCCGTCAGCGCGATGCGGGTCTTCGCCGGCTACGCCGGGTGGGGCGCCGACCAGCTCGAGGGCGAGGTCGACGAGGGCAGCTGGTACGTCGTCAGCGCCGAGTCGGGGGACGCGTTCCGCGGCGACACCAGCGGGCTGCGGCGCGACGTGATGCGACGCCAGCCCGGCATGCTGGCCTGGCACGCCACCCGCCCCGTCGATCCCGAGCTGAACTGACTCGCGCGTTAGGCTTCCCCACCATGAGCACCATCGGATTCTCCCCGGGCAGCCAGACGGTCGAAGAGCGTCAGACGGTCCCGACCGATGAGGGTGACCACGAGCGGTTCTCCCACTACGTGCCCAAGGACAAGCTGACCGAGGCGATGGTCATGGGCACTCCCGTGATCGCCCTCTGCGGCAAGGTCTGGGTGCCGTCCCGCGCGCCGGAGAAGTTCCCGGTGTGCCCGGACTGCAAGGAAGTCTGGGAGTCCATGAATCCGGGGAAGTCCGGCGGCGGCTCGGACGGCTCGGGTCCCGAGGCGTGACGGGGCGCCCCGACGCGCCCCTGCCCCCCGCGTGGCCCGACCGGGCCGCCTGGGGCACCGCGCCGTCCCTGCGTGCCTGGCAGCAGGCGGCCGTCGACGACTACCGCTCCCGCCAGCCCCGCGACTTCCTCGCGGTGGCGACGCCGGGCGCGGGCAAGACGACGTTCGCGCTGACCGTCGCGGCCGACCTGCTGGGCCGTCGCATCGTCGACCGGATCACCGTCGTCGCGCCGACCGAGCACCTCAAGACCCAGTGGGCCGAGGCCGCCGCGCGCGCCGGCATCCCGATCGACCCGGCGTACTCCGCCGGCAAGGGCAAGACGTCCGACGACTACGTCGGGATCGCGGTGACCTACGCCGGGGTCGCGGTGAACCCCCTCGCCATGCGGATCCGCACCGAGCGCTTCAAGACGCTCGTCATCCTCGACGAGATCCACCACGCGGGTGACGCCCTGTCGTGGGGGGAGGGCGTGCGCGAGGCGTTCGACCCCGCCGCCCGCCGGCTGTCGCTGACCGGCACGCCGTTCCGCTCCGACATCAACCCGATCCCGTTCATCACCTACGCGCCCGGCGAGGACGGCATCCCGACCTCGACGGCCGACTTCACCTACGGCTACGCACATGCGCTCGCCGACCACGTCGTACGTCCCGTGCTGTTCATGGCGTACTCCGGCGAGATGACCTGGCGCACCCGCGCCGGCGACGAGATCGCCGCCCGGCTGGGGGAGCCGCTCACCAAGGACATGCACGCCCACGCGCTGCGGACCGCCCTCGACCCGCAGGGGGCCTGGATTCCGGCCGTGCTCGAGGCCGCGGACCGGCGGCTCTCGGAGGTACGCCGCCATGTCCCCGACGCCGGCGGCATGGTGATCGCCAGCGACCAGGACACCGCCCGCGCCTATGCGGCGCTGCTCAAGAAGATCAGCGGCGAGGCGCCGACCGTCGTGCTCTCCGACGAGAAGGGCGCGTCGAAGAAGATCGCGACCTTCACCGACTCCGACAAGCGCTGGCTGGTCGCGGTCCGGATGGTCTCCGAGGGCGTCGACGTGCCGCGCCTGGCCGTCGGGGTCTGGGCGACCACCACGTCGACGCCGCTCTTCTTCGCGCAGGCCGTCGGTCGCTTCGTACGTGCGCGCTCGCGCGGCGAGACCGCATCGATCTTCCTGCCGTCGGTGCCGCACCTGCTGGAGTTCGCCTCCGACATGGAGGCCCAGCGCGACCACGTGCTGGGGCGCCGGGTCACCGACGAGGACGACATCTTCGCCGCCGAGAACGACCTGCTCGCCCAGGCCAACGCCGGCGAGGGTGCCTCCGACGAGCTCGAGATGTCGTGGGAGGCGCTCGGCTCGACCGCGTCCTTCGACCACGTGCTCTACGAGGGAGCGCAGTTCGGCCACTCGGGCGAGGTCCTGTCCGGCTCGGAGGAGGAGATGGACTTCCTCGGCATCCCCGGCCTCCTCGAGCCCGACCAGGTGCGTGAGCTGCTGCACTCGCGGCAGAGCGAGCGCGCTCGCAAGCAGAAGTCCGCGGGCGGCGGCGACCGGGTCGTCGAGTCGGTCGAGCAGCTCAGCACGCACCAGCAGCTCGGCGTGCTGCGTCGCGAGCTCAACGGCCTGGTGGCCGCCTGGCACCACCGCACGGGACAGGCGCACGGCATCACCCACTCCGCGCTCCGCAAGGAGTGCGGTGGCCCGCCGGCGGCCGTCGCCAACGCCGAGCAGCTCGGCGAGCGGATCAGCCGGATCCGCGACTGGGCGATGAAGCAGTCGTCCTAGCCGGGTCTCGATACGCCCCGTCGCGACCTCGTGCCTCGGTCGCGGTGCTACTCGACCTCCCTCGCCACGCCGAGGGCGACTCCGTCGCCCACGGCTAGGCTCGCGACATGCCCTCGGAGACCTCCCAGACGCTGGACCGCGGTCTCCGGGTCCTGCGGGTGCTCGCCGAGAGCCCCGAGGGGCTGACCGTCACCGAGCTGTCGGGCCGGCTGCAGGTCAACCGCACGGTGGTCTACCGCCTGGTCAGCACCCTCGAGCAGCACGGCCTGGTGCGCCGCGACGCGCGGTCCCGGCTCTTCGTCGGGCTCGGGGTGCTCCACCTCGCCAGCGCCGTCCAGCCGATCCTGCGCGACCTGGCCATGCCGGTCCTGCGCTCGCTCGCGGAGGCGCTCGGCTCGACCGCGCACCTCACGGTGGCTGACGGCGACGAGGCGCTGGCGCTCGCCGTCGTCGAGCCGACGTGGACCGACTTCCACGTGTCCTACCGCGTGGGCGCCCGGCACCCGTTGACGCAGGGAGCGGCCGGCAAGGCCATCGCGCTGCTCGACGTCGCCGAGCCGGCGTACGCCGTCACGAGCGGCGAGCTGCAGAGCGGCGCGCGTGGCCTGGCCGCGCCCGTACGCAGCGTAGAGGGACTGCGGGCGAGCGTGGGGATCGTGACGCTCGACGGCGCCATCGACGAGGACGTGGTGGCGCCACGGGTGATCGCCGCGGCCCTCGAGGTGGCCGAACGCCTCAGGTGAGGGCCGCCGCGCGGGCCAGCGGCACGACCCGGTGGGGGATCTGGGTGGCGAGAGCGATGACGGTGGTCGAGCGGTCGATGCCGGGCTCGGTGAGCACCAGGTCGATCACCCGCTGGAGGTCGGCGTTGGAGCGGGCCACCACCCGCGCCCACATGTCGCCGACGCCGGTGATCGTGTAGGCCTCGAGCACCTCGGGGATCGCTGCGAGGTGTCGGGCGACGGCGTCGTGGCCGGCCGCACCGCCCGAGCCCTGCCGGATCTCGAGCGTCAGGAACGCCATCACCGGAAAGCCGATCGCCTCGGGCGACAGGTCCGGCCCCCACCCGGTGATGACGCCGGACGTCGCCAGCTTGTCGAGCCGGGCCTGGACCGTGCCCCGGGCGATGCCGAGGCGACGGCTCGCCTCCAGCACCCCCAGCCGCGGCTCGCTGGCGAACAGTTCGATCAGTCTGCTGTCGATTCCGTCCACGTACGCCTCGATCGCTGTGCAATGTGCTCGATGTTTCGTCGTACTGTTGCACACCTTGCCGGTGGTTGGGCAGGGTTGGGGCCATGACGACTGACATCGCCTCGACCGGCGGCGCCCTGACCGTGGACGAGATGAAGGCCGACCTGTCCCTCGAGCAGCTGCGGCAGCTGGTGGGCCTCGTGGAGTACGACGCCGACGCCGACCCGTTCCCGGTGACGGGCTGGGACGCGATCTGCTTCGTCGTCGGCAACGCGACGCAGACCGCGCACTACTACGCCTCCGCCTGGGGCATGGAGCTCATCGCCTACACCGGCCCCGAGAACGGCACCCGCGACCACAAGTCCTTCGTGCTCAAGTCGGGCTCGATCAAGTTCGTCGTCAGCGGGGCCGTCTCGCCCGACAGCCCGCTGATCCAGCACCACGCCAAGCACGGCGACGGCGTCGTCGACATCGCCCTCGAGGTCCCCGACGTCGACCAGTGCATCGCCCAGGCCCGCAAGGCCGGCGCCACGGTGCTCCGCGAGCCGGAGACCGTCAGCGACGAGCACGGCTCGGTCCGGATCGCCGCCATCGCGACGTACGGCGAGACCCGCCACACGCTGGTGCAGCGCACCGTCGACGGCGTCACGTACGCCGGTCCCTACCTGCCCGGCTACGTCACCGTCGCGCCGCGGTGGGACAAGCGCGAAGGCGAGCCCAAGCGCCTCTTCCAGGCCCTCGACCACATCGTCGGCAACGTCGAGCTCGGCAAGATGGACGAGTGGGTCACCTACTACAACAAGGTGATGGGCTTCGTGAACATGGCCGAGTTCATCGGTGACGACATCGCCACCGACTACTCCGCGCTCATGTCGAAGGTCGTCGCCAACGGCAACCACCGCGTGAAGTTCCCGCTCAACGAGCCCGCGATCGCGAAGAAGAAGTCGCAGATCGACGAGTACCTCGAGTTCTACGACGGCCCCGGCGCCCAGCACCTCGCCGTCGCCACGGGCGACATCCTGGCCAGCGTCGACGCACTGCGCGCCAACGGCGTGGAGTTCCTCAACACCCCGGACTCCTACTACGAGGACCCCGAGCTGCGCGCCCGCATCGGCGAGGTCCGGGTGCCGATCGAGGAGCTGCAGAGGCGCGGCATCCTCGTCGACCGCGACGAGGACGGCTACCTGCTCCAGATCTTCACCAAGCCGCTCGGCGACCGCCCGACCGTCTTCTTCGAGCTCATCGAGCGCCACGGCTCCCTCGGCTTCGGCAAGGGCAACTTCAAGGCGCTCTTCGAGGCCATCGAGCGCGAGCAGGACGCCCGCGGCAACCTGTGACCGCGTCCTCTTGAGCGGTGTGTGAGGGGGATTCCCGGACGCTGGAGTCCCCCTCACACACCGCTGCGTGGCGCGTCGTCGTACGCCGGGCCGCCGGCGGTGAGCAGCGCGGGTCCTGGGTCCGCGAAATGCTCCTCACTCACCGCTCAGCGGGATCTCCTAGGCTGGCGACCATGATGATCCGCCCGGCCGAGCTGGCCGCGATCAAGGCCGGCACGGTCGACCTCGCCTTCCGCCGCTGGGCCCGACCGCGGGTCGTGGTCGGCACGCGGATGCGTACGGCGGTCGGCCTGCTGGAGGTCACCTCGGTCGAGCAGGTGAGCATCGCGAGCCTGCGGGCGGACGACGCGCGTCGGGCGGGAGCGCCCTCGCTCACCGCGCTGAAGCGGGCCCTCGCTGCCCGCCCGGAGGACCCCGCCTGGCGGATCGGGCTGGCGTACGCCGGACCGGACCCGCGCGAGGCGCTGCGGACCGCGGTCCCGGACGCCGAGGAGATCGCGACGATCAGCACCCGCCTCGACCGGCTCGACGCGTCGTCGGCGTACGGCCCGTGGACGCGGCAGACCCTCGACCTGATCGACCTCAACCCGACCGTGCGTGCGCCGGACCTGGCGGCGCAGGTGGGTCGCGAGACCGCCGACTTCAAGAAGGACGTCCGCAAGCTCAAGGAGCTCGGGCTCACCGAGTCACTGGCGATCGGCTACCTGCTGTCGCCCCGCGGTGAGGCCGTCGTCGACGCCGGGCTGCCGGCGCCCCGCGAGCGGGCACCGCGCGCCACGGGCACGCAGCTGCCGCGCGGCATCGGCGCACCGGCCACGGCGGCCCTGCGCGAGGTGGGCGTCACCACCCTGGAGCAGGTGACGACGTACTCCGCCGCAGAGCTCGCGGCGATCCACGGCGTCGGTCCCGTCGCCGTCGCGCGGTTGCGCGAGGCGATGGCCGAGCAGGGGACCGGCTTCACCGGCGAGTAGCGGCCGACCGTGTGGTCAGTGCGCGATCAGGACCACGCCGAGGCCGCCCATGATGACGGCGATGGCGGAGTCGAGCACGCGCCAGGCAGTGGGCCGGGCGAACAGGCCGCGCAGCAGGCGGGCGCCGTAGCCGAGGCCGAAGAACCAGAGCACGCTCGCGACGAGGGTGCCCGCCAGGAACCACCAGCGGTCGGTGCCGAAGCTGTTGGCCACGGTGCCGAGCATGAGGACGGCGTCGAGGTAGAAGTGCGGGTTGAGCCAGGTGAGGGCCAGCGTCAGCAGCACTGCGCGACCCGTGGTCATGGCCACCCCGTCGCCCGCCTCGAGCTTCGACGGGCGCCAGGCCCGCATGGCTGCGTGCACGCCGAAGGCGATGAGGTAGACGCCGCCGAGCACCTGCGCGACCGGCAGGACCGCCGGCCAGCGCTCGAGGACGACGCCGAGGCCGGCCACGCCGAGGGTGATCGCGACGACGTCGGAGACCAGGCACGTCAGCACGATGGGCAGGACGTGCTCGCCGCGGATCCCCTGACGCAGGAGGAAGGCGTTCTGTGCGCCGACGGCAACGATGAGAGCGAGTCCGGTGAGAAGACCGGTGAGAGCAACCTGGAACATGCTCACTACGGTAGGACGTCGCGCGACCAACAATCCAGCGAACTATTCTGACTAATCATTAGGATCTCTAAGTATGAAAGACATCACTCAGCTCGATCCTGTGGCGCTGCGCACACTCGCGGTCGCGGTGCGGCTCGGCACCTTCGAGGCGGCCGCCCGCGACCTCCACGTGACCCCCTCCGCGGTGAGCCAGCGGATCAAGGCGTTGGAGACGCGGATCGGCCGGGTGCTGCTCCACCGGGTCAAGCCGCTGGAGCCCACCGAGGCCGGCCTGGTGCTCGTGCGGCTGGCCACGCAGACCGAGCTGCTGGAGCGCGAGGCGGTCGCCGAGCTCGTGGAGGACGAGGCTGACGCCGGCGGGACGTCGTACACCTCGCTCCCGATCGCGGTGAACGCCGATGCCCTCTACGGCTGGTTCGTCGACGCTCTCGCCGAGGTGCAGACCCGGCACCGGGTCGTCTTCGAGGTGGTCCGCGAGGACCACACCCGCACGGCCGAGCGACTGCGCCGCGGCGAGGTGATGGCCGCGATCACGGGGGAGCCCAGGCCGGTGCCCGGCTGTCGCGTCGTCCGCCTGGGTCGGCTGCGGTACGCCGCCGTCGCCACCCGCGACTTCCACGCCCAGCACTTCGCGGACGGGGTCGGCTCCACGACGCTGGCCGAGGCGCCGATCGTGGCGTTCGACCGCAACGACTCCCTCCAGCACGACTTCGTCCGACGGGTCACCCGCCGCCACCTCGCCCCGCCGGTGACCTACCTGCCGTCGGTGCGCGAGTTCGACCGCGCGATCCGCGTCGGCATGGGGTGGGGACTCCTGCCGGAGTCCGACGTCGCTGCGGAGCTCGAGCGCGGCGAGCTGGTCGAGCTGGTGCCGGGCCGACGCCCCGAGGTCGCGCTGTACTGGCAGCACTGGCGGCTCGGGTCGTCGCTGGTGGCCGAGCTCACCGACGCCGTCGTCCACGCTGCCCGGCGCTGGATGGCGACCTGATCAGATATTCGGTTCGTCTGACAGGTTCCTGCGGGAGTTCTAGGCTGCGGAAATCGAGCACCGCGCTCGTCTTGCCCGCACCGATCGAGGACACCCAGTGACGCGACGCACCAAGGCCGCCCACGCCGCAGCTCTTGCTGCCGGCGCGCTCATGGTCCTGTCCGGGTGCGGTGGCTCGGGAACCGCCGCGGAGCCGAAGGCCACGGGAGCGGCGCTCCTGGGGGAGAAGCTGACCGGCATGGTCGGCCAGGTCGACAAGATGGGCATCGTGGAGTGGCACGGTCAGATGCTGACCAAGAGCCCCGACAAGGGCGGCCGGCGGATCCTCGACCTCGCGGCCCGCTTCAGCCCGTCCACCGGCTACAGCGAGGTCTCGATGGACACCACGCTCGACGGCAACGCGCAGCAGATCGACTACCTCGTCGTCAACGACCGCACCTACTTCAACAGCGAGGAGTGGGGACCGGGCTCCAACGACTGCTGGGTCGACATCACCGACGACGAGGCCTACAGCTGGGGCCTGCCCCGCGTGCTCGACCCCAAGTGGGCGCTCACCGAGGGTCGTGCGCTCTCCGCCGACGGCGAGGACGTGAACGTGTCGCTCGGCTACAAGGACGTGCTGGCGGGCCTGCCCAAGGGCCTGTTCAAGGTCGTGCCGTCGCTGCCGTACGACACCGAGGCCAAGGCGTTCATCGAGCCGCACGGGCACCTGATCGAGGTCGGCGTCGACGTGGCCGGCATGTGGAGCAAGCTCCCCAAGGACCAGCGCGCGGCGCTCGACGCCCGCGTGCGGCTGGTGGTCGATGACGATGAAGGAAGCCGACCGACGACACGAGCATCGCCCCGCCGAAGTTCGTCTTCGACCCCACAGGTGACCCCGCCGAGCCAGTGCAGGCGCTGACCGGCCTGCTCCGGAGCAGCTAGAGCACCTTCGAGAGGAACGACTGCGTCCTCTCGTGCTGCGGGTCGGCCAGCACCTTGCGCGGGTCGCCCTCCTCGACGATGACGCCGCCGTCCATGAAGACGAGGTTGTCGCCGACCTCGCGGGCGAAGCCCATCTCGTGGGTGACCACCATCATCGTCATGCCCTCGGCCGCCAGGTCCTTCATGACGGCGAGCACGTCGCCGACCAGCTCGGGGTCGAGCGCCGACGTGGGCTCGTCGAAGAGCATCATGTCCGGGTTCATCGACAGCGCACGGGCGATCGCCACGCGCTGCGATCTGGCCGCCGGAGCAGGTGCGCCGGGTAGGCGTCCTCCTTCTCGGCGAGGCCCACCTTCTCGAGGTTGGCCCGCGCGATCTCGATCGCCTCGTCCTTGCTCGCGGCCCTCGACCTTCTCCTGCGCGATGGTGAGGTTGCGCAGCACGGTCATGTGCGGGAAGAGGTTGAACTGCTGGAAGACGATGCCGATCCGCGCGCGCAGCTTGTCGACGTCGGCGTCGGGGTCGGTGATCTCCTCGCCCTCGACGAAGATCTTGCCGCTCGTCGGCGTCTCGAGCAGGTTGACGCAGCGCAGCAGGGTGGACTTGCCCGACCCGGAGGGGCCGATCACGCAGACGACCTGGCCGTTGCCGACGTGGAAGTCGATGCCCTTGAGCACCTCGTTGGCGCCGAAGTACTTGTGCAGGTCCTGGACGTCGATCGCGGCAGCCGTGCGGTCGGTGGTGGGGGTGGTCATCAGCGGGCCCTCTCCGAACGGCTCTCCATGCGGCGTACGACGATCGACAGCGGCACCGTGATCAGCAGGTAGCACAGCGCGATCACGATGATCGGGGTCAGGTTCGACGCCGAGTTCATGCCCTCGCGGCCGAACTTGGTCAGCTCGTAGCCCGACAGCGACAGGCCGAGGATGTAGACGAGCGAGGAGTCCTTGGTGAGCAGGATCAGCTCGTTGGTCAGCGGCGGCAGGATGATCCGGAACGCCTGCGGGACGACCACGCTGATCATGGCCCGGCCGTGGGACATGCCCGAGCGAGCGCGCGGCCTCCATCTGGCCCTTCGGCACGGCCTGGATGCCGGCCCGGATGGTCTCGGCCATGTAGGCGCCGCCGACCAGGCCGAGGGCCAGGGTGACGATGCCGAGGTTGCCGAACGGGATCTCGTAGGCGGGGAAGGCCAGCCGGAAGCCCACGCTCAGCGCGATGAAGACGACGAGCGCGGGGAGCCCGCGGAAGAGCTCGATGACCGCGGTGGCGATCCACCGGTAGGGCCCCACGCTCGAGAGGCGCATGAGCGCCAGGACCAGGCCGAGCACCAGGCCGAAGGCGAAGCCGCACGCGGTGTAGATGAGCGTGTTCTTGAGCGCGATCGTCAGGACCCGGGGGAACTGCTCCTTGACCAGCTCCCAGTTCCAGAACGCCCGCTGGAGCTGGCCCCAGTCGGCGACGAAGGCGATGACGAGGACGACCGCCACCAGCACGGCGTACTGGGCGTAGCGCCACCGGGCGGCGCGCTGGCGAGGACTCGCCATGGACTCACATCACCTTCGTCGTGGGGTCAGGCAGGGTCACTCGGCGGGTGCGGTCCCGAACCACTCCTCGTAGACCGCGTCGTACTCGTCGCTCGCGATCCCGTCGTTGATCGCGGCGAGCAGGTCGTCGTTGCCGTCCTTCTTCACCGAGAAGCCGTAGTCCTCGTCGGTCTGGAACTCGGTGACCACCTCGACCTCGGGGTTCTCGCTGACGAAGTAGTTGAGCAGGCCGTTGTCGTTGACGCCGGCGTCGACCTGTCCGGTGAGGACCGCCTGCTGCATCAGCGAGGAGTCCTCGAAGGAGATGATCTCGGTGTCCTCGGGAGCGTTCTCCCGGACGTAGTCGGAGCCGGTCGTGCCGTCCTGCACCGCGACCTTCTTGCCGGCGAGGTCCTCGAGCGAGGTGATGCCCGGCGCCGGTCTTGGTCATCAGGGCCTGGGTGGCGGTGAAGTAGGGGTCGGTGAAGTCCATGACGGCCTCGCGCTCGGCGTTGATCGTCATCGCCCCGGCCCCCACGTCGCACTGGCCGCTGTTGAGCGCCTCGCCCGTCGTGATGGTCTCCCACGCGACGTCGAGGACCTCGGTCTCGAGGTCGTTGGCGTCGGCGGCGATCTCGAGGACTCCGGGGTCGAAGCCGACGACCTCGCCGCCCTCGGTGAACTCGAACGGCTCGTAGGGCAGGTGCGTGCAGATGGTCAGCGTGCCCTCCTTGACCAGCTCGATCCCCGACTCGGTGGTCGCGGTGGTGTCGTCCTTGGCGCACCCCGCGAGCGAGACGGCGAGGGCGGCGGCGCTGAGGGCGGTGACGAGGCTCCGAGTATCCATGCGACCCACCGTAGCCCCACCCTTTGCCACAATGCCTCGCGTGCCCACCTACGTCGCGTTCCTCCGCGCCATCAACCTCGGCGCCACGCGCAAGTTCCCGAAGGACGCCATCAAGGCGGCGACGGAGGCCGCGGGCGGTCGCGACGTGGAGACCTACATCAACACCGGCAACGTCCGGCTGACCCATTCCGCGCGGTCCGTCGCCAAGGTGCAGGCGGCGCTGGAGAAGGCGTACGCCGCCGAGGCCGGGTTCGAGGTCCCGACGATCGTCTTCACCACCGGCGACCTGGCCGCGCTCACCGCGCGCGCCGAGGAGCTGCACGCCGAGCACGACCCGGCCGGCCAGCACTACGTGACCCTGTACGCGACGACGCCCACCGCCGCGACGGTCGAGGCCGTGCACGCGCTCGAGCACGACGGCGAGACCGTCGTCGTCGACGGCCGCGCCGCCTACGTGCTGCTCGACGGCAACATCCACACCTCGAAGCTGCTCGCCGCGAAGGAGTTCAACGCCCTGGGTCGGGGCACCGCGCGCACCGTCAAGGTGCTGCGCACCGTCACCGAGAAGTGGTGCTGAGCCCGACCGGTCAGGCGATCTCGACGCCCGCGCCCGTCATCTCGGTGATGGCGGCCGCCGTGGTGTCCGGGGCGACGCCGGCACACAGGGCAGTGAGCACCCGCGTGGCGAAGCCCTCGCTCGCACTGTCCAGCGCGGTCGCCCGGACGCAGTGGTCGGTCGCGATGCCGCACACGTCGACGTCGGTGACGTCCCTGGTGCGCAGCCACGCGGCGAGCGGCTCGCCCGTCGCCGTACGTCCCTCGAAGCCGGAGTACGCCGCCTCGTGCTCGCCCTTGTAGAACACCTCGTCGAAGGGCTGCGGGTCGAGGTTGGGGTGGAAGCCGGCGCCCTCGGAGCCGACCTTGCAGTGCACCGGCCACGACTCCGCGAAGTCCGGCTTGAGCGACCAGTGGTGTCCCGGGTCGACGTGGTGGTCCTTGGTCGCGACGACGACGTCGTAGGCCGGCCCGTCCTCGTGGCGCGAGTGCCAGCGGTGCAGCAGCTCGCCGATGTCGGCCGCCACGCGCGCACCCCCGACGACCGGGAGCGACCCGCCCTCGCAGAAGTCGTTCTGGACGTCGACCACGATCAGCGCGCGTGTCATCTGCCGAGGCTAGCGCTCGAAGACCGTCGGGATCACCGGCTCCCCGGCCGACATCATCGTGACGGCGCGCGGCAGCTCGGCGAGGGAGGCGCGGTGGCGGGCCCGGGCCTCCTCGAGCGTGGCCCGGCCGACCACCTCGCCGGCGCGCACCAGGGGGACCAGGAGTGACCGGTCGCTGGTGCCTGTCGAGTCGGCGTCGTCCTCCGGCGCCTCGCCGATGCCGACGACCTCTGCCTGGGCGGTCCCGGCGGGGGAGCGGCGGCGCAGGGCGTACTTCCGCCCGCCGACCGACACCTTGTCCAACGACTGCTTCGCGACCGACACCATCTCGCCGCCGGCGCCCTCGCGCGCGACGAGCTTGTAGACGAAGCCGCAGGTGGGGTGCCCCGAGCCGGTCACCAGCTGGGTGCCCACGCCGTACGCGTCGACGGGTGCGGCGGCCAGAGCGGCGATGGCGTGCTCGTCGAGGTCGCTGGTGACCACGATCCGGGTCTGCGTGGCACCGAGCTCGTCGAGCTGTGCCCGCACCTCCCGCGCGACGAGCCCGAGGTCACCGGAGTCGAGCCGGACGGCGCCGAGCCCGGTGCCGGCGACCTCGACGGCCAGCCGCACCGCCTCGGTGACGTCGTAGGTGTCGACGAGCAGCGTGGTGCCGACCCCGAGGGTCTGCACCTGGGCCCGGAAGGCGTCGGCCTCGTCGTCGTGCAGCAGCGTGAAGGAGTGGGCGGCGGTGCCCGCGGAGGGGACGCCGTAGCGCTGCCGCGCGGCGAGGTTGCTGGTCGCGTCGAAGCCGGCGACGTACGCCGCCCGCGCCGCGGCCACGGCCGCCTGCTCGTGCGTGCGGCGCGAGCCCATCTCGATGCAGGGCCGCTCGCCCGCGGCCAGCGTCATCCGCGACGCGGCCGACGCGATGGCGGAGTCGTGGTTGTAGATCGACAGCAGCACGGTCTCCAGCAGGACGGCCTCGGCGAAGGTGCCCTCCACGATGAGCAGCGGCGAGTGCGGGAAGTAGGCCTCGCCCTCCGCGTAGCCCCAGACGTCGCCGGTGAAGCGGTAGCGACGCCAGCCAGTCGAGCATGTCGGGGTCGACGACGCCCTCGAGCGAGGCGATCGCGGCCGCGTCGAAGCGGAACGACTCGATCGCGTCCAGTGCGCGGCCGACGCCGGCCACGACGCCGTACCTGCGGCCCTCCGGCAGCCGCCGCGGGAAGAGCTCGAAGACCGACCTGCGGTCCGCCGTGCCGGACTGGCGGGCGGCCTGCACCATGGTGAGCTCGTAGTGGTCGGTCAGGAGCGCCGCCGAGGCAGGGGATGGGCCGGTCACGACCGACACTGTGCCACGATGGAGCCGTGTCAGCCGCCAGTCCCGTTGAGGTCGAGCCGACCCTGACTCCCGACGAGATCACCTTCCTGGCCAAGCCGTGGGTGACGCTCGTCTGGGACGATCCGGTGAACCTCATGTCCTACGTGTCCTACGTCTTCCAGACCTACTTCGGCTACGACAAGAAGAAGGCCGAGAAGCTCATGCTGCAGGTGCACACCGACGGCAAGTCGGCCGTCTCCACCGGCACGCGCGAGGAGATGGAGCGCGACGTGCAGGCCATGCACGAGTACGGCCTGTGGGCGACGATGGAGAAGGCCACCTGAGTGAGCGGCTTCGAGCACCACCGCAAGTCCGGACGCGTCATCGCCACCTTCAGCGGCTTCGAGGCCGATCTCCTGAGGTCGCTGGCCTCGCAGATGGTCGAGCTGCTCCGCAACGAGCGGGCCGAGCCCCCCGGGCCGTCGGACGACCCCTTCGAGGCGCTGATGACGGAGTTCTCCGGGGCGACCACGATCCCGGACGACCCGGTGCTGGCGCGGCTCTTCCCGACGGCGTACCCCGACGACGAGGAGGCGGCCTCGGACTTCCGCCGTTTCACCGAGGGCGCCCTGCGCGACGGCAAGGCCGCAGCGTCGGGGCTGCTCATCGACACCCTCGAGGATGCCGGGCTCCCGCCCGAGCTGAAGGAGGAGGGGCTCGTCATCGACGTCGAGCTCACCCGCGCCGAGGCGGAGACCTGGATGCGCGCCTTCACCGACATCCGGCTCGCCCTGGCCACCCGGCTCGGGGTCGAGGCCGGCGACGAGGACTACTGGCACGCGCTGCCGGACGACGACCCGCGCGCCCAGGCGCACGACATCTACGAGTGGGTCGGCTACCTCCAGGAGACGGTGATCGAGGCGCTGACCGGCCGATGAGCCCGATCCCCGACTTCGTCGTCGAGATGCGGCAGAAGATCGGGCACGACCCGCTGTGGCTGCCCGGCGTCACTGCGGTCGTATCCGGCGCGGCGACCAGTCCTGCTGGTCAAGCGCTCCGACAACGGCCACTGGACGCCGGTCACCGGGATCGTCGACCCCGGGGAGGAGCCCGCCGTCGCTGCCGCGCGTGAGGCGTCGGAGGAGACCGGCGTGCGGATCCGGGTGGACCGGCTCGCCTCGACCGCCGTCCACGGCGAGATCACGCTACGACAACGGCGACCGCGCCACCTACCTCGACCTCACCTTCGCCTGCACCTGGCTCGAGGGCGAGGCCCACGTCGCCGACGACGAGTCGAGCGAGGTGCGCTGGTGGCCGCTGGCCTCCCTCCCACCGATGACCGACCTCATGCTCGGCCGGATCGAGGCGGCGACGAGCGACGAGCGCGAGGCACGGTTCGTCGCACCTGATGGGCAGGACGACCTCGCGCCGCCGGTCCTCCTCGCGCCGTACGCACCGGTGCTCGGCGTCGACGCCTGTCCCGCCGGCTGGGTCGGCGTCGTGCTCGACCCCGACCGGCGGGCGTCGGTCTTCGTCGCCGCCACGATCACGGAGCTCGTCGGCCTCGTCCGCGAGACCCACGACGTCGCCGTGGTCGCCGTCGACATCCCGATCGGCCTGCCCGACACCAGCGGCCGGCTGGCCGACGCCGAGGCCCGCCGCGTCCTCGTCGGCAAGTCCTCGTCGGTCTTCTCGACCCCCGTGCGGGCCGCGCTCGAGGCGCCGTCCTACGAGGCCGGCCGGGCGGCCAACCTGGCCGCGACCGACGGCCGCACCAGCGTCAGCGCCCAGGCGTACGCCCTGCGCGAGAAGGTGCTCGAGGTCGACGACTGGGTGCGCGGCCGGCCCGGCGCCGAGGTGATCGAGGTGCACCCCGAGGTCAGCTTCGCGCGGATGGCCGGCTCGCCGATCCTGGCGCGCAAGAAGGACCCGGACGGCGTACGCGCCCGGCGGGACGCCCTCTCCGCGCACGGGATCGTGGCGCCGCCGTGGTTCCGCGGAGCGGGGTTCGGCGAGGACGACCTGCTCGACGCGTGTGCGGTCGCGTGGACGGCCGTCCGCCACTCGCTCGGGGTGTCCGAGTCGTTCCCGGAGGCCCCGGAGGTCTTCTCCGACGGGATTCCCGCAGCGATCTGGGCCTGAGGCGTCAGCCGGAGTGCGTGAGCACGCCGTAGCGCTCGCGCGAGGCGAGGGCCCAGCGGGAGGCCGGCACCGAGACCAGCGCGATGGCCAGCATCAGGCCCGCCAGGACGAGCCATCCGGTCTCGCCCATCTCGACGCAGAGCAGGGTCACGACCGGCGGGCCGACGACGGCCATCACGCTGAACCCGAGGCCGGCGAAGCCCTGGTACTGGCCCTGCCGCTCGTGCGGTGCGAGGCCCATCTGCAGGCCCCACTGGCCGCCGGAGCCGATCATCTCGCCGACCACGTGGAGCAGGGAGCCTGCGACGAGCACGACGATGGCGAACGTCGCGTCGCCTCGGTCGGCGAGGGCCACCACGGCGAAGCCGGCGGCGATCCAGACCGCGCCGCGCACCAGGGCGCGGGCGCCGGCCTCGACCGAGTCGGCGCGTCGTGAGAGGCGTACCTGGAAGAACGCCACGCACGCGGTGTTGATGATCAGCAGCACGGCGACCATCACCGGGGGAGCCGACGTGCGCTGGGAGATGTAGAGCGCGAGCCCGAGCTCCATCACGAAGAAGTGGAGCGAGAAGAGCCCGGTGATCGTGACGATGACGACGTAGGGCCAGTCGCGCAGCACCGCCATCCGCGGCTCGCCCTCGATGCGGACGTACGCCGGCATGTCGGGGAGCCGCGTGGAGTTCCAGGCGGCGAAGCCGGTGAAGACGGCGTTGATCAGGAAGACCGCGACGTACGCCCAGGACTCGTCGATCACGAGCGCGGCGCCGCCGAAGACCGAGCCGAGGCCGATCGCGGTGTTGGTGACCGCACGGAGGTACGCCTTGAAGAGCACCCCGCGCCCACCGGTGGCGAGCTGCGCGATGACGCCCTGCTGCACGGAGCCGGCAGAGCGCTCGAAGAAGGCGAGGAGCGCGAGGAGCAGGGCCAGCTGCCACGGCGTACGCGCGAGCACCGGCAGCGCGCTGGTGAGCGCGGCGCCGACCATGCAGAGCGTCAGCACCCGGCGCGGGCCGCGGGTGTCGCCGAGGTGGCCCGCAGGCACCTGCACGACGATGCCCACGATCGCGGCGACCGACAGCGCGACGGCGACCTCGGCGGCGGAGAAGCCGACCTGCCGGGTGAAGTAGAGCGCACTCGTCGTCATCACCGCGCCGGCGCCGAACCGGTTCGCGAACGACCCGAGGGCGAGGACCCGCAGGTCGCGCTCGAGGGGGATCCCGCGGCGCGTGAGCGGCGCCTGCACCTGCGGCAACGACATGGACTTCCCCCGTGAACTCTCTCGACGTCAAGGTTATGCGTTGAGACGTGGCGGGGTCACATCGGTTGGCGACCTACGCTGGTCGACGTGCTGACCCTCGCCCAGGAGACCTACGACGCGATCGTGGCGCACGCCAGGCGCGACCACCCCGACGAGGCGTGCGGCGTCGTCGCCGGCCCCGAGGGCAGCGACCGCGCCGAGCGGTTCATCCCGATGGTCAACGCCGCGGGCAGCCCGACGTTCTACGAGTTCGACTCGACCGAGCTGCTCGCGCTCTACCGGGACATGGACGCCCGCGACGAGGAGCCGGTGGTCGTCTACCACTCCCACACCGCGACCGAGGCCTACCCGAGCCGCACCGACATCGGGCTGGCGAGCGAGCCGAACGCCCACTACGTGCTCGTCAGCACACGTGACTGCTTCAGCGAGGACGGGGGGAATAGTGACGGCCCCGTGGAGTTCAGGTCCTACAGAATCGTCGACGGCGTCGTGACCGAGGAAGATGTCACGATCACGCCCACCGCAGAGACACCCACGAGAGCGAGCACCCCCTGATGGCCATCGAGGTCCGGATCCCCACCATCCTGCGCACCTACACCGGCGGCGCCAAGTCCGTCGAGGCCGGCGGCGGCAGCCTGTCCGAGCTCATCGACGACCTCGAGGGAAACCACCCCGGCATCAAGGATCGCCTCATCGAGGACGGTGACCTGCGCCGCTTCGTCAACGTCTACGTCAACGACGAGGACGTCCGCTTCATCGGCGGCCTCGAGGCTCCGCTCAGCGACGGCGACCAGGTCGTCGTGCTGCCCGCGGTCGCCGGCGGCTGACTCACCGCATGACCCGCTTCGACAGCCTCCTGGCCTCCGTCGGCGGTACGCCGCTCGTCGGGCTGCCGCGGCTCTCGCCGAGCCCGGACGTCCGGCTCTGGGCCAAGATGGAGGACCGCAACCCGACCGGCTCCATCAAGGACCGTCCGGCCCTGCGGATGATCGAGCAGGCCGAGAAGGACGGCACCCTGCGGCCCGGCTGCACCATCCTCGAGCCGACCAGCGGCAACACCGGCATCTCGCTGGCCATGGCGGCCAAGCTCAAGGGCTACCGCATCGTGTGCGTGATGCCGGAGAACACCTCGGAGGAGCGCCGCCAGCTGCTGCGGATGTGGGGCGCGGAGATCGTCGCCTCGCCCGCCGCGGGCGGATCCAACGAGGCCGTACGCGTGGCGAAGAAGATCGCCGGGGAGCACCCCGACTGGGTGATGCTCTACCAGTACGGCAACGAGGCCAACGCCCTCGCCCACCAGGAGACGACCGGCCCCGAGCTGCTCGCCGACCTCCCCTCGATCACGCACTTCGTCGCCGGGCTCGGCACCACCGGGACGCTCATGGGCGTCTCGCGGTTCTTCCGCGAGGCCAAGCCCGACGTACGGATCGTCGCCGCCGAGCCGCGCTACGGCGAGCTCGTCTACGGCCTGCGCAACCTCGACGAGGGCTTCGTGCCCGAGCTCTATGACGCCTCGCTCATCGACTCGCGCTTCTCGGTCGGTCCGCGTGACGCCGTACGCCGGGTGCGCGAGCTGCTCGAGCTCGAGGGCATCTTCGCCGGCATCTCCACCGGCGCGATCCTGCACGCCGCCCTCGGCCAGGCAGCCAAGGCCGTCAAGGCGGGGGAGTCCGCCGACATCGCCTTCGTGGTCTGCGACGGCGGCTGGAAGTACCTCTCCACCGGCGCGTACGAGGGCACCGTCGACGAGGCCGAGGACCGGCTCGACGGGCAGCTCTGGGCGTAGCCCGGACACAGGCGGTGGATCGACGTTGGTTGTCGGTGGATTCGCCTATAATCAAACACATGATCGAGACGCTGGAGCAGGTGGGAGAGAGGGTCGAAGACGACCTCTCGGCCTCCGCCCTGCTCGCGCTCGCTCGTGACCGCAAGGCCGCCGAGGACCAGGCAGCCGCGGAGCTCCTCGAGGTCGCCGCCCGCTGGGCCGACCTCCACCCACCCGAGTCCATCCACACCGCCGCCGCGTTCACCGTCCCCGGCTGCGAGCACGAGGAACCCATCGCCGGTCCCGGTTGCCCGCTCGTCGCGGAGTTCTGCATCGCCGAGCTCGGCGCCGTCCTCGGCATCTCGTCCACGGCGGCGAAGAAGCTCATCGGCCACGCCCTCGAGCTGCGCCACCGCCTCCCGCGCCTCTGGGCGCAGGTCCACGCCGGTGCCGTGCCGTCCTGGCGGGCCCGGCTCGTCGCCGAGACCACCATCCACACCTCGCCCGCGCTGACCGTCGACGCGGCGCGTTGGATCGACTCGCAGGTCGCTGCCGTCGCCGGGCGGATCGGCACCGCGCAGCTCGACCGGCTCGTCGCCGAGACCATCAAGCGGTACGACCTCGCTGCTGCGGATCCGGCTGCCGATCCGGAGGACGGCTACCTCTCCGTCGACCCGCGCCACGTCACCGTCAACCGCGACGACGTCCACTACGCCGGCACCCTGCACGTCGAGGCGGAGCTGGACATCGCCGACGCCCTCGACCTCGATGGTGCCCTCGCCCACGGCGCCGCGGCGCAGAAGGCACTCGGCTCGACCGAGTCGCTCGACGTACGCCGCGCGAAGGCCCTCGGGGACCTCGCCCGCACCCAGACCGCGCTCGACCTGTTCAGCCAGGGCTCCACCGGCACCCGCGACGGCGAACGGGCTGCCGGCCGCCCGGGAAGTCGTCGTCCACGCCCACTTCGACGCCTCAGTCGTCGGCGAGCAGACGGTGTTCGGCCCGACCGGCCGCATGGAGCAAGGCCAGCGGCTGGTCCTGCTCGACCAGATCAAGAGCTGGTGCGGCGACTCCCGGACTGTGGTCACCATCAAGCCCGTCATCGACCTCACCGCCGAGCTCTCGACCCCGGCGTACGAGGTCCCCGACCGGATCCGCGAACAGATCGTTCTCCGCGACCGCACCTGCGTGTTCCCGTGGTGCACCCGACCCGCCCGGCGCTGCGACGTCGACCACATCACCGAGTACGACCACGACGCCGCAGCCGAGGGCAGACCACAACCCGGACCGACCACGACCTCGAACCTCGCCGCGCTCTGTCGCTACCACCACCGGCTCAAGACCTTCACCGCCTGGCACTACCGCATGGTCGCGCCCGGAGTCTTCGAGTGGACCTCGCCTCACGGCCACCGCTACCGACGCGACCGAGACCGGCACCACCCGGACCGACGAACCCGAGCCACCCGACCGACATTGACCCCGCCCCACACCCCGCCGAGCTGACGCCGGCGGGGCGACAGGCATGTCACGGCACGCTCATCGCGGCAGTTGGCGGACGCTGTGCTCAGCAGCGACGATCCGGCCATGGACTTCTTCTGGCCAGCCGAGGACGCGGCAGCAGTCGTGCGCTCGCGCTTCGACAGGACGAACTGGCAGGCGCGGGTGGTGGCCTATCGGCCCGTGGAGGTCACGACGGACGGGAGCGACCTGGTGGTCGTCTTCTGCTACCGGGGGCTCCCCGAGTTGTTTGCAGTCCGGTTCACCCTCGCTCTCATGCCTGAGGGACCACAGACCGGCGAGGTGTGCGAGTCCCTGAACGAGTGGGCGCAAGAGGTTGACTGGGTTCTCGACGAGGAGCTGAACTCCTGCATGGTGGAGACAGCCGAGCGGACTGTGGCAGACGACGGGGTGCTCTTCCTTCGATGGAGAAACCCGTTGGGTATCCGCTGAGCACTCGACCGGGCCAACGCGGGGTGCCCGCGCATCGGTGCGGGCGCAGGCGGTCAACGCAACACGTCTAGGCTCCCGCCATGCCCCGGGCCGCCCGCGTCCTCGTCCTGTCGGCGGCGCTCGCCCTCACGCTGCTCGCGAGTCCCGCGAGCGCGACGCCCACCGACAGCAATCCGACGACCGCCGGCCAGCAGACCGAGCGCACCGAGGCTGCCGCGCGCCGACGGGTGACGTACTCGGTCATCACCCGCGGCCACATCACCGCGTCGATGAAGGTGTTCCGCCAGCAGGCGCAGGAGACGTACGACGACCCGCGCGGGTGGCGCGGCGGTGGCGTGGAGTTCCGCCGCGTACGACGAGGCGGCGACTTCACGCTGGTGCTGGCCTCCGCCCGTGCCGTGCCGACGTTCTCGTCGAGCTGCTCGGCGCAGTGGTCGTGCCGGGTCGGCCGGTTCGTGATCATCAACCAGCTGCGGTGGAAGCACGCGTCGCCGGCGTGGAACGCGGCCGGGCGTTCGACGCGCGACTACCGGCACCTGGTCGTCAACCACGAGACCGGCCACTGGCTCGGTCGCGGCCATGCGTCGTGCCCGCCGGGCGGCGGCAAGGCGCCGGTGATGATGCAGCAGTCGAAGGGCACCGGCAGGTGCCGCCTCAACCCGTGGCCGCTCCCGGGGGAGCGGGCCGCCATCAGATGACGCGGAAGGCGAGCCGTCAGTGCCGGTTGGCGGCGATCGCCACGAACGGCTGTCCCGGGCGAACCCGGGGAGACGTCCTGGCTGGCGCTGAGGAGTCGCACGCTGAGGAGCTCGCGCCCCTCGGTCCGACGGTCCTTGAGGATGCGGACCAGCACCGTGCGGCGGACCACTCCCGGCGGGAAGGTGACGACCCCGTCACGGGCGACGAAGTCGGCGCCGGCCTCGGCGGTGAGGCCGGAGATCGTGTAGGAGACCTCCACCGGCACCGCCTCGGGGTCCTGCAGCTCGATCGGCACGCGGACCGTGCCCGCCTCGGTCGTACCGATGCGGTTGTCGCCCATCCGGACCTCGTTGCGACTCAACCAGGCCGCCCGCTTCGCCAGCCAGTCGCGGAGGAAGGTGACCTCGCCCGCCCGCGTCGAGGCGTGCCGGGTCCATTCCAGGTCGCTGTCGCCGGCGTGCCACTGCCGCCAGTCGGCGTCCGCGAGCGGCTCCAGCGCCGTCGAGGCGACGGGGAGCTCCGACACGACCGCGTCGACGGCCGGTCGCAGCTGCTCCCACCGGTCCTTCACCCGGCGCGAGAACGCCGGGTCCTCGAGCATCCGGGAGATCCAGTGCTGCCCGGTCCGGGTGTACCAGGCCTGGGCGTCGGTGGAGCCCTTCCACTTCGTCCCGCCGCTGAGGTCGAAGTCCCACACCGGGCCGAAGGCGAACTTCTCACCCGGCACCCAGCTGAAGTTCACGCTCGACTGGAAGTTGGAGTCCTGGTTGGCGAAGAGCTCCTCGACGAGGTACCAGTCGATGAGCTTGCGGACGTCGATGTACGCCTTGTAGCCCCGGGTCGGGTGCTTGAAGGTCGGGCCGTAGAGGACCTTCTCGAAGCGCGACACGGCGCGACGCACCTGGCGGCGCTGGCGCTTCGTCACCTCGTCGGGGTCCTTGAACGCGATGGAGGACCCGCGCTTGGTGCGGAAGCCGGGCTCGCCGTCGCGCAGGTAGCGCTTGTTGAACTCCAGGAGGTAGCCGTCGTCGGGCAGCTCGACGCGGTCGCCGCCCTCCTCGACCTGCTCGGTCAGCATGTAGAGGCCCTGCGACTGGCCGTTGAGGACGACCTCGACGAAGCGGTACTTCGGCGTCCACGCGAGGCGGGTCTGGGCGGCGATGGCGAACGCGGCGGCCGTCCGCATGCCGCTGCGGTCGCCGTAGTTGGCCAGCAGCACCCACTCGTCGTGAGCATCGTCGCCGACCAGCGCTGCGTCCTCCTCGAGCTTGATCTTGTACGGCTTCTTGGGCCAGCTCCAGCTCGAGTTGCCGCGACCTCGGACCTCGGTGGTGTGGGCGACGCCGTCGAGCGTGACGGTGCCCGGCACGTAGTCCTCGCGTCCGATCGGCGCGCCGAGCGTGTCGATCACGAGCTGGGTGGGCGGTGCCGGCGGCCAGCCGACGGCCGCCGCTGCGGCGGGGTCCGGCAGGGCCGCAGGGGCTCGTTGTGCCGACGCGGGCGCCAGCAGCGCGGAGCCGATCGTCACGGCGAGCGCGACGGCCAGTGCGGCGATGTGCCTGGGCGTGGTCATGGTGCCTCCTCGAACGGCCCGTGGGTCCGGCGACTGTACGTCAGTCGGGCAGTGAGACGTCCAGGCCGAGCGAGAAGTTGTGCTCGCTGCCGGGGACGGCGTCGAGGTCCAGCAGGTCGAGCGCGAGGTTGGCCAGGTCACCGTTGCGCACCGGCTGGCGGGCGGCGCGGTAGGTGGTGCGTCGCGCGCCCGGGTCGCGGTAGTCGTCGGCATTGAGGTCGTAGAGGTCGGCGCCCACGGCCACCCCGGGACCCATCACCATGAATGCGACGCGGTAGTTCGCCAGCTGGGTGGCGTCGGAGTGGTCGGTGCCCCGACCGCCGTGGTCGCTGGTCAGGATCACGGCCGTGCTGGCGGCGCGCACCGGGTCGGACTCCACGGCACCGATGATCTCGCCGACGAGCACGTCGACACGCTTGACGGCGCGGAGGTAGGCCTTCGACATGAACCCGCGGTCGTGGCCGACCACGTCGGGCAGCGAGAGGTGCACGAAGCGGAAGGTGCGGTCACGGTCGGCGATGTCGCGTCGCACCGAGCGGGCGAGCACGGTGTTGTCCAGGCGGATACGGGTCGTGTCGATGCTCGCCGGCCAGCTGCGCTTCCACAGCGTGAACTTCGTCTTGCTCGCGAAGAGGGCCGTCGTGCCACCGGCCGCCTGGACGGAGGTGAAGACCGACTCGACGCGCTTCCCGGCGGCGGCCTGCACCGTCGCGGGGCGCCGGCGGTCGTCGTTCCAGGTGACGCCGTGGCCACCCTTCGCCGCCTCGATGCGTCGCCCGGTCACCATCCCGGTGTGGTTGGGCAGGGTGATCGTCAGCTCGTGCTCGGTGCGGGCGTTGAGCGTCGAGGCACCGTCGGCCATCAGCTCGTGGAGGTGCGGCGTGCCGTCGGCGCCGAGCCGTTCCAGCGCGTCGGGGTTGAGGCCGTCGATCGAGATCGCGAGGACCGAGGTGATCGGGTCGTCGACCGACGCCCGTTCGCTGCGGGACGGGACGTCTCCGGACGGCACCTGCGCGGGTGCCTGGACAGCCGGGAGGAGGATGCCGCTGACGGCGAGCAGGGAGACGAGGACGGAACGCACTGGCACCGGCCGACCCTAACGTGTGCGGACAGTGTGACCGGGACGACGCTCCCGATGGCGTGACCGGCGTACGTCCGACCGCCTAGCCTGCTGCCTGTGCCGACCCCGACCCCGCGGATGACCGCAGATGCCCCGATCGGCATCTTCGACTCCGGGTTCGGCGGACTGACGGTCGCCCGGTCGGTCATCGACCAGCTGCCGCACGAGTCGGTGGTCTACCTCGGCGACACCGCGCGCCAGCCCTACGGCCAGAAGCCCATCGGAGAGGTCCGCGAGTACGCCCTCGAGTGCCTCGACCACCTCTACGAGCGGGGCGTCAAGGCACTGGTCATCGCCTGCAACTCCGCCAGCGCGGCGATGCTGCGTGACGCCCGCGAGCGCTACGACGTCCCCGTGGTCGAGGTGATCCTGCCCGCCGCCCGTCGCGCCGCGGCCGCGACGCGCAACCAGCAGGTCGGTGTCATCTGCACGCGCGCGACGGCCAGCTCGATGGCGTACGAGGACGCGTTCGCCGCGGCGCCCCACCTCGACCTGCACATCCGGGCGTGCCCGAGCTTCGTCGACTTCGTGGAGCAGGGGGTCACCGGCGGTGACGAGCTGCTCGCCGCCGCCCACGAGTACCTCGACCCGCTGGCCGCTGCCGGCGTCGACACCCTCATCCTCGGCTGCACGCACTACCCGCTGCTCACCGGCGTGATCTCGTACGTCATGGGCGACGAGGTCACCCTGGTCAGCTCGGCGGAGGAGTGCGCCAAGGACGTCTACAAGATGCTGGCCGGCACCGGCCTGATGCGCGACGGCGGCGAGGCGGACTACACCTTCTCCACCACGGGCAGCCCCGAGGACTTCGCGACGATCGGTCGCCGCTTCCTGGGCTCCGAGCTCCTCGGCGCCAGCCAGTTCGCCGGCGGGCTGCGGTGACCAGGGGATGAGGCTCACGATCGTCGGCTGCTCGGGCTCCTACCCGGGCCCCGAGTCCGCGGCCAGCTGCTACCTCCTCGAGGCGGAGCAGGGTGGACGCACCTGGCGGATCCTGCTCGACCTCGGCAACGGCGCACTCGGCCAGCTCCACCGCTACGCCGACCCCCTGGTCATCGACGGGGTCTTCGTCAGCCACCTGCACCCCGACCACTGTCTCGACCTCTGCGGCTACTACGTGATGCGCAAGTACCACCCCACCGGCCCGCAGCCGCGGATCCCCGTCTGGGGACCCGACGGCACCGCCGACCGGATGGCGCGCGCCTACGACCTGCCCGTCGACCCGGGCATGCACGAGGAGTTCGCCTTCCACGACTACAGCAGCCGCGGCTACGACGGCCGCGTCGAGCTGGGGCCGTTCGTGGTCGAGGCGCGCCAGGTCGTCCACCCGGTGACGGCGTACGCCCTCACGGTGACCGCGGACGGCCGGACCCTCGTCTACTCCGGCGACACCGGCCCCTGCGACGCGCTGGACGAGGCCGCCACCGGCGCGGACGTGCTGCTCGCGGAGGCGTCGTTCGAGACCGGGGCCGACAACCCGCCCGACCTGCACCTCACCGGCGCCGACTGCGGTCGTACGGCAGCGCGTGCCGGCGTCGGGCGCCTGGTGCTCACCCACGTGCCGCCGTGGCACGACCCCGCCGTCGCCGAGGCCGAGGCGCGCGCCGAGTGGTCCGGCCCGGTCGAGGTGGCGCGCGCCGGGGCGACGTACGACGTCTGAGATCAGACGAGTCCGGCGTCGTGCACGACCATCGCCACCTGCACGCGGTTGTTGCTGTCGAGCTTGGTGAGCAGCCGCGACACGTGTGACTTGACGGTCGGGATCGAGAGGTAGAGCTCCGAGGCGATCTCGGAGTTGCTCAGCCCGCGACCGACGCAGACGGCGACCTCGAGCTCCCGCTCGGTGAGGACCGTCAGCCGGTCGGTGGCCGTGGTCGAGCGATCGGTGGAGGCCGAGCTGCGGAGCCGCGAGACGATGCTGCGGGTCGCCGACGGCGACAGCATCGCGTCGCCCGCGGCGACCGTGCGGATGGCCTGGACGATGTCGCCCGGTGGGGTGTCCTTGAGCAGGAAGCCGTCCGCACCGGCGGCGACGGCCCGGACCACGTGATCGTCGGCGTCGAAGGTCGTGAGCACGACGACCGAGGGAGGTGACGGGCGCTGGTGCAGCGCCACCGTGGCCTCGAGGCCGTCCATCACCGGCATCCGGATGTCCATCAGCACGACGTCGGGATCGAGCTCGGCGACGAGGTCGAGACCGACCTGGCCGTTGGGCGCCTCGCCGACCACGTCGATGTCGCGCTGGCCGCCCAGCATCAGCGCCAGGGCCGACCGCACCAGCGGGTCGTCGTCGACGAGGAGCACCCGGATCACGCCGTCCACGGTAACCATGCCTCCAGGACGAACGTCGCGCCCTCGATGCGCTGGTCGAGCCGTCCGCCGCGCAGCTCGGTGCGCTCGCGCAGGCCGACCAGACCCAGGCCGGCACCGGGTGCGGCGCTCGCGTGGTCGCCGATCGGGTTCGCGAGCACCACGGTGATGCCTGCATCCGGGTCGCCGGTCGACGTGATCGCGACCTCCGAGCCGGGTGCGTGCTTGCGCACGTTGGTGATGCCCTCCTGGACGATCCGGTAGACGGTGCGGCCGGTGGCGGGCGGCACCGGGGTCGCGGCGTCCACGGCATCCGTCCAGTCGACGTCGAGACCGAGGGTCTTGGCCTCGTCGACCAGCGCAGCGATGTCGTCGTACGTCGGTTGCGGCCTGGCGGTGGGCGGGGCGGGGTCGTCCTCGCGCAGCACGCCGAGCACGTCGCGCAGCTCGTGGAGCGCGTCGTTGGCCTGGCCCTGGATCTGGCCGAGGCCCTCGCGAAGCCGGTCGCTGTCGAGGTCGTCGCGGAACGCGAGGGCTCCCGCCTGCATGGAGACCTGGGTGATGCGGTGGGCCAGCACGTCGTGCATCTCGCGCGCGATGCGCGCCCGTTCGTTCGAGCGGGCCCGGGACAGCCGCAGGTCCTGCTCGGTCTCGGCGCGCTCGGCACGGGTGCGGAGGCTCCACATGACCTCGCGCCGGGTGCCGATGTAGAGGCCCCAGCCCATCATCCCGGCGTTCACCGCGACGTTGACGAGCGTCGTGACGAGCGGGTCGTTGTCCTCGAAGGGCGCCAGGGTCGTCCAGGTCTGGGCCGCGACGAAGTTCGCGACACCGACGAGCAGCACCTGGCGTGCGTCGCGCCGGGTCGCGACCGACACAGCGGCCAGCGTGGCCGGTCCGGCCGCGAGTCCGGACGCGGCGCTCATCGCGGCGATGACGAGGGCGACGAGCACAGGTGCGCGGCGGCGGAAGTGGACCAGCACGAATGCCGCGATGCCGAGCACGACCTCGACGGCGAACAGCACCCGGTGCGCGCGCCACTCGACCCCGGCCACCGTCTGCCACGCCGCCACGGAGAGCGCCACGCAGAGCGCGTCACGCCATGCGTGATCGACCCAGCGCAGCTCCGGCTGGGTCTGCGAGGCGGTGGGGCGGGTCTCCACGGCGGTGAGCCTAGCGAGCACGACTCCGACTTTGGTCGCACACGGGAGGACCGATGGACCGATGCGCCGGGGTGGCCCGAGCGGCGATCCTTGGGTCATCACCACGTGGAGGGAGCTGCGTGGCGTGGGGCTGCGCGCTTGGCCCCACTTGGGGAAGGGCCTTCGAGCCGGGTCCGGTAACTCACGGGGGTGACCGGACCCGGCTCTGCCACGTCTTCTGCCACGTCTAGGGTCGTCCCCATGACTTCTCCCGCCCCGCGTGCCGACGGCCGCGCCGACGACGAGCTCCGCCCGATCACGATCACCCGCCACTGGCTCGACCACGCCGCGGGGTCGGTGCTGGTCGAGTTCGGCGGCACCAAGGTGCTCTGCGCCGCGTCCGCCTCGGAGGGCGTGCCGCGCTGGCGCAAGGGCTCCGGCCTCGGCTGGGTGACGGCCGAGTACGCGATGCTCCCGGCGGCCACCAACACCCGCTCGGACCGCGAGTCGGTCAAGGGCCGCATCGGTGGTCGCACCCACGAGATCTCGCGGCTCATCGGCCGATCGCTGCGAGCAGTCATCGACTACCAGGCCCTCGGCGAGAACACGATCGTCCTCGACTGCGACGTCCTGCAGGCAGACGGCGGCACGCGCACGGCCGCGATCACCGGGGCGTACGTCGCCCTCGCCGACGCGGTCGCGCACCTGCGCGGCAACGGCGCCCTGACCGGCGAGCCGCTGACCGGGTCGGTCGCCGCGGTCAGCGTCGGCATCATCGACGGCATCCCGCGCCTCGACCTGCCCTACGTCGAGGACGTACGGGCCGAGACCGACATGAACGTCGTGATGACGGGCGAGGGAAAGTTCGTCGAGGTGCAGGGCACGGCCGAGGGCGCCGCCTTCGACCGCGCCGAGCTCGACGCGCTGCTCGCGCTCGCGGAGAAGGGCTGCGCCGACCTGACGCGCATGCAGCACGAAGCGCTGGCTCGATGAGGATCTTCCTCGCCTCGGCCAATGCCAAGAAGATCGCGGAGATGCAGCGCATCCTCGCCGAGCACGTGCCCGACATCGAGGTCCTCGGCATCGCCGACGTCGAGGGCTACGTCGAGCCGGTCGAGGACCAGCCCACCTTCGAGGGCAACGCCCTGCTCAAGGCGCGCGCCGGTGTCGCCGCCACGGGTCTCCCGTCGGTGGCCGACGACAGCGGGTTGTGCGTCGACGCGCTCAACGGGATGCCCGGAGTGCTGTCGGCCCGGTGGTCCGGCCGCGACAAGTCGGACGCCCGCAACAACGAGCTGCTGCTCGAGCAGCTCGACGACGTCCCCGACGAGCGACGCGGCGCCCACTTCACCTGCGCGATCGCGTGGGTGCGGCCCGACGGGAGCGAGCGCGTGATCGAGGGGCGGATGGACGGCCGCATCATCCGCGAGCAGCGGGGAAGCGGCGGCTTCGGCTACGACGTCGTCTTCGTCGCCGACGAGCACGACGCCGAGGGGCTCACCTCGGCCGAGCTGCCGCCGGGGGAGAAGGACCGGATCTCGCACCGGGGTCGCGCGCTGCGCGAGCTGGCGCCGTACGTCGCCGCCGACCTCGCCTCAGGCTGACGCGCCCTCGCGGGCACCCACCTGGCGCGAGACCCACATGCCCCACAGGGCCGCGAACAGGAACATGATCAGCGAGTAGACGGCCGCCGGCACGGAGATCTCGACCTCGTCGAGCACCTCGACGGCGACGAAGATCGCCAGCGTGGCGTTGTGCACGCCGACCTCCATCGACGACGCGATGGCCTGCGGTCCCGTCACGCCGAAGGCCTTCGGCACGAAGTAGCCCACCACGAGGCTGATGGCGCAGAAGAGCGCGGCGATGAGGCCGACGTCGGCGAGGTAGTCGCCGACGTTCTCGATCTGGTCGAGCAGGATGCCGACGACGAGGATCGCGAGGATGACGGCCGAGCCGATGCGCACCGGCTTGTCCATCCGGCGGGCGAAGCCGGGCGCGCGGTTGTTGACCAGCATCCCGATGCCGACCGGGAGCAGGATCAGCGCGAACACCTTGACGATCTCGACGAGCGGCATCGTCACGTCGTCCTGGCGGTCGTAGTAGGCGATGGCCAGGCCGGTGATCAGCGGGAGCGTGACGACGGCGATCACGGTGTTGATCGCGGTGAGGGTGATGTTGAGCGCGACGTCGCCGCGGAACAGGTGGCTGAACAGGTTGGCCGTCGTGCCGCCCGGCGACGCGGCGAGGAGCAGCATGCCGATGCCGAGCAGGGCGGGCAGGTCGAAGAGCACCACCAACCCGAAGCAGATCGCCGGCAGCAGGACGATCTGGCAGCCCAGCGCGACGGCCACGGCCTTCGGGGTCCGACCGACCCGCTTGAAGTCGCCGATCGTGAGGTCGAGGCCGAGCCCGAACATGATGATCGCGAGAGCGAGGGGCAGTCCGACAGTCGTCAGCGCGGAGTCCATGCGCGGACTCTAGGGGTCACGTGCGTCACGCGGGACGGACTCGCGCGGAGAGACGTACGGCCGGAGTGCGCTCGGAGAGATTCGAACTCTCACTGGCCGCGACCTAAACGCGGTGCCTCTGCCGTTGGGCTACGAGCGCGCTGGAGGAATCCTCACACGTGTCCGAGAAGTTGCCCCTCGGCCGGGGCGGGGAGGGCAACATCGCGGACACGTGTGGCGGACACCGTCCGCTCAGTCGATTGCGAGGTCGCGCCGCAGCTTGGCGACGTGGCCGGTGGCCTTGACGTTGTACTGCGCGAGCTCGACCTTCCCGTCCTCGTCGATCACGAACGTCGAGCGCAGCACGCCCTCGACCTCCTTGCCGTAGAGCTTCTTGGTGCCGTACGCGGCGTACGCCTTGTGGACCGCGAGGTCCTCGTCGGACAGCAGCGTCAGCGTCAGCGCGTCGCGCTCGCGGAACTTCGCGAGCTTGGCGGGCGCGTCCTTGGAGACGCCGAGCACCTCGTAGCCGGCGCCGCGCAGCGAGTCGAGGGACTCGGAGAAGTCGCAGGCCTGCGTCGTGCAGCCCGGCGTCATCGCCGCGGGATAGAAGTAGAGGATCACCTTCGTGCCGCGCAGCCCGGCGAGCGTGACCTGCTCGCCGGTGTCGCTGGCCAGGGTGAAGTCGGGTGCGGTGTCACCGGGGTCGAGGCGGTCGGTCATGCGATTCCCTTCGGAGATCGAAAGTGTCCACCAATCCACATGAGTGGCTGTTGCGAACGTCTTGCAATAAGGTCGTGGTGAGCCGACCGGTGCTTGGGAAGCCAGGTCGGCCACCAGACATCCAACCAGCCAGGAGCGACGACGTGCATGTGCCCGATGGATTCCTCGACGCACCCACCTCGGTGGCGACGGGCGTCGTGGCCGCGGCAGCCGTCGCGGTCGCCTTGCGCGGCGCGCGACGCGAGCTCGACGACCGTACGGCCCCGATGGCGGGCCTCGTCGCGACCTTCGTGTTCGCCGCCCAGATGATCAACTTCCCGGTCGGTGCCGGCACGAGCGGCCACCTCATGGGTGGGGCGCTCGCCGCCGTGCTCGTGGGGCCGTGGAGCGCCGTGCTCTGCCTGTCGGTGGTGCTCGTCGTCCAGGCCCTGCTGATGGCCGACGGGGGAGTCACGGCGCTCGGCACCAACATCACCCTGATCGGCGTGGTGACCGTCGCCGTGGGATGGCTGGTCTTCGTCGCCCTGCGCAGCGTGCTCCCCAAGCGGCTCGACCTGGTCGCCCCGGCCGCTGCCGCCGCCGCGCTGGTGAGCGTCCCCGTGGCCGCCCTCGTCTTCACCGGCCTGTTCGCCGTCGGCGGCAACGTGCCCGTCGACCTCGGTGCGGTCGTGACCGCCATGCTCGGCTGGCACACCGTCATCGGTCTCGGGGAGGCAGCGATCACCGGTCTCGTCGTCGCCAGCGTGGTCCGCACCCGCCCCGACCTCGTGCACGGCGCCCAGCCGTTGCTGGCCAGGCGCGAGCTCGAGACCCGGAAGGTGGAGGCGTGGCATCCACGAGCACCAGGAAGTTCTTCGCCGTCGCGCTGCTGGTCAGCCTGCTCGTGGCCGGCGTGGCGAGCTACTACGCCAGCTCGCACCCCGACGGCCTCGAGTACGTCGCCGGACAGACCGGCTTCATCGACTCGGCCGAGGACTCGGCGACCTCCGACAGCCCCCTCGCCGACTACCAGACCTCCGGGATCGACGACGCCCGGATCAGCGGTGGCCTCGCCGGCGTCATCGGCGTCGTGGTGATGCTCGTCCTGAGCACGGGGCTCTTCTGGGTCGTCCGCCGTCGCGAGCCGACCGACAGCAGGAGCTGATGGGCGCGGGGCACGGGCACCGGCTCTTCTTCCACGGCCACAGCGCGATCCACCGCGCGCCCGCCCACCTGAAGGTCCTGGCGCTGCTGGGATTCATGCTGGTCGTCGTCGCCACCCCGCGCGAGTCGTACGCCGTGTTCGCCGTCGAGGCACTCGTCCTCCTCGGCGTGATCGTCGTGTCGCGGGTGCCGCTGGCCTACCTGCTGCCGCGGATGGTCGTCGAGGTGCCGTTCGCGGTCTTCGCCGTCCTGATGCCCTTCATCGCCCACGGTCCGCGCACCGAGGTCCTCGGCGTGACCGTCTCCGAACCGGGCCTGGTCGCCGGCGTCGCCCTGCTCGTCAAGGGCAGCATGGGTGTGCTGGCCTCGCTCACCCTCGCCGCGACCACCGAGCCTCAGGACCTGCTGCGCGGACTCGAGCGGCTGCGGATGCCCGACCTGGTCGTGCAGATCATGGGGTTCATGATCCGCTACCTCGACGTCGTCACCGCCGAGCTCGGCCGGATGATGACCGCGCTGCGCTCGCGCGGCTGCGACCCCCGCTCGCCGCGTCACTGGCCGGTGCTGGCGAGATCGCTGGGCGCCCTGTTCATCCGCTCCTACGAGCGCGGCGAGCGGGTCCACCTCGCCATGCTGTCCCGGGGCTACACCGGCAGGCTGCCCGAGACCGGGTCGACCCGATGAGCACGCCCGTGCTGGACGTACGCGGGCTGGCCTTCGCCTACCCCGACGGACACCAGGCCCTCTTCGGCGTCGACCTCCACGTCCACGAGGGGGAGCGGGTCGCGCTGCTCGGACCCAACGGCGCCGGCAAGACCACCCTCGTCCTGCACCTCAACGGCATCCTGTCCGGGGGCGAGGGGACTGTCTCGGTCAGCGGCCTCCCCGTCACGAAGGAGCACCTCAAGGAGGTCCGGCGCCGGGTCGGCATCGTGTTCCAGGACCCCGACGACCAGCTCTTCCTCGGCACCGTCCGACAGGACGTCGCGTTCGGGCCGGCCAACCTCGGCCTCAAGGGCGCGCAGCTCGACCGCCGGGTGATGGATGCGCTGGACCGGGTCGGGATGGCCGACTTCGTGGATCGACCGCCGCACCACCTGTCGTACGGCCAGCGACGCCGGGTCGCGGTCGCCACGGTGCTCGCGATGGAGCCCGAGATCCTCGTGCTCGACGAACCGTCGTCCAACCTCGATCCGGCCTCTCGGCGCGAGCTGGCCACCATCCTCCGCAGCCTCGACGTGACGGTGCTGATGGTGACCCACGACCTGCCCTACGCCCTCGAGCTGTGCCCCCGCAGCGTCGTGCTCAGCGAAGGCGTGGTGGTCGCCGACCGGCCGACGTTCGACCTGCTCACCGACGACGCGCTCATGGCCGCCCACCGACTGGAGCTGCCGTGGGGGTTCGACCCCCGACGCATTGATAGCCTGCCCGGGTGACCCAGGACATGAGCGCGCTCGAGCGCGAGATCGAGGAGACGCGCCAGCGGCTCGCCTCGACCATCGACCAGCTCGCGCACCGCGCCCACCCCAAGACGGTGGTCGGACGCCAGGTGGCCACGGTGAAGTCGAACTTCGTCGACCTCGACAGCGGGGCCCCGCGCACCGACAACATCCTCAAGGTCGCCGGCGCGATCGTCGGGGTCGTCGTCCTGTTCGCGATCGTCCGCAAGGTCGCCGGCTGAGCACCATGACCGGCGGCAGCCCCGAGAAGGCCGCCCCGATCAAGATGCTGCACGACCGGGTCCTGGTCGACGTCGACCAGGAGGCCGGTGAGCGGCGCTCCAGTGGCGGCATCGTCATCCCCGCGACCGCCGCGATGGGTGCCCGGCGTCTCGCGTGGTCGCGCGTCATCGCCGTCGGTCCGCACGCCCGCGCCGTCGAGGTCGGGGACCGGGTGCTCTTCGACCCCGAGGACAAGGCGGAGGTCGAGGTGCACGGCGAGGTCTACGTCGTGATGCGCGAGCGTGACGTCCACGCCGTCGCGGCCGAGCGGCTCGAGGGCGGCTCCACCGGGCTCTACCTGTGATGCACCGACCCCCGAAGGAACGCTGATGGGCTACCTCGTCAAGCAGGCCGACCGCGCGCCGGCGGTCACCGCCCCCGTTCCGGTCGACGAGTCGCTGCCCCGCACCTGCGTCATCGGCGCCGGCTCCTCGGGCATCGCCGCGGCCAAGCAGCTCTACCTCGCCGGGATCCCGTTCGACTGCTTCGAGCGTGGCCACGACGTCGGTGGCAACTGGGTCTACGACAACTCCAACGGCCAGTCCGCGTGCTACGAGAGCCTCGAGATCAACACCTCGTGCCCGCGGATGGCCTACTCCGACTTCCCGATGCCCGAGGACTACCCGCCGTACGCCCGGCACGACCAGGTCGCGGCCTACTTCGACGCCTACGTCGACCACTTCGGCTTCCGCCACACGATCACCTTCGGCACGACCGTCGAGGAGGTGACGCGTGCCGCCGACGGACGGTGGGAGGTCCGCGTCACCGGCCCCGACGGCACCGAGACCAGGACGTACGACGCGGTGCTGGTCGCCAACGGCCACCACTGGGACGCCCGCTGGCCCGAGCCGGCCTACCCGGGCGACTTCGCCGGCGAGCAGCTGCACGCCCACGACTACCGCTCCCGCGACCAGCTCGCCGGGCGCGACGTCGTCGTGGTGGGCGCCGGCAACTCCGCGATGGACATCGCCGTCGAGTCGTCCCTCGCGGCGCGTACGACGACGTGGTCGGTGCGACGCACCGAGTGGGTGCTGCGCAAGTTCTTCCTCGGCAAGCCGAGCGACCAGGGGCTCCTCCCGCCCGGGTGGGTGCCGTGGCCGGTGACCGCGCTGCGCCTGCGGATCGGCGCGACCGCCGCGGGGAGCATGACGAAGTACGGACTGCCCGCGCCCACGCACAAGCCGGGCCAGTCGCACCCCGTGCAGTCGGAGCGGATCCGCGAACGTCTGGAGTCGGGCGCGGTGACCGCGCGCGCCGCGATCGAGCGGCTCGACGGAGACCGGGTCGTCTTCGTCGACGGCACCAGCGCCCCGGCGGACCTCATCGTGTGGGCGACGGGCTACCGCGTCAGCTTCCCGTTCCTCGACCCCGACCTCGTCTCGGTCGAGGCCAACGAGCTGCCGCTGTGGAAGCGCACCGTCCACCCGGACCTGCCCGGCCTCTACTTCCTCGGCCTGCTCCAGCCCCTCGGAGCCGTGATGCCGCTCGCCGAGGCGCAGGCGTCGTGGATCGTCGAGACGCTCGCCGGCGACTACGTGCCGCCGTCCGACAGCGTCGTACGCCGCCAGATGAAGGCCGAGCACGAGCGCGACACCCGGCAGTTCTACGCCTCGCCGCGCCACACGCTCGAGGTCGACTTCGACCACTACCTGTGGGACCTCGCGCGCGAGCGCAAGAAAGGACGTTCCCGTGCTTCGTCGTAGGATCGCCAGGCTCGCCCTGCGAGCCGTCCGGTGGCAGGCGGTCGGCGAGGTGCCGCAGCGCAGCGTGCTCGTCGGCGCTCCGCACACCTCCAACTGGGACTGGGTGCTGACCCTGCTCCTGGGCTGGGCCTACGGCATCGACATCAAGCTGCTGGTCAAGCAGGAGCTCTTCGTCGGCCCGCTCGGCTGGCTGCTGCGCCGCACCGGCGCGGTCGAGCTCGACCGCAAGAACCCGGCAGCGACGATCAAGCAGCTGCTCGCCGAGTCCGAGGGCGACGACCCGTGGCTCCTCGGGCTCGCGGCCGAGGGCACCCGCTCGCGCAGCGAGTACTGGAAGTCGGGGTTCTACCGGATCGCCCGGCAGACCGGTCTGCCCATCACGCTGGCCTTCATCGACACGCCGTCGCGCACGGTCGGCTGGGGACCGACGTTCCACCCGACCGGCGACGTCACGGCCGACATGGACGTGCTGCGCGAGTTCTACGCCGACAAGACCGGCTTCAGGCCGGAGGACTTCACGCCGCCCCGGCTGCGTGAAGAAGGGCGTGAGGAGGGCTGAGGCCCGCCCTCCGTTGGGGTGACCTCGACTTCCTGCGGTCCTGCCCGAGGGCTAGGTTGTGGGCGTCAATCGAAGGGAGCATGACATGGCTTTGCTGCTGTGGATCCTCGCCGTCATCCTCGTGGTGTCCGGCATCGTCTCACTGGTCCGGGGCCAGATGCTGATGGGCATCGTCCTCATCATCGTCGGCCTGCTGGTCGGCCCTGGTGGGGTCAGCCTCTTCACGAAGTAGCACCCAGAGGGAAAACACGTACGAGGAGCCGGTCCGGGAGGGCCGGCTCCTCG
>CAVYGL010000019.1:0-88799 GCA_963767995.1 uncultured Actinomycetota bacterium
CATCCTGGTGACCGAGGGCCCGGAGGCGGTGCACGAGCTGATCGCGCTCGGCACGCAGTTCGACCACCACCCCGACGGCGAGCTGTCGCTGACCCGCGAGGGCGGCCACCACCGCGACCGGATCGCCCACGCGGGTGGCGACGCCACCGGTGCCGAGATCCAGCGTGCCCTCATCGCCGCCGTCGAGCGGGCCCCCGAGATCGAGGTCATCCAGCACGCGCTCGCGGTCGACCTCCTGCGCTCGGCCGACGGCGCCGTCGCCGGCCTCACCCTCCACGTGCTCGGCGAGGGCCAGCACGACGGCGTCGGTGCCGTGCACTGTCGCGCGGTCGTGCTCGCCTCGGGCGGACTCGGCCAGGTGTTCAGCCAGTCGACGAACCCCAGCGTCTCCACCGGTGACGGGATGGCGGTCGCACTGCGCGCCGGCGCCCGGCTGCGCGACCTCGAGTTCGTCCAGTTCCACCCGACCGTGATGTGGCTCGGCCCCGACTCCCAGGGCCAGCAGCCGCTGATCTCCGAGGCCGTGCGCGGCGAGGGCGCGTTCCTCGTCGACTTCGAGGGGACGCGCTTCATGCAGGGCGAGCACGAGCTCGCCGACCTCGCGCCACGCGACGTGGTGGCCAAGGCCATCACCCGCCGGATGATCGAGACCGGGCACCCGCACATGTGGCTCGACGCGCGACACCTGGGCGCCGACGCGAGCGGAGCGAGCCACTCCGGTGATCGAGTGGGCGACGAGGAACGAGACGCCGTATCGAGATTCTGGGAGCGGCGCTTCCCGACGATCCTCGGCGTCTGCCGTGAGCACGGCGTCGACCCGGTCACCGAGCTGATCCCCGTCGCCCCGGCCCAGCACTACGCGTCCGGCGGTGTCGCGACCGACCTGTGGGGGCGTACGTCCGTGACCGGCCTCTACGCGACCGGCGAGGTCGCCTGCTCCGGGGTGCACGGCGCCAACCGGCTGGCCTCCAACTCCCTGCTCGAGGGCCTGGTCTTCTCGCGCCGCATCGCCGACGTGCTCCCCGGCGAGCTGCGGTCGTGGGCCGACCCCGCGACCGACGAGCGCCCCGAGGGCCTCGTCGACGGCGACCTCCGTCGGGCGATCCAGGACGTGATGACCACCCGCGTCGGCGTGCTCCGCACCGCGGCCGGGCTCGCCGAGGCCATCGAGCTGCTCGGCACCCTCGACCCCGGCGACCCCGACGTCGGTCCGCCGGCCTGGGAGACCAGCAATGTCCACACGATCAGCACCGCTCTCGCCGCGGCAGCCGCGCTGCGCACCGAGACCCGCGGTTCCCACTGGCGCGAGGACTTCCCCGACCGCGACGACGCGAAGGCGGGCCATGTCGACTCGTGGCTCGACGACGACGGCCGCATCAGTGTCGAGTGGACGTACGCCCCCTCGACCGACCCGAGCACGGAGGTGCCCGCATGACGAGGCTCAGCGACGTCCCGGTCGAGCTGCGTGACGAGCTCGTTGCTGCCGGGCTCGACCTCGACCACGTGTGGAAGAAGATCGCCGAGGCGCTGTCCGAGGACCTCCCCGATCATCGCTCCGACGACCCGACCAGCTCCACGACCGTCCCGCTCGACGCCCGCGGAGAAGCCGTCTTCGCGGCCCGCGAGGACGGGGTGATCGCCGGGCTCGGCGTTGCGGCAGTCACGTTCTTCATGCTCGGGGCGGACGCCACGGTCACGGACCGGGTGCCAGACGGCACCCGGGTCGCGAAGGGCGACGTGGTCATGCGGGTCTCGGGGCTGACGCAGCGGATGCTGGTCGCGGAGCGCACCGCCCTCAACCTCGCCTGCCACCTGTCGGGCATCGCCACCGCCACCGCCCGCTGGGTCGACGCCCTCGCCGGCTCGCCGACCCGGGTCCTCGACACCCGGAAGACCCTGCCCGGCCTGCGCGCCCTGCAGAAGTACGCCGTCCGCTGCGGCGGTGGCGTCAACCACCGCTTCGGGCTCACGGACATGGCGATGGTGAAGGACAACCACGTGATCGCCGCCGGGGGAGTGCTGCCGGCGCTGGAGTCGATCAGGTCCGGCTACCCGGGCCTTCCCGTCGAGGTCGAGGTGACGACGCTCGACCAGCTCGACGACCTCCTCGCACTGCCCGAGCCCCCGGAGCGGATCCTGCTCGACAACATGAGCGACGAGCTGATGACCGAGGCCGTGCGGCGCACGGCCGGGCGGGTGCCGCTCGAGGCCAGCGGCGGCATCACCCTCGAGCGCGCCGCCCGCATCGGCGCGACCGGCGTCGACTTCGTGTCGGTCGGCGCCCTCACCCACTCCGTCGTCGTGTTCGACATCGGCATGGATTTGTCCACCCCATGAGTTTGCTCGCCGTCGACATCGGCAACAGCCACACGTTCCTCGGCCTCCTCGACGGCGACGAGGTCACCGCCCACTGGCGCGTCAACACCGACGAGCGCCGCACCGCCGACGAGTGGTCGGTGCTGCTGCGCGGGCTGCTCGCCGAGCGCGTGGCGGACGTCGACGGCATCGCGGTCTGCGCGACCGTCCCGGCCGTCCTGCACGAGTGGCGCGAGATGCTCGAGCGGCACTTCGGCCACGTCACGGCGATCGTGGTCGAGCCCGGCGTCCGCACCGGCATCCCGGTCCTGACGGACAACCCGCGCGAGGTCGGCACCGACCGCATCGTCAACTCGCTCGCCGCCGCCACCCTCCACGGCGGGCCGGCCATCGTGGTCGACTTCGGCACCGCGACGACGTTCGACGTGGTCAACGCCCAGGGGCAGTACGTCGGCGGCGCGATCTCGCCCGGCATCGAGATCTCCCTCGAGGCACTCGGGCGCCGCGGCGCGCAGCTGCGCAAGGTCGAGCTCGTGCGGCCGCGTTCGGTGATCGCGAAGAACACCGTCGAGGCGCTCCAGAGCGGAATGCTGTTCGGCGTCGCGGCGCAGGTCGAGGGCCTGGTGGCGCGGATGATCGCCGAGCTGGGAGTTTCTCCCGAGGACGTCACCGTCATTTCCACGGGACATTTGGCCGCGCTGCTCGTCGACGATTGTTCGTGTTTCACCGTGCATTCCCCGTGGCTCACCTTGCAGGGTCTGCGATTGGTGTTCGAACGCAATTCCTGAATGAGCGCGTCAAGGATTCCTGACGGTTTGCCGCCATTCGACAATTGCTGCCACACTGCATTCGACGCGCTTAAGCCCCTGAGCGCTCGAAAGGAAAAGGAATACACCATGGCACAGAAGGTGAACATCGTCCTCGTCGATGACCTCGACGGCACCGAGGCCACCGAGACCGTGACGTTCGGCCTCGACGGATCGACCTACGAGATCGACCTCAACGACGCCAACGCGGCCGCCCTGCGCGAGGCACTCAGCGGTTACGTCGGCCACGCCCGCAAGAGCACCGGCGGCTCGCGCCGTACGCGCAGGTCCTCCGGCTCCGCCTCGACGTCCAACACCAAGGACGTGCGCGAGTGGGCCAAGGCGCAGGGCATGGACGTCTCCGAGCGCGGCCGCATCTCCGCCGACGTGCAGTCGGCCTACGACGCCGCCCACTGACGTACGCCCTCCTGCTCCACCCCTCTGATCCGCCCGTGCTCCGCCACTAACGCGTCACGCCGGGGTCGTTCGCTGTGAGCGGACGGCCTCGTGTCGTGGGCGGGAACACGTAGGCTGAGGTCGGGCGTTGAGCCCAGTGTCCGCACTTCCGCCCCGGCGGGGGATCGGCGGACCACGCAGACGTAGAGGAGCGCACATGTTCGAGCGGTTCACCGACCGAGCCCGGCGAGTTGTCGTGCTGGCCCAGGAAGAGGCCCGCATGCTCTCCCACAACTACATCGGGACCGAGCACATCCTGCTCGGCCTCATCCACGAGGGCGAGGGCGTCGCCGCCAAGGCCCTCGAGTCCCTCGACATCTCCCTGGAGGCCGTGCGCGCCCAGGTCGAGGAGATCATCGGCCAGGGCCAGCAGGCGCCCTCCGGCCACATCCCGTTCACCCCGCGCGCCAAGAAGGTGCTCGAGCTCTCGCTCCGCGAGGCGCTCCAGCTCGGCCACTCCTACATCGGCACCGAGCACATCCTGCTCGGCCTGATCCGCGAGGGCGAGGGCGTCGCCGCGCAGGTCCTGCAGAAGCTCGGCGCCGACCTCAACCGGGTGCGCCAGCAGGTCATCCAGCTGCTCAGCGGCTTCCAGGGCAAGGAGTCGGCCGCGGCCGGCGCCCAGACCTCCGGCTCCGGAGGCGAGGCGCCGTCCAGCTCGCTGGTCCTCGACCAGTTCGGCCAGAACCTCACGCAGGCCGCCCGCGAGGGCAAGCTCGACCCCGTCATCGGGCGCGAGCAGGAGATCGAGCGCGTGATGCAGATCCTGTCGCGCCGCACGAAGAACAACCCCGTCCTCATCGGCGAGCCCGGCGTCGGCAAGACCACGATCGTGGCCGGCCTGGCGCAGGACATCGTCAAGGGCAACGTGCCCGAGACGCTGAAGGACAAGCAGATCTACACGCTCGACCTCGGCGCCCTGGTCGCCGGCTCGCGCTACCGCGGTGACTTCGAGGAGCGTCTCAAGAAGGTCCTCAAGGAGATCCGCACCCGCGGCGACATCGTGCTGTTCATCGACGAGATCCACACCCTCGTCGGCGCCGGCGCGGCCGAGGGCGCGATCGACGCCGCCAGCATCCTCAAGCCGATGCTGGCCCGCGGCGAGCTGCAGACCATCGGCGCGACCACGCTCGACGAGTACCGCAAGTACCTCGAGAAGGACGCCGCGCTCGAGCGCCGCTTCCAGCCGATCCAGGTGCAGGAGCCCTCGATCGCGCACACGATCGAGATGCTCAAGGGCCTGCGCGACCGCTACGAGGCGCACCACCGCGTCACCATCACCGACGAGGCCCTGGTCTCGGCGGCGACGCTCGCCGACCGCTACATCTCCGACCGGTTCCTGCCGGACAAGGCGATCGACCTCATCGACGAGGCCGGTTCGCGACTGCGCATCCGCCGGATGACCGCGCCGCCGGACCTGCGCGAGTACGACGAGAAGATCGGCGACGTACGCCAGCGCAAGGAGGCGGCGATCGACGGGCAGGACTTCGAGGCCGCGGCCCGCCTGCGCGACGAGGAGAAGCAGCTCTCCGCCCGCCGCGCCGAGCGCGAGAAGCAGTGGCGCGCCGGTGACCTCGACGAGATCGCCGAGGTCGACGAGGAGCTGATCGCCGAGGTCCTGGCCGTGGCCACGGGCATCCCGATCGTCAAGCTCTCGGAGGAGGAGTCCACCCGTCTGCTCAAGATGGAGGACGAGCTCCACAAGCGCGTGATCGGCCAGGAGGAGGCCGTCAAGGCCCTCAGCCGCGCCATCCGGCGTACGCGTGCGGGCCTCAAGGACCCGAAGCGTCCCGGCGGTTCGTTCATCTTCGCCGGCCCGTCCGGTGTCGGTAAGACCTGGCTGTCCAAGACGCTCGCCGAATTCCTCTTCGGTGACGAGGACGCGCTGATCCAGCTCGACATGAGCGAGTTCTCCGAGAAGCACACCGTGTCGCGTCTGTTCGGTTCGCCGCCCGGATACGTCGGTTACGAAGAGGGTGGCCAGCTCACCGAGAAGGTGCGCCGCAAGCCGTTCTCCGTCGTGTTGTTCGACGAGGTCGAAAAGGCCCACCCCGACATCTTCAACAGCCTGTTGCAGATTCTCGAGGAAGGCCGCCTGACGGATTCGCAGGGTCGCGTCGTCGACTTCAAGAACACCGTCATCATCATGACGACCAACCTCGGCTCGCGTGACATCGCCAAGAGCGTCAACCTCGGCTTCGGTGCCATCGGCGCCGACGCGGCGGGCTCCTACGAGCGGATGAAGACCAAGGTGTCGGAGGAGCTCAAGCAGCACTTCCGTCCCGAGTTCCTCAACCGTGTCGACGAGATCGTCGTGTTCCCGCCGCTGTCGCAGGAGCAGATCGTCGCGATGGTCGACAACATGATCGCCGGCGTCGAGCTCCGCATGAAGGACCGCGACATGTCGCTCGAGCTCACCCGCCCGCCAAGGCGCTGCTGGCCGAGCGCGGGTTCGACCCGGTGCTCGGTGCGCGGCCGCTGCGTCGCACGATCCAGCGCGAGATCGAGGACGTCCTCGCCGAGAAGATGCTCTTCGGTGAGGTCGGCCCGGGCCAGATCATCCTGGTCGACGTCGAGGGTGAGGGCCCGGCGGCCACGTTCACCTTCAAGGGTCAGAAGAACTCGCAGGGTCCCCGACCTGCCGCCGTTCGAGACTGCCGACCTGGCGCTCGAGCCGCAGCGCGACGACGAGGGCAACCTCGAGGGTCCCGACGACACCGAGGGACCGGTCGACGTCCCGAAGTCCAACGACGCCTGACCCTCTGCCTCACCAGAGTCACCCCGGGAGCGCCCAGCGCCCCGGGGTGATCTGCGTCAGGAGGCCGTCGTCGACCAGTCCGGCGAGGCAGCGCTCGCGCTGCTCCCCCTCCGGCCAGGCCTGCTCGACCTGGGCCGCGCTGACCGACGACTGGTCGCGGGCGAGCGCCATGATGCGACCGCGGCACTGGCGGTCGGTGCCGGCCCAGGCCTGGCCGCGGCGCGGCGGACCGTCGTACGCCGGGAAGCCGGCGGCGCGCCACGCGCAGAGTCCCGGCGATCGGGCAGGCGTCGCACGACGGCTGGCGCGCGGTGCAGACGAGCGCGCCCAGCTCCATCGTCGCGACCGCCCACGTCGCGGCAGTGGCCGGGTCGTCGGGCAGCAGGGAGGTCGCCACGTCGCGCTCGGCCCGGGTCACCGCGGGCGCCGGGAACTCGACCCCGGAGACCGCGCGGGCGAGCACGCGCCGCACGTTGGTGTCGAGGACCACGTGTCGCTGGCCGAAGGCGAAGCTGGCGATCGCCGAGGCGGTGTAGTCCCCGACGCCCGGCAGCGCCAGCAGGTCGTCGTACGACGTCGGCACCGCGCCGTCGTGTCGCTCGACGATCGCCACGGCGGCGGCGTGCAGCCGCAGCGCACGGCGCGGGTAGCCCAGCCGGCCCCACATCCGCACCGCCTCGCCCGTCGACTCCGCGGCGAGGTCGGCGGGGGTGGGCCAGCGCTCGAGCCAGGCGTCGTGCACGGGCAGCACCCGGGCGACGGGCGTCTGCTGGAGCATCAGCTCGCTGACCATCACCGACCAGGGCGTGGCGACGACCCCGCGCCACGGGAGCTCCCGTGCGTGGTCGTCGTACCAGGCGAGCACGGCCTCGTGGAGTGCGCTGGCGGGAGGGGGCGTCCATCGACGGCGATGGTAGGTCAGCCGGTGCGCCTCCGCCGAGACGGGCCGGTTGCTCCCTAGCCTGACCCCATGCCGTCGACCGTGCGACCTCGCGGGCCGCTCCCGGCCCGGGTCTACTGGACCCGACGGATCGTGGTGCTCGCGATCCCCCTGCTGCTCGTCGTGGTGCTCGCGCGCGTGCTCGGCGGGTCGTCGGACGGCAAGGACGCCTCGACCGGTACGGCGACGCAGGCCGGCGCCACCGTCGACGACACCGCGCCCGCCATCTCCGGGCCGACCGCCGGTGCGGTGACCGAGGGCAAGAAGGGCCGCAAGGGCAAGAAGAAGCGCAACCAGGAGACCGCGCCTGCAGAGACGGTGCCGCCGGAGCCGGTCCTGGCCGAGCCCACCGGTCCGTGCACCGAGGCCGACATCGTGGCCACCCCGGTCATCACCACGGCCACCGGTGGCGTCGGCGCGGCCGTGCCGATCACGATCAACCTGCGCACGAAGGTCGCCGAGGCGTGCACCTGGCAGGCGTCGGCGGCGACGATGACCGTGACCATCACGTCGGGCGACGACTACATCTGGAGCACTCGCGAGTGTCCGGTGGGGATCGCGCCCCAGGACGTCGTGGTCCGGTCGGCCGTCGACGCACCGGTCGTGGTGACCTGGTCGGCGAAGCGCTCCGACGAGACCTGCTCCGACCGCACCGCCTATGCCATGCCGGGCTTCTACCACGTCGCGGTGGCCGCCCTCGGCGGCGAGGCGACCGACGTCCAGTTCGAGCTGGTCGCGCCCCAGCCGGGCGTCGTCACCCAGACCGCCGAGCCCGAGCAGCAGGGTGGCAAGAAGAACAAGAACGGCGACACCGCCCACACCCCCGGCGAGGACGGCGCGGGGAACTCGGCGGGCTGACCGGGCGCTTCGTGCCCGTCAGGGACGCCGACCGGGCGCTTCGTGCCCGTCAGGGACGCCGACCGGGCCCCTCGTGCCCGTACGTCGACCGCTCGGGGTCTCCGAGGTCCTGCCTCGCGGGCGACTGCTCGACTCAGATGTAGCGCTCGGTGATGCTCGACTCGGCGAGGCGGGACAGGCCCTCGCGCACGCTGCGGGCGCGGAGCTCGCCGACGCCCTCGACGGCCTGGAGGTCGTCGATGCCGGCCGACAGGAGCTGCTGGAGGCCGCCGAAGTGCTCGACCAGGCGGTCGACGACGGCGGGAGGGAGTCGGGGGACCTTGGCGAGCAACCGGTAGCCGCGGGGGGCGACCGCGGCGTCGAGGTGCTCCGCGCCGCCGAGGCCGATGACCCGCGCCACGGCGGCGGGGTCGACGAGGTCGGTGGGGGAGAGTCCCTCGAGCTCGGCGAGGTGCAGCTCGGGACTGGTCTGGCGGCGCTTGCCCGTGGGCAGGTAGTCGCGGACGACCAGCTCGCGCTCGGCGTCGACGCCGGTGACGAGCTCCTCGAGCTGGAGGGACAGCAGGCGACCGTCGGTGCCGAGCTCGAGGACGTAGTCCTCGATCTCGCGGGCGATGCGGATGACCATCTCGAGGCGCTGGGCGACGACGGCGACGTCGCGCACGGTCACCAGGTCCTCGATCTCGAGGGCCGACAGCGTCGCGGAGACCTCGTCGAGGCGCATCTTGTAGCGCTCGAGCGTCGCCAGGGCCTGGTTGGCGCGGGAGAGGATCTTGCCGGAGTCCTCGAGGACGTGACGGATGTCGCCGACGTAGGCCGCGATGATCTGCATCGACTGCGACACCGAGATGACCGGGATGGCCGGTCTGCTTGGCGACGCGCTCGGCCGTACGGTGCCGGGTGCCGGTCTCCTCCGACGGGATCGTGTGGTCGGGCATCAGGTGGACCGCGGCGCGGTGGACCCGGGTGATGTCCTTGTCGAGGATGATCGCGCCGTCCATCTTCGCCAGCTCACGCAGCCCGGTGGCGGTGAACGGGACGTCGAGGGTGAAGCCGCCGGTGGCGATGGAGTCGACGGTCTTGTCCTGGCCCGAGCACGATCAGGGCGCCCGTGCGTCCGCGCAGGATCCGCTCGAGGCCGTCGCGCAGCGGCGTGCCGGGTGCGATGGAGGCCAGGGTCGCGCGCAGGCGGAGCTGCTCGTCGATGCGCTCTGCCACCGGTCCTCCACATGTGTCTGTGCCGGCACCGCCCCCGGGCACCCCGGTGAAGTGTAGGGCGCGCCGCGCGGAATCGTGCGTTCCGTCACAAAGCCGTGACCTGCGCCCGGTTCGGCCTGAACCGGCTAGAGCGGCGGCGTGAGCTCGAGCGTGAGCAGGGCACCGAACACATCGTCCACCTCGACCACCCGGAGGCCGTCGACCACCCGCCGGCTCGGGATGCCACGCTCGCTCGCGAGCGTACGACCGCGCGGGACGACGGCGACCTTGAAGCCCAGCCGCGCCGCCTCCGCGATCCGCTGGGGCAGGTCGCGGACCCGGCGGAGCTCGCCGGCGAGGCCGATCTCCCCGATGGCGACGGCACCCCGCGGCGCCGGCACGCCGAGGTGGGAGCTGGCGACCGCCACGGCGATGGCCAGGTCGGCGGCCGGGTCGTGGAGCTTGGCCCCGCCGACGGTCGCGACGAAGGTGTCACTGCCCGCGATGCGCAGCCGGGCGTGGCGGGTCAGGACGGCGAGCACCATGTCGACGCGGGACGACTCGACACCGGAGACCGTACGGCGCGGCCGCTCCAGGGGCGAGGGCGTCAGCAGCGCCTGCACCTCGGCGAGCAGCGGCCGCCGGCCCTCCATGGTCACGGCCACGCAGGTGCCGGACACGTCCTGGGTGTGGTGCTCGACGAAGAGCCCGGTCGGGTCGGTGACGGCGGCGATGCCCTCCGACGACAGGTCGAAGCAGCCGACCTCGTCGACCGGGCCGTAGCGGTTCTTCATCGCCCGCAGCATCCGGAACCGGGAGTTGCGGTCGCCCTCGAAGTGGAGGACCACGTCGACGAGGTGCTCGAGGACGCGCGGCCCCGCGATCGAACCGTCCTTGGTGACGTGGCCGACGAGCACGGTCGTGATGTTGCGGGTCTTCGCCACCCGGATCAGCGCCGCGGCCACCTCCTTGACCTGCGTGACCCCGCCGGGCACGCCGTCGATGCCGGACGCGCCGATCGTCTGCACGGAGTCGACGACGACCAGCGTCGGCCGCACCTCCTCGATGTGGGTGAGGACCGCGCCGAGGTCGGTCTCGGCGGCGAGGAACAGCTCGTCGTGGACCCCGCCGGTGCGGTCGGCGCGCAGCCGCACCTGGGCGGCGGACTCCTCGCCGGTGATGTAGAGGGTGCGCTGCCGGGTGCGGGCGGTCTGCGACGCGACCTCGAGCAGCAGCGTGCTCTTGCCGACGCCGGGCTCGCCGGCGAGCAGGATCGCGGCCCCGGGCACGAGGCCACCCCCGAGCACGCGGTCGAGCTCGGGCACGCCGCTCGTCCGGGCCACCGACTCGGTGATCGAGACCTGCCCGATCGGGACAGCGGGAGTCGACACCGGGCCGGCGGCGGCGCGCAGGGTCGGCGCGCCGACCTCCGCGACCGAGCCCCACGCCTGGCACTCGCCGCACCGGCCGACCCACTTGACCGTCTCCCAGCCGCACTCGGTGCAGCGGTAGGAGGAGCGGGTCTTCGCCTTGGTCGACATGACGGCCACGCTAGGCGAGGGCACCGACAGCCCGGCGCACCCGCACCGGAGGGCCTGGCACGCGTACGGACGGCGCGAGGGTTGGTCCCCGGATCCGTCCCGACCCGGGCTTATGCTTCACGCAGTTGGATCGATCAAGGGGGTGCCATGGTGCGCGGCGACCATCGGTCCGGCAGCCAGCTGCCGGTCACGCCGACGACCCTCGCCGACGTCGCCGAGCGCGCCGGCGTCTCGCGCCAGACGGTCTCCAACGCGGTCAACAACCCCGACCTGCTGCGCCCCGACACCCTCGAGCGGGTCCGGCAGACCATCGCCGAGCTGGGCTACTCGCCCAACCGCGCGGCCCGCAACCTGCGCACCCGTACGTCCTCGCTGATCGGGCTGCGGTTCACCCCCGCCCAGGAGGGCACCGCCAACGCGATGATGGACCGCTTCGTCCACTCGCTGGTCGAGGCCAGCGACGAGGCCGGCTACCACGTCCTGCTCTTCCCGGCCGACGACGAGGACCCGGTCGGCGGCTACGACAACCTGCTCCGCTCGACGGCGGTCGACGCCTTCGTCGTCACCGACACCTACCTCGGCAACCCCCAGGCCGCCTGGCTCAGCCAGCAGCGCGCGCCGTTCGTCGCGTTCGGCCGTCCGTGGGACGACGACGTCGCCGGCCACGTGTGGGTCGACGTCGACGGCGCCGCCGGCACCCGGCTGGCCACGCAGCACCTCATCGACCGCGGTCACACGCGGATCGCGTGGATCGGGTGGCGCAAGGACTCGCCCATCGGCGAGGACCGCCGCGCGGGCTGGGTCTCGACGATGCACGCCAACGGCCTGTCCACCACGGGGATGGCCTCGCGCGTCGAGGACGTCGTGCACAGCGGCGCCGAAGCGGCCGCCGTGCTCCTCGACGAGTCCGAGCCGACCGCCTTCGTCTGCGCGTCCGACACCCTCGCGATGGGCGTGCTGCACACGCTCTGGATCCGCCAGCTCGCCCCCGGCCGCGACATCGCGGTGGTCGGCTTCGACGACTCCCAGGTCGCGCAGGTCTTCCCGGTGGGCCTGACGTCCGTACGCCAGCCGCTCGAGGACGTCGCCGTCGAGATCGTCCGGACCCTCAGCGCGCTGCTCTCCCACCAGCCGGTCGAGACGCGCGGCGTGCTCCTCGCGCCGACGCTGGCGATCCGCGGGTCCAGCTAGTAGCGCCGCCACCAGAGGTTGACGGCGTAGTCGACCTCGGTGCCGGTGTGGGACGCGAGCGCCTCCTCGGCCGCCGCGGGCGGCAGCTCGATGCGGACGACGGACTCGAGGTCCGCGCGCGACTCGAACGACCACCCCATGTCGATCCGTCGTCGCTCCCAGCCGTGCGTCGACCAGAACCGCTTCGACCGCGACCGGGTCGACCATCGGGTAGCCGCGCGCGAACCAGCGACCGAAGGTCGACCGCGTCGCGTCGTTGTCGATCACGAAGGCGGTGCCGCCGCGGCGTACGACCCGGTCGAGCTCGCGCAGCCCGGGCTCGGAGCCGGGGCCGAAGAAGTAGGCCCAGCGGGCGTGGGCGACGTCGACCGACGCATCGGGGACGGGCAGCGCCTCGGCCATCCCCGTGAGGACGGTGACGTTGGCCAGCTTCTTCGTACGCCGTCGCGCGAGCGGCACCAGGGGTGGGTGCGGCTCGACCCCGATCACGCTCGCGGCCGTCGCCGCCCACAGGGGCAGGTGGAAGCCGGTGCCGCAGCCGATGTCGAGGAACGCGCGTCCCGTCCAGTCGGCGACCTCGCGCATCGCGGCCTCGATGCGGCCGTGCGGGTCGGCGGCCCGGTTCTCGAGCTCGTAGAGCCCGGGGGTGTGCCAGATGTTGGGGGAGGGGCGGGGCTTCAAGCTCAGATGCGGACGAGGCCGGCGGGCGTCTGCAGCTGCACCGCGACGATGCCGGGGGTGCCGTTGGGGGCCACCCAGTCGACCTTGACGTCCTCGAGCGGGGCCTCGACGGTCTCGCCGAGCCACTCGCTCACCCGCTGCGGGTCGCCCGCGATCTCCAGGCAGGCCAGGGAGAAGTCGCCGCTGGCGCCGTTGCTGGGGTGCATCTCGACCGGCGACTGCCAGTGGATGAAGTAGGGGAGCTGCGGGTCGTTGAGGAGGCCGTTGACGCCGACCTGCTGCCACAGCAGCTCGGTGCCGTCGGGACGGTGGCGGTTGCCCTTGACGGCCTCGCGGCCCAGGCGGCTCTCGACGGGCTCGAGCTCCTCGACCGACACGACCCAGCCCAACCAGCCGCCGCCGAGGGCGGAGCGGGCGCGCACGGCCTGCCCGAAGGGGGCCTTGTCGCTCGCCGGGTGGTCGAGCACCTCGACGATCTCCATGTAGGTCCCGCCGGCGAGCGGCAGGATCATGTTGCGGGTGCCGAAGCGGGGGTGCACCCCGCCGCTGACGAATTCGGTGCCGAGCAACCCCCCGATGCGCTGGGCGGTGCTGGCAAGTCCATCAGGTCCGGCGGCGAAGCTGACGTGATCCAGGCGCATGCGGAGATTCTGACCCCGGTTCGTCTCGACCGGTGACACCGGGGTCAGGTTCTCTTGACGTCGAGCAATCTCGGGGTGCGGATTCCGCGGTGGCTCAGCGGGGATCTGCCGGGTGCAGCGCGAGCGCCGAGCGGGAGCGCACGTGCGCCTCGCAGTGGCGGCTCAGCTCGGCGTACGCGTCGGGTCCCATCAGCTCGACCAGCTCGGCCTCGTGGGTGACGAACACCGGCTCGAGGGCGACGTGGGCTTCGGTGTTGCCGGAGCAGTACCAGTCGAGGTCGTGGCCGCCGGGACCCCAGCCGCGACGGTCGTACTCGCCGATCGAGACCTCGGTGTACGACGTCCCGTCCTGCCGCTCGACGGAGCGGTACTGCCGGCGGATGGGCAGCTGCCAGCAGACGTCGGGCTTGGTCTCGAGGGGGTTGCGGCCCTGGCGGAGCGCCAGGCCGTGGAGCGCGCAGCCGGCACCGACGTGCCCGCTGTCGTTGGTGAAGTCGGTCCGGTTGTGGAAGACGCAGGCCTGCTGGCCGTCGACCTCGACGGCGAGCGTCTTGCGCTCCCCGTCGTCGTCGGTCTCGACCCAGTCGGACTTCTTCACCGCGCGGCCGGGGTGCAGCTGCCAGTCGTCGGGAGTGAGCTGGGCGACGAACCCGGCCACGCGCTTCTCGTCGTCGCGGTCGGCGAAGTGCGCGCCCAGGGTGCAGCAGCCGACGTCGGGCGCGTCGGCGTAGATGCCGGCGCAGCCCTGGCCGAAGATGCACATGTAGGCCGACGTCAGCCACGTCAGGTCGCAGCGGAACACCTGGCCCTCGTCCGCCGGGTCGGCGAACTCGACGTACGCGCGGGGAAAGACCAGGTCGACTTCGGGCACTCGGCAACCTAGTGGCGCGACACGGCCTAGTAGCGTGGCAGGCATGCGCCTGGGCGTCCTCGACATCGGCTCCAACACCGGTCACCTGCTGGTGGTCGACGCGCACGGTGGCGCCGCCCCGCTGCCGGCCTCCTCGCACAAGCAGCCGCTGCGCCTGGCCGAGCACCTCGACGACGACGGCGCCGTGACCAAGAAGGGCATCAAGGCCCTCACCGACTTCTGCGCGTCCGCGACGGAGATCGCCGAGGACAAGGGCTGCGAGGAGATGCTCGGCTTCGCGACCTCCGCGGTCCGTGACGCCGTCAACTCCCACGAGGTGCTCGAGCACGTCGAGAAGCACAGCGGCGTCACCCTCGAGGTGCTCTCCGGTGAGGACGAGGCGCGCCTGACCTTCCTGGCCGTACGCCGCTGGTTCGGCTGGTCGGCCGGCCGGCTGGCGGTCTTCGACATCGGCGGCGGGTCGCTGGAGATCGCCGGCGGCACCGACGAGAACCCCGACGTGGCGTGGTCGCTGCCACTGGGCGCGGCCCGGATGGCGCGCGCGTGGTTCGGCGGCGAGCGACCGTCCGACGACGGCATCCGCGAGCTGCGCCGCCAGATCCGGGCCGAGATCGCCCGCGACGCCGGGCACCTGCTCCGGCCCGGGGTCCCCGACCGGGCTGCCGCCACGTCGAAGACGTTCCGCTCGCTCGCCCGGATCTGCGGTGCCGCGCCGAGCGGCGACGGGCCACTCGTGCCGCGCACCCTCGAGCTCTCGACCCTGTCGGAGTGGATCCCCAAGCTCATGGACATGTCGGCCGAGGACCTCGCCGACCTGCCCGGCGTCTCGCCGAGTCGTACGCACCAGATCGTCCCCGGTGCGCTGGTCGCCGAGGCCTGCATGGACATCTTCGACCTGACCGAGCTGGAGATCTGTCCCTGGGCACTGCGCGAGGGCGTCATCCTCGAGCGCCTCGACCAGATCTCGGTCGTGACGAGGTCGCGCTGACCCATGGCCTCCACGACGGGCCCGCTGATCGGCCTCTCCACCGCCTCGGTCTACCCCGAGTCCACGGCTCACGCCTTCGGCTGGGCCGCGTCGCTGGGCTATGACGCCGTCGAGGTGATGGTCGGCATCGACGCCCTCAGCCAGCAGGTCGACGCGGTCAAGAAGCTCAGCGACCACCACCAGGTGCCGATCTGCGCGGTCCACGCCCCGTGCCTGCTCTTCACCCAGCGGGTGTGGGGCACGGACCCCTGGGGCAAGCTCGAGCGATCCGCCGAGATGGCCGAGGCGGTCGGCGCCGACGTGGTCGTCGTACACCCGCCGTTCCGGTGGCAGAAGGACTACGCCGCCGGCTTCGTCGAGGGGATCGCGTCGTTGGAGGCGCGTACGGGCATCGCCTTCGCGGTGGAGAACATGTATCCGTGGCGGGCCTCGTCGCGCCGCGGGATGGAGATGTACCTGCCGGGCTGGGACCCGAGCACCGAGGACTACGCGAACACCACGATCGACCTGTCCCACGCCGCGATCGCGCGCAGTGACGTGATCGCGATGGCCGAGCGGATGGGCGACTCGCTGCGCCACATCCACCTCACCGACGGCTCCGGCTCGGCGAAGGACGAGCACCTCGTGCCGGGTCGCGGCGTGATGCGGGCCGAGGAGTTCCTGCACCACCTCGTCGGCACCGGCTTCGCCGGCCACGTCGTGCTGGAGATCAACACCCGGCGCTGCGCCGACCGCACCGAGCGCGAGGCCGACCTGGCCGAGTCGCTCGCGTTCGCCCGCGCCCACCTCGGCGTGACGACCCCGTGAGCACTCCGTGACCGCCCGCGCGTCGCGGGGCCGGCGCCCCGGCGCCCCGGACACCCGGGCCGAGGTGCTCGCCGCCGCGCGCGCGTCGTTCGCCGAGAAGGGCTTCCGCGGTACGACGATCCGCGCCGTCGCGGCCGCCGCCGGCGTCGACCCCGCCCTGGTGCACCACTACTTCGGCACCAAGGACGACCTCTTCGTCGCCGCGCTGGAGATCCCCGTCGACCCGCGCGAGATCCTCGCCCCGGTGGTTGCCGCTGGGGCCGGACGGCGCCGGCGAGCGACTGCTGCGGACGTTCCTCTCGGTCTGGGACGACCCCGCAGCTCCAGCCCGGCCTGCTGGCGCTGGCTCGCTCGCTGATGTCCGACGACAGCGCGCGACTGGTGCGCGACGGCTTCATCCCGGTCGTGGTCGGCCCGGTGCTCGCGTCGCTGGTGCGCGACCGCCCCGAGGTCCGGGTGCCGCTCGTCGCCAGCCAGATGATCGGGCTGATCGTCGCGCGGTACGTCATCGCGATCCCGCCCCTGGCCCAGATGCCCGCCGAGGACCTCGTCGCCCGGGTCGGCCCGGTCCTCCAGCACTACCTCACCGGCGACCTGCCCTAGCCCGGCGTACCTCCCGGCCGAGCGGTGCGTGAGGCGGATTTTGTGCCCGGGGAATCCGCCTCAGCCACCGCCCGTACGCCGACACGCCGAATCGCCGCCTGGCGCGGTGTGTGACGCGGATTCCGGGCCTCGGAAATCCGCCTCACGCACCGCTCTGGACCGGGTTGACGGCGGACCAGTCGCCGATGCCACAATTCAACACATGATGAAAAACGTCGTGGAGGTGCGGGACCTCGTGGTCGTACGCGGCTCGCGGGAGGTGCTGCCGGGGATCTCCCTGGACGTGCCGGCGGGCGTGACGGGGCTGCTGGGGCCGAGCGGGTGCGGCAAGACCACGCTGATGCGGTGCCTCGTCGGGGCGCAGCAGGTGCGGTCGGGGACCGTCGAGGTGCTGGGGGAGCCGGCCGGGAGCGCGGCGCTGCGCACGCGGATCGGCTACGTCACCCAGGCCGCGAGCGTGTACGACGACCTGACGGTGGCGGAGAACCTCAGGTTCTTCGCGCGGGTGCTCGGCGTCGATCCCGCGGAGGCCGACGAGGCCATCACGTCCGTCGACCTCGCGAGCCACCGCGACCAGGTGGTCGCCCGGCTCTCCGGCGGCCAGCGCAGCCGGGTCAGCCTCGCCGTCGCACTGCTCGGGAAGCCCGACCTGCTGGTGCTCGACGAGCCGACCGTCGGCCTCGACCCGGTGCTGCGCCGCGACCTGTGGGCGCTGTTCCACCGGATCGCCGACGCCGGAGCCGCGGTGCTCGTGTCGAGCCACGTCATGGACGAGGCCGAGCGCTGCCACCGGCTGCTCCTCATGCGCGAGGGCCGCATCATCGCCGACGGCTCGCCCGACGAGATCCGCGAGCGGACCGGGACGGCCGACATCGAGCAGGCGTTCCTCCACCTCGTCGAGACCGAGGACGATGTCGCATGAACCCCCGGATCACCCTCGCCGTGGCCGGTCGCGTGCTGACCCAGGTCCGCCGCGACCACCGCACCCTCGCGATGCTGATGGTCGTCCCGTGCGTGCTGATCAGCCTGCTCTGGTGGATGTTCGACGACCGGGACACCCGGCGACCTCTTCGACCGCTTCGGTCCGGCCCTTCTGGCGATGTTCCCCTTCATCGTGATGTTCCTCGTCACGAGCGTGACCACCTTGCGCGAGCGCAGCAGCGGCACCCTCGAGCGGCTGCTCACGATGCCGATGGGCAAGCTCGACTTCCTGCTCGGCTACGCCCTCGCCTTCGGCCTGCTGGCGGCCGTGCAGGCGGCGCTCGCGGTGGGCGTGAGCGTCGGGCTGCTCGGCCTCGACGTCAACGGACCGGTCTGGCTGCTCGGGCTCGTGGCCGTCGTCGACGCCGTCCTCGGCACGGCGCTCGGCCTGCTGGTGAGCGCCTTCGCGACGACGGAGTTCCAGGCGGTCCAGTTCATGCCGGCGTTCGTCCTCCCGCAGATCCTGCTGTGCGGCCTCTTCGTGCCGCGCGAGGCGATGCCCGGCGTGCTCGAGGCGATCAGCAACGTCCTCCCGCTGTCGTACGCCGTCGACGCCATGCAGGAGCTCGTCGGGAGCGCCGACCAGGGCGAGGTGTGGCGCTCCGTCGCGGTGGTGGCCGTCTTCGCCCTCGCCGCGCTCGCGCTCGGCGCCGCGACGCTCAGGCGGCGTACGCCCTGACCCGGGTGAACAGCCACGCCGCGACCGCGAAGAGGCCGGCGTACATCCCGGTCAGCATGACGACGTCCACCACCGACCCGGACGCCTCGTCCAGGGCGACGAGCACGAGCGCCACCGCTCCCGACGCGACCGTCGTGACGGCGGCGGCGCCGAGCGCGAGAGCCATCCCGGCGGGCCGGAACCGGGTCACCCCCGCCACCACCAGGCCGACGAGCGGAGCGGCGAGGTAGAGCCAGTCGCGGTCGCCGTCGCCGACGATCCCGAGCGCTCCGATGCCGAGCAGCAGGAAGAGGACGGTGCCGATCGAGACGCCCAGTGCGAGGACGTAGCGCGTGGTCGAGGTCATGCCCCCCATGCTGGGTCCGCACCCCGTCGGAAGGGGTGGAGGAGGTGTGAAAGTTCGGTGGGGATCGGCGTAGCCTTCGCTCCATGTCGTTGCTCCGTCAGCCGATCCTGCTCCTCGCCCGCAGCCAGGGCGTCAAGAAGCTCGTCTCGACCATGCCGGTGTCGAGCGGCATCGTCACCAGCTACGTCCCCGGTGAACAGACCGCGGACGCCGTACGCGCGACGTCGACGCTCGTCGACGACGGCCTGCGGGTGACGCTCGACTACCTGGGCGAGGACACCACCGACGCCGCCCAGGCCGAGGCCACGGTCGCGGCCTACAAGGACGTGCTCTCCGAGCTGTCGTCCCGCGGCCTCGCGGCCCACGCGGAGGTCTCGGTCAAGCTGAGCGCGATCGGCCAGTTCCTGCCCGACAGCGGCCACAAGGTCGCGCTGGAGAACGCCCGCGACATCTGTCGCGCGGCCCGCAACGCCGGCACCACGGTCACCCTCGACATGGAGGACCACACCACCACCGACTCGACGCTCTCGATCCTGCGCGAGCTGCGCAAGGACTTCCCCGAGACCGGCGCCGTGCTGCAGGCGATGCTGTACCGCACCGAGGCCGACTGCCGTGCGCTGGCCTACGAGGGCTCGCGCGTCCGGCTGTGCAAGGGCGCCTACATGGAGCCCGAGGAGGTCGCCTTCCAGGAGAAGATCGACATCGACAAGTCGTACGTCCGCTGCCTCAAGGTGCTGCTCGCCGGGCAGGGCTACCCGATGATCGCCACCCACGACCCGCGGATGGTCCAGATCGCCTCGTCGCTGGCCAGCCGCTTCGGCCGCCGCGCCGGCACCTACGAGTTCCAGATGCTCTACGGCATCCGCCCCGAGGAGCAGAAGCGCCTCGCGGCCGCCGGCGAGACGGTGCGCGTCTACATCCCCTACGGCACCGAGTGGTACGGCTACCTCATGCGCCGCCTGGCCGAGAAGCCCCAGAACCTCGCGTTCTTCGCGCGTTCGCTGGTCTCGAAGAAGTAGCGACGCCGGAGCCCCGGCGCGCCACGCAGTAGATTGCGCCCATGAGCACAGCGATCATCGGCGCCGGAGTGATGGGGGAGACCCTGCTCTCCGGACTCGTACGCGCCGGGCGCCGCGTCGACCAGCTGATGGTCGGCGAGAAGCGCAGCGAGCGGGCCCGCGAGCTCGAGGAGCGCTACGGCGTGGCCGTGGTCTCCAACCGCGAGGCGGCCGCCAAGGCCGACACCGTGGCGCTGGTGGTCAAGCCGCAGGACATGGGCGACGTGCTCGACGAGATCGCGCCCGACCTGCGGCCCGGCCAGCTGCTGGTCTCGCTGGCCGCCGGCATCACCACAGCCTTCATCGAGTCGCGCGTGCCCGAGGGCGTCGCCGTCGTCCGCGTCATGCCGAACACCCCGGCCCTGGTCGACGAGGGCATGGCTGCGATCTCGCCTGGCTCCCACTGCGACGAGGCCCACCTCGCCGAGGTCGAGGCGTTGATGGCCTCGACCGGCAAGGTGCTGCGCATCCCGGAGAAGCAGATGGACGCGGTCACCGCGATCTCCGGCTCCGGTCCGGCCTACATCTTCTTCGTCGTCGAGTCGATGATCGAGGCGGGCGTGCACCTCGGCCTGCCGCGCGCCACCGCCACCGAGCTGGTGGTGCAGACGCTCGTCGGCTCGGCCGCGATGCTCCGCGAGACCGGCACCCACCCCGTCGTCCTGCGCGAGCAGGTCACGTCCCCCGGCGGCACGACCGCGTCCGCGCTCCGCGAGCTCGAGATCCACAAGGTCCGCGCCGCGTTCCTCGCCGCGATGGAGGCCGCGCGCAACCGCTCGCGCGAGCTCGCCGAGGGCTCCTGAGGCAGACCGCCGGCTGTGGTCAGCCGCGCAGCGCGCGGACGAGCCCGAGCCCGTCGTCGACCAGGCCGCGGACCAGCGGCAGCCGGGTGAGCCGCACCGACCGGTCCACGAGGGGCACCAGGCCGGAGATGAGGGTGCGCGTACGCCGCTGCCCGTCGCTGTCGTCGTGGACCCAGAAGAGCACGACGCCCATGTGCAGCAGCCAGAGCAGGTCGGGGAGCTCCTCGCGCAGGGCGGGCGCGACCTTGAGGTCCGACCCCTCGACGGCGCGTCGGAAGAGGGCGGTGCTCGCCTCGCGCGCCGGTGCGGACTGCGGCGAGAAGGGCGAGAGCGGGGAGTGGGGATCGGCGGCGTTGCGGAAGAACTGACCGCCGAAGTCGTGGAACGGCTCGGCCACGTCGACGAACGTCTCGAGCACGCCGCGGAGCCGATCGGCGAAGCCGGGCTGCTGGAGCACGGCCTCGGCGGCGACCGCGTGCGCGACCTGGATCCGGTCGTAGAACGCCTGGACGAGCTCCTCCTTGCCGGAGAAGTAGTAGTAGGCGCTGCCGAGCGACACCCCCGCCTCGTCTGCGATCGCGCGCATGGTCGTCGCGTCGTAGCCGCCTGCCTCGAAGAGCCGCAGCGCGGCGTCGACGATGCCGGCCCGGGTCTGCTCGGCCTTCGCCGTCCGCTTCTCCGCCACGGTCGCCACCCTAGGAGACCGACTTCGCGGCATCGCCCCTGCCAGCCACCCACCCCGCGAGCCTGCTGCCCATGACGGCGGCACCCGCGAGCGGGAACAGGCCCCAGAGCTCGTCCCCCTCCGGCCACGACAGTCGTACGTCGAGGACGACGACCACCCCGACGAGCAGGATCACTGGCGGCAGCGCGGCACCCAGGACGTACGCCCTGCGGCGCGCGACGTCGCGCGGGAGGTGCCGACCCACCAGGAACACCAGGGGGACAGCGAGCACGAGCCCGACAGCGATGCCGCAGATCCCGCCGTACACACCTCCGAGGTAGAGCCCGAACGCGGCGCCGAGGAGAAGGTCCGACACCGTCATCGAGCGCGTCTCGGACAACGCCACGCCCCACACGAGCAGCGTGGCGACCACGGCGCCGGAGAACGCCCCGAGTGCCGGGCCCATCAGCAGCCACTGGAACTGGGGGCGGTATCGGTCGGGCATCGGGACCTCCGGCAGAAGTGAACCTGTTCAAGATGAGAGGATGGCACATGCATCTGAACATGTTCAACTACGTCCACTGGGCGGTCCGACGGGCGAGCGGGGGTAACGTCCGCCACATGGAGTGCGCCGGTCCCACGTCTGTCGTCTTCGACTCGACGCTCACCGACTACAACTTCGGGCCCACGCACCCGATGTCGCCGGTCCGCGTCGACCTGACGATGCGGCTGGCCGAGGAGCTCGGCGTCCTCGACGGCGTCAAGCTCGTCGACGCCCCGATGGCGACCGAGGCGCAGATCGCGACCGTCCACGACCAGGGCCTGATCGACGCGGTCACCAAGGCCGGCACGACGCCGGGCCACGAGGACCACGCCCGCGGGCTCGGCACCGACGACGACCCGGTCTTCGCGGACATGCACCTCGCCAGTGCGCACGTGGTCGGCGCGAGCCTCGAGGCCTTCCGCCAGGTGTGGAGCGGCGAGTCCCTGCACTCGGTCAACATCGCCGGCGGCCTGCACCACGCGATGCCCGACCGGGCGAGCGGGTTCTGCATCTACAACGACGTCGCCGTCGGCATCAAGCAGCTGCTGGCCGACGGGGTCGAGCGGGTGGCCTACGTCGACATCGACGTCCACCACGGCGACGGGGTCGAGTCGATCTTCTGGGACGACCCGCGGGTGCTGACGATCTCGCTCCACGAGACCGGCCAGATGCTCTTCCCCGGCACCGGCTTCGCGACCGACACCGGCGGCGACAGGCGCCGAGGGCACGGCGGCCAACGTCGCGCTCCCGCCCGGCACGTCGGACGCGGGCTGGCTGCGGGCGTTCCACGCCGTCGTACCCCCGCTGCTGCGCGAGTTCCGACCCGACGTGCTGGTCACCCAGCACGGGTGCGACTCCCACATGGACGACCCGCTCGCCCACATGATGCTCAGCGTCGACGGCCAGCGCGCGGCCTACCTCGCGCTCCACGAGCTGGCCCACGAGGTCGCCGGCGGCAAGTGGGTCGTCACCGGTGGTGGCGGCTACTCGATCATCGACGTCGTGCCGCGCGCCTGGGCGCACCTGCTCGCCATCGCGTCGGGCCGCCCGCTCGAGCCCACGCTGGAGACGCCTCCGGCGTGGCGGGCGTACGTCGAGGAGGTGCTGGGCGCGACCGCACCGCACCGGATGACCGACGGGCGCACGCCCGCGTTCCGCGACTGGGCCGACGGCTACGACCCCGAGTCGTGGCTGGACCGAGCCATCCACGCGACCCGCATGGAGGTCTTCCCGCTGCACGGGCTGGACCCGCTTCCCTGACCTCCGGCGAGCGTGGAGCGACTCGCGGAGGGTAAAGATTCAACCCGACACGCCGCCAGTCCCACAAGTTTCTTTGGCGTTCCTCTTCCCCACCCGTCACGCGAGCCCTAATCTCAGTCCAATGCGGCACGCCTGTGACGCCGGTGGGGAAGCCGGCGCCGTTCCGCGACGAAGGATCGGTGCACAACCATGGCTGAGAACACCCCTGGAGACATGTCCGAGGCCCGGTTCCTGACGATCGCCGAGGTCGCGTCCAAGATGCGCGTCTCGAAGATGACCGTCTACCGGCTGGTCCACGGCGGCGAGCTGCCCGCGGTCCGCGTCGGCCGCTCGTTCCGGGTCACCGAGGACGACGTCAACGAGTACCTGCGCAAGAGCTTCTACAACGCGGGCTGAGCCCCGCGCGACCACCGGGTCGACCGATTCCACGGTCCCCTCCCCTGCCAAGTAGGGTGTCGGGGTCCGGCCGACGAGCGTCGGCCGAAAAGGAAGGTCTGATCCACTGTGGGTTCTGTCATCAAGAAGCGGCGCAAGCGCATGGCCAAGAAGAAGCACCGCAAGCTGCTGAAGAAGACGCGCGTCCAGCGCCGCAAGCTCGGCAAGTAACACCCTCGACCATGGGGCGGGTCGTGCTGGTCACCGGGATCTCCCGGGACATAGGGCGACGCTTCGCGCGCGCCGCGGCCGGCGACCCGTCCATCGATCGAGTCATCGGGGTGGACGTCGTCCCGCCGCGGGGCGACATCGGGGACGTCTCCTTCGTCCGCGCTGACATCCGCAACCCCGTCATCGCCAAGGTCCTCGCCAAGGAGGACGTCGACACCGTCGTCCACATGAGCGTGATCGCCACGCCCGGCTCCGCCGGCGGCCGGGGGACGATGAAGGAGCTCAACGTCATCGGCTCCATGCAGCTCCTCGCTGCGTGCCAGAAGTCGACGACCGTCGACCGCCTCGTCGTGAAGTCGACCACCACGGTCTACGGCTCGAGCCCGCGCGACCCGGCGATGTTCACCGAGGACATGGGGCCCAAGCGGCTGCCGTCCTCCGGCTACGCCAAGGACGTCTTCGAGATCGAGGGCTACGTCCGCGGCTTCGCCCGCCGCCGCCCCGACGTCGACGTCACGATGATCCGCGCGGCCAACGTCATCGGTCCCCACGTCTCGAGCCCGCTGACCAACTACTTCCGCCTGCCGGTCATCCCGCGCGTGCTGGGCTTCGACCCGCGCCTGCAGTTCCTCCACGAGGACGACCTGATGCGGGTGCTCTGCCACGCAGCCACCCGGGCCGTCCCCGGCACGTTCAACGTCGCCGGCGACGGGCTGCTGACCCTGGCCCAGGCCGTACGCCGGCTCGGCACCCCGTCGGTCGCGATGCCGCGGTTCGCCGTCGGCCGGCTCGGCGCGACGATGCGCCAGGCCCGCCTGTCGGACTTCTCGCCCGAGCAGCTGGGGTTCCTGACCTACGGTCGAGGGGTGGACACCACCCGGATGCGCACCGACCTCGGCTTCGAGCCGGCCTTCACCACGGCCGAGGCGTTCTCCGACTTCGTCCGTTCGGTCGCGCCCGACGTGAGGGAAGGAGCCGGTCGTGCCTGACGAGGCCCGCAGGGGTACGGGGGAGGACGCGGTCGTCATCCCGATCGGCACCGGAGGCCGCCCGGGTCGTGGCACGGGCAGTGCCCGGCCGTCGTCGGCCGCGCGCAACCTGTCGTCGGCGGCCCGCAAGCCGGCCGCCGCCAGGCCCCGGCCGGCCGCCGCGCCGAAGCCCGCCGCGAAGCCTGCGCCGAGGAAGCGCGCAGCCGCGAAGCCGGCCGCCCAGGACTGCTGCGCCTGCGCAGGAGCGACCGGCCGCGACGCCCGCCGACGAGCCCACCCCGACCACCGGGATCCCCGTCGGCGACTGGATCGCGGCCCTGCAGGGTGCTGCCCACGAGGTCTTCGGCGACGACTGGGAGCGCCGCGCCGCCGAGCTGATGGCGTTCGTGCGCCGCCGGCTCGAGGGCGACTACGAGGTCGACGACTACGGCTTCGACCGCGAGCTGACCGAGCGCTTCTTCATGGCGGCCCTGCGACCGCTCGCGGAGAAGTGGTTCCGGCTCGAGGTGCGCGGCCTGGAGAACATCCCCACCGAGGGTGGGGCGCTCGTGGTGTCCAACCACTCCGGCACCGTTCCGCTCGACGGACTCATGACCATGCTGGCCGTGCACGACAAGGCCCACCGCTCGCTGCGCCCGCTCGGCGCGGACCTCGTCTTCAAGATGCCCGTCGTCAGCTCGCTGGCCCGCAAGAGCGGTGCGACGCTGGCCTGCGTCGAGGACGCCGAGCGGATGCTCTCGGGCGGCGAGCTGGTCGGCGTGTGGCCCGAGGGGTTCAAGGGCATCGGCAAGCCGTTCAGCGAGCGCTACAAGCTGCAGCGGTTCGGCCGCGGCGGCTTCGTGTCCGCGGCCCTGCGCACCGGCGTACCGATCATCCCGCTCTCCGTGGTGGGTGCGGAGGAGATCTACCCCCTCGTCGGCAACGTCCCGTCGCTGGCGCGGCTGCTCGGCGTGCCGTACATCCCGATCACGCCGTTCTTCCCGTGGCTCGGCCCGCTGGGCATGGTGCCGCTGCCGTCGAAGTGGATCCTGGAGTTCGGCGAGCCGATCCGCACCGACTCCTACGAGCCCGGCGAGGCCGAGGACCCGATGCTGGTCTTCAACGTCACCGACCAGGTGCGCGAGACCATCCAGCACACGCTCTTCGACCTGCTGCGCGAGCGCGACGGCGTCTTCAGCTAGCCAGCCGGCCGGCTCGGGCAGAGGTCGGGATCAGGGCAGCAGGCCGCCGGTCGCGTTGCCGAGCAGTCCGCCGGTGAGGCCGTCGACGGTCCCGGTCACCTCGCCGATCAGTCCGCCGGTGGCGTTGTCGACGGTGCCGGTGAGTCCGCCGAGCGCCCCGCCGGTCACGCCGTTGAGCTGGTTGGCCAGGTCGCCGGTGGTGTCGGTGACGACATCGGTGACGTCGTCAGTGGTGTCCTTGACCGGCTTGGTCGGGTCGGGCTTGGTCGGGTCGGGCTTGGTCGGGTCGGGCTCGTCGCTGCGTCTCGGGCACGACGACCTCGGGTGTCCGCACCGGCGCGGTCGGGCTCACCGACGGCTCGGGCAGCAGCGCCCCGGGTGACTGGAGCGCCTTGGGGATGGTGATGCCGGAGACGTCCTGGCCCGAGATCGGCGCGGCCTCGAGGGTCAGCTCGTCGCTGTCGAGGCCCGTGAGCAGGTCGGTCGGCGCGCTGCTGAGCACGAAGTCCGGGGTGGAGGTCAGCTCGCCCGGACAGAGGCCGCACGCCGTGCTGATCTCGGTGTCGAGGTCGGTCAGCGTGCGCCCGGCCGCGAGGAGCTCGTCGCTCGCACTCGACGGCAGCTCGGACTGCAGCGCCTCGAGGCGATCCATGCTGGTCGAGGTGAACTCGCGGGCCACCTGGACGTCGGCGTCGGAGCCGCTGGCGCTGTAGGCCGTCAGCAGGCTGCGCACGCCCTCGCCGGACTGCTCGGTGAACGTGTCGAGGGTGTCGGGGATGAGCTGCTCGGCGCCGTCGCCGGCCGAGAGCTCCTCGAGCTCGGTGAGCCGGGTGCTGGCCTGGGCGAGGAGCGTACGACCGCGCGCGGCGTCGTCGCCCGCGAGCTGGACCTGCGCGGACTCGATGCCGCGCTTGACGCCGTAGAGGGACTCGCCCGGCAGTGACGTCTGCGCGGCGACGGCCATCGTCGCGGTCGCGCCGATGAGGGCCGCCCCGCCCAGGAGGGTGGCGACGCGACGGTCGCGGGGCCGCGTGGTGGCCGGCATGGCCAGGCGCTGCGGCGCGGCGGGCTGGCGGACGAGGACCGTGTCGGCCTCGGCCATCAGGCTCTCGCGCAGCGAGCTGACGAACTCGGGGCGCGGCGTGACCTGGGGAACCGCCCGCAGGTCGGCGACCACGGCGACCAGGGCCGCGAACTGCGCTGCCTCCCGGTCGGAGAGGGGGGAGTCGGGGCCTCGGGAGAGGAGCGCCTCGAACTCGTCGGCACGTCGTCGTACCGAGAAGGCGGATGTCATCGCGCCCTTCCTGTCTCGCTGCTGGTGGTTCCTCCCACACAGACGAACGAACGGGACGGGGCGCGGGTTACGGCAGTAACCATTTCGGGGGAGGTCATCAGTCTCTCAACCCCTCCGGCAGCAGCTTCGCGAGGTTGCGTACGCCGCGGAGCTGGAGCTGCTTCACGGCGCCGTCGGAGCGGCTGAGGGCCTTCGCCGTCTCGGCGATCGACATCCCCTGCAGGAAACGCATGATCAGGCACTCGCGCTGCTCGTCGGGCAGCTTCGTGAGGGCGGTGAGCAGCGCCTCGTTGGTCAGCCCCGCGAGGACGGCGCTCTCCGGCCCCTCGGTCGCGTCGTCGTGCGGCGACATGTCCTCGGTGGTCATCTCGAGGCGGGTGCGACCGGACTTGAAGTGGTCGGTGGTGAGGTTGCGCGCGATGGTCATCAGCCACGCGCCGAAGTCCTTGCCCTGCCACCGGAAGTTGTTCATGCTCCGCAGCGCGCGGAAGAACGTCTCCGAGGTGAGGTCCTCGGCCAGTGCCTGCGAGCGCGTGCGGTAGTAGAGGAAGCGGTAGACCGACGCCTGGTAGTGGTCGTAGAGCAGCCCGAAGGCGTCCTTGTCGCCCGCACGCGCGAGCTCGACGAGCGCGATCAGCCGGTCGCGCTCGGCCCCGTCGAGCTCCGAGGAGGCGGCCTGGTCCTCGTCGCCGACCGGGCTGGAGCCCGAGGAGCCGCGACCTCCGCCGGCCGGGGGCGCGGCCGAGCCGGGCAGCGCAGTCTCGGCGTGGAGGATGCCGCCGGCGAGCTGCGGCGAGAGGGCAGCCCACACCGCGCGCCGAAGCGCGTCGAGGCCTTCCTCCAGGGCATGCATGCGGTGTCCCCTCCCTTGCAGCAGTCTTCACGATAAAGGGCTGCAGCGTCCCTGTGAACCCGTGAGTAACTACGAGTTACAGGAGGTCAGGCGCGGTCGCGACCCCGCACGCTGACCCCTGCGGCGACGGCCCCGGAGACCGCGCCGGCCACCGCGGCCGCCACCAGCCCGGCGCGGGCGGCCTTGCGACCGGTGCGGTAGTCCCGGATCCGCCAGCCCTGGGCCTTGGCGTGCGCCCGCAGCCGCGAGTCCGGGTTGATGGCGCAGGGGTCGCCGACGAGGGAGAGCATCGGGAGGTCGTTGCTGGAGTCGGAGTACGCCGAGCAGCGCGACAGGTCGAGCCCCTCGCGAGCAGCGATCGCACGAACCGCCTCGGCCTTCGCCGGGCCGTGGAGCAGGTCGCCGACCAGCCGGCCGGTGTAGACGCCGTCGACGTGCTCGGCCACGGTGCCCATGGCGCCGGTCAGCCCCAGCCGCCGCGCGATGATGCTGGCGATCTCGATGGGCGCCGCGGTCACCAGCCACACCCGCTGCCCCTCGTCGAGGTGGATCTGGGCGAGGGCCCGGGTGCCGGGCCAGACCCGGTGGGCCATCGCCTCGTCGAAGATCTCCTCACCGAGCTCCTCGAGCTCGGTGGTGGTGTGCCCGGCGATGAAGGAGAGGGCGGAGGACCGCGCCTCGGCCACGTGGGCCGGGTCCTCGACGCCCACGATCCGGAAGTAGGTCTGCTTCCACGCCGCCCCGGCGATCTCGCGGGTGGTGAAGAACTTGCGGCGGTGCAGCCCGCGGGCGAAGTGGAAGATGCTCGCGCCCTGCATGACGGTGTTGTCGACGTCGAAGAAGGCCGCCGCCGTCAGGTCGCTCGGCATGGAGAGCGCGCTCTCGACCTCTGCCGAGGCGGCCGCGGCCTCGCCGGCCAGGACCGAGCGCTGCTGCAGGTTGAGCCTGCGCGGTCGCTCCGGAGGGGTCACGCGAGCAGCGTAGTCGTGCCTCCGGGCGACCGGGCTGTGGAAGGATCGGTGCATGCCGCGCAACGACGTCTCCACGTTCGTGGCCGAGGCGGCAGCCGACGTGCCCGAGCGGCAGGCGCTCGTCGAGAGCGGTGGTCGCACCCTCACGTGGGCCGGTCTCGAGGACGAGGTCGCCCGGATCGCGACCGGGCTCGGCGCCCACGGCATCCGCGCCGGCCAACGGGTGATGATCGTGGTCGGCAACCGGATCGAGTTCGTGACCGCCTACCTCGGCGTGCTGCGTGCGCAGGTGGTGGCGGTCCCGGTGAACCCCCGCTCGACGCCCGGGGAGCTGGCCCGGATGATCGCGGACTCCGGCACCCGGCTCGTCGTCGTCGACGAGACCGCGCTCGACGTCGTCCGCGCGGCGCTGGCCGAGCTGCGGGACGTCGCCGCCCCCGCCGTGGTCGTCACGGGCGCCGAGCCCGGGCCGGGCGAGATCGGGTTCGACGCGCTGCGCGCGGACGTCGTACGCCCCGTGCCGCCGCTGCCGGACCCCGAGAAGCTCGCCGCGCTCCTCTACACCAGCGGCACGTCGGGTCGCCCCCGCGCCGCGATGCTCAGCCACCGGGCGCTCCTCGCCAACATCGAGCAGGTCGCCGCCGTGGAGCCGCCGATGATGCACGGCGACGACGTCGTCCTCGGCGTGCTGCCGCTCTTCCACGTCTACGGGCTCAACGCCGTCCTCGGCGGGGTGCTGCGTCATCGCGCGCGGCTGCTGCTGGTCGAGCAGTTCGAGCCGCAGGCGGTGCTGGACCTGATCGACGACGAGGCGTGCAGCGTCGTCCCGATCGCCCCGCCCGTCTTCGGCTACTGGCTGCCCGACGAGCACCTGCGCGAGCGCCTCGGTCCGGTGCGCCTCGTGCTGTCGGGCTCCGCGCCGCTCGAGCCGGACGTGATCGAGCAGTTCACCTCGATCACCGGCATCCCGGTGCACCAGGGCTACGGCCTGACCGAGGCCTCGCCGGTCGTCACCAGCACGCTCTGCAGCCAGACCAACCAGGCGGGCTCGGTCGGGGCGGCGCTGCCCGGCATCGAGCTCCGGCTGGTCGACGAGACCTACCACGTCGTCGAGGGCGAGGACCCCGGCGTGATCGAGGTCCGCGGCGCCAACCTCTTCAGCGGCTACTGGCCGGACGGGTCGGACGGCCCCGACGCCGACGGCTGGTACGGCACCGGTGACGTCGGCTTCCTCGACCCGAGCGGCGACCTCTTCCTGGTCGACCGGGTCAAGGAGCTCGTCATCGTCAGCGGCTTCAACGTCTACCCGACCGAGGTCGAGGACGTCATCCGTGAGGTGGACGGCGTGTCCGAGGCGGCGGTCATCGGCGTCCCCGACCCCGAGACCGGCGAGGCCGTGGTGGCGTACGTCGTCGCCTCCCGCCCGGTGACGCACCTCGAGGAGGCCGTCCGGGCGCACACGATCGTGCGGCTGGCCCGGTTCAAGCAGCCGACGCGCATCGAGGTCGTCGACGCTCTCCCGCTCACCGTCACCGGCAAGGTCCAGAAGGGACGCCTGCGCGGGATCGAGCGGCGCCGGATCGACGACGGTCTCCTGTGACCACCACCCCGGGGGCGCGCGTCACCCTCTACTCCCGCGCCGGGTGCCACCTGTGCGAGTCCGCGCGCGAGGTCGTGGCGCGGGTCTGCGCCGACCTGGGGGAGACGTACGACGAGGTCGACGTCGATGCCGACGGTGACCTCGCGGACCGTTTCGGCGACGAGGTCCCGGTGACCTTCGTCGACGGCCGGCAGCACGACTTCTGGCGGGTCGACGAGGCCCGCCTGCGGGCCGCTCTTGCTCCGGTGCTCGAGTAGCCCGTGCGGAACGAGCGGTCGCATCGAGACTCGCCGCGTGCCCTGACCTTCGGCGAGATGGCCGAGGAGTACGACCGGTGGCGCCCGGGCTATCCCGACGCCGCGGTGGAGTGGCTGGCGCCCGATGCCCCCGCCACGGTGGTGGAGATCGGCGCCGGCACCGGCCGGCTGACGGGACGGCTGCTCGCGCGCGGTCTCGAGGTCGACGCGGTCGAGCCCGATCCGCGGATGCGCGCCGTCCTGAGCCGCAACCAGCCGACGGCCCGGTGCCACGCCAGCGACTCGACGTCGCTCCCGGTGCCGGACGGGTCGGTGGACGCCGTCCTCGTCGCGGACGCCTGGCACTGGTTCGACGCCGAGACGACCATGCGCGAGGTGCGACGCGTGCTGAGGCCGGGCGGGTGGCTCGGCCTGGTGTGGAACGTGGTGGCCGAGCCGGTGGAGGAGTGGGAGCACGCGCTCGCGGGGCCCGACATGTACGACCGGACCACCAAGGGCGGGCCCGACGGCGTACGCCGACGCCTGCCGCTCGCCGACCCGGACGAGCTCGACTTCGCGCAGTTCGCGTGGGTCTGGGACCTCACGCCCGCCCACCGCGCAGCCAACCTCGCGACGACCTCGATGGCCATCGCCATGGGTCCGGCCGAGCGCGAGGAGTGGCTGCCGCGGCGCGCGCCGAGCTGCAGGACGTGTGCGACGCGCAGGGCCGCGACTCGATGCCGATCCGGCACCTGGCGAGCTGCACCCGCTGGACGCCACGGAGCTGAGTCCGCGGGGCCGGTGACGAGCGGGTTCGGGCGGCGGTCACCACACGAAGAGGGCGCTGTCGACACCCGCCACGGGTGGGTCATCTCACATGTGCTAGCCGACCCTTCTCCCGTTTTGTTCTCCCGTTCACAAACTCCTACAGTGGCGGAGTCCGCGCGAGGTTCGCGAGGACTGGAAAGAAGCAGCTGTGACCGCACGGACCCCCGACTCTGCCCGGGACATTCCCGAGGCAACCGTCGCTCGGCTTCCCGTGTACCTGCGTGCCCTGATCGGCCTGGCCGAGGACGGCACGACCACCTGCTCCAGCGAGGAGCTCGCGGCCACGGCCGGCGTCAACAGCGCCAAGCTCCGCAAGGACCTCTCCTACCTCGGCAGCTACGGCACCCGCGGGGTCGGCTACGACGTGGAGTACCTCCGCTACCAGATCGCCCGCGAGATCGGCGTGACGCACGACTGGCCCGTGGTCATCGTCGGCATCGGAAACCTCGGCCACGCGCTCGCCAACTACAGCGGGTTCCGCAGCCGGGGCTTCCGCGTCGTCGCGCTGCTCGACGCCGACCCGACCCGCCACGACGAGGTCGTCGCCGGCCTCGACGTGCGCTCCTTCGAGGACCTCGAGTCGATCGTCAGCGACAACGACGTCTCCATCGGCGTCATCGCCACGCCAGCCGTCGCGGCCCAGGCCGTCGCCGACCGGATGGTCGCCGCCGGCATCACCAGCATCCTCAACTTCGCGCCGAGCGTCCTCGCGGTGCCCGAGGGCGTCGGCGTACGCAAGGTCGACCTGTCGATCGAGCTGCAGATCCTGGCGTACCACGAGCAGCGCAAGGCGGTCGCGCCCGGATCGGAGGATGCGTCGTGGGAGCGAGCGAACCATCCAGAGCAGTGCGTCATGTGCCTCATCGGCGCACGGAGCGAAGCGAGTACGTCGATGAGCGTCCTCGTCGTGGGGATCTCCCACAAGTCCGCGCCGGTCGAGCTGCTCGAGCGACTCGTCCTCGACCCCGACGCGACGGTGAAGCTGATCGCCGACGTCGTCGCCGGCGAGCACGTCACCGAGGCCACGGCGATCGTCACGTGCAACCGGCTCGAGGTCTACGCCGAGGTCGACCGCTTCCACGGCAGCGTCGAGGACCTCTCCGGCCTCCTCGTCGCCCGCGCCGAGCAGTCCACCGAGGCGCTGCTGCCGCACCTCTACGTGCACTACGACGAGGGCGCTGTCTCCCACCTCTTCCAGGTCGCCGCCGGCCTCGACTCGATGGTCGTCGGCGAGGGCCAGATCCTCGGCCAGACCCGCGACGCCCTGCGCCTCGGCCAGGAGCACGGCACCGTCGGACCGGCGCTCAACACGCTCTTCCAGCAGGCCCTGCGCGTCGGCAAGCGGGCCCACGCCGAGACCGACATCGACCGGGCCGCCCCCTCGCTCGTCAGCGCCGCCCTCGAGCGCAGCACGGTTCCGGTCGCCGGCGCCCGCGCCCTCGTGATCGGCGCGGGCGCGATGGCGTCCCTCGCGGCCGCCCACCTCTCCCGTGGCGGTGCGACCAGCATCACCGTGCTCAACCGCACCTCCACCAGCGCCGAACGGCTCGCCGCGGAGTACGGCGCCTCGTCGGCGCCGCTGTCGGCGCTCGCCGACGCGCTGCCCCGCGCGGACCTCGTCGTGTCGTGCACCGGCGCTCCCGAGCCGCTGGTCCGCCTCGGCGACGTGGTCACCGCCCGTGCCGGCGACGACCGCCCGCTGTCCGTCATCGACCTCGCGCTGCCGCACGACGTCGACCCGTCCGTGGCCGACCTGCCCGGCGTCGGCCTGATCAGCCTGGCCGGACTCGCCGACGAGCTGCGCGGCCTCGAGGCCGCGGCCGGCGTCGAGGACGTACGCACCATCGTCGCCCAGGAGATCGCCGCCTTCCTGGCCGTACGCCGCCAGGCGAGCGTCACGCCGACCGTCGTGGCCCTGCGGTCGATGGCCACCAACGTCGTCGACACCGAGATGGAGCGGCTCGCCGCCCGCCTCCCCGCCCTCGACGAGGCCACCCGCGCCGAGGTGCTCCAGACCGTGCGCCGCGTCGCCGACAAGCTGCTCCACGAGCCGACCGTCCGGGTCAAGGAGCTCGCCGACGCCGAGCCGGCCGTCTCCTACACCGCCGCACTGGCCGAGCTGTTCCGCCTCGACCCCGAGGCCGTGGACGCGATCTCGCGAGCGGAGGGGAAGCAATGACCGCCCCCACCACGGCAGTGCTGCGCCTCGGCACCCGCGCCTCCGCACTGGCCACCACCCAGTCCGGTCTGGTCGCCGACCTGGTCCGCGAGCACCTCGGCCGCGAGGTCGAGCTGGTCGAGGTCTCGACCGAGGGCGACCGCAGCGCCGCCCCGCTCGCCACCCTCGGCGGCACCGGAGTCTTCGTCAGCGCCCTGCGCGACGCCCTCCTCGCCGGCCAGGTCGACATCGCCGTCCACTCGCTCAAGGACCTCCCGACGACGCCGGCCGACGGCATCGCCCTGGCCGCGGTCCCGCTGCGCGAGGACCCGCGCGACGCCGTCGTCGCCCGCGACGGCCTCACCCTCGGCGAGCTGCCGGTCGGCAGCCGCCTCGGCACCGGCTCCCCGCGCCGGGTGAGCCAGCTCGAGGCGCTCGGTCTCGGCCTCGCCATCGAGGGCATCCGCGGCAACGTCGACACCCGGATCCGCAAGGTCCGCGACGGCGAGGTCGACGCGGTCGTCCTCGCCCGCGCCGGCCTGGCCCGCCTCGGCCGCCTCGACGAGATCACCGAGGTGCTCGACCCCCTCCAGATGCTTCCCGCCCCCGGGCAGGGTGCCCTCGCCGTCGAGTGCCGCTCCGGCGACACCGACCTCGTGGCCGCCCTGGCCCAGCTCGACGACACCTCCACCCGTGCCGCGGTCACCGCGGAGCGCGCGGTGCTCAACACCCTCGAGGCCGGTTGCTCCGCCCCGGTGGGTGCCCTGGCAGAGGTGGTCGAGGGCGAGGACGGGGAGGAGCTGTGGCTGCGCGCCGTGGCCCTCTCCGAGGACGGTGGCCTGTCCGTACGGATGAGCGCCACCGGCCCGGTGACCGAGGCCGAACAGCTCGGCAGACGACTCGCGAGCGACATGCTCGACGACGGAGCAGCAGACCTGATGCACGCACCACCAGTGAGGAACCAGCACGCATGACGCGAGTACAGACCCCGCAGGCCAACAGCCAGGACAAGGGTGCGACCCAGGGCTGGGTGTCGTTCGTCGGCAGTGGACCCGGTGACCCGGGTCTGTTGACCGTGCGGGCCGTGGAGCTCCTGAAGAGCGCCGAGGTCATCGTCACCGAGGCCCCCGACCACGCCGACCTCGTCCGCTCCGTCCTCGGCCTCGTCGAGGGTCCGGACGGCCAGTGGGACGGCCCGGAGCTCGTCGACGGCGGCTTCGGCGAGGACGGCCAGCCGCTCACGCACGCGGCCCGCGCCAAGGTCGTCGTACGCCACGGCAAGAAGCAGCGCGTGGTCCGCCTGATGACCGGCGACCCCTTCCTCTACGCCTCCGGCCCCGAGGAGGCGCAGGCCTGCGTCAAGGCGGGCGTCGGCTTCGAGGTCGTCCCCGGCGTCTCCTCGGTGAGCGCGGTCCCGGCGTACGCCGGCATCCCGCTGACCACCAAGCGGCACAAGGAGATGGCCGTCGTCACCTGCGGCGACAAGATCGACTGGTCGGCGTACGGCGACGACCGCACGCTCGTCCTGCTCTCCGGCGTGGGCACCATCGCCCAGACCGCCGAGGCGCTGATCGAGGCCGGTCGCTCGCCCCAGACGCCCGTCGCGATGACCCGCGTCGGCACCACGACCGAGCAGCAGACCCTCATCTCGACGCTCGAGCACATCGCCGCGGACGCCCGCGCCGCGCGCATCGCGCCGCCGGCGATCACCGTGATCGGTGACGTCGTCGACCTGCGCCAGACGCTGTCGTGGTTCGAGACCAAGCCGCTCTTCGGCTGGCGCGCGCTGGTGCCCCGCACCAAGGAGCAGGCCGGCTCGCTGTCGCGCCGGCTGCGCGACTACGGCGCGGTGCCCGAGGAGGTGCCGACCATCTCGGTCGAGCCGCCGCGCAACCCGCTCCAGATGGACAAGGCCGTCCGCGGCCTCGTCGAGGGCCGCTACGAGTGGATCGCCTTCACGTCCGTCAACGCGGTCAAGGCCGTGCGCGAGAAGTTCGAGGACTACGGCCTCGACGCCCGCGCCTTCTCCGGCCTCAAGATCGCTGCCGTCGGCGACAAGACGGCCCAGGCCATCGCCGACTGGGGCCTGCGCGCCGACCTCGTCCCGTCCGGTGAGCAGTCCGCCGCCGGTCTGCTCGAGGACTGGCCTCCGTACGACGACGTGCTCGACCCGATCAACCGGGTCTTCCTGCCGCGCGCCGACATCGCGACCGAGAACCTCGTCGCCGGCCTGATCGACCTCGGCTGGGAGTGCGACGACGTGACGGCCTACCGCACGGTGCGCGCCACCCCGCCGCCCGCTCCGGTCCGCGACGCGATCAAGACCGGCAAGTTCGACGCGGTCGTCTTCACGTCGTCCTCGACGGTGCGCAACCTGGTCGGCATCGCCGGCAAGCCGCACCCGTCGACGATCATCGCCGTGATCGGCCCGGCCACCGCGAAGACGGCGGAGGAGCACGGCCTGCGGGTCGACGTGCTCGCGCCGACGCCCGACGTGGAGGTCCTGGTCGACGCCCTCGCCGACTTCGGCTCCGCCCGACGCCTCGCGATGCTGGAGAACGGCGAGCCCGTCACCCGGCCGAGCGAGCGCACCGCGTCGGGTCGGCGGAAGGCCCGCGCCAAGTGACCGAGGAGCACCGCGAGCTCGAGACGCCGCTCGTCCGGCCCCGACGGCTGCGGCGCACCCCTGCGCTGCGCCGGATGGTGGCCGAGACGTCGGTGCAGCCGAGCTCGCTGGTGCTCCCGGTGTTCATCCGCGAGAACGCGACCGAGCCGCGGCCGATCTCCTCGATGCCCGGCGTCGTGCAGCACTCGCGCGACTCGCTGAAGCGGGCCGTCAACGAGGCGGCCGAGCTCGGGCTGGGCGGCGTGATGCTCTTCGGCATCCCGGAGACCAAGGACGCCACCGGCTCGGGCGGCATCGACCCCGCCGGCGTGCTCAACCTCGCGATCACCGACGTGGTCGCCGAGGTGGGCGACCAGCTGACCGTGATGTCGGACCTGTGCCTCGACGAGTTCACCGACCACGGCCACTGCGGGCTGCTCACGCCCGACGGTGACGTCGACAACGACCGGACGCTGGCGGCGTACGCCGAGATGGCGCTCGCGCAGGCAGCGGCCGGCGTCGACATGGTCGGGCCCAGCGGGATGATGGACGGCCAGGTCCGCGTCGTCCGGCAGGCCCTCGACGCCGCCGGGCACCACCACGTCTCGATCCTCGCCTACTCCGCGAAGTACGCCTCCGCGTTCTTCGGGCCGTTCCGCGAGGCCGTCGACTCCTCGCTCGTCGGCGACCGCCGCACCTACCAGCAGGACCCGGCCAACGCCGTCGAGGGCGTGCGCGAGGTGCTGCTCGACATCGAGCAGGGCGCCGACATCGTGATGGTGAAGCCGGCCCTCGCCTACCTCGACGTCGTACGCCGCGTGCGCGACGCGGTCGACATCCCGGTCGCGGCCTACAACATCTCCGGCGAGTACTCCATGGTCGAGGCAGCCGCCGCCAACGGCTGGATCGACCGCGAGGCCGCCATCCTGGAGACCCTCACCTCGATCCGCCGCGCCGGCGCGGACGTGATCCTCACCTACTGGGCCTCCGAGGCCGCCCGCCTGCTGCGCCGCTGAGCGCGTCGCGGGACGTCATCCGGAGCGGGCGAACGGTGGCCCTGTCCGTATGACGTCCGGGGGACCCGTCAGGGGTTGAGGAGCTTGTTCGCGCAGTCCAGCAGCTCGTTGGGACCCGTGAGCGGGAGGTCGATGACGCCCTGCAGCGTGCACTGCGCGAGCGCCTCGGCGAGCGTGAGGGTCTGCGTGATGGTCGCCGTCGGGAGCGGCGGCAGCGTCGTCGGGACCGTCGTCGGCAGGACGGACTGCGTCGGCGTCTCGGTCGGCAGCGGGTTGGTCGGGCTCTGGGTCGGCGTCTGGGTCGGCGTCTGCGTGGGCGTCTGGGTCGGCGTGGGGGACTGCGTCGGGCGTGGGCGTCTGGCTCGCGGTCGGGGTCTGGCGTGGGGGTCGGGGTGCTGCTGCTCTTGCCGCCGCCCTTGCCCCCGTTGTCGCCGCCGCTCTTGCCGCCGTCGTCACCCTTGCCGCCGCCGCTGCCGGAGCCCGAGCCCTGGGTCTCGGGCATGATCACGCCGGTGGTGAGGGTCGAGGTCGGCACCGCGCTGAAGTCGCCGTCCATGTACGCCTGCATGATCGACAGGACCAGGTCGACGTACTCGTTGGAGTGGTTGTAGCGGTAGACCGAGGCGCGCTGGCCCTTCTCCGCGGACAGGTCGTCGTCGCCGGAGCAGAGGTAGACGGCGGTCGCGAGCGCCGAGTCGTCGATGTCCTGCGGGTTGCGGGTGCCGTCGGCGTCGCCGTCCACACCCACGACCGACCAGGTCGAGGGGATGAACTGCATCGGGCCGACGGCGCGGTCCCAGCGGGTGTCGTCGTCGTACTGGCCGGCGTCGGTGTCGCTGATGCTCTGGGTGTTGTTCTTGCCGTTGAGCGGGATGCCGTAGATGCCGGGCCGGGCGACGCCCTCGTCGTCGAGGACGTTGCCCCCGAAGCGGCCGTGGTCGGACTCGACGCGACCGATGGCGGCGATGAGCTCCCACGGGAGGCGGCAGCCGCGGTCGGCCTGGTTGATGACGGCCTCGGCGCGCTGGTAGGCCGAGAGGGCGGCCTGCGGGATGCTGCTGGCCGAGCCGGGCGTGAGGGCGGCGGCGCGGGCGACGGGGTCGCCGACACTGGCGGGCGCCTCGATGGCGGCGGCGGGGAGGACGGTGCCGTCCGGGAGGGTGCCGGGGCCGTCAGCGTCCGCGCTGGCGGAGTTGACGCCCGCGCCGACGAGACTGGCGGTCCAGGCGGCACTGAGCACGGCGAGCGGCACGATCGTGGCCGCCCGGTGGAGTCGATTGGATGTCGACATGTCGTGGTCTCCCCTGTGTTGCCGTGGTGTCATGATGCCCCCTCCGGGCCCACCTACACCCTCCAACGAGGAACATCGCGTCCAAGTTACGCGCCAGTCACTTGTGGGCCAAGCCACATCCCACCCGCACGGGCGCAGCCGCCTGTGAGCGGCTTGCACGGCTACGCGACAATGACCCGGTGACCCCCGTGACCACGCCTGCCACCACCGCGGCCAGCGAGGCGCTCTTCGAGCGTGCGCGCGCCGTGACGCCGGGCGGGGTGAACTCGCCGGTGCGGGCGTTCACCGCCGTCGGCGGCACGCCCCGCTTCATCACCTCTGCGTCCGGCGCGTGGCTCACCGACGCCGACGGCAACGACTACGTCGACCTGATCTGCTCGTGGGGCCCGATGCTGCTCGGCCACGCCCACCCCGACGTCCAGGCCGCGGTCGCCGGCGCAGTGGCTCGCGGCACGTCGTACGGCACCCCCACCGAGCCCGAGGTCGAGCTGGCCGAGGAGATCGTCGCGCGTACGCCGGTCGAGCGGGTCCGGTTCGTCTCGTCGGGCACCGAGGCGACGATGTCGGCGATCCGCCTGGCGCGCGGCGCCACCGGACGCGACCTCGTCGTGAAGTTCGCCGGTTGCTACCACGGGCACGTCGACACGCTGCTGGCCGAGGCGGGCTCCGGCGTCGCGACGCTGGCCGTGCCCGGCACCAGCGGCGTACCCGCGTCGTCGGCCGCCGAGACGCTGGTCCTGCCCTACAACGACCGCGCGGCCGTGCTCGCCGCCTTCGAGGCCCACGGCGCCCGCATCGCCTGCCTGATCACCGAGGCCTCGCCCGGCAACATGGGCGTCGTCCCGCCGGCGCCGGGCTTCAACGCCTTCCTCGCCGAGACCTGCCGCGCCCACGGCGCCCTCTTCATCAGCGACGAGGTGATGACCGGCTTCCGCGCCACCGCGCAGGGCGGCTGGGGCCTCGACGGGGCCATCGAGGGCTGGGTGCCCGACCTGATGACCTTCGGCAAGGTGATGGGCGGCGGCTTCCCCGCTGCCGCTTTCGGCGGCCGCGCCGACCTCATGTCCCACCTCGCGCCCGAGGGCTCGGTCTACCAGGCCGGCACGCTCTCGGGGAACCCGGTGGCCACCACCGCCGGGCTCGCCACGCTGAGGCTCGCCACGCCAGAGGTCTACACGCACCTCGACGCCACCGCGCTGACCATCCGCACCGCCGTCGCCGAGTCCCTCACGGCGGCCGGCGTGCCGCACACCGTGCAGGCCGCAGGCACGATGTTCTCGGTGTTCTTCCGCGAGGGGTCGGTCCGCGACTTCGCCGAGGCGAGCCAGCAGGACACCGCCGCCTACGCCGCCTTCTTCCACTCGATGCTCGACCAGGGGGTCTACCTCCCCCCGTCGGCGTACGAGGCGTGGTTCGTGTCCGCGGCCCACGACGACCGCGCCGTCTCGCGGATCATCGACGCACTTCCGGCAGCCGCGCTCGCGGCCGCCACGGCAGGAGGCCTCTGACATGGGCGTGCAGACCACCGTTCACCTGTTGCGCCACGGCGAGGTCCACAACCCCGGGGGCGTCCTCTACGGCCGCCGCGACGGGTTCCACCTCTCCGACCTCGGCAACCAGATGGCGCAGCGGATCGCCGAGTCGGTCGGCGACCGCGACATCGTCCACATGCGTACGTCGCCGCTCGAGCGGGCCCAGGAGACGAGCGCGCCGCTGGCTGCGGCCCGCGGGCTCACGCCGGTCATCGACCCGCGGGTGATCGAGTCGACCAACAAGTTCGAGGGGCTCAGCTTCGCCGACGGCGCGCTGACGTTCGTGAAGCGACCGCACCTGCTGCGCCACATGTACAACCCGCTCAAGCCCTCGTGGGGCGAGCCCTACGACGAGATCGCCGGGCGCATGGTCGCCGCGATCCACGACGCGCGCGACGCGGCGGCGGGCCACGAGGCGGTCATCGTCTCGCACCAGCTGCCGATCTGGACGACGCGGCTCTTCCTCGAGAAGCGCAGCTACATCCACCACCCCAAGAACCGCCAGTGCACGCTCTGCTCCCTCACCACCGTCGTCTTCGACGACGACCGGATGGTGCAGGTGCGCTACTCCGAGCCCGCGGGCGACCTGATCCCCGCCGGCGACCGGTCGGCCCCGTTCTCGGCCGGCGGCGCCCCGCAGGAGGACCGGCCCTGAGGTTCCTCCGCCTGCTCGTCGCTTCCTCTCGTGGGACTCGCCTGCCTGGTCGCCCTGGCGGGCTGCTCGAGCCTGTCCGGCACCGGCGACAAGGGCTACATCTCCGGCGAGGGCGTGCCCACGGAGGTCCGGGCCGTCGACCGGGGCAACCCCATCGAGCTGACCGGCACCGACCTCGAGGGCAACGACGTCGACCTGGCCGACATGCGGGGCAAGCCCGTGGTCGTCAACGTGTGGGCGTCGTGGTGCGGCCCGTGCATCGTCGAGCAGCCCGACCTCAACGAGGTGGCGGCGCAGCTCGGCGACGACGTCACCTTCCTCGGCCTCAACATCCGCGACGCCTCCCAGGACGACGCCGCGGCGTTCACCCGCACGCTCGAGGTGGGCTACCCCTCCGTGTACTCACCGGACGGCGCGGCCCTGCTGCCCTTCGCAGGCACCCTGACGCCGAGGTCGATCCCGAGCACCGTGGTGCTCGACGCCGAGGGCCGGGTCGCCGCGTCGGTCCAGGGCCGCATCCCCACCCCCCAGACCCTGGTCTCGATCGTCGAGAAGGTGCTCGGTGAGTGACTGGTTCCAGGACACCGCGATGTCCGGATCGATGGCGCTGGCGCTCCCCGTGGCCCTGCGTCGCCGGGCTGGTGTCGTTCTTCAGCCCGTGCGTGATCCCGCTGCTGCCCGGCTACCTGTCCTATGCCACCGGCCTCTCGGGCGGTGAGCTCGAGGACGCCCGGCGCAGCCGGCTGGTCGCCGGGGCCGTGCTGTTCGTCCTCGGCTTCGCCGTCGTCTTCGTGCTGCTCGGCACCCTGACCGGTGCCGCGGGCGCGTGGCTGTTCGTCCACACCCGCGAGCTCAACGTCGTGCTGGGGATCCTCACGATCCTGCTCGGCATCGCGTTCCTCGGCGGGATCGGCTTCCTGCAGCGCGACTGGCGCATCCACCGGGTGCCGGCCGTCGGCCTGGCCGCGGCACCGCTGCTCGGGTTCCTGTTCGGCGTCGGCTGGACGCCCTGCGTCGGACCGACGCTGGGCGCGATCAACCTCCTGTCGGTCAACGAGGCGACCGCCGGTCGGGGCGCCGTGCTGTCCGGCGTCTTCGCCCTCGGCCTCGGGTTGCCCTTCATCGCCGCCGCGTTCGCCTACCGCCGGATGATCCGCGCGTTCGCGGTCGTACGCCGCCACCAGGTGCTGGTCATGCGCCTCGGCGGGGCGATGATGATCGTCATCGGGCTGCTGCTCGTGAGCGGCTGGTGGGACCGGCTGGCGCAGTCCCTGCAGGGTGCCGTGCTCGGATTCTGGGTGCCGGTGTGACGCAGCTCGACCGTCGCCCCTCCGACGACCGCCAGGCGCCCGCGCTCCCCGCCGACCTCGACGCGCGCTCCCTGGCGCGGTGGACCTGGCGCCAGCTCACGTCGATGCGTACGGCGCTCGTGCTCCTGCTGCTGCTCGCGCTCGCCGCGATCCCCGGCTCGGTGATCCCGCAGGAGGACATCGACTCGCTCGCGGTGTCGCAGTGGCGCGACGACCACCCCCGGCTGGCACCGGTCTGGGACCGGCTCGACCTGTTCGCGGTCTACGGCTCGGTGTGGTTCTCCGCGATCTACATCCTGCTCATGGTCTCCCTCGTCGGCTGCATCGTGCCGCGCCTCTTCGTCTACGCCCGCGCGATCGGCGCCCGGCCGCCGCGGGCGCCTCGTCACCTCTCGCGCCTGCCGGACAGCACGTCGTACACGACCGACGAGGACCCGGAGGTCGTCCTCGCCCGTGCCGAGAAGGTCGTCCGGCGCCGCCGCTTCCGTGTCGAGCGGGCCGAGGGTGCCGACGCGGTCTCGGCCGAGCGCGGCTACCTCCGCGAGGCGGGCAACCTGGTCTTCCACTTCGCCGTGATCGTCGTGCTGGTCGGTGTCGCGATGGGGAGCCTGTTCGGCTACAAGGGCGGCGTCATCCTGCTCAACGGCGACGACTACGGCTTCTCCAACAACCTCACGCAGTACGACGACTTCGCCCCCGGCAGCCTCTTCGACCCGGCGGTGATGGAGCCCTTCACCTTCACGATCACCGACTTCGACGTCGAGTGGATGACCGAGGGACGCCGGGCGGGCCAGGCCCGCAAGTTCGTCGCGCACCTCGACTACAAGACCGACAAGGACGCGCCGACGCAGGAGTACGACCTCAGGGTCAACCACCCGCTCTCCATCGGTGACACCGACATCTTCCTGATCGGCCACGGCTACGCGCCGGTCATCACGATCCGCGACGGCGAGGGCAACGTGACCAAGTCCGGCCCCGCCGTCTTCCTGCCGACCAACGGACAGACCTTCGAGTCCTTCGGGGTGATCAAGGCGCCCTTCGCCGAACCGACGCAGATCGGGCTCGAGGGCACCTTCTACCCGACCTTCCAGCTGGGCCGCGACACCGACGGCAACCTGTCGATGCCGTCCTCGGCCTTCGGCAACGCGATCGACCCGCTCGTGTCGCTCCAGGTCTGGACGGGTGACATCGGCGTGGACGACGGCTCCGCGTCGTCGGTCTACGTCCTCGACAAGGCGAAGGCCACCCGGCTCACCAAGGCCGACGGCCAGCCGTTCCGGATGGACCTCCGACCCGGCGACACCGTGACCCTGCCCGACGACCTCGGCAGCGTGACGTTCGACGGCCTCCAGCGGTGGAACAAGATCCAGATCAGCCGGACGCCCGGCAAGCTCATCGCCCTCGGCGGCATGGTGGTCGCGCTGCTCGGACTGCTCGGCTCGCTGTTCGTGCGACCGCGCCGGCTCTGGGTGCGCGCACGTCGTCAGGATGACGGGACCACACTGGTGGAGGTGGCGCGGCTCGACCGCTCCTCCGGGAGCGACCCGGAGACCGGGCGCGCCGAGCTCGCCGGGATCGTGGAGAGCCTGCAGAGCAGCCCGCAGAGAAGCAAGGAGGAGGACAGGTCATGACCGACGCACAGTGGGAGACCCTGAGCAACCAGGGCGTGGCGGCCGCCGGGGTGGTCTACTTCCTCGCGCTGCTGGCGTACGCCGTCCAGTGGGCCGCGCTGCGTGACGTGCCGGTCCGCCAGTCGGTCGCGGCCGGCGGCGGCGGCGGGACGATCGTCGACGACCCGTCGGACGCGGGCGAGGACGTGTCGCACCGCACCGAGATGGCCGGTCGCCTCGGCGTCCTGCTGGTCGGGATCGGCGCGCTGGCCCACTTCGTCGCGCTGCTCGGGCGCGGCATGGCCGCGGACCCCAACCGGGTGCCGTGGGGCAACATGTACGAGTTCACGCTCAGCGGCACCTTCGTCGTCGTCGCGCTCTTCCTCGCGACCACGAACCGGTGGCGACTCGCCTGGCTCGGCCCGATCGTCGTCGGCTTCGTGCTGTGCGTCCTGCTCGCCGACGTGCTGTGGCTCTACGAGCCGGTCGCCCCGCTCACCGAGGCGCTCGAGTCCTACTGGCTGGTGATCCACGTCGTGTCCGCGGTCATCGCGACCGGCGCCTTCACCCTCGGCGGGATCACCTCGATCCTCTACCTGCTCAAGGCGCGCTCGACGAAGGAGAAGGGCTACCTCGCCCGCCTCCCCGAGCTCCCCGCGCTGGACCGGATCTCGTACCGGATGCACGCGTTCGGCTTCCCGGTGTGGACGTTCGGGGTGCTGATCTCCGGCCCGATCTGGGCGCACCAGGCGTGGTCGTCGTACTGGAACTGGGACCCCAAGGAGGTGTGGGCCTTCATCACCTGGGTGGTCTACGCCGCCTACCTCCACGCCCGCGCGACGGCGGGCTGGCGCGGGCGCAACGCGGCGATCCTCGCGCTGGTCGGGGTCGCGACGCTGTGGTTCAACTTCATCGGCATCAACTTCTTCAGCACGACGAGCCAGCACTCGTACGCCGAGGGCGTGGGCGAGGAAGGTCAGTCGTCCTCAGGCTTGCTGGGCCGGTCGAGGCCGCGGAGGAAGTCCGGGTCGTCGTCGGGGCCGATCGTCCGGGGACGTGACCCACTGCCTCCGTCGAGGCGCCGCAGCATCAGCTTCACGAGCACCCACACGAGGAACGCGATCGCGGCGACGACGAGCACGACCTTCAGCATTCCTCCAATGTAGTCGCGCCGACCTAGGCTGGTGGCCGTGAAGGAGTTCGTGGTCTACACCGTCCTGCGGATCGTGCTGTTCCTCGCCTCGCTCGGCGTCATCGTCGGCGTCATGGCGCTGGTCTCCGGCGGTCGCTTCCACCTCTTCTGGGCCGTGGTGCTGGCGTTCCTGGTCTCCGGCATCGCGTCGTACTTCATCCTCGAGCGACAGCGCGTGGCCTTCGCCCAGCGGGTCGAGACGCGCGCCGCGAGGGCGGCCGCCGCCTTCGAGGAGCGCAAGGCCCGCGAGGACGCGGACTGACCGTGTCTGTGCCGTCCGTCGGCTCGCGTCGTCCGGGCGGCGGCCGAGGTCGAGCGCCTGGAGAGCCTGCTCAGAACCCCGTGAGGCAGTAGGGCGGCTCGACCAGGTCGGCCATCGCGGCGAAGCGGCGTACGGCGTCGTCGGTGCCGTGCACGCGACCCGCCGCGTGCAGCAGGCTGACGAGGCGGCGGCCGAGGTCGAGCGCCTGCAAGGCCTGCTCAGAACCCCGTGAGGCAGTAGGGCGGCTCGACCAGGTCGGCCATCGCGGCGAAGCGGCGTACGGCGTCGTCGGTGCCGTGCACGCGACCGGCCGCGTGCAGCAGGCCACCCGTGGACCGCCGAGGTAGAGCGAGCCCAGCGTCTCGGCGGTGAGGGTCACGTCGGCGGGCTGCTCGGTGCGGGTCACCTGCGCGCGGCCGCCGGAGGTCTCGATCGCGAAGCGCCCGGCCGCGTGCCCCTGCGGGTCGTCGACGCCGAGGACGACCCGCCCGTCGGCGGTCCACGGCCGCGCGGCGAGGGCTCGCTCGACGTCGAGCACCCGGACCCAGAGGAACTCCTCGAGCGCGGTGACCTTGACCCGGTTGAGGTCGACGAGGGCCCACTGGAGCGGGTCGTCGGGGTGGGCGATGTTGAAGGTCACCGACTTCACCAGGTCCGAGGTGGCCAGGAAGGACCAGAGGCTGAGCTGGGCGGCGGGGTTGAGGGCGACCATCTCCTCGACCTTGGTCACGCCCTTCTCGCCCGGCGAGTAGACGACGAAGCCGTCGATCGTCCCGTCGGCGTCGAGGTGGACCGCGGCACGCACCTTGGAGTTGGGGCTGCGGTCGTTGAAGTCGTACGCGCCGGTGTGGATGTCCTTGTACTGCGCCGGCCACTCGACCGAGCCGCGCTGCCGGGCGTGGAAGGTGTCGAAGACGCCCTTCACGTGGACCCAGGCGTCGGCGGGCTCGACGAGCTCCACGCGCCCGGGATCGGTGAAGTCGCGCAGCGCGAAGCCGGGGGAGGCGTCGAGCTCGATCGTCATGTTGAAGGTGGCCGGGCCGAAGCCCCAGCGGCCGTAGATCGTGGCCTCCGAGGCGGTCAGTGCGGCGACCGGCACGCCCTGGGCGACGGCGTCCGCCAGGTCGTCCTCGATGAGCCGCTTGAGGAGGCCGCGGCGCCGGTGGGTGGGACTGGTGGTGACGTCGGTGATCATCCGCAGCGGCAGCAGCTCGTGGCCGGCGTTGAGCGTCTTGTCGAGGCTGGCGTACGTCGCCACCGGCAGCGGGCCGGCGCCGAACTCGCCCTCGGGGAGCCAGGCGCCGCTCACGCGTACGCCGTCGGTCCGGTAGTGGTCGATCCAGCGCGTGATCATCTCGTCGTCGGGCCGGGGGTCGCGGAAGCCGCGCAGGACCGCGCCGATCCAGCCGCGGCGGCGCGCGGTGGCCTCGTCGGAGTCGTCCGCGAGGTCGAGGTGGGCGAAGTCGTAGTCCATCCGGACGACGCTAGTGAGCGCGCGGCCCCGCGGCCACGGGTTTTCGTCCGGTCACCGCATCCGCGGCCAGTGGACGCCGTTCGCCTGGGGCCAGGCCCAGCGGTGCAGCGCGAACAGGCCCGGCGCGAAGAGCAGCAGGAGGAAGAACCCGAAGATGTGCGAGCCGAGGTCCCCGCCGGCGAGGAAGAGGCCGAGGCCCATCATCAGGAAGGGCGACGTCATCACCGTGACGCCCCAGAAGACCACCTTGCGGACGCCGGGGACGTGCGCAGGCGCGGCCGAGGGCGGGGCATGGAGCCCGGTGAGCACGTCGTCGAGGTCGCCGTGCGTACGGGCGGTGAACGCCCGCGTGGTGCGCTCGGCGTGCTCGTCGGCTGTCAGCCGGCCCTGCGCGAAGGCGTCGCTGAGGACGTTGGCCGTCAGGTCGCGGTCGATGTCCGAGGCGAGCGTGCTGTCGCGCAGCATCGTCTCGGCGTCCTCACGCTCGCGTCGGCGACGCGCGGCGTCGGCGATGTGGCGCTGCACGAACGCGTCGAGAGGGGCGGTCTCGTCGGGCTGCTCGGACATGGCACGAGAATCCCATGCCCGCGACCGGCCGACCGGCGAATCGCCGGATTCTCAGGCCAGCACCAGCGGAAGGGCGACGAGGACGGACCAGACCAGCTCGGAGGCGCCCGTGCCGGCCAGCACCGGGATGAGGGCAGGGCCGGTCGCGCCGGAGAGCACGGCCCGCGTGGGGGCGGCGGCACGGGCGAGGAAGCCGAGGCCGAGCAGCGCCCACCAGGTGGTGGCTGCGGCGACGGCGACGACCGCGGCCGCGGCCACGAGGACGAGGAAGGCGTAGAGGTAGCGGGTGCGCTCGTCGCCGAGTCGCACCGCGAGCGTGCGCTTGCCGGCGACGGTGTCGGTGGGGATGTCGCGCAGGTTGTTGGCGACGAGGATCGCGCACGCGAGCGCACCGATGCCGACCCCGGCGTAGAGGGCCGGCCACTCCCAGGTCTCGGTCAGCACGTACGTCGTACCGATCACGGCGACGAGCCCGAAGAACACGAACACCATCACCTCGCCGAGGCCGAGGTAGCCGTAGGGCTTGTCGCCACCGGTGTAGAACCACGCGGCCACGACGCAGACGGCACCGACGGCGACGAGCCACCACGCGGTCGTGGCGGCAAGGACGAGGCCGGCGAGGGCCGCGACGCCGAAGGCCGCGAAGGCGGCGGTCTTCACGGCCTTCGGCGTGGCCCGGCCGGACCCCACGAGGCGCATGGGGCCGACCCGGTCGGCGTCGGTGCCGCGGATGCCGTCGGAGTAGTCGTTGGCGTAGTTGACGCCGACCTGCAGGGCGAGGCTGACCACGAGGGCGAGGAGCGCCTTCCACCCCTGGAGGTCGACGAGCTGCGCCCGGTCGACGTACGCCGCGACGCCGGTGCCGGCGAGGACGGGCGCCACGGCGGCAGGAAGGGTGCGCGGCCGGGCGCCGGCGATCCAGTCAGCGGATGAGGTCACCGGTGGATTCTGGCAGTGGCGCGTCGCGGATCGATCGCGAGGGCGGGCCGGCTGCGTCCGCGTCGTCGGTCGGCGGGTACGTCGGCGCCGCGCGTCGGCCAGCACATCGGCCGGGACGTGCTGCTCGAGGAAGCGCGCGACCCGAGCGCGCGGCGACGTGCAGGCCCGCTGCCCCGGCGGTGACGATGGCGGCGATGATGAGCCAGCCGAAGGCGCCCCACTCATCGCGAGGAAGCCGTAAGACGGCCGGCGCCCAGAACCGGCCGAGGGTGCCGCCGAGCTCCGCAGACGCCCTGGTAGTCGCCACGACGTCGCGGGTCCATCAGCTCGGCCTCGAGGGTCCAGCCGGACGCGGAGAGGAAGAGCTCGGCGCCAGGTGAGGACGACGTGGCCCAGGAAGAACATCGCGATCGTCAGCCAGCCCGCGGTCTCGTGCGTGGCCAGCGTGATCAGGCACGTGAGCACGAAGAAGAGCGTGGAGAGTCCGGACGGCTCGCAGTGCCGTGCTGATGTCGTGGATGCCGCGCGACGCCAGCCTCGGCAGCACGATGCACATGACCGTGTTGGTGCCGAAGAGGATCGCGACCAGGATCACCCAGGGGGCGTCGGTCTCGTCGACCAGCCACACCGGGATCACGGTGTGCAGGATCACCTGGTTGGTCCACAGATCGCCGGTGAAGAAGCAGTGACCAGCCAGCCGATGTTCTCATCGGTTCCGGATCGCGGGGATGCCCTCGACCTTGCGCGCGGCTCGCTGCTGCGCGACGTCGTGGCGTGGCGTCCGGCAGCCGCGGTGATTGCAGCGTGTTGGCCACGAACAGCGACGGCGGTCAGCACCGGACCGCCACAGCAGCGAGGACTCGGTGCCGAAGGCGATGCACCAGCGCCGAGGAACGCGCCCAGCTGAAGCCGACGTTGAGCGCGGAGTACATGTACGCCCGCGACTCGACCCGCTCTGACGGCGGCAGGACGTCGATGATGTACGCGCCGTGCGCCGACCCGCCCAGCGTGCCGTCGACCTCCATCGCGACGGCGAGGGCGACGTACTCCTGGAAGCTGTCGATGAACGGCCACACCGGAACATCGCGCCCTGGACCGACGGCGCTGATCGACCACACCGCTTGGCGCCGAAGTGGTCGACGAGCTGGCCCATCGGGTACGCCACGACGAAGACGCGAGCGCCCGCGATGGTGAGGCCGAGGCCGACCTGGACGAGCGACAGTCCGACGACCAGGGTGAAGAACACGGCGGAGCCGGCCATGAAGGTGCCGTCGCCGGAGGCGAAGAGCAGGGACTGAGCGCCAACCGTCCCGCGAGCGGGGACGGGGGAGTGGCATGCGTTTCAGGGTCGAACGATGCTCATCGCGGACATTGTCCGTCCTCGGTCCGACACTCGTCCTGTCATTTACTGCGGGCTGCGTCTCGGCATGCGTTCGTGACGAGGATGGTCATCTGTTCGGAAATAGTTCTCCACAGATGTGTTCACGCAGGTCGGAGTGTCGGTGGGCTCTGGGATGATGGACGCATGTCCACCTCCACTCTCGCCTCCGACACCCGGGTCACTGACCGGGTGGCGCTGGACCGCGCGGCCGCGGCTCTGGCGTCGCGGCGGCGTGCGGAGGTCGAGGTGCTCGAGGCGGCGCTGGCGTGGGCGCACGCACACGTGGTGTCCCCGGACGACGGATCCGGGTGAGGTCGCGGGGTGGCGCTCGGACACGGTCCGTACGCCCGGGACCGCGGCGGCGTTGTTCGGCGAGCGTCCCCTCCCGATCGCGGGTGAGGGGACGCCGCTGGTGGCGGAGTTCTGCGTGATGGAGCTCGCCGCGGCACTCGACCTGTCGCACGAGGCGACGCTGGCGTTGCTGGGTGACGTGCTCGACCTGGCGCACCGCCTGCCGCGGGTGTGGGCGTCTGGTGCGGGCGTTGCGGGTCCCGGTGCACCTGGCCCGGTTGGCCGCCAGCGAGTCGCGCGACCTGTCTGTGGCTGCGGCCTCTCATGCGGACCGGTTGCTGGCGTGGCAGCCGCGTCGGTTGAACCCGCACCGGATCGGGGTGCTGGTCCACGAGGCCCGGTTGTACGCCGACCCGGACCGTGCGATCGCGGACCACGACGCTGCCCTCGAGACTCGGAAGGTCGAGGTCCGTCTCGACCGGGGCGCACCGGGCACCGGTGAGGTGTTCATGATCCTCGACACGGCGGACACGATCGCGTTCGACCACACCGTCTCGACGATGGCCGCGACCATGCGCTCGCTCGGGCACGAGGGCGAGCTCGGGGTCCGGCGTGCCCACGCTGTCGGGCTGCTGGCGGACCCGCAGGCCGCGCTCGACCTCCTCGCCGCGTCCGACGTCGCTGACCCGGACCGGCCAGTCGATCCCGAGCACGATCCCGCTGGTCTGTGTCGCCGATGACCTGGCCCACGAGCCGGCCAACCCGTTCCGCCGGCCGTCAGGTGACGCTGGCCAGGGGAGTGGGGGTGCGGGTGAGGTGGTGCTGCACTTCCACGTCACCGACCGCGACCTCCTCGACGACCGGCACGGCGTGGCCCGCTCACCCGAGCTGGGGCCGGTGCTGGTCGGGCGGTTGCGGTCGTGGCTGCTGACGGCGGGGACGGTGACGATCAAGCCCGTCGTCGACCTCGACCCCGACGCGCACCCGCCGGTCGACGTCCACGACCCGCCGGCGCGGATGGCCGCGATGGTGCGCCTGCGTGACGAGACGTGTGTCTACCCGCGCTGCGGGCGACCATCGACGGCCTGCGACCTCGACCACATCGAGCCGTACGTCCCGATGGGCGAGGGCGGGCCACCCGGTCAGACCCGCCCGGCGAACCTCGCACCCCTGTGCCGCCGGCACCACCGCGCGAAGACCTTCGGCGACTTCACCTACCGACGCCTCGCGGACGGGTCCTACGAATGGACCCTCCCCACCGGAACGCGGGTCACCACCGACCCACCCGGGCAACGACCGAGACCCTGACCGCCCCACAGCCCGACACCCACCGGTGATCGGGCCACAGGCACGTCCAGATCTTCTGACGAGGGACCGGAGCATCAGTCTTCGCGGTTGCGCGGCCACATGAGCAGGGTGCGTTCGCGGCGCGCCATCCCACGCCGTCGGGAAGCGACCTCCGCGCCGCCGGTGGGACGAACTCCGCTCCCGAAGGTGCTGTCCCCGCGGTGGGAGCACGGGTAGGACTCATGCATGCTGATGCGGTGACCACTTCCTCCGACGACCTCGTACGCGACGAGCTGCTGGGCTGGCTGGACAGCAAGCGCCGGCACGTCGTCACCCAGGTCGAGGCCATGCCGGCGGAGTCGCGGCGACGTACGCAGGTGCCGTCCGGCTGGACTCCGCTGGGACTGGTCCGACACCTGACGCTGGACGTCGAGCGGGTGTGGCTGCGCGCGGCGATGGCCGGCGAGCAGGTGGAGATCCCGGAGGGCTACGACGGCTGGGTGGCACCGGACGACGTCTCGGACGAGCAGGTGCTGGACGACTACCGCGACGAGTGTCGAGCAGCCAGCGCGGCGGTCGCGTCGATGCCTCTGGGCCAGGGTCTCGCGTGGTGGTTCGACGACGGTTCGGAGGCGCCCTGTTCATCGCTCCGCGAGGTGCTGCTCCACGTGCTGGTCGAGACGACCACCCACGCCGGACACCTCGACATCTGCCGCGAGCTGGTCGACGGCGGTCAGCGCCTCGTCCTCGACCAGCCCGACTGACCCGCTCACGCCCGGTTCGCCGCGACCGCCTCGCGCACGAGCGCGACGAACGCGTCCTCGTCGAGCTCCTCGCCCTCGAAGACGTCGATCGCGCGGCGGGTGCCGGCGTCCAGGCTGGGTTGGACGCCTTGCGCCACTTCGCGTCCTCGGTGGCATCGGGCTCGGCATCGAGGATCTAGGGAGCGCACGCGGTTGACGCCCTGCTCGCGCCGGTCACCGCTCACGCGTCAGCCCTCCCAGCCCGGCACCACGCGGAGGTCGCGGTCGGCTCCGTCGCCGAGCGCGCGCAGCGCCTCCTGGTAGGCCTCGCTGTCGTGGGTGGCGACCGCCGCCTCGACCGAGGGGAACTCGATCACCACGGTGCGGGTGACCTCGGCCTGCTCGAAGGTCGCCTCGGGGTTGCCGCGGGCCAGGAAGCGGCCGCCGCCGGCCTTGATCGCGGGACCGGCGAGCTCGGCGTACGCCGTCACCTTGTCCTGGTCGTGCACGGCCTTGTAGACGCAGATCCAGTACGCACTCATGCCGCGAGCCTATGACGTGGGCCGAGCGTCACGCCGCGGAGCCGTGGCGGGCGAGATAGCGCTCGGCGGCGCGGGCGGAGCGGCCCATGGTCAGTGTCGAGACGACCACGATCGCGGCGATCGTCAGCCAGCCGAGGGAGCCGTGCTCCATCGCGAGCCAGGTGTAGAGCGCGGGCGCCCACACCGACCCGGCCGTGTGACCGATGTGCGCCGCGCCCTGGTACTCCGCCCGCTGCTCGCTGTCGGTCAGCTCGGACTGGAAGCCCCACGACCCCGCCGACTGGAAGAGCTCCGCACCGGTGACCGTGACGTGGCCGAGCCAGACGAGGGCGATGGTCAGCCAGCCCATCGTGTCGTGGGTGACGAGCACGATGGCGCAGGAGAGGACGAAGAAGCCGGCGGAGATGTACGACGCCCGCAGCGAGCGGGCGACCGAGTTCACGCCCCTCGCGGCGGCCACCTGGAGCAGCACGGCCATGACCGTGTTGGTCCCGAACAGGAACGCGAGGAGGACTCGGGGCGCGTCCGTCTCCTCGACCAGCCAGAGCGGGATGACGATGTTGAGCAGCACCTGGTTGCTGCCGAGCACGCCGTCACCCGCCATCAGGGCGAGGAAGGCGCGGTTCTTCAGCGCGGCCGGCTTGATCACCGCGTCGTCCGCGGCATGGGCCCGCCGCTTCGCGGGCGGATCGGGGAGGCGGGTGATCCAGTAGGTGTTGGCGAGCAGGATCAGCCCGGTGAGCACCGGGACCGCCCGGACGACGGCGTCACTGTTGGTGGCGAGGGCGAGCCCGCCGATCAGCGCGCCGACCGTGAAGCCGATGTTGAGCGCGGCCCGCATGAAGGCCTGCGACTCCACGCGCTCCTCGCGGGTGAAGATGTCGAGCGTGTAGGCGCCCCGGCCGCTCCAGCCGGCCTGGCTGACGACCTCGAGCACGACCATCATCACGAGGAACGCGGCGAAGCCGTCGATGAACGGCCAGACGAGGTAGAGCATCGACGTGCCGAGCGCGCTGATCGCCCAGATCCGCTTGGTGCCGACCCGGTCGGCGAGCTTGCCGGCGGGCACGGCGAAGAAGAACGAGACGATGCCCGCGAGGGTGAGGCCGATGCCCACCTGGGCGGCCGACAGGCCCACGATCTGGGTGAAGAACACCGCGGAGCCGGTGATGAACGTGCCCTCGCCGACCGCGAAGAGGATCGACTGCACCGACAGGGAGCGGGCCAACGGGCTCGGCGGCAGCTGTCTGCGCCACCACGAGTCGCGCTGCGTCCCGTCCTGTGTGTCCGCCCGTTCCATCGCGCCCATGGTGGCAGAGCCACTAGCGTTCGTCCTGTGAGTTTCCTCCGGCCCTCGGACGAGCCCTCGGTCGCGATCAGGCAGCTGTCGCGGTGGCTCGAGGCTGACAACCCAGACCCGCTGCTCATCGAGACCTCCGGTTCCACCGGCAGGCCCAAGGGAGTCGTGCTCCCGCGTCGAGCGGTGCTCGCGAGCGTCGAGGCATCGGCCCGTCGACTCGGCGACTCCGGACGGTGGCTGCTGGCGCTGCCGTCGTCGTACGTCGCCGGCGTGCAGGTGATCGTGCGGTCACTCGTCGCCGGCCACGAGCCGATCGTCGTGGACGGCCTGGACGTCGGGCGCGCGGCCGCGTCCGACCACAGCGCCACGCCGAGCTTCGTCTCGCTCGTGCCGACGCAGCTGCACCGCATCATGGCCAACCCCGACCAGCTCGCCGCGCTCGCGCACTGCCACACCGTGCTCGTGGGCGGCGCCGGGCTCGACCACCAGCAGCGCGGTCGAGCCGAGGAGGCCGGGGTCAACATCGTCGCCACCTACGGCTCCTCGGAGACGGCCGGCGGGTGCGTGTACGACGGGCTGGCGCTCGACGGCGTCGCCGTGACCCTGGGACTGGGCGGGCGCGTACGCATCGCCGGCCCGACCATGTTCAGCCACTACGAGAGCGACCCCGAGCTGACTGCGCAGTCCGTCGTCGACGGGTGGTTCCTCACCTCCGACGAGGGGCGCTTCGCCGAGGACGGCCGGCTCGAGATCGTCGGCCGCATCGACGACGTCGTGATCAGCGGCGGCGTGAAGATCCCGCTGGCGGCCGTCGCCGACCGGATCCGCGAGCACCTCCAGGTCGAGCAGGCCGAGGTCTTCGGCGTCCCCGACACCGAGTGGGGCCAGAAGCTCGTCGCCGTCATCGTCGGGACCGCCAACGACGCCGAGCTCCGCGACTGGATCAGCCTCGTCCACCCCCGGTCGTGGGCGCCGCGCGAGTTCGTCCGGGCCGGCAGCCTCCCTCTGCTCGCGAACGGCAAGGTGGACCGGCAGGCCATCCAGGCCGCGCTCTGATGCCCGCCGACCCGGCCCCGTTCGTCTCCGCTCCCTTTGTCTTCTCCATCTCCCTTCGCACCCGCTTCCGCGGCATCACCGTGCGCGAGGGCGTGCTGCTGCGCGGCGACGCCGGGTGGGGCGAGTGGTCGCCGTTCCTGGAGTACGACGACGCCACCTCGCGGCCGTGGCTGGCGTGCGCGCGCGAGGCCGCCGACGAGGGCTGGCCGGAGCCGCTGCGCGACCGGGTGCCGGTCAACGTCACCGTCCCCGCGACGGACCCGGAGCGCGCCCACGCGATCGTGCTCGCCGGGGGCTGCCGCACCGCCAAGGTGAAGGTCGCCGAGCGCGGGCAGGTCCTGGCCGACGACCTCGCCCGGGTGGAGGCCGTCCGCGACGCGCTCGGCCCCGACGGCCTGATCCGGGTCGACGCCAACGGCTCCTGGGACGTCGACGAGGCCGTACGCGCGATCGTGGCGCTCGACCGTGCCGCCGGCGGGCTGGAGTACGTCGAGCAGCCGGTCGCCTCGGTCGAGGACCTCGCCGTCGTACGCCGCCGCGTGGGCGTCCCGATCGCCGCCGACGAGTCGATCCGCCGAGCCGACGATCCCTACCGGGTGCGCGACCTCGAGGCCGCGGACATCGCCGTGCTCAAGGTGCAGCCGCTGGGCGGCGTCCGCGCCTGCCTGCGGATCGCCGAGGACATCGGCATGCCGGTCGTCGTCTCCAGCGCCGTCGAGTCCAGCGTCGGCATCGCCGCCGGGGTCGCTCTCGCGGCCGCCCTGCCCGAGCTGCACCACGCCTGCGGGCTCGCGACGATCCAGCTCCTCACCGACGACGTCGCGGTCGAGCCGATGCTGCCCGTCGACGGCATGCTCGCCGTCACCCGGCCCGAGCTGGACGACGCCGCGCTCCGACGGCTGGCCGCGCCCGCGGATCGGGCGACCCACTGGCGCGAGCGGCTGGCGTCGGTAGGGCAGGATCAGCCAGCGTGACCAATCCCTCGACCCAGCTGGCCCGCACCGTGGTGACGGCGCTCCGCGGCGCCCGCGTGGAGCAGGTCGTGCTGGCGCCGGGATCGCGCAACGCCCCGCTGTCCTTCGCGCTGTACGACGCCGCCCAGGCGGGCGGCCTCAACCTCGCACACCCGGATCGACGAGCGCACCGCGGCGTTCCTCGCGCTCGGGCTCGCGAAGGTCGGCCGCGAACCCGCCGCGGTGGTCTGCACGTCGGGCACCGCGGTGGCGCACCTGCTCCCCGCCGTGATGGAGGCCGCGCACGCCGGGGTGCCGCTCGTCGTGGTGACGGCCGACCGACCCGCCAGGCTGCGCGGCACCGGCGCCAACCAGACCACCGACCAGGTCGGGGTCTTCGGCACCTTCGCGCCCACGCTCGACGTGGCGAGCGCGGACCTCGACGACCTGCTGGCGTTCGTGCGACAGCACCGGCACCGGCGCCCGGTCCACCTCAACGTCCAGCTCGACGACCCACTGCTGCCCGACGACGGCTGGGACGGCGGCACCGCCCCGGAGTGGGACGACCGCGACCTCGGCCCGGTGCAGACCAGCCACCTCATCCCTCCGGGTCCGCGCACGGTCGTGGTGGCCGGCGACGACGCCGGGCCGATCGCGCGAGTGATCGCCGAGCGAGCGGCCTGGCCGTTGCTCGCCGAGCCGTCCAGCGGGTGTCGCACCGGGGACAGCGCGATCCGCACGTATCGGCTGCTGCTCGACGGCGAGCTCGGCGCTCGTGTGGAGCGAGCCGTGGTGCTGGGACACCCGACGCTGTCGCGCCCCGTGCAACGCCTGCTCGCCCGCGCCGACGTCGAGGTCGTCTCCGCTCACCCCCGCGGCAGGTGGACCGAACGACCCTTCGCCGTCGACCATGAGGCCGACCACCTGCTCGCCGAGGACGCGACGGACCGGAGGTGGTTCGACGCCTGGCGCGCGGCCGACCGGGAGACCTCCCGAGACCTCGACCGCCTCCTCGCCGCCGAGCCCGACCTCACCCCACACGAGGTCGCGGGCGCGGTCAGCCGAGCGCTGCCACCCGGGGGGTTGCTGCTCGTCGGCGCGTCCAACCCGATCCGCGACCTCGACCTCATGGTCGCGCGCTACGACGTGGGCGGGCGCCGGAAGGTCATCGCCAACCGCGGCCTCGCCGGCATCGACGGCACCACCAGCTCGGCGATCGGGGCGGCGCTGGGTCGGCCGTGGTCGTCGCGCGCGCTGGCCCTGATGGGCGACGTGACGTTCCTCCACGACACGACCGGCCTCTTCCTCGGCCCCCGCGAGGCCCGGCCCGACCTGACGATCGTCGTGGTCAACGACGACGGCGGGTCGATCTTCGCCACGCTCGAGCAGGGGGCACCGGCGTACGCCGACCGCTTCGACACGTTGTTCGGCACGCCGCACGGCGTCGACCTCGGCAGCCTGTGCGCGGCCGCTCGCGTCGCGCACCTGCGGGTCGACGGCCTGCCCGAGCTCGAGCAGGCGCTGGCCTCGCCCAACGGTGGCATCGAGGTCGTCGAGGCCCGGGTCCGGCGCGACAACCGCGCGGACCTCGACCAACGAATCCGCGCCCTGACCCCGTAGGGGTCAAGGCGCGGATCGGTGTTCTGTGGCTCAGCGGGAGTCCGTCAGGCGACCGGGGTCTCCCAGACGCGCACCCAGTCGACGTACATGTGCTGGGGGAGCTTCTTGTCGGCCAGCTCCAGCGCCTCGTAGTCCGAGGCGAGCAGGCTCAGGATGAGGTACTGCTGGGCCTTGGAGACGCGGGCCGACGTGCGCCAGGTCTCCTTGCCGTCGATGTAGAAGATGATGACCTTGGGCGTCCACTGGACCGAGAACACGTGGTAGTTCTTCGACCAGCCGTCGCGCTTGTTCTGCAGGAACGAGGTGGAGTTCTTGATCCACGAGCCGGTCTTGATCAGGCGCTGGCCCTTGTACCAGTGGATGAAGCTCGTCAGGCCGCCCTGCGGGTGCTTGTCACCGAAGTACTCGATGATGTCGATCTCGTGGCCGTCGCTGCCGGGCTTGTTCTCGCCCAGCGGCTGCATCCAGAAGCTGGCGTGCTGACCCTGGAGCTTCTGCATCTTGATGCGGGCCGAGGCAACGCCGTAGCGGAAGCTGAAGGCCTCGTCGGTGCCGACGTGGCCGTTGAGGCGGTAGGAGATCCGCTTGGTCTTCTTGCGCGAGACCGCCTTGCACTTGTCGGTGCGCGAGCGGTCCTTGATGACGCTGAGGCGCAGCGCGCCGCCCGAGACGTCGACGGCCGACGGGTCACCCTTCGAGCAGACCCGCTTGCTCAGCAGCTCGTACTCCTGGCCGCGCATGCCCCACACGGGGTTCAGCGTCGAGCCGCTGAACTCGTCGCTGAAGGTCGGGGTCAGCCACCGGGCGGTGTCGACGGGCTTGCTCGTCGCCGCCTTCAGCGACCCGAGCTTCTGCGCGGTCACGCGGTAGGTGAGGGCCGCGCCACCCTTGGACACGGCAGCCTTGAAGTAGGCCTTGCCGGACTTCTCCTGCTTGGCCGTGCCGACCTTCTTCCACGACGAGCCGTTGAGCTGCTCGAGGACGACCTTGCGGCCGACCTTGACCGGCTTGATGGTCGCGATCGCGGACCCCTTGGCCGCGTTGGCGCTGGCGGCGCGCTTGCCGGGCTGGACGATCTGCGGCAGCACCTCCAGCGAGATCTTCTGGCCGGCCAACTTCTTGACCGACGTCGACGCGGCGCGTGCCGCGGAGTCGGAGCCAGTGGCCGAACCCGTCTCGGTGTTCAGGAGCAGGGTCGCGGGCAGGATCAGCGCGAGTGCGCTGCCTGCCAACACGCGGCGTGCAGACATGTGAACTCTCTTCGTCTCGAGTGCGATGGACGTACTTCCCCCAGGCTCTCCATCCCTCGGAGGCGACCCCACCTTAACCTTGCGCCCCACGGCTCGTGCGATTCGTCAGACATTCGGCGGGCCTAGTCTGGGTGCCATGCGGATCACCAAGTTCGGTCACGCGTGCGTACGGATCCACGGCGACGGAGGGGTCGTCGTCATCGACCCCGGCAACTTCAGCGAGGCGGAGGCGCTCGACGGGGCCGACGCGGTGCTCATCACCCACGAGCACGCCGACCACGTGCATCCCGACCACCTGCGTCGCTCCGACGCCCCGATCTGGACCATCGCCGCCGTCGAGCGGATGCTGCGGACCGAGGCACCCGACGTGGCCGAGCGGGTCACGGTCGTACGCCCCGGCGACCGGCTCGAGGTCGCGGGGACCACCGATCGAGGTGATCGGCGAGAAGCACGCGGTGATCCACCCCGACTACGACCGCTTCGACAACTCCGGCTACGTCCTCGAGTCCGGTGGCACGAGCGTCTACCACCCGGGCGACGCGCTCACCGCGCCCGGACGCGCGGTCGACGTGCTGCTGGCGCCCGCCAGCGCGCCGTGGCTGAAGGTCGGCGAGGCCGTCGACTTCGTGCGCGCGGTGGCGGCCCCGACCTCGCTCGCGATCCACGACCGCGTCTACAGCGACATCGGCCTCGCCATGGTCGAGCAACACATGGCCAACCTCCTGCCCGACGGCCAGTCGTTCGTGCGCCGGGACCCGGGACAGGACCTCTAGACCCGGGTCACACCTCGAGGGCGTCGCGCACCGGCACGAACTTCGCCTGCGACTCGGCCAGCTCGGCCTCGGGGTCCGAGCTCGCCACGATGCCGCACCCGGCGAACAGGCGTACGCCACTGCCGGTGACCATCGCCGAGCGCAGGGCGATGCCCCACTCGCCGTCGCCGGACGCGTCCATCCAGCCCACCGGCCCCGCGTAGCGGTCGCGCGGCATGCCCTCGATCTCGTGGATCAGCGCGGTCGCAGCGGCGGTCGGCGTGCCGCCCACGGCTGCGGAGGGATGGAGCGACTCGGCCAGCTGCAGCGAGGACGCGAGGTCGTGGACCACGCCGTTCACGTCGGTGGCCAGGTGCATGACGTTGGGCAGGTGGAGCACGAACGGCGCCTCGGGGACGTTCATCGACGAGCAGTGCGGCTCGAGCGCGTCGGCGACCGAGCGCACGGCGTACTCGTGCTCCTCGAGGTCCTTGGACGAGCGGGCCAGGGTCGCGGCGAGGGCGAGGTCGCGGTCGTCGTCGCCCGTACGCCGGATCGTGCCCGCCAGCACCCGTGAGGTCACCAGGCCGCGCTCGCGGCGCACCAGCATCTCGGGGGTGGCGCCGAAGAGGCCGTCGACGTGGAACGTCCAGCACATCTCGTACTGGTCGGCCAGCCGGTGCAGGGGCCAGCGCACGTCGAGCGGCTCGTTGGTGGACGCGATGAGGTCGCGGGCCAGCACGACCTTCTCGAGGTCCCCGGAGGTGATCCGGCCGACAGCCTCGGCGACGACGGACATCCACTCCTCGCCGTTGCGGGCACCGTCGGAGAAGGTGAGACCGGCGGGCGGGCGGGGAGGGGACGTGGGCACGAGGTCGGGGGCCTCGACCGAGACGGTGGTCAGCCAGGCGCGGTCCCCGCGACGGCCGACGACGACCTCGGGGATGACCAGCACGGAGTCGCCGGGCTCGTCGGCGAACGCGAACGCTCCGAAGCACACGGGGCCGCTGCCCGGCTCGCCCACCTGGTCGTCGACGTCGGCGCGGGCGATGGTCTCCGACCACCACTTCACGGCGTCGCTGAAACGGGTCGGTCCCGAGGTGTCCAGGCGGGCGGCGACGCCCCACCCGACGAGGCCCTCGCCGCGACGCAGCCAGCTCACCGGTTGCTGCTCGGGCAGCAGGTCGAGCAGCGGGAGGTCCGCCAGGTCCACGGGGACCGTGCGCACGACGAGGGGTGCGGCGGACGCGGGGATCGTCACGAGGCGGGAGCCTACGCCGGGGCTCACAGCGCCCGAACGCGAGATCGGCCAAACGGCGAACAAGCGTGCCCCGCGTCACTTACCTTTCGTCGGTACACGACGCACGCTGGAGGTCGCAAGTGCCTGTTCACGCATCGCCGCTCGCACGGCTCGAGCGCCACGCCCGCGGGCGTTCCCTCGACGTCGCCGTGGTCGAGCGGCGCGTGGTGGACGGTCGCACCGAGTGGCCGTCACTGACGTGGAACGAGCTCTACCGCCGCGTCATCGACGGTGCCGCAGGCATGATCGAGGCCGGCGTCAACCCGGGCCAGGTCGTCGTCATCCGCGTCCCCACCGGCATCCGTCAGCTGGAGCTCGAGCTGGCCACCCGCGTCGCCGGTGCGGTCCCTCTGCTGCTGCCCGACCACCTGGACCCGGTGGAGGTGGGCCGGCTCCTCGACGAGATCCAGGTGCGCCTGGTGATCGTCGACCACGAGAGCCGGCTGCCGCTGCTGCGCCGCGCCGCGCTCGGCGAGGCCCAGCTCTTCGAGTGCGACGACCGCTCGTGGGAGCGGCTGCGCGGGATGGGGCTCGAGCGCCGCAAGCGCCAGCCCGACCTGCTGTCGTACGTCGACTCGGTGCGCGCGGACGCCCCGTCGGGCGCCGTGCTCGGGCTGCCCCGTGAGAAGGCGCAGGCCTGGCTCTTCCGCCCCGAGTGCTCCGGCACGCTCTCCGACCTGAGGGCCGACGACGTCGTGCTGCTGGCCGGCGAGGCCACCGACCGCTTCACCGCGGTCGTCCGCGACGCCCACCTGACCGCAGGCTGCACGCTGGCCTGGGTGGAGACGCCCGACCAGCTCGAGGCCGCACTGGCGCACGTCCGGCCGACCCACGTGCTGCTGGACCACACGACGGCCAGGGTGCTCGAGGAGCTGCTCGAGGCCGGACTGGTCGACGGCGCCCCGTGGCACGAGACGCCCCGCGAGGTGCTGGAGGCCACGTCGGCCCGCATCGCCGAGGCCAGGCTCAGTGCCCGGACCAGGAAGCTCGCCGCCGACGTCACGGCGCTGGAGCCCTGGTGGGGCGGACGGGTGCGACTGCTGGCCCTCGACACGCGCGTGAACCGGACGATCAGCGGCCTGGCGACCGCGCTGGGGTTCCGGATCGGGCGCATCGCGCACCATCCGGCCGTCAGGCTCGAGCTCGCCCGCGAGCACTCGGAGGTGACGGTGCCCTCGGCGCCGACCGTCGTGGTGTCGACCGTGACGCTGCCGCGCCGCGGCGGAGTCGGCGCCGACCTGGACTCGGCCTTCTCGCTCGCCGGCTCCTGACTCAGGAGCGGTAGACGATCACCCGGTCGCCGAGCCGCACCTGGTCGAAGAGCCACTCGACGGCGGCCCGGTCACGCACGTTGACGCACCCGTGCGACGCCCCGTTGTAGCCGTTGGCCGCGAAGTCGGGGGAGTAGTGCACCGCCTGCCCGCCGGAGAAGAACATGGCGAACGGCATCGAGGTGTCGTAGAGGCTGGACACGTGGTCGCGCGACTTGCGGAACACCGCGAACGCGCCCTCGCGGGTCGGCAGCTCGTCGGAGCCGAAGCGCACCTCGACCGTGCGGAGCACGACGCCGTCGACCACCCAGCGCAGCGACCGCGACGACTTGTCGACGCACAGCGCGCGCCCGGTCGTGCAGCGCGGGTCGAGGGCCGGGCCCTGGGGGACGATGTTGAAGAGCTCGGCCTTCGTCGGCTGCCGGGTCATCTCCTTGAGCCGGGTGAGGGTGCGGCGGTCGACCTGGCCGGTGACGGGGATCTTCCGCTTGGCCTGGAAGCCCTCCACGGCGGTGACCGTCTTCCCGGTGTAGCGACCGGTCACCTTCGCGTCGTACCAGCGGACCTGCCGGAGCCGGGCCTGGACCTGGCGCACCCACATGCCACGGTCGCCACGCTCGAGCAGCGGGCGGCCGGGGGTGTAGATGTTGTGCAGCGCCTCGGGGGTCGGCTCGGTGGTGAGGCTGAGGAGCTTGGTCCAGGTGCGCTCGTCGACCACGCCGTCGGTGTCGGGGCCGTGGCGTCGCTGGAACCTCGCCACCCCGGCGCGGGTCTCCGCGTCGTAGCGGTTCGTGACGACCTCGGAGTGGAGGCCGAGCTGGTGCAGCCGGCTCTGCAGCTGGCGCACGCGCCAGCCGGTGTCACCGGGGCGGATGGGCGCGAACTCCGCCCGGGCGGACGAGGCAGCGGCCGGCGAGCCGGCGGCCGCCGCGGTGCCGACGCCGGCGGACAGGGTGCCCAGCGAGCACATGAGGGCGAGCAGCAGGGCGACGAGACGGCGTGGCATGGAAGGTTCCCCCGGAACAGTAAGAGTGTGTCGAGTGTAGGGACGCAGCAGGAGGCCCCCAAGTTGCACCGGACATGTGAGTCACGCCTACGCTCGGATCGTGGCCCGCGCTGACCTGGACAAGCAACCGACCGACGTACGTCGGATGTTCGACACCGTGGCCAAGCGCTACGACCTGACCAACGACCTGATGACCGCCGGGATCCAGCGCAGCTGGCGCCGGTCGATGGTCGAGGCCGTCGCCCCGCGGCGCGGCGACCTGGTGCTCGACCTCGCCGCCGGCACCGGGTGCTCGAGCGAGCCCTTCGGGGCGCACGGTGCCACCGCCGTCGCGTGCGACTTCTCGGTGGGCATGCTCCAGCAGGGCAGGAAGGACCGGCCCGGCCTGCCGTTCGTGGCCGGGGACGGCACGCGACTGCCGTTCCTGGACGACACCTTCGACGCGGTGACCATCTCCTACGGCCTGCGCAACTTCGTCGACCCGGTCGCCGGGCTGAAGGAGATGCTGCGGGTCACCCGCCCCGGCGGCCGCCTGGTGGTGTGCGAGTTCAGCACGCCGACGAACGGTGCGCTGCGCACGGTCTACCTCGACGGCTTCATGCAGGCACTGCCGCGGATCGCCTCCCTGACGGCCAGCGCGGCCGACGCCTACGTCTATCTGGCCGAGTCCATCCGGGCGTGGCCGGACCAGGCCGGGCTCGCCGACATGATCGCCGCGGCCGGCTGGCACCACCCGGAGTGGCGCAACCTCACCGGCGGCATCGTGGCGCTGCACCGCGCCACTGCCTGACCCTCACCGCGCCGCCATTTAGAGCACGTCTCCGTGGCTCTAAATCTGCAGGTCGCAGCGCCTGAGATGGCTCGCACCCCGACGTGACGCACGCCGCATCCGAGTCCTAGACTGTGGCCGGCGCCACTCGTGAAGCCATTCACAAAGTCACATGCACCACCGACCTGGCGCGGTCCACCGGAAGGGAATCGATGGAGCTCTACACGCCGGTCCTGGCCCTGGCACTCATCGCGACGGGCTTCGCGGTCTTCTCCGTGGTCATCAGTGCCTTCGTCGGCCCCAAGCGCTACAACCGGGCGAAGCTCGACTCCTACGAGTGCGGCATCGAGCCGACGCCGCAGCCCGTCGGCGGCGGTCGCTTCCCGGTGAAGTACTTCATCACCGCGATGCTCTTCATCGTCTTCGACATCGAGATCATCTTCCTCTACCCGTGGGCCGTGCACTTCGACGCGATGCGCCTGTTCGGGCTCATCGAGATGGTGCTCTTCATCGCCACGGTGTTCGTGGCCTACGCCTACGTCTGGCGACGTGGCGGATTGGATTGGGACTGATCCATGGGACTCGAAGAGAAGCTGCCGTCCGGCGTCCTGCTGACCACGGTCGAGGGCGTGGCCGGCTACATGCGCAAGGCGTCGTTCTGGCCCGCCACCTTCGGGCTGGCCTGCTGCGCCATCGAGATGATGACCACGGGCGGCCCGAAGTACGACCTCGCGCGCTTCGGCATGGAGGTCTTCCGGGCCAGCCCGCGCCAGGCCGACCTGATGATCGTCGCCGGCCGCGTGAGCCAGAAGATGGCCCCCGTCCTGCGCCAGATCTACGACCAGATGCCCGAGCCCAAGTGGGTGATCGCGATGGGTGTCTGCGCCTCGTCGGGCGGCATGTTCAACAACTACGCCATCGTCCAGGGCGTCGACCACGTCGTCCCCGTCGACATGTACCTCCCCGGCTGCCCGCCGCGCCCGGAGATGCTCATCGACGCGATCCTCAAGCTCCACGACCAGGTCCAGGCCACCAAGCTGGGCGTGAACCGCACCAACGAGATCGCCGAGCTCGAGACCGCCGCCCTGCGCGCCCTGCCCACCTCGGAGATGAAGGGCCTGCTCCGGTGAGCGACGACAAGAGCGACAAGAACGAGTCCGCCCGCCCCGCCGAGGAGCGCAACCTCGAGGCGGCCAAGGACAAGACGGGCACCGGCAGCGGCGTCGAGCAGCCCGCACCCGAGCAGTCCCCGGAGAACCTCCCGGCGCCGACCGGCGAGGTCCGCGCGGTCGGCGTACGCCACGGCATGTTCGGCACGTCCGGCACCGGCGACACGTCCGGCTACGGCGGCCTGGTCAGCGCCACGGTCTTCCCGGCGGCCACCGAGAAGCCCTACGGCGGGTGGTTCGACGAGGTCTCCGACGCCCTCGAGGCGCGGCTCGCGTCCACCGACCTCACCTCCGCCCTCGAGAGCGTCGTCGTCCACCGTGGCGAGATCACCTTCCACGTCCGCCGCGAGGACCTCGCGTTCGTCGCGCAGATGCTGCGCGACGACGAGGCGCTGCGCTTCGAGTTCTGCTCGGGTGTCAGCGGCGTGCACTACCCCGACGACGCCGGCCGCGAGCTCCACGCGGTCTACCACCTGACCTCGATGACCCACAACCGCCTGATCCGGGTCGAGGTCTCCGCGCCCGACAGCGACCCGCACGTCCCCAGCCTGGTGAGCATCTACCCCACCCTCGACTGGCACGAGCGCGAGACGTACGACATGTTCGGGCTGATCTTCGACGGTCACCCCGCTCTGACCCGGGTGCTCATGCCGGACGACTGGCCGGGCCACCCGCAGCGCAAGGACTACCCCCTCGGCGGCATCCCCGTGGAGTACAAGGGCGGGAGCATCCCGCCGCCCGACCAGCGAAGGTCGTACAACTGACATGACGACTGAACAAGACTTCTACGCAGCGCCCGGCGACACCAGCCAGGGCACGGTCTTCACCGTCACGGGCCAGGACTGGGACTCGATCACCCAGAGCATCGGCGAGTCCGCCGAGGAGCGGGTCGTGGTCAACATGGGCCCGCAGCACCCGTCCACCCACGGGGTGCTCCGGCTCATCCTCGAGCTCGAGGGCGAGACCGTCACCGAGGCCCGGTGCGGCATCGGCTACCTCCACACCGGCATCGAGAAGAACATGGAGTTCCGCTCCTGGGTGCAGGGCGTGACGTTCTGCACGCGGATGGACTACCTCTCCCCGTTCTACAACGAGGCGACCTACGTCCTCGGCGTCGAGCGGCTGCTCGACATCGAGGAGGACATCCCGGAGAAGGCGCAGGTCATGCGCGTGCTCCTGATGGAGCTCAACCGGATCTCCTCCCACCTCGTCGCGATCGCCACCGGCGGCATGGAGATCGGCGCCCTGACGGTCATGACCATCGGGTTCCGCGAGCGCGAGCTGGTGCTGGACCTGTTCGAGCTGATCACGGGCCTGCGGATGAACCACGGGTTCATCCGGCCCGGCGGTGTCGCCCAGGACCTGCCTCCCGGCGCCCTCGACGAGATCCGCGACTTCATCGTCCTGATGAAGAAGCGGCTGCCCGAGTACGCCGCCCTCTGCAACGCCAACCCGATCTTCAAGGGTCGCCTCGAGGGCGTCGGCCACCTCGACCTGGCCGGCTGCATGGCGCTCGGCATGACCGGCCCGGTGCTGCGCTCGACCGGCTACGCCTGGGACCTCCGCAAGACCCAGCCCTACAGCGGCTACGAGGACTACGACTTCGAGGTCCAGACCTGGGACACGAGCGACTCGTACGGTCGCTTCCGGATCCGGCTCAACGAGATGTGGGAGTCGCTCAAGATCGTCGAGCAGGCCGTCGACCGGCTCGCCGGCCTCGAGGGCGCGCCCGTCATGGTGGGCGACAAGAAGATCGCCTGGCCCAGCCAGCTCGCCATCGGCAGCGACGGGATGGGCAACAGCCTCGACCACATCCGCCACATCATGGGTGAGTCGATGGAGGCGCTGATCCACCACTTCAAGCTGGTCACCGAGGGCTTCCGGGTCCCGGCCGGCCAGGCCTACGTCCCGATCGAGTCGCCGCGCGGCGAGCTCGGCGCGCACGTCGTCTCCGACGGCGGTACGCGTCCCTTCCGCGCGCACTTCCGCGACCCGTCGTTCACCAACCTGCAGGCGACGAGCGTGATGAGCGAGGGCGGCATGGTCGCCGACGTCATCGTCGCCATCGCCTCCATCGACCCCGTCATGGGAGGAGTCGACCGATGAGACTGGACGAGAAGACCTGGGACGAGCTGCGCGAGATCGCGGCCCGCTACCCCGAGGCACGCTCCGGGTTGCTCCCGATGCTGCACCTCGTGCAGTCGGTCGAGGGCCGGATCACCCCCGAGGGCATCGAGGCGTGCGCCGAGGTCCTCGGCATCAGTGCCGCCGAGGTCAACGGCGTGGCCACCTTCTACACGATGTACAAGCGCAAGCCGGTCGGCGACTACCACGTCGGGGTCTGCACCAACACGCTGTGCGCGGTGATGGGCGGCGACCTGATCTTCGAGCGCCTCAAGGACCACCTCGACGTCGGCAACGACGAGACCACCGAGGACGGCAAGGTCACCCTCGAGCACATCGAGTGCAACGCGGCCTGCGACTACGCCCCGGTGATGATGGTCAACTGGGAGTTCATGGACAACCAGACCCCCGAGTCGGCCATCCAGGTCGTCGACGACCTGCGCGCCGGCACCGAGGTCCACTCCACCCGTGGCCCGCGCCTGGGCACCTGGCGCGAGGCCGAGCGGGTGCTCGCCGGCTTCCCCGACGACCGTGCCGACGAGGGCCCCGCGGCGGGAGCACCGTCGCTGGTCGGCCTCAGGATCGCCCGCGAGAACGGCTGGACGGCCGGCACGGACCGGTCCGACCAGGCAGCACCGGCGGCATCGACGAAGGGAGACGACCAGTGACGGACATGCTCACCCCCGTCCTCACCGACAACTGGGACGCCGAGCGCGCCTGGACCCTGGCGTCGTACGAGGAGCACGGCGGCTACGCCGCCCTCGACAAGGCCTTCGCGATGGCCCCCGACGACGTGATCAACGCCGTCAAGGAGTCGGGCCTGCGCGGCCGCGGCGGCGCGGGCTTCCCGACCGGCATGAAGTGGGGCTTCATCCCGCAGGACAACCCGAAGCCGAAGTACCTCGTCGTCAACGCCGACGAGTCCGAGCCGGGCACCTGCAAGGACACCCCGCTCATGCTCGCCAGCCCGCACACGCTGGTCGAGGGCGTCATCCTCAGCTCGTACGCCATCCGTGCCAACACCGCCTTCATCTACGTCCGCGGCGAGATCATCCACGTCATCCGTCGCCTCCAGCGTGCGGTCCAGGAGGCCTACCTCGCCGGCCACCTCGGCACGAACATCCACGGCTCGGGCTACGACCTGGACCTGATCGTCCACGCCGGAGCCGGCGCGTACATCTGCGGCGAGGAGACGGCACTGCTCGAGGGCCTCGAGGGCCGCCGCGGCCAGCCGCGCCTGCGTCCGCCGTTCCCCGCCGTCGCCGGCCTGTACGCCAGCCCGACGGTCATCAACAACGTCGAGTCGATCGCCTCGGTGCCGAGCATCATCAACCACGGCGCCGCCTGGTTCGCCGGCATGGGCACCGAGAAGTCCAACGGCTACGGCATCTTCAGCCTCTCGGGCCACGTCACCCACCCCGGGCAGTACGAGGCCCCGCTGGGCATCACCCTGCGCGAGCTGATCGACCTGGCCGGCGGCATGCGCGAGGGCCACGAGCTGAAGTTCTGGACGCCCGGTGGCTCGAGCACCCCGCTCCTGACGCCCGAGCACCTCGACGTGCCGCTCGACTTCGAGTCGGTCGGCGCGGCGGGGTCGATGCTCGGCACCCGCGCCCTGCAGCTCTTCGACGAGACCACCTGCGTCGTACGCGCCGTGCTGCGCTGGACCGAGTTCTACAAGCACGAGTCCTGCGGCAAGTGCACCCCGTGCCGCGAGGGCACGTGGTGGCTGACGCAGACCCTCGCCCGGCTCGAGAAGGGGCAGGGCAGCGAGGCCGACCTCGACCTGCTCCTCGACCAGTGCGACAACATCCTGGGCCGCTCGTTCTGCGCGCTCGGCGACGGGGCGACCAGCCCGATCTCGAGCTCGATCCAGCACTTCCGCGACGAGTACCTCGCGCACCTGTCCCACGGCGGCTGCCCGTTCGACCACGCCGCCTCCACTGTCTTCGCACCTGTGGGAGCCACTGCATGACCACCACTCCTGAGCGCACGGAGGTCGACACCGTCACCCTGACGATCGACGGAGTCCAGGTCAGCGTCCCCAAGGACACCCTGGTCATCCGTGCGGCCGAGCAGGTCGGCGTACAGATCCCGCGGTTCTGCGACCACCCGCTGCTCGACCCGGTCGGAGCCTGCCGCCAGTGCCTGGTGGACATCCCCGACGCCGGCAACGGCCGCGGCTTCCCCAAGCCGCAGGCCTCCTGCACGCTGCCGGTCGCCGAGGGCATGGTCGTCAACACCCAGGCGACCAGCGAGGTGGCCGACAAGGCCCAGCAGGGCGTGATGGAGTTCCTGCTCATCAACCACCCGCTCGACTGCCCCGTCTGCGACAAGGGCGGCGAGTGCCCCCTGCAGAACCAGGCGATGAGCAACGGCCGCGGCGAGAGCCGCTTCGCCGAGTCCGGCGGCGTGAAGCGCACGTTCCCCAAGCCGATCAACATCTCCGCCCAGGTCCTGCTCGACCGCGAGCGGTGCGTGCTCTGCGCCCGCTGCACGCGCTTCTCCGAGCAGGTCGCCGGCGACCCGTTCATCGCCCTCGCCGAGCGCGGCGCGCTGCAGCAGGTCGCGATCTACGAGCGTGAGCCCTTCGAGAGCTACTTCTCCGGCAACGCCATCCAGATCTGCCCGGTGGGCGCGCTCACCTCGGCCGACTACCGCTTCCGCTCGCGCCCCTTCGACCTCGTCTCGACGCCGGGCGTCGCCGAGCACGACGCCTGCGGCGCCGCGATCCGCATCGACCACCGTCGCGGCAAGGTGATGCGTCGCCTCGCCGGCAACGAGCCCGAGATCAACGAGGAGTGGATCAGCGACAAGGACCGCTTCGCCTTCCGCTACGCCCAGGTCGAGGACCGGATCACCTACCCGCAGATCAGGGAGGACGGAGAGCTCCGTCCCGCGTCCTGGACCGAGGCCTTCGCGGTCGCCGCACGCGGCCTGCGCGACGCCGGGGCGGGCGCCGTCCTGACCGGTGGCCGGCTGACCGCCGAGGACGCGTACGCCTACGCCAAGTTCGCCCGCGTGGCCCTCCAGACCAACGACGTCGACTTCCGCGCCCGCCCGCACAGCGCCGAGGAGGCCGGCTTCCTCGCCTCGCACGTGGCGCTGTCCGGCGGCGTGACCTACGCCGACCTGGAGGCCGCGCCGGTCGTCGTGCTGCTGGGCCTCGAGCCCGAGGACGAGGCGGCGACGATCTTCCTGCGGCTGCGCAAGGCGGCCCGCCACGGTCGTACGCAGGTCGTGTCCGTCGCGCCCTGGACCTCGCGCGGCCTGAGCAAGATGAACGGCCGCCTCGTGCCCGCTGCGCCCGGTGCCGAGACCGAGGTCATCGCCTCGCTCGCAGACGCCGAGCACGGGGTCTCCAAGGACGCGGTCATCCTCGTCGGCGAGCGCCTCGCCGGCACCCACGGCGCCCTGTCGGCCGCGGCCGACCTGGCCGCCCGCACCGGTGCCCGCCTGGCGTGGGTCCCGCGCCGCGCCGGTGACCGCGGTGCGGTCGAGGCCGGTGCCCTGCCCAACCTGCTGCCCGGTGGTCGACCGCTCGCCGAGGCCGCGGCCCGGGTCGACGTGGCTGCCGCCTGGGGCGTGGCGTCGCTGCCCGCCAAGGTCGGCCGCGACGGCAACGCCATCGTCGCCGCGCTCGCCAAGGGTGACCTCGGCGGCCTGGTGGTCGCGGGCGTCGACCCCGACGACACGGCCGACCCCGCCGCCTTCCGCGCGGCGCTCGACGCGGCCGGCTTCGTCGTGAGCCTCGAGCTCCGGGCGACCGACGTGACCCGCGTCGGCCGACGTCGTCCTCCCGGTCGCGCCGATGACCGACAAGGCCGGCACCTTCGTCACCTGGGACGGCCGCACGCGCGACTTCGACGCCGTCTTCACCAACCCCGCGTCGCTGCCCGACCTGCGGATCCTGTCCGGCATCGCCGACGAGCTGGCCGCGCTCGGCCAGGGCGCCCCGCTGGGCTTCCGCACGGTCGCCGAGGTGCGCGCCGAGATGCAGGCCCTCGGCCCGTGGGACGGCGCCCGCCCGGCGCTCGACGCGGGCAAGCCGCCCAAGGCCGGCAAGGCACCCAAGGCCGGTTCCTTCGCGCTCGCCACCTGGAAGCAGCTGATCGACCTCGGCTCGATGCAGGACGGCGAGGCCCACCTCCGCGCCACCGCCCGCACCCCGGTCCTCCGGCTCAACCGGTCGGCGTACGAGTCGGTGTTCGGGGGTTCAGTGCCCGAGGGGGAGCCCGGTCGCGACCAGCTCGCCACCGTCACCGGCGACCGCGGCAGCGTGACCCTGCCGGTGGCGATCGCCGACCTGCCCGACGGCGTGGTCTGGGTCCCGGCCCGGTCCTTCGGCCGCGGCGTCCTCGCCGAGCTGGCCTCACCCGGCAGCTCGGTCACCGTGAAGGGAGCCACCCGATGATGAGCCTCCTGCCGCTGGCGGCGGCGGACCTGCCCGAGACGGACCTGGCCGCGTTCGGCCAGGACCCGTGGTGGGTCATCGCGCTCAAGGCCGTCCTCATCTTCTTGATCCTCGTCCTGCTGACGCTCTTCAACATCTGGTTCGAGCGTCGGGTCGTGGCCCGCATGCAGCACCGCGTCGGTCCCAACGTGCACGGCCCCTTCGGCCTCCTGCAGTCGCTCGCCGACGGCGTGAAGCTGGCGCTGAAGGAGGACATCATCCCCAAGGCGGCCGACAAGGTCGTGTTCCTGCTGGCGCCGATCATCGCGGTCGTGCCCGCCTTCGTGACCTGGTCGGTGATCCCACTCGGTCCCGAGGTCAACTTCTTCGGCCACCGGACGCCGCTGCAGCTCACCGACATGCCTGTGGCCGTGCTGTTCGTCATGGCGATCGCCTCGATCGGGATCTACGGCATCGTGCTCGGCGGCTGGTCCTCCGGCTCGACGTACTCGCTGCTCGGCGGCCTGCGCTCGAGCGCGCAGATGATCTCCTACGAGGTCGCCATGGGCCTCGCGCTGGTGGCGGTCTTCCTCTATGCGGGCTCCATGTCGACGTCCGAGATCGTGGCTGCGCAGGACCGCCTGTGGTTCGGCCTGATCCTGCTGCCGTCGTTCGTGATCTTCGTCATCGCGATGGTCGGCGAGACCAACCGCGCGCCCTTCGACCTCCCCGAGGCCGAGGGCGAGCTGGTCGGCGGGTTCCACACCGAGTACTCCAGCCTCAAGTTCGCGCTGTTCTTCCTGGCCGAGTACATCAACCTCTCGACCGTGTCGGCCGTCGCCACCACGCTGTTCCTCGGCGGGTGGGCGGCTCCGTGGGGCGTCGAGAACGTGTGGGCGGGCGCCAACAGCGGCTACTGGCCGCTCATCTGGTTCTTCGGCAAGATGTTCCTCTTCATCTTCATGTTCGTCTGGCTGCGCGGCTCGCTGCCCCGCATGCGCTACGACCAGTTCATGGCCCTCGGCTGGAAGGTCCTGATCCCGGTCTCGCTGGCCTGGACCATCGCCGTCGCCACCATCCGCGTGATCTCGCTCGAGGCGGAGAACGGCATCAACCGCTCCTACCTCGTGGCCGCGATCGCCGTGCTGCTCGTCCTGACCGTCGCGCTGATGTTCGTCGGCGAGGGCAAGGACGACAGCGAGCCGGTCGAGGTCAGCCAGGAGCCGCACGACGCGTTCGCGGGCGGTTTCCCCGTCCCCCCGATGCCGGCGGGAGGCGCCGTACGCGGTGCCGCCGAGCCGCTGTCGTTCGCCCACTCGCCGGGGGGACGCACCACCGTCACCGCTTCAGCGGAGGAGAACCATGAGTGAGTCCCAGAACCCGAGCAAGGATTCCAAGGGCATCAAGGAAAGCCTCTGGGACCCGATCGCGGGCTTCGGCGTCACCTTCCGGACGATGTTCAAGAAGGTCGTCACCGAGCAGTACCCCTTCGAGAAGCTCCCGACCGCGCCGCGCTTCCACGGCCGCCACCAGCTCAACCGCTGGCCCGACGGCCTGGAGAAGTGCATCGGCTGCGAGCTGTGCGCGTGGGCCTGTCCCGCCGACGCGATCTACGTCGAGGGTGCCTCCAACACCGACGGTCCCGACGGGGAGCGCTTCAGCCCCGGCGAGCGCTACGGCCGCGTCTACCAGATCAACTACCTGCGCTGCATCCTGTGCGGCCTGTGCATCGAGGCGTGCCCGACCCGCGCGCTGACGATGACGAACGAGTACGAGCTGGCCGACAACAACCGCGCCGACCTGATCTACGAGAAGTCCGACCTGCTGGCGCCGCTGCTGCCCGGCATGGAGCAGCCGCCGCACCCGATGCGGCTCGGCGACGACGAGGGCGACTACTACCGGGGGACGACCCGATGAGCCACCCCACGAAGTTCTCGTCCTCCCCCGCGTCGCTCCTCCGTACGACAACTCCGAGGGGACCCCGACCGTGACCTTCTGGATCCTCGCGCCGCTGATGGTGCTCGCCGCCCTCGGCATCCTGTTCGTCCGCAAGGCCGTGCACGCCGCGCTGCTGCTGGCCGTGGTCATGATCAGCATCGCGCTCCTCTACGCGGTCATGGACGCACCGTTCCTCTTCGCGGTGCAGATCATCGTCTACACCGGCGCCATCCTCATGCTGTTCCTGTTCGTGATGATGCTGATCGGCGTCGACGCCTCCGACTCGACCGTGGAGACGATCCGCGGCCAGCGGGCGATGGCGACCGTCCTCGGTCTGCTCTTCGGCGCGGTGCTCGTGGTCGGCGTCAGCCAGGTCACGCTCGGCACGGTGGTGGGCCTCGACGAGGCCAACAGCGGCGGCAACGTGCCGGCCATCGCCAACATCCTGTTCTCCAGGTACGTCTTCGCCTTCGAGGCCACGAGTGCGCTGCTGATCACCGCGGTCCTCGGTGCCATGGTGCTCGCGCACCGCGAGCGGCTCACGCCGAAGGCCACGCAGGCCAGCCTCGCCGCGCAGCGCATCCGCGACTTCGGCGAGCACGGCAAGCACCCCGGCCCCCTGCCCTCGCCCGGTGTGTACGCCCGCCACAACGCGGTCGACACCCCGGCCCTCCTCCCGGACGGCACCGCCGCCGAGTCCTCGGTCTCCCGCGTGCTCGCGGCCCGCGGCACGGTGCGCTCGGCGCCCGCGCTCGCTGACGACATCGACGTCGTGACCGCCCAGATCGGCGACCCGGCGAAGATGCCCGAGACCTCGGGCAAGGCCGGCGCCCCGGCCAACACCGAAGAGGACGTCACGTGACGCAGTACGTTGTCCTGTCCGCGATCCTCTTCACGATCGGCTGCGTGGGTGTCCTCACCCGGCGCAACGCGCTCGTGGTGTTCATGTGCGTCGAGCTGATGCTCAACGCCTGCAACCTCGCGTTCGTCGCGTTCGCCAAGCAGCACGGCAACCTCGACGGCCAGATCACCGCCTTCTTCGTGATGGTGGTGGCTGCTGCCGAGGTCGTGATCGGACTCGCGATCATCATGACCATCTTCCGCACCCGACGCTCGGCCTCGGTCGACGACGCCAGCCTGCTGAAGTACTGAGGGAGAGCTCGTGAACCTGTTGTCCCACTCAGTCCTCATGGCGGCCGAGGGCGGTGCCGCACCCGTGGTCGCCCCCGACACCGGCGCGGGTGGCGTGTTCGACCTGCTGTGGCTCGTCATCGCGCTGCCGCTGCTCGGCGCCTTCCTCCTGCTCGGCGTCGCGCCCTTCCTCCAGGGCTCCCTCAAGGAGAGCGCCGACAAGCACGGCCACCTCGTCGGCACCGCCGCAGCCGCGGCGTCGTTCGTGCTCAGCCTGGTGCTGTTCATCGCGCTGCTCGGCCGCGGCGCGGAGGAGCGGCAGATCGGCCAGCAGCTCTGGACCTGGTTCGAGACCGGCACGATCAGCGTCGGCATGGACCTGCTCTACGACCAGCTCGCCGCCCTGTTCCTGCTGCTCATCACCGGCGTGGGCTCGCTGATCCACGTGTACGCCATCGGCTACATGGAGCACGACGTACGCCGCCGCCGGTTCTTCGGCTACCTCAACCTCTTCGTCGCGGCGATGCTCACGCTGATCCTCTCGGCGAACTTCGTGGGCCTGTTCCTGGGCTGGGAGGGCGTCGGCCTGGCGTCGTACCTGCTCATCGGGTTCTGGCAGCACAAGCCGTCGGCCGCCGCGGCCGCCAAGAAGGCCTTCGTCATCAACCGTGTCGGTGACATCGGCCTGTCGCTCGCGATCGCGCTGATGTTCGCGACGTACGGCACCACCGACTTCGCCGGCGTCAGCGAGCGCGCCGCCGACGCGTCGCAGGACACCCTGACCGCGCTCGGCCTGCTGCTGCTCCTCGGTGCCTGCGGCAAGTCCGCCCAGGTGCCGCTGCAGGCCTGGCTGCTCGACGCGATGGAGGGCCCGACCCCGGTCTCCGCCCTCATCCACGCGGCGACCATGGTCACCGCGGGCGTCTACCTCGTGGTCCGCTCCAACTTCATCTTCGAGCTCGCCCCGGTCGCGCAGACCGCGGTCGTCGTCGTCGCCACCGTCACGCTCCTGTGGGGTGCGGTCCTCGGTTGCGCCAAGGACGACATCAAGAAGGCGCTCGCCGGCTCGACCATGAGCCAGATCGGCTACATGATGCTCGCTGCCGGCCTCGGCCCGGTGGGCTACCCGTTCGCGATCTTCCACCTGCTGACGCACGGCTTCTTCAAGGCCAACATGTTCCTCGGCGCCGGCTCGGTCATGCACGGCATGAACGACGACGTCGACATGCGCCACTACGGCGGTCTCAACAAGGCCATGCCGGTCACCTTCCTGACCTTCGCGATGGGCTACCTCGCGATCATCGGGTTCCCGGGCTTCTCCGGCTTCTGGTCCAAGGACCGGATCATCGAGTCGGCCCTGGCCGACAACCTGCTGGTCGGCGTGCTCGCGATGCTGGGTGCCGGCATCACGGCGTTCTACATGACGCGCCTGATGCTGATGACGTTCTTCACCGAGAAGCGCTGGGCCAAGGACGTGCACCCGCACGAGTCGCCCAAGGTGATGACGATCCCGCTGATCGTCCTCGCCGCGCTCTCCGTGCTCGGCGGCGTGCTGCTGGCCGGCGACTGGATCGTCACCTGGCTCGAGCCGGTCACCGGTCACGCGGAGCACCACGAGCCCCCGCTGCCGGCGCTCGTGATCACGCTCCTCATCACCGCGGTCGTCGCCGTCGGCGTCGCCGCCGCCTGGTTCCTCGTCGGCAAGCGCGACGTCCCCCGCGAGGCCCCGCAGGACGTGTCGTTCGCGACCCGGGCCGCGCGCGCCGACCTCTACGGCGACGCGATCAACGACGCGGTCGTCGTACGTCCCGGCACCTCGCTCGTCGGTGGGCTGACGACGTTCGACCGCGTCGGTGTCGACGGCGCCGTCGAGGGCGGATCGTCCGCCGTCGGTGGGATCTCCACCACGATGCGACGCCTGCAGAACGGCTTCGTCCGCTCCTACGCCCTGTCCGTCCTCGCCGGTGCGCTGCTCGTGGTCCTGGCCCTCCTGGCGGTGAATCTCGCATGATCCTGACCATCCTCATCCTCCTGCCGCTCGTCGGCGCGGTCGCGACGGCGTTCGCACCCGCGGCGCTGTCGCGGATGCTCGGCCTCGGCTTCGCCGTCGCGACCCTGCTCGCCGGCGTCGTCGCGGCGAGCCAGTACGAGCTCGACGCGGGCATGCAGCTCACCGAGACCCACACCTGGATCGAGTCGCTCGGCGTGCACTACGCCCTCGGCGTGGACGGCCTCGGCCTGCTGATGGTGCTGCTCACGGTCGTCCTCGTGCCGATCGTGCTCCTCGCCGGCTGGCGCGAGTCCGACGCGGAGGGCAACGGCGGCGCCAAGGCGTTCTTCGCCTGGACCCTCGCGCTCGAGGCGATGTCGCTGGCCGTCTTCACCGCGACCGACGTGCTGCTCTTCTACGTCGTGTTCGAGGCCACCCTCATCCCGGCGTACTTCCTCATCGGCGGCTTCGGGCGCGCCGGGCGCGGCCGCGCTGCGACGAAGTTCCTGATCTACCAGCTCGCCGGCGGGCTCGTGATGCTCGCCTCGGTGATCGGGCTCTACGTCGTCTCGGCCAACGCCGGCAACCCGAGCTTCCTGCTCAGCGACCTCGCCGCGATCGACATCGACCCGATCACCCAGCGCTGGCTGTTCGTCGGCTTCTTCATCGCCTTCGCGATCAAGGCCCCGATGTTCCCGGTCCACACCTGGCTGGCCGACACCACCGAGAAGGCGACGCCCGGCACCTCGGTGCTGCTGGTCTGCATCCTCGACAAGATCGGCACGTTCGGCATGCTGCGGTTCTGCCTCGGGCTGCTGCCCGACGCCTCGCAGTGGGCGACGCCGGCGGTCGTGGTGCTCGCGCTCATCTCGATCATCTACGGCGCGCTGGTCGCCATCGGCCAGGACGACGTCCTGCGCCTCATCGGCCTCACGTCGCTCTCGCACTTCGGCTTCATCGTGCTGGGCATCTTCGTGCTCAGCCCGACCGGCGGCACCGGCGCGATCCTCTACATGGTCAACCACGGCATCGCGACCGCGCTGATGTTCCTGGTCGCCGGGTTCCTCATCCAGCGCACCGGCACCGCGTCCATCCGCGAGATGGGCGGCGTCGAGAAGTCCGCGCCCGTCCTCGCCGGGTTCTTCCTCGTCGCCGGCCTCGCCGCCTGCGGCCTGCCGGGCCTGTCGCCGTTCGTCTCCGAGATGATGGTGATCATCGCCGCCTTCGACCACCACTGGCTGGTCGGCTCGGTCGCGGTGCTGGCCATCGTCCTGGCCGCGTTCTACGCGCTCTGGATGTACCAGCGCACGATGACCGGACCGGGCCGCGAGCCGGTGGCCGACCTCGACCGGCGTGAGGTGGGCATCGTGGCGCCGCTGCTGCTCGCGCTCGTGCTCTTCGGCTTCTTCCCGATGCCGCTGCTCGACGTCATCAATCCCGTCGTCAACGACACTCTCGCCCACGTGGGCATCGCCCAGGAGGGTGGTCAGCAGTGACCGAGTTCACCAAGCCCAGCATCGAGTACTTCGAGCTCTGGCCCCTCCTGGTCGTCTTCGGTGCGGCCTGCCTCGGCGTCGTCGTCGAGGCCTTCGCGCCGCGCGCCGCGCGCTACCTGTCCCAGGTCGTGCTGGCCCTCGCCGGCCTCGTCGGCGCGATGGTCGGCGTCGTCCTCATCGCCCGCGACGTCACGACGTACGAGGACGGTGCCGCCCGCGGCATCCTCGCCGTCGGCGGGACGATCGCCGTCGACGGACCGAGCCTCTTCATCTGGGGCCTCGTGCTGGCGCTGGCCATCGGTGGCGTCCTGCTGTTCGCGGAGCGGCACCTCGACGGCGGTTCGTCCGCCTTCGCGGGGCAGGCGTCCGCCGTGCCGGGCACCGACGCCGAGACCGCGGCGCTCGCCGACCGACGCGAGCACACCGAGGTCTACCCGCTGCTGATGTTCGCGGTCTTCGGGATGATGCTGTTCCCCGCCGCCAACGACCTGCTGACCATGTTCGTCGGCCTCGAGGTCCTCTCCCTCCCGCTCTACCTCCTGTCCGGGCTCGCGCGCCGTCGCCGCCTGCTGAGCCAGGAGGCAGCGCTCAAGTACTTCCTGCTCGGTGCCTTCTCGTCGGGCTTCTTCCTCTACGGCGCCGCGCTGCTCTACGGCTACGCCGGGTCGATGGACTTCGCCCTCATCAACGAGGCGGTCCGCAACGACGTGGGCAACAGCAGCCTGCTCCTGATCGGCACCGGGCTGCTGTCGGTCGGCCTGCTCTTCAAGGTCGGCGCGGTCCCGTTCCAGGCCTGGACCCCGGACGTCTACCAGGGCGCCCCGACCCCGGTCACCGCCTTCATGGCGGCCGGCACCAAGGTGGCGGCGTTCGGCGCCCTCATGCGCCTGTTCTACGTCGCGCTCGGTGCGGACCGCTGGTCGTGGCAGCCGATGCTGTGGATCATCGCCGTGCTCTCGATGTTCATCGGCGCGGTGCTGGCCGTCACGCAGAACGACATCAAGCGACTGCTCGCCTACTCCTCGGTCGCCCACACCGGGTTCATCCTCACCGGCGTCCTCGGCCTGCAGGCCTCCGACCAGCTCGCGGTCGGCGAGATCACCTCGCTCCAGGCCGTGCTGTTCTACCTGACGACCTACGGCTTCGCGACCCTCGGCGCCTTCGCCGTCGTCAGCCTGGTCCGCGACGCCGGTGGCGAGACGACGGCGATCGACCGCTGGGCCGGGCTCGGCAAGGAGTCGCCGGTCGTGGCCGCGGTCTTCGCGTTCTTCCTCCTGGCGATGGCCGGGATCCCGTTGACGTCCGGCTTCGTCGGCAAGCTCGCGGTGTTCTCCGTGGCGCTGGCCGCCGGCGCCTGGCCGGTCGTGGTGGCCGCGGTGATCGCGAGCATCATCGCCGCGTTCCTCTACATCAAGGTCATCAAGGTCATGTACTTCGACGAGCCCGTCGGCGACGGCCCCAGCGTCGCGTACCCGTCGGTGCTGACCGCCACGACGATCGCCGTCGGTGCCGCCGTGACGCTGGTCCTCGGCGTGCTGCCGGGCCCGGTGCTCGACCTGGCTGCCGTTGCAGGAGAATTCATCAGGTGACCGAATCGCCCCTCGCCCTGCCGGTCGTCGACGCCGAGCTCGAGCAGCGGCTCGCCGGTCGACTGGCGCGCATCGAGGAGCAGCTGGCCGAGCACTGCCAGGGGCGCACGCCGTACGTCACCCGCGCGGCGACCCACCTCATGATGGCCGGCGGCAAGCGGTTCCGGCCGCTGCTGGTGCTGCTCGCCGCCGAGGCGGGTCCGCACCCGGAGGCCGACGAGGTGGAGACCGCGGCCTGCGTCGTGGAGCTCACCCACGTGGCCTCGCTCTACCACGACGACGTGATGGACGAGGCGGCGCTGCGCCGCGGTGCCGACACGGCCAACGCCCGCTGGGACAACCACGTCGCGATCCTCACCGGCGACTTCCTCTTCGGCCGGTCCTCGGAGCTCACCGCCGACCTCGGCCCCGACGCCGTACGCATCCAGGCCACGACGTTCACCCGCCTCGTCGAGGGCCAGATCCTGGAGACGGTGAAGCCCGGCCCCGGCGAGGACCCGCTGGCGCACTACCTCGAGGTCGTCGCCGGCAAGACCGGTTCGCTGATCGCCACCTCGGCGCGCTACGGCGCCATGTTCTCCGGCGCCCGTCCCGAGGTGGTCGAGGCCCTGCGCGCCTACGGCGAGATCGTCGGCTCGGCCTTCCAGCTCTCCGACGACATCCTCGACATCGCCTCGGAGTCCGTCACCTCGGGCAAGACCCCCGGCACCGACCTCCGCGAGGGCGTGCCGACCCTCCCGGTCCTCATGGCCCAGGCCTCCACCGACCCCGCCGACGCCCGTCTGCTGGAGCTGCTCGCCCGGCCACTCACCGACGACGCCGAGCACGCCGAGGCCCTCGAGCTGCTGCGCGCCCACCCCGCGATGGAGGAGGCCAAGGCCTACGTCCTGGGCCAGGCGACGGAGGCCAAGAAGCGGCTCGAGGTCCTCGACCCCGGCCCCGTGCGTACGGCCCTCGAGTCCTTCGTCGACATCGTGGCGAACCGCTCGGCCTGAGTCCGGATGACATCCTGGGCCTCCGCGACCGAGGCGCGCCAACGGGTCAGGTCGTTGCGGCATTCACCCACTCGCACCAGGGATCGCCACATCGAATGTCGCCTCGACCCAGCGGCGATAGGGGTCGTTGACGGAGGCGTGCTCGGAGGCCGGCGGCCGATCCCAGTCCTCGTTCCAGCAGATCTCGTCGTAGCCAATGGCTGTGCGGCCATCGAGCCGTCCGCGCCGAGCAGGCCCTCCACCCGGCGGTCAGTGTGGCGACGCACCACCGCGACCGGGGTCGGTGTGGTGCGTTCGCCCGTGTTCGGCGGTCGTCGGTCTGGATAGTTTCGCTGCATGGCATCAGGGGGGTACTCGTCGTCCGTCGAGCTGTCGGGGCGGCGCGCGCTGGTGACCGGGGCCGCGAGCGGGATCGGGCGAGCATGCGCGGAGCGGCTGGCCGCAGCCGGGGCCGAGGTCGTGGTCGTGGACATCGATGCCGACGGCGTCGCCAGCGCGGCCGACGCAGTGGGCGGCGTCGCCATCGTGGCGGACCTGGCGGACAGCGGATTCCTCGACGACCTGCCGAAGGACCTCGACATCGTGGTCAACAACGCAGGCTTCCAGCTCGTCCGACCCGTGGTGGACTTCCCGCCCGAGACGTTCGGCGCGATCCTGAAGGTGATGCTGGAGGCTCCGTTCCGGCTGATCGCCCACGCACTTCCGCACATGTACGGGCGCGGCTGGGGCCGGGTCGTCAACATCAGCTCGGTGCACGGCCTGGTCGCGTCTCCCCACAAGGCGGCCTACGTGTCGGCCAAGCACGGCCTCCAGGGGTTGTCGAAGGTGGTGGCGCTGGAGGGAGCGGAGCACGGCGTCACGTCGAACTGCATCAACCCGGGCTACGTCCGCACTCCGCTGGTCGAGAACCAGATCGCCGACCAGGCGAGGGTCCGCGGCATCACCGAGGACGAGGTGGTGTCCGAGGTGTTGCTGGAGAGGGCCGCGATCAAGCGGTTGCTGGAGCCCGAGGAGGTCGCCGAGATGGCGGCGTACCTCTGCTCGCCGGCGGCCTCTGCCATCACGGGCGCATCGATGGTGATGGACGGTGGCTGGACAGCGCACTGACCCGCAGTCCGCGAGGCCCGGAGGTGGGTTGACGACACACGGGATACTCGGCGACATGTGGATCGACTACCTCGCGCTCCTGGCACGAGATGCGCCGGCAGTGGAGTTCGAGGCACCTGTGCTGACCGCACGGGCCGAGGTCGAGCTCCCCGAGGTGATCGACCAGCTCGAGGAGGGCAAGCGCCTCGCGCTCCAGGTGCGGGAGCGGCTGGTGGCCCAGCGACGGCGCGAGGACGAGCTCACCGCGTTGTACGACACGGCGTACGACCTGGCTCGGCTCTCCGACCTCGACTCGCTCCTCGAGGCCATCGTCCACCGTGCCCGGAACCTGCTGCACACGGATGCTGCGTACCTCACCATGAACGACCCCCGTCAGGGCGACACCTACATGCGCGTCACCGACGGGTGTGTCTCGGCACGGTTCCAGCGGGTGCGCCTCGCCATGGGTGAGGGTCTGGGCGGGCAGGTCGCGCAGAGCGCGCTGCCCTACTGGACGTCCAGCTACTTCGAGGACGAGCGGTTCGACCACACGCTGGCCATCGACGGCGCCGTCGCGGAAGAGGGTCTCGTCGCGATCCTCGGGGTTCCCCTCCAGCTCGGCACCCACGTGATCGGCGTCCTGTACGCCGCGAACCGGAGCGCGCGTCCGTTCGCCCGGTCGGAGGTCGCACTCCTGAGCTCGCTCGCGGCCCACGCCGCGGCCGCCATCGACAAGGCACGGCTGCTCGACGAGACCCGTGAGGCGCTCGCCGAGCTGCGCACCGTCAACCTGCTGCTGCAGGAACGGACCCAGTCGGTCGAGCGAGCCTCGGCGGCGCACGACCGCATGGCGCAGGTCGTGCTCCGCGGCGGGGGAGTGGAGGAGATCGCCCGCGCGCTGGTCGACGTCCTCGGCGGGGCCCTGCTCCTCCTCGACGACGAGGGCCGGGCCCTGTGCGAGGTGGGGACGGTCGCCGAGCCGAGCGAGGAGGTGCTCGAGCGGGCCCTCGCCACGTCGCTGAACACCGGCCGGGCCGTCCGCGACGGCTCCTGGTGCGTCACGGCCGTCTCCGTGGGACAGCAACGCTTCGCCGCCCTGATCCTCCAGCCGGCCGGGTCTCTCGACGAGACCGACCTGCGGATCCTCGAGCGGGCGGCTCTGGTCATGGCCCTCCTCATGCTGAGCCTGCATTCCGGGGTCGAGGCCGAGAACCGCGTACGCGGCGAGCTGCTCGACGACCTGCTCCGGCACTCCGGCCAGGACCCCGACGGCCTGCTGGAACGCGCCCGGCGGCTGGGGACCGACCTGGCCACGCCGCACGCCGTCTTCGTCGTGGAGCTCGATGGCGCCGACCGAGGCCGGGCCGCGAGTGCGGTCGACCGCGTGGCCGCGCGGTCCGACGGGCTCGCGAGCGCCTTCGAGGGGCGGCTGGTCCTGCTGGTCCCGGGCCCCACCCCGGACCCGGGCGAGACCGCGCAGTCGCTCGCCGAGGAGCTTGGCAACACGCTCGGCCGCGCGATCACCGTCGGCGGTGCAGGCCCCGTCACGGGAGTCGCCCCTGTGGTGGAGGCCCACACGGAAGCGGTCCGATGCGTGACCGCCCTGCAGGCGCTGGGCCGCAGCGGTCAGGGGGCGTCGCTGAACGAGCTCGGATTCGTCGGGTTGGTGCTCGGCGACCACTCCGACGTGACCGGGTTCGTCATCGGATGCCTGGGTCCGCTGCTGGAGTACGACGACCGCCGGGGCACCGACCTGGTCAAGACGCTGCAGGCGTACTTCGACACGGGCGGACACCTCGCGCGCACTCGCGACGTGCTGCACGTGCACGTGAACACCGTGGCCCAGCGACTCGATCGGATCGGCAAGCTGATCGGGGCGGACTGGCAGGAGCCCGCGCGCCAGCTCGAGCTCCAGGTGGCGCTGCGCCTGCATCGGGTCGCTGCACCTCGATAGCTCCGGCCCCCGGGTGCGGTCCCCACACACGTCGGCACTGGATTGTGGAGTTCGCCGACATGGGTGCCTGTGACGAGGATCTCTAGGATCGGTCGAGTGATCACCCCATCGGGCCGCCCCGCAGCTGAGGGCCGGCATGAGCAACGCTGAACAGGGCGACGCCTCAGGGGGCGATGTCGGGAAGCCGATCCTCGAGGTGAGAGACCTCGTCGTCACCTACGGTGGCGCGGTCCAGGCGCTGCGGGGCGTGAGCCTGTCGGTCGGCGCAGGCTCGGTGGTGGCGTTGCTGGGCAGCAACGGAGCGGGCAAGACCAGCCTCCTGCGGGCGCTGTCGGGCACCTTGGGCCTGCATCGGGGGCGGATCGAGAGCGGCGAGCTGCGGTACGACGGGACGAGCGTCACGGGACTCGATCCCGCGCACTGCGTCGCCCGCGGCCTGGTCCAGGTCCCCGAGGGCCGCCGGATCTTCACCCGGCTCACCGTGGAGGAGAACCTCAAGGCGGGCAGCCTCGGTCTCCGGGGGCGCAGGGATCGATCGGCTGACTACGAGCGCATCTACACCATGTTCCCCGTCCTGGCCGACCGACGAGCCCAACGGGCCGGCCTGCTCTCGGGCGGCGAGCAGCAGATGCTGGCCATCGGCCGAGGTCTGATGGCGCACCCGAAGCTGCTGCTGCTCGACGAGCCCTCGCTCGGTCTTGCGCCACGCATCATCGGTCAGATCGGTGAGGTGATCGGCGAGATCAACCGTCAGGGCACCTCGGTGCTGCTCGTCGAGCAGAACGCGACGATGGCGCTCGGCGTCGCCGACCACGCCTTCGTCCTCGACGTCGGGAAGGTGTCGTTGTCGGGCACCTCGGCAGAGCTCTCGACGTCCGATGCCGTACAACGCCTCTACCTCGGCCATGGCGCCGACGGGTCTCCCCGCCGCCGTGCCGCAACCCGGACGACCAAGAGACTGACGAGGTGGTCGCAGTGACGCAGGCAACCGGTGTGGCCGTCCGCGAGGACGTGGAGACTCTGACGGTCGCCAACATCACCGTCGAGTTCGGCGCGATCACGGCCCTGTCGGACGTGTCCTTCACGGTGCAGCCCGGCACGGTGCACGCGGTGATCGGGCCCAACGGCGCCGGCAAGTCGACGCTGTTCAACGTGTTGTCCGGCGTCTACCGCGCCTCGTCCGGCACAGTGAGCCTGGGCTCGACGGTGCTCAACGGACTGCGCCCGCACAAGATCGCCCGGCTCGGCGTCTCCCGGGCCTTCCAGAACATCGCGCTCTCCAGCACGCAGACGGTCGCGGAGAACCTGATGCTCGGGCGGCACGGCATCACCCACGCTGGCTTCCTCGCCTCCGGCCTGCGGCTCCCGAAGGCGACGCGCGAGCAGCGTGTGCACGGCGAGCGTGTCCGTGAGATCGCCGAGTTCCTCGAGCTCGGCGCCAAGCTCGACCTGCCGGTCGGGGTGCTCTCCTACGGAGACCAGAAGCGTGTCGAGGTGGCCCGCGCCCTGTGCACCGAGCCGCGCCTGTTGCTGCTCGACGAGCCGGTGGCAGGCATGAACGCCGAGGAGACCGAGCGGATGGCGGAGGCCGTGCTCGAGATCCGCGACGAGCTCGGCATCTCCATCGTCCTGGTCGAGCACGACATGGGCATGGTCATGAGCATCGCCGACCGCGTCACGGTCCTCGACTTCGGTCGCCTCATCGCGGACGGCACCCCGGAGGAGACCCAGACCGATCCCGAGGTCATCCGCGCCTACCTCGGGGCCGGTGACGAGACCCAGCCTGCCGATGCCGCCGCACGCGACCATCATCCTGAGGAGAGCTCACCATGACCCAGTTCCTGTCCCTGCTGCTGAACGGGCTCTCGCTCGGCGCCGTCTACGCGCTCATCGCGCTCGGCTTCGTCATCATCTTCAAGGCCAGCGAGGTCACCAGCTTCATGCAGGGCTCGCTGCTGCTCCTCGGGGCGTACCTGATCGGCCACTTCGACGAGACGCTCGGCTTCTGGCCGGCACTCGCGATCGGCATCGGCGGCGCGGCGGTCGCGGCCGTGCTCGTCGAGCGTCTGATCATCAACCGCCTGCGCGGCGCGCCGGTGATCGGCCTGGCGATCCTGACGATCGGCGTCGACCTCATCATCGTCACCGAGCTGACCCGCCGGATCGGCTCCGACATCCTCAACGTCGGTCACCCGTGGGGCGGCAGGTCGATTTCGTTCGGCGGCGTCGGCATCACCACCAACCGCGCCCTGGCCATCGTGGTCGCCGGCGTGCTGATCGCGGCGTTCTTCGTCATCTTCAAGTACTCCAACTGGGGCATCTCGATGCGCGCCGCCGCCGAGGACGGCGAGGCCGCGGCGCTGATGGGTATCCACCTGGGCCGGGTCTCGATGTTCGCCTGGATGGTCGCCGGCATCCTGGCCGCGGTCGCCGGACTGTTCGCCGTCGGATCGCCGACACCCGGGGTGACACCTGCCGTCGCCACGGTGGCTCTGAGCGCCCTGCCGGCGGCCATCCTCGGCGGCCTCGACTCGACCGGCGGCGCGCTGGTCGGCGGTCTGACGATCGGGATCGCCGAGTCGATGGCCGCCGGCTACCAGGACCAGATCGCCTTCCTCGGGCGCGGCTTCGGTGACGTCGTGCCGTACGTCGTCATGGTCGCCGTGCTGCTGGTGCGGCCGTCCGGGCTCTTCGGGACGAGGGAGCTGACGCGTGTCTGAGACCACCACGGTCCCCGACGTCGCGCCGGATCGGCGCCCCGGTCCCAGGTCCTGGCCGGCGAGCCGCATCGTCAGGCTGCTGGCGATGCTCGCTGCCGTCGTGGTGCTGCTCGTGCTCCCGCTCTACGTCGAGGAGTTCTGGCTGCGCACCGGCTTCGCCGTCTTCGCCGCGATCATCGGAGCGCTCGGGCTCAACCTCCTGGTCGGCACGACCGGGCAGCTCTCGCTCGCCCACGCGTTCTTCCTGGCCGTCGGTGCCGTCACCTACACCTACGTCTCGGGCGCGCCGGGCGGCACCGCCAACGCGTACGGCGGCCTCGAGTGGCCCCCGGTCCTCGGCATGGTGCTCGGGGGTGATCGCCGCGGGACTCGCCGGGGTGCTCTTCAGCCCGATCGCTGCCCGGCTGCGCGGGATCTATCTCGGTATCGCCTCGCTCGGGCTGGTCTTCATCGGCGACCACGTGCTCAACACGTGGACCTCGGTGACCGGCGGCTTCAACGGCCGCCTGGTGCCGACGTTCTCGCTGTTCGGGTTCGACTTCGGCGGCAACGACTCCCCGGAGCTGGTCGTCGGCGGCGTGCCGTTCGGGCAGGCCGAGCGCCTGTGGTACCTCGGCCTGGCCCTGTGCGTCGCGGCGCTGCTGGTTCGCCGCGAACCTGGTGCGCTCGCGCCCGGGCCGTGCGCTGCAGACCCTGCGCGACAGCGAGGTGGCCGCCTCGGTGATGGGCGTCGACGTCCGGGACTACAAGGCCAAGTCGTTCCTGGTCTCCTCGATGTACGCCGGGCTCGCCGGCGTGCTCTACGCACTCTCGATCGGCTCGGTCGCCCCCGACTCCTTCGGGCTCACGCTGTCGGTGCAGTTCCTCGCGATGATCGTGCTCGGCGGGCTCGGCTCGGTGACCGGGGCGATCCTCGGCGCCACGTTCGTCAGCGCCGCTGCCGCTGGTCTTCCAGCAGTACGCCGGCTCGCTGCCCTTCATCGTCGACCCCGGGCAGCCGGGCATCGTGGCGAGCCAGGCGGCCGCCTTCCTCTACGGCGCGGCGATCGTCCTCGTCGTGCTCTTCGAGCCCGGCGGACTCGCCGGCCTCGCGCGCCGCTTGCGGCGCCCCACCCGTGCCCCCGGAGCTGCGTCTGCAGCCACTGGGGCCGATCACGATCAGCTCGACACACCGGCGCAAGCCGACCCGTCAACCGGAGGAGACAACTGATGAAGCAGGAACACCAAGCGAGGGGTAGTCACTCTCTTGTCGGTCGACCATGGTGCTCGCCTCCGCGGCGTGCAGCACCAAGTCCTCGGACGACACCTCGCGGCCAGGACGGGGTGAAGGTCGGTCGCGGGATCGACGGCAACACGATCACGCTCGGAGCCCTCACCGACCTGACCGGCGTCTTCGCGGCGCTCGGCAAGGACATCACCAACGCCCAGTCGCTCTACTGGAAGACGCAGAACGCGGCGACAAGATCTGCGGCACGTACACGGTCGAGGAGACCGTCAAGGACCACGGCTACGACACCCAGCGCGGCATCCAGCTCTACAGCTCGATCCACAACGACGTGCTGGCGATCGAGCAGACGATCGGCTCGCCGATCAACACCGGCCTGATGCCGCAGTTCGACACCGACCAGATGGTCAACATCCCGGCCGCCTGGGCGCAGTCGCTCTCGAGAGTCGCCGGAGATCGCGATCGTCGGCGCGACCTACGAGGTCGAGATGATCAACGTCCTCGACTACCTCCTCGAGGAGGGCAAGATCAAGGAGGGCGACAAGATCGGCCACATCTACTTCGAGGGTGAGTACGGCGACGGGCGGCCTGGCCGGCTCGAAGTACTTCGCCGAGCAGCACGGCATGAAGGTCGTCGAGCAGCAGATCCAGTCGACCGACGCGGACATGACCGCCCAGGTCACCAAGCTCAAGGCCGAGGGCGTCAAGGCGATCGCGCTCACCGTGGCACCGGGACAGACCGCCTCGGTCGCCGGCGTGGCGGCATCGCCAGGGTCTCGACGTCCCGATCGTCGGCAACAACCCGGTCTTCGCTCCGGCGCTGCTGGACGGACCCGCCGGCGCGGCGCTCATCAAGAACCTCTACGTCGCCTCGCCGGTGGCGCCCTTCGACAAGCTGCCCGACCTGCTCAAGGAGTACCAGGCCGAGTACCCCGGTGACCCGACGCTCGGTGTCGTCTTCGGCACGGCCGCGGCCGACGTGATGCGCCAGATCCTGGACAAGGCGTGCGAGGACGGCGACCTGACGCCGGAGGGCGTCTCGAAGGCCAAGGACGAGATGGGCACGGTCGAGACCGGCGGCCTGGCGGTCCCGCTGACCTTCGAGGTCGGCCAGTCGCCGAGCGACGCGAGCTACATCTTCCGTGCCGCGGACGTCCCCGGTGGCGCGCAGTCGGTCTCCGACCTGTTCGTCGGTGACGACGTCGCCGGCTTCATGGAAGGCAACTGACCCGCTGACCCGACGCCCTGCCCGGTCCTGCCCTGCGGCGTGACCGGGCGGGGCGTCGTGCTGTCGCTCAGACCGCGCTGGC
>CAVYGL010000020.1:0-37952 GCA_963767995.1 uncultured Actinomycetota bacterium
ACACCCTGGTGACGTTCCGGGTGTCGGTGCAGCGTGGCGCTGCGCCGACGAACCCCGGTGCGGGGACGAGGACCACGGGCCAGCGGGTCGACTCGGTGCCGTGCACCGCGTGGACGCCGCGACTGCGACGGAGCATCGCGGCCTGGCGTCCCGGCGACCTCGTGGAGGTCTCGGGATCCGTCCGGTGCCGGTTCTACCAGGCCGGCGGTGCGACCCGCTCACGCGTGGAGGTCGAGGCGACGTCGGCGAGGATCATGCGTCGGTCAACGGCCGCATGATCGCGCCCAGGCTGGGTTTCGGCTGGAAGGACGTGGCCTTCTCCGGCAGGAGCCCGCCCGACTCGACGAGCGCACGGACCTGGTCGAAGTCGGGGCTCGGCAGCAGCACCGCCGGCGAGGTCGTGCCGGTGGCCGCCAGGGCGTCGTCGACGTTGTGGTGGTGCTCGATGCGCTTCGGCTCTCGTGGCAGGCCGGGAAGGACCCTGTCGTGCAGCCAGGAGACCGCGGCGTCGCGATCGAGCTCGCCCGGACTGACCGCGTGCCACGTCGCCCCGTCGGTCAGGACCAGGTGGGTGCTGTCGAGGGCACCCAGCGCTCGTCGCCGACCCTGCTCCTCGACGGTGGCACCCGCCGCGCGGGCTGCGTGCACGAGCTCCTCGAGCGTGGTGCCGGGCAGCGTGCGGTGGATCGCTCCGAGGAACAAGGGGGTGTCGTCCTGGTCGACCAGCATGGCGAGTCCGGCGTCCCATGCCGTGCCGGGGTGCTCCTGCTGGAGGCGGAGGTAGGCGGCGTAGCGATGGTGCCCGTCGGCCAGGAGGCAGCGGGTCTCGCTCAGCAGCGCGCCGATGCGAGCGATCTGTTCGTCGTCGCGGATGGCCCAGATGCGCTGCCGCTGCCCCGTGCGGTCGAGGTAGCGCCACTCCGGCCTGGTGCGTGTCACTCCGGCGAGCAGCTCGCGCAGCTCGGCGACGCCGTGGTGCACGAGGAGGATCGGTGCGGGGTTGAGGTCCATCTGGTGCATGCGGTCGGCCAGCTCGCCGGCCTGTTCGTGCTGGATGGCCTCGTGGGGCCACACGGCTCGGTCGGCCATCGACGCGGAGCGCCGCGACATGGCGAGTGCGCCGACGAGGCCCCGGACGGTGAGCCCACCGGCGGTGTACTCGTGCACGTAGAGCGCAGGTCCCGTGTCGGCGAGGGCGCGTCCCTGCTCGATCCACTCGAGCAACCGGGCCGAGACGTCGCGATAGGGTCGCGCGAGCGCTCGTGCAGACGCAGGATCGCCGACCCGGGCCGGAGCCAGCATGAGGGCACGGAACGGGAGGAGCTCGAGGGGCTTCGCGACGTACGGCGGTACGTCCCGGGCGAAGTCCATCGGAGCATCGTAGGGGGACACGCGCCGCAGGGCGGAGAGGGGTGGAGCATGCTCGAGGAGACGACGACTCCGATCGTGGAGGCACACGACCTGGTGATGTTCGACCTGGACGGAGTGGTCTACGTCGGCGACACCGTCGTCGACGGTGCGGCCGAGCACATCGACCGGGTCCGCGAGGCCGGGTGCCACGTCGCGTTCGTCACCAACAACGCGTCGCGGACGCCGGAGAAGGTGGCCGCCAAGCTCGAGGGCGTCGGCGTCACTGCGGCCGCCGACGACGTGGTGACGTCCGCCCAGGCAGCGGCCCGCGTCCTGGTCGACGAGCACGGGGCGGGAGCCAAGGTCCTGCTGCTGGGCGGCGAGGGACTGCGAGTCGCGCTGCTGGAGGCGGGCCTCGAGCCGGTGGACGATCCGGACGGCGCAGTGGCGGTCGTCAGCGGCTACGGGCCGGACGTGCGGTGGCGCGACATCATGCGGGTCTCGACGCTCGTGCGCGACGGTCTGCCCTACGTGGCCAGCAACGCCGACATGACGATCCCGACCCCCTACGGACTCGCCCCCGGGCACGGCGTCCTGGTGCGGACGATCTCCGGCTTCGCCGGGGTGGACCCGGTGGTGGCGGGCAAGCCGGAGAGGCCCTGATGGAGGAGACGGTGCGCCGCGTCGGCGGCGACCGGCCGATCATGGTCGGCGACCGGCTCGACACCGACATCGAGGGAGCGCACGCGATCGACGTGCCGTCGCTGCTGGTGCTGACCGGTGTCAGCTGGCTCGAGGACCTCGTCGCCGCCACGCCCGAGCTGCGCCCGACGTACATCTCGCCGACGCTGGAGGGGCTGTTCGAGCCGCACCCGGTGCCGCGGGCGGTGGCGGGAGGCGGAGCCGAGCTCAACGGGTGGAGCGCGGCCGTCGACGACGGGCGCCTCGCGGTCAGCGGGGACGGCACCGACGCCGACTGGTGGCGCGTCGTCGCCACCGTGAGCTGGCAGCACCTCGACGCGTCCGGAACGCCGGTGGACCTCGGCGACACGACGCCGCCCGGGCCCGTCCGGCGCCTCGGCGCCGAGTAGGCTCGCGGCCATGGAGCAGCGACCGGAGAACACCGCGGACGACGCCTCGACGGGCGTCGCTGCCGTCGACCGGGTGCTGGTCGACGTCGCTGCCGTCGCCGGCACGCCGGTGGCCGGTCACGTCGCCGTCTTCGAGCGCGCCCACGAGCAGCTGCGCCGCGCCCTCGACGCCCCGCCGTCCGGCGACGACACCGCCGACGGCGAGCAGGGCGCCTGAACCGACCGTGCCCCCTCGACGACTTCGACTGGACCAGGAGCTCGTCCGACGCGGCCTGGCCCGTTCGCGCGAGCACGCGAGCGAGCTCGTCGCCGCCGGACGGGTCACGGTGTCCGGGGCGCGCGCGACCAAGCCCGCGACCGGTGTGACGACCGACGTGGCGATCGTCGTGCGCGACGACCCGACGTCGGTGGACTACGTGTCGCGGGGCGGGCACAAGCTCGCGGGCGCACTCGAGGCCTTCGCCGCGCACGGGCTCACCGTCGCGGGCAAGCGGTGCCTCGACGCCGGAGCCTCCACCGGTGGCTTCACCGACGTCCTGCTGCGGGCGGGCGCCCGCGAGGTGGTCGCGGTCGACGTCGGCTACGGCCAGCTCGCCTGGTCGCTGCAGAGCGACGAGCGGGTGCACGTGCACGACCGCACCAACATCCGCGAGCTCACCCTCGACGTCGTCGGCGAGCCCGTGGACCTCGTGGTGGGCGACCTGTCCTTCATCTCGCTCGCGCTCGTGCTCGACCCGCTGCTGTCCGTGACGCGCAAGGACGGCGAGCTGGCGCTGATGGTGAAGCCGCAGTTCGAGGTCGGCAAGGACCGCGTCGGCAAGGGCGGCGTCGTGCGCGACCTCGCGCTCCGGGCGGAGGCCGTGACCACCATCGCGGACCTCGCCGCCGCGCGCGGATGGGGAGCGGTCGCGGTGACCGTCAGCCCGCTGCCGGGACCGTCGGGCAACGTCGAGTTCTTCCTGCTGCTGCGCCACGGACCGGCTGCCGTCGACGCCGACGACATCCGCGCCGAGGTGGAGAGGGCGGCCCCACTGGGGGTGGCGGGTGAGAGGGTGGAGCCGTGACCGTCGAGACGCCTGATCCAGCTGGTCGCCGGGTCCTGGTGCTCGCCCACACCGGCACGGGCCGAGGCGCGCGAGGTCGCCCGCGCGTGCGTCCAGCGGCTCACCGAGCACGGCATCGCCGTACGCCTCCTGGCCGACGAGGCCGCTGACCTCGGTCTCGACCCCGGACCGGCCGGCGGCGAGGGCCTGGTCGAGACCACGCAGCCCGACGACCTCCCGGGCGAGGGGTGCGAGCTGGTGCTGGTCATCGGCGGTGACGGTTCCATCCTGCGGGCCGCCGAGCTCACCCACGAGACCAGCACGCCGCTGCTCGGCGTGAACCTCGGTCACGTCGGGCTTCCTCGCCGAGGCCGAGCCGGAGGACGTCGAGTTCACGATCGCGGCGATCGTCAACCGCACCTACACCGCCGAGGACCGGCTCACCCTCGGCGTGCGCGTGCTGGTGGGCAAGGAGGTCCTCTTCGAGACCTTCGCCCTCAACGAGGCCAGCGTCGAGAAGGCGGCCCGCGAGCGGATGCTGGAGGTCGTCGTCGAGGTCGACGGACGGCCGCTGTCGAGGTGGGGATGCGACGGCGTGGTGTGTGCCACGCCGACCGGCTCGACCGCCTACAACTTCAGCGCCGGCGGTCCGGTGGTGTGGCCCGAGGTCGAGGCGCTGCTGATGGTGCCGCTGAGCGCGCACGCCCTCTTCGCGCGCCCGATGGTGGTCGCGCCGACCTCGGTGCTCGCCGTCGAGGTGCTGGCCAACACCGAGGGCTTCGGCGTGCTCTGGTGCGACGGCCGGCGCACGGTCGACCTGCCGCCGGGAGCCCGGATCGAGGTGCGCCGCGGCGACCGCCCGGTGCGCCTGGTCCGCCTGCACGAGGCGCCGTTCACCGACCGGCTCGTCGCCAAGTTCGGCCTCCCCGTCGAGGGCTGGCGCGGCGCGGCCGAGCGGCGTCGGCGCGACGGCGGCGACTCCGAGACGGCGGACCGAGATGCTTGAGGAGCTGCGGATCAGCCAGCTCGGAGTGATCGACTCCTCGACGCTCGAGCTGGGTCCCGGCCTGACGGTCATCACCGGTGAGACCGGCGCCGGCAAGACGATGGTCGTCACGGCGCTCGGCCTGCTGCTCGGTGGCCGTGCCGATCCCGGCGCCGTACGGACCGGGGCGAAGCAGGCGCGGGTCGAGGGGGTCGTCTCGACGACGTCACTCGCCGGGTTCCGTGAGGCCGTGGAGGAGTCGGGCGGCGAGATCGAGGACGACCGGGTCGTGCTCGCGCGCAACGTCGCCGCGCAGGGCCGGTCGCGGGCCTGGGTCGGCGGCGCCTCGGTGCCGGTGACCGCGCTGGCCGAGATCGCCGAGCCGCTCGTCGCGGTGCACGGCCAGTCCGACCAGCACCGGCTGCTGCGCGCCGGTGCGCAGCGCGGGTCGCTCGACCGCTTCGGCGGTGCCGAGCTGGCCGCGACGTCGGCGGCGTACGCCGGTCTCTGGGCCGAGCTCGCCGCGACCGAGCGGACGCTGGCCGAGGTGCTCGGCTCCGCGCGCGAACGGGCACGGGAGGCCGACCAGCTCCGGTTCGGACTGGGCGAGGTCGAGGCCGTCGACCCCAGGCCGGGGGAGGACGTCGAGCTGGCGGCCGAGGAGAGCAGGCTCGGCTTCGCCGACACCCTGCGCACCGCCGCCGAGACGGCCCGGGAGGCGCTGTCGAGCGAGGAGGGCGCCCCCGACGCGCTCGGCACCACGAGCACGGCCCGGCATGCTCTCGACGGCGTACGTGAGCACGACGCCACCGCCGGCGAGCTGGCCGACCGGATCGCCGAGCTCGGCCACCTCCTGGTCGACGTCGCCGGCGACGTGGCGTCGTACGCCTCGAGCCTGGAGACCGACCCGGCGCGCCTCGCCGGCGTCTCGGAGCGCCGGGCGTCGCTGACCGCGCTGACGCGCAAGTACGGCGAGACCATCGACGAGGTGCTGTCCTGGGCCGAGGACGGCGCCAAGCGTCTCCTCGACCTCGAGGACGCGGACGGACAGGTCGGCGAGCTGGAGGCGCGGCGCGACCGCCTCCGCGCCGAGCTGGGTGCGCTGGCCGCGACCCTCAGCCTCCAACGCGCGCAGGCCGCGACCCGGCTGGGCGTCGCCGTCAGCGACGAGCTGACGTCGCTCGCCATGCCGCACGCCACCGTGACGATCGCCGTCTCCCAGCAGGAGGCACCCGCGCCGGAGACGCCCGGCGGGCCCGTGCTCCGGGTGGACGGGCGCTGGCTCCGGGCCGCGTCGCACGGCGTCGACGAGGTCGAGTTCCTCCTGGCGGCCAACACCGGCGCCGACGCCCGCGCCCTGCACAAGGGCGCGTCCGGCGGTGAGCTCTCCCGCGTCATGCTGGCGCTCGAGGTCTCGCTGGCCGAGACGGGGTCGGTGCCGACCTTCGTGTTCGACGAGGTCGACGCGGGAGTGGGCGGCAAGGCGGCGATCGAGGTCGGTCGGCGCCTCGCGGTGCTCGCCCGCACGTCGCAGGTCCTGGTGGTCACCCACCTGCCCCAGGTGGCGGCGTACGCCGACCGGCACGTCGTCGTGCACAAGTCCAGCGACGGGTCGGTCACGACCTCGGGCCTGGTCACCCTCGACGAGGCGAGCAGGGAGCAGGAGCTGTCCCGGATGCTGGCCGGTGTCGAGGACTCGGACAGCGCCCGCGCCCATGCCCGCGAGCTCCTCGCCGCCGCCGCGCCCGACCGGGCGTGCCTCCCCGAAGGGCACCGAACCGGCTGACACCATGGCGCGGTCATGAAGTTCGCAGTCCGCTCCCGCCCAGCCCCCACGCTCCCCGGTGTCCACGGCCCCGCCCGGCTCCACCGGCGTACGGCCAGCCTGCTCGGCCGGCTCCAGGCCGGTGACGTCGCCTTCCTGGACCACCAGGACATGGACCGGGAGACCGCGCAGGCCCTGATCGACGCCGGGGTCGTCGCCGTCGTGAACGCGAGCCCACTGATCTCGGGGCGCTACCCCAACCTGGGTCCGGAGCTCCTCGTCCAGGCGGGCATCACGGTCGTCGACAGCGCCGGGCTCGAGGTGTTCGACCGGCTGAAGGACGGCACCTCGGTCCGGATCGACGCAGGCGTGGTGCACGCCGGCGACACGCTGGTCTCGCCCGCCCGCGAGCTCACCGCCGACGTCGTCCGCACCGAGATGGGCAAGGCCCGCTCCGGGCTGACGGCCCAGCTCGAGAGCTTCACGCACAACACCACCGAGTTCCTCCGCCGCGAGCAGGACCTGCTGCTGCACGGCCACGGGATCCCGCGGACCGCCACCGACATGGCCGGCCGGCCCGTTGTCGTGGCGGTGCGCTCCCACGGCTGGGAGGAGGAGCTGCGCGGGATCCGGCCGTTCGTGCGCGAGCAGCGCCCCGTCCTCATCGGCGTCGACCGCGGCGCCGACGCGCTCGCGGAGGCGGGCCACCGACCCGACGTGGTCGTGCTCACCGGCGACGGCGACGACCAGCCCGGCGCTGCCGTGCTGCGGAGGGCGCGTGACGTGGTGGTGCTCGTGGAGCGGGGGTCGCCGCGCAGCGCTACCGAGCACCTGGAGCGGATGGGCATCCGCCCGCTGCGCTTCGAGACCACGGCGACCACCGAGGACGCCGCCCTGCTGCTGGCGTCCGGTCACCATGCGTCCCTCATCGTGGGCGTGGGCATGCACGCGACCCTCGCCGAGTTCCTGGACCGACGTCGGGTGGGCCTCGCGAGCACGTTCCTGACCCGTCTCAAGCTCGGCCCCGACCTGGTCGACGCGACCGCCCTGCCACGGCTCTACGACGGCGCCGTACGGCCCCGACACCTCCTGGGCGCCCTCGTCGCCGGCGTGCTGGCCGTCGGTGCGGCGATCAGCGTGACGCCCGTCGGGCAGCAGTGGGTCGACGACGTCTCGCCCGTCGTCTCCCGCACGACCACCGACCTGATCGACGACGTCCGAGGAATGCTCCCGTGATCACCCTGCGCCACCACGTCCTGACCATCGTCGCCGTCTTCCTGGCCCTCGCAGCGGGGATCGTCCTCGGCGGCGGACCGCTGTCGGACGTGGGACCTGCCGTCACCTCGGCCCGGACAGCCGACGACCGCGCGGCCGCCACGACCGAGAACGACGCGGGCGCCGCGTACACCGAGGCCTTCGTCTCCGCCCTCGGCCCCCCGATCCTCGGCGCGCGGCTGGCCGAGCGCTCGGTGGCCATCGTCACCGTGCCGGGCGCCGACGAGCAGGTCGTCACGGCGCTGACGGGGCAGGTGGAGGCCGCCGGTGGCACGGTCACCGGGCGCTACGACCTGGGCGCCGACCTCGTGGACCCCGCCCAGAAGTCCCTCGTCGACACCCTCGGCAGCCAGCTGCTGACCCAGCAGGCGGACGACGCCGTCGCCGCCGACGCGTCGACGTACGACCGGATCGGGCAGCTGATCGGGCTCGCGGTCGCCAGCAAGGTCGCGGAGGGCGAGGACCGCACCCGCAAGGCACGGGCCATCGCCGACGCGGTGAGCGGCGCCGGACTGATGACGCAGCCCGGCGAGGTGTCGCGGCGCGCTCCGCTGGTGCTGCTCGTGCTCGGCGAGGACGCCGCCGACGAAGGCTCGGACGCGATCCTGGCGGGGCTGGCCCAGGGCCTCGCGGCCCAGGCCGCGGGCGTCGTGGTCGCCGGCACGCTCGCGGACGGGGGCGCCGGACAGCTCGGGCGCTTCCGCGCCGACCCGGCCGCCGCCAGCGTCGCGAGCGTGGACGGTGTCGACACCACGGCCGGGCGAGTGGCCACGATCATGGTCCTCCAGCGCTCGCTCACGACACCCGGCGGCGCCTTCGGTGCGTCGGGTGCCGACGGCGCCGCCCCTCTCGGGTAGGATCGAGGCCCGTGAAGAACCCCACGCCGACCAAGCACGTTTTCGTGACCGGAGGCGTCGCCTCCTCCCTCGGCAAGGGGCTCACGGCCTCCAGCCTCGGCAACCTGCTGAAGGCGCGCGGACTGCGCGTCACGATGCAGAAGCTCGATCCCTATCTCAACGTGGATCCGGGCACGATGAACCCGTTCCAGCACGGCGAGGTCTTCGTGACCAACGACGGCGCGGAGACCGACCTCGACATCGGGCACTACGAGCGGTTCCTCGACACCGACCTCAACCAGATCGCCAACGTGACGACGGGTCAGGTCTACTCGACCGTCATCGCCAAGGAGCGGCGCGGCGACTACCTCGGTGACACCGTGCAGGTCATCCCGCACATCACCAACGAGATCAAGGACCGGATCCTCGCCATGGGCGGGCCGGACATCGACGTGGTGATCACCGAGGTCGGCGGCACGGTCGGCGACATCGAGTCGCTGCCGTTCCTCGAGGCCGCGCGCCAGACGCGGCACCAGATCGGTCGCGAGAACTGCTTCTTCATCCACGTCTCGCTGGTGCCCTACATCGGCCCGTCGGGCGAGCTGAAGACCAAGCCCACCCAGCACTCGGTGGCCGCACTGCGCTCCATCGGCATCCAGCCCGACGCGATCGTCTGCCGGGCCGACCGCGAGCTGCCCGACAGCATCAAGCGCAAGATCGCGCTCATGTGCGACGTCGACGACGACGCCGTCGTGACCGCCGCCGACGCGCCGTCGATCTACGACATCCCCAAGGTGCTGCACCGCGAGGGCCTCGACGCGTACGTCGTGCGCCGCCTCGACCTGCCGTTCCGCGACGTCGACTGGACCACGTGGGACGACCTGCTGCGTCGGGTGCACCACCCGTCGGAGGAGGTCACGGTCGCGCTCGTCGGCAAGTACATCGACCTGCCCGATGCCTACCTCTCGGTCAGCGAGGCGCTGCGCGCCGGTGGCTTCGCCCACGAGGCCAAGGTCAACATCCGCTGGGTCGCCTCGGACGAGTGCGAGACCGAGGCCGGCGCCGCCAAGCACCTCGCCGACGTCGACGCCGTCCTCGTGCCCGGCGGCTTCGGCGTGCGCGGCATCGAGGGCAAGCTCGGCGCGCTGCGCTACACCCGCACGCACGGCATCCCGACGCTCGGCCTGTGCCTCGGCCTGCAGTGCATGGTCATCGAGTACGCCCGCAACGTCGCCGGCCTCGGCAAGGCCGGGTCGACCGAGTTCGACCCCGACACCGTGGAGCCGGTGATCTCGACCATCGAGGAGCAGAAGAAGTTCGTCGACGGCGCCGGTGACCTGGGCGGCACGATGCGCCTCGGCCTGCAGAAGGCGACGCTCACCGCCGGCAGCGTCGTGCGGGCGGCGTACGGCGCCGAGGTCGTCGAGGAGCGCCACCGCCACCGCTACGAGTTCAACGACGCCTACCGCGAGACCCTCGCCGAGGCCGGGCTGGTCTTCTCCGGCGTCAACCCGGAGCTGGGGCTGGTGGAGTTCGTCGAGCTGCCGGCCGACGTGCACCCCTACTACGTCGCGACGCAGGCACACCCCGAGCTCCGTTCGCGGCCCACCCGACCGCACCCGCTCTTCGCGGGCCTGATCGGTGCCGCGATCGAGCGCCAGCGCTCCGAGCGGTTCCCGATCGACGAGACCGGGCTCCGCCGCAAGGACGACGCGAGGACTGACCGGACGGGCACGAAGTGCCCGGTCACCTCGCCTGACGGGCACGAAGTGCCCGGTCACCTCGCCGACGGGCACGAAGTGCCCGGTCAGCGAGATCAGAGCTGGCGGGCCTGCAGGATCCGGCGCAGCACGAACGAGTTCGAGCGGAGCTGGTTGCGGGCGTACGACATCAGGCTGGCGTCGTCGGCGGCGGCCTCGGCGGCGTCGAGGAACGACTCGTCGCCCGCACCGAGGGGGTACATCGCGCGGATCGTGAGCCCCTGGTTGAGCAGCCCGCCCTTGAGCGTGTGGAGCTCGTCGAGGTAGCGGTGCGTGAACGGCGCGAGCAGCTCGGCCTGGCCGGGACGCCAGAAGGTCGAGCCGAGGACGAGGGTCTCGCGGCTCGCGGGCACCGCGTAGTCGACGAAGAACGCCCGCCAGACCTCCTCCTTGGCATCGGCGTCCGGACGTGCGGCCAGCACCGCGAGGCGGCGCATGCCGGCGTCGGGATCGGGGTCGGACTCGAGCAGCCGACCGACGCGATCCTCGTCGTAGTCGCCGAGCTCGGAGCGGCGTACGAGGATCCGCCAGGCGAGGTCGAGGTCGGTCGCCTGCGCGGCGGCCTCGTCGAGGACGGCCCAGTGCGCGTCGGTCGAGGCGGAGGCGGCGAGCGTACGGAGCGCCGCCTGCCGGGCGTCGGGGACGTCGACGAGCCCGACGACCGCGTCGGCGAGGTTGCGCAGCAGGCCGGGGGACTCGGGGGCCGGCGCCCACCGGTCGGCGACCTGCAGCGCCTGGCCGAGGAACGGCTCGATGAGGGCGGGGCTGGTCTCCGAGGCCAGCGCGCGGGTCAGGGCGGCCGAGACGTCGCGCGGGGCGACGTCGCCCAGCAGCAGCAGCTGCCCGGCGGTGGCGCCGACGAGGGCACGGTCGAGCGGGTCGGTGAACTGGTCGATCCGCGCCAGCATCTGCTCCAGCGAGGTGGCGTCGGGCTTGACGGCCGCGAACGTGTAGTCGCCCGCGTTGACGAGCCGCAGCTCACCTGCGGGGAGCGCGACGGGGGTGCGCGACCCGGTGATCTCGTGCGAGGAGCGGCCCACCGCCACCAGCTCGTCGCCGGAGGTGTCGAAGACCGCGATGTCGAGGTGGTGGGGACGCGGCTCCTGGTCGTCGTTGGTCTCGACGACGAGCTCGTCACCGACGAGCGAGATCACGTCGGTGCCGGCCTCGTCGAGCCACGCCTTGGTCCAGGCCGAGAGGTCGCGGCCCGAGGCGCGCGAGTAGCAGTCCATGAGGTCGTCGAGGCGGGTGTTGGAGAAGGCGAAGCGGCTGAAGTAGTCGCGCAGCCCCTCGACGAAGGCGTCCTCGCCGATGTAGGCGACGAGCTGGTGCAGGACGCTCTGGCCCTTGACGTAGGTGATCGCGTCGAAGTTGGCCATCGCGGCGGAGACGTCGGCGACCTCGCTGCGGATGGGGTGGCTGGCCGGGCTCATGTCCATCTCGTAGGCGGTGCGCTTGGACAACGCCAGGAAGGTCGCCCACTGCTCGGTGAACTCCGAGGACCCGGCCATGCCCCAGTTGGCGGCCCAGGACGCGAACGCCTCGTTGAGCCAGAGGTCGTCCCACCACTGCATGGTGACCAGGTCGCCGAACCACATGTGCGCCATCTCGTGGAAGATGAACTCGGCCCTGACGCTGCGCTGCGCGTGGGTCGGGGGCGTGCGGAACAGCTGGCCGTCGCCGTAGGTCACGCAGCCCCAGTTCTCCATCGCGCCGCCGAGGTTGGGCACGAAGACCTGGTCGTAGCGCGCCTGCGGGAACGGGAAGGCGAAGCGCTCGCCGAAGAACGCGAGGCCCTGGCGGGTGAGGGTGACGAGCTCGTCGAGGTCGCGCTCGAGGACCGGCACGAGCGACTGGCGGCAGTAGAACCCGAGGTCGTAGCCGTCGTGCTGGCGGCGCACCTCGTGGAACGGCCCGGCGTTCACGACGACGACGTACGTCGACAGGCGCGGGGTGTCGGGGTAGGTCCACACCCGGGCGTCCGTGCCCTCGGCGTCGTCGATCGACTCCGGCGCGCCGTTGGACGTGACGACCCACGAGGACGGCGCCGTCACCACGAAGCGGTGCGGTGCCTTGAGGTCGGGCTGGTCGAAGCAGGCCCAGACGCGGCGGGCCTCGTCGGGCTCGAGGCTGGTCCAGACGTAGACGAGCTTGTCGGTGGGGTCGACCGTGCGCAGGATGCCTTCGCCGGTGGCGGTGTTGGTGGTGCTGGCCTCGACGACGAGGACGTTGTCGGCAGCGAGCGCGGGCAGCGGCAGGCGCCCGTCGGCGGCCTGCGAGACGTCGACGTCCACACCGTTGAGGGTCGCCCGGCCGACGTCCATGGCGACGTCCACGAAGGTGGTCGCGCCGGGCTCGCTGCAGGTGAAGGTGATGGTGCTCGTCGAGGCGAAGACCTCGCCCTCGAGCAGCCCGGTCATGTCCACCGCGATGTCGTAGCGCTGCACCTCGATGAGGGCCGAGCGGGTCGCTGCTTCGTGCTGGGTGAGGGTCGAAAGGCTCATGCACGTACTCGCTTCGCTCCGTGCGCGCATGAGGCACATGTCGCCCTGTACTGGATGATTCGTTCGCTGCGCTCACTCATGCGCCTGACCGTACCGACCGTGTCCATCCGCGCTAGCGTGCGGGGCATGTCGACCCCGCCCGCAGCCGGGCCCGCAGAAACTCCTGCCGAGCCGCTCGCCGACAGGCCGATGTCCTGGCCCGTGGTGTCGAGCCGCGACCTGCACCGCGACGGCTGGGTGGTCGCGCTGCGCGAGGACGTGATCACCCGCCCCGGGCACCCCGAGGAGTTCAGCCGGCTCAGCCTGGAGCACCCCGGGGCCGTCATCGTCCTGGCCGTGGACGACGAGGAGCGGGTCGTGCTGCTGCGGCAGTACCGCCACACCAGCGGTCACGAGTTCGTCGAGCTGCCGGCCGGCCTCAAGGACGCGGGTGACGAGCCGGCCGTCGAGACCGCGAAGCGCGAGCTGCGCGAGGAGGTGGAGCTCGAGGCCTCGGACTGGCGGCTCCTGCTGAGCACCTACGGGAGTGCCGGGATCAGCGACGAGGTGCACGACATCTTCCTGGCCCGCGGCCTGTCCCACGCCCCGCGCGGCGACTTCGAGATGCGCCACGAGGAGGCCGAGATGCAGCGCTTCCGGGCACCCATGGCCGACCTGCTGGAGGCGGTGCTCGAGGGCCGGGTGCGGCAGGGTCCGCTGGCCCAGGCCGTGCTGGCGTACGCCGTCCTCCGGCAGCGCGGGGCCCTGGACGGCGGCTGAGCGCCTCCGGGAGTAGTCTCGCTCCCGCTGTGAGGCGAGCCACACCCGTGGCCCCTCTTTCATCACGTAGGAGTGAGGCATGAAGGTCGGCGTACCCAAGGAAGTCAAGAACCGCGAGTACCGCGTGGCCCTGACCCCCATCGGCGTGCACGAGCTGGTCCAGCACGGGCACGAGGTCCTCGTGCAGAAGACCGCGGGCGAGGGATCGCTGATCCCCGACGCCGAGTACGTCGCGGCGGGCGCCACGATGCTCGACACCGCCGACGACGTGTGGGGCACGGCCGACATGATCATGAAGGTCAAGGAGCCGGTCGCCGAGGAGTACCACCGGATGCGGGAGGGCCAGACCCTCTTCACCTACCTCCACCTCGCCGCGGACAAGCCGCTGACCGACGAGCTGATGGCGCGCAAGGTGACCGCCATCGCCTACGAGACCGTGCAGCTGCCCTCGGGCGGGCTGCCGCTGCTCTACCCGATGTCGGAGGTCGCCGGCTGCCTGGCGCCCCAGGTCGGCGCCTACTCGCTGATGAAGGCCCAAGGGGGTCGTGGCGTCCTGATGGGCGGCGTCGGCGGCGTGGCCAACGCCAAGGTCGTGATCATCGGTGCCGGCGTCTCGGGCCAGAACGCGGCCAACATCGCGCTCGGCATGGGTGCCGACGTGACCCTGCTCGACACCGACCTCGACAAGCTCCGGATGTCGTTCTGGCGCTACAACAACCGGGTCCACGGCCTCGCCTCCTCCAAGCTCGCGATCGAGCAGCAGGTGATGGAGGCCGACATGGTGATCGGTGCGGTGCTGATCCCGGGTGCAGCGGCTCCCAAGCTGGTCACCAACGAGCTGGTCTCGCGGATGAAGCCGGGCTCGGTGCTCGTGGACATCGCGATCGACCAGGGCGGCTGCTTCGAGGACTCCCACGCCACCACGCACGACGACCCGACGTACGAGGTCCACAACTCGGTCTTCTACTGCGTGGCCAACATGCCGGGCGCGGTGCCCAACACCTCGACGTACGCCCTCACCAACGCGACGCTGCCCTACGCGGTGGCGCTCGCCGACAAGGGCTGGACCCAGGCGCTGCGCGACGACCACAGCCTGGCGCTCGGCCTCAACACCCACGCCGGCCAGCTCACCAACGGCCCCGTCGGCGACGCGGTCGGCATCGAGTCGGTGGGACTCGACACCATCCTGGGATGACGACCTGTTGACCGGCGGGGTGACGCTGGGCCGCGCCGTACGCACCTACCTCGACCACCTCACGGTCGAGCGCGGGCTGGCGGCCAACACGCTCAGCTCCTACCGGCGCGACCTGGGCCGCTACGACGAGTTCCTCGCCACCCAGGGCATCGACGACCTGGACGCGGTCACCGAGCAGACGGTGGCCGCGTTCCTGGTCAGCCTCAGGGAGGGGAGCGAGGGCCACCCGCCGCTGAGCGCGACGTCGGCGGCCCGGACGGTCGTCGCGGTCCGCGGCTTCCACAAGTTCGCCGTCTCCGACGGGCTCGCCGCCGCCGACCCGGCCGCGGCGGTGAAGCCGCCCACGCCCGCCAAGCGGCTGCCGAAGGCGCTCCCGCTGTCCGACGTCGAGGCGATCCTCGAGGCCGCCGGCGCCCCCGACACGCTCCTGGCGCTGCGCGACCGGGCGCTGCTCGAGCTGCTCTACGGGACGGGTGCCCGCATCTCCGAGGCGGTCGGGCTCGACGTCGACGACCTCGACGCGGTCGACGGCACGGTCCTCCTGCGCGGCAAGGGCGGCAAGGAGCGACTGGTGCCGGTGGGCGGCTACGCCCGCGAGGCGGTCGCCGCCTACCTCACCCGGGCCCGTCCCGAGCTGGTCGGCACCGGACGCGGCGGACCGGCGATGTTCGTGAACTCGCGTGGCGGCCGGCTCTCGCGCCAGAGCGCCTGGGCGGTGCTGGTGAAGACCGCGGAGCGGGCCGGGGTGACGGCGTCGGTGTCGCCCCACACCCTGCGGCACTCGTTCGCGACCCACCTGCTCGACGGCGGCGCCGACGTGCGTGTCGTGCAGGAGCTGCTCGGTCACGCGTCGGTCACCACCACGCAGGTCTACACGCTCGTCACGGTCGACAACCTCCGCGAGGTCTTCGCCACGGCCCATCCCCGGGCCCGGGAGTGACTGTCCGCCTGCGATTGCTCGGGCCGCCCACCTGGGACGGCACGCCCCTGGTCGGCGCCCGCCCGCAGGCGCTGCTCGCCGCACTCGTCCTGGAGCCTCGCGGTCTGGCCGTGGCCCAGCTGGTCGAGCAGGTGTGGGACGACGACCCGCCGGCGACACCGGGCAAGGCGCTGCAGGTGCTGGTCTCCCGGCTCCGCGCCGCGACCTCCGTGCACGTGGTCGACCTGACCGGGAGCGGCTACCGGCTCGGCCTGGAGCCCGACGAGGTCGACGTCCTGGCCCTCGGCCTCCAGGTCGGCGAGGCACGAGAGGCGCTCCGGTCGGGTGACGCCGTGCGGGCGGCGGAGCTGGCCGAGCTGGCCCGCTCGTGGCCCGAGCCTGCGCAGGACGACGCGACCGGCCCGCTCGCCCGGCTCCGGGCGCTCGCCGCGCGGACGCTCCTGGTCGCCGACGACGTCCTGGGCCGCGCGCTCGCCCGGCAGGGCCGGCACACCGACGCCCTGCCCTTCCTCGAGGCAGCTGCCGAGCGCTGGGTCGACGACTCCGGGGTGCTGATCGACCTGTTGCGCACCATGGCGGCGATCGGCGGTCCCGCTGTGTCGCTCGGCCGCTACGAGGCCTACCGCGCGGATCTCGCCGAGCGTCTGGGCGTGGACCCCGCGCCGGAGCTCCAGCACCTGCACCGCGAGCTGCTGGCCGCCGACGACCCGGTGCGTACGGGGCTGCGCTACGACGGCGCCGGGCTGCTCGGGCGCGAGGCGGACCTGACCCGGCTCCGGGCCGCCCTCGCGTCCTCGCGCCTGGTGACCGTGCTCGGTCCGGGCGGGATCGGCAAGACCAGCGTGGCGCAGGCACTGGCCCGCGAGTCGACCCTGCCACACGTGCGCGTGGTGGAGCTGGTGGGCGTGGGCGCCGGCGACGACGTGGTGGCGGCCGTCGGTGCGAGTCTCGGCGTGCGCGGATCGGTGACGACGAGGCCGGTGCTGACACCGGCGCAGCAGGCCGACGTACGCGGTCGGGTCGCGCAGGAGCTCGATGCGGGGCCGACGCTCCTCGTGCTCGACAACTGCGAGCACGTGCTCGAGCCCGTCGCGGCCCTGGTGGCCTTCCTCCTCGCGACCACCCGCGACCTCCGGGTCCTCGCCACCAGCCGCGCGCCGCTCCGGCTCGCCGCCGAGCGCGCGATGCCGCTCAGCCAGCTCTCGGCCAGCGACGCGGAGGAGCTCTTCGTGCGCCGCGCCTCGGCCGCGCGTCCGGACGCGGTGCTCGACCCGGCACCGGTGCGCGCGGTCGTCGAGCGGCTCGACGGACTGCCGCTCGCCGTCGAGCTGGCCGCCGCCCGCGTGCGCACGATGACCGTGACCGAGGTCGCGGCAGCCCTGGACGACCGGTTCGCGGCGCTGCGCAGCAGCGACCGCAGCACCCCCGAGCGCCACCGCACCCTCGAGGCCGTGATCGCGTGGTCGTGGGACCTGTTGGCGGGTGATGAGCAGCGCGCCCTCGCGTGGTTGTCGGTGTTCCAGGACGGGATCGACCGCTCGACGGCGACCGCGGTGCTCGGACCCGACGGCCCCGACCTGGTCGACGCGCTGGTCGAGCAGTCCCTCCTCGGGATGGGCGAGGACGGGAGGAGCTCCCGGTTCCGGGCCCTGGAGACGATCCGGGAGTACGCCGCGTCCCGGCTGGCTGCCGCGGGTGAGCACGACGACGCCGTCGCCGCCCGGCGCCGCTGGGCGCTGGACCTGGCGGACCGCTCCGCCGACCTGGTCATCGCCGACGACCAGGTCGACCTGGTGGACGTCCTGGTCCGCGAGCAGAACAACCTCACCGATGTGCTGCGGGACGCCCTGGCCGTCGGCGACCGGGACGTGGTGGCCCGCCTGACCGCCCTGCTCGGCAGCCTCTGGACGATCACCGGCGACCAGCCCCGGATCTTCGCGGTCTGCGACCCGGCCACCGAGCTGCTGACGGGCTGGGAGGTGCCCGCCGAGTCGGTCCGGCACGCCCAGGAGGCGGCCGGGGTGCTGATGGTCCACCTCGGCTGGATGCCGGGCGCTGACCTCGGCGGGCTCCGGGACCTGCTGCTGCAGGGGGACCGGCCCGTCGGGATGTGGGGTCTCATCGGGTACACGGTCCACGTGGCGACCGAGCCGGCGGACACTGCGGCGCGGATCGCCGACGTCGCGGCCCAGCAGGAGCGGACGGCGCAGGCGGGCGGCCTGCTCATGTGGGCGGCGATCGTCTCCGAGAACATCGGCGACGTGGAGGCCGCACGGGCGCGGGCCGAGCAGGCGCTGGCACTCGGCCCGCTGCCGCCCTACCTCACCGCCTCGCTGCACGCCGAGCTCAGCCAGCTGGCGATGGCCGTGGGTGAGCACCACCGCGCCGCCGAGCACGCGGAGATCGCCTGGCCGCTGCTCGCCCGCGTGCACTCGCAGACCGACGCGTACAGCCTGCGGGTGGCTACGGCGATCTCGCCGCTGCTCGACGGCGACCTCGACCGGGCGGCGGCGATGCTCGAGGAGCTCGGTGAGCCGGACGGGGAGACCGCCCAGATGGGCGCCCGGCTGACCTGGCAGACCGCCCAGGCCGAGCTCTCGCTCGCCCGCGGCGACCACGCGGGTGCGATCCGGCGCTACGACGACATCGTGACGATGGTGGCGGACGCCGACCCCGAGGCCGGCGTCAACCCGTGGCTGATGCTCGCCGCGTCGGCGGCACTCGTGGCACGGGCCCGGCACGGGACGGGCGACACGGATCCGCGGGCGGACGAGCTGCGCGACACCCTCATGCAGGCCGGGCGACGGGCTGCCCGACGGATCGCTGTGGTTCGCCGACCTGCCCCTCAACGGCGTCATGCTGGTCGCCGCTGTCGGCCTGGGTCCTGCGGTTCGGCCCGCAGCAGCGGCACGAGGACGGCGTACGCCTGCTGGCGATCGCCCACCGGTGGGCCTACAACCGCAGCATCCCGGTCATGTCGTGGGAGCCGATGGTCGAGCTGGCCGAGGCGGCCGCTGCCCGGACGGATCGAGCGAGCTCGTCGAGGAGCTCGCCGACCGTCCCGGACCGGACCTGCCAGCCGGGTGCCGCCGAGGTCGTGGACCGGTTGCGGCGCGCCTGGCTCACATCTTCCTGAAGCGGCGCACCGACAGCGGGGCGAAGATCCCCACCACGACGGCGCAGCCCAGGAGCGCCCAGCCGACCGCGCTCGGTCACCTGGCCGTCGTTGGCGAGGTCGCGCAGGGCGGTGATGACGAGGGAGACGGGGTTGACCTCGGCGAACGCCTCGAGCGGGCGCGGCATCGTGTCGGTCGGGACGAACGCGTTGGACAGGAACGTCAGCGGGAACATCACGAGCAGCGAGATGCCCTGCACGCCCTGGGCGTTGCGTCCGACCAGGCCGAAGAACGTGAAGATCCAGGCCAGCGACCAGCCGGCGACGACGGCGAGGAGCACGGCGCCGGCGACGCCGGCGAACCCGCCGCCGGGGCGGTAGCCGATGGCGATGCCCACGGTGAAGGTGAGGACCGCGGCGATGAAGTAGCGCAGCATGTCGGCGACCATCGGGCCGGCGAGCGGGGCGATGCGGGCGATCGGGAGCACCTTGAAGCGGTCGAAGACACCCGAGTCGAGGTCGGTGCGCAGCTGTACGCCGGTGGCGACGCACGCCGTGAGGACCGTCTGGCCGATCAGGCCGGGGATGATGAGCGGCAGGTAGCTGGCCACGTCGCCGGCGATCGCGCCGCCGAAGATGTAGGCGAACATCGCGGTGAAGATCAGCGGCTGGATGGTGACGTCGAACATCACCTCGAGGCTGCGGCGCATCTTGACCGTGGCCCGCCAGGCGAGGGTCATCGTCTGCGAGAACGTGTCGGCCAGGCTGACGCGCGTCGGGAGGTCGAGCGGATCTCCGGCGAGACGGGGACGGGGAGCTGGGTGGTGGTCATCGCGATGCCTCCATCTGGGCGTGTCGTGCTGGTGGCGTCGTCGGCGGTCTCGGCGTCGTCCTGGCCGGTGTCGTGGCCGGTGAGGGCGAGGAACACCTCGTCGAGCGAGGGCTTCTGCACGGTCACCGACTCGATGGCGACGCCGCGGTCGCGCAGCGCGACGAGGAGGTCGACCGACTGGTCGGTGCGCTGGAGCGGCGACGGTGACCCGCCGGGTCTCGGGGGTGAGCACCGGGGCCTCGCCGAGGAGCTGCTCGGTGAGCTCGGCGGTGGCCGCGAGGTCGGCGGCGTCGACGAGCTGGAGCTGCAGGGTGGAGCGCCCGACCGACGACTTGAGCTCGTCGGCGGTGCCCTCGGCGACCTTGCGGCCGTGGTCGATCACCGCGATGCGGTCGGCGAGCTGGTCGGCCTCGTCGAGGTACTGCGTGGTCAGCAGGACGGTGCTGCCCTCGGTGACGAGCTCGCGGATCGTGTCCCACATCTGGCCACGCGTGCGCGGGTCGAGCCCGGTGGTGGGCTCGTCGAGGAAGATCAGCGGCGGACGGGTGATCAGGCTCGCGGCGAGGTCGAGGCGCCGACGCATGCCGCCGGAGAACGCCGAGATCGGCTTGCTGGCCGCCTCGGTGAGGTCGAACTGCTCGAGCAGGTGCGCCCCGCGCCGGCGTGCCTCGGTGCGCCCGAGGCCCTGCAGACGGGCGAACAGCCAGAGGTTCTCGGTGGCGGTGAGGTTCTCGTCGACCGAGGCGAACTGCCCGGTGACGCCGATCAGCTGGCGTACGAGGTGGGGCTCGGTGCTGACGTCGTGGCCGAAGACCTCGCGCGGTCCCGCCGTCGATGGGGAGGAGGGTGGCGAGCATCTTGAGCATGGTGGTCTTGCCGGCGCCGTTGGGGCCGAGGACGCCGAAGACCTCGCCGCGGTGGACCTCGAGGTCGATCCCGTCGACGGCGCGGTGGTCGCCGAACTGCTTGACGAGCCCGTTCGCCCGGACGGCGGGCTGCTGGTGGTGTGTGGTCATGGGACGAGCGTGCGCCCCGCTGGTTTCACCGCGGTTGCGCCTCGGCTCCGGCCGCGATACCGGCGGGTGGTTGGATCGAGTCATGCCGGATGCCACTGCGAGACTCGACACCCGGGTCCCGACCGGCACGGACCCCGACGCGGTGTACGACGCCTTCGCCGGCTGGGTCGCCGACCAGGGCCTCGAGCTCTACCCGCACCAGGACGAGGCGGTCATCGAGCTGCTCGGCGGCAACCACGTCATCCTCGCCACCCCGACCGGGTCCGGGAAGTCGCTGGTGGCGATCGGCGCCCACGCCGCGGCGCTCGCCCAGGACAAGGTGAGCTTCTACACCGCGCCGATCAAGGCGCTGGTGAGCGAGAAGTTCTTCGCCCTCATCGAGGTCTTCGGCGCGGACAACGTCGGGATGCTCACCGGCGACGCGGCGGTGAACCCCGACGCCCCGATCATCTGCTGCACGGCCGAGGTGCTGGCCAACATCGCGCTGCGCGAGGGCCGCTCGGCCGACGTCGGGCTGGTCGTGATGGACGAGTTCCACTTCTACTCCGAGCACGACCGCGGCTGGGCGTGGCAGGTGCCGCTGCTCGAGCTGCTCGACGCGCAGTTCCTGCTGATGTCGGCGACGCTGGGCGACGTCTCCTTCTTCGTCGAGGACCTGAAGCGCCGTACGGGCCGTGACACCGTCGTCGTCGACGACGCCGAGCGTCCGGTCCCGCTGAGCTTCCGCTGGTCGATGGAGCCGCTCGACGACACGCTCGAGGAGCTGGTGACGACGGGCCAGGACCCCGTCTACGTCGTCCACTTCACCCAGGCCGCCGCGGTCGAGCACGCCACCAACCTGCTCAAGTCCCGGATCGGGTCGTCCGGCGGCGGGCCCAAGGTCGACAAGGACGCGATCGCCGAGAAGATCGGGGCGTTCCGCTTCGGCGCCGGCTTCGGCAAGACGCTCTCGCGGCTGGTCCGCAGCGGCATCGGCGTCCACCACGCCGGGATGCTCCCGAAGTACCGCCGGCTCGTGGAGACGCTGGCCCAGGCCGGGCTGCTGCGGGTCATCTGCGGCACCGACACCCTCGGCGTCGGCATCAACGTGCCGATCCGCACGGTGCTCTTCACCGGCCTGGCCAAGTTCGACGGCACCAAGCAGCGGGTGCTCCGGACGCGGGAGTTCCAGCAGATCGCGGGCCGTGCGGGCCGCGCGGGCTACGACACGGCCGGCTACGTCGTCGTGCAGGCGCCCGACTTCGTGATCGAGAACGAGCAGGCGAAGGCGAAGATCGCCGCCCGCCAGGCCGCCGGCAAGAAGAAGTCCAAGGCGCAGCTCAAGAAGGCGCCCGAGGGCACGGTGGTGTGGACCGAGCAGACCTTCGACAAGCTCGTCGCAGGCGTGCCGGAGCGGCTGCAGAGCCGGATGAAGGTCGACAACGCGATGCTCGTCAACGTCGTGTCCCGCGAGGAGGACGCCTTCGCGGTGCTGCGCGGCCTGGTCACCGACAACCACGAGGAGCGCCGCGGGCAGCTGCGGCTCGCCCGCCGCGCCCTGCGCCTGTCGCGCTCGCTCGTGCGCACCGGCATCGTGACCCGGCTGCCCGAGGTCGACGAGCACGGCCGCCGGTTCGTGATGACGGTCGACCTGCCCGACAACTTCGCCCTCAACCAGCCGCTGGCCCACTTCGCGCTGGCCGCCTTCGACGTGCTCGACCCCGAGTCGGAGACGTACGCCCTCGACGTGGTCTCGATCGTCGAGGCCGTCCTCGAGGCGCCGCGCCAGATCCTGATGGCGCAGCAGCACGCCGCGCGCGGCGACGCGATCGGCGAGATGAAGGCTGACGGGCTGGAGTACGACGAGCGGATGGCGCTGCTGGAGGAGATCACCTGGCCGCAGCCGCTGCGCGAGCTCCTCGAGGCGCTCTACGAGACCTACCGCCAGACCCACCCGTGGCTCCCCGACGACGCGCTCTCGCCGAAGTCGATCGTGCGCGAGATGTGGGAGCACGGCATGGGGTTCACCGACTTCGTCGGTCGCTACCAGCTCGCCCGCTCCGAGGGCCTGGTGCTGCGCTACCTCACCGACGCCTACCGGACGCTGCGCAACTCCGTGCCCGACGCGCACCACGCGCCCGAGGTCGAGGACGTCATCGAGTGGCTGGGGGAGACGGTGCGCCAGACCGACTCCTCGCTCCTCGACGAGTGGGAGGCGCTGTCGGACCCCGACCACGCCTCCAGCGCGGTCGCCCACCACGAGCCGCCGCCCCCGCCGCGACCGCTGTCCCGGCAGGAGCGGCCCTTCCGGGTCATGCTCCGCAACGCGATGTGGGCCCGCGTCGACGCGGTCGCGCGCGACGACCTCGACGTGCTGATCCGCCTCGAGCGGGCTGCTGCCGACCGCACCGACCCGCCGCGCGAGGTGGTCGTCGGCCGCTCGGTCTGGGACGCGGCCATCGAGGCCTACTACGCCGAGCACGACACGGTGCTGACCGACGGCGACGCCCGCGGACCCGACCTGCTGGTGGTGGGGGAGGAGCGCATCGGCGAGCCCGTCGGGGCCGAGGAGGGCACGACCTCGCGGCTGCGCGACGTACGCCAGACGATCCACGACCCCGAGGACCACCACGACTGGGTGATCGAGGCGGTCGTGGACTGCGACGCCACCGACGAGGCGGGCGAGCTGGTGCTGGCGACGACGGCGATGCGACGCCTGGGCTGAGGGAGCCTGGACCACCCGCAGGGGTGGAGATGACCTCCGAAGTACCACACATCGGCGACGCGGTCGACGTGCACGGTGTCTAGCGTCCCGAGAGAAGGCGCGGGTTCCAGGAGGTGGAGGCATGCGCGACGAAGACCCGCTCGACGGCGAGCAGCAGCACGAGTCCGAGTCCGACCCGGACGGCGACCCCACGCAGGACGTGCAGGGCTACGAGGACGACGATCCCTGGGACGGGACCGACGAGGAAAGCGGATGGCTGGACGAGTCGTCGTTCGAGCGTCGGGGCGCGGCTGCCCTGGCTGGCACGTTCCTCCTCGGCATCGTCACCTGCCTGGTCCTGGTGCTGATCTGGGGCGCTTTCACCGGTGAGGACGCCGAGATCGACGCGACCGAAGAGTCAAGTCTGGCGCGGGACAGCCGGCAGCCCGGCACCATGTCGGCAGAGAGCGCGAGCTCCGGGAGCGGATGGCTCCTCGCACGAACACCCGGGACGCACCCGGCTCCTGCGCTGTGCCAGCGCCGCCCGCACGCTCCAGGGTTCGCTGGACGCAGCGGAGCCTGCTCTCGAGCAGTGGGGCGTGCACGTCGGCGCCATGAACCAGCTGGTCGTCGGGGAGATCACCCTCCAGCAGGCGACAGACTTCTGGGAGCGCACGAGGCTGGGAGCCCGGCGCCACATCGCGGCGTTCCGCGACGGAGTCGCGACGTTGCGGCGCCAGGGTGTGGACTGCCCGAACCCCGCCCTCCTGGCGCCCGGGGCACGTGCGCTTCCGGCCTGCGCGCGCCAGGTCGCCGCACAGGTCGCTGTCGTCCGCGCGGCAACCACGTCCATCGACACGTGGGACCAGCACGTCGAGCACATGGACATGATGCGTCTCGGCTCGCTGTCGCCCGAGAAAGCCACCGAGATGTGGTTGTCCATGTGGCAGGACGGGGTGCGCGACCTCGACGCCTACGACGCGGTGGCCCGCAACGGTCGTCAGCTGGACGGCTGCGACGGCGTCGGCCAGGTCGGGTGAGCCCGGAGGAGTGACCGCCCGGGTGTCGCGGCGTCGGCGCGATGCCGGTCTCGGCGACTCCCGCCGCACCTGCATCCGGCACACCTCCAGCTGCACAGCCTTTCCACAGGGGCGCTCGACCTGTGCAGGGGACCGGGGGTCCGTGCACAGATCCAGACGTCTGCCTGTGGGTTCAGCGGTCGGTGTTGGTGAGGGTCGTCGCCGCGCCCCTACAGTCCGCGCGGAGCCGGTCGTCGAACTGTCGACGTGTCGACAAAGTTTGATGCTCTCGGCGTGTTCCAATCGGAGCCCAGGCAGACGCGAGAAGGAGCGGACATGAGTGGTGCAGGGTTCAGTGGTCCCGGGTTCGGTAGCAGTGCCTCCGAGATGCCGCCGATGTACCGACCTCGTCACGCGCCCGCACCGTCGACCTTCCCCCGAGACGAGCCATCCGTGACCCAGCCGCTGCCCTTCGCACGCAGCACCGTCGAAGAGCCCATCGTGTCCGCGACCGGCGCCACGGCGCTCGACGCCCCCATGGGCCCGACCGGCCGGCCGATGCCGTACTTCCCGGAGCCGACCCCGCTGACCCGGCACGGCAACGCGCGCGTGATCTCGATGTGCAACCAGAAGGGCGGCGTCGGCAAGACCACGTCGACGATCAATCTCGGCGCCTCGCTCGCCGAGCTCGGTCGCAAGGTGCTGCTCGTCGACTTCGACCCGCAGGGCTCGCTGTCGGTCGGCCTGGGGCTCAACCCCCACGAGATGGACATGACCATCTACAACCTGCTGATGGACCGCGAGACGAAGCTCGGCGACGTCATCGTCGGGTCCGGGATCGAGGGCATGGACCTGCTGCCCTCCAACATCGACCTGTCCGCAGCCGAGGTGCAGCTGGTGCACGAGGTGGCCCGCGAGCAGACCCTCCAGCGGGTGCTCGCCCCGGCGCTCGAGCACTACGACATCATCCTCATCGACTGCCAGCCCTCGCTCGGCCTGCTGACCGTCAACGCCCTGACCGCCTCCCACAGCGTGATCGTGCCGCTCGAGTGCGAGTACTTCGCGCTGCGTGGCGTGGCCCTGCTCAAGACCACGATCGACAAGGTCCGCGAGCGGCTCAACCCCAAGCTCGAGATCGACGGCGTGCTCGGCACGATGTTCGACGGGCGCACGCTCCACAGCCGTGAGGTGATGGAGCGGCTCGTCTCGGCCTGGGGCGACACCGTCTTCCACACCGTCATCCGCCGCACCGTGAAGTTCTCCGACGCCACCGTCGCCGGCGAGCCGATCACGTCGTACGCTTCGTCGTCGACCGGCGCCAGCGCCTACCGCCAGCTGGCCAAGGAGGTGCTCACCCGGTGGCCCGCCGAGTGAGCATGCCGGCCGCGGACGACCTGTTCCGGCCGACAGTCGACGGCGACCAGCCCGCTCCCGAGCAGCGCCCGCGGCGCGTGCGCGCCGTCGCTGACGACGCCGAGACGGTCGACGCCGGCCTGAAGCGCCCGAGCGGCCGGGTCCGCCACGACGAGAAGATGACCGTCTACGTCACCTCCGACGAGCTGCTCGACATCGAGCACGCCCGGCTGACCCTGCGTCGCCACGGCCTCGCGGTCGACCGCGGCCGGCTCGTGCGCGAGGCGCTCGCGCTCGTGCTCGCCGACCTGGAGGCCACCGGCGCCGACAGCCCCCTGGTGCAGCGGCTGCTCGACGAGTGAGCGCCACCACCGACCTCGCTGCCGGCGCGCTCGAGCCCGGCAGCGAGGCGCCGGCCTTCGCCGTACGCCTGGACAACTTCGAGGGTCCCTTCGACCTCCTGCTCGGCCTGATCGCCAAGCACAAGCTCGACATCACCGAGGTCGCGCTCTCGCAGGTGACCGACGAGTTCATCGCCCACGTGAAGGCCATCGGCGGCGCCTGGGACCTCGAGGTGACGACGTCGTTCCTCGTCGTGGCGGCCACCCTCCTCGACCTCAAGGCGGCCCGGCTGCTGCCGCAGGGCGACGTCGAGGACGAGGAGGACCTCGCGCTGCTGGAGGCGCGCGACCTGCTCTTCGCCCGGCTCATGCAGTACCGCGCCTTCAAGCAGGTCGCCTCGGTGCTGCAGGAGCGGCTCGCGTCGGAGTCCCTCAGCCACCCCCGTGCCGTCGGGATGGAGGAGCGCTACGCGACGCTCCTGCCGGACGTGCTGATCGGGATCGGCCTCGAGCAGTTCGCCCAGCTCGCCGCCCGGGCGATGGAGCCCAAGCCCGTGCTCGAGGTCTCCCTCCAGCACATCCACGCAGCCAGGGTGAGCGTCCGCGAGCAGGGCCAGATCGTCGCCGACCGGCTGCGGCGCAGCGGCACGATGACGTTCCGCGCCCTCTGCGGCGACTCTCCCGACCGCCTCACCACGGTCGCCCGCTTCCTGTCGCTCCTCGAGCTCTTCCGCGAGGGATCGGTGTCCTTCGACCAGGTGACCCCGCTGGGCGAGCTGACCGTGCGCTGGACCGGAGCCGAGGACGGCGACGTCGAGATCACCGACGAATTCGACGGCGCGCCGCCGGCCGACGAGGATGCACCCGTGGAGGACGAGTGAACGACCAGCCCGAGACCGACGTCGACACCCTGGCGGTGGCCGTCGCCGAGCTGCGCCCCGCGCTCGAGGCGATCCTGATGGTCTCCGACGAGGCCCTCGACAAGGTGCGCCTGGCCTCCGTCGTCGGCCACCCGGTGGACGACGTCGAGCAGGCGCTCCAGGCACTCGCGGCCGAGTACGCCGAGCAGGGCCGCGGCTTCGACCTCAGGTCGGTCGCCGGGGGCTGGCGCTTCTACTCGCGCCCGGAGTACGCCGGTGTCGTCGAGTCGTTCGTCCTCGACGGCCAGCAGGCCCGGCTGACCCAGGCGGCCCTGGAGACCCTGTCCGTCGTGGCCTACAAGCAGCCCGTCTCCCGGGCCCGCGTCTCGGCCATCCGTGGCGTCAACGTCGACGGCGTGATGCGCACCCTCCTCACCCGCGGCCTGGTCGAGGAGGCCGGGCACGACGAGCAGAGCGGCGCCAACCTCTACCGCACGACCTCCTACTTCCTCGAGCGCATCGGCGTCACCTCGATCGACGAGCTCCCCGAGCTCGCGCCCTACCTCCCCGACATGGACGACCTCGAGGACGAGCTCGCCAGCGTCGCCGGGCTCGATGCCCCCGAGGCGGCTCCGGCGGAGGCACCGGCCCCGGTCGAGGCGCAGCCGGACCACGCACCCAGCGGGTCGGGCCACCACCCGTCGCCCCACAGCGGTGCGGGCACCGAACCCGACGGCGGGACCGAGATCGCATGAACACCCCACGAAACCACGCGCTGCGCTCGCGCTTCCGCAGGGACCCCGAGACCGCATGAGGCCGCACGACCAGCCCGACAACCCCCAGCCCGCCTCCCAGCGACCCGAGGTCGACGAGGACGGGCTCATCCGGCTCCAGAAGCTGCTCGCGCAGTCCGGGGTCGCGAGCCGCCGCAAGTGCGAGGAGCTGATGCTCGACGGGCTCGTCGAGGTGGACGGCGAGATCGTCACCCGGCTCGGCACCAAGGTCGACCCGCGCACCGCCGTCGTACGCGTCGAGGGCAAGCGGCTGCCGCCGATCAGCGACAAGGTCTACCTCGTCCTCAACAAGCCCCGCGGCGTGGTCTCGACGATGAGCGACCCCGAGGGTCGTCGCACCCTGGGCGACCTCGTCGCCGACCGTCCCGAGCGGCTCTTCCACGTCGGCCGGCTCGACACGGACACCGAGGGCCTGATCATCCTCACCAACGACGGCGACTTCGCCCAGCACCTCGCCCACCCGTCGTACGAGGTCGACAAGACGTACGTCGCGGAGGTCGACGGCGAGATGCACGTCCGCACCGTCCGGCAGCTGCTGGCCGGCGTGACCCTCGACGACGGACCGGTGACCGTGTCGCAGGCGCGGGTGCTCGGCGGCGACCCCCGACGCGAGGGCAGCAACCGCTCGATCGTCGAGCTGACGATCCACGAGGGCCGCAACCGCATCGTGCGCCGGCTGCTCGAGCACGTCGGCCACCCGGTGCGCCGGCTCACCCGCACCCAGATCGGGCCGGTGACGCTCGCGCGGCTCCGGGCCGGCGACATGCGGGAGCTGACGATGGCCGAGCTGGGCGAGCTGATGGACAGCGCACAGCTCTGAGGGCGCGCTGGCCTAGGGTTCTCCCGTGGCAGTGAGGGCAGTCCGTGGGGCGACGCAGCTGGAGCAGGACACCCGCGAGCACATGCTCGACCGGGTGGCCGAGCTCGTCACCGACGTGATGTCGGCCAACGACCTGGTCGTCGACGACTTCATCTCGATCATCTTCACCGCGACCAGCGACCTGGTCAGCGAGTTCCCGGCGTACGCCGCCCGCCAGCTCGGCTTCTCCGACGTCCCGCTCGTGTGCGCGCGCGAGCTGGAGATCGAGGGCTCGATGCCGCGCGTCGTACGGCTGATGGCGCACGTCGAGACCGACCTGCCGCGCGCGAGCGTCACCCACGTCTACCTGCACGGTGCGGCCAACCTGCGCCGCGACCTGAGCCGGACCACCAGCCATGACTGAGGACGTCCTCCCGCCCCTCACCGGCCCGGTCGAGGTCGTCGGGGCGGGCCTCATCGGCACGTCGATCGCGCTCGTGTGCCGACGCCTCGGCCTCGACGTCGTGCTGCGCGACACCTCCGCGAAGCACATCCGCACGGCCACCGGGCTCGGCGCCGGGCGCGCCGCGACGGCGGCCGACCGGCCCCAGCTGGTCGTGGTGGCCGTCCCGCCCGCGGAGATCGCCCGCGCCGTCGTCGACGCGCTGGGTCGTACGGACGCGGTCGTCACCGACGTCGGCAGCGTCAAGGCGGCACCGCTCGCCGCCGTGGCCGGCCGGGTGCGGGCGAGCGACCTCGCGCGCTACGTCGGGTCGCACCCGATGGCCGGCAGCGAGCGCTCCGGCCCGCTGGCCGCCAGCGCGGCCCTCTTCGACGGGCGGCCGTGGGCGGTGACGCCCCACGCGGGGGCTGACCCGCGCGCGGTGGGCCTGGTCGAGTCGCTCGTCCTCGAGTGCGGAGCCGCCCCGCTGCTGATGGACCCCGCCGAGCACGACCGTGCGGTCGCGCGGATCTCGCACCTGCCCCACCTGGCCGCCGTCCTCGTCGCGGGCCGGCTCGCCGCAGCACCGCCGGAGCACCTCGCCCTGTCCGGGCAGGGCGTCCGCGACGTGACCCGGGTGGCCGCCAGCGACCCCGCCCTGTGGCAGCAGATCCTCGAGTCCAACGCAGACGCCGTGCTCGACCTGCTGGGCGAGGTGCGCGCCGACCTCGACGCCCTGATGACCGCGGTCGCCGCCGGGTCCGGAGCCGGACCGGGCGCCGGCACCGACCTCGTCGACATCCTGGCCCGCGGCAACGCCGGCACCGCGGCGATCCCCGGCAAGCACGGCGGCCCGGCGCGTCCGACCCGCTCGGTCTTCGTCTCGGTGCCCGACCACCCCGGCGAGCTGGCGCGCCTCTTCGGCGACGCCGGCGAGATCGGCGTCAACATCGAGGACGTCCACATCGACCACGACCCGGGCCGCCCGGTCGGGCTCACGGAGCTCGTCGTCGAGAAGGGCCGCGCCGAGCACCTGCTGGCCGCTCTCGAATCCCGCGGCTGGACGACCCACCGGTAACCTTCTCGCCCGTGAGCAGCGTCGAGAGCCCCCCGGACCAGCCGTCCCTCGTCATCGCGGTCGACGGCACGTCCGGCTCGGGGAAGTCGAGCACCTCGCGCGGCGTGGCCGAGCGCCTGGGCCTGCGCTACCTCGACACCGGCGCGATGTTCCGGGCGATCACCTGGTGGCTGCTGCGCGAGGGCATCGACGTACGCGACGAGGCGGCGGTCGCGGCCGCCGCCGACCGTCCGCGCATCGCGTCGGGCACCGACCCGCTGGCGCCCACCATCACGGTCGACGGGGTCGACGTCTCCGTGGAGATCCGGGGCGAGGACGTCACGGCGGCCGTGAGCCCGGTCAGCGCCGTGCCCGAGGTGCGCGCGCGCCTGCTCGACCTGCAGCGCGAGGTGATCGGCTCCGGCGGGATCGTGGTCGAGGGCCGCGACATCGGCTCCGTGGTGTGGCCGCAGGCCGAGGTCAAGGTCTACCTGAGCGCCGACCCCGACGCCCGGGCGGTCCGCCGCTCGGCCGAGCAGGGCGGCACCGACGTGGCCACCACCCAGCAGTCCTTGCTCGAGCGCGACCGGATCGACTCCGGCCGGGCCACCGCGCCGCTGACGATGGCCGACGGCGCCGTCCACGTGGACAGCACCCACCAGACCCTCGACGAGGTCATCGACGCCATCGTGGCTCTGGCCGCCCGGGCCCGCCCGTGACGGGGACCGACCTCCCGCTCAGCAGTGCCGAGCACCCCAGGACCCGTCTGCTGGGCGTGATGCGCCCGATCGCTGCGCGGGTGATGCGTCTGCGGTGGCCGGTCGCCGTCCACCGCGCCGAGCTCGTGCCGGCCGAGGGTGGCGTGATCCTCGCGGCCAACCACATCGGCCTCGTCGACGGGCCGATGCTGGCGACCTTCGCACCCCGGCCGGTGCACGCGCTGACCAAGCAGGAGATGTTCGACGGCTTCGTCGGGGCCTTCCTGCGCGGCACCGGGCAGATCCCGCTCGACCGCTACGCCGCGGACCCCGCCGCGATCCGCTCCGGGCCTGCGCGTGGTCCGCGACGGGGGAGTGCTGGGCATCTTCCCCGAGGGCACCCGCGGCAACGGCGACCTGCGGCGCTTCCACCACGGTGCGGCCTACCTCGCGCTCGTGACGGGCGCCCCGGTCGTGCCGGTCACCCTCCTCGGCACGCGTGCGGGCGACGGCTCCAAGGCGCTGCCGGCGAGCGGCGGCGACATCGACATCGTCTTCGGCCGGCCGTGGCGGACGACACAGCAGCCGTGGCCCCGCACCCGGGAACACGTCGGCGCCACCTCGGTGTTGCTCCGGGGGCACATGCTCTCCGAGCTGGACAGCGCCCTCGCGCTGACGCGCCGATCCTTGCCCGAGCCCCTCCGTGCGGGACAATCCGATGACGACCCCGACACCGGGCTCGTCGAGCCCTCCACAGAACTGTAGAAGTCATGAGTGAGTACGACGCCCTCAGCGTCGAGCCGGGTCCAGACGAGCCGACCGGCCCGACCCCCGTCCTGGCTGTCGTGGGCCGCCCCAACGTGGGCAAGTCCACCCTGGTCAACCGGATCATCGGCCGCCGCGAGGCCGTGGTCGAGGACCGTCCCGGCGTCACGCGCGACCGGGTCTACTACGACGCCAACTGGAACGGTCGCGCCTTCACGGTGGTCGACACGGGTGGCTGGGACCCCGACGCGCGCGGCATGGCCGAGGCCATCCGCGCCCAGGCCGAGGTGGCGGTGACGCTGGCCGACGCCGTGCTCTTCGTCGTCGACGCGATGGTCGGCATCACCGACGCCGACGAGGCCGTCGTACGCATCCTGCGGGCGTCGGGCAAGCCCGTCGTCCTCGCCGCCAACAAGGTCGACGACCAGCGCACCGAGGCCGAGGCGTACGGCCTCTGGAACCTCGGGCTCGGCGAGCCGTTCTGCGTCTCCGCGCTCCACGGCCGCGGGTCGGGCGACATGCTCGACGCGATCCTCGCCGCCCTGCCCGAGACCCCCGCGCAGTCCTTCGAGGACGTCGGCGGACCGCGCCGCATCGCCATCGTCGGCAAGCCCAACGTCGGCAAGTCCTCGCTGCTCAACATGCTCGCCCAGGAGGACCGGGTCGTCGTCGACAACGCCGCCGGCACCACGGTCGACCCGGTCGACGAGCTGATCACGCTGGGCGACCGCACCTGGCGCTTCATCGACACCGCCGGCATCCGCAGGCGGGTCAACCAGGCGTCCGGCCACGAGTACTACGCCTCGCTCCGCACCTCGACCGCGATCGACCGGGCCGAGGTGGCGGTGCTGGTGCTCGACGCCAGCGAGACGGTCTCCGAGCAGGACATGCGCATCATCCAGACGATCCGCGACGCGGGCCGGGCGATGGTCATCGCGTTCAACAAGTGGGACCTCGTCGACGAGGAGCGCCGCTACTACCTCGAGCGCGAGATCGAGCGCGACCTCGTGCAGCTGAAGTGGGCACCGCGGATCAACTTCACCGCCCGCACCGGCTGGCACGTCGACCGCCTGGTGCCGGCCATCGACAAGGCGCTCGAGGGCTGGGAGACGCGCATCGGCACCGGCGCGCTCAACACCTTCCTCGGCCGCCTCGTCGCCGAGCACCCGCACCCGGTGCGCAGCGGCAAGCAGGCCAAGATCCTGTTCGCGACGCAGCCGTCGGTGGCGCCGCCCACGTTCGTGCTGTTCACGAGCGGGAAGCTCGACGCGTCCTACGAGCGCTTCATCGAGCGCCGGCTGCGCGAGGAGTTCGGCTTCGTGGGCACGCCGATCGTCATCACCCAGAAGCCGCGCGAGAAGCGCAAGCGCTGAGCCTCAGGGAGTGAGCCCGGTGGCGCGCAGCCAGTCCATCGGGTCGATGGGGCTGCCGCCGCCGGGCCGGACCTCGAGGTGCAGGTGCGGCCCGGTGGAGTTGCCGGTCGAGCCGACGGTCCCGATCGGGTCGGCCACGTCGACGACCTGGCCGGTGTAGACCGAGACGTCGGTCTGGTGGCAGTACCAGACCTCGGTGCCGTCGGCGAGGGTGATGATCGTGCGCAGGCCGTACGCGCCCGAGTACGCCACCTCGGTGACCGTGCCGGCCGACACCGCGACGATCTGGTCGCCGAGGTAGGTGCCGAAGTCCTGGCCGCCGTGCTCGGCCTCCCACAGCGGGCCGGTGAGCCCGAAGCCGGCAGACGTCCGGTACGACGCCAGCGGCAGCACCGCGGTCACGGCGTCCGGGTCGCCCGTGTAGCCGTACTGCGCCAGGACGGCCTTGCGACCGACGAGGGCGCGGTCGCGGGCGTCCGCCTGACGGTAGAGCTGCACGAGGCTCTGCTGGCGCTCGCGCACCTGCAGGACCAGGTCGAGCGCGTCGGCCTGGCGCGCAGTCTCGCTGACGACGGTCTCGGGCACGGCGGCGTCGGCGCGCGGTGCAGCCAGGTTGAGCCCGATGGCGGCAGCAAGGACTGCGACCACCAGGCCGGCACGGCGAGGTACGGATGACACGGAACTAACCCCCCACAGGTTGATGGTTCAATCCTGTGGCGGATCGGCAGGCGCTGCGGGCGTTTTGAGCCAAATGGCTCACAAGGGCTAGTGGGTGCAGCCATTCGGTGCGAGGGCACGCACTGATGGAAGGCGGCGGGGCGATTCCGTTGCCCCGACAGGGCTGCGGTAGTGTTCCCCTCGCTCCGCAGGCCTCGTGCCGGGGAGCATTCGGGCTGTGGCGCAGCTTGGTAGCGCACTTGACTGGGGGTCAAGGGGTCGCAGGTTCAAATCCTGTCAGCCCGACCGGACAATCGCCCCTGACCTGCGGAAACGCAGGTCAGGGGCGATTCGTCATTGTGAACCGAAGGGGCTGTTCCCACCCATTCCCCAAGTATTCGGACGCACCTCCGGATCTGCAGCGGACTCTTCCAGCACGGGTGGGACATCCGCGGGGTTAGTGGGCTTGCAGATGTGGACGTCGCGCGTGATGGCGGGGGAGGAGTGGCCGAGCTGCTGAGAGGCGCTTTCGGTATTGACCCGCTCCGAGATCAGGATTGCGACAGTCTTGCGGAAGGTGTGCGGTGTGGCCCACTCGATTGCGTCGGCGTCGCTCGGTCGACAACTTCTCCCGCAAGGCACGCTCGGCAGCCGAGGCGCTCATTCCGGTGGGGGTGACCTCTCAGGTCACGCCGTCGCGCTTCATGATCCGGGTGCGCGCTCGGTACGCGACCTAGCGGACATGCGTTGTGCGGATCCTTCCCAGGTTCCCAGCGATGCCGGCGGGCACCCGCGTCCCACGTCGCCATTCCCTCAGCGCGGCCGGGTGGTCCGGGATAGCGAGACGGCGTCCGCTGCTCGGGCTCAGGCCGGGTAGCGACGTCGTCGAAGGTCTCAATGGGGTCGGCTACCGAGGCGTGATGGTCGGAGCGGCGGTGGCGCAGGCACCCGCCCAACGTCACGGCTCGTGGCCCGAACCCTGCACACCGGGTCCGCCAGGTGTACAGCGTCGTCTTGGGAATCGACAGGTACCCCGCTGCCTGGTCGATGGCGAGGATGCCGCCCTCCATGTTGGTCTCGGGATTCGCGCCCATGTCTCAAGCGAAGGATCTTCGATGCGACTACCGCCAGCTCGTCGAGGACGCACAACGAGCCATCGTCGAGGGGGGGCTGGCGCGGGTCCGGCAGGGCACTGCGGATCTGGAGTGTTGATGTGGGGGTGCAGGTGGCGACTCTTCAGTCCAGCGCGATCGACACCACGTCACCGGTCGATGCCGAGCCTCACGGGGGGACCGCAACATGGCTCCGCGGCGTTCCTCGTTCTGACCTGCAGGACGGAGCCCAGCGGCTGGATGGCTGATCGATCGAACAGGGGCACACGCGGTCCGGGGCTGCCAATGGGCAGCCCCGGACCCGTTCAGCACTTGGATCTAGTGGACGACGATGTTGCCTCCCTTGAGCGGGTTGGCGCCGCCGGTCGTGAACACTGTTGACCCACCGGACGTCTTTACGACGAGCGAGATGGTGTCACCCCTCTTGCCACTGGTGCCGTTGTCCACGACGGTCGCGGTGAACTTGTAGCCCGCGACGCCGTTCCACTTGCCGGTCCCGGTCCAGGTAGCGGTGTTCCCGCTTCCGGTCAGAGTCAGCACGGTGTTCCCGTGGAACCTCGCCTTGCTTGAAGTCCGGATGGCGATCTGCCCGCGCAGTCCGGTGACGTCACTCTTCGCGTTGAAGCCGAACGAGGTCCGGCCGGTGCCTTGGCTGATCCACCCGCCACCGGTGACCTTGAACTGCGCTGGTGCGACCGTCACGATCGTGTCGACCGTTGTCTGGCATCCCTTGTAGTACGGGTCACCCGCGAACGACGCGCTCAGCGCGTACACCCCTTCTGCCAGTGCGACCGAGACGTTCACAACGCCTGCGCTGTCCGTCGTGCCCGTGTAGGGCCCGACGGGCCCGGTTCCGTCGGTGCCTGAGAACGAGATCGTCTTTCCCGCCCGGTCGCCCAAGGATGAGTCGGGCTCACCCAGGGTCGCGGTGAGTGTCGTGTTCCCCGACGCACTGGACTGGATCGTCAAAGGCGCGGTCAGGGTGCAGTCCTCCTTGGTGATCGTGATGTCGTCGCTCGACGTCGAGGAGACTGTGCCGTCATTCGCCGTGTAGGTCACGGGGTACGCCCAGGGACGGCAGTCGCGGTGCCAGAGACGGAGAACCCGCCAGAGCCGGTGTCGGTGCCCGCCAGGGCTGCCGGCAGCGCCGACGAGCTCATCGTCAGCGGGTCGCTATCGGCGTCCGTCGCAGAAGCCAGGACCGTCGGGGCCAACGCGTCGCTGTACTGCACCGTGGCTGGGTCCGAGCTGATGCTCGGGGCCCGGTTCTGAGGCGCTGCCGTCCACGTCTTGGATGCCGTGGCCGTGAACACCGTTCCGTTGTTGGTGTACGACGCCTGGATGGTGTCGGTGCCCGCCGTTCCGTTGTTGGTATAGGTGTAGTTGGTCTGACCGCTTGCGTTGGTGATGCCAGTTCCGCTGGCCCCTGAATCGGGTCCGGCGGTCACGGAGAAGCTGACGGTGACACCGCTGGCAGGGCTTCCGTCACCATTGCGGACAGTCGCAGTGACCGTATGACTGGTGCCCACAGGGTTGGTGGCTGTTGCAGGCGTGAGGTCGATGCTCCCGGGCAGGGTCACCGCTGCGCCGCCGATGATGACGCGACCAGGGTTGCCTGCCGCGTCCAGGACCGCGTTCGACGTGACGAGGACGTTGAGGTCTCCAATGTTGCCCTCGAAGCAGGCGTGCCAAGGTCCGGCGTTCACGTTGTCGTTGGTCAGGCCCGGGAACGACGACTGGCCCTCTGCAGTCAGTGCCAAGTCACCGGAGTTGCCGAAGTCGCATCCGTTCCCCGCAACGCCTGGGAGCACGCCGCCCAGCCACCCGTACTCCGTGCCGTGCGACATCAGACCGCCGCCGCTGTTGACGAAGTCACCGATGGTGGTGGCGTTGTTGGACAACGCTGTTGCTCCCCCGGAGCTGAGGTCATTGAACGCCTGGTCGCCAGCGATCCAGATGATGCTCGGCTTCACAGTGCCGGCTCGCAGGTCGTCGAAAAAGTCCTCGATGGCCACGTCACCGGCGTAGTAGCTCACCGGCATGGAGTTCTTGGCGCCCGCACTGGCGATCGCGGCGCCGGCATCGGAGAAGTAGGACTGGGTCGGGTCGAAGCCCGGGTCAGCAGAACCAAGGGCTGCGATGCTTCCGTCGGCCCCAGTTCGCGTGACCAGCGGCTTGATGTTCGCGATGGCCTTCTCGATGTACAACCAACCGTCCACATTGGTCTGGGTCGTGTTGTCGAAGTAGCCGTGGTCAGTGAGGTCGTCCCCGCCGAGGATTACTGGTCCGCCAACAGTGGCGGCCTGGGCGCGCGGCGTAGTAAGTGCACCGAGCCCCATGACTGCCAGTAGCAAGGCCATGATCAGGAGAGCAGAACGGCGCCCGGTCACGCGCCACGTTGAGATATGCATCAAATCCCCAATTCCCGGGACCTCTGCGACGCACAGTGCGTCATCCGACCCCGTGGTCGAGACAGGTTTCGCAGAGTCGAGACTGTCGGCGCGCGGCCCCGCTGGAGAATCCCCAAATTGGGGTAACAGCCGCTCTGCCCCCGGCCCTGGTGGTACTTGGCCGTCAAGGCGTCATTCTGGGCCGAATGAGGCTGGACCAGGGGTGCGCGCTGATAGCGGCTTTTCGGTCGGACCGACCACCGTGCGGCCACATGGCGGGACTGCGCCCCGTCTAAGCCTCAATGCCCAAGGTCAAGGCCGCCAGGTCTGGCTCGAACACACTGAACTCGAGGACAGCATCGCCGCCAGCACCCGCGGGTTGTACGAACGCGACATGAGCACCCTGGTGCCGCCAGCGTTCGCGCACCACACCCTGCGAGAGCTGTCGGTCAGCAAGATCGATCGTTTCCTCAAGGCACAGATCAAGACCTGCTACGGCGGCGGAAGGACTCACGCGCGATGGCGTTGAAGCTTGAACAGTTCGAGCTCTATGCGATCTCACCAATAATTTGTGAGGGACCGGTTGCGGTCGGTCGCCGCCTGCCTAGCCCTTCGCGTAGTCAGCAGCCCCCTTGAACTCGAAGCCGACGAATTCCTCGTCGCCCTCGACCCAGGCGTCGTGGCCCGGTGCGATGCGGTAGGCATCACCCGGCGAGAGCGTGATGTGCGTGCCGTCCTGGTGCTCGACGCCCAAGCGACCAGAAGCCACGTACCCCACATGATCGGTCTGGCACGATTCGGTGCCAACAACCGGCTTGATGCACTCCGACCAGCGCCAGCCAGGTTGGAACGTGAATCGACCTACCTCTGTGTCGCCGAGGCGGACTACATCCACTCGCGTCTTGTCCGGTGTCCGAGTCTCGTCGGGCTCATCGAAGTTCTTGCTGTCGATGCCTGCCATGTCATCACCTCTTCAGACGTTGATGTCCCCGAGATCCTTGTCCCACGTTCTTAGCACTGGCCGCGTGCGCGGAACAGAGGAGCGAGCATCTGGACTAGGCACCTGTTTGACTCGTTCCAGCACGGCGTGGTCCAGAGGTTCTGGCCCTGCTTGCGCACCGCAATGTCGGGCTTGACGGGCAG
>CAVYGL010000021.1:0-22955 GCA_963767995.1 uncultured Actinomycetota bacterium
AACAGGCGAGAAACGCCTCGGTGCAGATCAAAGCAAGTGGTCTGTGCGCCAGTGGCGGAACGCGCAAAAGGGGCCCGGTGGTCTGGACCATCAGGTCTCGACCACCGGGCCCCTCCGGGCCGGATGCTCAGCGCTGGCTCGCCAGCGCTGGGTGCTCAGTGCTGGTAGGTGCCGTGCACGATCGCTCGTCCGAGCGTCTTGAACGCGAGGTTGAAGGAGACGACGGCCGGGGAGGCGTCCGCGTCGACACCGAGGCTCGGCTCGCCGACGGCGTGCACCACGAAGAAGTAGCGGTGCGGGTGGTCGCCCGCCGGCGGTGCCGCGCCCATGAAGCCGGACTCGCCACCGTCGTTGCGGACGTGGAACGCCTCGCCCGGGAGGGTGCCGGACGCGGCGCCCGTGTCGAGGGACGTCACGTCGGCCGGTACGTCGACGAGGACCCAGTGCCAGAAGCCGCTGGGCGTCGGAGCGTCGGGGTCGAAGCAGGTCACCACGTAGGACTGCGTCCCCTCCGGGGCTCCGGACCAGCTCAGCTGGGGCGAGGTGTTGCCGAGGGCCGCCACCTGGTCGTCCTTCAGCGCCGCGCCGTCGGTCACGTCGTCGCTGGTGACCGAGAAGGACGCGGTCTGCGGCAGGTAGTCGTAGGGGTTGGGGGCCACGGGTCGTTCGATGCCAGTGCTCATCCCTCGAACCTAGCCACGGCCGCCACGGGCGGGCCAGAGACAATGGAGCATGACCGACCCGCATCCCTACCTCGCCGGACTCGTCCTGGCCGGGCGGAAGGTCGTCGTGGTCGGCGGGGGACACGTCGCCCAGCGACGCGTGCCGACCTTCCTCGCGGCAGGCGCCGAGGTCACGCTGGTGCAGCCCCGAGGTCACGCCGGCGCTCGAGGGCCTGGCCGGTGAGCTCACGCTGCACCTGCGCGACTTCACCGAGACCGACCTCGACGGTGCGTGGTACGTCGTCGCCGTCACCGACGACCCGGCCGTCAACGCCCGGGTCGCCGCCGCCGCCGAGAGCCGGCACACGTTCTGCGTGCGGGCCGACGACGCGCTCGGCGGATCGGCATGGACGCCCGCCGTCGGGCACCACGGGAGCGTCACCGTCGGCGTGCTCGGCAACCGGGAGCCCCGCAAGTCGGCGGCGCTGCGCGACGACATCGTCACCGCCCTGCGCGACGGCCACCTGACCGCGACCGACGCCCACGACCGCAGCCCGGGAGTCGTCCTGGTCGGCGGCGGCCCCGGCGAGCCGGACTTCGTCACCGTCGCCGCGCGCCACGCGCTCGCCTCGGCCGACGTCGTCGTGGCCGATCGGCTCGCCCCGCGCGAGCTGCTCGACGAGCTGGGCGCCCACGTCGAGCTCATCGACGTCGCCAAGCTGCCCCGCGGTCGGTCGGCGTCGCAGGACGCCATCAACGAGGTCATCGTCGCCCGCGCCCGCGCAGGCAAGCGCGTCGTACGCTTCAAGGGCGGGGACAGCTTCGTGTTCGGCCGCGGCTTCGAGGAGCTGCTGGCGTGCGCCGCCGCCGACGTGCCCGTCACCGTCGTACCCGGCCTGACCTCCGCGCTCTCGGTCCCCGCCCGCGTCGGCATCCCGGTCACCCACCGCGGCGTGGCCCACGAGTTCACCGTGATCTCCGGACACCTGCCGCCCGGCCACCCGGACTCGCTGGTCGCGTGGGACGCCGTCGCCCGGATGCGCGGCACCGTCGTCCTGCTGATGGCGGTCGACAACGCGCCCGCGATCGCCGACGCGCTCGTCGGCGGCGGTCGCCCCGCCGACACCCCGGTGGCCGTCATCGTCGACGGCACCATGCCGACCGAGCGCACGGTGCTCACCCGGCTCGGCTCGCTTGCCGACGACCTCGTCGCGAATGACGTACGGCCCCCGGCCATCATCGTGATCGGTGACGTGGTCGCCGTGGCGCGCCCGGCACACTTCGCAGATGGCTGACCTCGTCGAGATCGCCGACCCGGACGATCCCCGCCTGGCCGACTACCGCGACCTGCGCGACGTGGAGCTGCGCAAGAGCATCGAGGCCGAGCACGGCTTGTTCCTGGCGGAGGGCGAGAAGGTCGTCCGGCGCTCGATCGAGGCGGGCTACTCGCCGCGCTCCTTCCTGATGGCGCCGCGGTGGCTCGACGGTCTCGCCGACGTGCTCGGACCTTGCGACGCCCCCGTCTACGTGCTGTCCGAGGCCCTCATCGAGCAGGTCACCGGCTTCCACGTGCACCGCGGCGCGCTCGCCTCCCTCCACCGGCGGCCGCTGCCGCCCGTCGACGACGTGCTCGCCGGCGCCCGCTCGGTCCTCGTGCTCGAGGACCTCGTCGACCACACCAACGTGGGCGCCATCTTCCGCTCGGGCGCGGCCCTCGGCTTCGACGCCGTCCTGCTGGCGCCGCGCTGCGCCGACCCGCTCTACCGCCGGTCCATCAAGGTCGGCATGGGTGCCGTCTTCACGACTCCCTGGACCCGGCTTGCCGGACTGGTACGACGCGCTGCCGGACCTCGCCCGGCGCGGGTTCACCAGCGTCGCGCTCACGCTGTCACCCGACTCGGTGCCGATCGAGGAGGCGTTCGCCGGCGTCGACCGGCTCGCCCTGGTGCTCGGTTCGGAGGGCCACGGGCTGTCCGCCCGCTGGGAGTCCTCGGCAGACCGGCGGGCCATCATCCCGATGCGCGCCGGCATCGACTCCCTCAACGTCGCGGCGGCCACGGCGGTCGCCTGCTACGCCGCGGCCCGGCGCTGATCGGTCAGGTGGTGCGGACCCGGTGGCGCAGCCGGCGCGCGACGGCGACCACGACGACCACGGCCAGCAGGACGTAGACGACTCTGCCGATCCCGCCGACGTACCTCTCCACCACGTGCCACTGGGCGCCGAGCTCGTAGCCGGCGAGGATCAGAGCAGCGTTCCAGACCAGGCTGCCGGCCGTGGTGAAGACGCAGAAGCGCAGCAGCGGCATCCGGTCGACACCGGCCGGGATGGAGATCAGGCTGCGCACGCCCGGCACCAGGCGGCCCACGAGGACCGCCGTACGCCCGTGCCGTCCGAACCACGCCACCGCCCGGCGTACGTCGTCCGCGTGCATGAGCGGGATCCGGTCCGCCGTGGCGCAGATGCGTTCGAGGCCCCAGGCCGCGCCGAGCCAGTAGAGGACCAGTGCGCCCACCAGCGATCCGGCGGTCGCCCACGCGATCGCCGCGGTGAGGCTGTAGTGGCCCTGGCTGGCGGTGTAGCCGGCCAGCGGGAGCACCAGCTCGCTCGGCAGCGGCGGGAACACGGTCTCCACGGCGGTGGCCAGGCCCACCCCGGGCGAGCCGACGGTGCGCATGACCAGGACGACCCAGTCGAGCACTGCCTCCATCAGCCGCGCTGGCGCAGGGCTTCGTGGAGCACGATCGAGCCCGCGACCGCCGCGTTGAGCGACGACGCCGACCCGACCATCGGGATGCTCGCGACGTCGTCGCAGACCGCGCGCCACTGCGAGGAGAGGCCGTGGGTCTCGTTGCCGACGACGACCACGACCCGGCCGCCGAGGTCGACGTCGCCGAGCGCGCTGCCCTCCTCGTCGGTGCCGACGATCCGGTAGCCGTGGGCGTGCGCGTGCTCGACCACCGGCCCGGGACCGGGCACGCGGAGCACGGTGAGCGCGAAGAGCGAGCCGGTGCTGGCGCGCACGGCCTGGGGGTCGTACGGGTCGGCCGCGTGGCCGGTGACGACGAGTGCCGAGGCGCCGAAGGCGTCCGCCGACCGGGCGAGGGTGCCGATGTTGCCGGGGCTGGTCGGTCGGTCGAAGACGACGATCGGTCCGTGGGGCCGCGAGGACCCCTCGAGCCGGGACACGCCGTCGTCGGGCATCTCGACGACCGCGACCAGCTCGGCACCGTCCTCGCGACCGCTGAGCCGGGCGTGCAGGTCGGGAGAGAGGAGCACGCGCTCGGCGTCGGTGCCCGCCCAGAGGTCGTCGGCCCAGGTGGACGACGTGCCGTCCGCGCGCAGCAGGGCGCGCACGGTCCAGCCCTCCTCGACCGCCCGGGTGATCGGGCGGACGCCCTGCACGAGGAACTCGCGGGTGCGGTGCCGCTTGGAGCGGTTGGTGAGCAGCGCCTCCCACTGCTGGAAGCGGGCGTTCTCGCGGGTGACGCGGAGATCAGTCATTGCGGGGTCCCCGTGGAGTTGTCGCTCGGGTGAGCGAAGCGGAGGAGAGGAGAACGTCATCGGGTGTTCAGTCACGCGCGGGCCAGGTGAGGGGGTAGTCCTCGGCGGCGGCGTCGTGCTTCTTGCCGAGCTTCTTGCGGGACTTGGCCGACAGCCGGTCGCCGAAGACGGTGCCGAGGGTGTGGTCGGTCTCGTGCTGGAGGCAGCGGGCCAGGAGGCCGTCGCCCTCGAAGGTCACCGGCTCGCCGTCGAGCCCGAAGCCGTCGACGCGGGCCCAGTCGGGGCGCGCGCACGGCTCGAACGAGCCCGGGTAGGAGAGGCAGCCCTCCTCGTCGGAGTCGAGCTGGCGGTCCTTGCCCTCGGGCAGCGTGAGGACCGGGTTGCACACCACGCCGACGGTGCGCACGCCCTCGTCGTCGGGACAGTCGAAGACGAACATCGCGACGTCCTCGCCCACCTGGCAGGCGGCCAGGCCGACGCCGTCGGCGGCGTACATCGTGGCCACCATGTCGGCCGCCAGGGTCGCGAGCGCGTCGTCGTACGCGGTCACCGGCTGCTGCGCGTGGTGCATGACGGGCGTCCCCCAGCGGGTGATCGCGCGCGGCGTTCCGCCGATGGGGAGCGGGCCGTGCGGTGCCAGCACGTCGGAGTGGTCGTCGGTCGGCTGCTCGTCGGGCATGCGGTGGATCGTAGTGGTCGCCCCTCGGGTGACCGGCACCACGGGCGGGTCGCTGGTCAAGGGTGTAACTCGGAGTTACATTTAACCCATGTCCTTCCTCAGCAGCCTCCGGCCGGGCGGTCGTCACGGGTTGTCGTCCCGCGAGACGCGCGACCCCATCGGGTACGCCGTCGCCGCCGTCAACCGGCTCGCGCAGAGCGACCTCATCGACCGCGTCGGCCTGCGCAAGCAGACCGAGCAGGCCGTCTACTCCACGACCCGCAACGGCTTCCGCGTGGCCACCGCAGCCGGTCGCACGTACGCCCGTGCGGGCCGGCGCACCGCGGGGGAGCGGCCCGCCAACGCGCCGTCGCGTGGTGTCTTCGACCTGACGCCGACCGAGGACGAGACCATGCTCGTCGACGTCGTGGCGGAGCTGGCCGCCGAGCTGTTCCGCCCGGCAGCCGCCGCGGCCGACGAGGCCTGCGCCGCGCCCGCCGAGGTGCTCGCCGCCGCCCAGGAGGTCGGGCTCCCCGGTCTCGGCGTCCCCGAGTCGCTCGGCGGGATCATGGAGGAACGCTCCGCGATGGCGGGCACCCTCGTCGCCGAGGCGCTCGCCCAGGGCGACATGGGCCTCGCCGTGGCCGCGCTGGCGCCGGGCGCCGTCGCCACCGCGCTCGGCCTCTGGGGCACCGACGAGCAGCAGCAGACCTACCTGCCGGCCTTCACCGGCACCGACGTCCCCACGGCTGCCCTGACCATCGCGGAGCCGACCGTGCTCTTCGACCCCTTCGAGCTGGCCACGACCGCCCTGCGTGACGGTGACGGGTTCGTGCTCGACGGCGTGAAGTCCGCGGTCGTCCGGGGTGCCGAGGCCGAGCTGTTCGTCGTCGCCGCGATGCTCGACGGAACGCCGGCCCTCTTCCTCGTCGAGTCCGGCGCCGAGGGGCTCGAGGTCGAGGCGGATCCGTCCATGGGCCTGCGCGCCGCTGCGCTGTCGCGCCTGCACCTCACGGGCGTACGCGTCGGGGCGCAGGCGCTGCTCGGCGACACCGATGGCGTGGCCCACGCCGAGTGCGTACGCCTCTCGCGGCTCGCGTGGTGCGCCCTCGCCGTGGGCACCGGCCAGGCGGTCCTCGACTACGTCAAGGACTACGTCAACCAGCGGCAGGCGTTCGGCGAGCCGATCAGCCACCGCCAGTCGGTCGCGTTCATGGTCGCCGACATGGCCATCGAGCTCCAGGCGATGCGGCTGCTCACCTGGAAGGCCGCGTCCCGCGCCACCCGCGGGCAGGACTTCGCACGCGAGGTCGCACTGGCCCGCCAGCTCTGCTCGGAGAAGGGCATGCGGATCGGCCTCGACGGCGTGCAGCTGCTCGGCGGCCACGGCTTCGTGAAGGAACACCCGGTCGAACGGTGGTACCGCGACCTGCGGGCCGTCGGGATCATGGAAGGCACGGTGCTCGTCTGATGATCAACCTCGAGACCCCGAAGAAGCAGGCACAGCTCATCGACCAGGCCCACCAGCTGGCGATGAACATGCTGCGCCCGATCTCGCGCAAGTACGACCGCGCCGAGCACGAGTACCCCAAGGAGCTCGACATGCTCGCCGCGCTGATCGACGGCGTGTCCGAGACGGGCGCGACCGGCGGCGCCGGCGCGGGCGGCGTACGTCGTGACGAGACGCCCGACAAGGACCCGTCGAAGGTGCGCAACGGCGCCAACCTCGCTTCCGTGCTCTCCGTGGCCGAGATGTGCTGGGGCGACACCGCCCTGCTGCTCTCGATGCCGCGCCAGGGCCTCGGCAACTCCGCGATCGCGTCGGTCGCCAACGAGGAGCAGCTCGAGCGCTACCGGGGCACGTGGGCCGCGATGGCGATCACCGAGCCCGGCATCGGCTCGGACTCGGCCAACCTCACGACCACGGCCGTCAAGGACGGCGACGAGTACGTCATCAACGGCGAGAAGATCTACGTCACCTCGGGCGACCGCGCGGACAGCGTGGTCGTGTGGGCCACGCTCGACAAGGAGCTCGGCCGGGCGGCGATCAAGTCGTTCCTCGTCCGCAAGGACAACCCCGGCCTCAAGGTCGAGCGACTCGAGCACAAGCTCGGCATCCGCGCCTCGGACACGGCAGCGATCACCTTCACCGACTGCCGGGTCCCGGCCGAGGACCTCCTCGGGTCGCCGGAGATCGACACCAAGTCGGGCTTCGCCGGTGCGATGGCGACCTTCGACAACACCCGTCCGCTGGTGGCCGCGATGGCCGTCGGGTGCGCCCGGGCGTCGCTCGACCTGACCCGCGACCTGCTCGAGCAGGCCGGTGTCACCGTCGACTACGACCGGCCGGCCGAGCGCCAGGTGGCCGCCGCGGCGAAGTTCCTGCAGCTCGAGGCCGACTGGGAGGGCGCCCAGCTGCTGATGATGCAGGCGGCGTGGATGGCCGACAACCGCCTGCCCAACTCGCTCGAGGCCTCGATGGCCAAGGCGAAGGCCGGTCGGGTCGGCTCCGACGTGACGCTCTCGTGCGTCCAGCTCTGCGGCACCCTCGGCTACAGCGAGGGCGAGCTGCTGGAGAAGTGGGCGCGCGACTCCAAGATCCTCGACATCTTCGAGGGCACCCAGCAGATCCAGCAGCTGATCGTGGCCCGCCGGATCCTCGGGCTGACGAGCGCTCAAGTAGCTCCGCCCCTCGACGCTGACACGCGGGGCAGTTCCTTGCGCCGCACCGCGACGCAACTGCCCGGAGCTCTTCCTGCGCAAGGAGGAGCCCGGTCAGCGAAACTGGTCAGGAGACGGACTTGTAGGGGTCGTGGTGGCGAGGAGCTTGTCGAGGCGGGCCTGGTCGAGGCGGTGGACGGTGTTGCTGTCCTCCTGCATGTCGCGCACGACCTTCGCGAGCGTGAAGGTCGAGGTGGTCAGGTAGAGGGTGCCGAGGGCGAGGAAGCCCTTGATCCACGGGTCGGCGTCCATGAAGTAGATCGCGACGAGCATCGCGAACAGTGCGGCGCCGAAGGAGATCGCGGCCTGGGCGGCGAAGGCGGTGGTGTTCTTGGCGGTGGAGGCGAGTGTCGAAGGCATGGCTCAACCTTGGACCGCCAGCGACGTGTCGCGGACCTGCCGTCGTACCCGAGTGGTGCTGAGTACGCCGACCCAACCCGCCCGGTACGTTCGGGCCATGGCAGACCACATGACGCCCGACGAGTTCCGCCGTCAGGGGCACGCCGCGATCGACTGGATCGCCGACTACTGGGCCTCGCTCGACGACCTGCCGGTGCGCGCCCAGGTCGCGCCCGGTGACGTACGCCGCCAGCTCCCGCCGTCGGCGCCGGAGACCGGCGAGCCGTTCGACGCCGTGCTCGCCGACCTCGACCGCATCGTCGTGCCCGGCCTCACGCACTGGCAGCACCCGCGGTTCTTCGCCTACTTCCCGGCGAACTCGTCACCGGCGGCGATCCTCGGTGACCTGCTCTCCAGCGGCATCGGCGCGCAGGGGATGATCTGGGCCACCAGCCCGGCCGTCACCGAGGTGGAGCAGGTCGTCCTGGACTGGTTCGCCGAGGCGTTGGGCCTGCCGGACGCGTTCCGCAGCGACGGGGCCGGTGGCGGCGTCATCCAGGACACCGCCTCCACCGCGACCTTCACCGCCCTGTTGTCGGCGCTCCACCGCGCCAGCGGAGGAGACGTACGCGTGCAGGGCCTGGGGGACACGCCGTGGCGCGTGTACGGCTCCACGCAGGCGCACTCGTCGCTGGTGAAGGCCGCGATGATGGCCGGCCTCGGTGAGGACGCCGTGCGGTCGATCGACATCGACCCGGTGACCCAGGCGATGGACGTCGACGCCCTGCGCGACGCGCTCCTCGAGGACGTCGAGGCGGGCCTGCGGCCGGTGATGGTGCACGTCGCCGCGGGCAGCACGTCGACGGGCGCGATGGACGACATCGCGGCCGTGGCCGAGGTCGTCCGCGAGTGGGGCGTGTGGCTGCACGTGGACGCGGCGTGGGCCGGCGTCGCGGCGGTGTGCCCCGAGCACCGCGACCACCTCGCGGGCATCGAGGCGGCCGACTCGTTCGTGACCAACCCGCACAAGTGGCTGCTGACGACGTTCGACTGCAGCACGTTCTGGGTGCGTGACCGCGCGGCGCTGACCGGCGCGCTCTCGATCCTGCCGGAGTACCTCCGCAACGCCGCCACCGAGTCCGGCGACGTCGTCGACTACCGCGACTGGCACCCGCAGCTCGGGCGCCGGTTCCGCGCGATCAAGCTGTGGGCGGTCATGCGGACCTACGGTCTCGAGGGGCTGCGCGCCCACATCCGCAGCGGCGTCGAGCTGGCCGAGCACGTCGCCGACCTCGTGGCCGCCGACGACCGCTTCGAGATGGTCACCGAGCCCGCCCTGTCCCTGGTCGTGTTCCGGCTGACGAGCGGCGACGAGCAGACGCTGGCGGCGATGGAGGCGGTCAACGCCTCCGGAGTGGCCTACCTCAGCCACACGACGGTCAACGGTCGCGCCGCCATCCGGCTCGCCGTCGGCAGCTGGCGGACGACCCTGGCGGACGTCGACCGCACCTGGCGCGCGCTGCAGGAGGCCGCGGCCGCTCAGGGCTGACCCGGCCGGCCGCCCGCCCCGTAGAGTTCGCCCACGTGCAGTTCCTCAACGATCCGCCGTCGCACGACCTCACCTACGACGACGTCTTCATGGTGCCCCGTTCGTCGTCGGTCGCGAGCCGCTACGACGTCGACCTCGCGACCTCCGACGGCACCGGTGCGACGCTGCCGCTCGTCGTGGCCAACATGACGGCCATCGCCGGCAAGCGGATGGCCGAGACCGTCGCGCGGCGCGGCGGCATCACGGTGATCCCGCAGGACATCCCGATCCCCGTGGTCGCCGACGTGGTGCGCTGGGTCAAGCAGCGCCACCACGTCTTCGACACCCCGATCGAGCTGCGTCCCGACCAGACCGTCGCCGAGGCGCTGGCGCTGATCCCCAAGCGCGCGCACAAGGCCGCCGTCGTCGTGCAGGACGGCCGCCCCGTCGGGGTCGTCTCCGAGGCCGACTGCGCCGACGTGGACCGCTTCGCCCAGGTGGGTTCGGTGATGAACGCGGCCGTCGTCACCGTCTCCGCGACCACGGACCCGCGCGAGGTCTACGACTCCATCGAGCGGGCGAAGGCACCGCTCGCCGTCGCCGTCTCCGGGTCCGGTGAGCTCGTGGGCGTGCTGACCCGGCTCGGCGCCCTGCGCGCCACGCTGTACTCACCCGCGCTGGACGCGTCCGGCGGCCTGCGCATCGCGGCTGCGGTCGGCGTCAACGGGGACGTGGCCGACCGGGCCGCCGACCTGCTCGCGGCCGGCGTCGACTGCCTCGTCGTCGACACCGCCCACGGCCACCAGGACCGGATGGTGCAGGCCCTGCAGGCCGTACGCGCCCTGTCGCCGACCGTGCCGATCGCCGCCGGCAACGTCGTCTCCGCCGAGGGCACCCGCGCGCTGGTCGAGGCGGGCGCCGACATCGTCAAGGTCGGCGTCGGTCCCGGCGCGATGTGCACGACCACGGATGATGACCGGGGTCGGTCGTCCCCAGTTCTCCGCCGTCCTCGAGTGCGCCGCGGCCGCGCGCGACCTCGGCAAGCACGTGTGGGCCGACGGAGGCGTACGCCACCCGCGCGACGTCGCGCTGGCCCTCGCGGCCGGCGCCTCCTCGGTGATGATCGGGTCGTGGTTCGCCGGCACCCACGAGTCGCCGGGCGACCTGATGCTCGACGCGGACGGCCGTCCGTTCAAGGTGTCGTTCGGGATGGCGTCCGCCCGCGCGGTGGCCAACCGCACCTCCGGCGAGTCGTCGTACGACCGGGCCCGCAAGGGCCTCTACGAGGAGGGCATCTCGTCGTCGCGGATGTACCTCGACCCGCAGCGGCCCGGCGTCGAGGACCTCATCGACCAGATCTGCTCGGGTGTGCGGTCGTCGTGCACGTACGCCGGCGCGAGCAACCTCGCCGAGCTCCACGAGCGCGCGCTGGTGGGCGTGCAGTCCGCGGCCGGGTTCCACGAGGGCCGTCCGCTCGACAGGTCGTGGTGATGGACCACGTCTTCGTGATGACGTACGGGCGGTCGGGCTCGACGCTGCTGATGGGCATCCTCAACTCGATCCCCGGCTGGCTGCTGCGCGGCGAGAACCGCCACGCGATGCGACACCTCTACGAGTTCCACCGCAGCGGCCTGGCCGAGAAGGCGCGCGTCGACCCGGATCGCGCGAGCGAGCCGACGCACCCGTGGTTCGGCATCGAGTCCTTCCCCGAGCAGGCGTCGCTCGAGCACATCCGCGCCCTCGCCGAGGCCACGCTCCTGAGGCCCGAGCCGGACACGCGGGTGACGGGCTACAAGGAGATCCGCTGGTACGACGACGACCTGCCCGACTACCTCGCGTTCCTCCGCCAGGTCTTCCCCGGCGCGCGGTTCGTGCTCAACACCCGCAACCTCGAGGACGTCGCGGCGAGCAACTACTGGACGCACAAGGACGACCCGCTCGGACAGGTGCAGCGCAACGAGGCGAAGATGCTCGCCGCCGCCGAGGGACTGGGCGACAGCGTCCACCGCGTCCACTACGACGACTACGTCGCCGATCCTGCGTCGCTCCGCGGCCTGTTCGACTGGCTCGGCGAGGACTTCGACGAGCAGCGGGTCCGCGACGTGATGGCGACGCCCCACTCGCGGCGGGGCAAGCACCGCGACTGATCGGCCCGCACGGCTAGCGCCGTGCCCGTTGCACCACGACGTCGGTGCCGCGCCTCAACGCGCGACCCACGCGCAACGTGAGGACCTTGCTGTAGCCGAGCACCAGCTGGGTGTAGCCAGGGGTCGGGCCGTGGTATCCCAGGAATCCTCGAGGTCCCTCGACCATGGCACCGCTCGTGACGTCGTACTTCGCCTGGTGCCACGGGCACACCAGGCAGCCGTCGGCGTCGATGGTGCCGGCCGAGAGGTCGCCGAGCTGGTGGCGACAGCGACGCGAGACGGCGAAGAGCTCTCCGTCACGGTTGCCCACGGCCCAGCCTCCCGCTCGGCGCACCGCCCCGGGCGGGACGTCGCCCGCGGGGATCCGGGGACTCACGGTGTCCTCCTGCTGCTGATCGGCCCGTTGCGAACCGCGTTGGCCAGCGACGCGACCACCGTGCGTGGACGCAGGACGGGCGAGCGCCCCGACGCGCCGTCCTGCATGCCCTGAAGGGTCTCGTCGAGCACCGCGACGGCGTCGGCCGCTGGCGTCCATCCCAGCTCGGACTCTGCGCGCGAGGAGTCGAGCAGGGGGACCGCGAAGGCCATGTCGATCCAGCCCGGGTCGAGCGGCTGCACCCGCGCGTGCCAGCTCGCCGTCACCGCCGCCCGGAGGACCGCCGACGGCGTGTGGACGAGCCGGGCGCCCAGAGCCACTGCGATCAGGTCCGCGCGTCACGGCCGGCGCAGCGGCGAGGTTGAAGGCACCGGGCACCCGGCCGTCGAGCGCCCGCGCCACCGCGTCGGCGACGTCGTCGGCGTGCACCATCGGGATGGCCAGGTGCCGGTCGAGCGGCAGCACCGGCACGTGGGCGAGCACCGACCGGGGCACGATGGCCGGGAGGCCGTAGCGCAGCAGCGCGCTGCCGGCACTGCGCTGACCGACGATGCCGGGACGCATCCGCGTCACCACGAGGTCCGAGCCGCCTCCTTCGAGCTGGTCGAGGAGACGTTCGGCGGCTGACTTGTGCCGGCTGTACATCGAGGTGCGCACGCCGCCCGTCGGCCAGGTCTCGTCGACCGGCTGGTCGTCGCGCTTGGGGGAGTAGGCGCCCACCGACGACATGTGCACGAGGTGCCGGACCCCGGCGGCGGTCGCCGCCTCGATGACTCGCCTCGTGCCGCCGACCCCGAGCTCCTCGAGGTAGGCCTCCCGGTGCGAGGGCTGGAACCCCCAGGCCAGGTGCACGACCGCGTCGGCACCCCGGAACGCATCGCTCAGGGCGCGGTCGTCGCGGGTGAGGTCGACACTCGCCCACTCGACCCCGTCGAACGCCCCGGTGGGCGCCGGTGGGCGCCGCACCACACCGACGAGCTCGTGCTGCCCCTCTCTGGTCAATCGGCGTACGACTGCCGAGCCGACGTTTCCGCTCGCTCCCGTGATGACGATCCTCATGCCGACCCGTACCCCGTCTGCGCCGAGCCACACCGAGCCGCCGGTGGGATCGTCCGCGGTGTGAAAGGGTGGATCATGATCATCAATCCGGGGAGTCATGATCCGCAGGGTCCGTGGGATCCGAACGAGAAGAAGAAGTACGTCGACCTGCGCTACTTCTGGGTGCTGATGCCGTTCCTCCTCGTGATGCTGGGCTTCCTGGTCTTCGTCGCCGACTGACCGTCACCGCGAGGACCGCGCCGTACGCCCCTTCGTCACGCCGACGAACGCCTGCGTCACGTCGTCGTCGCGCTCGAGGCGCCAGACCAGCGCGATCGTCGTCGGGTCGAGGTCGGCGACGACGCGGGTCACGACGTCCTTGCGCTGGTGCAGCCGCGCGACCGACATCGGCAGGATGACGACGCCCGTGCCGGCGGCGACGGTCTCGATCGCGTCCTGCTCCGACATCGGCGGCCAGTCGAGCTGGTCGGCTCTCCGGTCGCCAGCCGCTCCCGTGGGGGCGTACGAGCTGCTCGTCGACGAGGTCGGCGGTGGTGATCTCGTCGTCGGTGGCGGCGATCAGGTGCTCGCGGGACGCGACCGCCACCTGCAGCTCGTCGTAGAGCCGCACGCAGTGCAGGCCGTCGGTGTCGGCAGGCAGCCGGACGAGTGCCATGTCGAGGCCGCCGTCGCGTACGCCGTCGAGCTGGTCGGCCTCCGTCACCGGCACGAGCTCCAGGGGCTCGCGCCGCTGGTCGCGCCAGTTGCGCGCCCACTTGTCCGGGGTCGCGCCGGTGACGAAGCCGATGGTCAGGGTCATGCGGTGAAGCCTAGGACGGTTCGCTGCGGGACTCGTCGTCGATCAGTGTCGTCGTCCAGGGAAGTGAGGCGAGAGCGCTGACGCTGGGTGCCCCGCGGACCAGTGCGACAGGTGGATGAGGGCCACCGCGGGCGCACCCGGCTGCCACGCGAGGACAGCAGACGTCGTCGGCCAGACGACGACGAGCGCCTCCGGCTGCCGGCGGTGGAACCAGCCCGACCAGGCCGCTGCCTCGTCGCTGCCGGCCCGCGTGGCCCGTTCGATCACGACCGGCACGTGTCCGAGCACGCCCTCCAGCACGTCACCGGCGCGGAAGCGTCGGCCCGTCAGCACCTGCGTCGGCGAGGCGGTTGAGAGCCCGGTGCATCAGTCCGGGATCGAGCCCGGACATCACCAGCTCGGGGTGACCGGCCCAGGACCACCTGCCACCCGTGCTGGAGCACCGCATCGATGGTGCCGAATGGTCGCAGCGGGAGTGGTCCTGCGGTCGACCGTCGGCACATCTGTGGACAACAGGCGAGGAGCGTTCGTCACGTCCCGGGCTTGCCGGCATCGGCGTACGACCGGACGACCGACACGTTGAGGGGGAAGTCGACGGCGAGCTCGCGGAAGAGCAGCGCGCCCGCACTCGCCGCGGCCGCGGTGACCTCGGCGGCGACCGCGTCGGCGAGCGATGCGGGACAGTGCACGACGACCTCGTCGTGGAGGAAGAAGACGAGGTGGGGCTCGCGCGTCGAGCGGTCCCTCGCCGCCGAGCCGCCACAGGCGGTTGCGCAGGTCGGCGATCCAGCACAGCGCCCACTCGGCCCCGGTGCCCTGGACGACGAAGTTGCGGGTGAACCGGCCGTAGGCCCGGCGGTGCCGGTCCTGGTCGTCGAGGTCGGCGGGCGGGGCGTCGGGCGACTCGTCCCACGACCCGCCGCCGAGGGCCGGGCAGCCGCGACCCAGGAGCGTACGCACGACCTGGCCGCGCTCGCCCGCGCGGGCCGCCTCCTCGACGAGCCCGAAGGCTGCGGGGTAGCGGCGCGTCAGTCCGGCGACCATCCGGCCGCTGTCGCCGCTGGTCGCGCCGTACATCGCCCCGAGGAGGCCGAGCTTCGCGTCCTGCCGGGTCGCGACGGCGCCGTCGTCGACCATGCCCTGGTAGAGGTCGGCGCCGCGGGCGGCGCGAGCCAGCGCCCGGTCGCCGCTCATCCCGGCGAGCACGCGCGGCTCGAGCTGGGCGACGTCGGCGACCACCAGCACCCAGTCGTCGTCGGCGACCGCCGCCGAGCGCACCTGCACCGGGAAGGAGAGCGCGCCGCCCCCGTTGGACGACCAGCGTCCAGTGGCGGAGCCGGCGGGTTGGTAGACCGGGCGGAACCGCCCGCCGCTGACCCACTGGTCGATCCAGGCCCAGCCGTTGGTGGAGAACAGGTGCGCCAGCTGCTTGTAGCGCACGAGCGGCTCGACCACCGGGTGCTCGACGGCGCGCAGCGTCGAGCGCCGGGTGTCGGGCACCTCGACCCCGGCCCGCCGCAGCGCGGTGAGCAGGTGGGGGCGGGAGTCCGGGTTGAGGCCCGGCGCCTCGAGGATCCGGCGTACGTCGTCCGCGAGCTCCTCCAGCAGGCGGGGCCGGGCCCCGCGCGGCGGTCGCGGTCCGAGCAGCTCGGTCAGCAGCGCCTCGTGGACGTCGACCCGCCACGGCACGCCGGCATGCGTCATCTCGGCCGCCACGAGCGCGCCGGCGGACTCCGCGGCGACCAGCAGCCCGATCCGGGCGGACTCGGGGGACGCCTCGATCGTGGCGAGCTGGCGGGCGTCCTCGACGTCGGCGCGCAGGTGCTCGGAGGCGTCGTCGGTGCTGAAGAGCACGGGATCCGTCGGCTCCGCGGCGCGGAGCCGGTCCCACAGCCACGACTCCTCGCCCTCGAGCAGCCGCTCGTCGACCGCCGGTGCGCGGCGCAGCAGCCGGTGGCACAACCGCAGGTCGTGGCAGCGCTCCACCCGTACGCCGGCAGCGAGGAGCAGGGGATACCACCGCGCGGTGTCGTCCCAGACCCAGCGTGGACTGCCGGCTGCCTCGCGCTCGGCGGCGTACGCCGGCAGGTCGGTGAGGTCCATCACGCGCTCCGTGCCGTCGTCGACCACCCGGACACGCTCGTCGGGCAGCCGGGAGACCTGGATGCGCGACATGGGGACACCTTCCCCCACCCCTCCGACGGTGGCGTGGGCCGTCCCGTTTTGACCGGAGCGGCATCAATGACGTGCAGTTAGTCCACACGGGGGTGCTGGTCTCACCCGTTGCCGCTGTCGTCAAAGCCTGTGCAGCCCCTGGAAGGTGAGTCCGTGTCGAAGATCGCGACGTTGCTGATCACTGCGAGCCTGGTGCTCGGCACCGCACTGGTGGCCGGCTCGCCGGCATCGGCGATCCGGGCCGGTGACCTCTCCGTGAGCCAGAGCGGGACCACCGCCGCCGCGACCAAGGTCGCGGCCAAGCGGAGGTGGAAGGCACCCAACGGCCCGTTCTTCAACGACCCCCACCGCAAGGCGGGCCACTTCCGGATCGAGCAGCAGGTCATCAAGACGATCCGCCACACCCGTCGCGGGGCGATCATCAGGATCGCGGTCTACTCCTTCGACCGGATGCCGGTCGCGAACGCGCTGATCGCGGCGCACCGCCGCGGCGTCAAGGTGCAGATGCTGCTCAACGACCACCAGGACACCCGCGCCATGCAGGTGATCCGGGCCGAGATCGGCACGAACAGGAACAAGAAGAACTTCATCTACAAGTGCGTGGCGAGCTGCCGCAGCACGCAGAACGAGTTCAACAACCTGCACTCGAAGTTCTACTCCTTCACCCAGTCCGGGAAGTCGAAGGACGTCGTCGCCGTCGGCTCGGCCAACATGATGCTCAACGCCGCACTGCACCAGTGGAACGACCTCTACTTCTCCTCCGGCGACCACATCCTCTTCCGGAAGTACGTGTCGCTGTTCAACAACATGAAGAAGGACTTCGACAAGCGCCGCCCGCCCCGCTTCTTCTGCGGGACGCCGCTCGGGCCGGTCTGCGACGACTCCGTCGACAAGCACACGGTCTGGGCGCTCCCGAAGCTGTCCGGTCCGAAGAACGACCTCGTCCTCGACATGCTGGGCAAGATCCAGTGCCTCACCCCCGACGGTGCCGGGGGAGCGACTCGCACCCGCCTCGCGCTGTCGATGCACACGATGCGCGGGCGTCGCGGTGACTACCTGGCGACCGCGATCCGCAACAAGTTCGCCGAGGGCTGCGACTTCCGCGTCAGCTACGGGCTCATCGGCTACCACACCAAGCAGATCCTCGGCGCGCCCACCGCGCGCGGGCGGATCCCGCTGCGCTCGACCGGGCTGGACTACAACACCGAGGACAACTACGACCTCAACAAGGACGGCGACGACGACCTGATCCTCGACTACTACAGCCACCAGAAGTACTTCGTCATCCAGGGCACCTACAACGGTGTCCAGGACACCGAGATGGTCCTCACCGGCTCGTCGAACTGGGCCAGCCTCAGCACGGCCAACGACGAGCTCTGGCTCACGGTCCGGGGTCGTCGCGTGGCGCGGAAGTACGTGCGCAACTTCAACTACCAGTGGGACCACGCCCGCAACTCGCGCGACGCCTACACCACGACGTACGCCACGTTCCGGGTCGCCCGGATGGAGCGCCAGCCCGACGGGACCATGGCCAAGACGTACTCCACTGTCCGCCGCCCGGTGACCACGGTCGAGCCCGACGGCTACAGCAAGGGCCCCTACTGGGAATCGGACTGATCCCTGGGGCACGCGCCCCTGGGCTGCGGCCCATGCCGACCGATCCGCGCGGGCTGCGCGATCGACCGTCGTCTCGCTCGCGGACACGTCGGTCACCGTCACCGCCCGACGGACGCGGTCGTCGCGTCGGTCGAGCGGCACCGCGGCCCGGCGCTGCGCGCGCTCGAGCACGCACGGCGACGCCGGCATCCGGATCGCGTACGCCGCCGACCCGACATCGGGGACGTTGCGCGTGACCATCGACTGACTCGCTGGGTCCGACCCGGATGATGGGTGGAATGCTGCACCGACATCCCTTCCTCAGCGTGCTGACCGTGCTCTACCTGGGCTTCCTCGGCCTCGTCACGCTGTCGCCGGGTCAGGACCAGCCCGACTACTACGGCCTGATCGATCGGGTCCTCGCGCGCCTGCAGCGCTATCCCGACCTCGACCCGCTGACCTATCGACTGTCGCCGGAGCGGATCGAGTTCGTCGCCAACATCGGCCTCTTCGTCCCGCTGGGCGTGTTCCTGCTGCTCCTGGTCGGGACGCGGCTGTGGTTCGTGGCGCTGATGGCCGGGGTCGTGCTGACCTCGATGATCGAGGCCGTCCAGCAGGCGATCCCGGGACGCGTGTCCGACCCGCGCGACGTCGCCGCCAACTCGATCGGGATGTTCGTCGGCATCGGTCTGGCACTGCTGCTGACGCTTCCCGCGACGTTGAGGCGCAACCGCGAGCGAGGCTAGGGCGTACGACCCGCGTGGCGGCGTGCCGCGTCGACCAGGCCGGCCATCAGGCCGACCTCGACCCGCGTCTCGGGGTGCCACTGCACGGCGAGGCGCCAGCGGTCGCCGGTGGACTCCATCGCCTCGACGGTGCCGTCGTCGGCCCGGGCGACGGCGGTGAAGCCGGGATGGCTGGCCACGGACTGGTGGTGGTGGCAGCTGACCTCGACCCGCGCGCCGACCAGGGAGGCCAGCAGCGAACCGGGTTCGGTCTCCACCTCGACGTCGCCGTAGACGTCGCCGCCGGGGGAGTGGTCGTCGTGGCCGACCAGGTCGGGTGTGTGCTGGTCGAGCGTCCCGCCGGCGTGCACCGCCATCAGCTGCATGCCGCGGCAGATCCCCAGCACCGGCAGGCCGACCTCGTCGGCGGCGGTCAGGAGCGCGAGCTCCCACGCGTCGCGCTCGGGCTGCCAGCCGGCCGTACGCGCGTGCGGCGTGGCGCCGTACCTCTCGGGGTCGACGTCGGCCCCGCCCGCGACGACGAGCGCGTCGATCCGCCCGACCAGCCGCTCGGCCGCGCCGGGAAGCGCGACGGGTGGCAGCAGCAGCGGCACACCGCCTGCGGCCTCCACCGCGACGGCGTACTCACTGGGCAGCAGGTCGGCGCGGGTGTTCCAGACACCCCAGGCCGCCTGCTGGCGGTACGTCGTCAGCCCGACGACGGGCGCGTCCACTGGCCCTGCCTCAGATCGGAGTGACGTAGGCGCCCGAGATGCCGCCGTCGACGAGGAACGTGCTGGCCGTCATGAAGCTCGACTCGTCGGAGGCGAGGAAGAGCACCGCGTTGGCCATCTCCTCCGGCTCGCCGAACCGACCCATCGGCACGTGCACCAGCCGCCGTGCTGCCCGCTCGGCGTCACTCGCGAAGAGCTCCTTGAGCAGTGGCGTGTTGACCGGGCCGGGGCACAGCGCGTTGACCCGCACCCCCTCGCGGGCGAACTGCACGCCGAGCTCGCGCGACATCGACAGCACGCCTCCCTTGGAGGCCGAGTAGGAGATCTGCGAGGTGGCGGCGCCCATCACGGCGACGAACGACGCGGTGTTGATGATCGAGCCGCGCTTCTGCTCGAGCATGTACGGCAGCGCCGCCTTGCAGCAGAGGTAGACGCTGGTGAGGTTGACCTCCTGCACCTTGCGCCACGCGTCGAGGTCGGTGTCGAGGATGGAGTCGTCCTCGGGCGGCGAGATGCCCGCGTTGTTGAACGCGATGTCGACCGAGCCGTAGGTGTCCTTGGCGGTCCGGAACAGCGCGTCGACCTCGTCCTTGGACGTCACGTCGACGTGGACGTAGGTCACCACGTCGGCACCGAGCTCGGCGACCAGCGCCTCGCCTGCAGCGTCGTCGATGTCGCCGACCACGACCCGCGCGCCCTCCTCGACGAAGCGGCGTACGGTCGCCAGGCCGATGCCGCTGCAGCCTCCGGTGACGACGGCCGTGCGGCTCTCGATGCGTCCAGCCATGCCAGGTTCCTTTCCAGTGGAGCCAGTGGTGAATCAGGGGACCCGCCGAGCGGGTCAGTGGGCGATGAAGACGTTCTTCTCCTCGGTGAACGCGTTCGGCGCGTCCGGTCCGAGCTCGCGGCCGAGGCCGGACTGCTTGTAGCCGCCGAACGGCGTCCAGTAGCGCACCGAGGCGTGGCTGTTGACCGAGAGGTTGCCGGCCTCGACGCGACGGGCGACCCGGAGCGCGCGCCCCACGTCGGAGGTGAAGATCGAGCCGGACAGGCCGTAGTCGGAGTCGTTGGCGAGGGTGATGGCCTCGTCCTCGTCGTCGAAGGCCATCACCGCGACGACCGGGCCGAAGACCTCCTCCTGCCAGATCGCGTCGCGGGTGTCGGTCGTCTCGACGACCGTCGGCGGCAGCCACCAGCCCGGCCCGTCGGGCGCACTGCCGGTGAAGGCGACGGTGGCGGCGTCGACGTAGGCCTGCACCGTGTCGCGCTGACCGGCCGAGACCATCGGCCCCATCTCGCTCTGCTCGTCGGCGGGGTCGATGACCTTGAAGGCCTTGACCGCCGTCTCGAGCCGCCCCACGAACTCGTCGTACGCCGAGCGCTGGACGAGGATCCGTGAGCGCGCGCAGCAGTCCTGCCCGGCGTTGTCGAAGACGGCGTACGGCGCGCTCGCGGCGGCCGCGGCGACGTCGGTGTCGGCGAAGACGATGTTGGCGCTCTTGCCGCCGAGCTCCAGGGTCACGCGCTTCACCTGGTCGGCGCAGCCCTTCATGATCTGCTTGCCGACCCCGGTGGAGCCGGTGAAGCAGACCTTGCGCACGAGTGGGTGCGTGACGAACCGCTCGCCGACGACCGAGCCCTTGCCGGGGACGATGGTCAGCACGCCCTCGGGCAGGCCAGCCTCGAGGGCGAGCTCACCGATCCGGATGGCGGTGAGCGGGGTGAGCTCCGCGGGCTTGAGGACGACGGTGTTGCCGGCCGCCAGCGCGGGTGCGAAGCCCCACGCGGCGATCGGCATCGGGAAGTTCCAGGGAACGATGATGCCGACGACGCCGAGCGGCTCGTGGAAGGTCACGTCCGTGCCGCCGGCGACCGGGATCTGACGGCCGAAGAGCCGCTCCGGCGCCGCCGAGTAGTAGTTGAGGCAGTCGCGGACGTTGCCCGCCTCCCAGCGCGCGTTGCCGATCGTGTGCCCGGCGTTGAGCACCTCGAGCTGTGCCAGCTCCTCGAGGTGGTCGTCGACGATCGCGGCGAACGCGCGGAGCAGCCGCGCCCGCTCGCCGGGGGCGACGTCGCGCCAGGCCGGGAACGCGTCGTGCGCCCGCGCGATGGCGGCGTCGGCCTCGTCGAGGGTGGCCGAGGCGGGGGAGTGGTCGAGCTCCGCGCCGGTGGTCGGGTTGATCAACGTGCTCATGATGGGCGTCTCACAGCCTCTCGAAGCCGCGTACGAGCTCCCAGTCGGTGACGGTGGCGTTGTAGGCCGCCAGCTCGATGTCGGCCATGTTGGCGTAGTGCTCCACGACCTCGTCGCCCAGGGCGGCGCGGACCACCGCGGATGTGTGGAACCTCTCGCGGGCCGCGCCCATCGTGCTCGGCACCCGCGGCTTGTCGGAGGCGTACGCGTTGCCGGTGAGCTCGGGCTCGAGCTCGAGCTCCTCGTCGATGCCGTGCAGACCGCCCGCGATCATCGCCGCGAGGGCCAGGTAGGGGTTGGCGTCCGCGCCAGGGATCCGGTTCTCCATCCGGGCACCGGCCCCGCGGCCCACCAGGCGCATCGCGCAGGTGCGGTTGTCCAGGCCCCAGCCCAGGGTGGTGGGGGCGAAGGACCCGTCGGCGAACCGCTTGTAGGAGTTGATGTTGGGGGCGAAGAAGAGCGTGAAGTCGGCCGCCGTGGCCAGCACGCCGGCGATGAACCGGTCGTACATCGGCGTACGCGCGTCCTTCTCCTCGTCCCAGAACACGAGCTCGCCGTCGTCGCCGCGGAACGACATGTGGATGTGGCACGAGTTGCCCTCGCGCTGGTTGGGCTTGGCCATGAAGGTCACGGACTTGCCGTGCTGGGCGGCGATCTCCTTCGCGGCGTTCTTGTAGACCGCGTGGTTGTCGGCGGTGGTGAGGGCGTCGTTGAAGAGGAAGCCGACCTCGTGCTGGCCGAAGTTGCACTCTCCCTTGGCGCCCTCGACGTCGAGCCCGGCTGCGTACATGTGGTTGCGGATGTCGCGCAGCAGCGGCTCGACGCGCGTCGTGCCGAGGATGGAGTAGTCGACGTTGTACTGGTTCGCCGGCGTCAGGTCCTGGTAGCGCTTGCGCCAGGCCTCCTCGTAGCTGTCGTCGTAGATGACGAGCTCGAGCTCGGTGCCGGCCAGTGCGACCAGGCCGCGCTCGGCGAGCCGGTCGAGCTGGGTCTTGAGGATGGCGCGCGGGCTGGCGGCCACCGGCCGGTGGTCGGTCCACTCGAGGTCGCACTGCACCATCGCCGTCGCGGGCAGCCACGGCAGCAGCCGGATGGTCTGCTCGTCCATGACGAACTCCATGTCGCCGTAGCCCTGCTCCCACGACGTCATCGCGTAGCCGTCGACGGTGTTCATGTCGACGTCGACGGCCAGCAGGTAGTTGCAGCCCTCGGTGCCGTGCCCGACCACGTGGTCGAGGAAGTAGCGCCCGTGCAGCCGCTTGCCCTGGAGCCGGCCCTGCATGTCGGTGAAGGCCAGCACGACCGTGTCGACGTCTCCGGACTCGATGCGCTGGCTGAGCGCTTCCATGGTGAGGTGCCGGTCGTTGCGTGTGGTCACGAGGTCTCCAAGCGGTGGGCGGCGGCAGGCGTACGGGGGTGCGTGGTCAGACGAGCAGTCCGCGCAGGAGCGCGGCGGTGTCGTCGCAGTGGTCCTCCATCACCTGGCGGGCCCGGTCGGGGCGCCCGTCGGTGATGGCCTTGCAGATCTGGCGGTGCTGGCGGTGCGAGTGGCCGATGTTGGGCTCGAGCGCGGGGATCGCGCCGAGCATCGAGTCGAGGGTGGACTGCACGGACGTGACGGCCTCCTGGAGCCGGGCGGAGCCGCTCAGCGAGGCGATCGTCAGGTGCAGCCGGGTGTCGGCCTGGCGGTGCGCCCGCTTGCCCGAGGCGTCGTGGACCGCCTCCTCGGTCTGGACCAGT
>CAVYGL010000022.1:0-91201 GCA_963767995.1 uncultured Actinomycetota bacterium
AGGAGCAGGAATGTCGATGGGAATGGGCGGGCCGCCCTGGCGACACCTGCGCAGCGACCGCAGCGCCACCGAGTCCAAGCTCGAGCGCAAGACCGTACGCCGCGTGCTGGCCTTCGCCGGTCCGCACCGCAGGCTGATCGGCGCGTTCCTCGGGGTCACGGTCGTCGACGCCGCGCTCGTCGTGGTGCCGCCGCTGCTGCTCAAGGCGATCATCGACGACGGCGTACGCACCGGTGACACGTCGCTGGTCGTCTGGCTCGCCGCCCTGGTGGCGGTCGTGGCAGTCGTCGACGCCGGCTTCGGGCTGATCACCGGGTGGCTGTCGAGCCGCATCGGCGAGGGCCTGATCTACGACCTCCGCACCCAGGTCTTCGCCCACGTGCAGCGCCAGTCGCTCGCGTTCTTCACCCGCACGCAGACCGGCGCGCTGGTCAGCCGGCTCAACAACGACGTCATCGGCGCCCAGCGGGCGTTCACCTCGACGTTGCAGGGCACCGTCTCGAACATCATCGCCGCGATCGTCGTCGGCGTGACGATGCTGTTCCTCAGCTGGCCGGTGACGGTGCTGTGCCTGGCGCTGTTCCCGATCCTGCTGATCGCCTCGCGCCTCGTCGGCACGAGGCTCGCCGACCTGTCCCGCGCGCAGATGGACGGCAACGCCGACCTCGGCAACGCCATGACCGAGCGCTTCAACGTCGGCGGCGCCATGCTGCTCAAGCTGTTCGGCCGCCGCGAGGCCGAGGACGTGTCGTACGCCCAGAAGGCCGCGGTCGTGCGCGACCTCGGCATCCGGATCTCCCTGCTGACGCGGATCTTCTTCGCCGCGATGACGCTCGTGCCGTCGCTCGCGACCGCGATGGTCTACGGCATCGGTGGCTGGCTCGCCATCCGCGGTGACCTGTCCGTCGGCACCATCGTCGCCCTCGGCGTGCTGCTCACCAGGCTGCTCGGCCCGCTGCAGGGGCTCTCCAACGTGCGCATCGACGTGATGACGGCGTTCGTCAGCTTCGACAGGGTCTTCGAGGTGCTCGACCTGCCGTCGCTGATCCAGGAGAAGCCCGGCGCGGTCGCGCTGCCGACCACCGCGTCGCGGCTCGAGTTCGACCACGTCGCCTTCACCTACCCCCGCGCCGACCAGATCTCGCTGGCCTCCCTCGAGACCGTCGCGCGCACCGAGTCGCGCGACAGCGGGCAGGTCCTCCACGACGTCTCGTTCGTCGCCGAGCCCGGCCGGATGGTCGCGCTGGTCGGCCCGTCCGGTGCGGGCAAGACGACCGTCACCCACCTCGTCGCGCGGCTCTACGACGTCGAGTCGGGTGCCGTGCGGGTGGGTGGCCACGACGTCCGCGACGTGACGCTGCAGTCCCTGGAGGACGTCGTCGGCTACGTCACCCAGGACGCCCACATGTTCCACGACACGATCCGGGCCAACCTGCTCTACGCCCGCCCCGGCGCGGTCGAGGCCGACGTCTGGGCCGTCCTGGAGGCCGCGCAGATCGCGTCGCTGGTCCGCTCCCTGCCCGACGGTCTCGACACGGTCGTCGGCGACCGGGGCTACCGGCTCAGCGGCGGCGAACGGCAACGCCTCGCGATCGCCCGGCTGCTGCTCAAGGCACCCGCGGTCGTCGTCCTCGACGAGGCGACCGCCCACCTCGACAGCGAGTCCGAGGCCGCGGTCCAGCAGGCCCTCGACGCGGCCCTCGAGGGGCGTACGTCGCTCGTGATCGCCCATCGGCTCTCCACCGTCCGCAACGCCGACCTGATCCTCGTGCTCGACGACGGCCGCGTCGTCCAGCAGGGCACGCACTCCGAGCTCCTCGCCGCCGGTGGGCTCTACGCCACCCTCCATGCGACCCAGTTCCGCGAGGCGAGGACGGTTGACGTCCGGGGCTGAGCGCTGGCTAGGGTCGATCGCATGGACCTGCAGCTCACCGATCGTGTCTTCATCGTCACCGGAGGTGGCCGTGGTCTCGGCCGCGCCACCGCCGACGCGCTGGTGGCGGAAGGTGCCCGGGTGGTGGTCTCGGGTCGTTCGCAGGAGTCCCTCGACGGTGTGGTCGACGCGCTCAACGGGGCCAGCGGCAGGCAGGCCGCCGTGTCGGTCGCGGCCGACAACGCGGACCGGCAGACGCCGTCGCGGCTGCTGGCGGCCGCCGACGAGACGTGGGGCCGCATCGACGGCGCGCTGATCAGCGTGGGCGGCCCACCCGTCGGACCGGTCGCGTCCATCACCGACGAGCAGTGGAGCGCGGCCTTCGACGCGGTGTTCCTCGGAGCCGTACGCCTCGCGCGGGAGGTGGGAGCGGCTCTGCCCGCAGGTGGCTCGCTGGGCTTCGTGCTCTCCTCGAGCGTGCGAGCCCCGCTCCCGCGGATGGCGATCTCCAACGGCCTTCGCCCCGGGCTCGCGATGGTTGCCAAGGCCCTGGCCGACGAGCTCGGTCCGCGAGGGGTGCGGGTCAACGGGCTGATGCCCGGTCGCATCGCCACGGACCGGGTCGCGGAGCTCGACGCCTCGACCGGGGACGCCGAGGCCGCCCGCCGCGCCGCGGAGGCGAGCATCCCGCTGGGGCGCTACGGCGAGCCGGAGGAGTTCGGCGCCGTGGCGGCGTTCCTGCTCTCGCCCGCGGCGTCATTCCTGACGGGCGTGATGCTTCCCGTCGACGGCGGGCTGCTGCGGGCCCTCTGAGCGAGCGTCGGGCTCGTCGTCGTCCTCGCTCGCGGAGTCCAGGCGTTCGCGCCAGGTCTTGCGTCGTGGGGCGGGGGGCTCGGCCGCCTTCGCCGCGGGAGGCGTGGCCGGACCGCGGCCGCCGCGCAGCTCGTCGTAGACGAGGAAGACGAACCCGAAGACCGCCAGCGCCCCGAAGAACCACCACTGCAGGCCGTAGAAGAAGTGCGGCCCGTTGTCGAGCTCCGGCAGCTCGACCGGCAGCAGCGCCTCGGCCGGCTCGGGGGACTCGCTGCGCAGGTCGACCCAGCCGCCGAGCACCTCGCGGCCGAGCGCGTCCCCGATCTCGACGCTGTTCACGGCGCGGGTCGACCGGCTGCTGACCTCGGTGCTGTCGCCCTCGGCGTCGCGGCGCACCCATCCCGTCACGGTGACCTCACCGTCGGGCGGCGCCGGCACGTCCTCGGTGGTGGCGCCACGGTTGTCGGTGGCGTACCACCCGCGGTCCACGAGCACGCTCGTGCCGTCGGCCAGCTCCAGCGGCACCACGACGTCCACGCCGGCCTCGCCCTCGCGGGTGCGGTAGCGCACGATCACGGTGTCGTCGACGGCGTACGTGCCGGTCGCCTCCACGATCCGCCACTCGGACTGCGCCGTGACGGGCTCGCCGGGTGCCAGCACCTCGGCGATCGGCTGCGGGCCCGCCTGCTCGTTGCGCTCGATGATCGCGTTGCGGTCTCGACGGTCGTCGAGGCGGTGGAACTGCCACTCGCCGAGTCGCCAGGCGACCCACGCGAGGAAGACGACGACGAGGGCGAAGGCGATCCAGCGTCGCGAGACGAGGAACCGCAGCTGGTGCACGACCCGAGGCTATCCGGGACGACCTAGCCTGCATGCATCGATCTCTCGCCTGCTGCGCGCCACCATGCGCTGCTCGCGACGGCGTCGATCGACGCATCCAGGCGAGCCCCTGAGGGTGCCCCGTAGGCTGGGGTGCGTGACGACACCTCTGGCAGACCGCTTCGGCCGCGTGGCGACGGACCTGCGCGTGTCGCTGACCGACCGCTGCAACCTGCGGTGCAACTACTGCATGCCGGCCGAGGGCCTCGACTGGCTGCCGACCGACCAGACGTTGACCGACGACGAGGTCGTCCGGTTGATCACGATCGGTGTCCAGCACCTCGGGATCGCCGAGGTGCGCTTCACCGGGGGAGAGCCGCTCCTGCGCCGCGGGCTGGTCGACATCGTCGCCCGTACGCACGCGCTCGGCGTCGAGACGTCGCTGACCACCAACGCGCTGGGCCTGACCCGCACGGCGCAGGCCCTCAAGGACGCCGGCCTGGACCGGATCAACGCCAGCATCGACACCGTCCGCCCGGAGACCTTCGCGACGATCACCCGGCGCGACCGGCTCAAGGACGTCGTCGAGGGACTCGAGGCGGCCAAGGCGGCCGGGCTGGGCCCGATCAAGCTCAACGCCGTGCTGCTGCGCGGCACCAACGACGACCAGGCGGCCGAGCTGCTGCACTGGGCGGTCGAGCACGGCTACGAGCTGCGCTTCATCGAGCAGATGCCGCTCGACGCCCAGCACGACTGGAGCCGCGCCGCGATGGTGACGGCCGACGAGATCTTCGAGCAGCTCACGGCCGAGTTCACCCTGACCCCGCACGGCGAGCCGCGGGGCAGTGCGCCCGCCGAGCTCTTCGACGTCGACGGCGGACCTTCGACCGTGGGCATCATCGCCTCGGTCACCCGCCCGTTCTGCGGCGACTGCGACCGCGTACGCCTCACCGCCGACGGCCAGATCCGCAACTGCCTCTTCGCGCGCGAGGAGTCCGACCTGCGTACGGCGCTGCGCACCGGCGCGACCGACCAGGAGATCGCCGAGCGGTGGGTCATCGCGATGCTCGGCAAGCGTGCCGGCCACGGCATCGACGACGTGACCTTCCTCCAGCCCGACCGCCCGATGTCCGCCATCGGCGGCTGAGGGGGCGGCACGCGGACTACACTCTCTTCGTGAACGACGTTTCCGTGATCGCCTACTTCGCAGGCGACCCCTCCCTGACCTACCAGCTCACCCAGTGGCTGGAGGTCCTCGAGGTCCTCGACGAGGTCCAGCCGGTCGGTCTGGTGGTGCGCGACCCCGAGTCCGCGGCGCTGATCGAGGCGCGGACCGACCTTCCGCTGTTCACCGCCGGCACCTTTGCCGAGCTCTCCGAGCTCTACACCGAGCTCGATGCGAAGGTCGTCCTCTACTGCAACAACCAGGCGCTGAACTTCGAGTCCCTCGTCGACACCCGGATGCTCCACGTCCACATCAACCACGGCGAGAGCGACAAGCAGTCCATGGCGAGCAACAACGCCAAGGCCTACGACCGGGTGTTCGTCGCGGGCGACGCAGCCGTCCAGCGCTACCTGTCCGGCCTCCTCGACTTCGACGCGAGCCGGCTGGTGCGGATCGGCCGACCGCAGCTGGACCTGGCCCGTACGCCGCTCCTGGCGCCGAGCTCGCGGCGGACCGTGCTCTACGCCCCGACCTGGGAGGGCGACGCCGACTACAACGACTACACCTCGGTCGACACGCTGGGGGAGCCGATCGTCCAGGCGATCCTCGACGTGCCCGACGTACGTCTCGTCTACAAGCCGCACCCGAAGGTCACGACCAGTCTCACTGCGGCCGTCGCCGACGCCCACCGTGGCATCCTCCGGATGATCGAGGAGGCCGCGCGACTCGACCCCGCCGCCGGTCACACGCAGGTCCTGACCGGCAACATCCTCGCGGTGATGCCCGGCTGCGACGCGATGATCACCGACGTGTCCTCGGTGGGCCTCGACTGGCTCTACCTCCACACGGACAAGCCGATCTTCGTCACCGATCCCCACGGCGAGCCCGACTGGCTCCGTCAGCTGGCCCCGGTCAGTCGCTGCGCGGACGTCGTCGACGAGGTCAACGTGGTGTCCCTGTCGACGCTCCTGGGCGCGCGGCTCGACCACGACACCCACCACCTCGACCGGCTGGCCATGCGGCACCACTACTTCGACGACCTCCATGTCGGTGACAGCACGGTCCGCTTCCACTCCGCGGTCTCCGAGCTGGTCGCGCTGCGGGACCGGCTCGTCGCCGGCGACTCCAGCGCCATCACCGCCTGAGTCGGACTGCTGGACGGCGGCGCTCGCTCCGTCAGTCCCGGAGGAGCTGGCTGACCAACGCGGCCCCCAGCCACGTCTCGTAGCCGGTGTGGCTCCAGCCGCGCTCGATGACAAGCAGGTGGTAGAGCTCGGGCAGGGTGAGCGCCAGGGTGAGGTCGAGAGCAGTGTCGACGGTCAGGTGAGGACGCAGTCGTGGTGCGAGGGAGTCGACGAGCTTGCGGATCTCGCGCTCGCGCGCGGCCAGGACGTTGCGCAGGGTCTCGGCCATCTGCGGGTCCGACGCCGCCGCCTCCTGATAGATCGCGACGACGTCCGACCCGGCCTGCATCTGGCGCCGGTTGAGCTCGGCGAGCATCAGCAGCTGCCGGACGGGATCCGACTCCTGGAGGTACGCAGAGGCGCGGGACGGCGTCTGGGTCTGACCCATCCAGAGCTCGGTGATCTTGTCGAGGATCTTCGCTTTGGAGCCGAAGGCCGAGTAGATCGTCTGGACCGGGATGTCCGCCTCGGCGGCGATGCTGCTGATGGTGGTGGCGACGTAGCCGTGCTCGGCGAACAGCGCGCGGGCGACGTCTGCCACCTGTCGCTTGGTGGCCTCGGCCTGGCGCTGACGGTGTCCGGGGGATCGCTTGACAGTCACGCGTCATGGTAGCAATATGTTCGACATAGTGAGACTATGACGAAGCGCAAGGCCCGAGGAGGAGCCGTGGACGAGCCGATCGTGTTCTTCAAGCCGGGGTGCCCCTTCGGCATCAGGCTGCGGACTGCGCTGACCCTGCACGGGGTGCCGCACCGCTCGGTACGGTTCAGGGACGACGAGGACGGCGCCGCCCGGGTGCGCGAGGTCAACGCTGGGAACGAGATCTCACCGACCGTCCACGTGGCCGGTCGGTGGCTGACCAATCCCGGTTGGCGCGAGGTCAGGGACGCGATGTGACCACCCGGCCTGCGGTCGCCGTGGTCGCGAGCTCGATCCTGCTGGCGGCATGCGGCTCGGACGGCACCCTGTCGTCGGCAACGCCGGCCGCGTCGCCCACGAAGGTCTCGCCCCAGGTCGAGTCCTCATTGGAGGGCACGTGGCAGGCCGGGCCGGTCAGGGTCGACGAGACCGTGGCCACCCTGCACCGCCACGGTCTCGGCCGATGGGTCGAGGACTACCGGGCGCATGCCCCCTTCACGGGCGACACGGTGCTGACCCTCACCATCGAGGAGGGAGCCTGGAATCTGTACGGCGCGTCCACCGGTCAGGAGCCACAGCCGATCGACTACGACGCGGAGTACGAGATCGATGGCGACACAGTGGTCTTCCACCACTCGGACGGCTCGAACACCTACCGCTGGGAGGTCCAGCTGGACACCCTGAGGCTCCGCTTCGTCCGGTCGACGCTGCCCGGTTATCGCGGCATCCCGGACGAGGTGTTCCAGCGTGCTCTCTACACGACCGAGACGTTCTCGAGGCGGGACTGACGTCAGGCGGGCACGTGCGGCTCGACGTCCTTGAGGAACCCCCGCGCGCCGAGGAAGTCGGACAGCGAGGTGCGGTGCTCGTCGCACGCGAGCCAGGACTTGCGACGCTCGGGCGTGTGGATCTTGGGGTTGTTCCACTGCAGGTCCCACACGGCGTCCGCCTGGCAGCCCTTCGCCGAGCAGACGGCGCGGTCCGGGCCCATCGAGGTGTCCGTCACGGGGCCTCCCTGGAGCGCAGGAACATCGGAGACAAGTAGAGGTGCCGGACAGCCACGGGGGGAAGCTGTCCGGCACCTCAGAAGCGAGCACAGACGGGGGATGCTGCGCTCGCGAGCCAGATCATTCCACGGGGGTTGGTGAAATCCAAACTTCCGGAGAGGAGGTTTTCAGGAAAATTTTCGTCAATCCTTGGGCTCGCCTGCCGTCAGTTCATGGGCGCCAGGGCCCTCCGGCAGACGGAATCCGTCGTCGCGCTGGTCACCGGCATTCGCGATCACCACCGCGAAGAACGGCAGGAAGACCGCGGCCGCCACCAGGATCCACCGGAAGACGCCAGGGCCGACGACCACGGCCGCGAAGAAGCACACCATGCGGATGCTCATCGAGACGGCGTAGCGCACCTGGCGCGAACGCATGTCGTCGGCGGCGCTGCTTCGCGCAGTGGTGATGCGTACTGCGTCAGCCTTGGCCATGCCTCCACTGTACGTCGCTAGGCTCCACGAGACACGGGCCGGCGACGGCCCCTGAGCAGTCACCACCAGCAGGTCGTCCCAGCAGGAGGAGTACGCCATGTCCAACCGCACCTACCGCGTCACCGAGATCGTCGGCACCTCGCCCGACGGCATCGACCAGGCGATCCGCAACGGCATCGAGCGCGCCGGCCAGACGCTGCGCCACATCGACTGGTTCGAGGTCACCCAGATGCGAGGCCAGGCCAAGGACGGGGTCGTCGAGCACTTCCAGGTCGGCATGAAGGTCGGCTTCCGGCTCGAGGACGAGTAGCCGTCACCAGCCAGCACCGAGGCCCGGCCGAGTTCGGCGTACCCCTCGGTAATCACTAGCGTCGTGGAGCGTGAGCGAGATTCCCAGCACAGAGCCCCGTTCCGTCCTGGTCACCGGCGGCAACCGCGGCATCGGCCGCGCGATCGCCGAGGCCTTCATCGCCCAGGGCGACAAGGTCGCGGTCACCACCCGCAACGGTGGCGCCCCTGACGGCGCCCTCGACGTGCGGTGCGACATCACCGACCCGGACGCCGTCGAGGCGGCGTTCAAGCAGGTCGAGGAGGCGCACGGCCCCGTCGAGGTGCTCGTGGCCAACGCCGGGATCACCAAGGACACGCTGCTGCTCCGGATGAGCGAGGACGACTGGTCCTCGGTCATCGACACCAACCTCACCGGGACCTTCCGCCTCGCCAAGCGCGCCGCCAAGGGCATGCTCCGGCTGCGTCGCGGCCGGATCATCCTGATCTCGTCGGTGGTGGGCATGCTCGGCTCCGCCGGCCAGGTCAACTACGCCGCGTCCAAGGCCGGCCTCGTCGGCATGGCGCGCTCGCTGGCGCGCGAGCTCGGCAGCCGCTCGATCACCACCAACGTGGTGGCTCCCGGCTTCGTCGAGACCGACATGACCGACGTGCTCACCGACGACCAGAAGGCCCTCATCAAGACGCAGGTGCCGCTCGGTCGCTACGCGTCGCCGGCCGAGGTCGCCTCGGCCGTCACCTGGCTCGCCTCCGACGGCGCCGCCTACGTCACCGGGGCCGTGATCCCGGTCGACGGCGGCCTCGGCATGGGCCACTGACCCACCCCTGCTTCCGACCGCTTCGCCCCTGACCCAGAGAGAAGGCACACGCACATGGGAATCCTCGACGGCAAGCGCATCCTCGTCGCCGGCGTCACGATGGACAGCTCGATCGGCTTCGCCACCGCACGCGTCGCGCAGGAGCAGGGCGCCACGGTGCTGATCTCCAACTTCGGTCGCGCCCTCAACATCACCAAGCGCATCGCCAAGCGGCTGCCGCAGGAGGCGCCGGTGCTCGAGCTCGACGTCACCGACGACGACCACCTCGCCGGCCTCGCCGACCAGGTGCGTGAGCACGTCGACGGCCTCGACGGCGTCGTCCACTCGATCGCCTACGGCAACCCGGAGACGCTGCTGGGCGGCAAGTTCATGACCGGCCCGTGGGAGGACGTCGCCCAGGCCGTGCAGGTCTCGGCGTACTCCCTCAAGTCGCTCGCCGTGGCGACCCGTCCGCTCATGTCGCGCGGCGGCTCCATCGTCGGGCTCACCTTCGACGCGACCACCGCGTGGCCGGCGTACGACTGGATGGGCGTGGCGAAGGCGGCCCTGGAGAACACGAGCCGGTACGTCGCCCGCGACCTCGGTCCGGAGGGGATCCGCTGCAACCTGGTCTCGGCCGGCCCGCTCAAGACCCTGGCCGCCAAGGCGATCCCGGGCTTCGAGGACCTCGAGTCGGCGTGGAAGGACCGCGCCCCGCTGGGCTGGGACGAGACCGACCACACGCCGACCGCGCAGGCCGTGTGCGCGCTGCTGAGCGACTTCTTCCCGGCGACGACGGGCGAGATCGTGCACGTCGACGGCGGCTTCCACGCCATGGGGCTCTAGGCCCGACCGAGCGGTTCGGTAGTTTCCACGCGTGACCTCACTCGTCGAGCTGCGCATCCTCGAAGGCCCCAACCTCTACTTCCCGCGCGCCGCGGTGAAGCTGACGCTCGACGTCTCGACCATCACCGAGGCCGGCGACGAGACCGTGCTGCGGTTCGCCCGCCGCATCGGCCTGCGCACGACGCGGCCCGGTGCGGCCGGATCGGGCTTCCGGCAGCGGTTCGCCCTGCGCGCGGTCGAGCGGCTGGTGCGCGCCATCGCCAACGAGGCCGGCACCCGGCGCCTCGCCGTGCGCGTACGCCCGACGTCCGACCCCGACGTGCTCGTCGTCGCCTTCCCGTGGCGCAACCGCGGCCGCGCGAGGGCGCTGGGGGAGGCCGTCGCCCACGCGCTCGACGCGCTGCCGACGCCCGACGTCGAGTCGGCGGTGAGCGCGGCGGCCGAGGAGGTGCGCGCGGCCGAGAGGGGCGACCGCCCGACGACCATCACCCCGAAGATCCCCGTCGTCGCCGTCACCGGCACCAACGGCAAGACCACCACCAGCCGGATGATCGCCCACATCGCGCGCACCAGCGGGCTCGTCGTGGGGTGGTCGAACACCGACGGCATCTACCGCGACGGCGTGCTGGTCGAGGCCGGCGACTACTCCGGCCCGTCCGGCGCCGGCCGGGCGCTCGGGCTGGAGGGCGTCGAGTTCGCCGTCACCGAGACCGCCCGCGGCGGGATCCTGCTCAAGGGCATCGGCATCACCCGCAACGACGTCTCGGTCGTGACCAACGTGACCGCCGACCACCTCGGCCTCCAGGGCATCGACACCGTCGACCAGCTCGCCGAGGTGAAGTCGGTCGTCCCGCGGATCACCCGCAAGGACGGCTGGGCGGTGCTCAACGGCGACGACCCGCGCGTGCTCGCCATGCAGTCGGTGATCCAGGCCCAGCCGTGGATCTTCAGCCGCGACCCCGACTCGCCCGCCGTGCGCGAGGTGCTGAGCCACGGCGGAGGTCGCGCGACCACGGTCATCGACGGCTGGATCACCGTCCTCGCGCCCGGCGCCGACCCCGACCCCCTCGTCGAGCTGGCCGACGTGCCGATGACGCTTGCGGGGCTGTCGCGCTTCAACATCGAGAACGCGCTGGCCGCCGCGTCCGCGTCACTGGCGATCGGGCTGCCCCGCGCGGACGTCGTCGAGGGCCTGAGGTCGTTCCGGCCCGACGCCGAGCACAACCCCGGCCGGATGAACTTCTTCTCGATGCCCGGCGACGTGTCCGTCGTGATGGACCTCGCCCACAACGAGGCCGGGCTCGAGGCGCTGCTCGAGATCATGTCGGGCGTACGACGTCCCGGCGCGCGCCTCATGCTCGGCCTCGGTGCGGTCGGCGACCGCACCGACGAGCTGATCGACGCCCTGGGCGAGATCGGCGCCAAGGGCAGCGACGTGGTCGCGATCGGCCACAAGGAGCAGTACCTCCGTGGCCGCACCGTGGACGAGATCGACCAGCTCCTGCGGGCCGGCGCGGAGCGCGTCGGGGTCACCGACATCGACACCTACGACACCGAGGTCGAGTGCCTGGCCGCGCTCGTCGAGCGGGCGGAGGCCGGCGACGTCGTCGGGCTGATGTGCCACGCCGAGCGGCAGGAGGCGTACGACTGGATCGCCGCCCACGGCGGCACCCCGGACGCGCCCGAGACGCTCTCGCAGAAGGTGCGCGCCGCGACCGTCGCCTGATCAGCCGGCGACCGACCTCGGCTCCGCCCTCGGCGTCACCGTGGTCTCGGTCGTCGCTGCGCCCGTCGGCGCGGTGACCGCCCAGGGGCTGGTCGACGGCTGGCACCGCGCCGTGATCGTCACGGCGCTGGTGTCCTTCGTCGGGGCCCTGGGCGTGGCGCTCCTCGGCGAGCGGACGCCACGGGCCGTGATGGCAGCCCCGGCCGATATCCCGGCCGATGCCCCGACGAGCGGTGGCTGAGCCACGCTCCCGGAACCTCGACCGTGGGTCGAGACGTGAGCGGTGCGTGAGGCGGATTTCGAACCGCGGGAAGGCGCATCACGCACCGCTGCCGGGCGAGTCGTACGCCGACACGCGCGTGGGCGGTGCGTGAGGCGTACGCCGACGCGTCGGAATGCCCCTCACGCACCGCTCACCGCGAGGCGGGACCGAGCAGGGTCAGACGTCGCCGGGGTCGACCTGCTCGCCGGGGGCGCCGATGTCGAGGTCGCCCTCGACGATCATCCCCGTCATCCCGCGCGGCGACCGCGTCTCGTGGACCTCGCCGGGCTCCCAGACGGCGGCCTGGCCCGGGCCGATCCGGCGTACGGTCAGCTCCGCACCGCTGACCTCGGCCTCGCCGGCGAGCACGACCAGCAGCTGGCGTCCGGCGGCCGGGTGGCGACCGATGGTGCCGCCGGGGACGAGCGCGACGGCGATCAGGTGCGCGTCGGCGCTGATCCCGAACGCACCGACCGAGAACCCGCGACTGCCGTGGGCCTCGATCGGGCGGTGGGGGAGGTCCGCGAGGTCGAGGAGCCGCACTCAGGACTCGGTGCTGGTGGGCGGTGAGTAGTCCGGGTCGGCCGAGGGCGCGTCGGGGTTGCCGCCCGAGCCCGCCTGGGCGACGTCGGACCAGTTCTCCAGCTCGGACATGACCTCGGCGTGCTTGTCCACGCAGACGACGACGAGGTCGCCGGCGTTGGCGCGGCTCATCGCGTGGCGGACGGCCTCGATCTCGTCGAGCACCATCTCGGCCTGCTTGCAGCGTGCCCCGTCGTCCATCGCAGCTCGTACGCCGTCCAGCACCAGCTGCGCGGTGGCCCCGCGCTCGCGGCCGCGCAGCGCGACGTCCTCGCGGATGATGCACACGTCGAAGTGCTGGGCGGCGATCGTGCCGAGCTCGACCATGTCCTGGTCGCGCCGGTCGCCGGCGGTGGCGATGATGCCGATCCGCGACGGGCGGGCCAGGTCGTGCGAGGACTCCAGCGAGTCGCCGACGCGGTCCACGAAGTCGCCGAGCATCTTCATGCCGGGCGCGTTGTGGCAGTAGTCGACGATCACGTTCACGCCGTTGACGTCCACCTCGTTGAGGCGGCCGGGGGAGAGGTAGTAGTTGGTCGAGAAGGTGCGCAGGCCCTGGCGGATGTCGTGCAGGGGTGCACCCGCGGCGAACGCCGCAGCAGCGGCGGCGAGCGAGTTCTGGACGTTCATCCGGGCGCGACCGTTGAACGTGGCCGGCAGGAGGTGGGTCCACGCCAGCTGCATCTCGCGGCGGCCGTGCTGGACGACCATCATCTCGCCGCGCTCGGTCGGGTTGAGCACGATGGCCTTGCCACCGCGGCGGCAGTGCGCGTCGATCATGTCGCGCACCTCGCTGCCGGGCTCCTCCATCGAGAACCAGACGACCTGGCCCGAGCACTTGCGGCGCATCTCGCGCACCAGCGGGTCGTCGGCGTTGAGCACGGCGTGGCCGTCGCGCGGCACCGCCTCGACGATGACCGCCTTGACGTCCGCGAGCTGCTCGACGGTGTCGATGCCGCGGAGGCCGAGGTGGTCGGGCTGGACGTTGAGCACGACGGCGACGTCGTTGCGCTCGTAGCCGAGGCCCTCGCGCAGGATGCCGCCGCGGGCGACCTCGAAGACCGCGAAGTCGACGCGCGGGTTCTGCAGCACCATCCGCGCAGAGCGCGGACCGGACGCGTCGGCCCGGATCACCAGGCGCTCGTCGATGACGACACCGTCGGTGGACGTCATCCCGACCTTGCGGCCGAGGCCCTTGAAGATGTGGGCGATCATCCGGCTCGTGGTGGTCTTGCCGTTGGTGCCGGTGACGGCCACGATCGGGATCCGCGAGGTCGCGCCCGGCGGGAAGAGCATGTCGACCACGGGCTTCGCGATGAACTGCGGCTCCCCGATCGTCGGGTGCGTGTGCATCCGGAAGCCCGGCGCCGCGTTGACCTCGCAGATCGCGCCGCCCGCCTCGCGGACGGGCTCGGTGATGTCGGGGCAGATGAAGTCGATGCCGGCGATGTCGAGGCCGACCATGCGGGCGGCCTCCTCGGCGATCTCGACGTTCTCCGGGTGCGCCTCGAAGGTGCGGTCGATCGAGATGCCGCCGGTCGACATGTTGCCGGTCAGCGCCAGCTTCACCATCTCGCCCTCGGCGGGCACCGAGTCGAGCGTGTGGCCCTGGTCGGCGAGCACCTCGATGGCAGCCTCGTCGACCTTGATCCGGGTGAGCACCTTCTCGTGGCCGACGCCGCGCCGCGGGTCGGCGTTGGTGAGGTCGACGAGCGACCGTACGGTCGAGGTGCCGTCGCCCGTCACCGAGGCGGGCACGCGCTCGGCGATCGCGACCATCCGGCCGTCGATGATCAGGCAGCGGTAGTCCTTGCCGGTCACGAACGACTCGACGATGACGGTCCCGCGACGTGACTGGCCCTCGGCGATCGGGAAGGCGGCGCGTACGTCGTCGTCGTCCTGCAGGTCGAGGCAGACGCCGCGGCCGTGGTTGCCGTCGAGCGGCTTGAGGACGACGGGGAAGCCGATCCGGCGGGCGGCCGCAACGGCCTGGTCCTCCGAGCGCACCGACTCCTGCTTGGGCACCGGCAGGCCGGCGGCGCCGAGGAGCTTGGTGGTGAGGTCCTTGTCCGAGGCGATGTCGACGGCGATCGACGACGTCTCGGACGTCATCGTCGCGCGGATGCGCTTGGCGTGGACCCCCTGGCCGAGCTGGACGAGGGAGTACTGGTTGAGCCGGATCCACGGGATGTCTCGCGACACCGCCTCGTCGACGATCGCCTGCGTCGAGGGGCCGAAGGCCGTGCGCTCGGCGCGGCGGATGAACTCGTCGCGCTCGGTCTCCCAGTCGAAGTCGGGGTCGCCCTCGACGAGGTGGTTGACCAGGCGTACGGCGAGGCGCCCCGCGGTCAGGCCGACGTTCTCGTCGACGTAGCCGTAGATGATGTTGTAGCGCCCCGGCTGGCCCTTGACCGCGCGGGTCTTGCCGCGGCGGATGTCGTGGCCGACCAGCTGCTGCAGCGCCAGGGCGACGTGCTCGGCGACGTGGCCGAGCCAGGTGCCCTCGTTGAGCCGCTCGAGGAAGCCGCCGCGGCGACCGCGCGAGCACGAGTGCTCCCGCAGGCCGGGCAGCATCGACACGAGGTCCTCGCTGAACCCGGGGATGGAGCTGGTGGGGAACTGCTCGAGCGACCCGAGGTCGACCACGAGGTGGATCGACTTGTCGTAGGACCAGACGTTGGCACCGCGGTAGACCCGCGTCTCGACGATCTCGAGGTCCGGAGTGGGCCGTTCGGTCATGAAGGGTCTCCCTGGTCGGGGGTGGGCGGGGACGTGGAGCGGTTCCGTCTCAGCGCGAGGCGCCGCCGGATCGCGGCGGGGGCGGCGTCGGCCGCGGCGATGTCGCGGACGAGCTGGCGCAGGTCGCGGGTGGCCTCGGCGAGCTCCTCGGCGTCCTCGCCGGCGATGACCGGCTCCTGGGGCACCAGGGTGCGGGTCGAGAGGTTGAACACCGCGCCCTCGGGCAGCACGTGGAAGACCACGCCGCTGGCGAGGATCGGTGAGGACCGCTGGGCCTCGTGCGCGTTGGAGGTCATCCGCGCGCCGTCGAAGATCGTGACGGCACCCTTGCCGAGGACCCGCATGACGAGGTCGCCGTCGACGTCCTCGACCAGGCCGCAGGTGTCCTCGTCGACGCCGATCCCGAGCAGCTGCGGGCTCTGCGACACGATCATCAGGAGCCGGCCGTAGCGGTTGCGCTGGTCGAAGTGCTGGTCGATGACGGTCGAGTCCACCAGCCCCAGTCCCGCAGCGACCTGGGTCATCCGCTGCTTGGGGGTGGCACCGCCGACGCCGAAGGCCACCATGTGCGAGGACTGGATGCTCGCGCCCGCCGACGTGCCGGCCACCACCGCGCCGCGCTCGTGCGCCCGCAGGATCGCCTCGCCCACCGGCGTACCGCAGATGATCGACGACAGCTTGAGCTGGTTGCCACCCGTCATGAAGATGCCGGTCGCCTCGTCCAGCGCCTTGACGAGAGCCGGGTCGTGGGCCTGCTCGCGCGACTCGGGACGTACGGCGTCGACGCGCGCCGCGCCGAACTTGGAGAACAGCGCGTCATAGACGTCGACCACCTCCCGCCCGAGGGACGACGCTGTCGGGATCACGGCGATCCGCGCGTCCGGACCACCGCTCAGGGCGACGAAGTGCTTGAGGATCGTCGGCTTGCGCACCTTGTCCTCGGCACCACCGATGATCATGAGTGGTCCGGTCGGCATGACAGGCAGGCTAGCGGCTGCAAGGGTGGACCGATGCAGGAGTCAGGGTTGGACCTCGGGAGCGGAGCCGCGCGGAGGCTCGTCATCATGCGTCACGCCAAGGCCGAGGCGACCGCACCGTCGGACCACGAGCGGGCACTGGCCCCCCGCGGGAGGGCGGACGCGGAGGCCGCCGGGCGCTGGCTGCGCGCGCAGGGGATCGTCCCGGACCTGGCCGCTCGTCTCCGACGCCGTACGGACCCGCCAGACCTGGGAGCGGGTCGCAGAGGGCGCGAGCTGGGACCGGTCCGCCGTCGACTTCTCCGTCGGCCTCTACGCCGCGGGCTCGGACTCCGCCTTCGACCTGGTCCGCGAGATCGACCCGGGCGTGACGACGCTCGTCGTGATCGGCCACAACCCGACCATGGCCTACGTCGCCGAGCTGATCGACGACGGCGAGGGCGACCCCGACGCCACCACCGGCATGGTGACCCGCGGCTTCCCGACCTCGGCGCTCGCCGTGTTCACCGTCGAGGTCCCGTGGGCCGACCTCGGGCCCGGGACGGGACGTCTCGAGGCCTTCCACGCAGGGGAGGCGTGAGCCGTCCCGACGTCGTCGCCCGGCTGCGCGCGGCCGGGTGCGTGTGGGCGGAGGACGAGGCTGTGCTGCTCGAGGCCGCCGCAGCGGATCCCGCCGGGCTGGAGGCACTCGTCGCGCGCCGGGTCGCCGGTGAGCCACTGGAGACGGTGCTCGGCTGGGTCGCGTTCCTCGGCCGGCGCCTCGTGGTCGCTCCCGGCGTCTTCGTCCCCCGGCGCCGCACCGAGCTGCTCGCGCGGCTGACGTACGCCCGGGTCGCCCAGCGTCGCGAGGGCGCGCCCTCCCCGGTGGTCGTCGAGATGTGCTGCGGGGTCGCACCCGTGGCGGCCGGACTGGCAGACCTCCGTGTCGAGCTGCACGTGGCCGACGTGAGCGAGGCGGCGCTGGACTGCGCCCGGATCAACGCGCCGACCGCCGCCGCCCACCTCGGCGACCTGTACGACGCGCTGCCGGCCGACCTGCGCGGCCGGGTCGACGTGCTCGCGGCGAACGCGCCCTACGTGCCGACCGACCGGATCGCCGACATGCCGCCCGAGGCCCGCGACCACGAGCCGCCGGTCGCGCTCGACGGCGGTGCGGACGGCGTCGACCTGCACCGTCGCCTGGCCGCAGGTGCGGCCGAGTGGCTCGCACCCGGCGGCGTGCTGCTCGTCGAGACCAGTCCCTCCCAGGCGGCGCTCACCGTCGCCGCCATGGAGTCCGGTGGCCTCGTGGCCGACGTCGAGGTGGACGACGAGGTGGGCGGGTGCGTCGCTGTCGGCACCCTGTCGCTCAGTCGTCGAGCAACGGCGGAGCGGGCGTGACGATCCCGGCCGCCGCGTCCGCGTCCTCGATCTGCTCGCGGGAGATGCCGAGCAGGTAGAGGATCGCGTCGAGGTAGGGGACGTTGACCGACGTGTCCGCGGCGTGGCGCACCACCGGCTTGGCGTTGTAGGCGATGCCGAGCCCGGCGGCGTTGAGCATGTCGAGGTCGTTGGCGCCGTCGCCGATCGCGATCACGGCGTCGAGCGGTACGCCGACCTCGGTCGCGAACTCGCGCAGGGCGACCGCCTTGCCGGCACGGTCGACGACGTCGCCCAGGATGCGGCCGGTCAGCACGCCCGTCGACGATCTCGAGCTCGTTGGCGCGGGCGAAGTGGATGCCGAGGTCGGCGGCGAGCCGGTCGGTGATCTGCGTGAAGCCGCCCGACACGATGGCGAAGCGGTAGCCCAGGCGGCGCAGCGTGCGGACCATGGTGCGGGCACCCGGGGCGAGCTCGATCGCGTCGTAGACCTCGTCGAGGGCGGAGGCGGGCACGCCGGCCAGCAGCGCCACCCGCTCGCGCAGCGACGCCTCGAAGTCGAGCTCGCCACGCATCGCTGCCTCGGTCACCCGGGCCACCTCGGCCTCCTGGCCGGCGTGGGCGGCGATCATCTCGATCACCTCGCCCTGGATCAGGGTCGAGTCGACGTCCATCACGATCAGCCGGATGCCGCGGCGATGGAGGGAGTCGCGCTGCACGGCGAGGTCGATGCCCTGCCGGACCGCCTCGGCGGCCAGCAGCGGGCGGAGCCGGTCCGCCGGCGCGCCCGACACGTGGAGCTCGATCGCGGTCACCGGGTAGCGGGCCATCCGCTCGATCTTGTCGATGTTGGCACCCGAGTCGGCGATCCGGCCGGCGATCGCGGCCATCGCGGAAGCGCGCAGGGGCTTGCCGATGATCGTGATGTGGGAGCGGTCACCCGAGCGGCTCCGGTTGTCGCCGGCGCCGCGGTCGACCTCGACGACCATGCCGAGCTCGGCGGCGGTGCGCTCGATGACGTCGCGCAGCTTCTTCCAGTCGCGCGGCGCGGTGACCAGGATGCCGAGCACGAGCCGGCGACGCAGCACGATCTGCTCGATGTCGATGACCTCGACACCCGCGGCCGCGAGCGCCGCGAAGATCGCGGAGGTGACGCCCGGCCGGTCCTTCCCCGTGAGGGTGACCAGGAGAGTCTTCGGCTGGTCTTCCATGGTGTGACGAAGGCTAGTCCTGCCCGCGCCGCGGGCGCGTGGGGCGTCCGCCCTCCGGCGCCTGGACGCGCGCGCCAGCGGTGCTGTCGGAGGTCACACCTACGGTCGACGACATGGACCAGACCCACCACGTCATCGACTACGTCGAGATCAACGTCCACGACCTGACGGCCGCCCGGGCGTTCTACGAGTCCGCCTTCGGCTGGGCGTTCAACGACTACGGACCGACCTACGCGGGCATCCGCACGCCGACGGGGGAGGGCGAGCTCGGCGGGCTCAACGCGACCGGACGAGCCGGTCCGGGCGGGCCGCTCGTGCTCCTCTTCTCCGACGACCTCGACGCCACGGTCGCCGCCGTGGAGAGGGCGGGTGGTGCCGTCGCCGCCGCGCCCTACGACTTCCCCGGCGGGCGTCGCTTCGAGTTCGCCGACCCCAGCGGCAACGTCCTCGGGGTGTGGGCCAGGTCCTGAGTGGCACCGGCCAGGATCAGCGGTCCGGCCACACCTCGGGGGAGCACGCGGCGACCAGCGCGCGGCGTGCCGCCCGACCCAGCGGCTGCAGCACACCTCGCCGCCGCTCCACCTCGTACGACGACAGCGCACCGCCGTCGTCGACGAGCGCCAGGTCGACGATGGCCCACGCCTGCAACCCCCGAGCGGCCAGGTCCACGCACCGGGGAGGGGTGCCGAGCGGCGCCTCGACCGTCGGCCGGTGGTGCAGGTTCATCAGGGCGTCTGCGGCCTCGGGTCGCCACCGCGCGACCTCGAGGTCGGCCAGGCTGTCGGCCGCCTCGAGCAGCGCCTCGCGCAGGGTGCGGTCGGCCTCGCCCACGTCGGGCAGCTGCCGGCGGTCGGCCTCGAGCGCCCGCCACTGCACGGTGTCGCCCACCTCGTCGGGCACCAGCCCGAGGCTGCCCGCCACGACCGCCTGACCCGCGTCCATCGCGGCGGCGTTGAACTCACGCGGCCCGCCCAGTCCCAGCGGGTCGCCCTCGACGGGCAGCGCGAGCCCGGCGTACGCCGCCCCGCGAGCACGCGCGAGCGCGAGCAGGTCGAGCGCCGAGCCACCTTCGAGCAGGTGCGTGTCGCCGGCCAGGACGTCGAGCACGTGGTCGGTCTGCTCGTGCCCGCGCAGCCACGCGGTCAGCCACCAGGCCAGGACCGCGGAGTGGGGGAGCGCGAGCGGCGACGTCGACATCGCGGGCGAGGCTACCGGCCGCGGTCCGGCCGTCGTGTCCCACCGGGGTGCGACCCGCGCGCTGGATAGGGTGACCGCCATGGTCGCGGTCATCGAGTTCGCAGGAGTCACCGTGCGCCGTGGCCGGTCCCTCCTGCTCGACGACGTCAGCTGGGAGGTCGAGGAGGACGAGCGCTGGGTGGTCCTCGGACCGAACGGCGCCGGCAAGACCACGCTGCTCCAGGTGGCCGCCGCACAGCTCCACCCGACCGCCGGCGTGGCCGGCATCCTCGACGAGGTGCTCGGCACGACCGACGTCTTCGACCTCCGCCCGCGCATCGGGCTGACCAGCGCCGCGCTGGCCGACCGGATCCCGAGGTCCGAGCTGGTCCGCGACGTCGTCGTGTCCGCGTCCTACGGCGTCGTCGGTCGGTGGCGCGAGCACTACGCCGACCTCGACCACGACCGCGCCGCCGAGCTGCTGACCGAGGTGGGCGCGAGCCACCTGGCCGAGCGCACGTTCGGCACCCTCAGCGAGGGTGAGCGCAAGCGGGTGCAGATCGCGCGCGCACTGATGACCGACCCCGAGCTGCTGCTCCTCGACGAGCCGGCCGCCGGCCTCGACCTCGGTGGCCGCGAGGACCTGGTCGCGACCCTGTCCGAGCTCGCCCTCGACCCCGACTCGCCCGCCACCGTCCTGGTGTCGCACCACGTCGAGGAGATCCCGCCCGGCTTCACCCACGCCCTGCTGCTGCGCGAGGGACGCGTGGTCGACGCCGGCCCCGTCGAGGACGTCGTGACTGCCGAGACGCTGTCGGAGACCTTCGGGATGCCGCTGCTGCTGACCCGCGCCGATGACCGGTTCGCCGCACGCCGCAGGCCGCCCCGGCGGATCCTGCAGGACTAGGACGCCCTACGTCCGGCCCGCGCTGCGCACGACTGGATAGGGTCTGGGCATGGACTGGATCCGCGACCACCTCTGGGAGACCTGGCTGGCGCTGTCGATCGCGCTCGGCGTCGCCGAGATGTTCAGCCTCGACCTGATCCTCGCCATGCTCGCGGCCGGTGCCGTGATCGGCATGGTGGCGGCCCTCATCGGGCTGCCCGTGGTCGCACAGATCCTGCTGGCGCTCGCCGCGTCCGTCGCCGCACTGGCGCTCGTACGCCCGGCCTTCGTCAAGCGCCTGCACGGTGGTCCGGAGCTGTCCCTGGGCCACGGCAAGCTCGTGGGCACCCGGTGCCTGGTCACCGAGGAGATCACCGGCCTCGCCGCGGGTCGCATCAAGGCCGGCGGCGAGACGTGGACCGCCCTGCCGTACGACGAGAACCTGAGGATCGCGCCCGGTGAGACGGTCGAGATCCTGCAGATCAAGGGTGCGACGGCCTACGTCCACCCCGTGGCCTCGCTCGAACCCTGAGCCGAACGCCACACCCAGCCGAACCAACCCGGGGGAGAACCGAATGCCCACAGCCCTGCTGGTCCTGTTCCTGCTCGTCATCGTCTTCGTCGTCGTCATGCTCTCGAAGACGGTGAAGATCGTGCCCCAGGCGCGCGCCGCCGTCGTCGAGCGCTTCGGCAAGTACAAGGCGACGCTGCCCGCCGGCCTCAACATCCTGGTGCCCTTCATCGACAGGCTGCGCTACCTCATCGACCTGCGCGAGCAGGTCGTGAGCTTCCCGCCGCAGCCGGTGATCACCGAGGACAACCTCGTCGTGTCGATCGACACCGTCATCTACTTCCAGGTGACCGACCCGGTGGCCGCGACCTACGAGATCGCCAACTACATCCAGGCGATCGAGCAGCTCACGATGACCACCCTGCGCAACATCGTCGGTGGCATGGACCTCGAGGAGACGCTGACCAGCCGGGACTCCATCAACTCCGGCCTGCGCGGCGTCCTCGACGAGGCCACCGGCAAGTGGGGCATCCGCGTGAACCGCGTCGAGCTCAAGGGCATCGACCCGCCGCCGTCCATCAAGGACTCGATGGAGAAGCAGATGCGGGCCGACCGCGAGAAGCGCGCCGTCATCCTCACCGCCGAGGGCCAGCGCCAGGCCGCGATCCTCACGGCCGAGGGTTCGAAGCAGTCGCAGATCCTCAACGCCGAGGGTGACCGCGAGTCGCAGATCCTGCGCGCGCAGGCCGACCGCGAGGCCTCGATCCTGCGTGCCCAGGGTGAGGGCCAGGCCATCCAGACCGTCTTCCAGGCGATCCACGACGGCCAGCCGGACCAGTCGCTGCTGGCCTACCAGTACCTCCAGATGATGCCGAAGATCGCCGAGGGCAGCGCCAACAAGGTGTGGGTCATCCCGTCCGAGATCACCAAGGCGATGGAGGGCCTCGGCTCCTCGATCCACGAGATCGCCGGCATCCCCCGCGACGCGACGCCGCGTACGCGCGTCGACATGGGTCCCTCCGAGCCGCAGCTGCCGAAGCCCTCGGGCACCGGCACCAGCAAGGTCGTCGAGGAGGCCATCGCTGAGGCCGAGTCGGTGTCCCAGACCCCGACGGGGACGACTGCCGCTGCTCCGCCCGCGCCCCAGGTCGAGGCGCCCGCCGAGGGTGGGCCCCCGCAGGAGTGAGTCCGCTCGAGGCCGTGCTGATCACCCTCGCTGGGTTGGCGGCCGGCACCATCAACACCGTGGTGGGGTCGGGAACGTTGATCACGTTCCCGACCCTGCTGGCGTTCGGCGTACCCCCGGTGACGGCCAACGTCAGCAACACCGTCGGGCTCGTCCCCGGCAGCCTGTCCGGTGTCGTCGGCTACCGACGCGAGCTGGCGGGCCAGGGCTCGCGGGTGCTGCGCCTGGGGTCCGCGTCCCTCGTCGGCGGGATCGTCGGAGCAGTGCTGTTGCTGGTCCTGCCGTCGTCGGCGTTCGACGCCATCGTGCCGGCGCTGATCCTGCTCGGTGTGCTGCTCGTGATCTTCGGCCCGCGGATCCAGCGAGCGGTGGCCGCACGCGCCGAGTCGCGTGGCGGCATCCCCGACCACGGCGTCTGGTGGGTGTGGCCGGCCGTGGCCGCAGCGGGGGTGTACGGCGGCTACTTCGGCGCCGCGCAGGGGGTCCTGCTGATGGCGATCCTCGGGATCGGGCTGGCCGACTCGATGCAGCGGCACACGGCGACCAAGAACGTCCTGGCCCTGCTCGTCAACGCCGTCGCGGCGATCGTCTTCATCGCCGTCGCGGACATCGACTGGCTGGTCGCCGGCCTGATCGCCCTCGGCTCGGTCGTCGGCGGCCAGCTCGGCGCCACGGTCGGGCGCCGCCTCCCGCCCGCTCTGCTACGCGCCGTGATCGCCGTCGTCGGCGTGACCGCGCTCGTCGTGCTGCTGGTCTGACTGCTGATCGCCCGGCGGAACCTGCCGCCCCTCGCCTGGTGGAGAGGGGCGGCAGGCACCGTTCAGCCGGCGATCCGCTTGGTCCGGCGCGTCGTCACGGTGACGGGCGTGCGGCCCGCGGCCGTGGCGACGACCCGCACCGAGATCCGCTTCCCGACCAGCCTGGTCGTCAGGCGCAGGCGGTTCTTCGTCGCGTTCTTGATCTTCTTGCCGTTGGCGAGCCACTGCACCGTGCGCGTGACCGACGTGGGGTTCCACGTTCCCTTGGTCACCCGCAGGCGCTCGCCCAGCTCGGCCAGGCCCTTGATGCGCGGCCGCTTGATGACGGTGACCGCAGCCGTGGACCGGAGTCGCGGGAGCCGTCGCCACCACCACGGGAGCCACGACGGGCGCCGGGTCCGGTGTCGTCGTCGGGGTCGGGGTCTCCGTGGGCGTGGTCGTCGGCGTCGGGTCCGGTGAGGGCGTCGGGTCCGGCGAGGAAGTCGGGTCCGGAGGCGTGATCGGCGTGGCCAGGGACACGTCGTAGCGGTCGGTGCTCGGCACGGTCACGGGATCGGCGTCGACGATCGCGGCGCGGTCGTTCCAGTACTCGGTGGCGTTGGAGACGGGGTCGCGGAACCCGAGCGTGTACTCGCCGGCAGACAGGCCACCGACGTCGTAGGTGCCGTCGGCGCCGGCCACGACCGTCCGGAAGGAGCTCCACGCGGCGCCCTGGCGGACGTACGCCGTCACCTCGGCGCCGGCCACGCCCTGGGCGTCGCTGCCGGTGACGGTCCCGACGAGGTGGGCAGCACCTGCGAGCTTCGCGGTCGCCAGCGTCGGCATGCCGCCGTTCGTGAGGTCCACCGACGTCGCGGACTCGATGCGGGCGGCGTCGTTGTAGAACTCCGTGGCGTAGACGCCGGTGGGGTCGTCGAACCGCACGCGGTACACGCCGTCGTCGAGCTTGCCGACGTTGTAGCCGCCGCCGAGGCCGGTGACCGCGTCGTCGACGGCCACCCACTGGCCCGTGCCACCGGGATCGGCGAGCGTGGTCACCACGATGCCGGGCAGCGGAGTGCCGTCCTCGGCGGTGACGGACCCCTTGATGCGGGTCGGCTTGGCGGCCTCGGCCGGCCCTGCGACGAGCATGGTGGAACTGATGCCTACGGCGACCGCGAGTGCGGCTCCCCCCAGCTTGCTGTACATGTGCATGTTCTTCTCCCCACATAGAGACATCGCGGCGCGATGCGCTGCCCACAGTGAGATCGAGGCCTGCCACCCGGCTGGCGTTGTCGCCACCCAGTGGTGTGTTGTTACCGTTGTGTTGCCGAAGGCGCCGTGCTGGACCAGACAGGTCAAGAACAGATCGTGACTTCCCGGACAAACAGTCAAGGAAGGGGCTACGAGCGGGCGTCCCGGGTCACCGACGAGCGCTCCACCCAGGCGCCCAGCCAGCTCTCGAGAGCGGCGTACACCTCGGCCCGGACGGGCGTACGCGAGAGGACGACGTCGTGCATGGCGCCCTCGATCGCGATCGAGGTGACGTGTCGGCCGACGGACGAGGCCCACCGACGGATCTGCTCGACGTCGAGGACGATGTCGTGGGTCGTGGCGGTCTCGTCGGTCTGCTCCCCGAACCAGGAGCGTGCCGACGACAGCACCAGGATCGGGCAGGGTACGTCCAGCCCGGCGTGCAGCCGGGTGTGTCCCTGGCGGACGGCGCGCAGCCAGCCGACGTAGACCGGGCGGGACTCGAGCGGCTTCCAGGTCAGGTCGTAGTCCCACTCGCCGCCGTGCTCGACGTGCAGCGAGCGACCGTAGACGTCGCTGATCTTGCGCGGGATCTCACGCATCGGCCGGGTCGTCCCGAGCCGTTCGATGGCGACGCGGGCGGCGGGACTGCGGAGCCAGGCGGATCCCTGCATGTCGAACCACGGCGAGTTCAGCACCATCGCGGTCAGCTCGGACGGGCGTCGCTCGTGTGCCCACAGCGCCGCCGTCAGACCACCCGTCGAGTGCGCCGACACGATGACCTCGCGGTGCCCGTCGCGCTGGGTGATGCGCCACCAGGCGAGGTCGATCTCGGCGAAGTACTCGTGCAGGTCGGAGACGTAGTGGGGCGTCTGGTGCTCGCGCAGCGACCGGCCGTACTTGCGGAGGTCGACGGCGTAGAAGGTGTAGCCGCGGTCCGCCCACCACCGGGCGTACTCGGCGTGGAAGAAGTAGTCGGCGAAGCCGTGGACGTGCAGCACGGCACGTCCGTTGGGCCGCGCCGGCTCGAGCGTCACCAGCGTGGCGACCACGGCCCCCTCGCTGTCGGGCGGGAGCGAGATCGTCTCCACCCGGTACTCAGGACCGAGGACGTCGGCCTGCAGCGGTTCCGGAGGCATGTGGCAACCCTAGTGGCGGCTCCCACGGGTTTCGTGGTTCGTCCGCGAGGGCCGTGAGCCGGGCTCTACCCTGCAGCCGTGTCCAACGCGTGGGAGTCCCTGGTGCGCGGGACCTCCACCTATGTCCGCCAGCGCGTCGACGGCTGGCGTACGGGCTCGCGGGCCAGCCAGGCGTTCCTCCTGCTGGTCCTGGTGGCGCTCGTCGCCGCGGCGCTGGGGATCGGTGCCCTCGCCGAGCGCGTCGTGCCGGTGTCCCTCTGGTTCCTGTTCCTCATGCTCGGCACGATGCTCCTGCGCTTCGTGCCGCTGCTCGTGCTCGGGGTCGTCATGGTCGTCGTCGCCTGGTGGACCTCGGTCGAGACCAGCTTCAGGACTGCCAGCCGGGAGTCCGCGCTCATCATCTTCGCCGTCGGCCTCCTGCTCGCCCTCTACCAGGCGAGCAAGCAGCGCTCCGGCCTGCCGATGGCGCTCAGCGAGGCGGTGCTGAGCCAGCTGCGCGACCGGCTCCAGCGCCAGGGCGTCGTGCCGCCGCTCCCGGACGGGTGGCGTACGCAGTCGGCGACCATCACCGCCAACGGGCCGAGCTATGCCGGTGACTTCCTCGTCGCCGACCTGCGCGATGGCCGCTGGCTGGAGATGGCGCTGGTCGACGTGTGCGGCAAGGGCACCTCGGTGGGGCCGCAGGCGCTGCAGTTCGCCGGCGCCCTGGGCGGTCTCATCGGCGCGCTCCCACCGGCCGAGCTGATGTCCGCGGCCAACCAGTTCCTGCTCCGCCAGGAGTCCGACGAGTCGTTGGCCACCGCGGTCCACATCAAGGTCGACCTGGTCACCGGCGACTACACGATCACCAGCGCCGGCCACCCGCCGGCGCTCCACTGGCACCTGGGCCAGCGCGGCTGGACGGTCGACAACGCGCGCGGCATGGCGCTGGGCGTCATCCCCGAGGCCGACTTCACCCCGAGCCGCGGGCGGCTCCGGCCCGGTGAGGCGCTCATGTTCTACACCGACGGCGTCATCGAGACGGCCGACCGTGACCTCGACGACGGCATCGACTGGCTGCGCGAGGTGGCCCTGAAGGCCGTCGACGCGCGCGGCTTCGCCGGGATGCCCCGGCGGGTGCTCAAGCAGGTCCCCCGCGGCGACGACGACCGGGCCATGCTCGTGCTCGAGCGCCAGCCGCTCACCTCACCGGAGCGCGACTCCGAGCGGCACCGCGGCCTGTCCTGAGCGAGACGTCGACAGCTGCACGATGGACGTGACGAGCGTTCAGCGACGCCTGAGCGGGCGCGACCCTCAAGGTGGCGGCACACGACACCGCGGGCGTCGATCAGGGTGGCGGCACACGACATCCCCGGGCGTCGATCCGATGTCGTCTGCCGCCACCCAGGCGGGGCGAGCCCCGAGGGTGGCGGCACATGACACCGCGGGCGCTCAGGTGGCGGCACACGACATCGCCGGGCGTCGATCCGATGTCGTCTGCCGCCACCCAGGCGCGGCGAGCCCCGAGGGTGGCGGCACACGACACCGCGGGCGCTCAGGGTGGCGGCACACGACACCGCCGGGCGCCGATCCGATGTCGTCTGCCGCCACCCAGGCGCGGCGAGCCCCGAGGGTGGCGGCACATGACACCGCGGGCGCTCAGGGTGGCGGCACACGACACCCCCGGGCGCCGATCCGATGTCATCTGCCGCCACCCAGGCGCGAGCGAGCCCCGAGGGTGGCGGCACCCACCGTCGTCGGCCGGCGTCGTCCGGTCAGGCGCCCCGCGAGTAGAGCTCGCGGATGACGTCCTCGATGTCGGGCTCCTGGATGGAGAGGTCCGCGACGTCGTACGCCGACGCCACCGCCGCGACGATCGGCGCGGCGCTCGCGTCGCTGGGGAACGACAGCCACTGGCGCGGTCCCTCGACCTTGCGCACCTGCGCCCCGGGCACGTCGATGGGCGGGGCCTCGTCCACGAGGTCGACGACCAGGGTGCGCGAGGACCCGCCCTGGGCGTGCAGCCCGGCCAGCGAGCCGTCGTACACGCTCGTGCCGTGGTCGATCACGATCACCCGGTCGCACAGCGCCTCGATGTCCTGCAGGTCGTGGGTGGTGAGCAGGAGCGTCGTGCCGCGCTCCTGGTTGAGCGCGCGGAGGAACTCGCGCAGCCGTCCCTTGCTCACCACGTCGAGGCCGATCGTGGGCTCGTCGAGGTAGATCACCTCGGGGTCGTGGAGCAGCGCCGCGGTGATGTCGCCGCGCATCCGCTGGCCGAGGCTGAGCTGGCGCACGGGGGTGTCGAGCTGCGCGCCGAGGTCGAGGAGCTCGACGAAGCGGTCGAGGTTCTCGCGGTAGCGCGCGGGGGAGATGCGGTACATCTTCTGGAGCAGGTCGAAGGAGTCGCGCAGCGGCAGGTCCCACCACAGGGTCGAGCGCTGGCCGAAGACCACCCCGATCCGCCGCGCGAGCTCGACGCGCTCGCGGCTGGGGTCGAGCCCGCCCACGCGCACCTGCCCGCCGGTGGGCACGAGGATGCCGGTCAGCATCTTGATCGTCGTCGACTTCCCGGCCCCGTTGGGTCCGATGTAGCCCACCATCTCGCCCGCTGCGACGGAGAACGTGAGGTCGTGGACGGCCAGCACCTGGTCGCGCACGCGGCGGCGTCGGCCCTCGACCCGACGGCGTACGTCGAAGGTGCGCGCGAGGTCGCGCACGTCGATCAGCGGTCCTGTGTCGGACGACATGTCAGCTCCCGGTGGAGGTGTAGTGGCGGACGCCGGAGCGCCACACGAGCAGGGCTGCCGCCATCGTCAGCACGCCGGCGAGGGGCGAGGCGAACTGGAGCACCTCCGGATTGCCGAAGGGGTCGCCGCGGCCGAGGAGGTAGAGGCAGGGATACCAGTTGACGAAGGCGACGGGGATGACGAACGTCAGGCCGACCATCACCTCGCGGGGGAAGATGTTGAGGGGGTACTGCGTCACCGTCGCGCCGCCGTAGGTGAAGGCGTTGGCGAACTCGGTCGCGTCCGTCGTCCAGAACTGGATGCAGGAGAAGCCGACGAAGAGCCCGAAGAACACGAGCGCGCCGCTGACGAGCATCGACACGGCCACCACGACGCGCAGCGGCGTCCAGTCGACGTACGTGCACGCCCACCCGAACACCACGCTCGCCTGGGTCAGCCGGCCGAGCCGGCGCAGGGTGAACTGGTCGGCGCACACCTGCACCAGCAGCGGCACGGGCTTGGTCATCATCTGGTCGAGCCGGCCGGTGCGGATGTAGGTGCCGATCCGCTCGACGCTGCCGATGGCGGTGTCGGCGAGCGCGAGGGCGAGCGAGGCGCTGCCGTAGAGCAGCGCCACCTCGTGCAGCGTGAAGCCCTCGAGGTCGTCGAGGTGGGCGAACATGATCCAGAGGCCGACGAAGTCCAGACCGGTGATCAGGCCGTTGCCGACCGCGAGCAGGACGAACGACGTGGGGTACTGCCAGGCGGCGCGGATCCAGAGCCAGGCGATCTGCCCGTAGGTGCGCAGGTGGGTCAGGTCAACCACCCTGGACCACCACCTTGCGGGTCGCGAGCCGCAGCACGCCCTGACAGGCGGCCAGCAGCACCACGGCCCACATGACCTGGAAGCCGAGCGCCGCCAGGAGACCGGTGCCGACGTGCTTGCCGAGCCAGATGTCGGCCGGCACCTGGACGTACGACGCCCACGGCAGCGCGTTGGCCAGGGTCCCGAGCCAGCCGGGGAAGAGCACCAGCGGCAGCATCATCCCGCTGAAGAAGATCGCGAACGCGCCGCTCATCACCTTCACGCCCGACTGGTCGAGCAGCCAGAACGCGGTGCTGGCCACCAGGAACCGGATCGCGAAGCTCACGACGACGGCGAGCACCAGCGACACCGCGAACGCGAGGGCGTGGACCGGCGACGCGGGCAGCGCGATGTCGAACAGGAAGATCCCGATGAGCGTGGGCCCGAAGCCGCGGGTGAGCAGGTGGTACGCCGCCCGCCCGAGGTCGCTCGCGAGGTACCACCCGACCAGGCCGACGGGGCGGTAGAGGTCGATCGCGATGTCACCGGTGCGGACGCGCTCGGCGAGGTCGTCGGTGGTGCCGCCGCCCCAGAGGGCGATCGTCATGAGCAGCGCCTGGCCGAGCCAGACGTACGTCACCGCGTCCTGCGCGTCGTAGCCACCAGCCGTGGGGTTGGCCCTCCACAGCGCGAGGTAGGCGTAGGAGTAGATGACCCCGAAGACCGAGTTGGTGAAGATGCCCGCGAGGGTCGCCGCCCGGTAGGTGGAGTAGCGACGGAAGGTCCGGGTCGCGACAGCGACGTGCAGCATCGCGTTCCCCCTCCATGCAAGACGATCCCCGGCCCACCCACGAGGGGGTCGGGGATCGTCTCACATGTGTGGTGACACACGCACCTCGTGCGCGTGCTGGCCGGGTTCGGCCGTCAGCTGTTGCGCCGCACGAGGTTGACGACGCCGATCACGCGGCCCTGGGCGTCCTGCTCGATGGACACGCCGGCGCGGCGCGCGCGGGGGCTGAGGAGGATCTCGCGGTGGCCGGGGGAGTCGAGCCAGAGGTCGACCATCATGTCGGGGGTCAGCCCGACGCCTCGCACCAGGGTCTCGCCGGCCCAGGAGTTGTCGCACTTGCGGATCACGTCGTTCTGGTCGCGGTGCTCGAACAGGCCGGTGCGGGCGATGCGCTGGCCCCACTCCTCGGCGAGCTGGTCGGTGCACACGTCGAAGTTCCAGATCTTGCGGAGGCCGTTGGCGTCGCGCGCGGCGTTGATCTCCGCCATGAGCGCGTCCTCGAGGGCGTCGGTCGCGACGCTGCCGTCGACGTCGCCTCCGGCACCACTGACCGCGTGCGCCGTGGTCCGCGGGCCGGACCAGTTCGCCGTGCTCCGCGGGCCGGACCAGTCCTTCGCGTCGGCGGCCGCCGGGACGCCACAGATCGCGGCTGCGGCGACGGCGAGGGCCGCGAGCCGGGCGAGCGAGCGGGGGTGGGACACGGTCATTCCTCCGGGGCGATCCACGAGAGCGGGGCAGTGGATCTTGAGAGAATCTTGTAAAAAGGGGTCTTACGTCAAGTTTCGGGCTATGAACAGGCGAGAAACGCCTCGGTGCAGATCAAAGCAAGTGGTCCGTGCGCCAGTGGCGGAACGCGCAAAAGGGGCCCGGTGGTCTGGACCATCAGGTCTCGACCACCGGGCCCCTGCGGGCCGGGATGCTCAGCGCTGGCTCATCAGCGCTGGGTGCTCAGTGCTGGTAGGTGCCGTGCACGATCGCTCGTCCGAGCGTCTTGAACGCGAGGTTGAAGGAGACGACGGCCGGGGAGGCGTCCGCGTCGACGCCGAGGCTCGGCTCGCCGACGGCGTGCACCACGAAGAAGTAGCGGTGCGGGTGGTCGCCCTCCGGCGGCGCCGCGCCCATGAAGCCGGACTCGCCACCGTCGTTGCGGACGTGGAACGCCTCGCCCGGGAGGGTGCCGGACGCGGCGCCCGTGTCGAGGGACGTCACGTCGGCCGGGACGTCGACGAGGACCCAGTGCCAGAAGCCGCTGGGCGTCGGAGCGTCGGGGTCGAAGCAGGTCACCACGTAGGACTGCGTCCCCTCCGGGGCTCCGGACCAGCTCAGCTGGGGCGAGGTGTTGCCGAGGGCCGCCACCTGGTCGTCCTTCAGCGCCGCGCCGTCGGTCACGTCGTCGCTGGTGACCGAGAAGGACGCGGTCTGCGGCAGGTAGTCGTAGGGGTTGGGGGCCACGGGTCGTTCGATGCCAGTGCTCATCCCTCGAACCTAGCCACGGCCGCCACGGGCGGGCCAGAGACAATGGAGCATGACCGACCCGCATCCCTACCTCGCCGGACTCGTCCTGGCCGGGCGGAAGGTCGTCGTGGTCGGTGGGGGACACGTCGCCCAGCGACGCGTGCCGACCTTCCTCGCGGCCGGCGCCGAGGTCACGCTGGTGAGCCCCGAGGTCACGCCGGCGCTCGAGGGGCTGGCCGGTGAGCTCACGCTGCACCTGCGCGACTTCACCGAGACCGACCTCGACGGTGCGTGGTACGTCGTCGCCGTCACCGACGACCCGGCCGTCAACGCCCGGGTCGCCGCCGCCGCCGAGAGCCGGCACACGTTCTGCGTGCGGGCCGACGACGCGCTCGGCGGATCGGCATGGACGCCCGCCGTCGGGCACCACGGGAGCGTCACCGTCGGCGTGCTCGGCAACCGGGAGCCCCGCAAGTCGGCGGCGCTGCGCGACGACATCGTCACCGCCCTGCGCGACGGCCACCTGACCGCGACCGACGCCCACGACCGCAGCCCGGGAGTCGTCCTGGTCGGCGGCGGCCCCGGCGAGCCGGACTTCGTCACCGTCGCCGCGCGCCACGCGCTCGCCTCGGCCGACGTCGTCGTGGCCGACCGGCTCGCCCCGCGCGAGCTGCTCGACGAGCTGGGCCCCCACGTCGAGCTCATCGACGTCGCCAAGCTGCCCCGCGGTCGGTCGGCGTCGCAGGACGCCATCAACGAGGTCATCGTCGCCCGCGCCCGCGCCGGCAAGCGCGTCGTACGCTTCAAGGGCGGGGACAGCTTCGTGTTCGGCCGCGGCTTCGAGGAGCTGCTGGCGTGCGCCGCCGCCGACGTGCCCGTCACCGTCGTACCCGGCCTGACCTCCGCGCTCTCGGTCCCCGCCCGCGTCGGCATCCCGGTCACCCACCGCGGCGTGGCCCACGAGTTCACCGTCATCTCCGGACACCTGCCGCCCGGCCACCCGGACTCGCTGGTCGCGTGGGACGCCGTCGCCCGGATGCGCGGCACCGTCGTCCTGCTGATGGCGGTCGACAACGCGCCCGCGATCGCCGACGCGCTCGTCGGCGGCGGTCGCCCCGCCGACACCCCGGTCGCCGTCATCGTCGACGGCACCATGCCGACCGAGCGCACGGTGCTCACGCGGCTCGGCTTCGCTTGCCGACGACCTCGTCGCGAATGACGTACGGCCCCCGGCCATCATCGTGATCGGTGACGTGGTCGCCGTGGCGCGCCCGGCACACTTCGCAGATGGCTGACCTCGTCGAGATCTCCGACCCGGACGATCCCCGCCTGGCCGACTACCGCGACCTGCGCGACGTGGAGCTGCGCAAGAGCCTCGAGGCCGAGCACGGCTTGTTCCTGGCGGAGGGCGAGAAGGTCGTCCGGCGCTCGATCGAGGCGGGCTACGCGCCGCGCTCGTTCCTGATGGCGCCGCGGTGGCTCGACGGTCTCGCCGACGTGCTCGGACCGGACGACGCCCCCGTCTACGTGCTGTCCGAGGCCCTCATCGAGCAGGTCACCGGCTTCCACGTGCACCGCGGCGCGCTCGCCTCCCTCCACCGGCGGCCGCTGCCGCCCGTCGACGACGTGCTTGCCGGCGCCCGCTCGGTCCTCGTGCTCGAGGACCTCGTCGACCACACCAACGTGGGCGCCATCTTCCGCTCCGGCGCGGCCCTCGGCTTCGACGCCGTCCTGCTGGCGCCGCGCTGCGCCGACCCGCTCTACCGCCGCTCCATCAAGGTCGGCATGGGTGCCGTCTTCACGACTCCCTGGACCCGCTTGCCGGACTGGTACGACGCCCTGCCGGACCTCGCCCGGCGCGGGTTCACCAGCGTCGCGCTCACGCTGTCGCCCGACTCGGTGCCGATCGAGGAGGCGTTCGCCGGCGTCGACCGGCTCGCCCTGGTGCTCGGTTCGGAGGGCCACGGGCTGTCCGCCCGCTGGGAGTCCTCGGCCGACCGGCGGGCCATCATCCCGATGCGCGCCGGCATCGACTCCCTCAACGTCGCGGCGGCCACGGCGGTCGCCTGCTACGCCGCGGCCCGGCGCTGATCGGTCAGGTGCTGCGGACCCGGTGGCGCAGCCGGCGCGCGACGGCGACCACGACGACCACGGCCAGCAGGACGTAGACGACGTTGCCGATCCCGCCGACGTACCTCTCCACCACGTGCCACTGGGCGCCGAGCTCGTAGCCGGCGAGGATCAGAGCAGCGTTCCAGACCAGGCTGCCGGCCGTGGTGAAGACGCAGAAGCGCAGCAGCGGCATCCGGTCGACACCGGCCGGGATGGAGATCAGGCTGCGCACGCCCGGCACCAGGCGGCCCACGAAGACCGCCGTACGCCCGTGCCGTCCGAACCACGCCACCGCCCGGCGTACGTCGTCCGCGTGCATGAGCGGGATCCGGTCCGCCGTGGCGCAGATGCGTTCGAGGCCCCAGGCCGCGCCGAGCCAGTAGAGGACCAGTGCGCCCACCAGCGATCCGGCGGTCGCCCACGCGATCGCCGCGGTGAGGCTGTAGTAGCCCTGGCTGGCGGTGTAGCCGGCCAGCGGGAGCACCAGCTCGCTCGGCAGCGGTGGGAACACGGTCTCCACGGCGGTGGCCAGGCCCACCCCGGGCGAGCCGACGGTCCTCATGACCAGGACGACCCAGTCGAGCACTGCCTCCATCAGCCGCGCTGACGCAGGGCTTCGTGGAGCACGATCGAGCCCGCCACCGCCGCGTTGAGCGACGACGCCGACCCGACCATCGGGATGCTCGCGACGTCGTCGCAGACCGCGCGCCACTGCGAGGAGAGGCCGTGGGTCTCGTTGCCGACGACGACCACGACCCGGCCGCCGAGGTCGACGTCGGCGAGCGCGCTGCCCTCCTCGTCGGTGCCGACGATCCGGTAGCCGTGGGCGTGCGCGTGCTCGACCACCGGCCCGGGACCGGGCACGCGCAGCACGGTCAGCGCGAAGAGCGAGCCGGTGCTGGCGCGCACGGCCTGGGGGTCGTACGGGTCGGCCGCGTGGCCGGTGACGACGAGTGCCGAGGCGCCGAAGGCGTCCGCCGACCGGGCGAGGGTGCCGATGTTGCCGGGGCTGGTCGGTCGGTCGAAGACGACGATCGGTCCGTGGGGCCGCGAGGACCCCTCGAGCCGGGACACGCCGTCGTCGGGCATCTCGACGACCGCGACCAGCTCGGCACCGTCCTCGCGACCGCTGAGCCGGGCGTGCAGGTCGGGGGAGAGCAGCACGCGCTCGGCGTCGGTGCCCGCCCAGAGCTCGTCGGCCCAGGTGGACGACGTGCCGTCCGCGCGCAGCAGGGCGCGCACGGTCCAGCCCTCCTCGACCGCCCGGGTGATCGGGCGGACGCCCTGCACGAGGAACTCGCGGGTGCGGTGCCGCTTGGAGCGGTTGGTGAGCAGCGCCTCCCACTGCTGGAACCGGGCGTTCTCGCGGGTGACGCGGAGATCATTCATTGCGGGGTCCCCGTGGAGTTGTCGCTCGGGTGAGCGAAGCGGAGGAGAGAGAACGTCATCGGGTGTTCAGTCACGGGCGGGCCAGGTGAGGGGGTAGTCCTCGGCGGCGGCGTCGTGCTTCTTGCCGAGCTTCTTGCGGGACTTGGCCGACAGCCGGTCGCCGAAGACGGTGCCGAGGGTGTGGTCGGTCTCGTGCTGGAGGCAGCGGGCCAGGAGGCCGTCGCCCTCGAAGGTCACCGGCTCGCCGTCGAGCCCGAAGCCGTCGACGCGAGCCCAGTCGGGGCGCGCGCACGGCTCGAACGAGCCCGGGTAGGAGAGGCAGCCCTCCTCGTCGGAGTCGAGCTGGCGGTCCTTGCCCTCGGGCAGCGTGAGGACCGGGTTGCACACCACGCCGACGGTGCGCACGCCCTCGTCGTCGGGACAGTCGAAGACGAACATCGCGACGTCCTCGCCCACCTGGCAGGCGGCCAGGCCGACGCCGTCGGCGGCGTACATCGTGGCCACCATGTCGGCCGCCAGGGTCGCGAGCGCGTCGTCGTACGCCGTCACCGGCTGCTGCGCGTCGGTGCATGACGGGCGTCCCCCAGCGGGTGATCGCGCGGGGCGTTCCGCCGATGGGGAGCGGGCCGTGCGGTGCCAGCACGTCGGAGTGGTCGTCGGTCGGCTGCTCGTCGGGCATGCGGTGGATCGTAGTGGTCGCCCCTCGGGTGACCGGCACCACGTGCGGGTCGCTGGTCAAGGGTGTAACTCGGAGTTACATTTGACCCATGTCCTTCCTCAGCAGCCTCCGGCCCGGCGGTCGTCACGGGTTGTCGTCCCGCGAGACGCGCGATCCCATCGGGTACGCCGTCGCCGCCGTCAACCGGCTCGCGCAGAGCGACCTCATCGACCGCGTCGGCCTGCGCAAGCAGACCGAGCAGGCCGTCTACTCCACCACCCGCAACGGCTTCCGCGTCGCCACCGCAGCCGGTCGCACGTACGCCCGGGCGGGCCGGCGCACCGCGGGGGAGCGGCCCGCCAACGCGCCGTCGCGCGGCGTCTTCGACCTGACACCGACCGAGGACGAGAGCATGCTCGTCGACGTCGTGGCGGAGCTGGCCGCCGAGCTGTTCCGCCCGGCAGCCGCCGCGGCCGACGAGGCCTGCGCCGCGCCCGCCGAGGTGCTCGCCGCCGCCCAGGAGGTCGGGCTCCCCGGTCTCGGCGTCCCCGAGTCGCTCGGCGGGATCATGGAGGAACGCTCCGCGATGGCGGGCACCCTCGTCGCCGAGGCGCTCGCCCAGGGCGACATGGGCCTCGCGGTGGCCGCGCTGGCGCCGGGCGCCGTCGCCACCGCGCTCGGCCTCTGGGGCACCGACGAGCAGCAGCAGACCTACCTGCCGGCCTTCACCGGCACCGATGTCCCCACGGCTGCCCTGACCATCGCGGAGCCGACCGTGCTCTTCGACCCCTTCGAGCTGGCCACGACCGCCCTGCGTGACGGCGACGGCTTCGTGCTCGACGGCGTGAAGTCCGCGGTCGTCCGGGGTGCCGAGGCCGAGCTGTTCGTCGTCGCCGCGATGCTCGACGGCACGCCGGCCCTCTTCCTCGTCGAGTCCGGCGCCGAGGGGCTCGAGGTCGAGGCGGACCCGTCCATGGGCCTGCGCGCCGCTGCGCTGTCGCGCCTGCACCTCACGGGCGTACGCGTCGGGGCGGAGGCGCTGCTCGGCGACACCGACGGCGTGGCCTACACCGAGTGCGTACGCCTCTCGCGGCTCGCGTGGTGCGCCCTCGCCGTGGGCACCGGCCAGGCGGTCCTCGACTACGTCAAGGACTACGTCAACGAGCGGCAGGCGTTCGGCGAGCCGATCAGCCACCGCCAGTCGGTCGCGTTCATGGTCGCCGACATGGCCATCGAGCTCCAGGCGATGCGGCTGCTCACCTGGAAGGCCGCCTCCCGCGCCACCCGCGGGCAGGACTTCGCCCGCGAGGTCGCACTGGCCCGCCAGCTCTGCTCGGAGAAGGGCATGCGGATCGGCCTCGACGGCGTGCAGCTGCTCGGTGGCCACGGCTTCGTGAAGGAACACCCGGTCGAACGGTGGTACCGCGACCTGCGGGCCGTCGGGATCATGGAAGGCACGGTGCTCGTCTGATGATCAACCTCGAGACCCCGAAGAAGCAGGCGCAGCTCATCGACCAGGCCCACCAGCTGGCGATGAACATGCTGCGCCCGATCTCGCGCAAGTACGACCGCGCCGAGCACGAGTACCCCAAGGAGCTCGACATGCTCGCCGCGCTGATCGACGGCGTGTCCGAGACGGGCGCGACCGGCGGCGCCGGCGCGGGCGGCGTACGTCGTGACGACACGGCCGAGGGCGACCCCGGCAAGGTGCGCAACGGCGCCAACCTCGCCTCCGTGCTCTCCGTGGCCGAGATGTGCTGGGGCGACACCGCCCTGCTGCTCTCGATGCCGCGCCAGGGCCTCGGCAACTCCGCGATCGCGTCGGTCGCCAACGAGGAGCAGCTCGAGCGCTACCGGGGCACGTGGGCCGCGATGGCGATCACCGAGCCCGGCATCGGCTCGGACTCGGCCAACCTCACGACCACGGCCGTCAAGGACGGCGACGAGTACGTCATCAACGGCGAGAAGATCTACGTCACCTCGGGCGACCGTGCGGACAGCGTGGTCGTGTGGGCCACGCTCGACAAGGAGCTCGGACGGGCGGCGATCAAGTCGTTCCTCGTCCGCAAGGACAACCCCGGCCTCAAGGTCGAGCGACTCGAGCACAAGCTCGGCATCCGCGCCTCGGACACGGCAGCGATCACCTTCACCGACTGCCGGGTCCCGGCCGAGGACCTCCTCGGGTCGCCGGAGATCGACACCAAGTCGGGCTTCGCCGGTGCGATGGCGACCTTCGACAACACCCGTCCGCTGGTGGCCGCGATGGCCGTCGGGTGCGCCCGGGCGTCGCTCGACCTGACCCGCGACCTGCTCGAGCAGGCCGGCGTCACCATCGACTACGACCGGCCGGCCGAGCGCCAGGTGGCCGCGGCGGCGAAGTTCCTGCAGCTCGAGGCCGACTGGGAGGGCGCCCAGCTGCTGATGATGCAGGCGGCGTGGATGGCCGACAACCGCCTGCCCAACTCGCTCGAGGCCTCGATGGCCAAGGCCAAGGCCGGGCGGGTCGGCTCCGACGTGACGCTGTCGTGCGTCCAGCTCTGCGGCACCCTCGGCTACAGCGAGGGCGAGCTGCTGGAGAAGTGGGCGCGCGACTCCAAGATCCTCGACATCTTCGAGGGCACCCAGCAGATCCAGCAGCTGATCGTGGCCCGCCGGATCCTCGGGCTGACGAGCGCTCAGCTGAAGTAGCCTGACCTCCGCTGCCTCGCGCTGACAGCGCCGACCGGGCAGTTCCTCGCGATGCACCGCGAGGAACTGACCGGGCGTCGTTCGTAGCGCGAGGAAGCGCCCGGTCAGCGGGGGTCAGGAGACGGACTTGAAGGGGTCGTGCTCGGCGAGCAGCGGTCGACGCGGGCCTGGTCGAGGCGGTGGACGGTGTTGTTGTCCTCCTGCATGTCGCGCACGACCTTCGCGAGCGTGAAGGTCGAGGTGGTCAGGTAGAGGGTGCCGAGGGCGAGGAAGCCCTTGATCCACGGGTCGGCCTCCATGAAGTAGATCGCGACGAGCATCGCGAACAGCGCGGCGCCGAAGGAGATCGCGGCCTGGGCGGCGAAGGCGGTGGTGTTCTTGGCGGTGGAGGCGAGTGTCGAAGGCATGGCTCAACCTTGGACCGGCCAGCGACGTGTCGGACCTGCCGACGTACCCGAGTGGTGCTGAGTACGCCGACCCAACCTGCCCGGTACGTTCGCGCTATGGCAGACCACATGACGCCCGACGAGTTCCGCCGTCAGGGGCACGCCGCGATCGACTGGATCGCCGACTACTGGGCCTCGCTCGACGACCTGCCGGTGCGCGCCCAGGTCGCGCCCGGTGACGTACGCCGCCAGCTCCCGCCGTCGGCGCCGGAGACCGGCGAGCCGTTCGACGCCGTGCTGGCCGACCTCGACCGCATCGTCGTGCCCGGCCTCACGCACTGGCAGCACCCGCGGTTCTTCGCCTACTTCCCGGCGAACTCGTCGCCGGCCGCGATCCTCGGCGACCTGCTCTCCAGCGGCATCGGCGCGCAGGGGATGATCTGGGCGACCAGCCCGGCGGTCACCGAGGTCGAGCAGGTCGTCGCTGGACTGGTTCGCCGAGGCGCTGGGCCTGCCGGACGCGTTCCGCAGCGACGGGGCGGGCGGCGGCGTCATCCAGGACACCGCTTCCACCGCGACCTTCACCGCGCTGCTGTCCGCGCTCCACCGCGCCAGCGGGGGAGACGTACGCGTGCAGGGCGTCGGTGACGCGCCGTGGCGGGTCTACGGCTCGACGCAGGCCCACTCGTCGCTGGTGAAGGCCGCGATGATGGCCGGCCTCGGCGAGGACGCCGTGCGCTCGATCGACATCGACCCGGTGACCCAGGCGATGGACGTCGACGCCCTGCGCGACGCGCTCGCTCGAGGACGTCGAGGCCGGCCTGCGACCGGTGATGGTGCACGTCGCCGCGGGCAGCACGTCGACCGGCGCGATGGACGACATCGCGGCCGTCGCCGAGGTCGTCCGCGAGTGGGGCGTGTGGCTGCACGTGGACGCGGCCTGGGCCGGCGTCGCGGCGGTGTGCCCCGAGCACCGCGACCACCTCGCCGGCATCGAGGCGGCCGACTCGTTCGTGCACCAACCCGCACAAGTGGCTGCTGACGACCTTCGACTGCAGCACGTTCTGGGTGCGCGACCGCGCGGCGCTGACCGGCGCGCTGTCGATCCTGCCGGAGTACCTCCGCAACGCGGCCACCGAGTCGGGCGAGGTCGTCGACTACCGCGACTGGCACCCGCAGCTCGGGCGCCGGTTCCGCGCGATCAAGCTGTGGGCGGTGCTGCGGACCTACGGGCTCGAGGGGCTGCGCGCCCACATCCGCAGCGGCGTCGAGCTCGCCGAGCACGTCGCCGACCTCGTGGCGGCCGACGACCGCTTCGAGATGGTCACCGAGCCCTCGCTGTCCCTGGTCGTGTTCCGGCTGACGAGCGGCGACGAGCAGACGCTGGCGGCGATGGAGGCGGTCAACGCCTCCGGCGTGGCCTACCTCAGCCACACGACGGTCAACGGTCGCGCCGCGATCCGGCTCGCCGTCGGCAGCTGGCGCACGACCCAGGCCGACGTCGACCGCACGTGGCGCGCGCTGCAGGAGGCCGCGGCCGCTCAGGGCTGACCCGGCCGGCCGCCCGCCGCGTAGAGTTCCGCCACGTGCAGTTCCTCCCCGAGTCCGGGGCCACCGCCGGCCACGACCTCACCTACGACGACGTCTTCATGGTGCCGCGTTCGTCGTCGGTCGCCAGCCGCTACGACGTCGACCTCGCCACCTCCGACGGCACCGGCGCGACGCTGCCGCTGGTCGTGGCCAACATGACCGCCATCGCGGGCAGGCGGATGGCCGAGACCGTCGCCCGCCGCGGCGGCATCACGGTGATCCCGCAGGACATCCCGATCCCGGTCGTCGCCGACGTGGTGGCGTGGGTCAAGCAGCGGCACCACGTCTTCGACACCCCGATCGAGCTGCGCCCCGACCAGACGGTCGCCGAGGCGCTGTCGCTGATCCCCAAGCGCGCGCACCGGGCCGCCGTCGTCGTCCAGGACGGCCGCCCGGTCGGGGTCGTGTCCGAGGCCGACTGCGCCGACGTCGACCGCTTCGCGCAGGTGTCGGCGGTGATGAACCCGGCCGTCGTCACGGTCTCGGCGACCACCGACCCGCGCGAGGTCTACGACGCGATCGAGCGCGCCAAGGCGCCGCTCGCGGTCGCCGTCTCCGACTCCGGCGAGCTGGTCGGCGTGCTGACCCGGCTCGGCGCGCTGCGCGCCACGCTCTACACCCGGCCCTCGACGCGCGCGGCGGCCTGCGCATCGCGGCCGCGGTCGGCGTCAACGGCGACGTGGCCGACCGTGCCGCTGAGCTGCTCGCGGCCGGCGTCGACTGCCTCGTCGTCGACACCGCCCACGGCCACCAGGACCGGATGGTCCAGGCCCTGCGGGCGGTCCGGGCGCTGTCGCCCACCGTGCCGATCGCGGCCGGCAACGTCGTCTCCGCCGAGGGCACCCGCGCGCTGATCGAGGCCGGTGCCGACATCGTCAAGGTCGGCGTCGGACCGGGCGCGATGTGCACCACGCGGATGATGACCGGCGTCGGCCGTCCGCAGTTCTCCGCCGTCCTCGAGTGCGCGCGCGCCGCACGCGAGCTCGGCAAGCACGTCTGGGCCGACGGAGGCGTACGCCACCCGCGCGACGTCGCGCTCGCCCTCGCCGCCGGCGCCTCGTCGGTGATGATCGGCTCGCTGGTTCGCCGGCACCCACGAGTCGCCCGGCGACCTGATGCACGACGCCGACGGCCGCCCGTTCAAGGTGTCCTTCGGGATGGCCTCGGCGCGCGCCGTCGCCAACCGCACCTCGGGCGAGTCGTCGTACGACCGGGCCCGCAAGGGGCTCTACGAGGAGGGCATCTCGTCCTCGCGGATGTACCTCGACCCCGACCGCCCCGGCGTCGAGGACCTCATCGACCAGATCTGCTCCGGCGTCCGGTCGTCCTGCACCTACGCCGGCGCGAGCGACCTCGCCGAGTTCCACGAGCGGGCCCTGGTGGGCGTCCAGTCCGCGGCCGGCTTCCACGAGGGCCGGCCGCTCGAGAAGTCGTGGTGACTCGGTGACGGAGCGCGACCACGTCTTCGTGATGACCTACGGCAGGTCGGGCTCGACCCTGCTGATGGGCATCCTCAACTCGATCCCGGGCTGGCTGCTGCGCGGCGAGAACCGCCACGCGATGCGGCACCTCTACGACTTCCACCGCAGCGGCCTGGCCGAGAGGGCGCGCGTCGACGCGGAGCGGGCGAGCCAGCCGACGCACCCGTGGTTCGGCATCGAGGCGTTCCCCGAGGCGGCCTCGCTGCAGCACATCCGCGCGCTCGCCGAGGCGACGCTGCTGCGGCCCGAGCCCGACACGCGGGTCACCGGCTACAAGGAGATCCGCTGGTACGACGAGGACCTGCCGGACTACCTCGAGTTCCTGCGCCAGGTCTTCCCGGGCGCGCGGTTCGTGGTCAACACCCGCAACCTCGACGGACGTCGCGGCCAGCAACTACTGGACGCACAAGGACGACCCGCTCGGCCAGGTCCAGGGGATCGAGGAGAAGATGCTCAGCGCCGCCGAGGGCCTGGGCGACGCGGTCTACCGCGTCCACTACGACGACTACGTCGCCGACCCGGACGTGCTGCGCGGGCTGTTCGACTGGCTCGGCGAGGTCTACGACCAGAACCGGATCGACGCCGTGATGGCCACGCCCCACTCGCGCCGGGGCAAGCACCGCGACTGAGCGACGCCGCAGTCGGTGCTGAGGACGCGACGCGGTCGCGTCGCGAGGAACCCGCGGGCGTTGAGCCCGCCCCCGGTGGTTGAGGTGCGAGCGAGGTCGCGCCTCGAAACCCGCTCACCGCACGGCCTGACGCACCGCGGTCGAGGAGCGACGCTGGCGGTAGGCCGGCACCGTGCCGCCCGGCGGCTCTGCGCGTGGCTCCGCCGGACGTGCGTCCGACCCGCTCAGGGCTGCCGCGCGCCGAGGCCCACGGCTGGCAGGACCGGCCGTGCGTCTCGCGGACGACGGGCTGCAGGCGGCGGCGACGCGTCGCTCATCGCCCGTTGCAGCCGAGGCGGTGCGCGCTCGGTCCGGCGTGCCGGGCACGAGCCAGGAGGCAGAGATCGCGGGACCGCGTCGTGCGCGCGGCCCATGACGACCGTCGACGTCATGTTCTCCGTGGCCGCGCGCTGAACGCAGCAGCGATCGCCAGCAGTCCACCCACGAGCGTCACGCTCTTCGTGTGGCGGTCGGGGGAGGACGAGAGCGGGTTGTTCCTCGTCGGCATCATCATCGCGACGCCCGTGGTCGTCGCCGCGTCGCTGCCGCTCCTGCTCCTCGGGCAGGCTCTGGCGTCGCCGTGGAGGCGCCGCGACGGCAGTCGAGTCTGAGCCCGCTCGCCGCCCTGGCTCAGCGCGAGGACCTCGCCGTACGCCCCTTGGTGACGCCGACGAACGTCTGCGTGACCTCGTCGTCGCGCTCGAGCCTCCAGACGAGCGCGATCGTGGTGGGCTCGAGGTCGGAGACGACGCGGGTGACGACGTCCTTGCGCTGGTGGAGCCGGGCGATCGACATCGGCATGATGACGACGCCGGTGCCGGCGGCGACGGTCTCGATCGCCTCCTGCTCGGACATCGGCGGCCAGTCGAGCTGCTCGGCCTCCGGGCGTCCAGCCGCTGGCGTGGGGACGCACGAGCTGCTCGTCGACCAGGTCCGCGGCGCTGACCTCGTCGTCGGCGGCGGCCAGCATGTGCTCGCGCGACGCCGACGGCGACCTGGCACCTCGTCGTAGAGGCGGACGCAGTGCAGGCCGTCGGTGTCGACGGGGAGCCGGACGATCGCCATGTCGAGGCTGCCGTCGCGCACGCCGTCGAGCTGCTCGGCCTCCGTCACCGGCACGAGCTCGAGCGGCTCGCGGCGGCTGGTCGCGCCAGTGGCGCGCCCACTTGTCGGGGGTCGCGCCGGTGACGAAGCCGATCGCGAAGGGGGCGATCATGGTGACGACCCTGACGGGCCGTCAGGCCTCGGGGTCCTTCTCGACCGACAGCACGAAGTCGTCGCCGTGCTCGGTGACGCCGGTGACGACGGCCGCCTCGACGGCCTCGATGGCGTACTGGCGGCGCACGACGAGCGGGTCGTGGACGAGGTCCTTCACCAGGGCGACGGCGAGGCCGACCATCATCAGCACGAACGGCAGGGCCGCGATGATCGTGATCGTCTGCAGGCCGCTGAGCGCGTCCGCGCCGCCGACGAGCAGCATCACGATCGGCGACGAGACCGGTGGCGACGCCCCAGAAGATCACCGTCGGGCGTGCGCGGCTCGAGGGTGCCGTGCTCGGAGAGCGAGCCCATCACGATCGAGGCCGCGTCGGCGCCGGAGACGAAGAAGATCGCCACGAGCACCATCACCACGATGCTGGACACGGTGGCCAGCGGGAACTGGTCGAGCATGGTGAAGAGCTGCGACTCGAGGCCGCCGGCACCGGCGATGTCGACGCCGTCCTGCTGGAGCTTGATCGCGGCGCCACCGAAGATCGCGAACCAGACGACGCTGACCAGGCTCGGCACGAGCAGCACGCCGGTCACGAACTGGCGGATGGTGCGGCCGCGCGAGATGCGGGCGATGAACATGCCGACGAACGGCGTCCACGAGAGCCACCAGGCCCAGTAGAAGACGGTCCAGCCGGCGAGCCAGTCGCTGACCTCGGCGCCCTCGGCGCCCGTGCGGGCGGCCATCTCGGGGAGCTCGGCGACATAGCTGCCGAGCGAGGTCGGGACCAGGTTGAGGATGAAGACGGTCGGGCCGACGACGAAGACGAAGGCGGCCAGCGCGAGGGCGAGGACCATGTTGATGTTGGACAGCCACTGGATGCCCTTGGCGACGCCGGAGACGGCGGAGAGCACGAAGGCGACGGTGAGCACGGCGATGATGCCGACGAGCACGCGCGTTGCCGGTGTCGCCGATGCCGCCGACGATCTCGCAGGCCGCTACGGATCTGGAGCGCGCCGAGGCCGAGCGAGGCGGCGGAGCCGAAGAGCGTCGCGAAGATCGCGAGCATGTCGATGACCTTGCCGGCCGGTCCGTGCGCGCGGCGGCCGAGCAGCGGCTCGAAGGCGGCGCTGATCAGCTGGACGCGGCCCTTGCGGTAGATGCCGTAGGCGATCGCGAGGCCGACGACGGCGTAGATCGCCCACGGGTGCAGGGTCCAGTGGAAGAGCGTGGTGGCCATCGCGGTCTGCGCGCTGCCGGTCCGCGCCGGTGCCCGGCGGCGGCGTGACGAAGTGGCTGATCGGCTCGCTGACGCCGTAGAACATCAGGCCGATGCCCATCCCGGCGCTGAACATCATCGCGATCCACGAGATCGTCCGGAACTCCGGCTCCTCGTCGTCGCGGCCGAGGGGGATGTTGCCGAAGCGGCCCAGCGCCAGCCAGATCACGAAGACGACGAACGCCGAGCGGTCAGCACGAAGATCCAGCCGGTGTTCGTCATCGTCCACGCCAGGCCCTTGCCGGAGGCGCTGCTGAGCGAGGCCGGTGCTGATCAGGCCCCAGACGAGGAACGCCGACGGCGATGAGGGCGGTGACGCCGAAGACGACCTTGTCGAGGCCGGACCCGCGGGGCTTGCCGGGCTCGATCGCGGCGTCGAGAGCGGGGTGGAGGTCGTCGGTCGGCAGGCGGGCGGTCGGGCTCGTCCGGCCGCGGCGGAATGGGTTCGGTGGTGCGATAGCCATCCGACGACCAGATCAAGAATCTCGGCGTCGAGCAAATCGGAGTACGGCGGCCCGCTCAGGGCGAGAGAAGGCTCACACGTCCGGCCGGCGGTCGGGGTGCCCGGCTTGCCGGCGTCGGCGTAGGAACGCACGACCGAGACGTTGAGCGGGAAGTCGACGGCGAGCTCGCGGAAGAGCAGCGCGCCCGCGGTGGCCGCGGCCGCCGTGATCTCGGCGGCGACGGCGTCGGCGAGCTCGGCCGGGGTGTGCACGACGACCTCGTCGTGCAGGAAGAAGACGAGGTGCGGCCGGGCCTCGAGCGGTCCGTCGCCGCCGAGGCGCCAGAGCCGGTTGCGCAGGTCGGCGATCCAGCACAGCGCCCACTCGGCGCCGGTGCCCTGCACGACGAAGTTGCGGGTGAAGCGGCCGTAGGCGCGGCGGTGCCGGTCCTGGTCGTCGAGGTCGGCCGGCGGCGCGTCGGGCGACTCGTCCCAGGACCGCGCCGAGGGCCGGGCAGCCGCGCCCCAGCAGGGTGCGGACGACCTGGCCGCGCTCGCCGGCGCGCGCCGCCTCCTCGACGAGCCCGAAGGCCGCCGGGTAGCGCCGGGTCAGCCCGGCGACCATCCGGCCGCTCTCGCCGCTGGTGGCGCCGTACATCGCGCCGAGCAGGCCGAGCTTGGCGTCCTGGCGGGTCGCGACGGCACCGTCGTCGACCATGCCCTGGTAGAGGTCGGCGCCGCGGGCCGCGCGGGCCAGGGCCCGGTCGCCGCTCATCCCGGCCAGCACCCGCGGCTCGAGCTGGGCGACGTCGGCGACGACCAGCACCCAGCCCTCGTCGGCGACGGCCGCGGAGCGCACCTGCACCGGGAACGACAGCGCGCCGCCGCCGTTGGACGACCAGCGCCCGGTCGCCGAGCCGGCGGGCTGGTAGAACGGCCGGAACCGGCCGCCGCTCACCCACTCGTCGATCCACGCCCAGCCGTTGGTCGGGAAGAGGTGGGCGAGCTGCTTGTAGCGCAGCAGCGGCTCGATGCCCGGGTGCTCGACGGCGCGCAGCGTCGAGGCCGGGTGTCGGCCACCTCGAGGCCGTGCCGGCGCAGCGCGGCGAGCAGGTCGGGGCGGGAGTCGGGGTTGAGGTCGGGGCGTCGAGGAGCCGGCGTACGTCGTCGGCGAGCTCCTCCAGCAGCCGGGGCCGAGCGCCGCGGGGCGGTCGCGGACCGAGCAGGTCGGTGAGCAGCGGCTCGTGGACGTCGACGCGCCACGGCACCCCGGCGTACGTCATCTCGGCGGCGGCGAGCGCGCCGGCGGACTCGGCGGCGACCAGCAGTCCGAGCCGGGTGGCCTCGGCGGAGGCCGCGATCGCGGCCAGCTGGCGCGCGTCCTCGAGGTCGGCGCGCAGGTGCTCGGCGGTGTCGTCGGCGCTGAAGAGGGCGGGGTCGGTCGGCTCGCCGGCCGCAGCCGGTCCCAGCTCGGCCTCCTCGCCCGCGAGCAGCCGCGCGTCGACCGCCGGCGCTCGGCGCAGCAGGCGGTGGCACAGCCGCAGGTCGTGGCAGCGCGCGACGCGCACCCCGGCGGCGAGCAGTGGGGGATACCAGCGGGCGGTGTCGTCCCAGACCCACCGCGGGCGCGTCCGCGGCCTCGCGCTCACCGACGTACGCCGGCAGGTCGGCGAGCGTCGAGCTCCTGCTCGGCGCCGTCCTCGATCACCAGCACGCGGTCGCCCGGGCAGGCGGGAGAGGTGGACGCGGGCCATGGGGACACTCGCCCACACCACCGACGGTCGCCGCGGCTGCCGTGCCGGACGGAGTGCGCCTTGTGGAAGGCCTACGACGGCCCGTTCTTCAACGACCCCCACGTCAAGGCCGAAGCGCTTCGTGATCGAGAAGCGCGTCATCGACACGATCCGCCACACGCCGAAGGGCGCGACGATCCGGATCGCGGTCTACTCCTTCGACCGGATGCCGGTCGCCGACGCCCTGGTCGCGCGCACCGGCGCGGGGTGCGAGGTCCAGATGCTGCTCAACGACCACCAGGACACCGCCGCGATGAAGGGGGTCCGGGCCGCGATCGGGACGAACCGGCACGCGAAGAACTTCATCTACAAGTGCTTCGAGGGCTGCCGCGGCACGGCCGAACGAGTTCAACAACCTGCACTCGAAGTGGTACACGTTCACCCAGGCCGGGAAGTCGACCGACGTGATGGTCCTCGGCTCGGCCAACCTGACGCTCAACGCCGACCTGCACCAGTGGAACGACGTCTACTTCATGTCCGGCAACCACGAGCTGTTCACGCAGTTCACCGTCCTGGTTCAAGGACATGAAGCACGACTACAACAAGCGCCAGCCGCGCGCTGAACTTCTGCGGGACGCCGCACGACGCGGTCGCCTGCGAGGACTCGGTCGACCCGTACGACGCTGGATCTTCCCGCGGCTCTCCGGCCCGAAGAACGACGTGGTCCTCGACATGCTGAACAAGATCCAGTGCCTGACGCCCGACGGCGCCGGCGGCGAGACCCGCACCCAGCTGGCCCTGTCCATGCACACGATGCGCGGCGCGCGCGGCGACTACCTCGCCTCCGCGATCCGGGAGAAGTGGGCCCAGGGCTGCGACTTCCGGGTGAGCTACGGCCTGATCGGCTTCAAGACCAAGCAGATCCTCGGCGCCGCGACCGCGCGCGGCCGGATCCCGCTGCGGTCGACCGGCCTCGACTACCACCCCGACGACGACTTCGACCTCAACAACGACGGTGAGGACGACGTCATCCTGGACTACTACAGCCACCAGAAGTACCTCGTCATCCAGGGCACCTACAACGGCGTGCCCGGCACCGACATGGTCCTCACCGGCTCGTCCAACTGGGCCAGCCTCGGCACGGCGAACGACGAGCTGTGGTTCACGGTCCAGGGTCGGACGTGGCGCGGAAGTACCTGCGCGAACTTCGACTCGAGTGGGACCACGCCCGGTAACTCGCGCGACGCCTACACCACGACGTACACCGACGTTCCGGGTCGCCCGGATGCGCGAGGCCCGACGGGAACGATGCGAGGTCGTACGCCACGGTCGGCGCCGACCGGTCACCACGGTCGAGCGCGACCGCCTACCGCAAGGGCCCCGACCGGGAAGCTCGGACCGACCGTCGCGGCGGCCGCCGGCGAACGTGCGGGTGACCGTCGATCCGTTGGGTCGACCCGGATGATGGGTCGGTGCTGCACCGACATCCCTTCCTGAGCCTGCTGACCCTGCTCTACCTGGGCTTCGTCGGCCTCGTCACGCTGACGCCGGGTCGGACCAGCCCGACTACTCCGGCCTCGCGCGACCGGGTCCTCGCCCGGTTCCAGCGCTATCCCGACCTCGACCCGCTGACCAGCCGGCTGAGCGTCGAGCGCATCGAGTTCCTCGCCAACATCGGGCTCTTCGTCCCGCTGGGCGTCTTCCTGCTGCTCCTGGTCGGGACGCGGCTGTGGTTCGTGGCGCTGATGGCCGGCATCGTGCTGACCTCGATGATCGAGGCCGTCCAGCAGGCGATCCCGGGACGCGTGTCCGACCCGCGCGACGTCGCCGCCAACTCGATCGGGATGTTCGTCGGCATCGCTCTGGCGCTGCTGCTGACGCTTCCCGCGACGCTGAGGCGCAACCGCGAGCGACGGCTAGGGCGCAGCGACGCCGCGTGGCGGCGCGCCGCGTCGACCAGGCCGGCCATCAGGCCGATCTCGACCCGCGTCTCCGGGTGCCACTGCACGGCGAGGCGCTAGCGGTCGCCGGTCGCCTCCATCGCCTCGACGGTCCCGTCGGCGGCCCGGGCGACCGCGGTGAAGCCGGGATGGCTGGCCACGGACTGGTGGTGGTGGCAGCTGACCTCGACCCGCGCGCCGACCAGGCGCGGCCAGCAGCGAACCCGGTTCGGTCTCCACCTCGACGTCGCCGTAGACGTCGCCGCCGGGGGAGTGGTCGTCGTGGCCGACCAGGTCGGGCGTGTGCTGGTCGAGCGTCCCGCCGGCGTGCACGGCCATCAGCTGCATGCCGCGGCAGATCCCCAGCACCGGCAGGCCGACCTCGTCGGCGGCGGTCAGGAGCGCGAGCTCCCAGGCGTCGCGCTCGGGCTGCCAGCCGGCCGTGCGCGCGTGCGGCGTGGCGCCGTACCTCTCCGGGTCGACGTCGGCCCCGCCCGAGACGACGAGCGCGTCGATCCGCGCGACGACCCGCTCGGCGGCGCCGGGGAGCGCGACGGGTGGCAGCAGCAGGGGTACGCCGCCTGCGGCCTCGACCGCGACGGCGTACTCCGTGGGCAGCAGGTCGGCGCGGGTGTTCCAGACACCCCAGGCCGCCTGCTGGCGGTACGTCGTCAGCCCGACGACGGGCGCGTCCACTGGTCCTCGCCTCAGATCGGGGTGACGTAGGCGCCCGAGATGCCGCCGTCGACGAGGAAGGTGTTGGCCGTCATGAAGCTCGACTCGTCGGAGGCGAGGAAGAGCACCGCGTTGGCCATCTCCTCCGGCTCGCCGAACCGACCCATCGGCACGTGCACCAGCCGCCGCGCTGCCCGCTCGGCGTCGCTCGCGAAGAGCTCCTTGAGCAGTGGCGTGTTGACCGGGCCGGGGCACAGCGCGTTGACCCGCACGCCCTCGCGGGCGAACTGCACGCCGAGCTCGCGCGACATCGACAGCACGCCGCCCTTGGAGGCCGAGTAGGAGATCTGCGAGGTGGCGGCGCCCATCACGGCGACGAACGACGCGGTGTTGATGATCGAGCCGCGCTTCTGCTCGAGCATGTACGGCAGCGCCGCCTTGCAGCAGAGGTAGACGCTGGTGAGGTTGACCTCCTGCACCTTGCGCCACGCGTCGAGGTCGGTGTCGAGGATGGAGTCGTCCTCGGGCGGCGAGATGCCCGCGTTGTTGAACGCGATGTCGACCGAGCCGTAGGTGTCCTTGGCGGTCCGGAACAGCGCGTCGACCTCGTCCTTGGACGTCACGTCGACGTGGACGTAGGTCACCACGTCGGCACCGAGCTCGGCGACCAGCGCCTCGCCTGCAGCGTCGTCGATGTCGCCGACCACGACGCGCGCGCCCTCCTCGACGAAGCGGCGTACGGTCGCCAGGCCGATGCCGCTGCAGCCTCCGGTGACGACGGCCGTGCGGCCCTCGATGCGTCCAGCCATGCCAGGTTCCTTTCCGGTGGAGCCAGTGGTGAGTCAGGGGACCCGCCGAGCGGGTCAGTGGGCGATGAAGACGTTCTTCTCCTCGGTGAACGCGTTCGGCGCGTCCGGTCCGAGCTCGCGGCCGAGGCCGGACTGCTTGTAGCCGCCGAACGGCGTCCAGTAGCGCACCGAGGCGTGGCTGTTGACCGAGAGGTTGCCGGCCTCGACGCGACGGGCGACCCGGAGCGCGCGCCCCACGTCGGAGGTGAAGATCGAGCCGGACAGGCCGTAGTCGGAGTCGTTGGCGAGGGTGATGGCCTCGTCCTCGTCGTCGAAGGCCATCACCGCGACGACCGGGCCGAAGACCTCCTCCTGCCAGATCGCGTCGCGGGTGTCGGTCGTCTCGACGACCGTCGGCGGCAGCCACCAGCCCGGCCCGTCGGGCGCACTGCCGGTGAAGGCGACGGTGGCGGCGTCGACGTAGGCCTGCACCGTGTCGCGCTGGCCGGCGGAGACCATCGGCCCCATCTCGCTCTGCTCGTCGGCGGGGTCGATGACCTTGAAGGCCTTGACCGCCGTCTCGAGCCGCCCCACGAACTCGTCGTACGCCGAGCGCTGGACGAGGATCCGTGAGCGCGCGCAGCAGTCCTGCCCGGCGTTGTCGAAGACGGCGTACGGCGCGCTCGCGGCGGCCGCGGCGACGTCGGTGTCGGCGAAGACGATGTTGGCGCTCTTGCCGCCGAGCTCCAGGGTCACGCGCTTCACCTGGTCGGCGCAGCCCGCTCATGATCTGCTTGCCGACCCCGGTGGAGCCGGTGAAGCAGACCTTGCGCACGAGTGGGTGCGTGACGAACCGCTCGCCGACGACCGAGCCCTTGCCGGGGACGATGGTCAGCACGCCCTCGGGCAGGCCAGCCTCGACGGCGAGCTCACCGATCCGGATGGCGGTGAGCGGGGTGAGCTCGGCGGGCTTGAGCACGACGGTGTTGCCGGCCGCCAGCGCGGGTGCGAAGCCCCACGCGGCGATCGGCATCGGGAAGTTCCAGGGAACGATGATGCCGACGACGCCGAGCGGCTCGTGGAAGGTCACGTCGGTGCCGCCGGCGACCGGGATCTGACGGCCGAAGAGCCGCTCCGGGCGCCGCCGAGTAGTAGTTGAGGCAGTCGCGGACGTTGCCCGCCTCCCACCGCGCGTTGCCGATCGTGTGCCCGGCGTTGAGCACCTCGAGCTGCGCCAGCTCCTCGAGGTGGGCGTCGACGATCGCGGCGAACGCGCGGAGCAGCCGCGCCCGCTCGCCGGGGGCGACGTCGCGCCAGGCCGGGAACGCGTCGTGCGCCCGCGCGATGGCGGCGTCGGCCTCGTCGAGGGTGGCCGAGGCGGGGGAGTGGTCGAGCTCCACGCCGGTGGTCGGGTTGATCAGGATGCTCATGATGGGTGTCTCACAGCCTCTCGAAGCCGCGTACGAGCTCCCAGTCGGTGACGGTGGCGTTGTAGGCCGCCAGCTCGATGTCGGCCATGTTGGCGTAGTGCTCCACGACCTCGTCGCCCAGGGCGGCGCGGACCACCGCGGATGTGTGGAACCTCTCGCGGGCCGCACCCATCGTGCTCGGCACCCGCGGCTTGTCGGAGGCGTACGCGTTGCCGGTGAGCTCGGGCTCGAGCTCGAGCTCCTCGTCGATGCCGTGCAGGCCGCCCGCGATCATCGCCGCGAGGGCGAGGTAGGGGTTGGCGTCCGCGCCGGGGATCCGGTTCTCCATCCGGGCACCGGCCCCGCGGCCCACCAGGCGCATCGCGCAGGTGCGGTTGTCCAGGCCCCAGCCCAGGGTGGTGGGGGCGAAGGAGCCGTCGGCGAACCGCTTGTAGGAGTTGATGTTGGGGGCGAAGAAGAGCGTGAAGTCGGCCGCCGTGGCCAGCACGCCGGCGATGAACCGGTCGTACATCGGCGTACGCGCGTCCTTCTCCTCGTCCCAGAACACGAGCTCGCCGTCGTCGCCGCGGAACGACATGTGGATGTGGCACGAGTTGCCCTCGCGCTGGTTGGGCTTGGCCATGAAGGTCACGGACTTGCCGTGCTGGGCGGCGATCTCCTTGGCGGCGTTCTTGTAGACCGCGTGGTTGTCGGCGGTGGTGAGGGCGTCGTTGAAGAGGAAGCCGACCTCGTGCTGGCCGAAGTTGCACTCGCCCTTGGCGCCCTCGACGTCGAGCCCGGCGGCGTACATGTGGTTGCGGATGTCGCGCAGCAGCGGCTCGACGCGCGTCGTGCCGAGGATGGAGTAGTCGACGTTGTACTGGTTCGCCGGCGTGAGGTCCTGGTAGCGCTTGCGCCAGGCCTCCTCGTAGCTGTCGTCGTAGATGACGAGCTCGAGCTCGGTGCCGGCCAGTGCGACCAGGCCGCGCTCGGCGAGCCGGTCGAGCTGGGTCTTGAGGATGGCGCGCGGGCTGGCGGCCACCGGCCGGTGGTCGGTCCACTCGAGGTCGCACTGCACCATCGCCGTCGCGGGCAGCCACGGCAGCAGCCGGATGGTCTGCTCGTCCATGACGAACTCCATGTCGCCGTAGCCCTGCTCCCACGACGTCATCGCGTAGCCGTCGACGGTGTTCATGTCGACGTCGACGGCCAGCAGGTAGTTGCAGCCCTCGGTGCCGTGCCCGACCACGTGGTCGAGGAAGTAGCGCCCGTGCAGCCGCTTGCCCTGGAGCCGGCCCTGCATGTCGGTGAAGGCCAGCACGACCGTGTCGACGTCTCCGGACTCGATGCGCTGGCTGAGCGCTTCCATGGTGAGGTGCCGGTCGTTGCGTGTGGTCACGAGGTCTCCAAGCGGTGGGCGGCGGCAGGCGTACGGGGGTGCGTGGTCAGACGAGCAGTCCGCGCAGGAGCGCGGCGGTGTCGTCGCAGTGGTCCTCCATCACCTGGCGGGCCCGGTCGGGGCGCCCGTCGGTGATGGCCTTGCAGATCTGGCGGTGCTGGCGGTGCGAGTGGCCGATGTTGGGCTCGAGCGCGGGGATCGCGCCGAGCATCGAGTCGAGGGTGGACTGCACGGACGTGACGGCCTCCTGGAGCCGGGCGGAGCCGCTCAGCGAGGCGATCGTCAGGTGCAGCCGGGTGTCGGCCTGGCGGTGCGCCCGCTTGCCCGAGGCGTCGTGGACCGCCTCCTCGGTCTGGACCAGTCGGGTGCACTCGGGTTCGGTGAGGGGATGGCTCGCGGCGAGGTGCGCGGCGCCCGGCTCGACGACGCGTCGGAACTCCAGCGCGTCGAGCCACTCGGACTTCGTGGCGGCCGAGACCTTCGCCAACCCGGTGAGCTTGCCTCGCGCCTGGGAGGTCACCATCGACCCGCCGCCGCGGCCGCGCTTCGTCTCGACCAGGCCCGCCTGCCGCAGCGCGGCGATCGCCTCGCGCAGCGTCGCGCGGCTGACCGCGAGCCGTTCGGCGAGCTCGCGCTCGGGCGGCAGCAGGCTCCCGACGGGATAGACGCCGAGCCGGATCGCGGTCGCGAGCTGCTCGACGCAGGCCTCGAACGCATGGTGTCCGCGCACTGGCCGGAGCACCGCGGCAGTGAGGTGCTCGTCCGGCTGGGCGGTCATGCGGGTCAGTCTGTGCAGGTTCCTGCCGAACGTCAATGGTCGGAGTTCATACCAATTTTACGTAGGACTATTCACAAGCGGTTGCGCCGGGTCTAGCGTGCCGATCACCCACTGACCCCGCGAGAGGTGCGCCCATGTCCGCTGCAGAGTCCGCTGCAAGGTCCGATGGTGAACGGGAGCTGACCGACGACGAGAAGCACTTGGCCAGGCTCGGCTACTCGCAGGAGCTGAGCCGGAGCTGGTCGAGCTTCTCCAACTTCGCGATCTCGTTCTCGATCATCTCGATCCTGGCCGGGTGCTTCACGACCTTCGGCCAGGCGTGGAACAACGGCGGCCCGATCGCCATCTCGTGGGGCTGGCCCATCATCTCGGCCTTCATCCTCATCATCGGGTTCACGCTGAGCGAGCTCGTCTCGGCGTACCCGACCTCGGGCGGCATCTACTGGTGGGCCGCCAAGCTCGGCGGTCCGGCCGCCGGCTTCTTCACCGGGTGGCTCAACCTGATCGGCCTGCTCGCGGTCACCGCCAGCGTCGCCTACGGTGCGGCGACGTTCCTCGACCTGACGATCAGCACGATCAGCACCGGCTGGGCCGACAGCTACTCGCTGACCCGCGTGTTCCTGCTCTTCGTCGCGATCCTGGTGCTGGCCTCGCTGGCCAACATCTTCAGCGGCCACCTGCTCGCGGTCATCAACAACATCTCCGTGTGGTGGCACGTCGCCGGCGCGGCGATCGTGATCCTGGTGCTCATCATCGTGCCGCCGACCCACCAGAGCATGGAGTTCGTCTTCACCGAGCGGATCAACAACTCCGGCTTCAGCAGCGGCGCCTACTGGTTCCTCGTGCTGCCCCTGGGCTTCCTGCTCACGCAGTACACGATCACCGGCTTCGACGCCTCCGCCCACCTCTCCGAGGAGACCCAGGGCGCGGCCGAGGGTGCCGCCAAGGGCATCTGGCGCTCGATCTTCTACTCCGCGATCGGTGGCTACGTCCTCCTGCTGGCGTTCCTCTTCGCGGTGCAGGACGCCGACGGCGTCAGCGAGGGCTTCGGCGCGGTGAACGTGATCTTCGACCAGGCGCTGCCGGACGGCTGGCACTTCCTGATCCTGCTGATCTCGACCGCCGGCCAGCTCTTCTGCACCACCGCGTGCCTGACGAGCGCCTCCCGGATGACGTTCGCGTTCAGCCGTGACGGTGCGATCCCCGGCTCGACGTGGCTCTCGACGGTCAACACGACGACGAGGATCCCGGCCAACGCCGTCATGTTCGTCGCGGTGATCGGCATCCTCATCACGCTGCCCGCGCTGAAGAGCATCGGCGGCGTGCCGATCGCGTTCTACGCCGTCGTCTCGGTCGCCGTGATCGGGCTCTACCTCTCGTTCCTGATCCCGATCTACCTGCGCTGGCGGATCGGCGACGACTTCGAGGAGGGCTCGTGGACCAACGGCGCGAAGTACAAGTGGATGAACCCGGTCGCGGTGGCGGAGATCGCGATCATCTCCGTCTACTTCATCCTGCCGTTCACCCCGGCCGGCGTGCCCTTCAGTGACGAGTTCGCCTGGAGCAGCGTCAACTACGCACCGATCCTCACGATCGGCACGCTGGTGATCCTCGCCGTCTGGTGGAACGTGTCGGCCAAGAAGTGGTTCACCGGCCCGAAGAACACCATCGACGAGGCCGTCGTGAAGGCGTTCGACGACTGAGTCGGACTCCTCACGCAGCACGGCCCGCAAGCGGAGAACCCCAGGTCGATGACCTGGGGTTCTTCGTGTGTCGCGGTCGAAATGAAGAAAAGGCTCCGTGGAGCCGGAGCCTTCTCAGTGTCCGAGGGGGGACTTGAACCCCCACGCCCTAATACGGGCACTAGCACCTCAAGCTAGCGCGTCTGCCAATTCCGCCACCCGGACGAGTGCTGGAGAACAGTAGCAAAGCGATCGGCTCGACATTCAATCGGGGAGGCGCCCCCCTCTGGGGCAGGATGGACGGCATGGATGCCGCTTCCGCACAGCCTTCCCGGGACCTCTCCTACGACCCCGCGAAGGAGGTCGTGCAGCTCTGCCAGGAGCTGATCCGCATCGACACGTCGAACTACGGGACGGACGACGGACCGGGGGAGCGCAAGGCCGCGGAGTACGTCGCCGGGCTCCTCGACGAGGTCGGGATCGAGAGCCAGGTGATCGAGGGGCAGCCCGGTCGGGCCAACGTCGTCGCGCGCTGGGGCGGTGGCGACGGCCGCGCCCCGCTGCTGCTCCACGGCCACCTCGACGTCGTACCTGCCGAGGCGTCGGACTGGCGGGTCGACCCCTTCAGCGGCGAGGTCGAGGACGGCCAGGTCTGGGGTCGCGGCGCGGTCGACATGAAGGACTTCGACGCGATGCTGCTCAGCGTCGTGCGGGCCCGCGCGGTCGCCGGTGCGGCGCCGGACCGCGAGGTCGTGCTCTGCTTCACCGCCGACGAGGAGGCGGGCGGCGGCCACGGCGCCAAGCTGCTCGTCGAGCAGCACGCCGACCTGCTGGCCGACTGCACCGAGGCCGTCGGCGAGGTGGGCGGCTTCTCCGCCACGGTCCGCGGACGCCGGGTCTACCTGATCGAGGCCGCCGAGAAGGGCATGGCCTGGATGCGCCTCACCGCGCGCGGTCGCGCCGGGCACGGCTCGATGATCAACGACGACAACGCGGTGACCCGGCTCGCGGGTGCCGTCGGCCGGATCGGCGCCCACCAGTGGCCGGTCCGCCTGACCCCGACCATGGAGGTGCTGCTCGCGACCATCGGCGAGCTGGCCGGCACGGAGGCCACGCCCGACAACGCCGAGGCGCTCGTCGAGGAGTTCGGCGACGCGGCCAGGATGATCGGCGCGGTCATCCGCAACACCGCCAACCCGACGATGCTCAAGGCCGGCTACAAGACCAACGTCATCCCGACCGACGCCCACGCGACCATCGACGGTCGCTTCCTGCCGGGCTTCGAGGACGAGTTCTTCGCGACCCTCCACGAGCTCGCCGGCGACGGCATCGAGTTCGACTTCGAGTCCAAGCAGGACCCGTGGGAGACGCCGTACGACGGCGACCTGGTCGCCGCGATGACCCGCAGCCTGATGGCCGAGGACCCCGACGCGCTCGTCGCGCCGTTCCTGATGAGCGGCGGCACCGACGCCAAGCACTTCCGCAAGCTCGACATGCGCTCGTACGGCTTCGCGCCCCTGCGGCTGCCGGCCGACCTCGACTTCACCGCGCTCTTCCACGGGGTCGACGAGCGGGTGCCGGTCGACGCGCTCGAGTTCGGCGCGCGCGTCTTCGACCGCTTCCTCGACCATCTGAGCGCATCGGCCGGTGACGCGTCCACCGCCCGGAAGGTGTTGCGCACGTCACGGCCGGACACCGGTGAGGGAATGCGCCGCGCTGTGGCAGAGTTCGGTCCACAAGAGCTTGCGTGCTCTGGGGGCGGTGGAAATCCGCACCGGCGGTCACAGTCCGCGACCCGACCACATCCAGTGGCCGGTTGACCAGGTGGAACTCCTGGACCGACGGTCACAGTCCGGATGAGAAGTGCACGCTGACGGCTCGTACGCATCCCCGATCTGCGGGGGCGTGCTCCGTCTCCTGCCCCCTGAGAGTCCGCACCACCCGGACCGGAGGCGGAGATGACGACCAGCGAGGCAGAGCGCAGCGCCATGCGGCGCGCCCTGGCGCTCGCCGTCACGCCCGGCGTCCCGCTCGGTCCCAACCCGCGCGTCGGCTGCGTGCTGCTCGCCCCGGACGGGACGACGATCGCGGAGGGCTTCCACCGCGGCGCCGGCACCCCGCACGCCGAGGCCGCCGCGCTCGCGGAGGCCGGTGACGCGGCTCGCGGCGCGACCGCCGTGGTCACCCTCGAGCCGTGCAACCACACCGGCCGCACCGGTCCGTGCAGCGAGGCACTGATCGCTGCCGGCGTACGCCGTGTCGTCTTCGCGCAGTCCGACGCCAACCCGGTCGCCGAGGGCGGCGCGCGGCGCCTGCGCGAGGCCGGCGTCGACGTGGTCGGCGGCGAGCTCCCCGACGAGGCGCGCGCCGTCAACCGTGCGTGGAGCTTCGCGGTCGAGCACCAGCGGCCGTTCGTCACCTGGAAGTTCGCCACGACCCTCGACGGCCGCAGCGCCGCCGCCGACGGCACCAGCCGCTGGGTGTCCAGCCGTGCCGCGCGCCTCGACACCCACCGCCTGCGCGGCCTCTGCGACACGATGCTCGTCGGCACCGCCACCGTCGAGGTCGACGACCCGGAGCTCACGGTCCGTGACGAGGTCGACGAGCCGGTCGCCGTGCAGCCGCTGCGCGCGGTCATGGGACTGCGCGACCTCCCGGCCGACCGGCGCATCTTCAACGACCGCGCCGAGACCGTGCACCTGCGCACCCGCGACCCGCAGGAGGCGCTGGCGAGCCTCTTCGCCCGCGACCGCCAGCACGTCTTCCTCGAGGGCGGGCCCACGCTCGCGCGCGCCTTCCTCGGCGCCGGCCTCGTCGACGAGGTCGTGACGTACGTCGCCCCGATGCTGCTCGGCGCCGGCACGAGCGCCGTCGCCGACCTCGGGATCGGCACCATCGCCGACGCCCTCCACCTGCACGTGTCCGACGTGACGGTGCTCCAGGGCCACGACGGCGAGGACACCAACGTCCGACTCACCATGACGCCCCACCCACGACCCACAGGAGCAGCTGATGTTCACCGGAATCGTCGAGGAGCTCGGCACCATCGCCGAGGTCACCGACCAGGGCGACGCCATCCGGCTCACCGTCGAGGCCGCCACCGTGCTCGAGGGCACCGTGCTCGGCGACTCGATCTCGGTCAACGGCTGCTGCCTCACCGTGTCCGAGCTCGGGGAGGGCCGGTGGACCGCCGACCTCATGCAGGAGACGCTCGACAAGACCTCCCTGCGCGGCGTCGTGCCCGGCGACCGGGTCAACCTCGAGCGCGCGGTCACCGTCGACAAGCGGCTCGGCGGCCACATCGTGCAGGGCCACGTCGACGGCGTCGGCGAGGTCGTCTCGCGCTCGCCCAGCGAGCACTGGGACGTCGTCGAGATCTCCCTGCCCGCCCACCTGTCGCGCTACCTCGTCGACAAGGGCTCGATCACCGTCGACGGCGTCAGCCTCACGGTCGTCGAGGCCGGCGAGACCAGCTTCACCGTCAGCCTCATCCCCGAGACCCTGGCCCGTACGACGCTCGGCACCCGCCGGCCCGGCGACCTGGTCAACCTCGAGGCCGACGTCATCGCCAAGCACGTCGAGAAGCTGCTCGCCAGCGGCCTCGTCGACCGCTTCACCCCCGCACCTGACACCCAGGAGAACCCCCGATGAACCTGCTCGAATGGCTGATCCACGGCACCATCCCGGTGCCCGGCGGTGCGCTCGGCGCCCGCGAGGTGATCGGCAACCTCTTCGGCCTCGCCAGCGCGATCCTCGGCATGAAGCGCTTCGTCTGGGCGTGGCCGGTCGGCCTCGTCGGCAACGTGCTGCTCTTCACCGTCTTCGCCACCGGCGAGCTCTCCGGCCACATCGACGACCCGCTCTGGGGCCAGGCCGGTCGCCAGGTCTTCTTCATCGTGGTCTCGGTCTACGGCTGGTGGCGGTGGTCCCAGCTGCGCAAGGCCGGCGGAGCCTCGGACGGCGGTGCCCTCGCGCCCCGCTGGGCGACTACGGCCGAGCGGCTGCAGCTGCTCGTGCTCGGCGTCGTCGGCTACGGGGCGGCGTACGCGCTGCTCCTGCAGATCGGCTCCTACGGGCCCGACCACCGAGGCCTGGATCCTCGCCGGCTCGATGCTGGCGACCTACGGCATGGCGCGCGGCTGGGTGGAGTTCTGGCTGGTCTGGATCCTGGTCGACATCGTCGGCGTGACCACGCTCATCCAGGCGGAGTACTACCCGACCGCCGGGATGTACCTCTTCTACGCCGTCTTCGTGGTGATCGGCTTCTTCGTGTGGCTGCGGCGAGCCGCACCGTGACGGACGTCCACGACGACACCGACGAGGACCAGCAGGTGGTCCCGTATGAGCGACCCCACCAGCAGCGTCCGCCTGGACACCGTCGAGCGGGCCATCGAGGACATCGCCGCCGGCAAGGCGGTCGTGGTGGTCGACGACGAGGACCGCGAGAACGAGGGCGACATCATCTTCGCCGCCGCCAGGGCGACGCCGGAGCTGATGGCCTTCACGATCCGCCACTCCAGCGGCGTGATCTGCGTGCCGATGCCGGGCGACATGCTCGAGCGGCTCGAGATCCCGCTGATGACCCCGCACAACAAGGACAAGCTGCGCACGGCGTACACGATCTCGGTGGACGCGCGCGACGGCGTCAGCACCGGCATCAGCGCCGCCGACCGCGCCCACACCGCCCGCACGCTGGCCGACTCGGCGACGGAGCCGTGGGAGCTGACCCGGCCCGGTCACGTCTTCCCGCTGCGCTACCGCGAGGGCGGGGTGCTCGTCCGCCGCGGCCACACCGAGGCGGCCGTCGACCTGGCCCGGCTCGCCGGCCTGACGCCGGCAGGCGTGCTCGTGGAGGTCGTCAACGACGACGGCACGATGAAGCGCGGCCCCGAGCTGCGCGAGTTCGCCGACGAGCACGGCCTGGCGATGATCTCGATCGAGGACCTGGTCCGCTACCGCCGCCGGCACGGGCGCCACGTCGTCCGCGTCGCGGAGACCCGGCTGCCCACCCGGCACGGCGAGTTCACCGCCTACGGCTACCGGATCACCATCGACGGCAGCGAGCACGTCGCGCTCGTCCACGGCGACATCTCCGGCGACGAGCCGGTGCTCACGCGGGTGCACAGCGAGTGCCTCACCGGCGACGTCTTCGGCAGCGAGCGCTGCGACTGCGGTCCGCAGCTGGACGAGGCGCTGGCCCGGGTCGTGGCCGAGGGCAGGGGAGTGGTGGTCTACCTCCGCGGCCACGAGGGTCGCGGCATCGGCCTGCTCGCCAAGCTGCAGGCCTACGAGCTGCAGGACGGCGGCCGCGACACGGTCGACGCCAACCTCGACCTCGGCCTCCCCGCGGATGCGCGCCACTACGGCACGGCGACCCAGGTGCTGCGCGACCTCGGCGTCTCGTCGGTGCGGCTGATGACCAACAACCCCGACAAGTCCACGAGCCTGGCGGACTTCGGCATCCACGTGGCCGAGCAGGTGCCGCTGACGCCGCACCCCAACGACCACAACCTCACCTACCTGCTGACCAAGCGCGACCGGATGGGCCACGACCTGCCCGACCTGGCCGTGGAGCAGCCGAACGGAGCAACCGACATGAGCGGCGCCGGAGCACCCACCTCGCAGCCCTTCGACGCCAGCGGCCTCAAGGTCGCCGTCGTCGCCGCGAGCTGGCACACCCAGGTGATGGACGGCCTCGTCGCCGGCGCCGAGCGCGCCCTGGCGGCGTACGGCATCAGCGAGCCCGAGGTGATCCGCGTCCCGGGCACCTTCGAGCTCCCCGTGGTCGCCGCCGCGCTCGCGCAGGCCGGGTACGACGCCGTGGTGGCGCTCGGCGTCGTCATCCGGGGCGGCACCCCGCACTTCGAGTACGTCTGCTCCGCCGCGACCGACGGCCTCACCCAGGTCAGCGTCACCCACGCCATCCCGGTCGGCTTCGGCGTCCTGACCTGCGACACCGAGGAGCAGGCCCTCGACCGCGCCGGGCTCGAGGGGTCGCACGAGGACAAGGGCTGGGAGGCGACGGCCGCCGCGCTCGACACGGCGCGGGTGCTCACGGGACTACGGGACGTCTGAGGGCCTCAGGAGTCGGTGGGCACCCGGTCGCTGCGCGACTGCAGCCGGTCGATGTGCTCCGACGCCTCGGCCTTGGTCAGGTCGGCCGAGATCTCCTCGCCAGCCTCACGGGCCAGGGTGTCGAGGTAGCTGCGCTGCGCTCCCGTCATCGGCTCGTCGCCGGTGGCCCACTCCTGGGGGTCCTTGCGGGTCGAGTCGGCCTGAGGGCCGCCCAGCACCTCGCCGGTGGGCTGGGTCGCGTCGTCCGAATAGGTGTTCGAATCAGTCATGACTCGACCGTAGCGCGCCCGACCGACAGGGCAAGCCCCCCGAAGGGTGGTCCGCACTCGGGACCGGGGAGCGCGACCGGTCGCGGCCACCGTAGGCTTGGGCTCGTGAAGACGTTCGAGGACCTGTGGGCAGAGCTGTCCACCAAGGCCGCGGAGCGCCCCGAGGGGTCCGGCACCGTGCAGCAGCTCGACGCCGGTGTCCATGCCATCGGCAAGAAGCTCCTGGAGGAGGCCGCCGAGTCCTGGATGGCCGCCGAGCACGAGGGCAAGGACGCGACGGCGCTGGAGATCAGCCAGCTGCTCTACCACGCCCAGGTGCTGATGCTCGCCTCCGGCCTGACCCTCGACGACGTCTACGCACACCTGTGAGAGCAGCTGTGGGAACCAGGTGACATCCGCATGACCCTCCGCATCGCCGTCCCCAACAAGGGGGCGCTGTCCCAGGCCGCGACCGAGATCCTGCGGGAGTCGGGCTACCGCCAGCGCAGCGACTCCAAGGAGCTCGCGCTCGTCGACTCCGAGAACGACGTCGAGTTCTTCTACCTGCGTCCGCGCGACATCGCGCTCTACGTCGGTGAGGGCACGCTCGACGCCGGCATCACCGGCCGCGACCTGCTGCTCGACTCCGGCGCCAAGGCCGTCGAGGTGATGAACCTCGGGTTCGGCCGCTCGCGCTTCCACTTCGCCGGCCCCATCGGCCGCTACTCCTCGCTCGACGACCTGCAGGGCCTGCGGATCGCGACGTCGTACGTCGGCGTGGTCGAGGACCACCTCTTCCGCCACGGCATCGACGCGACCGTGACGCGCCTCGACGGCGCCGTCGAGACGAGCATCCAGCTCGGGGTGGCCGACGTGATCGCCGACGTCGTGGAGACCGGCTCGACGCTGCGGGCGGCGGGCCTCGAGACCTTCGGCGAGGTCATCCTCGACTCGCAGGCGGTGCTCATCACCCGGGGAGACGAGGTTCCCGAGGACTTCGAGATCTTCCGCCGCCGCATCGAGGGCGTGCTCGTGGCGCGCAGCTTCGTGATGATGGACTACGACATCGAGCAGTCCCGCCTCGACGCGGCGACCGAGCTCGCGCCGGGTCGCGAGGGCCCGACGATCTCGCCGCTCGGCAAGCCCGGCTGGGTCGCCGTACGGGTGATGGTGCCCCGCGCGGGCTCGCAGCGACTGATGGACGACCTCTGGTCGGTCGGCGCCCGCGCCATCCTGCTCACGGACATCCATGCCTGCCGGCTCTGAGACCGGACGGCCGCTGCCGTCCCTGCCCCACACGTGGCGGCCGCTGGGCGTGCGGATCGCCGTCATCGGGCTCGGCCTGATGCTCTTCGCGGTCTGCGCCGCGGCCTGGTTCGGCTTCGACGACTCGGTGCGCGACCGGTTCAACCTGCTCCAGCGGCTCACCCTGCTGGTGATGGGCAGCGGGTTCGTCGCGATCGGCTGGGCGCTCGGCCGCGCCCGGGTCACCGCCGAGACGCAGTCGCTGGTCGTCGTCAACGGCTTCCGCTCCCGCAGGTTCGACTGGGAGCAGGTGCTCGCCATCCACCTGCCCGACGGCGCCCCGTGGGCGACCCTCGACCTCGCCGACGGCACCACCATCTCGGCGATGGCCTTCCAGGGGTCCGACGGCCGTCGGGCGCGTGACGGCGTACGACAGGTGCGCGCGCTCATCGACCGCGCGGGTGCTCGCGACCGTTAGCCGTCCGCCCGGGCGGCATCCAGTGCGTGGATGCCCCACGAGACCGAGAGCTCGTCGCCCGCCGACCCCGCGGGCGCGAGGGTGACCAGGTCGGTCCCCGAGTTGAACGCATCGGCCGGAGCGGTCATCGGCTCGACGGCCAGCGCGGGACGCGGGCCGTCGGTCGGCTGGGTGTAGAGCTGGAGCCACCGGTGGTGCTCGTCGACCCACAGCGCGACCCCGCGGCCGGTGGCAGGGTCGGCGAGGGTCACGGTCGCGCGGCCGTCCTCGTGGACGAGGTCGCCGAACCCGTCGTCGAGCACCGCGTCGCCGATGCGCCGCGGTGAGGTGAAGTCGTACGCCCCGGACACCGGCTCGGTGCCGGTCGGGATCTGCCGGTCGTCGACCAGGACCCGGGTGCGGGCGGGCACGTGGAGCTCGAGGTCCTCGATGGCGTCGCCGACCGCGAGGTAGGGATGCGCGCCGCTGGCGCAGGGCGCCGGCTCGGGCGAGAGGTTGGTGGTGGTCTGGGTGACCACGAGCCCGTCGGCGGACAGGTCGTAGAGCACGTGCAGGTCGAGCGCCCAGGGATAGCCCGTCTGCGCCATCACCCGGTAGACGAGCGACACCGAGGTGTCGGTGTGCTCCTCGACCGTCCAGGCGGCCCACCGGGCGAGGCCGTGGGAGGCGTTGCCACGCGAGGGGTCGGTGAGGCCCAGCTGGAGGTCACGTCCGCCGAACGAGTAGCGCCCGTCCCGGATCCGGTTGGGCCAGGGCATCAGCAGCTGCCCGCGGCCGCCGCCCGACATCTCCGCCTCGCCGAAGCCGTGCACGAGGTCCTGGCCGTGGTGCCGCAGCACCCGCAGCGCCGCTCCGCTCTCGGTGACCACGGCGACGTAGCCCGCGGCCGAGATCTCGAACTGGTCGCCACTGGGAAACACCATGACCGACCACCCTAGACATCGCTAGCCTCCACGGATGGTCATCACCACCCGTGACCTCACGCCGGGGGACGTCGAGGCGATCGCGGCACTGATGCTGCGGATCGAGGCCGACCACCCGACCGGCTTCTGCCTGGGAGCGGGCGAGGTCGCCGAGATCATGCGCGACAAGGACGACGCGGTCTTCGAGGGTGCCTTCGACGGCGACCACCTGGTGGCGTACACCGCGGTGATGCCCTCGCCGCTCACCGAGAGGGGTCAACGCTTCACGCTCTTCGGCGACGTGGACCCGGAGCGCATGGGGGAGGGACTCGGCACCCTGATGCTGGGCCGCTCGGTCGACCGCGCGCGGGCCATCCACGGCACGGACGCGTCCGGTGGACCGTTCCGGATCGCCGGCGCCGCGCTGGCGGACCGGGAGGACCAGGTCGAGCTGCTGCGGTCGGCCGGCTTCGACCCGGGCCGCCACAGCTTCCTGATGGTGGCCGAGCTCCCCGACGGCTGCCGGCCCTCGCGCTCCCCGAGGGCGTCACGGTCGAGCCGTTCGACCCCGAGACGTCGGACGAGCTGCGCGACGCACTCAACGCGACGTTCGCGGACTACCCGGAGTTCAGCGACATCGGGCGGGACTTCTGGAGGCTGTTCATGGTCACCTCGGCGCACACCCGCCACGCGCTGTCCGTCGTGGCGCGCGATCCCGGCGGCTCGGTCGCGGCGTTCGTCTTCGCCCACGAGTACGCCGTACCGCCCTCCGGTGGCGCCGGACCGGAGATCCACGTGCCCTACGTCGGCACCCTGCACCGCCACCGCGGACGCGGGTTGGCGACCGCGCTGCTGTCGCGGGTGCTGCACCTCGGCCGCGGCGCGGGCTACGTCACTGCGAGCCTCAACGTCGACACCGCCAACCCGACCGGGGCGCTCGGGATCTACGAGCGGGCCGGCTTCCGCCAGTCCTACCGCCAGGACTTCTACCACCTGGACGCGTAGGCAGTCAGCGGTCTGCCGCCACCCTGGGCGGGACGCGTACGCCCGACGCGGGCGAGCAGGGTCAGTCGGTCTGCACGACCAGGTCGGCGTGGTCGCGGGTGCCGTGCGCGGCGAAGAGGGCGTCCTCGTCGATCCGCCACCGGAGCCAGTGCGCGCGCATCGCTTCGCCGTCACGCGCGATGCCGCGCCGCAGCCGGAGGTCGGGGTCGGCCTCGACCCAGACCAGCACGCCGACCAGGTCGGCGATCGCCGGCGACCACGACCCGACGCCCTCGACCACGAGCAGGCCGCCGGGAGTGACCTGGTGGGTCTCGGCCCAGTCGTCCGCGTGCCAGTCCCAGCGTCGCCAGCTGCCGACCTCGCCGCGCGCCAGCGGGGCGAGCAGGTCGGCCACCGAGGCGGCGAGGCCCGGCAGGCCCTGCCAGCCGTGGAGGAGGTCGTCGCACTGCACGAGCTGCGAGCCCGGCACCGCCCGCGCCAGCGCGCTCGCCAGCGTGGTCTTGCCGGAGCCGGCAGGTCCGTCGACGCAGACCAGGCGCCCCGGGCCCAGGGTCGGGGGAGCTGCCAGCACCCGCTCGGCCACCTGTCCCGCGACCTCTGTCGGGTCGGAAGGCGGGTCGGAAGGCGGGTCGGAAGGCGGCGTCAGAAGACAAGGTCGCAGCCGCGGTAGGACGGGACGACCTCGGTCACCGACTCCCCGCGGACGAGGTGCACGTCGCGGACGTGCTCGAACAGCTCGCCGGACTTGGCGTGGCGGAACCACACGAGGTCGCCGATCTTGAGCAGCGCCGCGGGGTGCCCGGTCAGCGGCGTCTGCACCTCGCCCGCGCCCTCGAGCCCGGTGAGGTGCAGGCCGGGCGGCGCCCACGGGACCGGGGAGCGGTCGTCGCCGGTGGCACCGCTCGCGATGAAGCCGCCCCCGTGGACGGTCGCGATGGTCGGGGTGGGCTTGCGGGAGACCCGCAGGCCGAAGTAGGCCGCCGGGTGCGGCTCGAACGACGCGTAGTGGTCGAAGATGCCGGGGACCAGGAGGCCCGACCCGGCGGCGACCTCGGTCACCGCGGCGTCGGCGGCGGTGGCCTCGACCGACCCCGAGCCGCCGCCGTTCCAGAACTCGAGCTCGGTGACCTGCGCCAGCGCCTCGGAGATCTCGCGGCGGCGCACCTCGAGCTGCGCCATCGACGCCTGCTTGAGCCGGCGTACGAGCAGGGACTTGGTGCGCTGGTCGGGCACGTCGTCCTGGACGCCGGCCACCTGGCCCTCGTACGTCATCACGCCGACGAGCCGGACGCCCGGGCGCTCGTGGACGACGCGCGCGAGCGCGACCACGTCGGCAGTGTCGAAGAGCGGGGATCGCTTGGGGCCGATGTGCTGGCGGCCGAGCCGAAGGCCGGCGTCGAGGTCGAGCGCCACCCGGACCTCGACATCGCCCGCGTTGCCGGAGCGTGCCGCGTCGAGGACCTCGAGGTGGGCGGGGTCGTCCACCATCAGGGTGATCGCGGCGGCGGCAGCGGGGGAGGAGGTCAGCCGGCGGAGGGCGGCGGCGTCGACGGACGGGTACGCCACGACCACGTCGTCGCTGATGCCCGTCTCGTGGAGCCAGAGCGCCTCGGCCAGCGTGTACGCCAGCACGCCCGCGAATCCGTCCCGCGCCAGGGCCCGCTGGATCAGCGCCGGGACCCGCAGCGACTTCGACGCGACCCGGATCGGCTTGCCGGCTGCGCGGCGCACCAGGTCGGCGGCGTTGGCGTCGAACGTGTCGAGGTCGACGACGGCGATCGGTGTCGGAGGCGGCTCGGGCAGCGCCGCGACCGCGGCGTCGAGCCGCGACCACAGCCTGTTGCGGTCGACGAAGTGATCGCTCACTCGATGCCGCGCTTCTTGAGCAGCGCCTCGATGTCGGCCATCTCGTCGTCGATGGGCGAGCCGCCCTTGGTGCGGGCGGACGACGGCGGCAGCTCGTCGCGGCGCTTCGGCGAGGGCGAGCCGGTGGCCGGTGTGCCTCCCGTGGCCTGGGCCCGCGCCAGCTGCCGGTCGCGGATGAAGCCGCTGACGACGAAGAGCACCAGGGCGAGCCCCGCGAGGCCGACGCCGCTCCAGGTGAGGACGTTGAAGACCAGGCCGGTCGCCCAGTCCGTGACCGAGCCGGCGATCTCGACGACCATCTCGAGCGTCCCGGTGAGCCACGCGGCGGCCGGGAGCAGGGTGAAGCCCATCGCTCGCAGCCCATTGGCGGCGCCCCGGCGGCGGAACGCGATCCATGTCCAGATCGCCCCCGCAACGGTGAGTGCGGCGGTCAGTGCGGCCCAGGTAGTCCCTTCCACGGGGCCAGAGTCCCACAACGGTCCACGCCTCCGGGACAATGGCGCCCGTGGACCCGCTCGAGACACCGGCCGACGCCGCACCGCTGGTGCGGACCATCCCGGACCCCGGCTTCGCCGACGACAGCGGCGCGGGTGACCCCGCCCTGCGTCGCGTCCTCGACGAGCACCACGACGGCGCGGCCTCGTCCGGCGCGGTGCTGGCGGTGCTGCAGGACGCCCGGCTCCTCGTGCCCGTCGTCGCGGTGCTCGGAGAGGTCGAGCACGACGAGCAGGGCCTCGCGCACGACAAGTCGTCGGACATGGCCGCGGTGCTGGTGCGGGCCGCGGACGGCAGCACCGGGCTCCTCGCCTTCACCTCCCTGGAGACGATGGCCCGCTGGGACCCGCAGGCGCGCCCGGTGCCGGTCTCGGCCGTCACCGCGGCCACCGCGGCGATCCAGGACGGCGCCGAGGCGCTCCTGGTCGACCTCGCCGGCCCCGCGTCGTACGTCGTGGACGGCGCCGACCTGACCCGGCTGGCCGCCGGGTGGCGGCTGGTCGCGATGGGCGAGGGCGCGGCCGCGGGGCACGGCTGGATTGGGCCTGCAGCGGAATGATCCGCTAGCCTTCCTTGTTGACCGATCAGTGCCGCAGAACCACGTGCGACACCGATCTCGCCAAGCGGAGGCAAGCACCACCCGTCTCCCACCCGCATCGATCGCCCTGCACCACAGATCGTCGGGTCCCGGTCCCAGTGCCACAGCTGCGTGAGAACGCGGGTGTGGACACCAGTTTCCCCGAGAGGGGCGACGAGTGACGACTGGCTCCCGCTTGGCATACAGCGGGAGCCATTCTGCATTTCCCCGGGAGCCTCCGGGCGGGAGGCCGACCGGCACCCACCCACCCGAACCACTGGAGGACCCATCAGCACCGAGCTGCGCATCAACGAGCGGATCCGCGTACCCGAGGTCCGGCTCGTCGGACCCAACGGTGAGACCGTGGGGATCGTGCCGACCGACCAGGCACTCAAGCTGGCCCAGGAGGCCGACCTCGACCTCGTCGAGATCGCCCCGCAGGGACGCCCCCCGGTCTGCAAGCTCATGGACTACGGCAAGTTCAAGTACGAGAACGCCCAGAAGGCGCGCGAGGCCCGTCGCAACCAGACGAACGTGATCATCAAGGAGATGAAGCTTCGTCCGAAGATCGACGCCCACGACTACGCGACCAAGAAGGGTCACGTCGTGCGGTTCCTCGGCGCAGGCGACAAGGTCAAGATCACGATCATGTTCCGCGGCCGTGAGCAGCACCGGCCCGAGCTCGGCTTCCGCCTGCTGCAGAAGCTGGCCGAGGACGTGCAGGAGCTCGGCTTCGTCGAGTCCTCGCCCAAGCAGGACGGCCGCAACATGATCATGGTGCTCGGCCCGCACAAGAAGAAGGCCGACGCCAAGATCGACGCCGACGCAGCCCGTGCCACCAAGGCGCAGGCCCGCGCGGATGCCAAGGCGGAGGAGGACGCGGAGCGCGAGGCAGCGCACCTCGCCGGCCCCGTGGCCCAGAAGAAGGAGCGTGGCCGCTCCGAGAACCTCGATCCCGAGATCGAGGCGTGAGCGAAGTCACGACTCGATCGAGCAGGTAGCGACGGAGTCGCTACAACCCACCTGGGTTGATCCCCCCATTCAGACCCGATCCACACGCAGAAGGAAGTTGAGGCAGACATGCCGAAGAACAAGACCCACTCGGGCGCGAAGAAGCGCTTCAAGGTGACCGGCTCGGGCAAGATCATGCGCCTCCAGGCCGGCCGCAAGTCCGGCGCTGCGTTCGCCTCCGCGCCGACCACGGGCAGCCGCAAGAAGCACCGCCGCAACGCCGGCATGGTCGAGCTCGAGAAGGGCGACGTCGCACGCGCCAAGAAGATGCTCGGCATCTGAGGCTCCGCCACACCTTCCACCTGGTGGCCCAGCCGCCGTTCCGTCTTCATCCCCTTTGCACCAAGGAGTAACCCATGGCACGCGTCAAGCGCGCAGTGAACGCCCAGAAGAAGCGTCGTACCACCCTCGAGCGGGCCAGCGGCTACCGCGGCCAGCGCTCGCGGCTCTACCGCAAGGCCAAGGAGCAGGTCACCCACTCCCTGGTCTACAGCTACAACGACCGACGCAAGAACAAGGGCAACTTCCGCAAGCTCTGGATCCAGCGCATCAACGCCGCTGCCCGTGCCAACGGCATGACCTACAACCGCTTCATCCAGGGCCTCGGCCTGGCGGGCATCGAGGTCGACCGCAAGATCCTGGCCGAGCTCGCCGTCCACGACGCGCCTGCCTTCGCCGTGCTCGTCGAGGCCGCCAAGGCCGCGCTGCCCGACGACGTCAACGCGCCCAAGGTCTCCGCCTGATCCACATGAGCACTCCTCTCGTCGCGACGAACAGCCGCGTCAAGGAGGCTCGCAAGTTGAGCCGCCGCTCGGTCCGCACCGAGCGGCGGCTCTTCCTCGCCGACGGTCCGAAGGCCGTCGAGGGCGCGCTGTCGGTGACCGACTGCGTGGTCGAGGTGTTCGCCACGCCGTTCGCGCTCGAGCACTACGCCGACCTGCTGGCGGGCGTCGACGCGACGCCTGTCGACGATCGCGCGATCGCCTCGCTGTCCGACTCGGTCTCGCCGGCGGGCCTCGTCGCGGTGTGCCGCCAGATCGACGCCCCGCTCGAGCGCGTGGTCGACGTGTCGTCCCGGCTGCTGGTGATCTGCGCCGACGTACGCGATCCCGGCAACGCGGGCACCGTGATCCGTACGGCCGACGCCGCCGGCGCGAACGCCGTGGTGCTGGCCGGGCAGTCGGTCGACGCCTACAACCCGAAGACCGTGCGCGCCACCGTCGGGAGCCTGTTCCACCTCCCGTTCGCGATCGCTCCCGATCCCTCTGTCGCGGTGCGCGCCGCGCACGCTCGCGGGCTGCGCGTCCTGGCCGCTGACGGCGCGGGCGAGGTCGACCTCTTCGAGGCCGACCTCGACGTGCCGACCGCGTGGTTGTTCGGCAACGAGGCCTGGGGCCTGCCCGACGAGCTGGCCGCGCTGGCCGACCAGCGGGTCGCGATCCCGATCCACGGGCGCGCCGAGAGCCTCAACCTGTCGACCGCCGCGGCCGTGTGCCTCTACGCCAGCGCGCGTGCCCAGCGGACAACGACGTGATCCTCATCGATCCACCTGCCGTGCCCAGGTGGGACCGTCTCTGGTCCCACCTGGCCAGCGACACGTCGTACGACGAGGTGCATGCGTTCGCGGCGGCCCACGGCATCCCGGCCCGGGGCTGGGACCGCGACCACTACGACGTGCCGGACGACCACTACGACGCGATGGTCGCCGCGGGCGCCGTGCCGGTGTCGTCGCGCGAGCTCGTCACCGCCCTGCGTGCGGCGGGGCTGCGGCGACCCAAGGCGATGCGCGACCAGGCGTGAGTCCGCTGCCCTAGGGTGGCCGACGTGTCCGGGGAGAGCAGGAAGGTCGAGAGCACGCCCACCCGGTTGCGCTCGCTGGCCGACGCCTATCCCGACGGCATCCTCGGTGCCACCACGGACGGGGTCGTGACGATCCTCAACGCGCAGGGTGCCGCACTGCTCGGCATCGACCCGCGCGGAGCCGCCGACCAGCCGCTGTCCGACGTGCTGCGGCTGCTCGACCAGGACGGTCGCACCTGGCTCGCCGTGAACCGACCGTTCGACAGCATCTCGATCGTGCGCGCCGTCCCGGAGCAGTCGTGGCTCAACGCGTCCGGCGAGGAGGTGCTCACCACCGCGAAGCTGGTGCGCAACGAGCCGCTCGGTCCCGTCGTCGGCATCGCCATCGGGCTGCGCAGCGGCCGCGGTCGCGCACGGTTGGACCGCGAGCGGTCCGACCTGGTCGCCACCGTCGCCCACGAGCTGCGCTCGCCGCTGACCGGCGTCAAGGGCTTCGTCCAGGCGCTGCTCAACCGCTGGGACAAGCTCAGCGACGACCAGCGCAAGCTGATGCTGGAGACCGTCAACGCCGACGCAGACCGGTTGGCCCGGCTGATCGCCGAGCTCCTCGACGTCGCGCGCATCGACACCGGTCGTCTCCAGCTCTACCCGCGCGAGACCTCCGCCGAGGTGCTCGTACGCCGCGTCGTCGACTCGATCGAGGCGGGCACCTCGCGCGAGATCAGCCTCGAGGTCCAGGACGACCTGCCCGAGGTGTTCGCGGACCCCGACAAGCTCACCCAGGTCGTGACGAACCTGGTCGAGAACGCCGTCCGCCACGGCCAGGGCCAGGTGTGCGTCCGGCTGGCGACCTCCGACATCGGCGTCCGGATCACCGTCGACGACGAGGGCGACGGGATCCCGGTCGAGCTGCGCCGACGCGTCTTCACGAAGTTCTGGACCACGGGCGACTCCGGTGGCAGTGGGCTCGGCATGTACATCGTCGGCGGCCTCACCCGTGCGCACGGCGGCTGGGTGACCATCGACGACGCGCCCGGCGGCGGTGCCCGCGTGATGGTGGACTGGCCGACCGACGACCAGCGCCCCGAGTGACGCCTCGGTCCCGACCTGCACACAACCTTCACGAGTCGTCCCCGCCTCCCGACCGGTCGAGATCCTAGGGTCGGACCATGACGTCGACGAGCGCTGCGAGGACCGCCCTGGTGGTCGAGGACGAGCGCACCATCAACGACGCGCTCGCGCAGCGGCTGCGCGCCGAGGGCTACGTCGTCGAGCAGGCCTTCGACGGGCCCACCGCGGTCGACCTGGCCGCCTCCGCGCGTCCCGACGTGGTGCTGCTCGACGTGATGCTCCCGGGCTTCGACGGGCTCGAGGTCTGCCGCCGGATCCAGGCCGAACGACCCGTGCCGGTGCTGATGCTCACCGCCCGCGACGACGAGGCCGACGTGCTCGTGGGTCTCGGTGTCGGCGCCGACGACTACCTCACCAAGCCGTTCTCGATGCGCGAGGTCGTCGCGCGCGTCGCCGCGCTGCTGCGGAGGGTCGAGCGGGCCACCGCCCTCGCCGAGGAGCGGCCGGCGGCCCTCACGGTGGGTGCGATCACGATCGACCCCGGCACCCGGCGTACGACCGTGGCCGGCGAGCCCGTCCACCTCACGCCGACCGAGTTCGACCTGCTGCTCTGCCTGGCCCGCGAGGCCGGCCAGGTGCTCGGTCGCGACCGGCTGCTCCGCGAGGTCTGGGACTGGGGCGACGCCTGGGGGAGCGCGAGCGCTGCCCGCACGGTCGACAGCCACGTCAAGGCCTTGCGCAGCAAGGTCGGTGCCACCCGGATCCGCACGGTCCACGGCGTCGGCTACGCCCTCGAGGACATCGCGTGAGCTCACCCGACGTGGGCACGCCGCGGTCGACGCCGCTGGATGCCGTGACGAGCATCAAGGTCAAGCTCGGCCTGCTCGTGGCCATCTCGGTGGTCACTGCCGTGCTGCTCACCCTGCTCGGATCGGCAGCCGACGTCTCGCCCCTGCTCGTGCTGCCGGTCAGCGTGGCGCTGGCCCTCGGCGTCACCCAGCTGCTGGCGGCCGGGATGGTGGCCCCGCTGCGCCGGATGACCGAGGTCTCGCGGGCCATGGCGCGCGGCGACTACTCGGGCCGTGTACGCACCTCCGCCACGGACGAGGTCGGCCAGCTCGCGGCGGCGTTCAACCGGATGGCCGAGGACCTCGCCACCGTCGACCGCGAGCGCCGCGACCTGATCGCGACCGTGTCCCACGAGCTGCGCACGCCGCTCACGGCGATGACCGCGCTCCTCGAGAACCTCGCCGACGGAGTGGTTCCCGCCGACTCCGAGCACCTCGGCGCCGCCCTGGAGGAGGCGCAGCGGCTGGGTCTGCTGGTCGACGACCTGCTCCAGCTCTCCCGGCTGGAGGCCGGCGTCGTGGAGCTCGACCGCGAGCCGGTCGTGCTCCGCTCGCTGGTCGAGGAGTCCGTCGGCCAGGTCGCCGCGGCCGGGCGCACCGGCACCTTCGAGGTGGCGGTGCCCGCCGACCTGGTCGTCCGGGCCGACGCCGCCCGGCTGCGCCAGCTCATGGTCAACGTCCTCGACAACGCAGGTCGGCATGCGCCGGCGGGCACCGCGGTGCGCGTCGGCGGCGGCGCCGACGGCGACCACTGGTGGCTCGAGGTGGCAGACGACGGCGGGGGAGTCGCGCCCGAGGACCGTGAGCGTGTCTTCGAGCGCTTCGGCACCGACGGCGGGGGTGGGACCGGGCTCGGCCTCGCCGTCGCCCGGTGGGTCGCCCAGCTGCACGGTGGGACGCTGCGCTTCCTCGATCCCGACACCGGTCGCGGGGCCCGGCTGCGCCTCGACGTCACCGGCACCGCCCCGGTCCCGTCCGCGCTGCAGACGTCCGCGCCCGTGGCGCCGCCTCTGGCCGTTCCGGCCGCTGCCCGACAGCGCCCGCAGCCCGAGCTGGCGAACCTGTTCGGCGAGTTCTGGCCGGAGGTCGGGCTGCCGTCCGGCCTGCGCACCGTCGCCGCAGCAGCCGCGGCCGGGATCGTCGCGGGCATCGCGCTCTCGTTCACCGCGGTCGGGATCACCTGGACCCTCGTCGCCGTCACCTGCGGCGTCGCCGCCCTGCTCACTGCCCGCCGACGCCGCGAGCCGTGGACCATCCTCTGCTCGGCGCTGGCCCTGCTGCTCGTGCTGCCCATGACGCTGCTGGACGCCTGGTGGGTCCAGATGCTCGGGCTCGTCGTCGCCGCCGCCGTGTTCCTGTGCGGGGTCACCGGTGCCCGGACGCTCCCCGGCATCCTCCTGTCCGGCGTGTCCTGGCCGCTCGCGTCGTTGCGTGGACTGCCGTGGTTCGGCCGCTCGCTGCGGATCGCCGGCACCGGGTCGCGGACGCCGGCGCTCGTCCGGACGGCGTTCTGGTCGCTCCTCGGGCTCGGCGTCTTCGGCACGATCTTCGCCAGCGCCAACCCGGTCTTCGGGTCGTGGGTGGACGAGCTGGTGCCGAACCTGACCTTCAACGACCTCGTCGGCCGCGCCTTCCTCGCGTGCTTCGTCTTCGCCGCGACCCTGGGTGCGGCGTACCTCGCCCTCAACCCCGCCGACGTGGAGTCGCTGGGCGACCGACGCCCCGCGCCGCTGGCCAACCGGTTCGAGTGGCTGGTCCCGGTGCTCGTCGTGGACGCGGTCTTCGTGGCCTTCATCGCGGCCCAGGCGCGAGCGCTCGTCGGCGGTCGCGACTACATCGAGGCCACCACCGGACTGACGTACGCCGACTACGTCCACCAGGGCTTCGGGCAGCTGACCCTCGCCACGGCACTGACCGTGCTGGTGGTGTGGGTCGCGGCCCGCCGGGCGGGCAGCACCGCCGAGGATCGCCGTTGGCTCCTCGGCTCGCTCGGTCTGCTCTGCGCGCTGACCCTGCTCGTCGTGGCGTCGGCGCTGCGCGGGATGGCGGTCTACCAGGACGCGTACGGCTTCACCACGCTCCGCCTCTTCGTCGACGTCTTCGAGGGCTGGCTGGGATTCGTCGTGCTCGCGATCATGGTGGCCGGGGCGCTCGGGCGTGCCGCCTGGCTGCCCCGCATCGCCCTGGTCTCGGGCGCCGTCGCGCTGATCGGGTTGGCGGCGATCAACCCGGACGCGCTGGGTGGCCGGACGCAACCTCGACCGCTTCGACGCGACGGGCAAGGTCGACCTGAGCTACCTCCAGTCGCTCTCGGCCGACGCGGTCCCGGTCATCGTGGAGCGACTGCCGGAGGACGGTGGCCGGGTGCGTCCTCCAGTACCACCCCGACAACCAGCTCCGGCCCGAGGTGCTCGAGGACGCCCGCGCCTGGAACCTGGGCCGCTCCAGGGCCGAGGACGCGCTGGACCGGATCGACCTGCCGTCGGCGTCCGGGCGGGGCGATCAATGCAGTGGCGTCTGGACCGCGTACGGCGAGTAGAGTCGGCGGCGTGGACACGAGCGTGCGATTTCTGCGCCCCGGACCTGGTCCGTCGGGCAGCTGACGTCATGGGTCCGGGGAGTGCCCCGTCCGACCCGATGCTCATCCACTTCTAGACTCTGCGGCGACCACTGATGCTGATCGCCGCGCGAAAGGGAGCCATGTCCGGCCCCAACACCGACTACGACCCTGTCGAGGTGACCCCGCTCAAGGCCGAGCAGGTCGACGCCATGCGCGAGGCGGCCCTGGCCGCGATCGCCGACGCCGCCGATCTCGACGCCCTCAAGCAGGTCCGGCTCGACCACGCGGGTGATCGCTCGCCCCTCGCCCTCGCCAACCGCGAGATCGGCGCGCTGCCGCCGCAGGCCCGCAAGGACGCCGGCCAGCGCGTCGGCCAGACCCGCGGCGCGGTCAACCAGGCCCTCGCCGCCCGGCAGGCCGTCCTCGAGGCCGAGCACGAGGAGCGAATGCTCGCCGAGGAGGGGGTCGACGTCTCGCTGCCGACGACCCGCCGACGCCGCGGCGGCCGCCACCCGATCACCCTGCAGTCCGAGCTCATCGCCGACCTCTTCGTGGCCATGGGCTACGAGGTGGCCGAGGGCCCGGTCGTGGAGGCGGAGTGGCTCAACTTCGACGCGCTCAACCTCGGTCCCGACCACCCCGCGCGCACGATGCAGGACACCTTCTGGACCGAGCCGGCCGAGAACCACGTGGTGCTGCGCACCCAGACCTCGCCGGTCCAGGCGCGCACGATGCTGACCCGCAAGCCGCCGATCTACGTCGTGTGCCCCGGTCGCGTGTTCCGCACCGACGAGTACGACGCGACGCACTCGCCGATGTTCCACCAGGTCGAGGGCCTCGTCGTCGACGAGGGCATCACGATGGCCCACCTCAAGGGCACGCTCGACCACTTCGCCTCGCAGCTGTTCGGCGACGGCATCACGACGCGCTTCCGGCCGTCGTACTTCCCCTTCACCGAGCCGTCCGCCGAGGTCGACGTGAAGTGCTTCGTGTGTCGGGGCATCGAGCCGGAGTCCTGTCGCACCTGCCGCGGCGAGGGCTGGATCGAGTGGGGCGGCTGCGGCGTGGTCAACCCGCGCGTGCTGATCGCGTGCGGCGTCGACCCCGAGGTCTACAGCGGCTTCGCGTTCGGCATGGGCATCGACCGCTCGTTCATGTTCCGCCACAACCTCGAGGACCTGCGTCCGCTCTTCGAGGGCGACGTCCGCTTCTCCGCCGCATTCGGCACCGAGATCTGAGAGGGGAGCACCGACATGAAGGCACCCCTGTCCTGGATCCTGGACCACGTCGACGTACCCACCGGCACCACGACTGACGAGATCACCGACCGGCTGACCCTCACCGGTCTCAAGCTCGAGGCGATCGAGAGCGCCGGTCGCGGGATCACCGGCCCGCTGGTGATCGGCCGCGTGCTGACGATGGAGCCGGAGCCGCAGAAGAACGGCAAGACCATCAACTGGTGCACCGTCGACGTCGGTCCGACTGAACGCAGCCAACGGCACCGGTGAGCAGCCGGAGGGTGGGCATCGTCTGCGGCGCCCACAACTTCGCGCCCGGCGACCTCGTCGTCACCGTCCTGCCCGGGCGGCGTGCTGCCCGGCGGCTTCGCGATCTCCGCGCGCAAGACCTACGGGCACGTCTCGACCGGCATGATCTGCTCCGCGGCCGAGCTCGGCCTCGGCGACGACCACGACGGCATCATCGTGCTGCCCGCCGACGCTGGCACGCCCGGCGAGGACGTACGCCCCCTGCTCGGTCTCGACGAGGAGACCATCGAGTTCGAGATCAACCCCGACCGCGCCTACGCCCTGTCGATCCGCGGCATCGCGCGCGAGGTGCTGGTGTCGGTCGAGGGTGCGAGCCAGCTACCGCGACCCGGCGCATCCGGGACACCCCGGCCGCCAACGACGACGGCCACCCGGTCGTCGTCGAGGACGCCGAGGGCTGCCCGGTCTTCGTCGCCCGCACGGTCACCGGCTTCGACCCGACCGCGCCGACGCCCGACTTCATGGTCCGGCGGATCACCGCCGCCGGAATGCGCCCGATCTCGCTGGCCGTCGACATCACCAACTACGTCATGCTCGAGACCGGTCGCCCGATCCACGGCTACGACGCCGACAAGGTGCAGGGCGCCATCGTCGTACGCCGGGCGCGCGACGGCGAGCGGCTGACGACCCTCGACGGCACCGACCGCACGCTCGACGCGGGCGACCTCGTCGTGACCGACGACTCCGGCATCATCGGGCTCGGCGGCGTGATGGGCGGCGAGACGACGGAGATGTCGGGCACGACGACGTCGATCCTCGTCGAGGCGGCCCACTGGGACGCGGTGTCGATGTTCCGCACCGGCCGCCGGCACAAGATCACCTCCGAGGCCGGCAAGCGCAACGAGCGCGGCGTCGACCCGACCATCTGCGAGGCCGCGGCGGACCGCGTCGTCGAGCTGCTCGTGGAGCACGGCGGCGGCGAGACCGACCCGGGTGTCACGGTCGTCGGCACCCCACCGGCGATGCCCGTGGTCGCGGTCCCCGGCGACCTCGCGTCGCGGGTCTCCGGCATGCCGATCACCGAGGAGCAGAGCATCGCGTGCCTGCAGGCCGTCGGCTGCGAGGTCGATGGCTCGGGCATCCTGTCGGTCACGCCGCCGCCGTGGCGCCCCGACCTGACCGACGCCCAGGACTTCTCCGAGGAGGTCGTCCGGCTCGTCGGCTACGACCGGGTGCCGTCGGTGCTGCCCACACCTCCGTCGGGTCGCGGCCTCACCCGCGCGCAGCAGCTGCGGCGCCGGGTCGGACGCACGCTCGCCGGCGAGGGCTACGTCGAGGTGGTGACCTTCCCGTTCGTGGGGGAGGCCGACCTCGACGCGCTCGGCCTGCCGGCCGACGACCGGCGCCGCGACGTGCTCCGGCTGTCGAACCCGCTGAGCGCCGAAGCCGGGTCGATGACCACGACCCTGCTGCCCGGACTCCTGCGCGCGGCCGGCAAGAACGTCGGCCACGGCATCACCGACGTCGCGATCTTCGAGACCGGCACGGTGACCCTGCCGCGGCACTCGGGTCCGGCCGCGATCCTCCCGGTCGACCGTCGCCCGACCGACGAGGAGTTCGCCGCACTCGACGCCGCCCTCCCGGCCCAACCCCTCCACCTCGCCGTCGTCGCCTCGGGTGAGGCGACGTCCGGCGGCTGGTGGGGCGAGGCACGTCGGGTCGCCTGGGCCGACGCCGTCGAGGCGGTCCGCTCGGTGGCCGCGGCCCTCGGGCTCGAGGTCTCGGCGTCGTCCGCCGAGCTGGCGCCGTGGCATCCCGGCCGCTGCGCCGAGCTGTCCGTGGACGGAACCGTGGTCGGTCACGCGGGCGAGGTCCACCCGACCGTCTGCCAGTCGTTCGGCCTCCCGAAGCGCACGGTCGCCGCGGAGGTCGACCTCGACCTCCTTCTCGACCGGGCCGTCCACCTGCGGCAGGCGCCGACCTTCTCGTCGTACCCCGTCGCCAAGGAGGACGTCGCGCTCGTCGTCGACACCTCGGTGCCGGCTGCCGACGTCGAGGCAGCGCTGCGCGAGGGTGCCGGCGAGCTGCTCGAGTCGATCCGGCTGTTCGACGTCTACACCGGCGACCAGGTCGGGGAGGGCAGGAAGTCACTGGCCTACGCCCTGCGCTTCCGTGCCCTCGACCGGACCCTCAAGGAGGGTGAGGCAGCCGCGGCCCGCGACGCGGCGGTCGCCCTGGCCGCCGAGCGCACCGGAGCCGTCCAGCGCGCCTGACCCGCGACAGTGGAGCGCTGCGCCCGACCTAGCGTCGCGGGGCTCCACTGTCGCAGTCCGTCGCACGCTGCGCCTCGACTCCGGGAGTGCCTGGTTCAGCGGTCGCTCGTGCTCATCGGGACAGCTCGCAGCCGTGCTGCTCGGCGCCGGAGCACCGGTCGCGCCCGCGCCCGCCGTGGACCACTCCGTCGCGCCGGTGGGCGGCGAGGCGGTCGGGACCACCCCGACCCCACACGCGAGAACCCCGCCCGAGGGCTTCGATGGTGTCGGCGCGCATGGTGCCGATCGCTGTGACGTCCGGCGCACGCAGGAGGATGTCGTCGATCCCCGCCAGGCCGGTGCGCGTGCGCTCCGTGCCCTCCCAACACACCAGGTGCGATCCGAGCTCGACGCGCGTACGGTCGCACGCCCCTCCGAGACTCAGTCCGTCGTGGCCGCCGCCCAACCGGATGCGCCCCTGCAACGCGCCGGCGAGCGAGACCTGGTCGCCCCCACCGCGGGTCACGACGTCGACCGTCATCGGTGCACCGTGCGCCGGGAGCTGGTAGTCACCGACCGTGAGGGAGTCCGGCTCCGGACCGCCCACGAAGCGCAGCGCTCCGGGGCGCTCGTCGACGATGAAGTGGCGCACGCTCGACCATCGCAGCACCTCGCGGTGCCGCAAGGGTCGCCCGCCCGCGACGTCGTCGAGCGTGAGAGTGCCCGCGGGCCAGGTCCCGACCAGGAACAGGAGGTCGCCGGACGATCCGTTGACGAGCTCGCCGTCCGGGGTCATCCGGCCCGCGTAGAACACGCTGTCGAGGTCGGCGTTGCTGTCGCCGGTGGCGATGCGGTCGGGGTTGGCGGCGAAGCCACCGGTGTCGCCGGAGTACACCGCGTCGCGTCCCGCGCCGGCGATGACGACGTCTGCCTCGGTGTCGGCCTGCCCGAAGTAGCCGACGCCACCGGGGATCGGTGCCGACGCACCGGTGTAGACGGAGGAGCCGATGTCGTTCCCGACGAACCGGTCACTGCCGGCGCCGAGCCGGACGGTGGCCGAGTACCCGGCCTGGAAGACGACCACGTCGTCCCCGGGCCCGGCATCCGCGAAGAACTGCGGGTCGCGGCTGCCGCGGTTGGTGCCGTCGACCAGGCAGATCGTGTCGTTGCCACCCAGGCCCTGCACCCCTACCCATGCGTCCAACGGCGCCTGCATGACGTCATCGCCCTCGGTCCCGACAGCACCCTGGACCGTCACGGGCAGGCCTTGGCACGTCGGTGTCGGTGCCTGCGGCGGTGTGGCCGCACCCCGACCCGGACACGCGAGGACGAGGAGCAAGCCGGTGGCGAGAGCAGTGGACACGGCGCGACGGGTACTCAGCATGGTGATGTCCTCCGGGGGCGTGGTCGCTGGTGGAGACGCCGTCGCTCAGCGGATGGTTGCCACAGGCGAGCGTCAGTTGATCGGGGAGTCCACGATCGCGCGGAAGCGAGCGAGGACGTCAGCGTCCCCGACCACCGACAGGTCCGCGTCGTCGCCCCGGCTCCACAGCCACAGGTCCAGCGCGGCGGCCGGCCCGTCGATGACGACGTCGGGCTCGACCTCGTCGTCGACCGGCGGGTCGACGACGTGGAAGTCCTCCTCGTCGGCGTACGACGTCCCGCTGTCGGGGTCGGTGCCGGCGAAGACGCCGAACTGCACCCAGAACTCCTCGCCCGTGTCGGTGGCGTCCACCCGCACCAATCCCTCGCCCGGTGTCCAGGAGCCCCACGGAGGACAGCCGCCGTACATCACGGCCAGGCACTCGTGCACACCGTCGGAGGCCAGGACCGGGTCGACGTCGGAGTCGGTGCCCGCGGCCAGCTCGGCGTCCACCCGGTGGATCAGCGCCTCGTGCGCCTGCCTGCGCAGGATGAAGCCCACGGTGTGGTCGTCGGACCAGTTCCACGCCTCGTCGGCCGGGTCGGCGGCCTCGAGCACGGCCGCCAGGTCGCGCGACCACGCGTCGTAGCGCGCCAGCAGGTCGTCGTACGCCTCGGGCCGCGGCGGCTCGACCTCCTCCGGCTTCGCGGGGCGGGCCGTCAGCACCTCGGCCCACCAGCGCTGCACCGTCGCGAGGTGCCACAGCAGGTCTGCCGCGCTCCAGTCGGGGCACGAGGGCACCCGTGCCGCGGGATCGCACGCGGCCAGGACGTCGCGGAAGCGCGCGGACTCGGTGCGCAGGTGGGCCAGATAGGTCTCGGGAGGGAGTCGGGTCACCCCAGCACCGTAGGGGAGCGCGGCGACATCCCGCCTCGCGGTTTCGCCCGGGTTCGGAGAAACATGCAGGACAATGTATAGTCATGCACATGCCCGCCACAGTCGCCGTCGCCGGAGCCAGCGGGTACGCCGGGGGCGAGGTCCTGCGCCTGCTCCTCGCCCACCCCGAGGTGGAGATCGGCGCGCTGACCGCGGGCTCCAACGCCGGCGAGCGCCTCGGGGCGCTCCAGCCGCACCTGCTTCCCCTCGCCGACCGCGTCCTGGTCGACACCACGGTCGAGACGCTCGCCGGCCACGACGTGGTCTTCCTCGGCCTGCCGCACGGCCAGTCGGCCGCCATCGCGCAGGCGCTGGGGGACGACACCGTCGTCATCGACTGCGGCGCCGACTTCCGGCTGACCGACCCGGGGGAGTGGGAGGCGTTCTACGGCGGCGAGCACGCCGGCTCCTGGCCCTACGGCCTCCCCGAGCTGCCCGGCCAGCGCGAGCTGCTGCGCGGGGCGCGCCGGATCGCCGTCCCCGGCTGCTACCCGACCGTCTCCACCCTCGCCATCGTCCCCGCGATCGCCGCCGGTCTGGTCGAGCCCGACATCACCGTCGTCGCCGCCTCCGGCACCAGCGGCGCCGGCAAGGCCGCCAAGCCCCACCTGCTCGGCAGCGAGGTGATGGGCAACGCCAGCGCCTACGGCGTCGGCGGCACCCACCGGCACACCCCCGAGATCGTCCAGAACCTCAGCGGCGTGCACGGCTCGCCCGTGCGGGTCGGCTTCACGCCGCTCCTGGTGCCGATGTCCCGCGGCATCCTCGCCACCGTGCAGGCGCCCCTGCTCGACGGGGTGACGGCCGCCGGAGTCCGCGACGCCTACGCAGCGGCGTACGCCGACGAGCCGTTCGTCCACCTGCTGCCCGAGGGCCAGTGGCCCCAGACCCAGTCGGTCCTCGGCTCCAACGCCGTCCAGGTCCAGGTCGCCGTCGACGAGCGCGTACGACGAGTCGTGGCGGTCGCCGTGGTCGACAACCTGGCCAAGGGCACCGCCGGCGCCGCCGTCCAGTGCATGAACCTCGCCCTGGGCCTCGACGAGGCCACCGGGCTCTCCACGATCGGACTCGCTCCATGACCACCACCCACCCCGGCGGCTTCACCGCCGCCGGCGTCGCGGCCGGACTCAAGTCCACCGGCGCCCTCGACCTCGCCCTGGTCGTCAACCACGGCCCCACCTTCGACTCCGCGAGCGTCTTCACCGCCAACCGCTGCAAGGCCAACCCGATCCTGTGGAGCCAGGAGGTCGTCAAGGACGGCGTCGTCCGCGCCGTCGTGCTCAACTCCGGCGGCGCCAACTGCTACACCGGACCGGACGGCTTCCAGACCACCCACGCGGTGGCCGAGCGCGTCGCGACCGGTCTCGGCATCGGTGCGCTCGACGTGGTCGTCTGCTCGACCGGCCTCATCGGGCTCGCCAACGACCGCGACGACCTGCTGGCCGGCGTCGACGCCGCGACCGCTGCCCTCGCCGAGGACGGGGGAGTGCCCGCCGCCCGGGCGATCATGACCACCGACTCGGTCGCCAAGACCGTCGTGGTCGAGGGGGCCGGCTGGTCCATCGGCGGGATGGCCAAGGGCGCCGGCATGCTGGCACCCGCGCTCGCCACCATGCTGGTCGTGATCACGACCGACGCGGTCGTGCCCGCCGCCGAGCTCGATGCCGCCCTCCGTGCAGCCACGCGGGTGAGCTTCGACCGGCTCGACTCCGACGGGTGCATGTCCACCAACGACACCGTCACCGTCATGGCCAGCGGTGCCAGTGGCATCACCCCCACGCCCGAGGACTTCGCCGCGGCCCTCACGCAGGCCTGCACCGACCTCGCGATGCAGCTGCTCAAGGACGCCGAGGGCGCCGACCACGAGATCGCCATCACCACCCTGCACGCCGCGTCGGAGGACGAGGCCGTCGAGGTGAGCCGCAGCGTCGCGCGCAGCAACCTCTTCAAGGCCGCCGTCTTCGGCAACGACCCCAACTGGGGCCGCGTCCTGGCCTCCATCGGCACCACGACGGCCACGTTCGACCCGGCCGACCTCGACGTCGCCATGAACGGCGTCTGGGTGTGCCGCGAGTCCACGCCGGCCGAGGACCCCGCGACCGTCGACCTCACCGGCCGCGAGGTCAGCGTCACCATCGACCTCAAGTCCGGCGACGCCCGCGCCACCGTCTGGACCAACGACCTCACCCACGCCTACGTCCACGAGAACAGCGCGTACAGCTCATGAACGAGACCCCCAGCCCCAGCCGGCCCGATCCCGCCAAGGCGCGGACGCTCGCAGCCGCCCTGCCGTGGCTCAAGCGCTACCACGGCCAGACGATCGTGGTGAAGTACGGCGGCAACGCGATGACCGACGACGCCCTCAAGGTCGCCTTCGCCGAGGACATCGCCTTCCTCCGGTTCGCGGGCTTCAAGCCCGTCGTCGTGCACGGCGGCGGCCCCCAGATCTCGTCGATGCTCGACCGGCTCGGCATCGAGTCGGAGTTCCGGGGCGGCCTCCGAGTCACGACGCCCGAGGCGATGGACGTCGTCCGGATGGTCCTCGTGGGCCAGGTCCAGCGCGAGCTGGTCGGCCTCATCAACCAGCACGGTCCGCTGGCCGTCGGGCTCTCCGGCGAGGACGCCGGGCTCTTCACGGCCGAGCCGACCAACACCGTCGTCGACGGCGAGGAGGTCGACCTCGGCCTCGTGGGCGAGGTGGCGAAGGTGCGGCCCGAGGCCGTGCTGGACCTCATCGAGGCCGGCCGCGTGCCGGTGGTGAGCTCGGTGGCGCCGGACGTCCACGGCGTCGTGCACAACGTCAACGCCGACACGGCAGCCGCCGCGCTCGCCGTCGCGCTGGGTGCCGAGAAGCTCATGGTCCTGACCGATGTCGAGGGCCTCTACCGCGACTACGGCAACTCCGACGACCTCATCCAGGAGATCAGCCCCGAGGCACTGGGCGAGATGCTGCCGAGCCTCGACGCCGGGATGATCCCCAAGATGCGCGCCTGCTACGAGGCCGTCGTCGGCGGCGTGCCACGTGCCACCGTGGTCGACGGCCGCGAGCCGCACGCGGTGCTCCTCGAGATCTTCACCGACGAGGGCGTCGGCACCCAGGTGCTGCCCGGCGCCGTCACCAAGCTGCGCAAGCCCTACCCGAAGGAGGAGCCGTCGTGACCCACCCCGCCCAGGAGCGCTACCTCGCCTCCGTCATGAACACCTTCGGACCGCCGCGGCTCCAGCTCGCCCGCGGCGCCGGCGCGCACGTGTGGGACGTCGACGGCAACGAGTACGTCGACTTCTTCGCCGGCATCGCCGTCAACGCACTCGGCCACTCCCACCCGGCGCTGGTCGCAGCGGTGACGACCCAGCTGACGACGTTGGGCCACGTGTCGAACTTCTTCTCCACCGAGCCCCAGGTCGGACTCGCCGAGCGGCTCCTGTCCCTGCTCGACTGGACCGACGGACGGGTCTTCTTCAGCAACTCGGGCGCCGAGGCGAACGAGGCCGCCCTCAAGCTGACCCGTCGCACCGGCCGCACCCGCCTCGTCGCGGCGGAGGGCTCGTTCCACGGGCGGACGATGGGCGCCCTCTCGCTCACGTCCAAGGCGGCCTACCGCGAACCGTTCGAGCCGCTGCCGGGCGACGTGACCTTCGTGCCGTACGACGACGTGGCCGCGCTCGAGGCCGCCGTCGACGACACCGTCGCCGCCATCGTCCTCGAGCCGATCCAGGGCGAGGCCGGCGTCGTCGTTCCCGACGCGGGCTACCTCGCCGCCGCGCAGCGCATCGCGCACGAGCACGGCGCGCTGCTCTGGCTGGACGAGGTGCAGACCGGCATCGGTCGCACCGGAGCCTGGTTCGCCCACCAGCTCGTCGACGGCGTACGCCCCGACATCGTCACGCTCGCCAAGGGACTCGGCGGCGGCATCCCGATCGGCGCCACCGTGGCCCGCGGCGCGGCCGCGAGCCTGCTGCAGCCCGGCAACCACGGCACCACCTTCGGCGGCAACCCGGTGGCCTGCGCCGCCGCACTCGCCGTGCTCGACGTCATCGAGCGCGACGACCTGCTGGCGGCCGCCGTCGAGCGCGGTGCACACCTCACTCGGGCACTCGCCGCCGAGCAGGAGGTCCTTGCCGTCGAAGGACGCGGTTTGATGCTCGGCGTCCAGCTCGCGGACGACACCGCCGCCGCTGTCGTGGCCCGTGCCCAGGCGCGCGGCTTCCTGCTCAACAACACCGGGCCGGCGCGGCTGCGCTTCGTCCCACCGCTCACGATCACCGCGGCCGACATCGCCGCCCTCGCCGACGCGTGGGCCGACATCGTGACCGAGCCCGAGGAGCCCCAACCGTGAGCACCCCGCGACGTTCTTCTCCTCCGCTTCGCTCCTCCGAACAACGCCACGGGGACCCCGCATGACCCGCCACTTCCTCCGCGACGACGACCTGTCGCCCGCCGAGCTGATCGAGGTCCTCGACCTCGCCGACCGGATGAAGGCCGAGCCGTTCGACCACAAGCCGCTCACCGGGCCGCAGACCGTCGCGCTGGTCTTCGACCGGCCCACGCTGCGCACCCAGGTCTCCTTCGCCGCCGGCATCGCCGAGCTCGGCGGCAACCCGATGACCGTCGACGGCGGCCTGGCCGCGATGGGCTCGCGGGAGGGCGTCGAGGACGTCGCCCGCGTGCTCGGTCGGCAGGCAGCCGCCATCGTGTGGCGCACCGCCCACCAGAGCGACGTCGTGACGATGGCCGCGTACGCCGGCGTACCCGTCCTCAACGCGCTCACCGACGAGTTCCACCCGTGCCAGCTGCTCGCCGACCTGCAGACCGTCCGCGAGCGCAAGGGCCGGCTCGCGGGCGTACGGGCCGCGTTCGTCGGCGACGGCGCCTGCAACATGGGCAACTCGTGGGTGCTCGCCGGGGCAGCCGCCGGGATGCACGTCGTGATCGGCGCCCCCGAGGGCTTCACCCCCGACGCCGACGTCATCGCCACCGCCCGGACCATCGCCCGGGAGACCGGCGGCTCGATCGAGCTGACCGTCGACCCGGTCGAGGCCGTGCGCGGCGCCGACGTCGTCATCACCGACTCCTGGGTCAGCATGGGCCGTGAGGAGGAGTCCGCGGACCGGCTCCGGATCTTCCCGCCCTACGGTGTCACCGAGGAGCTGCTCGCCCACGCCGACCCGGAGGCCATCGTCATGCACTGCCTCCCCGCCTACCGCGGCAAGGAGATCTGCCGAGGCGGTCATCGAGGGCACCCAGTCGGTCGTCTGGGACGAGGCGGAGAACCGCCGGCACGCCCAGAAGGCCGTCCTCGCGTGGCTCCTGGAGCGATCGAGGTGACGGCGCTGACGCCCCTCACCAAGGGTGCCCGCCACCAGCGCATCGTCGAGATCGTCACCACCCACCCGGTGCGGTCCCAGACCGAGCTCGCCGACCTGCTCGGCGACCACGGCGTGCACGTCACGCAGGCCACGCTGAGCCGCGACCTCGTCGAGCTCGACGCGGTCAAGGTGCGCGGTGCCGACGGTGCCCTGGTCTACGCCGTGCCCGGCGAGGGCGGCGACCGGTCCGTCGTGGCCCCTCGCGAGACCGCCGCCGGCCGCGACCGGCTCGCCCGTCTCTGCGCCGAGCTCCTGGTCAGTGCCGAGGCGAGCGCCAACCTGGTCGTCCTCCGCACCCCTCCCGGCGCCGCCCAGTTCCTGGCCAGCGCCTTCGACAAGGCCGACCTCGGCGAGGTCCTCGGCACGATCGCGGGCGACGACACGCTGCTCGTCATCGGGCGCGACCCCGAGGGCGGCGACGCGCTCGTCCGACGGTTCCTCGACCTCGCCAACCACCACACTCCCTCCCCCTCAACTGCTTCAGACAAGGACGTCATCTCGTGAGCAAGGTCCTCACCTCCCTCCCCGTCGGCGAGCGCGTCGGCATCGCCTTCTCCGGAGGTCTCGACACCTCCGTGGCGGTCGCGTGGATGCGCGCCGGGGGAGCGGTGCCGTGCACCTACACCGCCGACATCGGGCAGTACGACGAGCCGGACATCTCCGGCGTGCCGTCCCGGGCGATGCAGTACGGCGCCGAGCTGGCGCGCGCGCTCGACTGCAAGGCCCAGCTGGTCGAGGAGGGGCTCGCGGCGCTGGCGTGCGGCGCCTTCCACATCCGCTCCGGCGGCCGCGTCTACTTCAACACCACGCCCCTGGGCCGCGCCGTCACCGGCACGATGCTGGTGCGCGCCATGCAGGACGACGGCGTCAACATCTGGGGCGACGGGTCCACCTTCAAGGGCAACGACATCGAGCGGTTCTACCGCTACGGCCTGCTCGCCAACCCGGACCTGCGGATCTACAAGCCGTGGCTCGACGCCGACTTCGTCACCGAGCTCGGCGGTCGCCACGAGATGAGCGCCTGGCTGACCGAGCAGAACCTGCCCTACCGCGACAGCCAGGAGAAGGCGTACTCCACCGACGCCAACATCTGGGGCGCCACCCACGAGGCCAAGACACTCGAGCACCTCGACGTCTCGCTCGAGGTCGTCGAGCCGATCATGGGCGTGAAGTTCTGGGACCCCTCGGTCGCGATCGAGACCGAGGACGTGACGATCCGCTTCGACCAGGGGCGCCCCGTCGCCATCAACGGCGTCGTGTACGACGACCCGGTCGCGCTCGTCCACGAGGCCAACACCATCGGCGGGCGCCACGGCCTCGGCATGTCCGACCAGATCGAGAACCGGATCATCGAGGCCAAGTCGCGCGGCGTCTACGAGGCACCCGCCATGGCCCTGCTCTTCATCGCCTACGAGCGGCTGGTCAACGCCATCCACAACGAGGACACCGTCGCGCAGTACCACAACGAGGGTCGCAAGCTCGGCCGCCTGCTGTACGAGGGCCGCTGGCTCGACCCGCAGGCGCTGATGATCCGCGAGTCGATCCAGCGCTGGATCGCCTCGCTCGTGGTCGGCGAGGTCACCCTCCGGCTGCGGCGCGGTGAGGACTACTCGATCGTCAGCACCAGCGGTCCGACGTTCTCCTACCACCCCGACAAGCTGTCGATGGAGCGCACCGACAACGCCGCGTTCGGCCCGACCGACCGCATCGGCCAGCTCACGATGCGCAACCTCGACATCGCCGACTCGCGCGCCAAGCTCGAGCTCTACGCCGCCCAGCCGCTCGACCAGGGCCAGGTGCTCGTCGAGAACGGCACGCTCTTCGGGGCCATCGAGGCCGGCGGCTACGACAGGATCACCGACAACCCCTCCGCTGAGTCGGAGGACGACAGCGCCCTCGACGCCGCAGCGATGGAGTTCGGAACCGACTGATGACGCAGCCCGGCACCACCAACGAAGGCTCGCTCTGGGGCGGGCGGTTCGCGAGCGGACCGTCGCCCGAGCTCCAGGCGCTGTCGCGCTCGACCCACTTCGACTGGCAGCTGACGCCGTACGACCTCGCCGGCTCGCGGGCGCACGCCAACGCGCTCCACACCGCCGGCCTGCTCACCGACGCCGACCACGCCGAGCTGCTCCGCGGCCTGGCGGTGCTGGGGGAGAGGTACGCCGCCGGCGACCTCCACCCGGCCCCGACGGACGAGGACGTCCACGGGGCGCTGGAGCGGCTGCTGGTCGACGAGGTCGGGTCCGAGGTGGGTGGGCGCATCCGCGCCGGTCGCTCGCGCAACGACCAGATCGCCACGCTGTTCCGGGCGTACCTCCTCGACCACGGCCGCACCATCGCCCGCCAGGTCCTCGACCTCGTCGACGTGCTCGCTGCCCAGGCCGCCGACCACCTGGATCCCGGCAGCGAGAGCGTGCATGCCCGGGCGGACGCACCTGCAGCACGCGCAGCCGGTCCTGCTGTCGCACCACCTCCTGGCGCACGCCTGGCCGCTCCTGCGCGACGTCGGCCGCCTCGACGACTGGACGCGCCGGGTCGCGGCCGAGTCGCCGTACGGCGCGGGCGCACTTGCTGGCTCGTCGCTGGGCCTCGATCCCGAGCAGGTCGCCCACGAGCTCGGCTTCTCGGGCTCCAGCCCGAACTCGATCGACGGCACCGCTGCGCGTGACTTCGTGGCGGAGTTCGCCTTCGTCACCGCCATGATCGGCGTCGACGTCTCCCGCCTGGCCGAGGAGGTCATCCTCTGGTCGACGCGCGAGTTCGACTTCGTCACGCTCCACGACTCGTGGAGCACCGGGTCGAGCATCATGCCGCAGAAGAAGAACCCCGACGTCGCCGAGCTCGCGCGCGGCAAGTCGGGCCGGCTGGTCGGCAACCTGGCGGGACTGATGACCACGCTCAAGGCGCTGCCGCTGGCCTACAACCGCGACCTCCAGGAGGACAAGGAGCCGGTCTTCGACTCGGTGGACACCCTCGAGGTCCTGCTGCCCGCCTTCAGCGGCATGGTCGCCACCCTGACCTTCAACGTCGCGCGGATGGCCGAGCTCGCACCCCAGGGGTTCTCGCTCGCCACCGACGTGGCCGAGTGGCTGGTGCGGGAGGGCGTGCCGTTCCGCGACGCCCACGAGCTGGCCGGAGCATGCGTACGCCGGTGCGAGGAGCTCGGCTGCGACCTGCCCGAGCTCACCGACGAGCAGCTGACCGCGATCTCACCGGCGCTGACTCCGGACGTGCGCTCGGTGCTCACCGTCGAGGGGTCCGTCGCCTCCCGCTCGGGCCGTGGCGGCACCGCGCCCGACCGGGTCCGTGAGCAGCTCGACGAGCTGCGCTCCGCGGCAGCCGACCACCGTGGCCGACTGGGCTGAGGGCGACCCGCTCGAGGTCGCCCCGCGGCTGCTGGGCGCGGTCCTCACCCATGGCGGCGTCTCCGTACGCCTGACCGAGGTGGAGGCGTACGCCGGCCCGGCCGACCCGGGCTCCCACGCCTACCGCGGCCCGACCGACCGCAACCGGGTGATGTTCGGCCCGCCCGGACACCTCTACGTCTACTTCGTCTACGGCATGCACCACTGCGCGAACCTCGTCACCGGACCGGACGGCGACCCCGGCGCCGTGCTGCTGCGTGCGGGCGAGGTGGTCGCCGGGCTCGACCTGGCTCGCGAGCGCCGGCGGGGGAGCAGCGACCGTGACCTGGCGCGCGGTCCGGCGCGGTTGTGCGGGGCGCTCGACATCGACCTGACGGACAACGGCACGCGTCCGCGCCTCGAGCCGGGGGAACCCGTCGCCACTGTCAGCACCGGCCCCCGCGTCGGTCTGCGGCACGCCGCCGACCGGCCGTGGCGGTTCTGGGTGACGGACGATCCCACCGTCAGCACCTACCGACCCGCCGCCCCACGCGGT
>CAVYGL010000023.1:0-139494 GCA_963767995.1 uncultured Actinomycetota bacterium
CGATGGGCATGCACGGCGACTACCTGATCTTCGACGCGGCCGGCGAGCCGATGGACAAGGTCCCCGAGATCAGCCGGCGCGGCCGGGCGTTCCCGGTCTGGGCCGTGCTCCGGTCCCTCGGTCGCGACGGCGTGGCCGAGCTCGTCGACGGCTACTGCCGCCACGCCCGCACCTTCGCCGACGGCATCGCCGCCATCGAGGGGGCCGAGGTGCTCAACGACGTCGAGTTCACCCAGGTGTGCGCGGTGTTCGGCGACGACGACGCCACGAAGGCGGTCGTGGCCGCGATGCTGGCCGACGGCACGGCCTGGACGACCGGGTCGCGGTGGCGCGGTCGCGCGGTGCTCCGGGTGAGCGTCAGCAACTGGTCGACGACCGCGGACGACGTGGCGGCCAGTCTCGATGCGCTGGGGCGTGCCGCCGCTCGATAGGCTCGGCCCATGCGCATCTGCAGGTTCAGCACGGGCGAGGAGCCGCGCTTCGGCGTCGTCACCGGGGAGGTCGACGAGTTCGGCCAGCCCTCCGACGACTCCGTGGTGGTGCCCCTCGCCGGCGACCCCCTCTACGTCGGCATCAAGCTCATGGACGAGGAGCACAAGCTCAGCGACGTACGCCTCCTCGCGCCGGTCATCCCGCGCAGCAAGGTGGTCGGGATCGGGCGCAACTACGCCGCCCACGCCGCCGAGATGGGCAACGACCTGCCGAGCGAGCCGCTGATCTTCCTCAAGCCCAACACGACGGTCATCGGTCCCGGCGACCCGATCTACTACCCGCCGCAGACCTCCAACCTCCACTTCGAGGGCGAGCTCGCGGTCGTGATCGGCCGCATCTGCCGCGACGTACCGGTCGAGCAGGCCACCGACGTGATCTTCGGCTACACGATCGCCAACGACGTCACCGCCCGCGACCTGCAGAAGTCCGACGTGCAGTTCACCCGCGCCAAGGGATTCGACTCCTTCTGCCCGCTGGGTCCGTGGATCGAGACCGACCTCGACCCGCAGGACTTCGCCGACGGTCGCGCGGTGCAGACGCACCTCAACGGTGACGTGAAGCAGGACGGCTCGACCGCCGACATGGTCTTCGACGTCCCGACGCTGGTCGCCTACGTCTCCTCGGTGATGACGCTGCTGCCCGGCGACCTCATCCTCACCGGCACTCCCGACGGTGTCGGCCCCATGCAGGTCGGCGACGAGGTCGAGATCTCGATCGCCGGCATCGGTGCCCTCACCAACCCCATCGCCCTGCGCGCCACCTGACCCCGGAAGCTGAGCCCCTCTCATGTCGTCGCCCGTCCGCGTCCGTTTCTGTCCCTCGCCCACCGGCTCGCCCCACGTCGGCCTGGTCCGCACGGCCCTGTTCAACTGGGCCTTCGCGCGCCACCACGGCGGCCGGATCGTCTTCCGGATGGAGGACACCGACCGCGAGCGCAGCACCCAGGAGTCGTACGACGCCATCCTCGAGCTGTGGCGCTGGCTCGGTCTCGACTGGGACGAGGGCATCGAGGTCGGCGGCCCCCACGGCCCCTACAAGCAGAGCGAGCGCGGCGACATCTACCGCGACGTGCTCGCCCGGCTGCGCGAGTCGTCGTACACCTACGACTGCTTCTGCACGAACGACGAGGTGACCGCCCGCCGCGCGGCGTCCGGCTCGAAGATGCAGGGCTACGACGGCTTCTGCCGCGACCTGTCCGACGAGCAGCGTGCCGCCTTCGAGGCCGAGGGCCGCAAGCCGGTCGTGCGCTTCCGGATGCCCGACGGGTCGATCACCTGGGACGACCTGGTCCGCGGCGACATCACCTTCGAGTCCGAGAACGTCCCCGACTTCGCGCTCTCGCGCGCCAACGGCGACCCGCTCTACACGCTCGTCAACCCGATCGACGACGCGCTCATGGAGATCAGCCACGTGCTGCGCGGCGAGGACCTGCTCTCCAGCACGCCGCGGCAGCTGGCGCTCTTCGAGGCGCTCGTCGCCCTCGGCGTGGCCAAGGAGGTGCCCGCCTACGGACACCTGCCCTACGTCATGGGCCAGGGCAACAAGAAGCTGTCCAAGCGTGACCCCGAGGCGCATGCGCTGGCCTACCGCGAGCAGGGCTTCCTGCCCGAGGGCCTGATGAACTACCTCGCGCTGCTCGGCTGGGCGATCGCCGCCGACCGCGACATCTTCACCGTCGCCGAGATGGTCGAGGTGTTCGACATCAAGGACGTCAACCCCAACCCGGCGCGCTTCGACCTCAAGAAGGCGGAGGCGATCAACGCCTCGCACATGCGGCTGCTCACCACCGACGACATCACCCACCGGGCGCTGCCGTTCCTCAAGGAGGCCGGCGTCGTGGGCGATCCGGTCACCGACGCCGACGCGCAGCTCCTCGAGCTCGCGATGCCGCTCGTGGCCGAGCGGATCAACAAGCTCACCGAGGCCGCCCCGATGCTCGGCTTCCTGTTCGTCGACGAGGCCGACTTCGAGCGCGACGCCGACGATGTCGCCAAGCTGCTCGACGAGACGGGCCGCAGCGTCGTGCAGGCGTCGTACGACGCCCTCTCGGGACTGCCCACGTGGTCGACCGCGGCCATCGAGGAGGCGCTGCGGGTGGCGCTGATCGAGGGCATGGAGCTCAAGCCGCGCGTGGCCTTCGGGCCGGTGCGGGTCGCCGTGACCGGCAAGCGGATCAGCCCGCCGCTGTTCGAGTCGATGGAGCTGCTGGGTCGCGACCGGAGCCTCGCCCGACTGCAGTCCGCCCTGGTCTGACGCGGGCCTGACTCGACCATGACGACCCCGCTGGCGCCCGACTTCCGGCCGCAGTACCACGAGCTGCACCGCGTCGGGCGCCCCGGCGCGTGGCGCTCGCTCGTGGGGGCGCTGCTGCTCCTGCTCCTCGTGTTCGCCGTCGTGCCGCTCATCGCCGGTGGCCTGTTCTTCGCGGGCCTCCTGGTCGCTGGCCACAGCGTCGACGAGGCGGGCCGGATCCTCGACGTGACCGCCGAGGCCACGCCGGCGGGCCTCGCGCTCCTCAACATCGTCATCGCCGCGGCCATCCCGCTCACCTTCGCGGTCACCTGGTGGCTCCACCGGCTCAAGCCGCGGTGGGTGTCATCGGTCCGGCCGCGTCTGCGCTGGGGCTACCTGCTGGTCTGCGTCCCGCTCGCCGTGGTCGCGCTGGTCGCGTCGGTCGGCGTCGGCCTCCTGCTGCCGCTGGCGCCGGGGGAGTCGCCCGTCGGCCAGGTCAACGAGTTCACCAGCCAGACGCGCGACTTCCTCCTCGTGATCCTGCTGCTCACGCCGCTGCAGGCCGCCGGGGAGGAGTACCTGTTCCGCGGCTACCTCACGCAGGCCTTCGGTTCGCTGCGGGTGGCGAAGCGGGTGTCGCAGACGCTCGCCGTGCTGGGACCGGCGCTGATCTTCGCGCTGTTCCACGGGTTCTCGCAGGAGCCGCCGGTCTTCTTCGACCGGTTCGCCTTCGGTGTCGTCGCGGGCATCCTGGTGATCCGCACCGGCGGTCTCGAGGCGGCCATCGCGATGCACGTCCTCAACAACTTCCTGGCCTTCGGGCTCGCGCTCGCCTTCGGCGACCTCACCACGGCGCTCAACGCCACCGGCGAGGCGAGCTGGTGGATGATCCTCTCCACGCTGACCCAGTCGCTGGTCTACCTCGGCCTCGCGACCTGGGTCGCGAAGGCGATGGGCGTGGTGTCCGTCGGGCCGCCGGTCGGGGGAACGCTGCCTCCTCCGCACGCCACACCCGATCCGAGGGGGCCCGTTTTGGAGGGCCCGCGCCCGCGCGTGTAACGTTCGGGATCGGTTCCGCAAGGGACCACGTGGTGGTCGGTCGATCGCAACACGGTCGGACTGATACCCCCATGGGGTATGGTGTAATTGGCAACACGGCTGGTTCTGGTCCAGTTGTTCTAGGTTCGAGTCCTAGTACCCCAGCGAGTTCGGGTCCCTCGGATCCGGATTTGGAGCGGCGCTCGATCGTTCGATAGAGTTCCCTCCGCCGCGAACGTGCGGCACCTGCAAGCCCCCGTCGTCTAGCGGCCTAGGACGTCGCCCTCTCACGGCGGTAACGCCGGTTCAAATCCGGTCGGGGGTACAACGCAGAATGGGGGCCCTGACCAGCGGAAACGCTGGGCAGGGCCCCTTCGGCATTTCCTGGCTGCGGCATCGGCTGCGGCAGGGTGTGGGAGGTCTTGCTTCAGGGAAGGCGTTTGGGCCGAGGGTGACGTGTCGTCCCACGATGCAGGTCCGTGTGCTGCTTGAGCCGGCCGAGGACAGTCGACCATGCGGTGGCTAGGTAGTGGGCCTGGTCGGCGTCGGGGGCCTGCTGGTGCACCTCGACGCGGCAGCCGTGTTGTCGGGGCAGGAAGCGCAGGTATCCCACGAGCTGGCGGCCGGGAACCGGGGTGAGGTCGTCGTCGAAATCCCAGGACATGGCGATCAGGTCTGGCGGGGAGAGCACGTCATAGCGGCCGCGGACGCGGGTGCCCCACTCCAGCTCGGTGCTGAACCGGCCATCCTCGATGGTGACGGGGACGCCGAGCCACTCCGAGTACTTCTCCCCGTCGGCGAACGCTTCGTACGCCGAGTCCTGATCCAGGGAGGTGTCGACGCGCACGGTCACCCAGCGCGCCAGGGCGGAGTCGGCCAGCGCCCGCTCCGGCACGTTGTCGGCGACCGTCCACTTGCTGTCCGCGCTGGACAGCAGAGGGAGTGCGGCCTCCATCGCTGCACGGTTGAGACGGTAGTAGCGGAAGGTGCCCTCTGCACGCATCCCGACGAGCCCGGCCCGCCGAAGGGCGGCGAGATGCGTGGACACGGTGCCGGCACTGACGTGGCACCCCGCCGCTATCTCACCCGCTGCCAGCTCGGTGTCCCACAGCATCCACAGAATCTCGCGGCGCACCGGCGATGAGAGGGCGTCGATGGTGGCCTGAAGGTCCCCTGCGCCTTCGGCAGTACTCACCGAGCCATCCTTGCACCGCCGCCGAGTGGGGAGTAATTTCGATGACAGTCAAAATAGTTCTCGTCTGGGAGGAAAAGCGATGTCGAAGTACCTACTTCTCTACCGTTCCGCAGTCTCGGCTGAGGACCAGATGGCCCACGCCACTCCCGAGCAGGCGCAAGCCGGCATGGACGCGTGGATGACGTGGGGCGCCCAGGCCGGCCACGCGATCACAGACATGGGCTCGCCGATGCAGACAGTTGCCACCGTGGGCGACGGCCCGTCCGACACAGGCTTCATCGGTGGCTACTCGCTGATGGAGGCGGGTGCTCTCGAGGAGCTCCGTGAACTCCTCGACAGTCACCCGCACCTGATGATGGATGGCAACTCCATCGATGTCTGCGAGCTGCTCGCCATGCCTGGTTCTTCCTGACACGGGCGCCACCCCCGGCGAGACGATCGGGCATTCGGAAGACATCCGAGTCCCACTCGGCATCGCCCACGACGAGCCGGGGCCGAGCTCGCGCGCTGGCCGTCGTGACGCTCCGCCACCTGGTCGGCTTGCCCGGGTTCAGCGCTTCGTGGCCGTGAACGTCAGATCTCCGCTGCAGGAGCCGCCCTGGTAGGAGGCATAGCCAGTGACCTTGCGCTTGGTCACCGTGCCCTGGAGCCATCCGCGCTGACCGGCCCGGCTGAGCCGGGTGACGAACGCGCCGTCAGGGGCGATCTTGACCCTCGGGAGCGTCAGCTGCCGGCTCGTCACGGACGCCTGGCCGTTGATGTCGACGCAGGTTGCGGTGATCTGGGTGGTGAATCCCTTGAGCAGCCGGCCCTTCTTCGCGATGCTGAAGCGCAAGGAGTCGTGCTTGCCGTCCCGGTAGCGCCCCACCGCCGGGACACCGGGGGACCAGCGGGCCGCCCGCCGTACCTTGACGCGCACGGTCGAGCTGGTCACGGCCTGGCCGCCGACGCCGGTCAGGGCGCGGAGCTTCACCATGCCCTGAGGAAGTGTGGCAATGATCGCCCGCTGGTCGGCCGGCAGGTCGCCCTGGCGTCCGGGATCGGTCTGGCCGACCGTCTTCCAGCCCGCGGCGGTCTGTCGCTGGAGGGCGACCGGGGGGCCGAGGTCGTTGACGACGCGTACCGGGACCAGGGTGGGGATCGTGGCGTAGACCCGGCGCGGCACGACGATGCGGAGCTCGGTGCTCGCGGTCACGGTGAACGTCCAGACCGGCCCCACCTCGACCCCGTTGGCGCAGTCGATGCAGGTGCGCCAGACCTGCCAGTAGTAGGTGCCCGGCACCCGCTGGGGCCGCAGGTCGGAGATGTCGGTGATCGAGCCGAGTCTCGAGGTGCAGGTGCCGGGGTCGTCGGTGGGTCCCGACGCGGTCTTGATCTGCTGAGCCAGGGTGCCGTCGGTGCCCACCGTCGCGCTGGTCGAGACCGCAGCGCGGTAACCCTTGCTGCCTTCGGTGACCACGACGCCGGTGAGGGCGTCGACATAATCGACGTAGCGAGGGCACTGGTAGGTGATCGCGATGCCCTGCGGGTCGGTGTCGACGACCGAGCTCGCGGCCGGGGTCAAGGGCGTGACCGGGGGGTCGCCCGGGCCGGCCAGGGAGACGCCGACGCTCGCGACCTGGACCGCCAGGGCGGCGACGAGCGCCAGCGCGGTGATCGAGGCACGAACGCGTCGACGTGAGGTTCCCCCGGTCATGCGGCATCGTAACCTCCGCGGTCGCGGAGGGCCGCAGAGCGCCATTCGATGGAGTCACGAACTCCGCCTCAGAAGGTGGGGCTGGTGAGCACATCGGTCGGCCGTGTGGTGTCCGGGTGCGGCTCGATCCAGGGGCTCTTCCTGGTGGCAACGCTGGTGCGGATGGTGACCATGATCAGGACGGTCGAGCTTCACAGACCTCAGAGGTGTGATGCGTCTGGTGTGGTCCCGCGGCTGCTCGAGCACGTGCTTGCTACGAGCGGCTCGCCTACGCGCTCAGCGAGGCTGGCATGTCCGCAGGTGCCTCAGAGCTCATCCAGGGACACGGTGGCGTAGGTCCTGGTCAGCTGGATCGACTCGTCGTACCCGCCGATCAGGACGAGTTGGCCGTCTGTGCTGCCCACCGTGGAGAACGATCGCCGTCCACCGTCGAGCTGCGCGATCGCGGTCGAGCGCCCCGTCCTGAGGTCGATCAGCTCCACGCCCGCGCCGCCGCCGGCTACGACGACCCGGTTGCCGGCCAGCGCCACGACCGAGTCTGTCAACTTGTATCGACCCGCGACCATCTCCGGACCGGGACGGAAGCGCTGCGTCTCGGGGTCGTACACCTCGGTGCTGGTGAGCAGCGTGCCGTCGTCCGGGGTGCCCCCGACCACCAGCACCTCCCCGGACTCCAGGGCTGCGATGCCGTGCTTGAAGCGCGCGAAGGCGAGACTTCCTGCCTCGTGCACGCGCCCATCGGGACAGATCTCGACCACACGATCGGTGGCGACCTGCGAGCGGATCTGGCCGCCCACGACCAGCGCACAGCCATGGGGTAGCGGCGCTGCGGCGAGACCGTCCGCGGCCGCCGGAAGTTGTGGTCCGGCGGTGAACGCTCCGGTCCTCGGGTCGTAGATCTCTGTCGTGTCGGTGTAGGTGGAGGGCCCGACCCAACCACCGGCCACCAGCACCCGACCGTCGCCCAGCAGTGCGGCGGCATGGCCGCCGCGGCCCAAGCGAAGCGACCCGGTGGTCGTCCAGCGACCCTGTTCGGGGTCGAAGAGCTCCGCGCTCGACAGCGGCGGCCGTCCCTCCTCGGCGAAACCGCCCACGACCAGCACTCGTCCGTCGGCCAAGGTGACCGCCGTGTGCGCATCCCGCGCGTGCGCCAGGTCCGCGACACGCGTCGCCGACTCACCGGACAGGACGAAGCTCGACGCCGTCGCCGAAGTACAGCCGTCCCTGTCACAACCACCCGCCACGAGAAGATCCCCGCTGGTCAACCCAGTCATGGTGTGAGCCGCGCGAGCAGCCAGCGCGGCATCGACGTTGCCGGCCGATCCCAGCGGTGCAGCCGAGCGGTCGGATGATCGTCCGGCCGGCTCCGAACATGCTCCGAGGGCGAGGCTCAGCATCACCGTCACGACCAGTCGGAGCATTCGTCCAGTCTCGCCTGTGCGGGACTCACCAGACCCAGCTGAAGCACAGTCGTTGCGGGAAAGTTAGCCAGGACCCGTCCCACAACTGGCGTACCCGACAAGTAGAGCGCTCGAGGCGCACCTCCCGTGATGGGCCCGGCTGGGCCCACGCACCCACGACCAGATCGCTCCACGCAGTCTCGGATGTCAGTCCTCGTCGTGAGGTCTCGGTCAGTCTTCGGGCGTCGGCGTGTCCCACGGCCGTCGCGCACGGAAGGCGCGGCATGCGAAGACCGGCCCCCGCGCGAGCAGTGCCTCGGGCGTCGACAGTTCAGCCACCGGGTCGTTCGTCACACACCGAGTCCATGTGAGCCAGCCAGGTCAACTCCATGGACGCGTTGTGGTCCCCTACAGCGCCGGAATGCCGGCTGCCGTCACCGGTGCGCCATGTCAGTGTGAACGGCCGCGCACTCGGGGTCCACATGGACGCGAGCCGACAGTCTCGCGGGGAAACACTCATCTGGATGCGCTCGACAGTGCTCTCGGGAGTGAGTCTCAACGGCAGATCCGGGACTCGAACCCTCAGGGCCCCACCGGGGCGCTGGACTCCGGTGACGGTGACCGCGCCGCGTCCCTGCACGTAGACCAGCACCCCATCGAGCCACAACGCCTCATCTGCGGTGCCGGACCGCACATCCCGCGTCCGCGGGTGGTCGGCAACTCCCGTGATCACGAGCTGCACGCTCGATGCCGATGCCGATGCCGATGCCGATGCCGATGGCTCGTGGCCTTCGTCCCGCGGATCGCCGAACAACATCGACGAACCGGCCCCGGCCGTCGCACCGAGAGCGAAGACCGCTGCGAGCAGCAACCGGCGCTGGGTAGTCGGCCCGACTCTGTCTACGAAGGCAGAACCGGAGGGACCACCCTGCAGCGTTTCCCAGTGTGGCATGGACACCACCCCCTCGGCTCGCCCGGCAAACTCTACTCCCGGAGGACGCGAGTACCGCCGATTCGCTGAGGCGTGCACAGCGCGCCAGGGGCGCCGAAGCCCGGTGCATGTCATCCCGTACGCCGACCGAGTGGGGCGCGACTCATGGCGGGGGTTCTCTGACAACAACGGCTGCGTCCTGACGGGTCGGACTGCCCAGCGGGACTTCGGAGACGGTCGCCAGAGTGTGGTCGTCGAGTACTCGCTGGAGCTGTGACGAGGGCACGATCATCACATCCGGGCGGTTCCGCAGGCGGGACAGGTTCCTGTTGGCTGGCAAGATCGCCGGATGGACATCTTCGCCGAGATCGCCGCCGAACGTCGCGTCCTGGCCGATCTGCTTTCAGGGCTGACGCCGCAGCAGCGTGCGACCCAGAGCCTGTGCCGCGAATGGACCGTGCACGATGTGGCAGGGCATCTGATCGTGTCACTCGAAGTCGGACTTCCGGAGTTCGCGCGGACAATGCTCGCCTGTGGTGGGAGTTTCGATCGAGCCAACAGTCGTCTCGCCCGTAAGCAGGCCCAGCGGCCCTTCGAAGAGATCGTCGAGACCCTGCGCAACAAGGCCGACAACCGTTTCACGCCTCCTGGTGCCGGACCGGAAGCACCGCTGACCGACGTGCTGGTCCACGGTCTCGACATCTGCTGGCCGCTCGGCATCGACCGAGAGATCCCTGTCCCGGAGGAACGCTGGAGCAAGGCTCTGACGTTCCTCACCACCCGCGCAGCCAAGGGCCTCGTGGTCAAGAACGCGATGTCCGGACTCCGGTTCGAGGCACACGACGTCGACTGGGTTCATGGCGACGGCCCCGCAGTACGTGGCAACGCAGACGCCCTCCTGCTGGTACTTACCGGCCGGTCGACTGCCCTCGAACGTCTGCAGGGCGAGGGCGTCGCGACCTTGCGAAGCCGAGCGGCGTAGCACCCGACTCTTGAGCATGCGCAGGACCCCTCCCGGGGCAGACACTCACGGACGTTGGTGCGAGTTCGCCGGCGACTTCTTCGATCAGATCGGCCAAGCGGGTACCTACGCAGAACGAAGGGCCCGGTCCCAGGATCGGGTCCTTCGGCATCTCGTCCGGAACCGCGTTCCCCAGGTCGGCCGCGCCGTGTCCGTTTTCCGCTGGTCCGACTCGTCTCGGCCGGGCAGACTCGTCCCATGACACCGACCGGGCACCTCGACACGGAGGCGTGCTACCGAGCCGTGAAGAGCCGTGACCGCCGGTTCGACGGCGTGTTCTACACGGCCGTGCGCACCACCGGGATCTACTGCCGGCCGTCGTGCCCCGCCCGGACTCCGGCGTCGGCCAACGTGAGCTTCCACCCCACGGCGGCGAGTGCGCAGTCGGCCGGGTACCGCGCCTGCAAGCGGTGCCTGCCCGACGCGACGCCCGGCAGCCCGGAGTGGGACGTGGCGGCCGACGTCGCGGGTCGCGCGATGCGGTTGATCGCCGACGGGCTCGTCGACCGGGAGGGTGTCGGCGGCCTCGCCCAGCGGGTCGGGTACACGCCGCGTCACCTCGGCCGGCTGCTGAGCCAGGAGCTGGGTGCCGCGCCGCTCGCCCTCGCCCGTGCCCGCCGCGCGCAGACCGCGCGGGTGCTCGTCGAGACCACCGACCTGTCGATCACCGACGTGGCCTTCGCCGCAGGATTCGCCAGCGTGCGGCAGTTCAACGAGACCGTCCGCGAGGTCTACGACGCGTCGCCGAGCGAGCTGCGCAGTCGCGGCCGCTCGCGCGCGCTGTCGTCGCCGCGCACGCCCGGTGCGGTGACGATGCGGCTGGCCGTGCGTACGCCGTTCGCCGGCCGGCGGCTCCTCGACTTCCTCGCCTTCCACGTCGTGCCGGGCGTCGAGGTCGCCGACCCCGGCAGCTATGCCCGCACCCTCGACCTCCCGCACGGTCCGGGCACCGTCCGCCTGCACCTCGCCGACCTGCCCGCTGACGGCGGCACCGGCTTCGTCGTCGCCGACTTCTGGTTGGACGACCTGCGCGACACCGCCGCGGCCAGCGAGCGCGTACGCCGCCTCCTCGACGCGGACTGCGATCCGACGGCGGTCGACGCGCAGCTCGGCGCCGATCCGACCCTGGGCCCGCTGGTGCACGCCACCCCGGGCCTGCGCGTGCCGGGCCAGGTCGACGGCGCCGAGACCGCCGTCCGCACCGTCATCGGCCAGCAGGTCAGCGTGGCCGGGGCGCGAACGGTTGCGGGACGCGTGGTCGCCGACCACGGGCGCCGCATCGACTCACCCGTCGCGGGACTGACGCACCTCTTCCCCGATCCCGCCACGCTCGCTGCGCTCGATCCCGCGTCGCTGCCGATGCCGCGTGCCCGAGGCCGGGCGCTCGTCGGCCTCGCCACGGCGCTCGCGGACGGCACCGTGGTGCTCGACCGCGGCCCCGACCGCGACGACGTACGCCGTGCTCTCCTCGCGCTGCCCGGCATCGGTCCCTGGACGGCTGACTACGTCGCGATGCGGGCCCTCGGCCACCCCGACGTCTTCCTCCCCACCGACCTCGCGATCCGTCGCGTCCTCGCCGACGTGGCAGGCTCGGTCGACACACGGCCCGGAGCCCGATCCCGAGCGCTGGCGGCCGTGGCGGTCCTACGCACTGATGCACCTCTGGAACACCCTGATGCCCGACACGCCCGCGCCCGCGGCGAAGGAGAACTGACATGTGGACCGTGATGCCCTCGCCCATCGGCGACCTGCGCATCGTCGAGCGGGACGGCTCGATCGTCGCGATCGAGTTCTCGCCCTTCACGCAGCACGCTGACGGGCGCCCCCTCGGCGCCCGCTCGGACGACGAGCCGGTGCTCGCCGAAGCGGTGCGGCAGCTGACGGCGTACTTCGGCCGTGAGCTCACCGAGTTCGACCTGCCCCTCGCGCCCGTCGGGACCGAGTTCCAGCGGCGGGTGTGGGAGCAGCTCGAGAAGATCCCCCACGGCGAGACCGCGTCCTACGGCGAGGTCGCCGGACGGCTCGGCATGACGAACGCCGCCTCGCGCGCGGTCGGCCTGGCCAACGGCCGCAACCCGATCCCGATCGTGGTGCCGTGCCACCGCGTCATCGGTGCCAACGGCACGCTGACCGGCTACGCCGGTGGGCTCGAGCGCAAGCAGCAGCTGCTGGAGCTGGAGCAGGACGCACTGTTCTGAGCCAGCGTCGGATCAGCCCTCCGGGCGGTGCGCGGTCCCGCCGAGGGCGGCCCCCAACCCGGCCGGAAGGAACACCAACCCGGCCGTGAAGACGGCGATCGGGGAGTCGAGCAGGAGGCGTTCGGCCACACCGAGGCTGTCGTCGGCCTCGACGAGGGCCAGGCCGAGGAGCCACAGCAGACCGAAGGCCGCGGCCACGACCGCCCACGTCGCGGCGGTCGACGACGCCCCCCGTCGGCGACCGTCGACACAGGCCCACCCGAAGCTGACCAGGACCACGGCGCCGAAGGCGATGAGCCCGGCCCCGATGTTGGCCCCGCCGCCGTCATCGGGGAAGAGGAAGGGAATCAGGGCGTAGTAGGCGCCGAGTGCGGCGCCCATCACGACGAGCCGGACGACGATGGCGATGACCTGTTGTCCCATGCCCCCACCGTCACCTGCGCGGCGTTGTCGGCACACCGTCCGCGTACTCAGCTCGGGACGGCTCAGCTCGGGACGGCTCAGCTCGGTGACCACTGCGGGTCGCGACCCGAGCGGGCCAGCACCTGCTCGAACGGCGAGGCGTCGGCGCCGACCCCGACGGACGGGCCGAAGAGGCCCGGTGTGCCGCCCTCGTCGAAGCCGCCCACGAACGCCATGCACGCGCCCGCCGTCGCGTCGTCGCAGTCGTAGGACTGGCCCGTGGCGCGGGCGAGGTCCCAGCCGTGGAGCACCATCTCGTCGAGCGCCACCAGGCCGCCGACCTGACCGGGGAGGTCGACCCCGCCTGCGCGGGTCATGCCCTCCCAGGCCTCGGTCCGGCGCCACGAGGCGACGAGCGCGGGCACCTGGACTCCGAGTGCCTCGCGCCAGCCGGGCTCGACGTCTGGCCAGCCGCCGCCGTCGGGGCTGGTGTCGGTCAGCGGACCGAAGTCCTTGTCGGCAGCGGCCCGGAAGGCCTGGGTGAGGCCGACGAGGTGCTGGGCGAGCTGGCCGACCGTACGCCCCTCGCACGGGGTCGGGTCGCCGAGCTGGTCGTCACGGACGGAGGCGGCGACGGCGAGGAGCCGCTCGCCCGCGGGGCCGAGATCCACGAGATCTGTCATGTGCCCCACCCTGTCGCAGGTCACCGACACCGGGAAGGTGGCGGCGTACGGCATGAGAATCGGCGGCTGGGGTGTCGTGTGCCGCCACCCTCGCCGGGCGTACGCCGAAGGTGGCGGCAGATGGCAGCGCGGGGCCTCCGGCGGGTGCGATGTGCCGCCACCCTCGCCGGGCGTACGCCGAAGGTGGCGGCAGATGGCAGCGCGGGGCCTCCGGCGGGTGCGATGTGCCGCCACCCTCGCCGGGCGTACGCCGAAGGTGGCGGCAGATGGCAGCGCGGGGCCTCGGCGGCGATGCCGCCACCTCGCCGGGCGTACGCCGAGGTGGCGGCAATGGCAGCGCGGCCTCCGGCTGCGATGTGCCGCCACCCTCGGAGAGCGAGCGAGGCGGCTACTCAGCGGCAGCGCGCCGCAGCGACTCCGAGAGGCGGTCGGCGGCGGCGAGCACGGCCGGCGCGTGCATGCGTCCGGGCTGGCGGGAGAGGCGCTCGAGGGGTCCGGAGACGGACACGGCGGCGATCACCTTGCCGCCGGGGGAGCGCACCGGGGCCGAGACGGAGGCGACGCCCTGCTCCCGCTCGCCGACCGACTGGGCCCAGCCGCGGCGACGGATGCCGGAGAGCGCGGTGGCGGAGAAGGCGGCGTTCTGGAGGCCGCGGTGCATCCGCTCCGGGTCCTCCCACGCGAGCAGGATCTGGGCGGCGGAGCCGGCGTTCATCGTCAGCTGCGAGCCGACCGGGATGGTGTCGCGCAGGCCCGAGGGGCGCTCGGCGGCGGCCACGCACACCCGGTGCTCGCCCTGGCGCCGCCACAGCTGGGCGGACTCGCCGGTGATGTCGCGCAGCCGCGCGAGGACAGGGCCGGCCGAGGCCAGGAGGCGGTCCTCGCCGGCAGCCGCGGACAGCTCGGAGAGCCTCGGTCCGAGCACGAAGCGCCCCTGCATGTCGCGTGCCACCAGGCGGTGGTGCTCCAGCGCCACCGCGAGGCGGTGGGCGGTCGGCCGGGCCAGCCCGGTGCCGGCGACCAGGCCGGCGAGGGTGGCCGGTCCGGCCTCGAGGGCGGCGAGCACGAGGGCGGCCTTGTCGAGCACGCCGACGCCAGATCCGTTGTCCATATTCCGATATTCTCATCTCAGGGAGTGGGATGCAAGATGTAGCGTCGATGCACCGCACGACCAGACAGGACTGAGAAGGAGATCCGCGTCATGGGCAAGACCCTGTCCGAGAAGGTCTGGGACGAGCACGTCGTCCGCAGCGCTCCGGGAGAGCCCGACCTCCTCTACATCGACCTCCACCTCCTCCACGAGGTGACGTCGCCGCAGGCCTTCGACGGACTCCGGCTCGCCGACCGCGCCGTACGTCGCCCCGACCTGACGCTCGCGACCGAGGACCACAACGTCCCGACGATCGACTGGGACAAGCCGATCGCCGACCCGGTCTCGCGCACGCAGGTCGAGACGCTGCGCAAGAACTGCGCCGACTTCGGCGTACGCCTCCACCCGCTCGGCGACGTCGAGCAGGGCATCGTCCACGTCGTCGGACCCCAGCTCGGCCTGACCCAGCCCGGCATGACGATCGTGTGCGGCGACTCGCACACCTCGACCCACGGCGCCTTCGGCGCGATCGCCTTCGGCATCGGCACCTCCGAGGTCGAGCACGTGCTCGCCACCCAGACCCTGACCCAGGCCCGGCCGAAGACGATGGCGGTCACCATCAACGGCAGCCTGCCCGACGGCGTCACGGCCAAGGACATGGTGCTCACCCTCATCACGCACACCGGCACGGGCGGCGGCCAGGGCTACATCGTGGAGTACCGCGGCCCGGCCATCGAGGAGCTCTCGATGGAGGGCCGGATGACGGTCTGCAACATGTCGATCGAGTGGGGCGCGAAGGCCGGCCTCATCGCCCCCGACCAGACCACGTTCGACTACCTCGCCGACAAGCCCGAGGCCCCCAAGGGCGCCGACTGGGATGCCGCCGTCGCGCACTGGAAGACCCTGCGCACCGACGACGACGCCGTCTTCGACGAGGAGATCGAGCTCGACGCGTCGACCATGACGCCGTTCGTCACCTGGGGCACCAACCCCGGCCAGGGCGCGCCGCTGGGTGCCAACATCCCCGGCCCCGACGACTTCGACGAGCCCAACGACAAGGTCGCCACCGAGAAGGCCCTCCACTACATGGGCCTGCAGGCCGGCACCCCGCTGCGCGAGGTCAAGGTCGACACCGTCTTCGTCGGGTCGTGCACCAACGGCCGCATCGAGGACCTGCGCCTCGCCGCGTCGATCCTCGAGGGCCGCACCGTCGACCCGGACACGCGGTTGCTCGTCGTCCCCGGCTCGGTGCGCGTACGCCTCCAGGCCGAGGCCGAGGGCCTCGACAAGGTCTTCATCGCCGCGGGCGCCGAGTGGCGCGGGGCCGGCTGCTCGATGTGCCTGGGCATGAACCCCGACCAGCTCGCTCCCGGCGAGCGCAGCGCGTCGACGTCCAACCGCAACTTCGAGGGCCGGCAGGGCAAGGGCGGACGTACGCACCTGGTGTCCGTGCCCGTCGCCGCCGCCACCGCCGTGCGCGGCACCCTCTCCAGTCCCGCCGACCTCGCGCCGATCGGAGCCTGAGACATGGACGCGTTCACCACCCACACCGGCATCGGCGTGCCGCTGCGCCGCAGCAACGTCGACACCGACCAGATCATCCCGGCGGTCTACCTCAAGCGCGTCACGCGCACGGGCTTCGAGGACGGGCTCTTCGCGGCCTGGCGCAACGATCCCGACTTCGTCCTCAACGACGCGACGTACGACGGCGGCTCGGTGCTGGTCGCGGGTCCCGACTTCGGCACCGGCAGCTCGCGCGAGCATGCCGTGTGGGCACTGCAGAACTACGGCTTCAAGGCCGTCATCTCCTCGCGCTTCGCCGACATCTTCCGCGGCAACTCCGGCAAGGCCGGACTGGTCGCGGCGCAGGTCGACGAGAAGGTCGTGCAGCGCCTGTGGGACTGGCTCGCCGACCACCCGGGCGGCGAGATCACCGTCGACCTCGAGAGCCGTACGGTCCGCGCGGGTGCCGGTGAGGACGCCGTCGAGGACTCGTTCGACATCGACGACTACACCCGCTGGCGGCTGCTCGAGGGCCTCGACGACATCGGGATCACCCTCGGTCACGACGACGACATCACTGCCTTTGAGGGTGCCCGACCGAGCTGGAAGCCTGTCACCGCTTGAAAAAACCCCACAAATAGGGGCGATGGTGATTGTCCTCACCCTTCCATGTGCCTAGCGTGCGACGCAGAGGGTCGAGCACGAGCTCGACTTCCATGGTTCATTGGAAGGGAAGCTAGTGAACAAGACAGAACTCATCGACGCGCTCGCCGCGCGATACGAGGGGAACCGCAAGCAGGCGTCCCACGCACTGGAGTCGGTGCTCGACACCATCACCCGTGAGGTCGCCAAGGGCGAGAAGGTCGCGATCACCGGCTTCGGCTCGTTCGAGAAGGCAGTGCGCAACGCGCGCTGGGTCCGCAACCCGCAGACGGGCGAGCGGATCAAGTCCAAGAAGAAGTCCGTGCCGAAGTTCTCCGCCGGCAAGGAGCTCAAGGACGTCATCTCGGGTGCGAAGAAGCTGCCGAAGCTGACGGCCGCCACGATGCCGAAGCCGCCCGCCAGCGTGCGAGCGGCGGCTGCTGCCGTGACCGGTGCCGCGACGAAGAAGGCGGCGCCCGCCAAGACGACGGCTCCGGCCAAGACGGCTCCGGCCAAGAAGGCTGCGCCCGCCAAGAAGGCTCCGGCCAAGAAGGCGGCACCGGCGAAGAAGGCCCCGGCCAAGAAGGCCCCGGCCGCGTCGGCCAAGAAGGCGGCACCGGCCAAGAAGACGGCCACCGCGTCGACCGCGAAGAAGGCGCCCGCCAAGAAGGCGGCTCCTGCCAAGAAGGCGGCGGCGAAGACCACCACCGCCAAGAAGGCGCCGGCCAAGAAGGCACCTGCGAAGAAGACGACGGCCAAGAAGACGGCCGCCAAGAAGTCCTGAGCTCGACCAGCACCGAAGGCGGGTCACCCCAGTGGGGTGGCCCGCCTTCCGCTTGCCCGCGACGTGTGCGGGCCGACTCCGGCGACGAGGACGGCGCCCAGGTCGGCCAGGTCGTCGACGTCGGTGCGCACGCTGGTCGCGGCGGCTCCCACCTCGACGGCCCCTGCCCGCTGGTGCCGTTGCGCGGATCCCGGCCCGAAGCCGGGAGCGAAGAGGTCGTGCGCGGCGGCGTACATCGTCGTGCCCACCCCGGCGCGGTCGCGCACGAACGCGGCGCGGCCGGACGACACCTCCGCGACCGCGTCGGCCAGCACCTCGGCGAGCTCGTCCGGGCGGAGGCCAGGGAGGTCGGCGCACAGCGCGACCGGCACGGCGTCCGGCCAGCGGCGTACGACCTCTGCCGCGGCCTGCACGAGCGTCGCGTTGAGGTCCTCGCTCGCCCCGTCGGGCATCACCTCGACGCCGACGCCGACCTCCAGGCCGCGCATCGCCGCGGCCAGGCGGAAGTCGTCGGTGACGACCAGCACGGCCGCCACTCCGCGGGTCTGCGCGGCCGCCTGCACGGTGTCGAGCGCGAACGCCTCGGCCAGCTCGCGGCGCTGCTCGTCGGAGAGCCCGACCAGCCGGGACTTGCCGAGGGCAGGGGGCTTCACGGGTACGACGACCACGCACCGGGCAGCGCGTCGGGGGCCGGATCGGGGGCAGGAGTGGGGGTGGACATCGCCGCCGATCCTCCCATCCGACGACAGCGCGGCGGAGGCGTCCCACGACCCGTCCGACCGAGTAGCCTGCTCGCGACGCAGCGAGCGTCGACCGGACGGAGCAGTTCCACGGGCGGAGCAGGGAGAGGTGACGGTGCGCGTCAGGAAGCTCGAGCAGGATCGCGGCTGGGCCATCACCGTCGCGGCGTCCATCCTCAAGCCCACGCTGCTCGCCGCCACCTCCCGCACCTGGATCGACGGCGAGAAGATCCCCGCCACCGGCGGCTGCATCGTCGCGATCAACCACATCTCGCACGTCGATCCGCTGCTCTCCGCGCACTTCGTCTACGACCACGGTCGGGTGCCGCGCTACCTCGCGAAGTCGGGGCTCTTCCGCAACAAGGCGCTCGGAGGGCTGCTCTCCGCGGCCGGGCAGATCCCCGTCGAGCGGCTGAGCCGCAACGCCGTCGGCGCGTACGACGCGGCGGTCCGGGCGATCGACGAGGGCGAGTGCATCGTGATCTATCCCGAGGGCACGCTGACCCGCGACCCCGACCTGTGGCCGATGAAGGGCAAGACCGGTGCCGCCCGCATCGCCCTGGCGACCGGCTGCCCGGTGATCCCGGTCGGCCAGTGGGGTGCGCAGGAGGTCCTGCCGCCCTACACGAAGACGCCGCACCTCGTGCCGCGCAAGAAGATCGTCATGAAGGCCGGCGACCCGGTGCGCCTCGACGACCTCGCGGCCCAGCCGTCGAGCCCGGAGACCATCGCCGCGGCCACGGACCGCATCATGGCCGCGATCACCGCGATCGTCGCCGACCTGCGCGGGGGCACGCCACCCGCGGAGAGGTACGACTCGCGCGCCACCGGCGTACGCGAGATCGGGAACCCCGTCGAGGACCCGCACCGTTCCAGCCAGCGATCCATCCCCCGTTCCAGGAAGAGGCGAAGCCGATGACCGAGTCGAGGAAGAAGGTCGCCGTGTTCAGCGCCGGGTCGTGGGGGACGGCGTTCTCGCTGGTCCTGGCCGACGCCGGCAACGACGTGACCCTGTGGGCGCGCCGCGACGAGGTGGTGGAGGCGATCAACGAGCGCCGCGAGAACACCGACTACCTCCCGGGCATCGAGCTCCCGCCGTCGGTGAGTGCCTCCACCGACCCCGAGCAGGTCGCCGCCGACGCCGACGTCGTCGTGCTGACGGTGCCCTCGCAGAGCCTGCGCGAGAACCTCACCGCGTGGGCGCCGATCATCCCGGAGAAGGCCACGCTGGTCTCGCTGATGAAGGGCGTCGAGCTCGGGACGCTGATGCGGATGAGCGAGGTGATCCAGGAGGTCACCGACGCCTCCGCCCAGCGGATCGCCGTGATCAGCGGGCCCAACCTGGCCCGCGAGATCGCCCGTCGCGAGCCGGCGGCCTCCGTCGTCGCGTGCCTCGACGAGGACCGCGCCAAGGAGCTGCAGGCGATCACCCACGGTCCGTCGTTCCGCCCGTACACGTCCGTCGACGTGCTCGGCTGCGAGATCGGCGGTGCCTACAAGAACGTCGTCGGCCTCGCGGTCGGCATGGCCGTCGGGCTGGGCTTCGGCGACAACACGACCGCCTCGGTCATCACCCGCGGCCTCGCCGAGACCGCGCGCCTCGCGACCGCCCAGGGCGCCAACCCGCTGACCCTGATGGGCCTCGCCGGGCTCGGCGACCTCGTCGCCACCTGTTCGTCGCCGCTCTCGCGCAACCGTACGTTCGGCGAGCGCCTCGGCCAGGGGATGACGACCGAGGAGATCTACGCCTCGACCCGCCAGGTCGCCGAGGGCGCGAAGTCCTGCAAGTCGCTGCTCGCCCTCGCCGAGCGCACCGGCGTCGACGCCCCCATCGCGGCGGCCGTCGACGCCGTCGTCGACGGCAAGATGACCGCGCTCGACATGATGAACTCCTTCATCGCCCGCGACACCAAGGCGGAGATGGGCTGACCGAGGAACGAGGTCAGCCGTCATCGGTGGTCGAGCCGACCGGGGCTGAGGACGAAGTCCGACGGAGCGTATCGAGTCGCGTGCCGAGGTCGCTCCCGACGACGCGTCCGTCGCACGTCCTCGCCTCGCCCGATCCGACGAGGCGGACGAGCCCTTCGGGGATCGTCGCGGCCTCGGCCTTCCAGCGCCGGCGCCGCTCGAGCGTCGACTCGACGCCGCCGAGCGACGTGGCGTGCACCCAGAGCCGGGTCTTGCGCGACAGCAGGTCGGCAGCCACCTCGCCCTGGGCGAGCACGATGCTGACGATCCCGCCGAACCCCGGGTAGCGGACCTCCGACAGGGCCGGGTGCTCGCCGAGGCGGCGTACGAGCTCCTGCGCGTTGGACTGGGCGCGCTCGACCCGCAGGTGCAGCGTCCGCAGGCCGCGCAGGGTCAGCCACGCCTCGAACGGCCCCGGGATCGCGCCGGTGAGGTCGCGGCGACCCTTGAGCACGGCGTAGAGCTCGTCGTCGCGGGTGACGATCGCGCCCATCTGCACGTCGGAGTGCCCGGCGAGGTACTTCGTGGCCGAGTGCACGACCAGGTCGACGCCGTCCTCGAGCGGGCGCTGGAGCAGGGGAGTGGCGAAGGTGTTGTCGACGACGACGTAGGCACCGGCCTCGTGCGCGGCAGCGGTGATGGTCGGGATGTCCGCGATCTCGAGGGCCGGGTTGGTCGGCGACTCCAGCCAGACCAGCGAGGCGTCGGCGCAGGCGGCCACGACGGCGTCGGTGTCGGTGATGTCGACGAGGTGGGCCTTCAGCCGGCCGCGGGACTCGAGGTCGGCGAGCTGCATGATCGTGCCGGTGTACGCGTGCTTCGGCACGACGACGGTGCCGTCGGCGCCGACGAGGTCGAGCACCGTCGCCACCGCGGCCAGGCCGGAGGCGAAGGTCAGGCAGCGCCCGCCCTCCAGCGCGCCGAGGGCGTCCTCGAGCGCGGTCCAGGTCGGGTTGCCGTAGCGGCCGTACTCCACCTCGCCGCCGGCGACGTACGTCGCTGCCATGGTGATCGGGATCGTTGAGCGGGGCGTCGGGCGTCTTGTCGGGACGACCGGCCGTGACGGCGATCGTGCCGAGCCTGTGCTGCGGGTCGGAAGCCATGCGCGCCAGCGTAGGTGGATAGGGTCGAGGCGATGAACGACACCTCTCCGAGCACGCCCAGGAAGCCCCGCGTCGCCGTCGTCTTCGGCGGCCGTTCCTCCGAGCACGGCATCTCCTGCGTGACCGCGGGCAGCGTGCTGGCGGCGATCGACCGGGAGGCGTACGACGTCGTGCCGGTGGGGATCGCCACCGACGGCCGGTGGGTGCTGGAGGTCGACGAGCCGACCCGGCTCGCCATCCACGGCAGCGACCTGCCGCAGGTCGACGCCGCCGGATCGACGGTCGCGCTGATGGGCGCGACGACGGGCACCGAGCTCGTGGTCACCGGTCCGACGAGCGTGCCGTCCGTCATCGGCGAGGTCGACGTGGTCTTCCCGCTCCTGCACGGTCCCTGGGGCGAGGACGGCACCCTGCAGGGGATGCTCGAGATGGCGGGCGTCCGCTACGTCGGGTCCGGCGTCCTGGCCTCGGCGATCGGGATGGACAAGGCCTACATGAAGGTCGTGCTGCAGGCCGCCGGGCTCCCGGTGACGCCCGGCATCACCGTCACCCGCTCCGAGTGGCAGCAGGACCCGATCGGCGTACGCACGCGGATCGAGGACCTCGGCTTCCCGTCGTTCGCCAAGCCGGCCCGCGCCGGGTCGAGCATGGGCATCAGCAAGGTCCACGACGCGAGCGAGGTCGAGGAGGCGCTGGAGGAGGCCTTCCGCCACGACCCGAAGGTGCTCGTCGAGCAGTCGATGGAGGGCGGGCGCGAGGTCGAGTGCGGTGTGCTCGGCACCCTCGAGGGTCCGCCCGAGACGTCGCGGCCCGGCGAGGTGCGCACCGGTGGCGACCACGAGTTCTACGACTTCGAGGCCAAGTACCTCGCCGACCAGCACACCGAGATCGACATCCCCGCCGACCTCCCCGCCGGGATCGAGCAGGCGCTCCGCGCGATGGCGGTCCGCGCCTTCGAGGCGCTGTCGTGCGAGGGCCTGGCCCGCGTCGACTTCTTCGTGATGCCCGACGGCTCGCTCGTCATCAACGAGCTCAACACGATGCCCGGCTTCACGCCGACCTCGATGTATCCCCAGCTCTGGGCGGCGTCCGGGCTCACCTATCCCGAGCTCGTCGACCGGCTCGTGCAGCTCGCGCTGCGCCGCGACACCGGCCTGCGCTGACCGCTCACAGGCAGGACAAGGCCCTCGGCCAGGTGCTCCTTGAGCACCGGCGCCAGCTCGGCGAGGGCCCGGTCGATGCCGTCGGTGCGGTAGCGGGACGGCACGAGCAGCTCGACGTAGGGCGAGCGGGAGAGGGCGATCGGCGTGACGTCGACGCCCAGGTCGCTGGCCTGGTCGTCGGTGACGTACCACCCGATGCCCTTGACGTCGCTGCACTCGGCCGTCGCCTCGTAGTCGGACGGCGCAGGCACCCCGCACGTGAGGACGTACGCCGGATCGCCCCACGCCGCGCCCAGCGCGTCGTCCGGGGCGACCGAGCGCCGCAGCTCGCCGCCGAGCGTCTTCGGCAGGTCGGCGACCACGGCCTCGCACGCGGCGCGGTCGGCGTCGGAGAGGTCGTGGTCCTCGATCTCGACGTTGCCGGGGCTGCACGCCGCGAGCGCCGCGGCCAGGAGCAGCCCGGCCGAGGACGCGACGACGCCCCGGCCCCTCACGGGGCCGAGGCGTCGGCGATGGTGCACTGACAGGGAGTGCGCGTCAGATGTGGACGACCGGGCACGTCAGCGTGCGGGTGATGCCGTCGAGGTTCTGCACCTTCGACACCACGAGCTTGCCCAGCTCGTCGACGTTCTTGGCCTCCGCGCGGACGATCACGTCGTAGGGACCGGTCACGTCCTCGGCAAGCGTGACGCCACTGACCTGGGCGATGGCCTTGGCCACCTCGGCGGCCTTGCCGACGTCGGTCTGGATCAGGATGTAGGCCTGGACGACCATCGTGGACTCCTCGGTCTCGTTCATCGGGTGTGACCGGCACAACCTACCGCGCGACGCGGGCGGGCCGACAGGGGATGGGTGACTGTGGTCACCGCCCCGGTCTGGTGGGATGGGGGCATGGCGGCCAACCTCGATGGGACCCAGGACACCACCCTCGGCGAGGCGGGCGAGTTCGGCCTGATCGCGGAGCTCGTGAAGCTCTTCGAGGGCGACGAGAGCGTCCTCGTCGGGCCCGGTGACGACGCGGCGGTGCTGCGGATCAAGCACGGGCACGTGGTCGTGTCGACCGACCTGATGGTCGAGGGCCGGCACTTCCGCCGCGACTGGGCGAGCGCCTCCGACGTCGGCCACCGCGCGGCCGCGCAGAACCTCTCCGACATCAACGCGATGGGCGGCACCGCACGCCACCTGACCATCGGGCTCGCCGCGCCGGCCGACCTCCCGCTGGCGTGGGCGCTCGACTTCGCCCGCGGCTTCGCCGAGGAGTGCGCGAGCGTCGGCGCGACCGTCGTCGGCGGGGACATCACCCGTGCTGCCGAGATCGTCATCGCCGTGACCGTGCTGGGCCAGTGCACCCAGGCCCCGGTGCTGCGCTCGGGCGCCGAGCCCGGCGACGTCCTCGCGCTGACGGGACGGCAGGGCTGGGCCGCCGGCGGGCTGGCCGTGCTGGGCCGCGGCTTCCGCTCCCCTCGGGTGCTCGTCGAGGCCTACCGCCGCCCCGAGCCGCCGTACGCCGCCGGTCGGCAGGCGGCCGAGGCGGGCGCGACCGCGCTCATCGACATCTCCGACGGCCTCGTGGCCGAGGCCGGACACCTCGCCGAGGCGAGCGGTGTCGCGATCGACGTACGCCGCGGCGCCTTCGAGATCCCCGAGCCGCTCCAGGCCGTCGGCGCCGCCCTCGGTGCGGACCCGCTGCAGTTCATCCTCGGGGGCGGCGACGACCACGCCCTCCTGGCGACCTTCCCCGACGTCGCGTCCGTGCCCGCCGGCTGGCAGGTCGTCGGTGAGGTGCGCGAGGGCTCCGGTGTCACCGTCGACGGTGCGGCGTACGACGGCCCGACGGGCTGGACCCACTTCTGAGGTCGCCGCCCGGGGATCCCTGAACGAGGCTCTGAGCCCCAGCACATGACGAGACCCCCGCCGCAGAGCGACGGGGGTCTCGGTCAAAGCGTGGCGAGAACGTCAGGTCAGCGGGAGACCTTGCCGGCCTTGAGGCAGCCGGTGCAGACGTTGAGGCGCTTGGGCGAGCCGTTCACGGTCGCCCGGACGCGCTGGATGTTGGGGTTGAAACGACGCTTGGTGATCTTGCGCGACCAGGGACGGTTGTTTCCGAAGCCCGGCTTCTTGGCGCAGATGTCGCAGACGGCAGCCACCGTGCACTCCGATCCGTTCGAGGTTGATAGAGAAACGAGCGCCTGCACACCACCAACGGGCAGCAACAGGCAACCGCAGAAGAGTAGCCGAGGACCTGCGGAGGGAGGAAATCGGAGCACGGTCGGACGCACGGCACTACCCTGTGGCGCGCGACACAGTGCCCGTGTCGCAGCCCCGCCACCGCCCAGACCACACCCCAGGAGCACACCGAGTCGATGGAGCCAGTCACCCACGGCATCACGCTGGACGCGGTTGCCCGGTTCGTCGACATCGCGACCGACGCGCTGTCCGTCGCGCGCGAGGAGATCGACGCGCTCAACGTCTATCCCGTGCCCGACGGCGACACCGGCACCAACATGTTCCTCACCGTCTCGGCCGCCCGCGACGAGCTGCGCGCGGCCCGCGCCGCCGACCCCGACCTCGGCCTCGAGGAGGGGATGGCGCTGCTCGCCCGCGCCGCGCTGATGGGCGCGCGCGGCAACTCCGGCGTGATCCTCAGCCAGATGCTCCGGGCGTACGTCACCCACCTGGCCGCGGCGGACCGCGACGAGCCGCGCGCCCGCACCATCGCCGCGGCCATGTCGGCGGCCACCGACGCCAGCTATGCCGCCGTCGGCACCCCGGTCGAGGGCACCATCCTCACCGTTGCCCGCGCCGCCTCCGACGCCGCGCTCGCCACCGCCGAGGGGCCGTCCGCGCGCGCCCGCGACGTGTTCACGGCCGCCGCCGCTGCCGCCCGCGTCGCCCTCTCGCGTACGCCCGAGCAGCTCGACGTGCTCGCCCAGGCGGGCGTCGTCGACGCCGGCGGCCGCGGCCTCACGGTCGTGCTCGACGCGGTGGAGACCACCGCGACGGGCCGTCGCCCGATGCCGTACGCCTCGCCGATCGGCACGCACCACATCCGGGTGTCCACCGCGGTGCCGAGCGACGACCTCACCGAGGACGGGCCGGGCTACGAGGTGATGTACCTCCTCGACGTCGTCGCCGAGCAGGAGGACGCGGCGATCGGCACCCTGCGCCGAGACGCTGGTCGGGCTCGGCGACAGCCTCGTGGTCGTCGGCGGCGACGGCCTCTGGAACGTCCACGTCCACGTCGACGACGTCGGTGCGGCGATCGAGGCCGGCATCACCGCCGGCCGGCCCTACCGCATCCGCGTCACCCACTTCGCCGAGCAGGTCGCCGAGCACCGGCAGAAGCTCTCGACCCGCACCGGTCGCAAGGTGGTCGCCGTGGCCGCCGGGCCCGGCCTCACCGACCTCTTCGAGTCCGCCGGGGCGGTCGTCGTGGTGGGCGGCCCCGGCCAGCGCCCGTCGACCGGCCAGCTGCTCGAGGCCATCGTCGGCTGCGGCGCGGCCGAGGTGGTCCTGCTGCCCAACGACGCCGACACCGTCCGCGCCGCCGAGATCGCGGCGCGCACCGCGGAGGCCGAGCACGCCGTCTCGGTCGAGGTGATCCCGACCCAGGCCCAGGTGCAGGGACTGGCCGCGATCTCGGTGCACGAACCGGGTCGCGCGTTCGACGCCGACGTGCGCGAGATGACCGCCACCGCCCGCCATGCCCGCCACGGCGCGGTGACGGTGGCCGCGCGCCGGGCGATCACGATGGCCGGTCCGTGCGAGCCCGGCGACGCCCTCGGTGTCATCGCCGGTGACTTCGCGGTCGTCGGCTCCGACCTCGACACGGTCGCGACCGACGTCCTCGAGCGGCTCCTCGCGGGAGGCGGCGAGCTGGTCACGATCGTGTCCGGCGAGGACGGCGTCGACCTGGCCCGGCGACTCGCTGCCCACGTCGAGGCACGCCACCCCCACGTGGACGTCGCGGTCCACGACGGAGGCCAGCCGCGCTACCCGCTGCTCGTCAGCGTCGAGTGACCCGGTAGTCCCGCATGGTCTCCATCACGCCGGACAGCCCCATCGGGTCGGTCTTCGGCAGCTCCCACAAGAAGCGCAAGCTCGCCGAGGAGGGCCTCGGCCTCGCCACCGTCGGCGACCTGCTGCGCCACTTCCCCCGCCGCTACGTCGCCGCCACCGAGCTGTCCGAGGTCGCCACCCCCGTGGTCGGCGAGCAGCTGACGATCCTCGGCGAGGTGCGCTCGTGCGAGAGCGCCCCGTTCCGCGCCGGCAACCGCCAGCAGTGGCGTACGACGATCCGCCTCCGCACCGACGGCCCCGACTTCTCCGTCACCCTGTTCAGCCCCTACAAGAACCTGGCCGACCGGCACGAGGCCGAGTTCGGCGCGGGCAGCAGGGCGCTCTTCACCGGCAAGGCCAAGCAGTTCCGCGGCAGCTGGCAGCTGGAGCAGGCCCACGGCTTCGCGCTCGACGGCGAGGGCGGCGCGGTGCTGAGCAAGCTGATCCCGGTGTACCCGCTGACCGCCAAGCTCTACACCTGGGACCTCCAGAAGGTCATCGCGGCGGCGCTCGACCTGGTCACCGGCGTGCCGGACGTCTTCACCCCGGAGCTGCGCGAGCAGTACGAGCTGCTGGGCATCATGCAGGCGCTGCGCTGGATCCACGGCCCCGACGAGTGGAGCCAGCTCGGTGCGGCCCAGAAGCGGTTCCGGTTCGAGGAGGCGCTGGTGCTGCAGCTGGTCCTCGCCCGCCGGCGGGCGGCGCACCGGGCCCAGGGCGCCCAGTCGAGGCCCGGACGCGACGGCGGGATCCTCGCCGCCTTCGACGCGCGCCTGCCCTTCGAGCTCACCGGCGGCCAGCGCGAGATCGGTGACCTCGTCGCCGAGGAGCTCGGTCGCGACCACCCGATGAACCGGCTCCTCCAGGGCGAGGTGGGCTCCGGCAAGACCCTCGTCGCGCTGCGCGCGATGCTCCAGGTCGTCGACAGCGGGGGACAGGCCGCACTGCTGGCCCCCACCGAGGTGCTGGCCCAGCAGCACCACCGCTCGATCTCCGCGCTGCTCGGCGACCTCGCGCAGGGCGGCATGCTCGGCGGGGCCGCCGACGCCACGAGCGTCGTGCTCCTCACCGGCTCGATGGGCAAGGCCGCGCGGCAGGAGGCGATGCTGCGGACCGTCACCGGCGAGGCCGGGATCGTCATCGGCACCCACGCCCTGCTCGAGGACCGGGTCGAGTTCGCCGACCTCGGCCTGGTCGTCGTCGACGAGCAGCACCGCTTCGGCGTGGAGCAGCGCGCCGCGCTCACCGACAAGGCCGGCAGCCCGCCCCACGTGCTGGTGATGACGGCGACGCCGATCCCGCGCACCGTGGCGATGACGGTCTTCGGCGACCTCGAGACCTCGATCCTCGCCGAGCTCCCCGCCGGCCGCGCCCCGATCCAGACCAACGTCGTCCCGCTGGCCGAGCAGCCGACCTGGCTCGACCGGGCCTGGCAACGCGTACGCGAGGAGGTGGAGAAGGGCCACCAGGTCTACGTCGTGTGCCCCCGCATCTCGGGCGACGCGGGCGAGGACGGCGAGACCGACCAGCTCGACCTCGACGACGACGGCAACGAGGTCGCCCCCAAGCGGGCACTCGCCGCAGTCGAGGACGTCCACGAGGGGCTGGCCGCCGGTCCGCTCCGGGGGCTGCGCACGGCGGTCCTGCACGGGCGCCTCGCCGGCCGAGGCGAAGGACGCCACGATGCGGGCCTTCGCGGCCGGCCAGATCGACGTGCTCGTCTCGACGACCGTCATCGAGGTGGGCGTCGACGTCCACAACGCCACGATGATGGTGCTCCTCGACGCCGATCGCTTCGGCGTCTCCCAGCTCCACCAGCTCCGCGGCCGCGTCGGCCGGGGTGGGCTGCCGGGCCTGTGCCTGCTGGTGTCGCACGCCGAGGCCGGCACCCCCGCCCGCGACCGCCTCGATGCGGTGGCCTCGACCACGGACGGGTTCGAGCTGAGCCGCGTCGACCTCGAGCAGAGGCGCGAGGGCGACGTCCTCGGGGCGAGCCAGTCAGGTTTCCGCTCGGGACTTGTCACACTTCGGGTATTGCGCGACGAGAAGACCATCATCCGTGCCCGTGAGGCCGCGGAGGCGTTACTCTCCGGTGACCCCGGGCTGACCCGGGCGCCCGACCTGGCTGCCGCAGTCGCCGAGGTCGAACGCTCGGCGCCTCGCCTACATGACAAGGGTTGAATGGAGAAGGGCTGACCACGGGGAATGACGCGCATCATCGGGGGAACGGCGGGCGGTCGGCGTCTGGAGACGCCGCGCGGCCAGTCGACCCGACCCACCAGCGACCGGGTGCGCGAGGCCCTGTTCTCCGCCATCGAGGCGCGCACCGGCTCGCTCGACGGACTGCGCTTCCTCGACCTCTACGCAGGGTCCGGCGCGGTCGGGCTGGAGGCGCGCTCCCGTGGGGCCGGGGTCGTGACGATGGTCGAGCAGGACCGGCGTACGGCCACGCTCATCACCCGCAACGCCGGCGCGCTCGGCTTCTCGCGGGCCCGCGTCGTCGCGGCCCCCGTCTCGACCGTCCTCCAGTCGCCGCCGGCGGCGCCCTACGACCTGGTGTTCTCCGACCCGCCCTACCCGACGCCCGACGAGGACGTCGACGCCGACCTGCTGGCGCTCGTCGAGCAGGGCTGGCTCGTCCCGGGCGCCCTCGTCGTCGTCGAGCGGGCGGCCAAGCGCAGCCAGGTCACCTGGCCCGACGGCATCGTCGAGGAGCGCACGAAGCGCTACGGCGAGACCATGCTTTGGTACGGTCACGCCACCCCCGCAGCCTCCCCCGAATGATGAAGGAGAGCCCGTGCGTCGCGCAGTGTGCCCCGGGTCCTTCGACCCGGTGACCAACGGCCACCTCGACATCGTCAGCAGGGCCGCCAGGCTCTTCGACGAGGTCGTCGTCGCCGTCGGCGTCAACATGTCCAAGAGCCGCCTGTTCACCCCCGACGAGCGCATCGCGATGCTCGAGGAGGCCACGGCCGGCATCGCCAACGTGCGCGTGTCCGGCTTCGAGGGGCTCATCGTCGACTTCTGCCGCCGGATCGACGCGGTCGCGATCGTCAAGGGCCTGCGTGGCGCCGGCGACTACGAGTACGAGCTGCCGATGGCCCAGATGAACTCGCACCTCACCGACGTCGAGACCGTGTTCCTCCCCGGTGCCGTCGGCAACGCGTTCGTCTCCTCCAGCCTGATCAAGGAGGTCGCCGCGCTCGGTGGCGACGTACGCGGCCTGGTCCCCGACGCCGTGCACGCGCAGCTCGTGCAGCGGCTGGCCGAGCGCGCGACCTGACGCCCCACGCGTCACTCGTTTTGCCCCACCACACGGTGGCGGATACGATTCTCCGGTTGTGTCTGTGTCCAGTAGTGGGAGTTCGTCTTGACCAGCCTGGACCCGAGGGCGCCGCTCGTGCTTGACACCCGCGAGCTCGGCCGCCGCCCGGGGTCCCAGCGTGAAGTCGAGCTCACAGTTCCGGCGCCGGCACAGCTTGGCATCGAAGTCCTCGCTGTCCCCGAAGGTGCGCCGGTCGAGCTCGACCTGCGCCTGGAGGCGGTCATGGAGGGAGTACTGCTCACGGGCACGGCCACGGCCATGCTCGCGGGGGAGTGCGTACGCTGCCTGGAGCCGATCGAGGACGAGATCCTCGCGCGGCTGCAGGAGCTCTACGTCTACCCCGAGCAGCACACCAAGGCCACGGAGCACGACGACCGTGACCTCGACGACGAGACCAGCCTGCTCGAGGACGACCTGATCGACCTCGAGCCCCTGCTGCGGGACGCGGTGGTGCTCGCACTGCCGTTCCAGCCGCTGTGCCGAGACGACTGTCCCGGGTTGTGCATCGACTGTGGTGCGCGGCTCGCGGACGACCCGGACCATGCACACGACGCGCCGATCGACCCGCGCTGGGCAGGGCTCGAGCAGCTCACGCAGGACCCGCAGCAGCACGCAGACTGACCACAGACTGACCCAGACACACCCTGCGGCCGGGGGACCCCAGCCGTCGCACGCCAACTGATTCACAGGAGACCACCATGGCTGTTCCGAAGCGGAAGATGTCGCGCAGCAACACGCGTCACCGCCGTTCGCAGTGGAAGGCCGTCGCGCCGTCCCTCGCGACGTGTGCCAACCCCGCCTGCGGCGCCAAGCACCTCCCGCACCGTGCGTGCGGCCAGTGCGGCCAGTACGGCGCCAAGGCCGACCGTCGCCAGGTCCTCTGACCACCGACGAGCTCCGCGCAGCGCTCGGTGATCCGGTCCTGGATCCCGAGCTGCTGCAGCGTGCGCTCACGCACCGCTCGTTCGCGTACGAGAACGGGCAGATCCCGACCAACGAGCGCCTCGAGTTCCTCGGCGACTCGGTGCTCGGGATCGTGGTGACCGAGACGCTCTACCTCGCCCACCCGGACTTCACCGAGGGGCAGCTGGCCAAGCTGCGCGCGGCGGTCGTCAACGCCCGCGCGCTGGCCGACGTGGCCCGCGAGATCGAGCTCGGCCAGCACATCATGCTCGGCCGCGGCGAGGAGACGACCGGCGGCCGCAACAAGGCCTCGATCCTGTCCGACACCGTCGAGGCCGTGATCGGCGCCATCCACCTCAGCGGCGGGCATGGACGAGGCCGCCAAGGTGATCCACCGGCTCTTCGACCCGGTGATGGAGGCCGCGGCGTCGATGGGCGCCGGCCTCGACTGGAAGACCTCCCTCCAGGAGCTGTCGGCCAGCCTCGGCCTCGGCGTGCCGGAGTACCTCATCGAGGACGACGGCCCCGACCACATGAAGACCTTCGTCGCCCGCGTCCGCGTCGGCGAGCTCGTCCTCGGCAACGGCAACGGCCGTTCCAAGAAGGAGGCCGAGCAGGGCGCCGCGGAGACGGCGTACAGCGAGATCCGGGCCTCCCACCCCGTGCTCGACGCCGCCGCCCGCGACTGATCCGTGCCCGAGCTCCCCGAGGTCGAGGTCGTCCGCGCCGGCCTCGAGCGCCACGTCCTCGGCAGCACCCTCGAGTCCGTCGAGGTGCTGCACCCCCGGCCCGTACGCCGTGACCACCGCGGCCCGGCCGGCTTCGCCGCCGCTCTGGTGGGACGTCGCATCGCGGCCGTACGCCGGCGCGGCAAGTACTTCTGGCTCGCCCTCGCCCCCCTCCCGGACCAGCAGAGCGGTGATGCGCTGCTCGGCCACCTCGGCATGAGCGGGCAGATGCTCCTCCACGAGCCCGGCGCACCCGACGAGCGGCACCTGCGCGTGCGGTTCGGGCTGCTCACCCCCGACGGCCGACGCCTCGAGATGCGCTTCGTCGACCAGCGGATGTTCGGCGGCCTCGCCGTCTCGGAGGGCGGCGCCGAGCTCCCGGCCGAGATCGTGCACATCGCCCGCGACCCGATCGACCCCGCGTTCGACGACGACGAGTTCGTCCGCCGCGCCCGCCGGCGTACGTCCGCCGTCAAGCGGTTGCTGCTCGACCAGGGCCTCATCTCCGGCGTCGGCAACATCTACGCCGACGAGGCGCTGTGGCGGGCGAGGCTGCACGGCGAGCGTCCCGGCGACCGGCTCACCGGGCCGGTGCTGCGCGGCCTGCTCGGCCACGTCCGCGAGGTGATGGGCGAGGCGCTCGCGCAGGGCGGCACGTCGTTCGACGCGCTCTACGTCAACGTCAACGGCGAGTCCGGCTACTTCGACCGATCCCTCGACGCGTACGGCCAGGAGGGGCAGCCGTGCCGGCGGTGCGGCACCCCGATCCGCCGGGTGTCCTTCATGAACCGCTCGTCGTTCTTCTGCCCGCGCTGCCAGCGACCACCGCGGAGCCGTTGACCCGCCGCCACCGCAGTGGGACTCTTGGAGACGGCCGGATCGTCGGCTGATCGTCTTCACCGTCTGCGAAAGGCTCCCCATGGCCAAGGCGCTGTTGGGTCATGTGAACAGCGACGTGCGCACCACCGCCGTCCTCGCCGTCGAGAACCGTCGGCTCCGCCGCCGGGTCGAGGACCTCGAGGCGCTGACCCTGCGCCTCCAGGCCGACAACGACCGGCTCGCCGCCGCCGCGCGCGAGACCAGTCGCGAGGCCGTCCGGACGGCCGAGAACCTCCAGCCGGCCTGATACTCGGCTGCACGCGCACGCCGGCGACACCTAGGCTCACCTGCTTGTGAGCCGCATCGTCGAGACCGTCTTCCCGGCGCGCCTCGGCACCGGCTTCCGGTGGCTCGTCGGCTCGTCGTGGGTGACCAACCTCGGCGACGGGATGCTCATCGCGGCGGCCCCGCTGCTCGTCGCCTCGCAGACGCGCAACCCGCTGCTGGTGTCGTCGGCCATGTTCGCGCTGCAGGTGCCCTGGCTGGTGTTCGGGCTCGTCGCCGGAGCCATGGCCGACCGGCTCGACCGCCGTCGCGTGATCATGGCCGCCAACGTCGTACGCGGTCTCGTCCTCGCGGTCCTGTGCACCGTGATCGCCTCCGGGCACGTCAACATCGCCATCGTCCTGGGGACGTTCGTCGCCCTGGGCACGGCCGAGGTGTTCGTCGACGCGACAGCGGGCACGCTCACGCCGATGCTGGTCGACAAGCGCGACCTCGGCATCGCGAACTCGCGCTTGATGGTCGGGATGATCGCGGGCAACCAGCTGGTCGGCCCGGCGATCGGGGCCCTACTCTTCACGGTCGGCATGGTCTTCCCGTTCTCGGTGACCGTCGTGTGCATCGCCGTCGGCGTGCTGCTGGTGTCGCGCATCGGCACGCCACCGGGTGCGGTCCGCGAGCACGTCGACACCCACGTCCGCCAGGACATCGCCGACGGCGTCCGGTGGCTGATGGGCAACCCGCCCGTGCGCACGCTGGCGATCATCATCGTGGTCTTCAACGTGACCTGGGCGGCGCCGTGGGCGGTCCTGGTGCTCTGGGCGCTGGAGCGCGTCGGCATCAACGAGGCCGGCTTCGGCCTGCTGACCACCGCGGCCGCCCTCGGCGGGCTGCTCGCGACGTTCGCCTACGGCCGGCTCGAGCGGCGCGTGCCGCTCGCCCGGCTGATGCGCACGGTGCTGCTCTGCGAGGTGCTGTTCCACCTCGCGATGGCGCTCACGACCTCGCCGTGGACGGCGTACCCGCTGATGTTCTTCTTCGGCGCGTACGCCTTCGTGTGGGGCACGCTCTCCCAGGCCGTCCGGCAGCGGGCGGTGCCCAGCGAGCTCCAGGGCCGGGTCGGCTCGGTCTACATGATCTGCGTGATGGGCGGCATGCTCGTCGGCTCGCTCCTCGGCGGCGTGATCGCCAGCACGTGGGGTCTCACGGCGCCGTGGTGGTTCGCCTTCGTCGGCTCCGGGCTCACGCTCGCGCTCGTGTGGCGCTCGCTCGCCCAGATCGCCCACGCCGACGAGACGGCGACGGCCGCCTCCTGACCCCGGTCACGGTGCGCAGTCGGCGACCCAGCCGCCCCAGCAGGCCCGAGGCTTCCGCCTTCTGCGCCGCGTCGGCGCGGGCCCGGTCGCGCTGCCGCCGGGCCCGGTCGCGCGCGGAGCGCACCCGCGCCAGCCGCTCACGCGTCTCGCCCAGCTGGCGCTCCACGTCGGCCAGGTGGTGTGCCGGCACCGCGGTGCCCTCGACCCGGTGCGACGAGACCGACTCGTCCGGGAGCGCGGAGCGCAGGTCGGCCAGGGCGGCGCGCGCCTGGGCGACCCCGATCGGATCTTCACGGTCGAGGCGTCGCAACGTCGCGTAGAACTCCTGGTCGCCGACGCGGGTCGCGGTGAGGCGTTCGACGCTGAAGTCGACCTGGCCGAGGAGGAGGAGGTCGTCGATCAGGCCCGCGAAGTCCTGCGGCGTCAGCGGCCACACGTGGCAGTCGACGTACTCCCCGGCGCGCTGCCGGGCCAGGTGCCGCAGGACCTCGTCGACCGGGTGCGACGGCAGGTCCGGCGGGCGCTCACCGGACCAGGCCTGCTCGGCCGAGAAGTCGACCGCCCGCAGGAAGTGGTCGAGCACCGCGCGGACCGACGGTGTGCGGTCACCGTCCAGGTGGGCCTGCAGGACCTGGCCTGCGGTCGTGGGCGCCCGCCGCACGTCGAAGCAGTAGCGGCGGTCGGGGATCGCCAGCAGCAGGGCCCCGTCGTCGGCGAGCACCTCCGCCACGTCTCGGAGCCAGCCGATCATGTCGGGCACGTGCTCGATGACGTGGCTGGCGACCACGTGCTGGTACGGCCCGTCGCTCGCCACCGCCTCGGCGAGCGTGGACACGGTGCCGTCTGCCCGGGTGAGCCAGAAGTGCTGCTCGGGGATCGCCTCGGGGACCACGGCGGCGTTGCCGCGGTAGTGGTCGACCAGCCCGGCCCGGTCGACCACGTCGACGTAGCGGACGTCGGCGGCGTCCTGGCTGACGACCGGGTTGGCCAGCGGCCCGATCTCGAGGCATCGCCCGTGAGCGAGGTCGACGCCCCCCAGGATGCGGGCACGTCGCGCGGCTCTCATGCCGTGGGACCCTAACGACTCGTCGCGCGTGCGGCTCCGGGCGCCCGTGCCACGATGGTCGGATGGAAGCCCTCACCGAGCTCGTGGAGTCCCTGCCCGACGGCGTGGTCGTGACCGATCCGGCGACGCTGGAGAACTACCGCTACGACTGGTCGCGCGACACCGGCGCGGGCACCCCGATCGCCGTGGTGCGGGCCGAGGACGCCGCGCAGGTGCAGGCCGCGGTGCGGTGGGCGGCGACGTACGCCGTGCCGGTCGTGCCGCGCGGCGCCGGGTCCGGGCTCTCCGGCGGGGCGAGCGCGGTCGACGGCGGGATCGTGCTGAGCCTCGAGCGGATGCGGGCGATCGAGATCGACGCCGACTGCCAGGTCGCCGTGGTCGAGCCGGGTGCCTTCAACGCGGAGGTCAAGGTCGCGGCGCGCGAGCACGGTCTCTGGTACCCGCCCGACCCGTCGTCGTTCGAGATCTGCTCGATCGGCGGCAACGTCGCCACCAACGCCGGCGGGCTGTGCTGCGTGAAGTACGGCGTCACCACCGACTACGTCCTCGGCCTCGACGTGGTGCTCGCCGACGGCACGCTCGTCACCCTCGGCGGCAAGCGGATCAAGGACGTCGCCGGGCTCTCGCTGGTCAAGCTGTTCGTCGGGTCGGAGGGGACCCTGGGCATCGTGACGCGCGCCATCCTGAGGCTCGTCCCGATGCCGCTCCCGCCGGCGACCCTGGTGGCGTCGTTCGCCTCGGTCGTGGCCGCGGCCGAGGCCGTCGTCGCCGTACGACGCACGCTGCGGCCCTCGATGATGGAGCTGATGGACCGGGCCACCATCAACGCCGTCGAGGACTTCGCACCACGGGGCCTCGACCGGTCGGCAGGCGCGCTGCTGGTCGTGCAGTCCGACGCCCCGGGCGAGGCGCGGACCGCGGAGATCGCCGTGGTGGAGGCGGCGTGCGAGGCGGCCGGGGCGACCGAGGTCGTGGTGACCGACGACCCCGAGGAGGGCGAGCTCTTCGTGGCCGCCCGGCGGGCCGCGTTCCCGGCGGTCGAGGCGCGCGGCGCGCTGCTGCTCGAGGACGTGGGAGCGGCCGTGCCGCTGCTGCCCGACCTGCTGGCCGCGGTCACGGAGATCGCCGAGCGGCACGGCGTCGAGATCCCGACCGTCGCCCACGCCGGCGACGGCAACACCCACCCGATCATCGTCTACACGCCCGGCGACGCGGACTCCGAGCGGCGGGCGCGGGCGGCCTTCGACGACATCCTGCAGGCCGCGATCCGCCTCGGCGGGACCATCACCGGCGAGCACGGCGTCGGACGCACCAAGAAGGCCGCGCTGCCCGACCAGCTCGGCCCCGACGTGATGGCGCTGACCCGGCGGATCAAGGACGCGCTCGACCCGGACGGGATCCTCAACCCGGGGGCGGTGCTGTGACCCCGGTCGCGGGACGTCATCCGGACGGAGCAGACGGTTGCCCCATCCGTATGACGTCCCGGGTGGCTCGACCCTGATCGGCAGTTGGCTAGGTTCGACGTCATGATCCGCGAGCGCCACCTCTTCGGTCCCGGTCCCTCCAACCCCTACCCCGAGGCCACCCGCGCCCTCGCGGAGCCGCTCCTCGGCCACCTCGATCCCGAGTTCCTGCGGATCATGGACGAGACCTGCGAGATGCTGCGCACGGTGTGGGGCACGACCAACACCCGCACCCTCCCGCTGAGCGCGACCGGGTCGGCGGGCATGGAGGCGGCGTTCGTCAACACCGTCCACCCCGGCGACGTCGTGGTCGTGGCGGTCAACGGACTCTTCGGCCAGCGGATGACCGACGTCGCCGCGCGCTGCGGCGCCGAGGTCGTCGCGGTCGAGCACGAGTGGGGGCAGCCGGTCGACGTCGACCGCGTCCTGTCCGCCCACGACTCGCCGGCCATCATCGCCGCCGTGCACGCCGAGACCTCGACGGGCGTCCGGTCCGACATCGCCGCGCTCGGCGCCGGCAAGGGTGACGCCCTGCTGCTCACCGACGCCGTCACCTCGATCGCCGGGATCGAGCTGCGCGCCGACGACTGGGGCGTCGACATCGGCTACGCCGGCACCCAGAAGTGCCTCGGCGTCGCGCCGGGGCTCGCGCCCTTCACGATCAACGACCGCGCCTTCGACCGTCGCGTCGAGAAGCCGCGGTCGTGGTACCTCGACCTCGGGATGCTCGGCGGCTACGTCGGCGAGGCCGGCGTCACCGGCGGCCAGCGGACCTACCACCACACCGCTCCCACCGCGATGGTCGCCAGCCTCCACGCCGGCCTGACCCGGGTCCTCGACGAAGGCCTCGACGCCGTCTGGGCGCGCCACCAGGCCGCCGGCGACGCGCTGCAGGCCGGGTTGCAGGACATGGGCCTCGAGCTCTTCGCGGCCGAGGGGAGCCGGCTCCCGGAGCTGACGACCGTCAAGGTGCCCGACGGCGTCGACTCGGCCGCTGTCCGCCGCGAGCTGCTGGAGGCGTACGACATCGAGATCGGCGCCGGCGCCGGGGCGTACGCCGCGACGGTCTGGCGGATCGGGCTGATGGGCCGCAACGCCCGTCCCGACGCCGTGCTCCTCGTGCTCGCCGCCCTGAAGGACGTCCTCGGTCGTGGGTGAGCTCGTCCTGCGCCCGATGACGCAGGAGGAGTACGTCGTCTGGCGCGAGCGGTCCGAGCGGGAGTACGCGCAAGGAGATCGCGACGTCGCGAGACCTCGACGACGCAGCCGCTCTGGCGCAGTCGGCGGGGGAGTTCGCGCAGCTGCTGCCCGACGGGCTCGCGAGCAAGGACATGCACCTGTTCACCGCCACCGTCGGTGACGAGGCCGTCGGCATCGGCTGGTTCGAGCTCCGGCAGCGCGCGTCCGGCGTCTCGGCCTGGATCTACGACATCCGCGTCGACGGCGCCCGTCGTGGACAGGGGCTCGGGCGGGGCCTGCTGGAGGCCCTCCACGACGCCGCCCGCGAGCTCGGGGCCACGTCGATGACGCTCAACGTCTTCGGCGACAACCCGACCGCGATCCGGCTGTACGAGACGTCCGGATACACCGTCACCGCGCAGCAGATGAAGCGCGAGCTGTAGGCGTTCGGCTCTTCTCGAGATCGCCGCCGATGGTGGCGGCATCTGACATGTGTCGGGTCGAGAGTGGCGGCATCTGACGCGAAAATCGGCCCCGTGGCTGTTGTATGCCGCCACCCTGAGCGGGGCGGCTGTCGTATGCCGCCACCCTGAGCGGCGCGGCTGTCGTATGCCGCCACCCCGAGCGGGGCTCGCCCGGCACTGCGACACGCTGCGAGCCCGCGTACGCCCGGGGCGGACAGACCTTAGGCTGGACGAGCTGCCTTCCCCCGGCGAGCGGTCTGCGAGGATTCGCCGACGTGCGCATCAGCCCATGAAGGAAGCGAGACCCGGTGTACCTGAAGAGCCTGACCCTCAAGGGGTTCAAGTCCTTCGCGTCCTCGACGACCCTGCAGCTGGAGCCCGGCATCACCTGCATCGTCGGGACCCAACGGCTCCGGCAAGTCCAACGTCGTCGACGCCCTCGCCTGGGTGATGGGCGAGCAGGGCGCCAAGAGCCTGCGCGGCGGCAAGATGGAGGACGTCATCTTCGCCGGTACGTCCGGCCGCCCGCCGCTCGGTCGCGCCGAGGTGCAGCTGACGATCGACAACTCCGACGGTGCGCTGCCGATCGACTACGCCGAGGTCACGATCAGCCGCACGATGTTCCGCAACGGCGGGTCCGAGTACGCCATCAACTCCCAGTCCTGCCGACTGCTCGACGTCCAGGAGCTGCTCAGCGACTCCGGCATCGGCCGCGAGATGCACGTCATCGTCGGGCAGGGCCAGCTCGACTCGATCCTGCACGCGACCCCGGAGGACCGGCGCGGCTTCATCGAGGAGGCGGCCGGCGTCCTCAAGCACCGCAAGCGCAAGGAGAAGGCGCTCCGCAAGCTCGACGCCACCGACGGCAACCTGACCCGGTTGGCCGACCTGCTCTCCGAGATCCGCCGCCAGCTCAAGCCGCTCGGCCGGCAGGCCGAGGTCGCCCGGCAGGCGCAGACGGTCCAGGCAGACGTACGCGATGCCCGCGCCCGGCTGCTCGCCGACGACCTCGTCACCGCCCGCACCGCGCTCGAGTCCGAGCTCGCCGACGAGACCGTCCTGCTCGAGCGCCGCCAGGAGGTCGAGGCCGCGATCACCGCGGGTCGCGAGAAGGAGTCCCGCCTCGAGGCCGCGCTGCGTGACGACCTGCCCCGCCTGGCCGCGGCGCAGGAGACCTGGTTCGCGCTGTCCGGGCTCAAGGAGCGGCTGCGCGGCACCGCCTCGTTGGCCGACGAGCGCATCCGCAACGCTGCCGGCGCCGCCGAGGGCGACACCGTCGACTCCGGTCGCGACCCCGACGAGCTCGAGGCCCAGGCCGAGCGCGTCCGCCAGCAGGAGGCCGAGATCGCGGCCCAGGTCGAGGAGCAGCGCACGGCCCTCGACGCCACCGTCGTCGCCAAGCGCGCGGCCGAGGAGGCCTCGGCGCAGGAGGAGAAGCGGATCGCCGGCCTCCAGCGCGCCGCCGCCGACCGACGCGAGGGCCTGGCCCGGCTCACCGGCCAGGTCAACGCCCTGACGTCGCGCGCCGAGGCGGCCGACGCCGAGATCCAGCGCCTCACCGACGCCCGCGAGGACGCGGCCACCCGCGCCGACCGCGCCCAGCGCGACTTCACCGCCCTCGAGACGCGGGTCGCCGGCCTCGACGCCGGCGAGGAGGGCCTCGACTCCGAGCACGAGGAGGCGGTCGCCGCCCTCGACGAGGTCGAGGAGCAGCTGGCCAGGGCCCGCGACGACGCCCAGCAGGCCGACCGCGAACGCGCCGGGCTCGTGGCCCGCCGCGACGCGCTCGAGATCGGCCTCAACCGCAAGGACGGCGCCGGCGCGCTGCTCGCGGCCACCGACACCGTCGGCGGCCTCCTCGGGTCGGTCGCCGCCCTCCTCGACGTCGACCAGGGCTACGAGACCGCCGTCGCCGCCGCGCTCGGCACCGCCGCCGACGCCGTGGTGGTCAGCCGACTCCGGCGCCGCGATCGAGGCGATCCGCCACCTCAAGGACGACGACCTCGGCCGCGCCGGCCTCCTGCTCGGCGGCGCCCCGTCGAGCCCCCGCGACTGGCCGCAGCTGCCGGACGGTGCGACGTACGCCGTCGACGTGGTGTCCGCGCCCGACGACGTACGACCCGCGCTGGAGCGCCTCCTGCAGCAGGTCGCCGTCGTCGAGGACCTCCCGGCCGCCCGGCGCCTGGTCGCCGACCTGCCCGACGTCGTCGCGGTGACCCGCGAGGGCGACCTGCTCGGCTCGCACTTCGCGGCCGGCGGCTCCAGCAGCCAGCCCAGCCTCATCGAGGTCCAGGCCGCCGTCGACGAGGCGTCGACCAGGCTCGCCGAGGCGACCGCGACGACCGAGCGGCTCGGGTTCGAGATCTCCGGGCTCGAGGCGGCGCGCCACGACACCCTCAAGCGGGTCGACGTCGCCCTCGCCAAGCTCCACGAGTCCGACGCGACGCTGGCCGCGGTGGCCGAGGAGCTCGGGCAGTACGGCTCGCAGGCCCGCGCCGCCAAGGGCGAGGCCGACCGCCTCGAGCGGGCGATCACCACCGCGCAGGAGGCGCGCGAGGCCGCCCTCGCCGGGCTCGCGGACCTCGAGGCCCGCCTCGCCGCGGCCCAGGACGTCACCGACGAGGAGCCCGACACCGCCGAGCGCGAGCGACTCGCCGATGCGGCTCGCCAGGCCCGACAGCACGAGATGGACGCGCGGCTGGCGCTGCGTACGGCCGAGGAGCGGGCGCGCGCCCTGCACGGTCGCGCCGACTCGCTGCTGCGCGCGGCCCAGGCCGAGCGCGACTCGCGCGCGCGCGCCGCCGAGCGACGCGAGCGGCTGGTCCGCGAAGGTCGGGCCGCGCAGGCCGTCTCCGTGGCCGTCCGGGTCGTGCTCCACGAGCTCGAGCGCTCGGTGATGCTGGCCGCCGACGAGCGGGCAGCGGTCGAGGAGTCCCGCCAGGGGAGCGAGCAGGAGCTGATGGCGGTGCGCACGTCGCTGCGCGACCTCGGCCGCGAGCACGACGAGCTGGTCAGCTCCGTGCACCGCGACGAGATGGCCCGCACCCAGCAGAAGATGCGCATCGACCAGCTCGAGGAGCGGGCGCTCGAGGAGCTCGGCCTCGACCCCGACGGCCTCGTCAACGACTACGGCCCGACCACGCTGATCCCGTTCAGCGGCGAGGTGCCCGAGGGCGAGGAGGCGCCGGAGCCGGCGCCCTTCGTCCGCGAGGCGCAGGTCAAGCGGCTGCGCAGCGCCGAGCGGTCCCTCTCGATGCTGGGCCGGGTCAACCCGCTCGCGCTCGAGGAGTTCTCCGCGATGGAGGAGCGGCACAAGTTCCTCACCGAGCAGCTCGAGGACCTCCGCCGCACCCGCAAGGACCTCCTCGACATCGTCCGCGAGGTCGACGCCCGCGTCGAGCAGGTCTTCACCGAGGCCTACGCCGACGTGGAGAAGGCCTTCGACCAGACCTTCGCGCGACTCTTCCCCGGCGGTGAGGGCCGCCTCGTCCTCACCAACCCCGACGACATGCTCTCCACCGGCGTCGAGGTCGAGGCCCGGCCCCCGGGCAAGAAGGTCAAGCGGCTCTCGCTGCTCTCCGGTGGCGAGCGGTCGCTCGTCGCGGTGGCGTTCCTCGTGGCGCTGTTCAAGGCCCGGCCGTCGCCGTTCTACATCCTCGACGAGGTCGAGGCCGCGCTCGACGACACCAACCTCGGCCGCCTGCTCCAGATCTACGAGGAGCTCCGCGAGAACTCCCAGCTCCTCGTGATCACCCACCAGAAGCGCACGATGGAGGTCGGCGACGCGCTCTACGGCGTCACGATGCGCGGCGACGGCGTCTCGGCCGTGATCAGCCAGCGGCTGCGCGACGCGGAGTCGGCCTAGTGCCGCAGGACGTCCCCACGAAGGGCGCGTACGTCGCCTGGCGCACCGCGACCACCCGCTGGCGCGACGACGACGCGTACGGCCACCTCAACAACGCGACCTACTACGAGCTGTTCGACACCGCGGTCAACGCCTACCTCTACGACGCGACCGGTGTCGACGTGCGCGCGCTGCCCCAGATCGGCGTCGTCGCCGAGACCGGGTGCCGCTACTTCCGCGAGATCGGGTTCCCCGAGCCGATCGAGATGGGACTCGTCGTCGACAAGGTGGGGACGAGCTCGATCGTCTACCGCATCGGCCTGTTCCAGGGCGAGTCCGAGGAGGCCGCGGCCGAGGGGCGCTTCGTCCACGTCTACGTCGACAACAGCCGCGGTGCCGGCTCCCGACCCGTCACCCCGATCCCCGACGTGGTGCGGCAGGCCGTCGTACGCCTCATCCAGCCTCAGGGGTGACGCTCGCTACACCGACGCGCCGTACGCCCGTGGCGATGCGCTCGCGGCACCGCGGGTGTGCCATGTTGGAGGGACACCGAACGGCTACTCGGGAGGAACCCCATGCTCGCGATCATCCTGATGATGACCCTCGGCGTGCTCGTCGCCGGCGCCGTGGCGGTGTACGTCGCGTACCCGCACCGCGGCGAGGAGATGCCCGTCGTGCCGCAGCTCGGCGACGCGATGCGCAAGGGCGTCGACTCGCTCCCCACGCTCGAGGACTCCGAGTCCCGCGTCTGACCTGACGGCGCTGACGCGCCCGGCGTGGCAGCCCCACGGAGGCCAGCGACGGGTTAGCGTGCTGGACGTGACCGGCTCACACCAGGAGCTCCAGAAGTCCTACTGCGCGGCCTGCGGCTCGATGGCGTCCCGGGGCTTCCGCAGCGGTCCCGACGGCCGGCCCGAGGCGAAGTGCCCGCGGTGCGGCAGCCTGGAACGGCATCGGTTCCTGTCGCTGCTGCTCGGCACCCTCGCGCCGCAGCTGCGCGACCTCGACACGGTGGTGGAGATCGCTCCGTCACGGCAGTCCACGGCCCTGCTCGACCGACTCGGCGCGCGTCGCCGGATCGGCCTCGACCTCGGCTGCGACGGCCGCGACGTCGACGCCCTCGCCTGCCTCACCCGGCTGCCGCTGCGCGACGGATCGGTCGACCTCCTCGTCTGCTACCACGTGCTCGAGCACGTGCCCGACGACGCAGCCGCGATGCGGGAGATCGCGCGGGTGCTCAGCCCGCGCGGCATCGCCCTCGTCGAGGTGCCCATCAAGGTGGGCGTGGCGACCGAGGAGGACCTCGAGTGCCCGCCCGAGGACCGGGTCCGCCGCTTCGGCCAGGCCGACCACGTGCGGTGGTACGGCGACGACTTCGACTCCCGCCTCTCCGCGGCCGGCCTGGCCTCGGTGCGGGTCACCCCGCCGGCGCTCGTGGGCGAGGCGGCCGTGGAGTGGTTCCGGCTGATGGCCCACGAGGTCGTGTGGGTGGCACACGGCGGCCACGGGACTGCCTCGCCGATGCTCGCCGGGGCCGCCGGCTCGGGGCTCACGGCGGCCTTCGACGCGGTGCTGGCCGACCTGGCGCGCACGCGGACCATGCTCGGTCGCGCCCGTGCCCGGGGCGACCGGCTGGTCGCGCAGCGCGAGGCACTCCGGGCGCGCCTGGTCGCCGTACACCCCGCCCACGGGTCGGCGGTGCTCACCCGCCTGCGTCGCGTCGCGCACCTCTGATTGGATTGAGCCATGGGTGACTGGCTCTATCTGATCATCGGCATCGCCGTCGTCGGCGTCCTCACGCTCGTCGGGCTGCTGACCTCCGGGCGACGCCGCAAGGCCGCGCCCCCCGCAGGCGGCACGGACGTCATCGTCCCGCCGCCGACCGAGACGGACACCGCGACCGACGCGCCGCCCGAGCCGGCCGTCGCGACGGCGCCGACCGTCGAGACGCCGGAGGGTACGGCGTCGCGGCTGGTGCGGCTGCGCCAGCGGCTCTCGCGCTCGCAGGGCGGCCTCGGCCAGGGCCTGCTCGCGCTGCTGAGCCGTGACAAGCTCGACGAGGACACCTGGGAGGCGATCGAGGACACCCTCCTCACCGCCGACGTCGGTGTCGCGCCGACCCAGGCGCTCGTCGACCGGCTGCGTACGCGGCTCCGGGTCGAGGGTGGGCAGGCGCCCGACCCGCGCACGGTGCTGCGCGAGGAGCTGATCGAGCTGGTCGGCACCGACATGGACCGCCGGGTGCAGGTCAGGGGCGCGGACGGCAAGCCGGGCGTGGTCCTCGTCGTCGGCGTCAACGGCGCCGGCAAGACCACCACCGTCGGCAAGATCGCGCGGATCCTGGTCGCCGAGGACCTCACGGTCACGCTCGGTGCGGCCGACACCTTCCGCGCCGCCGCCGTCGACCAGCTCGCCACGTGGGGCGAGCGCGTCGGTGTCGAGGTCGTCCGCGGACCCGAGGGCGGCGACCCCGCCAGCGTGGCGTTCGAGGCGGTCAAGCACGGCATCGCCGACGGCATCGACACCGTCCTCATCGACACCGCGGGCCGCCTGCAGAACAAGGCCGGCCTGATGGACGAGCTCGGCAAGATCAAGCGGGTCATCGAGAAGCAGGCCGCGGTCACCGAGGTGCTCCTCGTCCTCGACGCGACGACCGGTCAGAACGGCCTCGTCCAGGCCCGCGTCTTCAGCGAGATCGTCGACGTCACCGGGATCGTCCTCACCAAGCTCGACGGGTCCGCCAAGGGCGGGATCGTCGTCCAGGTGCAGCGCGAGCTCGGCGTACCGGTCAAGCTCGTCGGCCTCGGCGAGGGCCCCGACGACATGGCGCCCTTCGACGCGGCCGCCTTCGTCGACGCCCTCCTGGGCTGACCGGGCACTTCGTGCCCGTGTGGGGCGCTGACCGGGCACTTCGTGCCCGTGTGTGGGCACGAAGTGCCCGGTCACACGGCGAGACGGGCACGAAGTGCCCGGTGACCTTGCAGCGGGACGGGCACGAAGTGCCCGGTCACCTTGCAGGGCGGGCGAGGAGGCGGCGTACGGCGTCGTCGACGAGGGTCTCGGCGCGCTTGTCGAAGCTGTGCTCGGCGATGATCCGGGTCGCGATCTCGCGGCGGGCGGCGTTGTCGGGGAAGGAGTCGTACGGCGGCTGCACCAGACGGGCCAGCTCGTGCTCGTTGTCGAAGGGGAGCACGAGCCCCGAGAAGGTCTCCTCGAGGCCGTCGATGCGGTCGCTGAGGATCCGCGCCCCGCACGCGGCTGCGTCGAAGAGCCGGTTGGAGGCGAAGCTGTCGCGCCGCATGTCGAGGTGGTGGTCGTTGAGCACGATGCCGGCGGAGGCGTAGAGGACGCCGACCTCGTGGTTGTCGACGCCGCCGGAGGCGATCTGCTCGCGCTCGACGAACTCGGTCCAGTCGTTGCCGTGGAGGGTGAGGTCGGCGCCGATGGCGAGCGCGCTGCGGACGGCGTAGCGGTAGACGCCGCGCGAGTTGCCGACGAAGAGCAGGTCCGGGCCGGTGTCCGGCTCGGCCCGGTCGGGATGGAACCACCGGGTGTCGGTGCACTGCAGCAGCGGCTCGATGAGGGTGCCCCACTCGCGGGTCATCCGCTCCGACCAGCTCGTGCTGGCGGCGTAGACGTGGTCGAAGCCGGCGACCTCCTCGGGGGAGATCATGTCGGGGTGGCTGATGATCCACTCGACGTTGAGCAGGCCCGGTCGCGGCTCCACCCGGTCGAGACCGCGCAGGACGAGGAGCACGTCGTCGTGGTCGCGTGAGTCGCGCTCCCGCGCGTCGCGCCGGTCGACGGCCACGTGCTGCCCGCGGCTCTCGAGCGCGTCGGCGAGCGACCGCGCGAAGTAGGTGTCGCCCCACCGGTCGCCGCGCTGCGCGGCGGGCGCGGCGATGTCGATCGCCCACCGGAGCCGGGGCGGCGACTCGTGGATGCCCTGCACCGGCCGCAGGACGAGCTCGGGCACGAGCGCCGACGGGGCGGCGGGGTCCTCCGGATCGACCGAGATCCGACGGTTGCGCTCGTCGGTGACCTCCAGCCCCGCGCGGCGCAGCAGGTCGGGCGCGAGGTCGGCCGTCGGGCTCGTCGGGGTGCGGCTGAGCGACGACATCGCCCCGATCAGCTCGTCGACGGTCGCGTACGGCGTGCGCGAGGTGATGACCGTGTCGGGCACGACGACGCTGTCGCCCAGGCCCGCCTGACGGGCGCGCAGCCCGAGGTCGGTCTCGGCGAGCACCGAGCGGAACCGCGCGTCGAGCCCGCGGAGGGCCACCGCGTCCTCGGTGCGCAGCGCGACGAGCGGTGCGGCCGGCGCCGCGACGGTGCTCTGCCCGATCCGGACGGCGTCGCTGGTGGGCAGCCCGGCGAGGAAGAGCCCGGGGTGCGGGTTCACCCCGTTGAAACGGGCGCCTGCGCTCAGGACGACCCCGTCGAGGTCGACGACCAGCGGCTGGGCGACGGCAACGCCCTCGCCGTGCACGACCTCGGCGAGGCGGGTGGCGATCGGCTGGCGCGGCGGCATCGCCTCGGGGCGCACGAGCAGCACCGTGCTCCCGGCGGCCTGGGAGATCCCGATGTTGGTGGCGGCCGACATGGTGACCGACGCCGGCACCGACACGAAGCGGGCACCGGAGATGATCGCCGCGATCGACGCCGCCAGCACGTGGTGCGCCCGCCGGAGGCGTACGCCGACGAGGATCAGCTCCGAGCCCTCGCGGGGCACCGAGCCGAGCCACTCGACCGTGCGGCGGGGCTCGGGGCCCAGCGGCATCACGTGGGTGACCAGGTCCGCGGAGGTCGTCCGGGGCGCGGCGTCCCAGTCGACGAGCTGGCGCTCGAGGACGACGGAGTCCCAGTCGTCGCCGAGGTCGTGGGGACCGGGGTCGGGTCGCTTGAGGACGGGTACGTCCACGGGGAGCGGGTCGTGGTCGCGCGAGAGCCGGAGCATGAGGTCGCGCTCGACCGACCCGCCGAGGCCCTCGTCGAACCCGCCGACGTCCTTGATCGCCGCACGGCGCAGGAGCGCGGTCGCCAGGTCGACCGGACGCCCACCGAGCAGCTCGGCCCGGTCGCGACCGACCGCGCCGGCGCCGGCCAGCACGGCGGAGGCGCCGGAGTGGTGGGCGTGCGCGAGCAGCGCACCGAGCATGTCAGGCAGCCACTGGCGCCCGAGGGGGAGGAACGCGACGTGCTCGGCGGTGCCGTGCTCGAGCGCGACGTTGAGGGCGCGGGCATGGCTGCAGCGCGTCTCGCGCACGACGGTGATGCGGTCGTCGAACGCCGCCATGCCCTGCAGGACCGCTGCGGTGTCGTCGAGGGAGCCGCGGTCGACGGCGACGAGGTGCCAGTCGGTCACGGACTGCGCCTGCAGCGAACCGACGGTCTCCCGGACGAGCGCTCCGGCGTCCTGGGTGGCCATCACGACGGTGACGGCGGGAGAGGTGCCCAGCCGGTGGGGGAGCGCGGGCGCCGGCCCGACCAGCTCGGGCCGCTCCAGCACGACCTCGCGACGCCAGGAGGCGGCCGCCTCGATCGCGGCCGCGCGGTAGGTGCCCCAGGAGACCTTCTTGGGCAGGATGCGCGTCGGCAGGGCCGTGCCCGGCCCGGACACCGAGAGCCAGTAGGACAGCGCGCCGTAGGGATGGTGCCGCGCCTCGGGGAGGGCCGCGAAGATGATCCGCGGGTCGACCAGCGGGTGGGGCGAGATCCGGTTGCGCCGGCGCCGCTCGGAGACGTACCAGACGACGGGGTGCTGACCGAGTCGCTGCCACGAGCGCCGGCGCCCGATCCACTGGGCCTCGAAGAGCGGGTGGGGCGAGACGTCGCCGGCCAGGACCGCCGCGCGCGCCGCCTCGTGCACCGAGTCGAAGTGGGTGTCGAGCTGTGCGCCGACGAAGTCGGTGTCGATCAGGCCGGAGTCGACCAGGACGGCCTCGGCGTCGTCGAGCCTCACCTGGCTCGGCCGGCGACGCTCACCTCGCATCGGAGTACCTCACGCGGGGGAAGAGGGGCTCGAGCGCGAGCGGGGTCGGCAGGAGTCGCTCGGTGTCGCGCAACGGGTAGTACTGCGCGGTCTCCTCGAGGAACTCGCGGACGCCGTCGAAGCGCTGCGGGAACCGGCGCTCGCACAGCTCGAGCAGCCGCTTGGCGTCGAGGTTGTAGGGGTCGTAGCGCAGGGTGTCGATCTTGACGTAGGGCAGTCGCGCGTTGTCGAGCACGCGGTCGGCCAGGCTCCGGGCGGGGTTCCACGGCTCGTTGGCGCGCTCGCGCCACTCGCGGACCTCGGCGCGGTTGCGCGGGAAGTGCGAGCGGTGGGCCGCCCACCAGCGCATCCGCTCGCGCGCGATCCTCTGGTCCTCCGGGGTCTCCACGAAGTAGGTGTCGGAGGTGAAGCCCGCCTCGTAGAGCCGGCGCGACATCCCGACCTCGTAGCGCCGGATGACCTGGCGGCGCTTGGAGATCGGCTCCATCTCCTCCCAGAACGTCGTGAAGGCGCGCGAGGCGACCACCCACGGGCGGAAGGCGATGAAGAACGACTGGATGTGCGGGGCGACGCGCTCGGCGCCGGTGAGCCCCCAGAAGTCGCACGGGCGGGACGCCATCTCCGCGAAGACGGGCTCGTAGGAGTCGAGGGCGAAGACGTAGGTGTCGTTGCAGACCACCACCTCGTCGTACGCCGTCAGGTCGCCCGCCGCGTCGAGGCCGACCTTGTAGCTGAAGAAGTCGTAGCCGTAGTTGGCGCGCTCGACCAGTACCGCCCGTTCGGACAGCCAGGCACGCGCGGAGTCCTGCAGCTGGGCCGTGGTGCAGACGAGCAGGGTGTCGACCGACGCGGCGAGCGCCTCGACCTGGCCGCGCACGTGCGGTCGCAGCTCTCCGGCGACATCGAAGTGCGCCATCACGGCCAGTCTGGACACGGCCGAACCCTAACAAGGAGCGGCCCCGCTCGACCCAGTTCACACCCCCGTAACACGAGGGCCAGATCCGTTGCCTGCCCGCAACATGTGTCGCGCGCCGGTGAAACGTCCTGCCCGCAGGCTTCGGGTCATCACGCGAGGCCCCGCCATGCCACTGTCGTCATGCCCCGGCGGTCCGCACCCCCTGCTCGATCATGCTCGATCCTGCGAGATCCCTGGAGGTTCTGTGGACGGCTACTACGCGTTCATGCTGATCGCGACCGCTTTCGTCCTGATGATGACGGTGCCCGCTCTGGCGCTGTTCTACGGCGGAATGTCGCGATCCAAGTCCGTGCTCAACATGATGATGATGTCCTACGTCGCGGCCGCCATCGTCGGCATTCTCTACGTCGCTGTCGGCTGGTCGATGGGCTTCGGCGGCGACGGCACGCTCTTCGCCAACCCGTTCGAGCTGCTGTGGCTCGACGGCGTCTCGACCGGCGACTACATCTTCGTGATGTTCCAGATGACGTTCGCGATCATCACCGCCGCCCTCATCAGCGGCGCGGTGGCCGACCGGATGAAGTTCTCGGCCTGGGTGGTCTTCGTGCCCCTCTGGGCGGTCATCGTCTACTTCCCGATGGCCCACATGGTCTTCAGCTGCACCGAGGACTCGCTCATCTGCGGCCGCATCGGTGCGCAGGACTACGCCGGCGGCACCGCGGTGCACATCAACGCCGGTGTCGCGGCGCTCGTCCTGGTCGTGCTGCTCGGCAAGCGCATCGGCTGGCCCCGCGAGCAGATGCGCCCGCACAACCTGACGCTCACCATGCTCGGCGCCGGTCTGCTCTGGATGGGCTGGTACGGCTTCAACGTCGGCTCGATCGTCTTCGGTGACGACCCGGAGACCCAGTTCCCCCTCGAGACCGGTCGCACCTTCGCCACCACCACGCTGGCCACGATGGCCGCCATCCTCGGCTGGCTCGCGGTCGAGCGCCTGATCCACAAGAAGGCCACCTCGCTCGGTGCCGCCTCCGGCATCGTCGCGGGCCTCGTGGCGATCACCCCGGCCACGGGCGCGGTCAACCTGTCCGGTGCGGTCGCCATCGGCGCCATCGCCGGTGCGGTCTGCGCCTGGGCGGTCGGCCTGAAGTACAAGCTCGGCTACGACGACTCGCTCGACGTGGTCGGCGTGCACCTGGTCGGTGGCATCATCGGCACCGTGCTGATCGGCGTGTTCTCCACGGCCGAGGGCGCCGGCGGCGTCGACGGCCTGATCTACGGCGGCGGCTTCGGCTCGCTCGGCGACCAGGTCCTCGGTGTGATCGTGGCGATCCTGTACTCGGGCATCCTCACCACGGTCATCGCGCTGGCCATCAAGTACACGATGGGCCTGCGGCTCGACGAGGAGGACGAGGTCAACGGGATCGACCTCTCCGCCCACGGCGAGTCGGCGTACGACCTGCACAGCGGCACCAGCGGCGGCTCGTCCAGCGTCCTGGCCTCCGCCACCGCACCAGTCGCCACGTCCACGTCCAGCTCGGAAGGAGCCAACGCATGAAGCTCGTGACCGCGGTCATCAAGCCGCACAAGTGGGAGGACGTCCGCGAGGCCCTCGAGACCTTCGGTGTCGCCGGCATGACGGTCTCCGAGGTGAGCGGCTACGGCCGCCAGAAGGGCCACACCGAGGTCTACCGCGGCGCGGAGTACGACATCGCGCTCGTGCCCAAGATCCGCATCGAGATCGTGGTCGACGACGCCGACTCCGAGGACGTGGTCGGGATCATCGTCAAGACCGCGCAGACCGGTCGCATCGGCGACGGAAAGGTCTGGGTCAGCCCCGTCGACACCGTCGTCCGGGTCCGCACCGGCGAGCAGGACGCGTCCGCGCTCTGATGGCACGCCTCGGGGCTGCTCATGACCGCTGAACAGCGCCGGACCAGGGCCACCTCGGCCGACGAGCTCTGCCGACAGGCGTACGCCGCCTGTGCAGGGCCCGCCACCGGGGTGGCCCTGGTCGCGGTCGGGGGATACGGGCGCGGGGAGCTCGCACCGCACTCGGACCTCGACGTGGTGCTGGTCCACGACGACGGGGTCGACCTCGGTGAGCTCGGCAGCACGCTGTGGTACCCGCTGTGGGACTCCGGCCGGCGCCTCGACCACGCCGTCCGCTCGATGGGCGAGATGGTCGACGCGGCGAAGGACCTGCGCGTCGCGCTGGGCCTCCTGGACGTCCGCCACCTCGCGGGCGACCCCGGGCTGACCCTGCGCCTGCGCACCACGATGCTGGCCGACTGGCGCCGGCAGGCGCGCACCCGGCTGCCGGAGCTCAAGTCGCTCACCCGCAAGCGGCACGACGTGACCGGCGAGCTCGCCCACGCGTCGGTGCCCGACGTCAAGGAGGCCGAGGGCGGCCTGCGCGACGCCGGCGTGCTCAAGGCGATCGAGGCCAGCTGGCTGGTCGACGCCTCGACGCCCGCGCTGGAGGCGGCCCGCCTGATGCTGCTCGACGTGCGCGACGAGGTGCAGGACCTGGCCGGTCGGCCGAGCGACCGGATCGCGCCCGAGATGTGGGGGCCGCTGGCCGAGCGCCTCGACCTCGCCGACGCCGAGGCGGCGCAGCGCCACGTGCGCTCGCTCGGGCGGCGCATCGGCCACCTCTCCCGCCTGGCGTGGCGGCGTACGGACGCGGTGACCACGCGCACGACGGGGGAGAAGGGGCGGCGTACGCCCGCCCTCGAGCGGGTCGCTCCCGGCATCGCGCTCTCCCGCGGCGAGATCGTGCTCGACGCCGGCACCAGGCCGGGCGACGACCCGTCCCTGCTGCTCCGCGCCGCCGCCGAGGCCGCCGAGCGCGACGCGGTCCTCGCGCCGACGACCGCCGCCCGCCTCGTGCGCGAGGGCGCGCCGCTGCCCACGCCGTGGCCGGCGGCCGCCCGCGACGGGCTCGTCCGGCTCCTCGCCAGCGGCCCGGGGCTGCTGCCGGTGTGGGAGACCCTCGACGAGATCGACGGGATCGAGACCTTCCTGCCGGAGTGGGAGCAGATCCGGCTGCTGCCGCACGCGTCGGCGATCCACCGCTTCACCGTCGACCGCCACCTCATCGAGACCTGCGCCGCGGCCGGCGGCCTGATCCGGCACGTGCGCCGGCCCGACCTCCTGCTGGTCGCCGCGCTGCTCCACGACATCGGCAAGTCGTCGGCACACGACCACTCGGTCGCGGGCGAGCCGGTGGCCCGCGCGATCGTGGCGCGGATGGGCTTCACGGAGCTCGACGCCGACGTCGTGGCCTCCCTCGTGCGCTGGCACCTGCTGCTCGCCGACCTGGCCACCACGCGCGACCCCGACGACCCGGCCACGACCGCCGAGCTCCTCACCCACGTGCCCGACGCGGCCAGCCTCGAGCTGCTCCGCGCGCTCACCGAGGCCGACGCCCGGGCCACCTCGGCCGCCGCCTGGACGAGCTGGCGGGCCTCCCTCGTCGACCGGCTGGTGCTGCGCGCCGACACCGCGCTGGGCGCCGAGGCGAGCCCGGTGCCCCCGGTCGAGGCCGTGCCCGTCCCCGACGCCGTACGCCGTGAGCCGGGCGCGGTGTCCGTCACGGTCGAGGCCCACGACGTGGGCGCCACGGTCACGGTGATCGCGGCCGACCGGGTCGGGCTGCTGGCCGACGTCGCCGGCGGCCTCGCCGCGTTGCGGGTGCCGGTCAAGGCGGCCCGCGCGTGGGCCCAGGTCGACGGCGAGGGGGAGTGGGGCGTCAGCTCGTGGGAGGTCCCGGACGCCTACCTCGACGCCGCGGTGGTGCGCGAGCGCATCCGGCGGGTCGTCGACGGCACCCAGCGGCTGCCCGACCTGCCCGATCGCCCGGACGGCGAGCTCCCGCCGATCGTCGAGGTGCGCCCCGACGCCTCCCGCACCTCGCTCGTGCTGGAGATCCGCACGTCGGACCGGCCGGGGGTCGTCCACCGCGTCCTCACCACGCTCGCCGGGCTCGGCCTGACCGTCGCCTCCGCGCACGTGTCCACGCTGGGCCCGCAGGCGGTCGACGTCTTCTACGTCCAGGAGGACGGGGGCGTACGCCCCACCGAGCTGCGGGCCGCGGCGGCCGCCCACGCCGTACGCACCGCGCTCGGCGGCTGACCGGCGCGGTCAGGGCTCCGGCCAGGTCGGCCAGACGTCGACCCACGTCCTCCAGTCGTCCGGCAGGGACGTGCCGGTGCCCCAGGACTCCGGCATCACCCGGACGTCCCAGGTCTCGCCGTAGTCGGTGCTGACGTGCAGCAGCCGCCGCTGGCCGCTGGGATCGATGGCGGACATCGTGCCGGGCGTCCTCGACCGGAGGACCTGGGTGGAGTACTCCTCGAACTCGATCGGCAGCATCCGCACCCCGAACGATCCGTCCGCGTTGCGCCAGGTGACACCCTGCTCGCGGACGTCGCCCTGCTCGTCGGTCAGGTAGACGGCGCCCCAGAACCAGGTGTCGCCCGCTCCCCACCAGTCCCAGTAGCCGCCTCCCTGCAGCGGGTGCAGCTCGGCCGCCTCGAGGTCGACGTACGCCAGGCCGGTGGCGGCGTAGACCAGAGGACCGGCGACCTCGGAGACGGGGACGCTGGCCCCGTCCGTCAGCGGCCGTGCCTCGCCCGCCGCGTTGACGAGGGTGGCCTCCTCGACGGAGGACAGGGCGAACCAGTCGTCGACCGCGTGGCTGATGTTGGGCTCCGGCGGGACGTAGGGGAACAGTGCGCTGGTCTCGAAGTCGTCACTCGTCACCTCGAGCGCCCGTTGCATCTCGCCCTCCTGGTAGGTCGTGTCCCGCGAGCAGTCGGCCAGGCAGACCGTCCACAGCCGGGCAGCCACCCCCGGCGCGGCGGTGACGGGGATGTCGTTGCTGCGCTCCATGACCGCGTCGGGGTGGCTCCTGACCTCCTGGGGCGTCAGGGTGGGGAACGGGCCGCGGACGGTGTCCTCGGGCGGGGTCCGCGTCGACTCCGGGACGCGGGACGGAGTGGACGTGCGCGTCGGCTCGGGGGCGACGGGAGCCGGCGTGGCGCGCGGCCCGAGCGTGGCCCCGGCGACGACGACCGCCAGCGCCGTCCCTGCGGTCGCCACCGACAGCAGCGCCGTCGTACGCCGCCGGCGCCGCACGACGGTCCTCAGCTCGTCGAGGTCGCGCGGGCGCACCCGGACGGTCAGCTCGTGCAGGGAGTCCAGGTCAGGCATGCCGCTCCACCTCCTCGGAGTCCACCGGCTCGGCCATCAGGCCGGCCAGGTGGGCACGACCTCGGGACAGGCGGGACTTCACGGTGCCCACGGGGACGCCCAGCTCCTCCGCGATCTCGTCGACCCGGCGGTCGGCCAGGTGGTGCAGCACGACCACGAGCCGCTCGTCGTCGGTGAGGCCCGCCAGCGCCTCGACCAGCACGACGTGGTCGGGGCCGAGCTCGAGGGGAGCCGCCGGTCCCGGCACGGCGGTGAGGAAGCGGCGTACGACCGCGGCGTGCCGCCAGCCGTTGCGCAACCTGTTCAGCGCCACCGTGCGCAGCCAGCCCTCGGGGTTGAGCACCTCCGCGAACTCCCGGCGCCGCCGCAGCGCCTGGACGAAGGCCTCCTGGACGGCCTCCTCGGCGTCGGCCTGGTTGCCGCACAGCGCGAGCATCTGCACGACGAGGCGCTGGTAGCTCACCTCGTAGACCTCGCGGATCCGCTCGTCCACGGCCATCGGTCCTCCCTCGATGCACCCTTCCGTGAGGATGACACCGGGGGCGGTCCCCGGGTTCCCGGCGGGGCCACGGTCTGGACCGGTGGGCGAGCCGACGAGGATGGCCCGGGCGCGTGGCGGCCCCGTTAGGCTGGGACGTCGTACGACCCCTGCTTGAAGCCCTGACTCACGCCATCGATGCGAGGACTGACCCACACCGTGTTCGCCACTCTCTCCGACCGCCTTGCCGACACCTTCAAGAACCTGAGGGGCAAGGGCCGGCTCTCCGAGGCCGACATCGACGCCACCGCGCGCGAGATCCGGATCGCGCTGCTCGAGGCCGACGTCGCCCTGCCCGTCGTCAAGGAGTTCGTGGGTGCGGTCAAGGAGCGGGCCCGCTCCGAGGAGGTCAGCGGCGCGCTCAACCCGGCCCAGCAGATCATCAAGATCGTCCACGAGGAGCTCGTCACGATCCTGGGCGGCGAGACCCGGCGGCTGCGCTACGCCAAGTCCGGCCCGACCGTCATCATGCTCGCCGGCCTCCAGGGTGCCGGCAAGACGACGCTCGCGGCCAAGCTCGCGCTCTGGCTCAAGGAGCAGGACAAGACGCCGATGCTCGTCGCGGCCGACCTCCAGCGGCCCAACGCCGTGCAGCAGCTGCAGGTCAACGGCGAGCGCGTCGGCGTGCCGGTCTTCGCTCCCGAGCCGGGCAACGGCACCGGCAATCCTGTGGACGTCGCGCGCGCCTCGATCGAGGAGGCGAAGCGCAAGCTCCACGACGTCGTCATCATCGACACCGCCGGTCGCCTGGGTGTCGACGAGACGCTGATGCAGCAGGCCGCCGACATCCGTGACGCCGTGCAGCCCGACGAGGTGCTCTTCGTCGTCGACGCGATGATCGGCCAGGACGCGGTCACGACCGCGCAGGCCTTCCTCGACGGCGTCGGCTTCGACGGCGTGGTGCTGACCAAGCTCGACGGCGACGCGCGCGGTGGTGCCGCCCTCTCGATCCGCTCGATCACCGGCAAGCCGGTCATGTTCGCCTCCAGCGGCGAGAAGATGACCGACTTCGACACCTTCCACCCCGACCGGATGGCCTCGCGCATCCTCGACATGGGCGACATGCTCACCCTGATCGAGCAGGCCGAGAAGGCGTTCGACTCCGAGCAGTCGATGAAGGCCGCGGAGAAGCTCGCCACCAAGGGCGGCTTCACGCTGGAGGACTTCCTCCAGCAGATGATGCAGATCCGCAAGCTCGGGTCGATGACCAAGATCATGGGGATGCTCCCCGGCATGGGTCAGTTCCGCGACCAGCTCGAGAACTTCGACGAGCGCGAGATCGACCGCATCCAGGCGATCATCCAGTCGATGACGCCCGCCGAGCGCGACAACCCCAAGATCATCGACGGCTCGCGCCGCGCCCGCATCGCGAAGGGCTCCGGTCGCCAGGTCTCCGACGTCAACCAGCTCGTCGACCGCTTCTTCGAGGCGCGCAAGATGATGGAGCAGATGGCGCAGGGTGGCGGGATGCCCGGGATGCCGGGCATGCCCGGCCTGCCGGGTGCCGGCGGCAAGCGCGCCGGAGCCAAGCAGCAGGCCAAGAAGGGCAAGTCCAAGCGCGGCTCCGGCAACCCCGCCAAGGCCGCCCAGCAGAAGGCAGCAGCCGAGAAGGCCGCGGCCGCCGAGAAGGCCGGCAACCCCTTCGGCAACCCCGACGGCGCCGAGGTCGACTACGAGAAGGCCGCCGAGCAGCTCAACCTCCCCCAGGACTTCTCGCAGTTCCTGAAGTGAGTCTGGCTGTCAGGATCCCCTTGCTGGTTGGGTAGCGGCATGAGCGAGCCGTACGACCTGCTGCTGGAGAAGTACGCCGCCCTCGTCGTGCGGGTGGGCGTCAACGTCCAGCCCGGCCAGGAGGTCGTGATCAACGCCCTGCCGGAGCAGGCGGACGCGGCGCGTGCCGTGGCGGCGGAGGCCTACCGCGTCGGGGCGTCGCGCGTGAGCATCACCTACGACGACCCGTACCTGCAGCGCGCAGCCGTCGAGCACGCCCCCGAGGACCTGCTGGGGAAGAGCCCGGAGCACGCGCTGGACCAGGTGCGCGCCTGGGACGCCAGCCGGCCGGCGCTGGTCAGCCTCTCCGGCAACCCGTTCCCCACGCTCATGGAGGGCCTCGACCCGACGCGCCTGGCGAAGTCGGCGCCGATGGACCTGATCCAGCAGGTCATGGGCCTCATCCTGACCAACAAGGTCGCGTGGACCGTCGTCGGCGCCCCGACGAAGGGCTGGGCCGACAGCATCGGGGTCGCGGACGTCACCCGGCTCTGGGACGCCGTCGCCACCTCGATGCGGCTCGACCAGGCCGACCCGGTCGCCGCCTGGCGCGCCCACGTCGACAAGCTCAGGGCGCGCGCGGAGATCCTCAACGGACACTCGTTCGACCGGGTCCGCTACCGCGGCCCCGGCACCGACCTGACCCTCGGGCTCTCGCCCCGCTCGCGCTGGATCGGCGGCTCGCTCACCAACGACGACGGCGTCGAGTTCGTCCCCAACATGCCGACCGAGGAGGTCTTCGTCTCGCCCGACTGGCGCCGCGCCGAGGGCTTCGTCCGCACGTCCGCACCGTTCTTCCTCGCCACGATGGGCACCCTGGTCGAGGACCTCGCGCTCGAGATCAAGGACGGCACCATCACGGGTGCCACGGCGTCGCGCGGCGAGGAGGCGGTGCAGGCGCAGTTCGAGCTGATCCCGCGCTCGCGCCACCTCGGCGAGGTCGCCATCGTCGACTCCGACTCGGCGGTGGCCAGGACGGGGCTGGTCTACAAGGACATGCTCTTCGACGAGAACGTCGGCTCCCACGTGGCGTGGGGCATGGGCTACACGAGCGGCATGGACGGCTCCCTGGAGCTCAGCGCCGACCAGCGCGTGGCCGAGGGGCTCAACCAGTCCGACACCCACGTCGACATCGTGATCGGCAGCCCCGAGGTGCAGATCGACGGGATCCACGCCGACGGCTCGGTGGTCGCGGTGACCCGGGGCGACGAGTTCGTCCTGAAGGACTGACCGCCCCGATGGTGCAGTCGGGCTCGGTCCTCGTCGTCGACGGCGCCAACGTCGTCGGCTCCGTGCCCGACGGCTGGTGGAAGGACCGCCCCGGTGCCGCCCGCCGGCTCCACGAGCGGCTGCTCGTCGCCGACACGCCGTACGACGAGATCGTGCTGGTGCTGGAGGGGCAGGCCAAGGGCGGCGTACGCGCCGGGCGCGACGGGCACGTCACGACCGTGCACGCGCCGCGCGACGGCGATGCCGAGATCCGCGCGCAGGCGTCGCGAGCGGTAGCGGCGGGGCGCACGGTGACGGTGGTGACCGCCGACCGGATGCTCGCGGCGCAGGTCTCCCCGGCGCGGGTGCTGAGCCCGTCGTGGCTGCTCGACCGACTCTGAGGACGATCCGCAACACCGCCGCACGTGACGGTGGCGCCACCCCCGAGGGTGGCGCCACCATGTGGGCCGTGCTCCTGTCGGAGCTGTCCGATCAGATGCCCAGGTTCAGCGCGGCAAGGATCTGGTTGAGCAGGGTGCTGAGCTGACCGAGGAGACCGGCAAGCGGGCCGCCGTCGAGCAGGCCGGCGACCGCGCAGAGCAGGTTGCCGAGGAGCTGGCCGGCACCAGCGACGGCGACGATGTCGAGCACCACGCGCTGCAGGCTCACCTGCAGGCCGAGGATGTTGAGGTCCAGCGGGCCGAGCACCAGGTTGAGGATGTCGCACGCGGCCGCGCGGTTCGCGGTGCGGGCGTCGGTGGTCGACTGGCCGTTGATCGACTTCACGGGCATCTTCTTGATCCCGGAGAACTTCGTGGTCGAGCCGTCTGCACCGGTGATCTTGCCCTGCAGGAAGCCCTGGGCGTAGAGCACGCCGTCGCGCTCCACGAAGCGGGTCGGGGTGAACGAGCCGGTCACCTTGCCGCCCTCGGACGTCTTGCCCTTGACGGTGCTGGTGATCTTGCCGGCGTCGGACTTGCCGACGACCGATCGGGTGGACGTGGTGTCCGATGCGGCCGAGGCCGCGCCGATGCCGACCGAGGCGAGGCCGAGGGCCATCACGAGGCCGAGGACGCCGGTGGTGAGCGCCGTGGAGAAGCTTCTGGATGTGGTCTTCATGTCTTACCTCCCAAGACGATGCCCGTCGCCACGCGGCGGTAGCCGCGTCGTCAGGTGGGGCGAACCTCCCCGGTCGGGACGGCTCACGCCCCGGACATCGCTTCGAAGGTAAAGGCGCCCGAGCAGGGCACCTACACCCCGACGGATGGGCACCTTAGGGTCGAGCCATGACTGCCCAGCGATTCCGCGGACCGGTCCTCCCTGAGGGTGAGACACGCGATCTCTACGTCGTCGACGGCCGCATCACCTACGAGCCCCAGACCGGGGCCGACACCGTCGCCGAGGGCTGGATCGTGCCCGGACTGGTCGACGCCCACTGCCACCTCGGCCTCGACGACTTCGGCGCGACCGACGACGCCGAGACCGAGCAGCAGGCGATCGCCGACCGCGACGGAGGGGCGCTCCTGATCCGCGACGCCGGGTCCGCCGCCGACACCCGCTGGGTCCACGACCGCGACGACCTGCCGCGGCTGGTCCGCTGCGGGCGCCACATCGCCGCCACCAGGCGCTACATCCGCGGCTACGCCCACGAGGTCGAGCCCGCCGACCTGGCGACGTACGCCGCCCAGGAGGCTCGCAACGGCGACGGCTGGATCAAGCTGGTCGGCGACTGGATCTCGCGCGACGAGGGCGACCTCGCGCCGTCCTTCCCGGCCGAGGCGTTCGCCGACGCGATCGCCGCCGCCCACGCCCACGGCGCCAAGGTCACCGCGCACTGCTTCGGCCACGGCGTGCTGCCCGGCCTGATCGAGGCCGGCATCGACTGCATCGAGCACGGCACCGGGCTCACCGAGGACCTCATCGACGCGATGGTCGCGCACGGCACCCGGCTGGTGCCCACGGTGATGCAGCTCGACAAGTTCCCCGAGCACGCGGCCGCGGGGGGCGGGAAGTTCCCCGACCTACGCCGCGACGATGACCGACCTCTACGCCCGGATGCCGGCCACGATCATGGCGGCGTACGACGCCGGCGTGCCGATCTACGCCGGCTCCGACGGCGGCGGGATCAGCCGCCACGGCAACATCGCCGGCGAGATCGAGGCCCTGGTGCGGATCGGGATCCCGGCCCACGACGCCCTCGGCGCAGCGAGCTGGCGGGCGCGCGAGTGGCTCGGGGTCGACGGCCTCGACGAGGGCGCGTCGGCCGACTTCGTCGTCTACGACCGCAACCCGGTCGACGACCTGTCCGTCCTCCGTACGCCGACGGCGATCGTGCTGCGCGGAGTGGCGCGGGGCGTCAGTCGAGGTCGATGACCGCGACGTCGGGCCGGGCTCGTAGACCACCAGCGCGCAGTTGGTCAACACCTGCTCCTCGCCCACCGGTCGCCGGTGCGGCGGTCGACGGCACGCCGCCAGATCTGGTTGCGCCGGTAGACCCGGCCCTCGCGCCGCAGGACCCAGCCACGTGCGGAACTGGAAGCCGCCGTCGACGCGGCCTCGACCTCGCCGTTGGAGAGCTTCATCCCGTCGACGTAGCCCTTGCGCCGGGTGCAGCTGCCGACGACGCGGTTGAACGAGAACGTCTCGCCGGGCGCGATCACCAGGCCGTCCATCCGCGATGCGGCGAGCCGGAGGTTCGTCACCTTGTTGTGCTGGAGGTGCATCTGGTCGGGGTCGAGCTCGCGCAGCAGCAACGACGTGATGACCGGGAGACGTGCCGAGAGCGTCTCCGTTGCCTCGCGCGCCGACGAGTCCGGTGGGCGAGCGCGGAGCGCGTCGGGAAGAATGGAGGGATGCAGACGCTCACCGACCTCTTCCCGCCGCTCGGGCTGCGCGTGGTCGCCGGACCGCTCGAGCTGCGCGGCCTCACCGACGACCTGATCCTCCAGCTGTGCGCGACCGCCGAGGCCGGGATCCACGAGCCCGACGCCATGCCGTTCTACTTCCCGTGGTCGGCGGCGCCCGCAGGCGAGCTGTCGCGCAACACCGCGGCCTACCACTGGGGCAAGCGCTCGACCTTCACGCCCGACGACTTCTGCCTCGACCTCGCGGTGCTGCTCGACGGCCGGGTGATCGGCGCCCAGGGCGTCGCAGCCAAGAACTTCCCGGTCACGCGGACGGGTGAGACCGGGTCGTGGCTGGGCCGGGAGTTCCAGGGGCGCGGCCTCGGCACCGTGATGCGGCGTGCGATGTGTGCCCTGCTGTTCGACCACCTCGGCTTCGAGGAGATCACCTCCGCGGCGTTCCTCGACAACCCCGCCTCGCTCGGCGTCTCGCGCAAGGTCGGCTTCCGGCCCACCGTGGTCCATCGGATCAAGCGACAGGACGAGCTGGCGCTCAACCAAGGACTGGTCCTGACGCCCGAGGACTTCGACCGGGGGGACGTGGCGGTCGAGGTGACCGGCGCCGTCGCGGTGCGCTCCTTCATCGGCCTCGACGCCGCCTGAGCCGTCGCGGCGTACGCGATTGGTGACCCGCCGCCTGCGTCTGGCAGAATCTCTCCTTGTGTCCTGTGCGCCCGGACCCTCTCATCCGAGCGACGCAGCGCCCATCGAGTGACCAGACCCGGTACCCCACCTGGCGAGGGTCGCTCAACCACGACAATTCCTGAGGAGACACCACACACGTGGCCGTCAAGATTCGTTTGAAGCGCCTGGGCAAGATCCGGGTGCCGCAGTACCGCATCGTCGTCGTCGACTCGCGCAAGAAGCGCGACGGCAAGGTGCTCGAGGAGATCGGCAAGTACCACCCCAAGGAGGAGCCGTCCCTCATCGACGTCGTCTCCGACCGGGCGCAGTACTGGCTCGGCGTCGGCGCGCAGCCGTCCGAGGCCGTCGAGGCGATCCTCAAGATCACCGGTGACTGGCAGAAGCACAAGGGTCTCCCCGGCACCGAGGGCACCCTCAAGGTGAAGGAGCCCAAGCGCTCCAAGCTCGACATCTTCAACGAGGCCCTCAAGGAGGTCGCCGCGGAGCCCAAGGGTGCCGCGACGACCAAGAAGAAGGCCGAGAAGAAGACCGAGAAGGTCGAGAAGACCGAGGAGCCCGCCGCCGAGGCGCCGGCCGCGACCGAGGCCCCGGCCCCGGTTCCCGCGTCCGAGACTCCTGAGGGCGCAGCCGACGCCGCGGAGGCCACCGAGACGGTGACCGCCGAGGACGCCGGCAAGAGCGAGGCGTGAGCGACGTGCTGGCCGAGGCTCTCGAGCACCTGGTGCGTGGCATCGTCGACCACCCCGACGACGTCGTGGTCCGCGACAAGCAGCTGCGTCGTGGCTCGATCCTCGAGGTCCGGGTGCACCCCGACGACCTCGGCAAGGTGATCGGCCGCAACGGCCGCACCGCGACCGCCTTCCGCACCGTCGTCTCGGCCCTCGCGGGTCGCGGCGGGGCGCGGGTGGACTTCGTGGACACCGACCGGCGCCGCTGACCTCGTCGTCTGCGAGCGCACAGCCTGCATCGACGGGCGCCACCCCACCGGGGTGGCGCCCGTCGCGCATTTCGGCGCGCCGAGGTGGCGGCGGACGACACGGGCTCGGGCCGAGGTGGCGGCACACGACAGCCCGACGCCTCGATCCGATGTCGTCCGCCGCCACCGTCGGGCCCGCGCTCGGCCTTGAGTCGCTGAGAGACTCACGGCCCAGTCCCTCTACGCTGACGCCGTGAGCGATCAGGGACAGGACGACATCGAGGTCGTGGTCGGCCGGATCGGCAAGCCCCACGGCATCCGCGGCGAGGTCACCCTCGACGTACGCACCGACGAGCCGGAGCGCCGCTTCGCCGTCGGTACGACGCTGCGCGCGGAGGCGCCTGCGGGCGCCGACCGTCGCCCGTCGGCGCTCACCGTCACTCGCGCCCGGTGGCACCAGAGCACCCTGCTGGTCGCGTTCGAGGAGATCGAGGACCGCAACGCCGCCGAGGCCGTGCGCGGCACGGTCCTCTACGCCACCCTCGGCAGCGACGAGGTGCCCGAGGACCCCGAGGAGTACTACGACCACCAGCTCATCGGGCTCGCCGTGGTCGACCTCGACGGCGCGCACCTGGGCGAGGTGAAGGCAGTGGTCCACGGCTCGGCGCAGGACCTGCTGACCGTCCGCACGCCCGACGGCCGCGACACCCTGGTGCCGTTCGTCTCCGCGCTCGTGCCGGAGGTCGACCTGGCCGCGGGCCGGGTCGTGGTCGCCGACCGGCCGGGCCTGGTCGCGCCCTTCCCCGAGGACGTTGCCGAGGATCCGACGTGAGGATCGACGTCGTCACGATCTTCCCCGACTACCTCGCCCCGCTCTCGCTCAGCCTGCCGGGCAAGGCCCGCGACAAGGGCCTGCTCGAGCTCGCGGTCCACGACCTGCGCGACTGGACCACCGACCGCCACCACACGGTCGACGACACGCCCTACGGCGGCGGCGCGGGCATGGTGATGAAGCCCGAGCCGTGGGGACGCGCGCTCGACGAGGTCGCCCGCGGCGCGACGATCGTCTTCACCACCCCGAGCGGCGAGCCGTTCACCCAGGCCCTCGCCCAGGAGCTCAGCGCCCACGAGCACCTCGTCTTCGCCTGCGGACGCTACGAGGGCATCGACCAGCGGGTCATCGAGCACGCCGCGACGCTCGGCACGGTGCGCGAGGTCTCCCTCGGCGACTACGTCCTCAACGGCGGCGAGGTGGCCGCGCTGGCGATCACGGAGGCCGTCGTACGCCTCCTGCCGGGCTTCATGGGCAACGCGGAGTCGCTGGCGGAGGAGTCGCACGTCGACGGCCTGCTGGAGTACCCCGTCTACACCAAGCCCGCCTCCTGGGAGGGCCGCGACGTCCCCGAGGTGCTCCTCTCCGGCGACCACGCGCCGGATCGCCGACTGGCGCCGCGCCCAGGCCGAGCGCCGTACGGCCGAGCGCCGGCCCGACCTGCTGCCGGCCACCGGGGTCGTCTCCGGCCTCGCCGACCTCGACGTACGCCCCGCCGTCCCTGCCGACGCCGGCGAGCTCTACACCCTCCAGCGCGCCTGCTGGCTCCAGGAGATGGAGGCCAACCCGGGCGTGGTGATCCCGGCCCTGCGCGAGTCGCTCGACGACGTACGCCGCGGGCTGGCGGAGTGGACCGTGCGGGTCGTCCGCGAGCCGTCGTCGGGCCGGCTCGTCGGCGCCGTACGTGGTCGCCTCGACTCGCACGGGGAGTGGGACATCGGGCGGATCATGGTCGCCCCGGACCTCCAGGGGCGCGGGCTGGGCCGCGCCCTCCTGGAGCTGGTCGAGGACCTCGCGCCGGCCGAGGTGGCGACCTACGTCCTCTTCACCGGTGCGGGGTCGGCCGACAACCAGCGGATGTACAAGAAGGCCGGGTTCCGGCTGCGCGCCGATCGCACGGCGCCACCCGGAGCCGTGGTGATGACCAAGAAGGCCGCTCGCCGGATTTCCCGCTGACGCCACGCTCTGGCAGACTTCACCCTTGGTCCGCTCGAGGCCAGGGTCGCCCGGACGCATCAGTCGATGCACCGCCCCGGGGATCCGCCGTACCGCACCTGCCACAGGGGGCGCGCCGGCCGGCCACACCGGGCACCAACCGATCCGTCACCCACCCCAAATCTCTTTGAACACCGCGCGGTTGACCTGTGGCACTCGCATAGGAGCACGTCATGACCAACGTCATCGCCGACCTCGGCAACGCCCTCAAGCGCGACGACGTCCCGGCGTTCCGCGCCGGCGACACCATCAAGGTCCACGTCAAGGTGATCGAGGGCAGCCGCTCGCGCGTCCAGGTCTTCCAGGGCGTCGTGATCCGCATCCACGGCTCGGGCATCGGCCGCACCTTCACCGTCCGCAAGGTCTCCTTCGGCGTCGGCGTCGAGCGCACGTTCCCGCTGAACTCCCCGATCTTCGAGACCATCGAGATCGTGACCCGCGGTGACGTCCGCCGCGCCAAGCTCTACTACCTGCGCAACCTGCGCGGCAAGGCCGCCAAGATCAAGGAGCGCCGCGAGGCGTGATCCACCGACTCGCGCCGCGAGGCGCGGGTTCGACCAGTGACTGGCTAGTCTCTGCGCGTGACTTCTGATGACCGCGGTTCTTCGTCCATCTCGATGGACGAGGGACCGCGGTCCTCTGGTTCCGGCGGTCGTTCGGACGACGGCGCGAGCGGGCCGGTCCAAGCGCAAGCAGCTCCCGCTGTGGCAGGAGACGATCCTGCTGCTGGGCGTGGCGCTGGTCCTGGCCATCGTCATCAAGACCTTCTTCGTCCAGGCGTTCTACATCCCCTCGGAGTCGATGGAGCCGGGGCTGATCCTCAACGACCGGATCCTCATCCAGAAGGTGTCCTACTGGGGCGACGACGAGCCCGAGCGCGGCGACGTCGTGGTCTTCAAGGACCCGGGCGGCTGGTTGCCGCCCACCGAGAGCGCCGGACCCACCAACCCCGTCGCGCAGGTGATGGCCAAGATCGGCCTCTACCCGACCGGTGGCCACCTCGTGAAGCGCGTGATCGGCACCGCCGGGGACACCATCGAGTGCTGCGACGACCGGGGCCGGCTCATCGTCAACGGCCAGCCGCTCAACGAGGGCGCCTACGTCAAGCGCATCGACGCCACGTGCAACGGCCCGATGCCCACCGGCGGCAAGTGCGACGAGAAGTGGACCGTCGGCCCCATCCCCGAGGGGCACATCTTCGTGATGGGCGACAACCGCTCCCGCTCGGCCGACTCCTCGCAGAAGATGTGCCGCCCCGACGAGACCGAGTGCGTCCCGGGGGACGAGTTCGTCCCGGTCGACCTCGTGGTCGGCAAGGTCTTCGTGCTGCTGTGGCCCGCCGACCGCTTCCGCTGGAACACCCGCCCGGCCACGTTCGAGGACGTGCCGGACCCGTCCTCGTGAGCGGGGCCGCGATGACCGCCCCCTCGCCGCTTCCCGCGCCCCTGCCGAGCGGCGTGACCGTACGCCGTGACGCCGGGCTCTACGGCTACGAGCGCGCGCTGCGCCGCGCGGGCCTCGAGCCCGTCGCCGGCGTCGACGAGGCCGGCCGGGGAGCGTGTGCCGGGCCGCTCGTCGCGGGCGCCGTCGTGCTCCCGCCCGGCAAGGCCGGCATCGTGCCCGGCCTGGCCGACAGCAAGCTGCTCACCGAGGCGGCGCGCGAGCGCGTCTACGCCCAGGTCGTACGCCGCGCGCTGTCGTGGTCGGTCGTGGTGATCGAGTCCGAGGAGTGCGACCGGCTCGGGATGCACGTCGCCAACCTCGAGGCGCTGCGCCGCGCGGTGGCCCGGCTCGGGACGCGTCCGTCGTACGTCCTCACCGACGGCTTCCCCGTCGACGGCCTCGGCGTGCCGGGGCTCGCGGTGTGGAAGGGCGACCGCGTCGCCGCGTGCATCGCCGCCGCCTCCGTGATCGCCAAGGTCACCCGGGACCGGTTGATGGTCGAGATGCACGAGTCGTGGCCCGCCTACGACTTCAGGACCCACAAGGGCTACTGCACCTCGGAGCACGACGCCGCGCTCCTCGAGCACGGTCCGTGCCCGCAGCACCGGATGCGCTTCGTCAACGTCCGACGCGCCGCGGGCCTCGAGCCGCTCGCCGAGGATCGCGGCCACTAGTGTCGGCGCAGACGGTGCGGGGGAGCGGGCGGACACCACGCCCGCGACGACGGAGGAGGGCGCATGAGCGCGGAGGATCTCGAGAAGTACGAGACCGAGATGGAGCTCACCCTCTATCGCGAGTACCGCGACGTGGTCGGCATCTTCAAGTACGTCGTCGAGACCGACCGCCGCTTCTACCTGTGCAACCAGGTCGACGTGAAGGCGCGCTCGGAGAGCGGTGACGTGTTCTTCGAGGTGTCGATGACCGACGCCTGGGTCTGGGACATGTACCGCCCCGCTCGCTTCGCCAAGAACGTCAAGGTGCTCACCTTCAAGGACGTCAACGTGGAGGAGCTCGCTCCCCGGGAGATCGACCCGCCCAAGGACTGATCGACCGCGCCTTCCGGCCCAGTCACCGTCCACAGGCAGCCCCATCGCGGCCTTCTCCACAGCCGTCGTGCCGGGTGGCCCTCGGTCGTCGGTGCCGCGCGGTGTGCTGGTTCCCCTCGAACCGGACCACCTCGGAAGGCACCCACGATGGCTCGACCCGCCGCCACACCGTTCACGCGCGACCCGCTCGCCGAGCACAACCGCCTGCTGGGGGAGCGCGGCGAGACGATCGCGGCCCGCCACCTCACCCAGCGCGGGATGGTCCTGCTCGACCGCAACTGGCGCTGCGACGCCGGCGAGATCGACCTGGTCCTGCGCGACGGCCACGTCCTGGTGATCTGCGAGGTCAAGACCCGCACGTCGACCGACTACGGCGACCCGCTCGAGGCGGTGGACCGCCGCAAGGCCGACCGGCTGCGGCGGCTGGGCGCCCGCTGGCTGCGCGTGCACGACTGCCATCCCGACGACATCCGCGTCGACCTGGTCGGCGTCCTCACGCCGCCGGGCCGGCCGGTCGAGGTCGAGCACGTCGAGGGGGTCGGCTGATGGCCTTCGCGACCGCGCGCTCCCTGGCCCTCAAAGGTGCTGACGGCCACGTGATCGACGTCCAGGTCGACGTCTCGCCCGGCCTGGTCAACACCACGATCGTCGGACGCGTCGACAAGGCCCTCTCCGAGGCCCGCGACCGGGTGCGGATGGCGATCAACAACGACTGCGGACGCTGGCCGGCGACCAAGCGGGTGACGATCCTGCTGTCGCCCGCGGACCTCCCCAAGAGCGGCACCCACTACGACGTGGCCATCGCCGTCGCGGTGATGGCGGCGGACAAGAAGCACGAGGACCTCACCCCCGACCTCCTCGACGGCTGGGCCTTCGTCGGCGAGCTGTCCGTGTCGGGCGGGTTGCGGCCGGTGCCGGGTGTCCTGCCCATGGTGATCGCCGCAGCCGCCCACGGGATCACCAAGGTGTTCGTGCCCGAGCCGCAGGCGGCCGAGGCGGGACTCGTGCCGGGCATGACCGTGTTCGGGGTGCGCTCACTGGCCCAGGTCTCCGCCGTGCTGCGCGGCGTGGAGGTCCCCGAGGCGCCACCGGTGGTCGCCGCGTCCGCCACCGCGCTCGCGACCTGGCGGGGCGACGGCCGGCTGGCCGACGTCGACCTGGCCGACCTCGACGGGCTCGAGGACGTCCGCTACGCCGTCGAGGTCGCCGCCGCCGGCGGGCACCCGCTGATGCTGGTCGGCCCGCGCGGCACGGGGAAGACGTCCGTCGCCGAGCGGATCCCCTCGATCCTGCCCGACCTCACGGTCGAGCAGTCGCTGGAGGTGACCGCGCTCCACTCGGTGGCCGGCGCCCTCTCCGACGGCGCGGGACTGCTGCGCAGGCCGCCGTGGTTCGCGCCCCACCACACCGCCAGCAGCGCGAGCGTCCTCGGTGGCGGCACCGGACGCGTACGCCCCGGCCAGGTCAGCCTCGCCCACCACGGCGTGCTCTTCCTCGACGAGTTCCCCCACTTCCGGTCCGACGTGATCGAGGCGATGCGCGAGCCGCTCGAGGCGGGCGAGGTGACCATCGCCCGCGGCGAGGAGTCCGCCACCTACCCCGCCCGCTCCCTGGTCGTGCTGGCAGCCAACACCTGCCCGTGCGGCAAGTTCCACGGACTCTCGGGCGGCGCCTGCGACTGCAGCGAGGTGCAGCGCGCCCACTACCTGCGCAGGCTCAGCGGGCCGATCGTCGACCGGGTGGACATCTGGATGGAGGTACGCCCCCAGGCGCGCCGGACGCCCAGCGCGTGGGGGAGCCCGGCGGAGTCGTCCGACGACGTCCGCGCGCGCGTCGCTGACGCGCGAGCCCGGCAGGCGCGCCGCTTCCGTGACCGCCCGTGGTCGCTCAACTCGTCCGTGCCCGGAGTCGTCCTCGACGAGTGCTGGCCGCTCGATCCGGACGCCCAGCACGAGATCGACCAGGAGCTCGCCGACGGCCGACTCACCCGGCGCGGACTCACCCGGGTCCAGCGGCTGGCGTGGACCGTCGCCGACTGCGCCGGAGCGTCGCGTCCCGGGCTCGACGCGGCGCGCGTCGCCCTCGCCCTGCGCTCCAGCGATCCGGCCCGCAGCCTGCCGGCGCGCGTGGTCGCGGCGGCTGCGTCGTGACGGCCGTGGGCGGGGCGCCGGAGGCCGACCGGCTGGCCCGGGTCGTGCTGAGCTGCGGCATCGAGCCGGGCGACATGACGACCTCCCGACTGGTGAACGAGCTCGGGCCCCGCCGGGCGCTGGAGTCGCAGCTGGTGCCCAAGCCCGGGAGCGGACTGGCCGAGCGGCTGGCCGAGGTCGATCCCGCGCGTGAGCTCGAGAAGGCCGACCGCAAGGGGATCCGCTTCCTCGTGCCGGGGGACCCCGAGTGGCCGGCGGGGCTCGACGACCTCGATCACGTCGACCAGCTCGACCACCGGGACCCGACCACCGAGTCCACCGCGCTGAGCTTCGGCGGCACCCCACCCGGCATCTGGGTCCGCGGTCCCATGCCGCTGACCGAGCTCGGTGGGTCGGTCGCGGTGGTCGGTTCGCGTGCGGCGTCGGTCTACGGAGTGGAGATGACCCGAGCGATCGCCGGTCACCTCGCGCTGGCGTCGGTGCCCGTGGTGTCGGGGGGCGCCCTCGGCATCGACTTCGTCGCCCACGACGCCGCCCTGCTGGCGGGCGGCGCGACCGTCGCGGTGCTCGCGTGCGGAGTGGACCGGGTCTACCCGCAGAAGCACCACGCCCTGCTGGCCCATCTCGCCGCCGAGTTCGCACTGGTCTCCGAGCAGCCGCCCGGTTCGGGGCCGACCCAGCTGAGGTTCCTGGCCCGCAACCGGCTGATCGCGGCACTGACCCGCGGCACGGTGCTCGTCGAGGCGGCGCTGCGCAGCGGCGCGCTCAACACCGTCCGGTGGGCGGAGCAGATGAGCAGACCCGTCATGTGCGTGCCCGGGCCGGTCACCAGCTACACCTCGATGGGCGTGCACCAGCACCTGCGGAGCGGCGGCGCGACCGTGGTCACCCACGGCTCCCAGGTGCTGGAGGCGATCGGTGGGATCGGGGCACGCCTCGTCGAGGAGCCGCGCGGCCCCGAACGACCGCGCGACCGGCTGACCCCCGTCGAGCGGACGGTGCTGGAGCAGGTGCCGTCGGTCGTCCCGCTCGGCGTCGACGGCATCGCCCGGCTCAGCCTCCTGCACGTACGCGACACGGTCAGCGCACTGAGCCGGCTCGAGGTGAAGGGCTTCGTCGTGCACGGCGACGACGGCTGGCGACTCGCGGGCAGCCGGTGACGGGTCCCGGCCCGAGGGGCCCTCCGCGCCTACGATCCGAGGATGAGCGAGAGTCGGGGCGCAGCGGAGGAGCGCGCAGGAGGACGGCCTGCCCGAGCCGTTCGTGCGCCTGCTCGGCGACTACGAGCGCCACCTCGTCTCCGAGCGCGACCTGGCCCCCCACACGGTCCGGGCCTACCTCGGCGACATCTCGAGCCTGCTCGACCACTGCGTCCGGCTCAGCGTCCACGACGTCACCGACCTCGACCTCCGTACGCTCCGCAGCTGGCTGGCCAGGCTGCAGACCTCCGGCCGCAGCCGTACGACGATCGCACGGAGGGCGACCGCGGCCCGGGTGTTCACCGCCTGGTTGCACCGCACCGGGCGGCTGCCGTCCGACCCGGGAGCCGCGTTGGGCTCGCCGAAGAAGCACAAGACCCTGCCGCCGGTCCTGCGCGCCGACGAGGCCGAGGCGCTGATCCGGGCGGCCGCCGACCTGGCCGACGACGACACCCCGGTCGGGATCCGCGACGTGGCGATGCTCGAGCTGCTCTACGCCACCGGCATCCGGGTGGGTGAGCTCGTGGGGCTCGACCTCGATGACGTCGACGACGAACGCCGGGTCGTCCGGGTCTTCGGCAAGGGCCGCAAGGAGCGCTCGGTGCCCTACGGCACCCCGGCCGGCCGGGCCGTCGACCGCTGGCTCAGGTCCGGCCGGCCGGCGCTGCGGATCGAGGGATCGGGGACGGCGCTGTTCCTCGGCGCGCGCGGTCGCCGGATCGACCAGCGAGCCGTCCGCCAGCTCGTGCACCAGCGCATCGCCGAGGTCCCCGGCGCGCCCGACATCGGGCCGCACGGCCTGCGGCACACCGCGGCCACCCACCTGCTCGAGGGCGGTGCCGACCTGCGCTCGGTGCAGGAGCTGCTCGGGCACGCCTCCCTCGCGACGACGCAGCTCTACACCCACGTCACGACCGACCGGCTGCGCCGGGCCTACCAGCAGGCCCACCCGCGGGCGTGACGGCGACGCGCAGCGGCTCCGTTCGTGGTGGTCGACGTGAGCCGCGCCGCCGAGGAACGAGGAGGCGACCGGCGTCAGTCGAGACCCTGTCGGATCAGGCCAGCCAGTCGAGCGGACGTCGCCACCGGTCGAGCACGGGCGTCCAGGGCTGCCGCAGCGTGACCGGCTCGTCGCGCCACAGGGGCAGCAGCCGCACCGGCCCGCCACCGACCAGCGTCAGCGGGTCGACGTACACCTCGTCGTCCCCGGTGCCCTCGATCAGTCCCCAGTGCAGGCAGGCGGCCGGGAAGCAGTGGCTGTCGGTGGGCACGAGCCGGCCGAGCACGTCGCCCGCCGCGACCTCCTGGCCGGGCTCGACCGAGGCCACGACCGGCTCATAGGTCGTACGACGACCGCCGTGCAGGACGGTCACGACCGGCTTGCCGCCGATCGACCCGGCGAAGCCGACCGTCCCCGGCAGGGCGGCCAGGACCGGTTGCCCCGGCGCCCCGGCGAGGTCGACGCCGCGGTGCCCGGAGGCATAGGGCGACGGGGGCGGCTCGAAGCCGCGCACGACCTCGGGGGCGGGGTCGAGCGGCCAGCTGCCGATCGGCTCGGTAGCAGCCGCCGCGGGCCGGGGGAGACCCAGCAGGAGGCACATCAGCAGGACACCCGTCAGCAGTCGCACCCGGCCAGCGTGGGCCGCCCGACACCGGCGCGCGGCGTACGCCACGGCATCCTGTGGACAGCGGCCCTGGCGGCGACTCTGTGGACGCCGGACGGCCACGTCCAGCCACGCTCGGCCCACGCTCGGGGGACGGGGTCCGCGCGATTCGCCCTCGGCGGGGCGCTGGCCTACGATGTGCGGAGCAGTCCTCATGGACTGACTTCGCACGTTCGCAGCCCGCGTCGGAATGCATCCCTGGTTCCGAGCCACCCGTGGACGTCGGCCCTCAGTTCCGCGCCAGCTCCAGGTCCATCGGAGTGGGCGCGGGTCGGACCGGCGTGTGAGCGTCAGGGCACCCGGCACCCGTCGTGTGCAGCAACTGAAAACCACACAGGAGTCACGCTCCCGGCCCGGCCTGCTTCAAGGTCGGGCACCGTCGGTGAGCGTCTCCGTCACCACAGGAGAACCCATGGCAGTCGTCACCATGCGCCAGCTGCTCGAGAGCGGCGTCCACTTCGGTCACCAGACCCGTCGGTGGAACCCCAAGATGAAGCGCTTCATCATGACCGAGCGCAACGGCATCTACATCATCGACCTGCAGCAGTCGCTGGCCTACATCGACCGCTCGTACGCCTTCGTCAAGGAGACCGTCGCCAAGGGCGGTGTCGTGATGTTCGTCGGCACCAAGAAGCAGGCCCAGGAGGCCATCGCCGAGCAGGCGACGCGCGTCGGGATGCCCTACGTCAACCAGCGCTGGCTCGGTGGCATGCTCACCAACTTCCAGACCGTGCACCAGCGGATCAACCGCCTCAAGGAGCTCGACGACGTCGACTTCGACACGGTCGCGGGCTCGGGTCGCACGAAGAAGGAGCTCCTGCAGATGAGGCGGGAGCACACCAAGCTCGAGAAGACCCTCGGCGGCATCCGTGAGATGACCAAGGTCCCCTCCGCGGTGTGGATCGTCGACACCAACAAGGAGCACCTCGCCGTCGAGGAGGCCCGCAAGCTCCGGATCCCGATCATCGGCATCCTGGACTCCAACTGCGACCCCGACCTCGTCGACTTCCCGATCCCGGGCAACGACGACGCCATCCGCGCGGTCGGCCTGCTGACCCGCGTGGTCGCCGACGCCGTGGCCGAGGGCCTCGTCGCCCGCTCGGGCGCCAAGGCCACCGACGGTGCCGAGTCCGTCGGCGCCGAGGAGCCCCTGGCCGAGTGGGAGCGCGAGCTGCTGCAGGGTGACGCCGAGAAGACCGCCGTCGCCGCGACCGGTGGCGACGCCGCCACCGAGGCCCCCGCCTCCGAGGCGACCGGTGCCGCTGCCGAGGCCCCGCAGGCCGAGGCCGCTGCCGAGGCCGTGACCGAGGCTCCCGCCGAGACGGCGACCGACGACCGAGGCTGCTGCCGAGACCGAGGCCGCCGCCGAGGCTCCTGCCGAGACCGAGGCCGCGACCGAGGCTCCCGCCGAGACCGAGGCTGCGACCGAGGCTCCCGCCGAGGCCGAGGCTGCGCCGACGCACCCGCCGAGACCGAGGCCAAGCCCGCGAAGAAGGCTGCAGCCAAGAAGGACTGATGTCGGACGCCGGCCGCGGGGAGACCCGCGGCCGGCCTTCGCTCGTCCCACCAGCACGACCACCCCAGAACTGCCCCAGACTTTCGAGGAAGAAGGATCATGGCCGACTTCACCGCCGCCGACGTCAAGAAGCTCCGTGAGCTGACCCAGGCCGGGATGATGGACTGCAAGAAGGCGCTCACCGAGGCCGACGGCGACTTCGACAAGGCCGTCGAGCTGCTCCGCGTCAAGGGTGCCGCCAAGGCTGCCGCCCGCGGCGCCGAGCGCGAGGCCGTCGCCGGACTCGTCGCCACCTCCGGCAACGCGCTGGTCGAGCTCAAGAGCGAGACCGACTTCGTCGCCAAGAACGAGGACTTCATCGCCAAGGCGCAGCAGATCGCCGACGTGGCCGACGCGGTCAAGGCGACCGACATCGAGGCCCTCAAGGCCGCCGAGCTCGACGGCAAGACCGTCGGCGAGGTCGTCCAGGACCTGGCGATCACCATCGGCGAGAAGATCGAGCTGGGCGAGGTCGCCTACTTCGAGGGCACCACGGTCACCTACATGCACAAGCGTGCCGCCGACCTCCCGCCCGCCGTCGGCGTGCTCGTGGAGTTCGAGGGTGACGAGGCCGCCGCCCGCGCCGCCGCGATGCAGATCGCCGCGATGAAGGCGCAGTACCTCACGCGCGACGAGGTCCCGGCCGACGTCGTCGAGTCCGAGCGCTCCATCGCCGAGCAGAAGACCCGCGAGGAGGGCAAGCCCGAGCAGGCGATCGCCAAGATCGTCGAGGGTCGCCTCGGTGGGTTCTACCGGGAGATCGTCCTGCTCGAGCAGGAGTCGGTCACCGAGTCCAAGAAGAGCGTCAAGGCCGTCCTGGACGCCGCCGGCACCACCGTCAAGCGGTTCGCCCGCTTCGAGGTCGGCGCCTGACGCACGCACCACCCGATCACCGACCGGGGCCCGTACGCATCGGCGTACGGGCCCCGGTCGCATTTCGTGGCGACGCCACGCGTCGGGGTGTGCGGGTTCGACCACCGACCCCACTGGCCGGTAGGTTTCTGGGGACCACGTGGCCTGTGAAGGGATGCAAGTGACGGCGTACAAGCGAGTCCTGCTCAAGCTCTCCGGTGAAGTGTTCGGAGGCGGAGAGGTCGGGCTCGACCTCGACGTCATCAACGCTCTCGCGAGCGAGGTGGCCGAGGTGGCCAAGTCGGGCGTGCAGATCGCCATCGTGGTCGGCGGCGGCAACTTCTTCCGCGGCGCCGAGCTCCAGCAGCGCGGCATGGACCGGGCCCGGGCCGACTACATGGGCATGCTCGGCACGGTGATGAACTGCCTCGCCCTGCAGGACCTGATCGAGAAGCACGGGGTCGAGACCCGGGTGCAGACGGCCATCACGATGGGCCAGGTCGCCGAGCCCTACATCCCCCGACGCGCGATGCGGCACATGGAGAAGGGCCGCGTCGTGATCTTCGGCGCCGGCGCCGGCATGCCGTTCTTCTCCACCGACACCGTCGCGGCGCAGCGGGCTCTGGAGACGCGCTGCGAGGTGATCCTGATGGGCAAGCAGGGCGTGGACGGGGTCTACGACTCCGACCCGCACAAGTTCCCCGACGCGGTGAAGTTCGACAACCTCACCTACGACGAGTACCTCGCCCGCGACCTCAAGGTCGCCGACGCGACGGGCATCGCCATGGCCCGCGACAACAAGATGGACATGGTCTTCTTCAACCTCTCCACTCCGGGCACGATCGTGCGCGCGGTGCGAGGTGAGAAGATCGGCACGCTGGTGAGCTCGGCCTGACCGGGCCGACCGACCACCCGCGCCCAGACGTACGACGAGAGAGAGTGCCGCTGTGATCAACGACGTCATGAAGGATGCCGACGCCAAGATGGGCAAGTCCGTCGAGGCGACCCGCGAGGAGTTCGCCGCGATCCGGGCCGGCCGCGCCAACCCGGCGATGTTCGCCAAGATCACGGCCGACTACTACGGCACCCAGACCCCGCTGCAGCAGCTGGCGAGCTTCACCTCGCAGGACGCGCGCACGATCCTGATCCAGGTCTTCGACCAGGGCGCGATGCCGGCGGTCGAGCGGGCGATCCGCGACTCCGACCTCGGCGTCAACCCCTCCAACGACGGCAAGGTGCTGCGCTGCGTCTTCCCCGAGCTGACCGAGGAGCGCCGCAAGGAGTACATCAAGCTGGCGCGGGGCAAGGCCGAGGACGGCCGGGTCTCGGTGCGCAACATCCGCCGTACGGCGAAGCAGGCGCTCGAGAAGCTCGAGAAGGACGGCGACGTGGGCAAGGACGACGTCACGGGCGCCGAGAAGCGCCTCGACGCGGCGACCAAGACCCACACCGACAAGATCGACGAGCTGCTCAAGCACAAGGAATCCGAGCTGCTCGAGGTCTGAGCACCCACCCATGACGACCTCCGAGCCGCCCGCAGCCGACGCGCCCCAGCCGCCGATCGAGCCCTCCGAAGCGATCAAGAAGGACCACGGCCGCGCCGGTCGCGACCTGCGCGCGGCCGTCATCTCGGCCCTCGCGCTCGTCGGGGCGATCCTGCTGTCGCTCCTCCTCTGGAAGACGGCGTTCATGGGGATCGTCGCGATCGCGGTGGTCGTCGCTGTGTGGGAGCTGCACCAGGGGCTCGCCGCCAAGGACATCGACATCCCCGAGCAGCCGCTGATGGCCGGCGGCGTGGTGATGGTGGTCGTCGCGTACGTCTGGGGCGCGCCCGCGCTCGTCACCGCCACCGCCGTCACCGCCCTGGTGATCATGCTGTGGCTGCTGCGGCGCGGTGTGGACGGCTACGTCAAGAACGCCACCGCCTCGGTCTTCACCCTGGTCTACGTCCCGTTCCTCGCCTCCTTCGTCGCCCTGCTGCTCGGTGAGGGCGGCACGAACCCCTCCGTCGGCCTCGACGTCGACGACCCCGGCGTACGCGGCGTCATCACGTTCATCGCGATCGTGGTCGCCTCCGACACCGGCGGCTACGTCGCGGGCGTGCTGTTCGGCAAGCACCCGATGGCCCCGGTCATCTCGCCCAAGAAGTCGTGGGAGGGCTTCGCCGGCTCGCTCGTCGCGACCACCGCGGTCGGCGTCTGGCTGGTGAGCTCCTTCCTCGGCGGCGACTGGTGGGTCGGCGTGATCCTCGGCATCATCACGGCCGTGATGGCGACCCTCGGCGACCTGTGCGAGTCGGTCATCAAGCGCGACCTCGGCATCAAGGACATGAGCCAGGTCATCCCCGGCCACGGCGGCCTGATGGACCGGCTCGACTCGCTCCTCGCCACGATCGCCCCGATCTGGCTGGTGCTCTACTACCTCGTCTACTGATGCGGCTGGCTCGACGCGCTGCGTCCCGGCGCTGGACGGCGCTGACGATGCCGACGCGATCAGCGTGCCCACCTGACCCCCAGATGGACTTCCACGCGTACGGGTGGAAGTTCATCGGGGGTCACGCTCAGCAGCCTGTCCGGGCCGTGTACTTCCACGCGCACGGGTGGAAGTTCATCGTGCCGCGTGCCCGCCGAGCTCGAGGTCCACGACGGCCTACATTGGAGGCGTGGAGACGCAACAGGTGCACGACGTCGAGGCTCCGCAGGAGCGCACCCGGTTCCAGTGGTGGCACCACAGCCACCCCACGTTCGCGGGGATCACGGGCTTCTTCGCCGGCATGCTCTTCGTCACCGCCCTGCCGGGCGCGTTCGTCGGCATCCTGCGACTGCTCTTCTCCCACGACACCGCGGAGCAGCTCTTCCCCCTCGTGCTGCTGGCCCTGGCGCTGCCGATCTTCATGCTGGTCAAGCGCAAGACCCGCCGCTTCGCCCAGTTCATGTTCGTCGGCATGCTCGTCACGGCGCTGGTCGTGCTGGGCGTCGCGTCGCTGGTGCTCTACTTCATGGTCGACGCCTAGCCCGGATCTGCCGACTCGCTCCGGTGACCTCCGGGGTGGGAGACTCGGGAGCGATGTCCGAGACCGTAGAGCCCATCAAGACCCTGCCCCTCGTCTTCGACGAGCCCCGCGGCCGCAAGAAGCCCCCGCGGCACCTCGCCGACCTCGACGACGCCGACCGCTTGGCCCTGCTCGAGGAGATGGGACTGCCCGGCTTCCGCGCCAAGCAGCTCTCCACCCACTACTTCGGCCGCCTGGTCGACGACCCGGCCGAGATGACCGACCTCCCGGCCACCCAGCGCGACGAGCTCGTCGCCGCGCTGCTGCCCGACCTGATGACGCCGCTGCGCACGCTGGAGGCCGACAAGGGCACCACGCGCAAGACGCTGTGGAAGCTCTTCGACGGCGCCCTCGTCGAGTCGGTGCTGATGCGCTACCCCGACCGCGCCACCGTCTGCGTCTCGAGCCAGGCCGGCTGCGGCATGGCCTGCCCGTTCTGCGCGACCGGCATGGGCGGCCTGCAGCGCAACATGTCGACCGCCGAGATCGTCGAGCAGGTCGTCGCGGGCGCCCGCTCGATGGCGCGCGGCGAGGTCCCCGGCGGCCCGGGCCGCGTCTCCAACGTGGTCTTCATGGGCATGGGCGAGCCGCTCGCCAACTACAAGGCCGTCATCGGCGCCGTACGCCGCCTCGTCGACCCGTCGCCGTCCGGCCTGGGCATGAGCGCCCGCGGCATCACCGTCTCGACCGTGGGTCTCGTGCCGCGGATCAACCAGCTGACCGAGGAGGGCATCCCGGTCACGCTCGCGCTGAGCCTCCACGCCCCCGACGACGAGCTGCGCAACGAGCTGGTCCCGATCAACACCCGCTTCTCGGTCGCCGAGACCGTCGAGGCCGCGTGGAACTACGCCCGCGTCACCAAGCGGCGCGTGTCGATCGAGTACGCCATGATGCGCGGCATCAACGACCAGGCGCACCGCGCCGACCTGCTCGGCGACGTGCTCAACTCGTACGGCGACTGGGGCTGGGTGCACGTGAACCTGATCCCGCTCAACCCGATCGAGGGCTCGAAGTGGACGGCCTCCGACCCGGCCGACGAGCGCGAGTTCGTCCGCCGGCTCGAGGCCAAGGGCATCCCGACGACCGTCCGCGACACCCGCGGCCGCGAGATCGACGGCGCCTGCGGCCAGCTGGCCGCCAAGGAGTAGCAACTCGGTCCGAGCCGCCTCGTCGGCGACCGTTCACGTGTCGTCTGCGTGGATCCGGGCGTCCGTTGCCCACCGCTTCCTAGCGTGCGGGGCATGGTCCTGCTCGCGCCCCGGCTCCGCGTCCTGGTCGTCACCGAGTCCTTCCTGCCCCAGGTCAACGGCGTCACCAACTCGGTGCGACGGGTGCTGGAGCACCTGGCGGCCGAGGGCCACGAGGCCGAGCTGGTCGCGCCCACCGGCCCGCCGACGTACGCCGGCTTCCCGGTCACCCACGCCCGCGGCGCCAACCTGCCGTTCTACGCCGAGTTCCGCATCGGTCTGGAGACCCGGCGCCGGCTCCGGGCCGTCATGCAGCGGTTCCGGCCGGACGTCGTCCACATCGCCTCGCCGGCCGCGCTCGGCTACCAGGCCGCCAAGGCCGCCCGCTCGCTCGGCATCCCGACGGTCGCGATCTACCAGACCGACCTCGTCGGCTTCGCGGAGCGCTATGCCGTCCCGGGCGGCGCCCGCGCGATGGAGTCGCTGACCCGCCGGATCCACGGGGGCGTCGACCGCACGCTCGCCCCGTCGACGGCGAGCATGGACCAGCTCGCCCGGCTCGGCATCGTCGACGTGGCGCGGTGGCCGCGCGGCGTGGACCAGGAGCTGTTCCACCCCGGTCGCCGCGACGACGCGCTGCGCGCCCGGCTGGCGCCCCACGGCGAGCACCTCGTCGGGTACGTCGGCCGGCTGGCGCCGGAGAAGGAGCTCGAGCTGCTCGCCCACGTCGACCGCCTGCCCGGCGTGCGGCTGGTGCTGGTCGGCGGCGGTCCCGAGGAGGCCCGCCTGCGCTCGCTCCTGCCCGACGCGGCGTTCCTCGGGGTGCTGCACGGCGACGACCTCGCGGCGGCGTACGCCTCGCTCGACGTGTTCGTGCACACCGGTCGTCACGAGACCTACTGCCAGTCGGCGCAGGAGGCGCTGGCCAGCGGCGTCCCGGTCGTCGCGCCGCGCGCGGGCGGCCCGATCGACGTGGTCGACGACACCGTCGCGGGCTACCTCTACGAGCCCGGCGACGCGGCCGAGCTCGTCGCGCACGTCGAGCACCTCCTCACCCAGCCGGTGCGTCGGCAGCGGATGGCGCTGGCCGCGCGGCAGAGCGTCCGCGGCCGGACGTGGCAGGCGGTCAACGAGCTGCTGGTGCGCCACTACCGCGACGTGGTCTCTCCCTCGGTCAGCCGCTCGCCGGGCCGGTTGACCCCGACCACCTCGATCGCCTCGTCGACGCTGTCGACGAGGTGCACGGAGGCCTCCATGGCGCGTCCGCGGGCCAGGGACTGCAGCAGCGGCCAGACCGGCAGCTCCTCGGTCCAGTGCCGCCGCCCGACCAGCACCATCGGCGCGACGGCCGACTCGTCGGCGTAGTAGTTCTCGCACGCGTCCTGGAAGACCTCCTGCACCGTGCCGGCGGCGCCGGGGAGGAAGACGATGCCGGCGTTGCAGACCTCGAGCAGCAGGGCCTCGCGGGGCGCGTTGCGGAAGAACTTGGCGATCGCCGTCGCGAACGGGTTGGGCGGCTCGTGGCCGTAGTGCCAGGTCGGGATGCCCAGCGACTGGCGTCCGGCCTCGGTCGACGTCACGACCCCGAAGGCGGCGTGCGCCCACGCGCCGACGTCCGGCCGGAACGACGGCACCGTGGCAACTGCGGCCAGCGCGCCCTCGAGGTCGTCCGGCACGAAGGCGCCGAGGTTGGCCGCCTCCATCGCGCCCGGCCCGCCGCCGGTCGCCACGGTCAGGCGGGCGCCGAGCCCGTGGCCGAGGCGGGCCGCGTCGGCGTACGCCCGGCTGCCGCGCTCGAGCGCGTGCCCGCCCATGACGCCGACGACGTCGCGACCGGACACCCACCCGGTCAGCGCCGCGTCGATGCTGTGGTCGTGCAGCGCCCGCGCCAGGGTGTCGTCCGGGGCGGTGCCGCCTCGCGACCAGGCGTACGCCCTGGCGTCGAGGGTGGCCTCGTAGGGCGAGGTGTCGTAGAGCTCGCCGGGGGAGTAGAGGCTGGCCCGGTAGGGGTCGACCGGGACGCCGTCGATCTCGTGCATCACGGTGCCGCCCGCCCTGCGTACGGCGTCGTCGTCACCGTCGGCGAAGGTGCAGCCCAGGAAGAGCGACTGCGCGAGGTCTCGGGCGAGCAGGACCGGGCCGCGGTCGGTGAGGTCGAGCCCGATCACCCGCCACCCGGCCAGCGAGTGCGCGCCGGCGGCCAGCCGGCGGTCGAGGTCGGCGAGCGAGGTGACGTCGAGGACGCGTCCGCGGGAGTGCTACACGTAGGCAAACCTAGGCTGCTCGGCCTTGAGTCTCTGGGAGACTCAAGGCCGAGCGCGGCCCGATCCACGCTCAGAACGCGTGTGCCATCAGCTCCCCGAACAGCTCCTGCTCGTCGACGTGGAGCCCTCGCGAGCGGAACCAGGCGCACATGTTGGCGCAGTCGCGCAGCAGGAAGTCCATCCCGCGGGGGTTGCCGACGAGGTCGACCATCTGCGGGAGGTCGATGATCACCAGCCGCTCACCGGCGGCGAGGGTGTTGTACGGCGACAGGTCGCCGTGGACGAGGCCCGCCTGGACGAGCGTGAGCAGCGACTCGCGGAGCTGGTCGTAGTAGCCCTCGACGACCGCGCGCTCGGGTCGCACCTGGGACACCCGGGGCGCGGTGTCCACCACGCCGTCGACGGTGTGGGTGATCCACTCCATCATGATCTCGGTCTCGTCGATCTGGACCGGGTAGGGGACCGGGAGGCCGAGCTCCCAGCAGCGGCGCAGGGCGTTCCACTCCGAGATCGCCCACTCGCCCGCGGCGACCTGCTTGCCCCAGGTGGACTTGCGCTTGAGGGCGCGCTCGTCGCGCGAGCGCTTCATCGAGCGGCCCTCGGTGTAGGACGCGGCGCGGTGGAAGGTGCGGTGGTCGGTGTCGCGGTACCGCTTCGCCGCCAGGATGACGGCGGACTCGGGGCGGTGCGGGTCCTCGCGCTCGACGAGGAAGACGTCCGCCTCCTTGCCGGTCTTGAGGACGCCGAGCTCGGTGTCGATGGCGCCGCTGGACGTCACGACCCAGTCGGGTCGTGGCTCGGGGCCGCGCATGAGGGCCTCGAGGTCCTCCCAGCGGGACCACCGCTGGCCGTCGCCGAGCTCGTCGGCGTAGGTGTCGAAGCTGAAGACGAACGACTCGTCGATGCCCTCGGTGGGCGAGCGGTCGTCAGGCTGGAGGAAGTCCTCCGGGAACTGCGGGTGCGTGTGCGTCAAGGCGGGTGCTCCGTGGGTGCGAAAGGTGGTCGGCGGGCAGGCCGAGGACAGTCATGGACATGTCACGGCTCCTTTCGGGACGGGTGCACGCGTGCAGGCAGCACACGGTGGTGGCGCGGGGCCGAGCCCATCGTCTCGCCCCGGGGCCGGGCCCGCAACGCAATTAGCCGGACACTTCGCGCTAGGTTCGGCGGGTGACCCCACGTGCCCTTCCCCGGCCCCTGACCCTGTCGACGCTCGCGCTGAGCGCGGCCCTGGCCGTCGGCCTGACCGGCGCCACGTCGACGTCCAGCGCGACCGCCGAGGCGCCGTCACGGCGCCTGTCACGGCGCCGGTCGACGGCGCCTCGGGGATCGGCGATCCCTACTGGCCGCTCGACGGCAACGGCGGCATCGACGTGACGTCGTACGAGATCCGCAACCGCTACGAGTTCAGGGGCAAGCGGCTCAGCGGTCGCACCAGGATCGAGCTGACCGCCACCAGCGACCTGCGCAGCTTCTCCCTCGACTTCCTCCTCGGGGTCTCGAAGGTGACCGTCGACGGTGCGCGGGCCGGCTACACCCGCACCGACGACGGCCACGAGCTGCGCATCACGCCGGTCGAGCCGCTGGCGGCCGGCACCGAGCACACCGTGGTCGTGTCGTACTCCGACCACCCGGCGTCGTACTCCTACGCGGGCGAGAACAACTGGCTGGCCTCGAAGCGCGAGGTCGTCACCATGAACGAGCCGCACATGGCGCCCTGGTGGTTCCCGAGCAACGACCACCCGCAGGACAAGGCGATCGTCGACGTGAAGATCCGGGTGCCCCGCGGACGCGAGGTGATCTCCAACGGCGAGCTCAAGGGCCGCACCGAGACGCAAGAAGTCGACCACCTGGCACTGGCGCGCCGACGAGCCGATGGTGCCCTACCTCGCGTTCTTCGCGGCCGGCGACTTCACCATCGCCCGCGGCGTGCACCAGGGGCTGCCGTGGCTCGTCGCCGTCTCCCAGGGGCTCAGTGCGGCCGACGAGGCGGCCAGCATGCGGCTGATGAAGAAGACCCCGAAGGTCGTCGCGGGTCTCGAGAAGGACCTCGGCGACTACCCGTTCTCGGTCGTGGGCGGGCTGACCACCTCGCTCGGCGTCGGTTTCGCACTGGAGAACCAGACGCGGCCGACCTATCCCGCGGTCGGATCGAGCTACACCAGCCTCGTGGTCCACGAGCTCGCCCACCAGTGGTTCGGCGACGACGTGGCCGTGCAGCAGTGGCGTGACATCTGGCTCAACGAGGGCTTCGCGACCTTCATGGAGTGGCGCTGGTCGGAGCAGCACGCCGGCCGCTCGGGGGAGCGGATCCTCGCCGACTACTACCGCAACGTCGGCCCGGAGTCGGACTTCTGGACCGTCAACCTCGGCGACCCGGGTGCGGAGAAGATCTTCGACTCCGCCGTCTACGGACGCGGCGCGATGACGCTCCAGGCGCTCCGCAACCGCGTCGGCGAGCAGGACTTCTGGCGCATCCTCCGCACCTGGCTCCGCGAGCAGGACGGCGGCAACGGCGCGACGGAGGAGTTCGAGGAGCTGGCGACCCGCGTGAGCGGCGAGGACCTCGGCGGCTTCTTCACGGCGTGGCTGCACACCCCCTCCAAGCCCGCCCGCACCGCCGACAACGGACTCTCCTGACCACGCCCGTGCGTCCTGTGAACTGGTTCCGGCCGCCGTCCGACGGCGACCCCGGCACGCTCAACGCGTGCTACGAGGCGCTCGACATCCACGTCATCCGCGGCCGCGCCGACGACGTCGCGGCCACGATCGAGGGTCGTGAGCTCTCCTTCGCCCGGCTGCTGACCGAGGTGGCCGCCTGCGCCGGGGTGCTGCGCGCCTTCGGCACCGGCCTCGGCGACCGGGTGGTCGTCGGCGAGCTGCCGCCGGAGGCCCGGGTCGTGGTGGCGCTGGCGGTCGCCCGCGTCGGCGCGCTGGCGGCGTACGACAACACGCCGGGGGCCGAGGGCCGGGTGCGGATCGGCGCGGTGGGCGACGGCACCGGCTTCGCCGTGGACGACGACGAGCTGGACTGGGACGTCGCGATGCGCGCGGGGCGGACCGACCCGGCGGGGTGCGCCGACGTGCCCGGCGACGCGGTCCTGGCCCGCCACGGCGACGACACGCTGACGGTGCTCGCGGCCGTCGGTGCGTCGGACGACCACCAGGCGACGGCGCCGACGGGGGCCACGCTCGTCGAGGTCGGCGGCGTGCAGTTCTGGTCGTTCGACACGCCCTGAGAGTGCGACGACCCCACCTGACACACTGGCGCCCGTGACTGCCCGCGACCTCGTGATCCTCGGCTCGACCGGGTCCATCGGCACCCAGGCGCTCGACCTCGTCCGGGCCCACCCCGACCGCTTCCGCGTGGTCGGGCTCACCGCCGGCGGTTCCCACCCCGACCTCTTCGAGGCGCAGGTCGCCGAGTTCGCCCCCGCCTTCTCCGGCCTCGGCGAGGAGGCCTCCACCGAGGCGGCCGGCCGGGAGTGCGACGTGGTGCTCAACGGCATCACCGGCGCCGTCGGGCTCCGTCCCACCCTCGCCGCGCTCGACGCCGGCAACACCCTCGCCCTGGCCAACAAGGAGTCCCTCATCATGGGCGGCTCGCTGGTCACCGGGCGGGCGAGGCCCGGCCAGATCGTGCCCGTCGACTCCGAGCACTCCGCGCTCGCCCAGTGCCTGCGCGCCGGCTCGCGCGGCGAGGTACGCCGGCTGGTGCTGACCGCGTCCGGCGGGCCGTTCCGCGGGCGCACCCGCGAGGACCTCGCCGACGTGACCGTCGAGGAGGCGCTCCAGCACCCCACGTGGTCGATGGGTCCGGTCATCACCATCAACTCCGCCACGCTGGTCAACAAGGGCCTCGAGGTCATCGAGGCGCACCTGCTCTTCGACATCCCCTTCGACCGGATCGACGTCGTGGTCCACCCCACCAGCGACGTCCACTCGATGGTCGAGTTCGTCGACGGCTCGACGGTCCTCCAGGCCAGCCCGCCGACGATGGCGATCCCCATCGCCCTCGGCCTGGCCTGGCCCGACCGGGTCCCGGACGCGGCCCCTGCGTTCGACTGGAGCACCCCCGGCACGTGGGAGTTCTTCCCCCTCGACGACGAGGCGTTCCCCGCGGTCTCGCTGGCCCGGTCGGCGGGGGAGCGGGGCGGCACCGCGCCCGCGGTCTACAACGCGGCCAACGAGGTGTGCGTCGAGGCGTTCCGCACCGGGCGCCTCCGCTTCGTGGACATCATCCCCACGGTTGCGGACGTGGTGGCCGCCCACGACGTACGCTCGTCGCAGCACCTCACGGTGGACGACGTCCTCGCGGCCGACGCGTGGGCGCGCGAACGTGCCGCCGCCACCATCTCCACCCCTGCCTGACCCCACCCCCCTGCCTGACCTCCCCTGCAAGGAACCCCGTGACCCCGATCCTCTACACCCTGGGTGTCGTCGCCTTCGTCGTGGCGATCCTGGTCTCCATCGGGCTCCACGAGTTCGGCCACCTCGTCCCGGCCAAGAAGTTCGGGTGCAAGGTCCCGCAGTGGTTCATCGGCTTCGGCCCGACGGTGTGGAGCAAGCAGATCGGCGACACCGAGTACGGCGTCAAGGCCATCCCGCTCGGCGGCTACGTGAAGATCGTCGGCATGCTGCCGCCCGGCGCGCAGGACCTCGTCGAGGAGACGACGTACGACGAGGACGGCGAGGCGGTGCACAAGGTGCGTCGCTCCAACACCGGGATGTTCACCCAGCTGATCTCCGACGCCCGCGCGGCCGAGTGGGAGTACGTCAAGCAGCACGACACCGACCGGCTCTTCTACCGCCTCACGTGGTGGAAGAAGGTGATCGTGATGTCCGGCGGTCCGATGGTCAACATCGCCATCGCCACCTCGCTGTTCGCGATCCTGTTCGCCACCTACGGCAACCCGCGCGACCAGGTCATCGAGGCCACGGTGGAGTCGGTCCCCGCCTGCGTCATCCCCGTCGCGGAGGCCGGTCGGGCCTGCACCGCGGCCGACCCGGCGACCCCTGCGGCGCTGGCGGGCATCGAGCCCGGCGACGAGATCGTCAGCTTCAACGGCACGCCCTTCAGCGACTGGGACAGCTTCCAGGAGCAGATCCGCGGCAACGCCGACGGCGACGCCGTCATCGAGGTCCGCCGCGACGGCGAGCTGCTGACCCTCACCACCAACACCACCGTCACCCTGCGCCAGACGTCGCTCGAGGACGAGACGATGACCGAGGTGGGCTTCCTCGGCGTCCAGCCCGAGGTGCACCTCGCGACGGGCGGCCCGATCTACACGCTCATCCAGATGGAGACGATGACGGTCGAGACCGCGAAGGCGCTCGGCCAGCTGCCGGTGAAGGTCTACGAGGTCGGTCGCGCCATCGTCGGGCTCCAGGAGCGCGACCCCGAGAGCCCCGTCTCGATCGTCGGCGGCGGCCGGTTCGCGGGCGAGGCCGCGGCGAGCGACGCCTTCCCGATGACCGAGAAGCTCGTCACGCTGCTCTTCCTCATCGCGAGCTTCAACTTCTTCATCGGCATGTTCAACTTCGTGCCGCTGCTGCCGCTCGACGGCGGCCACATCGCCGGCGCGCTCTACGAGGGCCTCAAGCGCGGTGTCGCCCGCCTGCGCGGCCGGCCCGATCCCGGTCACGTCGACGTCGCCAGGCTGTTGCCGGTGGCGTACGTCGTCGGGCTCGCGATGCTCGTGATGGGCGTGGTCCTGATCGTCGCCGACCTCGTCGTGCCCCTGCACCTGAGCTGAGGCGGTCCGCGCCGACTCGGCAGCCCGGGACCGGCCTCCTAGACTGGCGGCATGACTTCCGGCCCATCTGTAGCGCTGGGCATGCCCGCGCTCCCGCCCCCCGTCCTGTCGCCGCGCCGCAAGACGCGCCAGATCAAGGTCGGGTCGGTGGGGGTCGGCAGCGAGTCGCCGATCTCCGTGCAGTCGATGACCACGACGCTGACCTCGGACATCAACGCCACCCTCCAGCAGATCGCGGAGCTCACCGCGACCGGGTGCGACATCGTGCGGGTCGCCTGCCCCAGCCAGGACGACGCGGACGCGCTGCCCGCCATCGCCCAGAAGTCGCAGATCCCGGTGATCGCCGACATCCACTTCCAGCCGAAGTACGTCTTCGCCGCCATCGACGCCGGCTGCGCGGCCGTCCGGGTCAACCCGGGCAACATCCGCAAGTTCGACGACCAGGTCAAGGAGATCGCGAAGGCCGCCAAGGACCGCGGCACCTCGATCCGGATCGGCGTCAACGCCGGCTCGCTCGACAAGCGGATCATGGACAAGTACGGCAAGGCGACGCCCGAGGCGCTCGTGGAGTCCGCCGTCTGGGAGGCCGGCCTCTTCGAGGAGCACGACTTCCACGACTTCAAGATCTCGGTCAAGCACAACGACCCCGTCGTGATGGTGCGGGCCTACGAGCTGCTCGCCGAGGCGGGCGACTGGCCGCTGCACCTCGGTGTGACCGAGGCCGGCCCGGCGTTCCAGGGCACCATCAAGTCCTCGGTCGCGTTCGGCCACCTGCTCAGCCAGGGCATCGGCGACACCATCCGCGTCTCGCTGAGCGCGCCTCCGGTCGAGGAGGTCAAGGTCGGCCTCCAGATCCTCGAGTCGCTCAACCTCAAGCCGCGGCGCCTCGAGATCGTGTCGTGCCCGTCCTGTGGTCGCGCCCAGGTCGACGTCTACAAGCTCGCCGAGGAGGTCACCGCCGGCCTCGACGGGCTCGAGGTGCCGCTCCGCGTCGCGGTCATGGGCTGCGTCGTCAACGGCCCCGGCGAGGCCCGCGAGGCCGACCTCGGCGTCGCGTCCGGCAACGGCAAGGGCCAGATCTTCGTCAAGGGCGAGGTCATCAAGACCGTCCCCGAGTCCCAGATCGTGGAGACCCTCATCGAGGAGGCCATGCGCCTCGCCGAGACGATGGAAGCGGTCGAGGGCTCCGAGGCCTCGGTCTCCGTCAGCTGAGCGCCTGCTGGTGACCCACAGGCCGCGGCTCTAGGCTCCCAGCGTGCTGAGGACCCGCGAGCAGGTGCGCGTGCTGGGCCCGGGTGACCGGGACGGCTTCGTGGCGCTCGCGGAGCAGGACCCGGTCGTCAACGTCTTCGCCGACTACCGCGCCCGGCTCACCAACCTCGACGAGCGGTGGCTCGGCGGCCAGGTGTGGGGTCGCTTCGAGGGCGACGAGCTCGTCGCCGGCTGCCACCTCGGCGCCAACCTCGTGCCGGTGCAGTGCACCCCCGACGATGTCGGCGCGTTCGCCGATGCCGCCCTGCGCCGGCGCAACAGCGTCGGCACGATCGTCGGGCCGAGCGACGTCGTGGCCTCGCTCTGGGAGCTGATCGAGCCGCGCTGGGCCCGCCCGCGCGAGATCCGGGCCCAGCAGCCGCACCTGCAGATGGACCGGATCCCGACGACGGCGCCCCACCCCGACGTACGCCTCACCACCCCGGCAGACCTCGCCGTGCTCTACCCGGCGTGCGTCGCGATGTACACCGAGGAGGTCGGCGTCTCGCCGGAGAGCGACGCGGGCGGCGGCGACCTCTACCGCGCACGGGTCCAGCAGCTGATCGGGCGCGGGTGGTCGATGGCCAGCTTCGACGAGGCGGGGGTCGTCTTCAAGGCCGAGGTCGCCTGCGCGACGCCGTACGCCGCCCAGGTGCAGGGCGTGTGGGTCCGGCCCGACCGCCGCGGCGAGGGGCTCGCGGTCAGCGGGATGGCTGCCGTGGTCGCCCACGTCATCGGAACCGGCATGGCGCCCGTGGTCTCGCTCTACGTCAACGAGTGGAACGCGCCCGCCCGGGCGGCGTACGCGCGGGTCGGTTTCGAGCAGACCGCGACCTTCGCGACGATGATGTTCTGAGGCCCGGTTCGCACCAGGAAAAAGATCTCTGGTGGGACGTATCAGGATGGCGGTGCCGACCACCTGTCCTGACATGGGGACAATGGTCACCATGTCGGAGAACCGCAGAGCTGAGGGGCAGCTCGACGAGTCGCCGTGGGACAAGGCCAGTGGGGCGTTCACGGCGTGGCGTGCAGGGGACGCCACGGCCGTGGACGATCTGGTCACCACGATGACACCGGTGCTCTGGCATGTGGTCAGGGCCTACGGACACGACCGAGAGGCGGCTGGGGATGTCATCCAGGCGACATGGTTGGGTTTCGTGAGACTGCACCAGACCATCGAGGACCCTCAGGCTGTCGCGTCCTGGCTGATCACCTCGGCCAGGCGCGGCGCCGCCGCCCATGCCAGGACCGCACGACGTGCGGACCCGGTGGAGGACGAGGTGCTGGCCGCCGTGCTGCCCGACGACGTGTCGGCGGAGACGGTGGCGGTGCTCGACGACGAGGCGGCACGGCTGTGGGGAGCCGTGGCGACCGTCGACGAACGCTGCCGCAAGCTGCTGCGCGTCATCGCCTTCATGGACCGACCCGACTACCAGAGCTTGAGCCAGGACCTCGACATGCCCGTCGGGAGCATCGGACCCACGCGGGCCCGCTGCCTGGCCAAGGTGCGCACCGCCCTCACGGAAGGAGGCCAGCGATGACGAACGACGACGACAGCCGCCTCCTGGACGACCTCCGGGACATGTGGTGGCGAGCAGACCCGCCGCCGCCCGGCCTGGCCTCCGCCATGGTCGCCGCCGTCGCGGCGGCCGACCTGGACGACGAGTGGGAGCTCCTCGTCCTGGTCAGCGACTCCGCCGACGGCCCGGCCGCGCAGGTCCGCGGCCTCAGCTCCTCGCGGGTGCTCTACTTCAACGCCGAGTCGGGCTGGTCGCTCGAGGCGGAGATCGACGGCGACGAGGTCCGCGGCCAGCTGCTCGACCTCGACGGGGACCCGAGGTCCGTCGTGGTGGGCCTGGAGACCCGGGACGGCACGTCCTGGACCACCGAGCTCGACGAGGTCGGCTTCTTCTCGATGCGCGCCGCGGCCGCCGGTGGCGTGCGCTTCACCGTCCGCATCGGGCGCAAGGTCGCCACGAGCGGCTGGCTCGACGTCTGAGGGCTGCCGCCCGATCAGGGGTGGTGCGGGTACGGCTGGCGCAGCTCGAGGTGCGGACCGACCATCGGGTCGGAGTCGTACGCCGCCGTGGCCAGGACCGCGTCGCGCGCCTCTGCCGCGGACGAGCCGGTCTCGGAGATGTGGCGGGCGATCAGCCCGGCCACGACCGGCGCCGCGAACGACGTACCGCTCCACCGGGCCAGGCCGGTGCTGAACACCCGTACGTCGCCCTTGTCCGGGCTCTCGTGGCACACGAAGGTCCCGTCGGGGAACGCGTTGACGTGGTTGCGGCCGAGCGCGTAGACGTCGGCGGAGACCCCGAAGTTGGAGAAGTCGGACACGCGCCCGTCACGGTCGAGCGAGCCGACGCCGACGGCCCAGGGGAAGGCCGCGGGCCAGAACGGCGCCGCCCACGAGTCGTTGCCCGCAGCGGCGACGAGCACGCAGTCGGCCTTCTCGAGGTGCCGGCGGTGGAACTTCCGGAAGGCGATCGACGGGCGGTCCACGGTGGGTCCGGCAGCCGGCCGACAGGTTGATCACCTGCGGCTCGTGCTTCATTGCCTCCTCCAGCTGCTGGACGATCTCGGACTCCAGGATGCCGCCGCCTCCGACCCCGCCGATCGCGAATCCGTCGACGTGGACGGCGGTCCTCGGGGCCATGCAGCGCACGACGCCGGCGATGAACGTCCCGTGCCCGGCGTAGGGGCGCAGGTCGGCACCGTTCTCCTCGTCGTCGCCGGTGACGCCCTCGAGCCACGGCGTACGTCCGTCGGTGCCGGACGGCGGGTTCCAACCGGTGTCGACCACGACCACGCTGACCTCGCGCCCCCTCTTCTGCGGGGCGACCGGGGGCCAGGGCTCGGTCAGACCGGTCTCCTGCGGCTCCACGGCGGGGCACGCCGCACCACCGCCGCCCCCACCGGGTGAGACGTGGACCCAGTGGTCGGGCGTCGCCGCGCCGGGACGCAGCCCGCTCCGCTCGAGCAGGTCGACCACGTCGGGCACGGACTCGCCGCCGGGACGTCCGGGCAGTACGTAGCGCACGAGGTCGCCACCCAGGATGCGTACGTCGTCGCGCCGCGGCGGTCCGGTGAGGAGGTCCTTGTCGAGCCGGGCGAACGCGGCCTCGAGCGCGTCGACGTCCTCGTCACCCACCAGCAGGTGGTCGGGATGGAACAGGAAGGTGAAGTCGGCCGGTGCCTCGGTGTTCCACGCGACCTGTCCGTCGTTGGCCTTCCGGAGGTCCCTCAGCTGGTCCGTGCTGCGTCGTCGTCGGTCGTCGCCGATCATCCAGTCGCCCATGGACGCGACGCTAGTCCCGGTGGGGGCTCCGCGGTGTGGATTCCGCACAAGGGTCCAGCCCGATCCGCAAGGATGGCGCCGTGGACCGGGCCGAGGCGGACGAGGTGCTGCGCACGCTGTTCTCGACCCCGCGGCGGCGCGCGCGACGGCCGAGGCGGAGCTGGTCGCCGACCCCGACCCCTACGTCGCCTCGATCGGGCACCAGGTGGTCGGCATCGTGCTGCGCGACCTCGGACACGCCGACCGGGCGCTGGCCGAGCTGAGGACCGCGCTGCGGCTCGCGCGCCGGTCCGACGACGCCGAGCGGTGGCCGGACGTGGTGGCCACACTGGGGATGTCGCTGGCCCTCACCCGTCGGGCGAGCGAGGGGCTCCGGCACCTCGACAGGGCGGCGGCCGCGCTCGACGGCGTGCCGCTCGGCCGCGTGCTCGTGCGCCGCGCCCACGTGACGGGTCACCTTCTCGCCCGTTTCGAGGACAGTGCCACCGACCTGCGCGAGGCGCGCCGGCTGTTCGCGGGCGCCGGCGACGAGGTGTGGGAGGCGCGGGCGCTCAACCTCCAGGGGCTCGCCGACGCCAAGCTCGGCTCGCTCGACTCCGCCGCCGACGCGTTCGCGCTGTTCGGGGAGCTGTCGGCCCGCGCGGGCCACCCCATGGAGGTCGCGACCGCACGCCACAACACGGGCTGGGTGTCCTACCTCCGCGGCGACCTGCCGCAGGCACTCGAGGCGTACGCCGACGCGGGGGCGCAGTTCGACGCGCTGGGCATCACCAGCGTCGACCTGGTCCTGGACCAGGCCACGTCCTACCTGGCGGGCGGCCTCGCGGACGACGCCCTCGCCGTCGCCGAGCAGGCCCTGGCCGCGCGCCCACTGCTGGCCCGCGAACGGGCCGACCTGCTGGTCTCGGTGGCGGAGTCGGCGCTGGCGGCCCGGGACTGGACCCGCGCCGCGTCGGCGGCCGACGAGGGCTCGGCGCTGATGCGCGCCCAGTCGCGGCACGCCCCCAGCCTGGAGGCCGACCTCTTCGCGATCGCCGCGCGGACCGAGCTGGGACTGCCCGCCGCACCGCTGCTGCGCCGTGCCGAGCGGCTGGTCCACCGGATGCGCGAGGCCTCGATGCCGCAGCTTGCACCCGCGCTGCTGCTCGGGGCACGGCTGGCGAGGGACGTGCACTCGGCCCGCGCGGCCGCCCTGGCCGACTCGTGGCTCGACGAGGCGTCGGCCAGCCGCCGTGCCCGCACCCACGCCGTCCGCGCGCTGGGCTGGCTCGCCCTGGCGCAGCGCCGCGACGCCGCCGGAGACACCGGCGGCGTGCTGCGGGCGTGCGATCGCGGTCTCCGCGCGCTCGACGAGCACCAGGCGACCCTCGGCAGCCAGGAGCTCCGCGCGGTGATGACGGGCCACGGAGCCGCACTCGCCGAGCTGGGCACCCGCACGGCCCTGGCGTCCGGCAACAGCCGCCGCCTGCTCCAGTGGTCCGAGCGCTGGCGCGCCAACGCGCTCGTCGTGCCGTCCACCACCGCTGCGCACGACCCGGAGACCGAGGCCGACCTCGCCGCCCTGCGCGCCCAGCACCAGGTGCTCGCCGGGGCACGCGCGCAGGGGGAGCGCACCGACCAGCTGCAGGCGCGCGTCACCCGTCTCGAGCAGTCGGTGCGCCGGCGCCTGCTGCACGCCCGCGGCACGGGTGAGACCGCCTCGGGGCTGGACGTCGTGGAGCTCCTCGACGCCCTGCGCGCGGACGACACGGTGCTGGTCGAGCTGACCGAGGTCGACGGATCGCTCCACGCCCTCGTCGCCGGTCGCGGACGCGTCCGCCACCTGCACGTCGGGGATGCGTCGTCGGCGGCCGCGGCGGTGGACTTCGCGCTGTTCTCGCTGCGGCAGGCGGCGCGTGGCCGTCGTACGCAGCTCGACGTGGCGGGTGCGCGGCTCCAGCGCGCATTGCTCGGGGCCGCCCTCGACGGCGTGGGGGAGTCACGGGTCGTCGTGTCCGGCACCACGGCCCTCCAGGGCGTGCCGTGGGGGCTGCTGCCCGCGCTGGCGGACCGACCGGTGACCAGTACGCCGTCCGCGCGGCTGTGGCTGCGGTCCCGGTCAGCCGCGGCGGTGACCGACCGACGGGTGATGCTCGTCGGACCGGGGCTCGGCAGCGGTGGGGCCGAGGTCCCGGCGGTGGCCGCGCAGGACGCCGGCCGCGGAGGTGCTCGACGGCGACCGCGCGACCGTGTCCGCCTCGCTGGCCGCGCTCGACGGTGCCGCGCTCGCCCACGTCGCCGCCCACGGCCACTTCCGCGACGACAGCCCGCTCTTCTCGTCGCTCACTCTCGCCGACGGCCCGCTGCTGGTCCACGACCTCCAGCACCTGCGTCGACCCCCGCACCGGGTCGTGCTGTCCGCCTGCGAGTCGGGCGTGATGGCGCCGGTCGGCGACCAGGAGCTGCTCGGCCTCGCCGCGGCGCTGCTGTCGATGGGCACCGCCGGGGTGGTCTCGAGCCTCGCCGAGGTCGACGACGCCGCGACCGTCGAGGTGATGGTGGCGCTCCACTCCAGCCTCCGGGCAGGCGGTGGCCTGGGCGACGCCCTGCTTGCCGCCCGTCAGCGGGCCGCCGGTGACCAGGTCCTAGCGGCAACGGCAGCGTCGTTCACGGTGCTCGGCAACTAGCCCGCCCTCCCCGGGTGGCGGCACATCGCGGGTGTGAGGCCGGTCTGCCTGCGATCTGCCGCCACCTTGGTACAAGGGGACCCAGGTGGCGGCACATGCGGGCGACGCCCTGTACCCTGCGATCTGCCGCCACCCTCCACCCGTTCGACAACGAGCGCTCGCCTCGGAGGCGCCGGATTCAACCCGTTCGCGGCGCCCGACGACCCGCACCTATCCTTGCGCCCATGGCCCGAGTCCTCCGCATGTCGACCCTGTTCGTGCGCACCCTGCGCGACGACCCCAACGACGCCGAGGTCCCGAGCCACCGCTTGCTGGTCCGCGCCGGCTACATCCGCCGCGCCGCGCCCGGCATCTACACCTGGCTGCCGCTCGGCCTGCGGGTGCTGCGCAGGATCGAGGCCATCATCCGCGAGGAGATGGACGACATGGGCGCCCAGGAGCTGTCGTTCCCCGCGCTGCTGCCCAAGGAGCCCTACGACGCGACGAACCGGTGGACCGACTACGGCCCCAACATCTTCCGGCTCCAGGACCGCAAGGGCGGCGACTACCTCCTCGGCCCCACGCACGAGGAGATGTTCACCCTCGTGGTGAAGGACCTGTACTCGTCCTACAAGGACCTGCCGCTCTCGATCTACCAGATCCAGAACAAGTACCGCGACGAGGCGCGGCCGCGCGCCGGCCTGCTGCGCGGGCGTGAGTTCGTGATGAAGGACTCCTACTCCTTCGACATCGACGACGCCGGCCTCGCGCGGTCCTACCAGCTGCACCGCGACGCGTACATCAGGATCTTCGACCGGCTCGGCTTCGAGTACGTCATCGTGAAGGCGACGTCGGGCGCGATGGGCGGCTCGGCCAGCGAGGAGTTCCTCGCCAAGGCCGAGGTCGGCGAGGACACCTACGTCCGCTGCACGCACTGCGACTACGCCGCCAACGTCGAGGCCGTCACCGTGCGCGCGCCCGACGCGGTCGTCGTACGACGACGCGCCCGCCGCGCACGCGGAGGACACGCCCGACACCCCGACCATCGACACCCTGGTCGACCACCTCAACGCGACCTACCCGCGCGACGACCGCCCCTGGGCGGCCGGCGACACCCTCAAGAACGTCCTGGTCGTGCTCAAGCACCCCGACGGCACCCGCGAGCCCCTCGCCATCGGCGTGCCCGGCGACCGGGAGGTCGACCAGAAGCGCCTCGAGGGCCAGCTCGAGCCCATCGAGGTCGAGGCGATGGACGAGGCCGAGATGGCCAAGCACCCCGCGCTGGTGAAGGGCTACATCGGTCCGGAGGTGCTCGGCGAGGAGTCCAAGTCGGGCATCCGCTTCCTCGTCGACCCGCGCATCGTCGAGGGCACCCGCTGGGTCACCGGCGCCAACGTCCACGGCTCCCACGTCATCGACATGGTCGTGGGGCGTGACTTCACGCCCGACGGCACCATCGAGGCGGCCGACGTCCGCGACGGCGACACCTGCCCCAACTGCCTCGAGGGCTCGCTCGAGTCCGCCCGCGGCATCGAGATGGGCCACATCTTCCAGCTCGGCCGCAGCTACGCCCAGGCCCTCGGGCTCCAGGTGCTCGACGAGAACGGCAAGCTGGTGACCGTCACGATGGGCTCCTACGGCATCGGCCCGTCGCGTGCGGTCGCCGCCATCGCCGAGGGCACCCTCGACGACAGCGGGCTCTGCTGGCCGCGCAACGTCGCCCCCGCCGACGTACACGTCGTCGCCGCGGGCAAGGACGACGCGATCTTCGAGTTCGCCGAGTCGCTCGTCGCCGACCTCTCCGGCCAGGGCGTCGAGGTGCTCTACGACGACCGCCGCGGCAAGGTCAGCCCCGGCGTGAAGTTCAAGGACGCCGAGCTCATCGGCGTCCCGACGATCGTCACGGTCGGCCGCGGGCTCGCCGACGGCACGATCGAGGTCCGCGACCGCCGCACCGACGAGCGCCAGGAGGTCGCCGTCGGCGACGCCGCCGCGCGGATCGTGGCGGCCGTCCGCAGCTGAGGTCCCCCCTCCCGCGCGTCGGTCGGGCTGGCGCATCGATGGATTTCCACTCGCTCGAGTGGAAGTCCATCGCCAGGAGGGTTGGCTGAGCGTGGCCTGCCGATGAAGTTCCGCTCCTACGAGTGGAAATCCATCAGGGCCGGGTCAGCGAGCGGGGCGGGAAGGTCCCGACGTTCGGCTAGGTTCTCGCGCATGGCGAGCACGCGCATCGAGGCTGTCATCTTCGACTGGGGCGGCACGCTGACGCGGTGGCACGACGTCGACTTCCACGCCGAGTCGGTGGCGCTCGCCCAGGCCGTACGCACCACGCCGTCGCCCGACGACGACCACCACGCGCACGCCGAGCGGCTCCATCGCGCCGGCGACGTCGTGTGGGGGCGCAGCCGCGACCACCAGCAGAGCTCGACCATCGCCGACCTCTTCGCCGAGGCCGGGCTCGACCACGACCCCGACCTGCTCCGCGCCTACTTCGAGTTCTGGGAGCCGCACACGCTCACCGACCCCGAGGTCCGGCCGATGTGGGAGGAGCTGAGGTCGAGGGGGATCAAGGTCGGCGTGCTGTCCAACACGATCTGGCCGCGCGAGTGGCACGTCGGCTTCTTCGAGCGCGACGGTGTCTACGACCTGGTCGACGGCGACGTGTACTCGAGCGAGATCCCGTGGACCAAGCCGTCGCCCCGCGCCTTCGGCGCCGCGATGGACGCGGTCGGCGTGAGCGACCCCGCCGCGTGCGTCTACGTGGGGGACCGGCTCTTCGACGACGTCTGGGGCGCCCACAACGCCGGCCTCCGGGCCATCCACGTGCCGCTGAGCAGCATCCCGGCCGGGCAGATCGGCCACACCGAGGGCGAGCCCGACGCCAGTGTCACGTCCCTCGCGCAGATCCCCGACGTCGTCCGGTCCTGGGACGACGCGACCTCCGCCGGCTGAACCAACGCGTCGGGCGGACGTCTCCTGCAACTTTGTGCGTTGCATGAACATGCAAGTCTGATGTGCTTACGGATTCGGCGGATCGAATGCATGATTGTGCATGTGGTTCCGCCACCCCCACAGGAGGGGCCACACAGGGTGATGCTGACCAACCCCATCAAGACGGTCCGCGTCCTCGGCCTTTGGGAGAGATCTCGGGACTTTCCCAAAGGCTGAGGCCGCGGGCCGTTTCCCGTTCCCTGCCCCGCCTCGGACTGATCAGTCGAGCTCGGGTGCGCCGGGCCAGGTCTGCGCGCTGCCGCCCAGCTCGAGCTGCCAGGTGGCCGACCAGGTCGCCTCGCGCGAGCGCCCACTCGCGCACAGCACCGACCGACTGGGCGACCAGGGCGATCAGCACCTCGACGCTCGACTCCTCGGTGGCCAGCGCCGCCGCCTGCACCTGGGGTGCGCGCAGCAACGGCCCCGTCCAGCTCGTACGCCGGTGCGGCGGCGACGGGCACACCGCCGGCCTCCTCCACGAGCACCCGCAGCTGGTCGCGGCGCGCGCGGTGGCGTCGATAGGCAGAGGCGATCGCGTCGTAGAGCGCGGGCGTCGCCGACTGTGACGTACGGGCACCCAGCACGCCGTACGTGTAGAGGGCGGCGTGCTCGTCACCGAGGGTGACCTGCAGGGCGTCGAGGACCGTCATGACGCGGCTCCGGTCGCGAGCGCCGCGGCGTGCTGCGACGTCGACGCGGCGACGCTCGCCAGCACGCGTGCCAGGTCGCCGCTCGCGGCGCCGAGGCAGCCGGCGCGCACCTCGCGCAGCAGCCGCTGCTCGGACCGCCGGACGGCCGTCAGGGCAGCCTCGGGGCGGGCAGCGACCCGCGGGGGAGAGGCGGTCGGCACGTCGGCCTCCGGCACCGCGCCGACCAGCACGTCGAGGTGCTCGGCGTGCGCCGCAGCGATCGGGTCCAGCCGCGGGCCGAGGGCGGGCACCGCCGCGGAGGCCGCGTCCAGCACCGCGATGCGCGCGGACCAGCGCACCCACGACGGTGGCGACCAGCTCGGAGTCCTCCGGCGGCTCGGGCGTCGGCGACGCGGTGCCCGGCGTACGCGGCGGCGGGTCGATGTCGCAGGCGGCCAGGACGATCGGTGCGGCGAGCGCCGAGCCCAGCGTCGTACGACGTGAGAGGCGGCGTCCGGGCACGCCCGAACCCTAAGCCAGAGCAGACCGGACCGGACCAGTCGGCGGCGGATGACCGGTGCGTGGCGCCGGCCGCTATCGTGACCCTTTCGACAACTTCACAGGAGGTCGCAGCCCCATGAGCACCCCCCGCCAGGACGCCACCCGGGACCGCATCGAAGCGGAGCTGATCGACCCCTTGAGCGTGATGGGCCTCGACGTCGAGGCCGTCGAGGTCACCCCGGCCGGCAAGCGCCGGGTGCTGCGCGTGGCAGTCGACAAGGACGGCGGCGTGACCCTCGACGACGTCGCCGACGCGACCCGCGAGGTGTCCCGCGTGCTCGACGACTCCGACGTGATGGGCGAGCTGCCCTACACGCTCGAGGTGACCTCGCGCGGCGTCGACCGCCCGCTCACCCTGGCCCGCCACTGGCGCCGCAACGAGGACCGCCTGGTCAAGGCCACCCTCGCCGACGGCACCGAGCTGACCGGGCGCATCGTCGCCTCGTCCGACGACTCCGCCACGCTCGACGTGGACGGCAGCCGGCACGAGGTCGCGTACGCCGACGTCGCCAAGGCCCTGGTGCAGATCGAGTTCAACCGCAAGAGCACCGCGAGCGACCCGAGCGACACGACCGACGAGAAGGACGACTGATGGACATCGACCTGAGCATCCTGCGGATGCTGGAGCGCGAGAAGGAGATCTCCTTCGAGGTCCTGGCCGAGGCCATCGAGCAGGCGCTGCTCACCGCCTACCAGCGCGCCACGGAGTCCCAGCACCCCGCCCGCGTCGAGCTCGACCGCAAGAGCGGGCACGTGACCGTGTGGGCACGCGAGGTCGACGAGGAGGGCACGGCGGGACCGGAGTACGACGACACCCCCGCCGGCTTCGGCCGGATCGCCGCGACCACCGCCAAGCAGGTGATGCTCCAGCGGCTGCGCGACGCGGAGGACGAGATCCGCTTCGGCGAGTTCTCCGGCAAGGAGGGCGACATCGTCTCCGGGGTGATCCAGCAGGGTCGCAACCCCGACGACGTGATGGTCGACCTCGGCAAGCTCGAGGCGATCCTCCCCGTCAGCGAGCGGGTGCCGGGGGAGAAGTACGTCCACGGCGAGCGGATCAAGTGCCTGGTCACGTCGGTGCGCAAGGGCATGCGTGGCCCGCAGATCACCCTCTCGCGCTCCCACCCGACGCTCGTGAAGAAGCTCTTCGCGCTCGAGGTGCCCGAGATCGCCGACGGCACCGTCGAGATCGCCGGCATCGCCCGCGAGGCCGGGCACCGCACCAAGATCGCCGTCTGGACCCAGGTCGCCGGCGTCAACGCCAAGGGCGCCTGCATCGGCCCGATGGGCCAGCGGGTGCGCAACGTGATGAGCGAGCTGCACGGCGAGAAGATCGACATCGTCGACTGGGCCGAGGACCCGGCGGAGCTCGTCGCCCACGCGCTGTCGCCGGCGCGGGTGACCTCGGTGGAGATCGTCGACCTGGCCGCGCGCTCGGCGCGCGTCGTCGTACCCGACTTCCAGCTCTCCCTCGCCATCGGCAAGGAGGGCCAGAACGCGCGGCTCGCCGCGCGGCTCACCGGGTGGCGGATCGACATCCGCAGCGACGAGGCCCCCGCACCCGACTGAGCTCCCAGTTCGTAAAGCACTGGCCCGACGCAGTAGAGTGGCAGGCAGTGGCCACCACGTCTGACACCCCTGCGCCCGGACCCGTCCGGACCTGTGTGGGTTGTCGGGCCAGGGCCGCTGCGAGCGAGCTGCTGCGGGTGGTCGCAGGCTCGGACGCCGAGGGCCGACCGGTCCTGGTGCCCGATCCGGCCCACCGGGCACCCGGTCGCGGGGCGCACCTGCACCCCACGCCGGAGTGTTGGGAGCTCGCGGTGCGACGCCGAGCTTTTCCCCGGGCACTCCGCTCGGGCGTGACGCTCGCCGACGCACCGGTGGCCGACTACCTCGCCACCCTGCGGCACGACCAGCAGGACCAGCACGACCCGTCCACATCACATCAGCACCGACCAGAAACTGGAGCACGCAGCTCATGAGCACTCGATGAGTAACTCGCAATGAGTCTGTTCACCCACTAGCTGTTCCGTTTCCCCTCTCCTTGTGGGGTCACGGATCACAAGGAGAAGTAACGCACCGTGGCCAAGACCCGAGTCCACGAACTCGCCAAGGAGTTCGGAGTCGAGAGCAAGTTCGTTCTCGAGAAGCTCAAGGAGATGGGTGAGTTCGTCAAGTCGGCATCGTCGACCGTCGAGCCCCCCGTCGAGATGCGCTTCAAGAAGCAGTACGGCGACGAGCTGAAGGCCGCTGCGGCCTCCGCTCCCGCCGCCGACAGCGCGACCGAGGCGCCGGCCGACAAGCCCGCCGCCGCGAAGTCCGCACCCAGGCCCGGCCCCAAGCCGGCCGCCGTCGAGGCCGAGGCACCCGCCGAGGCTCCCGCTCCGGCTGCCGTGCAGGAGGAGTCCGCTCCTGCCGCCCGGCCCGGCCCCAAGCCCGGCCCCAAGGCCCCGGTCGCCGAGCCCGAGGCTCCGCCGGCCGAGCCCGAGGCGCCCGCCGCCCCGGCCGCCACGGCGCCGACCCCGCCGCCGCGCCCGGCCGCCCGCCCCGGCGCGCCGCGTCCCGGCAACAACCCGTTCGCGCCGAGCCAGGGCATGGGCTCGCGCCCGGCCCCGCGCACCTCGAGCGGCGACGACGCCCGTCCGCCGCGTCCGCCGGCCGGCGGCGACGCCCGCCCCGGCATGCCGCGCCCGAACCCGGCGATGATGCCCAAGTCCCCGGCCGCCTTCGGCGGCGGCCCCGGTGGCCGTCCCGCCCGCGGTGGCCCCGGTGGCGGTCCCGGCGGTCCCGGCCGTCCGGGTGCTCCCGCCCGTGGCGGCGCTCCGGGTCGCTCCGGCGCTCCGGGTGGCGCACCCGGTGGTGCTCCCGGTCGTCCCGGTGGCTTCGGCCCCTCCGGCGGCGGTCGCCCCGGTGGCGGTCGTCCCGGCCAGCGTGGCCAGACCCAGGGTGCCTTCGGGCGCGCTGGCGGCCCGTCGCGTCGAGGACGCAAGTCCAAGCGCGCGCGTCGGATGGAGTTCGAGGCCATGGAGGCCCCGACGATCGGTGGCGTGCGCGTCCGCAAGGGCAACGGCGAGACCGTACGTCTCCCGCGTGGCGCCTCGCTGACCGACTTCGCCGAGCGGATCAACGTCGACGCGGCGGCTCTCGTGCAGATGCTGTTCTCGCTCGGCGAGATGGTGACCTCGACCCAGTCGGTCGGCGACGAGACGTTCGAGCTGCTCGCCGAGGAGCTCAACTACGTCGTGGTGATCGTGTCCCCGGAGGACGAGGACCGCGAGCTGCTCGAGACGTTCGACCTCGAGTTCGGTGCCGACGAGGGCGACGAGTCCGACCTGGTCATCCGGCCGCCGGTCGTGACCGTCATGGGTCACGTCGACCACGGAAAGACCAAGCTCCTCGACGCGCTGCGTGACGCCAACGTGGTCGACAAGGAGGCCGGTGGCATCACCCAGCACATCGGTGCCTACCAGGTCCACACCGAGGTCGACGGCACCGACCGTCGCATCACCCTCATCGACACCCCGGGTCACGAGGCGTTCACCGCCATGCGTGCTCGTGGTGCCCAGGCCACCGACATCGCGATCCTGGTCGTCGCGGCCGACGACGGCGTCATGCCGCAGACGGTCGAGGCGCTCAACCACGCCCGGGCGGCCAACGTGCCGATCGTGGTCGCGGTCAACAAGATCGACAAGCCGGACGCCGACTCCACCAAGGTCCGCGGCCAGCTGACCGAGTACGGCCTGATCCCCGAGGAGTACGGCGGCGACGCGATGTTCGTCGACGTCTCGGCCAAGGCGGGGCTCAACCTCGACAAGCTGCTCGAGGCCGTCGTCCTCACCGCCGACGCCTCGCTCGACCTGCGGGCCAACCCCACCCAGGACGCCCAGGGCCTCGTCGTCGAGGCGCACCTCGACCGCGGTCGCGGTCCGGTCGCCACGGTGCTGGTCCAGCGCGGAACGCTCCGCGTGGGCGACTCGATCGTGGCCGGTCCGGCCCACGGCCGGGTCCGCGCCATGCTCGACGAGCACGGCAACGAGATCACCGAGGCAGACCCGTCGCGTCCCGCGATGGTGCTCGGCCTCAGCGCCGTACCGGGTGCTGGCCAGAACTTCATCGTCGTCGACGATGACCGGATGGCTCGCCAGATCGCCGAGAAGCGCGAGGCGCGCGAGCGTGCGGCCATGCAGGCCAAGCGTCGCGTCCGTCGCAGCCTCGAGGACTTCATGGCCTCCATGGAGAAGGGCGAGAGCCAGGAGCTCAACCTCATCCTCAAGGGCGACGTGTCCGGTTCGGTCGAGGCCCTCGAGGACGCGCTGTCGCAGATCGACGTGGGCGACGAGGTGTCGCTGCGCGTCATCGACCGCGGTGTCGGTGCGATCACCGAGACCAACGTCGACCTCGCCGCCGCCTCCGACGCCATCATCATCGGCTTCAACGTCCGCCCGCAGGGCAAGGCGAGCCAGATGGCCGACAAGGAAGGTGTCGAGATCCGCTACTACTCGGTCATCTACCAGGCGATCGAGGAGATCGAGGCGGCGCTCAAGGGCATGCTCAAGCCCATCTACGAGGAGTCGACCCTCGGCCAGGCGGAGATCCGCGAGATCTTCCGCTCGTCCAAGGCCGGCAACATCGCGGGCTGCATGGTCACGTCCGGGCTCATCCGTCGCAACGCCAAGGTGCGCATCCTGCGCGACGGCGCCGTGGTGGCCGACAACCTGGACCTGTCCTCGCTCCGCCGCGAGAAGGACGACGCCTCCGAGGTCCGCGAGGGCTTCGAGTGTGGTCTGGTGCTCCGCAACTTCCAGGACATCAAGATCGGCGATGTCGTGGAGTCGTTCGAGATGCGCGAGATCCCGCGCGCCTGATCGGTCCCGATCGCAGGAGCTCCCCGCTGCAGCGAGCCCCGGCACGGCTCGGCGTCGCTGCAACTTGCCGACCCGTGCAAGACTTGCACCAACTCGGTGGTCCCGGTCAGCCGGGGATCCGACTCGCTCTGAGAGAGTGAGCACCATGACCAACCCCCGCGTCCGCAAGATCGCCGACCGGATCCAGGTGATCGTCGCCGAGATGCTCGAGCGGCGGATCAAGGACCCGCGACTCGGGTTCGTCACCATCACCGACGTACGCCTCACCGGCGACTCGCAGCAGGCGTCGGTCTTCTACACCGTGCTCGGTGCCGAGGAGGAGCTCGCCAGCACCGCGGCGGCGCTCGAGTCGGCCAAGGGCGTGATCCGCTCCGAGGTCGCCAAGCAGCTCGGGATGCGCATCGTGCCGACGCTGACCTTCATCGCCGACGCCCTGCCCGAGAGCGCTCGCGCCCTCGACGAGGTGCTCGAGCGCGCCAGGAAGCTCGACGAGGAGGTCGCCGCGCGTCGCGTGGAGGCGTACGCCGGCGAGGCCGACCCCTACAAGAAGCCCCGCGTGATCGAGGACGACGAGGACGCCGACGTCCTCGACGACGGGTCCGACCTGAGCTTCGACGACGAGCTGGGCGCGGAGCAGGGCGAGGAGCTCGACGAGGACGACCGCCCCTGATGGTCGACCCCGGTCTCGTGGTCGTCGACAAGTCGCCCGGCATGACGTCGCACGACGTCGTCGCCCGCGTGCGTCGGCTGGCCGGCACCCGCAAGGTCGGCCACGCCGGCACCCTCGACCCGATGGCCACCGGGGTGCTCGTGCTCGGCGTCGACCGGGCCACCCGGCTGCTGGGCCACCTGATGCTCACCGAGAAGGCCTACGACGCGACCATCCGGCTCGGGGCCGTCACGACCACCGACGACGCCGAGGGCGAGGTCGTCGCGACCCACGACGTCGGCGGCGTGCACGAGGACGACGTACGCACGGAGCTGGCGCGGTTCGTCGGCGACATCGAGCAGGTGCCGACCGCCGTCTCCGCCATCAAGGTGGACGGCCAACGTGCCTATGCCCGGGTGCGGGCCGGCGAGCAGGTGGAGCTGAAGGCGCGCCCGGTGACGATCCACGAGCTGGTGGTGCACGAGGTCGACCTGCCCGAGGTCCGGATCTCCGTACGCTGCTCGTCGGGCACCTACATCCGCGCCATCGCACGCGACCTCGGTGCGGCGCTGGGCGTGGGCGGCCACCTCAGCGCGCTGCGGCGTACGGCCGTCGGCTCCTTCGACCTGTCCGTCGCCCGCACGCTCGACGAGCTCGCCGACGACTTCGGTGTGGTCCCGATCGCCGAGGCTGCGCGGGCGTCGTTCCCGGCCGTCGACCTCGACGAGCCGCAGGCGGCGGACGTCCGCGTCGGCCGCGCCCTCGACCTCACCCTCGACGGTGTCGGACCGCACGCGGTCTTCGCGCCCGACGGGGAGTTCCTCGCCCTCTACGAGCAGCGCGGGCCGCAGGCCCGGGCGGTGGCAGTCTTCGTCCAATGATGGCTCCGCCCCAGGGGTGGGATGCGGTCTGGTCCAGCGACATTTTCGGTGGCGCCTCCCTGGCCCGCAGGAGCATCTTGGACAGCGGACCGGGGGGCCGCACCCGGCGGCTGGGTCCGAGGAGGCACCAGTGTTCGTCCCACGCATCTCAGCTCTCGCCGGCGGCTTGGTCCTGCTGGCCGGCGGGCTCACCGGAGGGTCGGCGCACGCCGCCGTCTCCGACTCCACCAGTAGCGCCGGCATGGTCGCGGTCAGCATCACGACGGCCCACAACGTCGTCATGCCGGCGACCATCCAGCCCGGGGTGAACCAGTTCCGGATGACCACCGAGGCCAAGAGGTCGGGCTTCCAGCTGGTCCAGCTGGCAGCCGGCTACACGCTCGACCAGGCCATCGCCGACATCGAGAACGGCCTCGACAAGGGCAAGATGAAGGCTTTCAGAGCGCTTCGAGGCCAACACGACGCTGCTCGGCGGTGTCAGCGTCGCGACGGGCAAGGTCGGCAAGGTGACCCTCGACCTGGCTCCCGGCACCTACTACGCAGCGGACATCGAGCGCAACCGGCCGTCGGCGTTCACGGCCTTCACCGTCGCCGGCGCCGACACGGGCGCGACGATGCCGGAGGGCTCGACCATCCGGGCGGTCAAGGACGCCAGCTGGGCGAAGAGCCCGAAGTCCATCGCCCGCAGGGGGATGCTGACCTTCGAGAACTTCAGCAGCTCGGACCACTTCGTAGGGATGGCCAAGCTCAGGCGCGGGAAGACCGTGAAGGACTTCGGCGACTGGCTGGACGCGCAGATGGGTGGCCAGAACGGCCCGCCGCCGGTGAACTTCGGGGCGTCCTTCGACAGCGGTGTCGTCTCGGGCGGACAGACCGTGGCGATGAACTACCGCCTGCCGCGCGGCAACTACGTCCTCGTCTGCTTCTGGCCAGACTCCGACATGGGCGGCATGCCGCACGCGTTCATGGGCATGTACCGCGGCATCAAGGTGAAGTAGCGCACCGCAGACCCGGCGGCGCGGGGCGAGGCCCCGCGTCGCTAGGCTGCGCGTGTGCAGATCTGGCGTGGAGTCGACGACGTGCCGGCCGACCTCGGCCGCACCGTGGTCAGCATCGGCAACTTCGACGGCGTCCACCTCGGGCACGCCCACGTCCTCCGGGAGGCCCGGGAGACCGCGGACCGCCTCGGCATCGAGACGGTCGTGGCGGTGACCTTCGACCCCCACCCGATGGCGGTGCTGCGTCCCGAGCACGCGCCGCCGACCCTCACCTCGATCGAGACCCGCGCCGAGCTGCTCGAGCGTGCAGGTGTCGACTCGATCCTGGTGCTGGGCTTCGACTGGGAGATCGCCCGCTGGTCGCCGCAGGAGTTCATCGACCGGATCATCGTCGAGGCCCTGCACGCGGGCGCGGTGGTCGTCGGCGCGAACTTCCGTTTCGGCGCCAAGGCCGCCGGCGAGGTGGCCACCCTCGTCGAGGCGGGCGCGACGCGGGGCTTCGAGACCGTGGGCGTCGCGCTCGACGGCGGTCCGCAGGTCTGGAGCTCGACCTACGTCCGCCAGTGCCTGGCGACCGGTGACGTCGCCGGCGCGGCCGAGGCACTGGGCCGCGCGTTCGTCGTGCGCGGCACGGTCGTCGAGGGCGACAAGCGCGGCCGCGAGCTCGGCTACCCGACCGCCAACGTCCCCATCCCGCCGGTCGACGCCGCGCCCGCCGACGGCGTGTACGCCGGCTGGTTGACCCGGCTCGACACGGGGGAGCGCTGTCCCGCGGCGATCTCCGTGGGCACCAACCCGACCTTCGACGGCGAGCGCGAGCGTCGCGTCGAGTCCTACGTCCTCGACCGCGACGACCTCGAGCTGTACGGCGTACCGGTCGAGGTCGCGTTCACCGAGCGGCTGCGCGGGATGGTGAAGTTCGACGGGATCGAGGCCCTCATCGAGACCATGCGCGACGACGTACGCCGCACGCGCGAGATCCTGGCGTGACGACGGATCACTCGCCGGTCGAGGAGTGGTTCCTGGCCCACGGCCTGCCCTACTTCGTCGCCGAGGAGCGTGCCGCGGCCCGTGCCGGGCTGCGGCCGCGGCGGCTGGTGCCGCTCCTCGTCGTGCTGGTGCTGGTGGCAGCCGGCGCCGGCGCGGCGCTCGGCTGGGCCTCCGACAAGTACTCGGCCGGCCCGGCCGTCTGGCTCTCGATCATGTTCCTCGGCCTGCTCTGGTACGCCGCGACGGCGCTCCACGCGCAGCCGATCCTCGGCTTCGCGCTGTCGCGCACCCTCGGCAGCCTGCGGTTCCTGGTGCCGATGGCGTCGCGGGCACTGCCGCTGCTGCTGCGTCTTCGTGACCTTCCTCTTCGTCAACGCCGAGGCATGGGAGATGACGAGCAACCTGCCCTTCGGCACGTTGTGGTTCACCGTGCTGGTGATGCTGGGGCTGGCCGTGCTGTTCCTGATGACGCGCCTGCCCGAGGAGGTGGACCGCGTCGACGACGAGGTGGACGACGACTTCATCGTCCGCGCCTGCGCCGGTACGCCGCTGGAGCAGGCCAGCCGCGAGGTGGCCGCCGATCCCACGATCGACCCGCAGGACTTCGCCCAGGTGTCGGGCTTCGAGCGGTGGAACCTGATCCTCGTGCTGCTGGTCATCCAGACCGTGCAGGTCGTGCTGCTGTCGGCGACCGTCTTCGCCTTCTTCATGCTGTTCGGCTCCCTCGTCATGGAGACCGAGACCCAGGAGTCGTGGACCGGCCTCGAGTCCATCCGCAACGCGCCGTACCTGACCCACGTGTCGGTCTCGCTGATGAAGGTCTCGCTGTTCCTCGCGTCCTTCAGCGGCTTCTACTTCACGGTCTCGGCGGTCACCGACGACACCTACCGCCGCCAGTTCTTCTCCGTCGTCGAGCGCCAGCTCGAGCGGGCCGTCGGGATGCGCGCGGTCTACCTCGCGACGCGCGACCGCGTCTGACGTACGACTTGCTGGAGCGGTGAGTGAGGAGGATCCACCCGCCTGGAAATCCTCTTCACGCACCGCCGTACGACGCGGCGCGGCCCGACACGCACGTGGGCGGTGCGTGAAGGGTTCCGGGCAGCCCGGGAATCCCCCTCACGCACCGCCCACGCGGCGATGGCAGGTCAGTCGCTCAGGCGTCGAGGTCCTGCTCGACCAGCGCGGCGATGGTGTCGACGGCGGCCTGGTCGTCGCCGGCCACCTCCACGGTGTCGCCGTTGCCGGCGCCGAGGGTCATGATCATCAGCGACGAGCTGGCGTCGACGCCGTTGATGGTGACGTCGGAGCCGAGCTCACCGGCCTTCTCGGCGATGATCGCGGCGGGGCGGGCGTGCAGGCCGACGGCGGAGCCGACGACGACGGACTTGCTGGGCATGGTGCTCCTTGTGGGTAGGACCGGGTTGGTCGGGTGGGATCAGGTGGTCAGACGGTAGCGACGTCGGCGTCGGCCTTGCTCGTGCTCTTGAGCAGCACGACCAGCGCGGCGGCCACGAGGACGCCGGCCAGCAGGGCGATGATGAAGCCGACCACCCCGTCGACGGCGAAGAGCACGAAGATCCCGCCGTGCGGTGCCCGGAGGCCGACGTCGAGGCCCATGGAGAGGGCACCCGTGACGGCGCTGCCGGCCATGATCGAGGGGATCACGCGCAGCGGGTCGGCCGCGGCGAACGGGATGGCGCCCTCGGTGATGAACGAGGCGCCCATGGCCCAGGCCGCCTTGCCGTTCTCACGCTCGGGCACGGTGAACAGGCCGGGACGGACGACGGTGGCCAGGGCGAGCGCCAGCGGCGGCACCATGCCGGCGAGCATGACAGCCGCCATCACCTTGAGCTCCGGTGCGTCCGTCGCGGTCGCGGCGGCGCCGAGGCCGGTGGTGGCGAAGGCGTACGCGGTCTTGTTGAGCGGGCCGCCCATGTCGAAGGCCATCATCAGGCCGAGGATGACGCCGAGGATGATCGCCGAGCCGCCCTGCAGGCTGTTGAGGCCGTCGCTGAGGGCCTCCATGAGGCGTCCCAGCGGCTTGCCGAGCACGACGACCATGATGAATCCGGAGATCAGCGTGGCCAGCAGGGGGATCACCAGGACGGGCATCAGTCCGCGCATCCAGGTGGGGACCTTCCAGCGGGTGATCCAGAGGGCCACGATGCCGGCGAGGACGCCGCCGACGATGCCGCCGAGGAAGCCGGAGTTGAGGGTGCCGGCGATGGCGCCCATCACGAAGCCCGGCGCGATGCCGGGGCGGTCCGCGATGGCGTACGCGATGTAGCCGGCGAGCGCGGGCACCAGGAACCCGAACGCCGCGGCGCCGAGCGTGAACAGCAGCGCGCCGAGGTAGGCGAAGAAGGCGCTGCCGCCGAGGGCGTGGTCGAGGCCGAGCTCGTTGACGTCGGGGAGGTTGAAGAACGTGTTGTCGACGGCGATCGACTGGCCGTCGTTGACGATCTCGTAGCCACCGAAGAGGAAGCCGAGGGCGATCAGCAGGCCGCCGGCCGCGACGAACGGGATCATGTACGAGACGCCGGTCATCAGGACCCGGCGGGCGGTGGCTCCGAAGGACTGCGGCCCGGCAGCGGAGGCGCCTGCCTCGCTGGCGGTGCCCTCCACGCGCGGGGCGCTGGACGGATCGGCGGCGTAGCGCAGCGCCTCGGCGATCATCGCGTCGGCGTCGTCGATCGGGCCGCTTCACGCCGGAGCTGACCATCGGCTTGCCGGCGAAGCGGGACCGGTCGCGCACGCCCACGTCGACGGCGAAGATCACCGCACCGGCGGCGGCGATCGTGTCGGGGGAGAGCGGCGTCGAGCCGGCCGAGCCCTGGGTCTCGACGTGGAGCTCGACGCCGGCGCGCTCGGCGGCGGCCTCGAGGGCCTCGGCGGCCATGTAGGTGTGCGCGATGCCCGTGGGGCAGGCGGTGACCGCGACGAGCGAGGCCTGGCCACTGGTCGTGGCCGCAGCGGCAGCCGCGGCTGGCGCGGCCGCGGGTGCGGCGGTCCCGGACGGCGCACCGGAGGCCGGTGCAGCGGCCTGGTGCGCCGGGCGCGGGCTCCCCGAGCTCGTGGCTGACGATGTCGACGACCTCCTCGACCGAGCTCGCCGAGCGGAGCGCGTCGGTGAAGGCGGGCTTCACCAGCGCCCGGGCCAGCTTGGTCAGGATGGTGAGGTGGTCGGCGTCGCCACCGGCGGGCGCGGCGATGAGGAACGCCAGGTCGGCGGGGCCGTCCTTGGCCCCGAAGTCGACCGGCGGGTCGAGCCGGGCGAAGGCGAGGGTCGGGGTCTCGACGCCCGCGGTGCGGCAGTGCGGGATGGCGATGCCGCCGGGCAGGCCGGTCGAGGAGGTGGACTCGCGGGCGAACGCGTCCTCGACGAGCTGGTCCCTGCTGGTCGCGCGCCCGGCGTCGTCGACGACGGCCGCGAGCGCACGGATGACGTCGTGCTTGTCCTGGCCCCAGGATGCGCCGAGGCGCACGAGGTCCGTGGTGATGAGGTCGGTCATGAGGTGTCTCCGAGTGCGGTGACGCCGACCAGCTCCGTGCGGAGCTGTGAGGGCTGGGGGATGGTCGTGCCGGGCAGACCTGCGGCGGCGCTGCCGTAGGCCACAGCCAACGCCAGGCGGTCGGGGGCCGCAAGGCCCCTGATGTCGCCCAGCAGATAGCCGAAGAGGGAGGAGTCGCCCGCACCCACGGTGCTGACGACGGTGGTGGGGGGCGGCGTGGCGTGCCAGGCGCCCTCGGCGGTGACCAGCACGGCGCCGTTGCCGCCCAGGGTGGCGAGCACGGCGCCCACGCCCCGGTCGATGAGCTGGCGGGCGGCGGCGGCCGTGGCGACCGGGTCGGACTCGAGCGTGTCGGGGTCGCCGCCGGTGAAGGAGGCGAGCTCCTCGCCGTTGGGCTTCATCAGGTCGGGAGCCGACGCGGGGAGCCCGTCGACGAGTGCCTGGAGCGGCGCCTCGCTGGTGTCGACCGCGACGCGGCCGCCCACCTCGCGCAGCCGGCGTACGAGCTCGGCGTAGAAGCCGGCGGGCGCGCCCGCCGGCAGCGAGCCCGCCAGCACCGTCCAGCTCGCGCTCGAGGCCCGGACCAGCACGGCCTGGGCCATCAGCTCGAGGTGCAGCGGGAGCACCTGCGCGCCCGGCGAGTTGAGCTTGGTGGTGGTGCCGTCGGGCTCGGTGATCGTGAGGTTGACGCGGACGTCACCGGCCGGCCGCACCGGGCGGCAGTCGATGCCGGCGGTGAGCAGCTCGAGGACGAACGGGTCGTCCTTCTGGGCGGGTACGACGGCGATGCTGGGGATGCCGGCGCTCACGGCCGCGCGCGAGATGTTGACCCCCTTGCCGCCGCCCTGCGACGTCACCGAGGCCACGCGGTGCACCTGGCCGCGCGACAGCTCGCCGTCGAGGGCGACGGTGCGGTCGATGCTGGGGTTGGGCGTCAGCGTGAGGATCATGCGACCACCACCTCGATTCCGGCTTGTTCCAGGGCACGGCGGTCCTGGGGATCGATCGCACTGTCGGTCACCAGGACGTCGATGCTGTCGAGGGTGGCGAAGCGCACGGCGGTCTCCACCCCGAGCTTGGTGGAGTCGGCGAGCACGACGGTCCTGCGGGCGCAGGCGATCATCGCCCGCTTGCTGGCGGCCTCGTCGGTGTCGGGGGTCGTGAGGCCGTGGCCGACGGTGAGCCCGTTGGTCGCGAGGAAGGCGACGTCGGCGCGCAGCTCCGCGAGCGCGGCCACGGTCTCGGCGCCGACGGCGGCGTGGGTCGCCGGGCGCACCCGGCCGGGCAGCAGGTGGAGCTGGATCTGGGGCAGTCCCGCGAGGCGGGTGGCGACCGGAACCGCGTGGGTGATGACCGTGAGGCGGTGGTCGCGGGGGAGGGCAGCGGCGAAGCGAGCCGTCGTGCTGCCCGCGTCGATGACGACCACCGAGTCGGGCGGCGGCAGGAGGGCGACCGCGGCGTTGGCGATGGCCTCCTTGGCCTGCGTGTTGGACTGGTCACGCTCGACGATCCCTGATTCGATGACCGTCAGGGAGCCCGCCGGCACGGCACCACCGTGGACGCGTCGCACCACGCCCATCCGGTCGAGGGTGGACAGGTCGCGGCGGACGGTCTCGGTCGTGACCTCGAACTCCCCGGCCAGCTGGACCACCGACAGGCGCCCACGACGGCTGATCAGCTGGGCCATCGCCTGCTGCCGCTCCTCGGCGTACATGGGTTCTCCTCTCGTCGATCTGTGTATGTGTTGTTTTAGTCCCGAATGTGTTGCTTGTCAACCACGCGGTGTTCTACGGTGTGTCCATGACCACACCCGCGAACCCTGCCACCGGAAGCCTCAGCGGGACCCCGGTCGTACCGGGTGTCGCCGCCGGACCCGTCCTCCACGTCCGGGGCGAGATCTCGCCCGACGCGATCGCGCGCTTCGGCGACGGCGACTTCGCCGATGCCGACGCCGCCCTCGCGGCGTACGACGACGCGGCGGCCGCGGTCGCCGAGATGTTCACCACCAAGGCGGCCTCGGCCCAGGGCGCGGCGGCCGAGGTGCTCACCGCGAGCGCCGGCCTGGCCCGCGACAAGGGCCTGCGCGGCGCCGTGAACAAGAACCTGCAGGCCGGCCAGGGGCCGGTCGCCGCGGTCCAGGGCGCGGTCGACCAGTTCGTCACGATCTTCACCACCATGGGCGGGCTGATGGCCGAGCGGGTCACCGACCTGCGCGACATCGAGCGCCGGGTGGTCGCCCACCTCGTCGGCGAGCCCGCACCCGGCGTGCCGACGCCGACCGAGCCGTCGATCCTCGTGGCCGAGGACCTCGCGCCGAGCGACACCTCGGGGCTCGACCCCGAGCTGGTGACGGCGCTGGTCACCGAGCGCGGCGGCGCGACCAGCCACACCGCGATCATCGCCCGCCAGCTGGGCATCCCCTGCGTGGTCGGCGCGGCCGGCGTCATGGAGCTGCCCACCGGCACCTTCGTCGTCGTCGACGGCGAGACCGGCACGATCGAGCAGGGCGCCGACCCCGACGAGGCGCGCGAGCGGGTCGAGGCCAGCCGGCGCCTCCGCGAGGAGCTTGCGTCCTGGAGCGGGCCGGCCGCGACCCTCGACGGCCTGCCGCTCAAGCTGCTCGCCAACGTCGCCGACGGCTCGTCCGCGGCGTCCGCGGGGGTCGAGCCGGTGCAGGGCGTCGGGCTGTTCCGCACCGAGCTGTGCTTCCTCGACCAGCAGGAGGAGCCGACCGTCGACGAGCAGGCCGACATCTACAGCGCCGTCCTCGCGCCCTACTCCGACGGCCGCTACGTCGTCGTCCGCACCCTCGACGCCGGGTCGGACAAGCCGATCGCGTTCGCCACCCACGCCGGGGAGGAGAACCCGGCGCTCGGCGTCCGCGGGCTGCGCCTGAGCTTCGACAACCCCGGCCTGATGGACCGCCAGCTCGACGGCATCGCCGCCGCGGCCGAGCGCACCGGCACGGAGACGTGGGTGATGGCGCCGATGGTGGCCACGGTCGCCGAGGCCGCCGACTTCGCCGAGAAGGTCCGCGCCCGCGGCCTCAAGCCCGGCGTGATGGTCGAGATCCCGAGCGCCGCGCTGCTCGCGCACCGGATGCTCGAGGTCGTCGACTTCCTGTCGATCGGCACCAACGACCTCACCCAGTACACGATGGCCGCCGACCGCATGGCCACGGACCTGGCCCACCTCACCGACCCCTGGCAGCCGGCCGTGCTCCAGCTGATCGCGATCACCGCCCACGCCGGCCGGCAGGTCGGCAAGCCGGTCGGGGTCTGCGGCGAGGCCGCGGCCGACCCGCTGCTGGCGACGGCGCTGATCGGGATGGGCATCTCGTCGCTCTCGATGGCCGCCCGCGCCGTACGCCCCGTCGGCGCCCAGCTCTCCCGGGTCTCGCTCGAGACCTGCGAGGCCGCCGCCGAGGCCGCCCTCGGCGCCCCCGACCCGATGGCCGCACGCGCAGCCGTGCGCGACGTGCTGGGCCACTGACGCCCCGCGCCGACCAACCCCACTTCACCACGGAGGAAGCATGACGTCAGCGTACGACCGCTACCGCGCGGCCGATTCCGACCTGCCGGAGGCCGCCTGGACCTGGTACCTGCACGGCGCCGGCGAGGACAACATGGGCAAGGACGGCGCTCCCGAGCTGACCCCCATCCCCAGGCCGGATGCCGACCACATGCTGGTGCGCATCGACAGCGTGGGCCTCTGCTTCTCGGACGTGAAGATCATGCGCCAGGGCGGCAGCCACCCGAAGCTCTACGACCGCGACCTGGCCCAGGAGCCCACCCGACTGGGCCACGAGGTCAGCCTCACCGTCATCGAGGTCGGCGACCACCTCAAGGACCGCTACCACGCCGGCCAGCGGCTGGCCGTGCAGCCCGACATCTACCAGGACGGCACGAGCACGGCCTACGGCTACACCATCCCCGGCGGACTGATCCAGTACCACCTGATGGGCGCGGAGATGCTCGAGACCGACGACGGTGCCTGCCTGCTGCCCCTCCCCGACACGATGGGGTACGCCGAGGGCTCCACGCTGGAGCCCTGGGGTTGCGTGATGGCCGCGTACACCCAGCGTCGCCGCCTGGAGCCCAAGCCCGGCGGGACGATGTGGATCGTCGGCCGACCCGGGGACGAGCGGGAGTACGACTTCTCCTCCGGGCTGGACGCTCCGGCCACCATCGTGATGACCGACGTGCCCGCCTCGGTGGCGACGCTGGTGGAGCGCACCTCGGCCGCCACGGTCGTACGCGACGGCATCGGCGCCGATGACTACCAGGCGCTGGTGGACGAGCTGACGGACGGCGCCGGCTTCGACGACATCGTCGTGCTCGATCCCCGTTCCGCGGCGACGGTGGGTGCCGTGGCCACGCACATCGCCCGGCGGGGCACCCTCAACATGGTGGGGGAGACCGCCCTCGACGGCCTGGTGGACACCGACGTCGGGCGGTTGCACTACGACTACACCGCCTACCTCGGCGGCCGTGGTCCGGACATCGCCGCCTCCTACGGAGAGGCGCGCAACCGCTGCGACCTGCGTCCGCGGGGCACCACCGTCTTCGTCGGCGCCGGCGGCCCGATGGGGCTGATGCATGTCCAGCGGGCCATCCAGCAGCACGACGGCCCGAGCAGGATCGTCGCCACGGAGGTGAGCGACGAGCGCCTGAAGAGCCTCGAGGACCGGCTGGCCCACCTGGCGGAGAGCAACGACTGCGAGCTGATCACCTTCAACTCCCAGACCGCGGAGGAGTCCCTCCACGACTTCGTCATGGGGATCACCGACAACCGGGGGGCCGACGACGTGGTCGTCAGCGTTCCCATCTCCGCGGTGATGGCCGAGGCCGACACCGTGATGAATGCCGACGGCATGCTCGTCTTCTTCGCCGGTGTCCCCAACGGCACGCTGGCGCCGCTGAACCTGAGCGCGGTCTACCTCGACAACGCCCAGTACACCGGGACGTCCGGACTGACCATCCACGACCAGCAGCAGGTGGTGGACCTGGCCAACCAGGGTGCGCTCTCCCCGGGATCCATCGTGGGCGCCGTCGGCGGCATGCGCGCGGCCAAGGACGGCCTCCAGGCCCTGGTCGACGGCAGCTACTCCGGGAAGGTCCTCATCTTCCCCCAGATCCACGACTTCCCGCTCACGGGGCTCGACGAGCTGAAGGAGACGCTGCCGGCCGTCGCCGCGAAGCTGGGACCCGGCGACACGTGGAACGACGAGGCGGAGCAGGCGTTCTTCGACAGCCAGCTGAGCGGTCAGCAGGGGTAAAGCCACACAGTCGGGCATGAATCGTGCCCGAATGCTTGGCAACAGGCCCGTTCGTGCGGTTTAATCACGACATCATGTGATCGGGGTCACCCCACCCCACGCGCAACCTGGAGGACATCAAGCATGGCGACCACAACCTCAACACCCGCGGCCGGCTCCGGCGCGCGCGTACGCGTGCAGAAGTTCGGCACGTTCCTCTCCAACATGGTCCTGCCCAACATCGCCGCGTTCATCGCGTGGGGCCTGATCACCGCGCTGTTCATCGAGAACGGCTGGCTCAACCTGGGTGGCGGGGACAACGCCTGGCTCAGTCCCGACAGCTGGGTCGCCGAGTTCGGCGGCTGGGGCAACTCGGAGAGCGGCGGCGTCGTCGGTGTGATGATCACCTACCTCCTCCCGCTGCTGATCGGCTACACCGGTGGCCGGATGACGTACGACAACACCATCCGCGGCGGCGTCGTCGGCGCCATCGCGACCATGGGCGCCATCGCGAGCGCCGGCGTGCCGATGTTCCTGGGCGCCATGGTCATGGGCCCGCTCGGCGGCTGGTCGATGAAGAAGCTCGACGCGCTGTGGTCGCACAAGATCCGGCCCGGGTTCGAGATGCTCGTCAACAACTACTCGGCCGGCATCTGGGGCATGTTCCTCGCCGTCATCGGCTTCGTGGTGGCGGGTCCGTTCGTGGAGTGGTTCAGTGCGCGCGCGGGCGAGGTCATCGACTTCCTCGTCGAGAACTCGCCTCCTCCCGCTGACCTCGGTGTTCATCGAGCCGGCCAAGGTCCTCTTCCTCAACAACGCGATCAACCAGGGCGTCCTGACCCCGCTGGGCCTGACCGAGGCCACCGAGAACGGCAAGTCCATCCTGTTCCTGCTCGAGGCCAACCCGGCCGCCGGTGCCGGCCTGCTGCTGGCGTTCATGATGTTCGGCAAGGGCGCGGCCAAGGCCTCGGCTCCCGGCGCGCTGCTCATCCACTTCGTGGGCGGTATCCACGAGATCTACTTCCCCTACGTGCTGATGAAGCCCAAGCTGATCCTCGCGATGATCGCCGGCGGCATGACGCAGATCTCGATCAACCTCCTGTTCGACTCCGGCCTGCAGGCACCTGCGGCACCGGGCTCGATCATCGCGGTGCTGATCAACACGCCCGGGGGCAGCTTCATCGGTGTCATCCTGTCGGTCATCGGCGGTGCGGCGGCCTCCTTCGCCGTCGCAGCCGTGCTGCTCAAGACCGACAAGGCCGATGACGACGGCGACCTGGCCGGCGCAGCCGCGAACATGGAGTCGATGAAGGGCAAGAAGTCCTCGGTCGCCAGCGCGCTGACCGGTGGCGGTGCCGCAACGGCCACCGCGACGGAGACCCGCGAGATCCGCAACATCGTGTTCGCCTGCGACGCCGGCATGGGTTCGTCGGCCATGGGCGCCTCGGTGCTGCGCAAGAAGATCCAGGCTGCCGGTCACCCGGAGGTCACGGTCGTCAACAAGGCGATCTCCGACCTGACGGACGACGTCGACCTGGTGGTCACCCACCAGGACCTCACCGACCGTGCCCGTGAGAAGACCCCGTCCGCCGTCCACGTGTCGGTCGACAACTTCATGGGCAGCCCGAGGTACGACGAGATCGTGGAGATGGTCGAGCAGAACAACTCGACCACCTCCTGACGCACGACCAGTCACCCCTGAATGCCCGGCCCTCCGCGGTGCGGAGGGCCGGGTCTGGTCATTTCGACCATCCCGGGCCCGTCGACCCTGTGGTCTGATGAGCCCGCCCCAGATCCAGACACTGACAGATCCGCGAGAGAAGTGAGGCTGCAGATGAACGACGTACTGAGCCGGGAGTCCATCGTCCTGGGCGGTCAGGCCACCGACCGCGACTCCGCCATCACCGAGGCCGGCCGGCTGCTGGTCGCCAGCGGTGCCGTCGACGAGGCGTACGTCGCGGCGATGCACGAGCGCGAGACCTCGGTCTCGACCTTCATGGGCAACGGCCTGGCCATCCCGCACGGCACCAACGAGGCCAAGGCGCTGATCCGCCAGACGGCGATCTCGTTCATCCGCTACGACGAGCCCATCGACTGGAAGGGCAGCCCGGCGAAGTACGTCGTCGGGATCGCCGGCGCCGGCGACGACCACCTCACCGTGCTGCAGGCACTCGCGGGCGCGTTCACCGACGACGACAGCATCGCGGCGCTCGACGCGGCCCAGACCCCGGACGACGTGCTCGCGGTCCTGGGCGACGTCAGCACCTGACCGCTGCCAGGAACTCAGCAGGCGGTGACCGCGACCGGTACGCCGTTGAGCGCGGCGTTGCCCGACACGTCGAGCCGCTCGGGGTCGGTGAGGTCGTTGATCGAGACGCCCGGCACCTCACGGCTGCGGGACATGAGCACGCCGTCCTTGGCGTGGCCGTAGCCGTGGGGGAGCGAGACGACGCCCGGCATCAGGTCGTCGGAGGCGGCCACCTCGACCTCGACCGCCCCGACCCGCGAGGTCACCCGCACCAGCGCCCCGTCGGCGATCTCGCGCTCGGCGAGGTCGGCGGGGTGCATCAGGAGCTGGTGGCGCGGGCGGCCCCGGGTCAGCCGCTCGGAGTTGTGCATCCACGAGTTGCAGTCCCGCTGGTGGCGCCGTCCGATGAGCAGCAGCTCGTCGCCCTCGGGCGGCTGCGATCGCCGCCAGCCGGGCGACGTCCTGCACCACGAGCGCGGGTGCCAGGTCGATCCGCTTGCCCGTGGCCGGCAGTCGCGCCGGCAGCTGGCCGCCGCGGAGCGGGCCGAGGTCGATCCCCGCCGGCCGGGCCCGCAGCTTCTTCATCGTCACGCCGCTCGAGCCGCGTCGCAGCAGCTGGGTGATGAGGAAGGTGGGGCTCGCGGTGAGCCGCGCACGCTGCACCAGCCGCTTCTTCAGCGGGGCCTTGCGCTCGAGCCGTGCGGTGGTGCGCAGGGTGATCTCGCGGAAGATCTGCCAGTCGTGGCGCTGGTCGGCGTCCTTCTCGAAGACGGCCGGGGTGAAGCGGGCGGTGTCGCGCACGGCGAGCAGGTGGAAGACCAGGTCGTAGTGGTCGCGCTCGAGCGCCGTCGTCGGCGGCAGGATCACGTCGGCGTGGCGTGTGGTCTCGTTGACGTAGATGTCCACGGCGGCCATGAAGTCGAGCCCGCGCAGCGCCTCGTCGAGCCGGGGCCCGTCCGGTGTCGACAGGACGGGGTTGCCGGCGACGGTGAGGACCGCGCGCACCTGGCCCTCGCCCGGCGTCTCGATCTCCTCGCGCAGCGCCGAGACCGGCAGCTCGCCCGCCGTCTCGGGCAGGCCCCGCACCCGCGAGCGCCACGCGTCGTGGTGCCCGCGCCCGATGAGGCCGGTGCCGACCGCGTCGATCGCGGGGGAGGTGAACATCGCGCCACCCACGCGGTCGAGGTTGCCGCTGAGGATGTTGAGGCAGTTGACCGCCCACTGGCACACCGTGCCCCACGGACCGGCCGAGACCCCGATGCGGCTGTAGACCACGCCGGCGTCGGCCGCGACGAGCTCGCGGGCGAGGCGGCGGACCTCGTCGGCGGGCAGCCCGCTCATCGCCTCGGCGCGCTCGGGGGTGAAGTCGGCGACCAGGTCGACCACCGTCGCGAGCCCGTCGACGTACGACGCCACGGCCGGGCCGCCATCCGGCTGAGCCTCGGAACGAGCCGTCAGGACGTGCAGCATCGCGAGCAGCACCCACGCGTCCGTCCCGGGGCGGACGAAGTGGTGCTCGTCGGCGATCTTCGCCGTCTCGGTGCGCCGCGGGTCGAGCACGACCATCCGCCCGCCGCGGGCGCGCAGGTCGCGGGCACGCTGGGGGAAGTCGGGCACCGTCATGAGCGAGCCGTTGGACGCCATCGGGTTGGCGCCGATCACCAGGAACCACGACGTGCGGTCGATGTCCGGGATCGGCAGGAAGAGCTGGTGGCCGAACATCAGGTGCGCGACGAGCTGGTGGGGGAGCTGGTCGACCGAGGTGGCGGAGTAGCGGTTCCTCGTCCGGAAGGACTTGAACATCGCGGTGCCGTGCGTCATCGAGCCGAGGCTGTGGGCGTTGGGGTTGCCGAGGTAGACGCCGAGCGCGTCGTCGCCGTGCTCGTTGACCACCCGCGCGAGGTTGTCGGCCACCAGGTCGAAGGCCTCGTCCCAGCCGATCTCCTCCCACCGCGCGTCCGGTCCGTCGCCGACGCGGCGCACGGGTCGGCGCAACCGGTCCGGGTCGGCGTACACGTCGGCGATGGCCACGCCCTTGGGGCAGATGTGGCCGCGCGAGAGCGGGTCGGCCGGATTGCCGCGCACGCCGACGACGTCGCGGCCCTCGATGGTGAGCTCCAGCCCGCAGATCGCCTCGCAGAGGTTGCACACGCCGATCCGCTTCTCGCTCATGGGCCGATCGTCGCACGCTCGCCTCTGAGGGGGGTGACAGCGGGCGGACGAGCAGGCCAGACTCTGCCCCGCCCGGTCCCGACCGGGCGAGCATCCCCAACAGAATGGAGCACGTCATGGGTTTCGGAGGGCCGATCGGCCTCATCGTGGTCGGACTGATCCTGTCGTTCGCGTTCACCGAGCAGCAGGTCGGACCGTTGCGCATCACTGCCCTCGGCTGGATCCTGGTCCTGGCCGGGGCGGTGTGGCTCGTGCTCACGATCGTCCAGCAGAACACCAAGCGTCGGCACACCACGACGGCCACCACGACCGACGCCGAGGGGCGCCAGGCCAGCACGCAGCGGACCACCGAGTCGGACCCGCCGCCCCCGCCGGCCGTGTGAACACCCCGCGCCCTCGGACGGCCTCCTACTTCTGGTTGCGCGGCGCGGATTGGTCTCCCTGTCCAGCGCCTCGATATGCTTCTGCGGTTGCCCGTGAGGGCGACACGCCGTGACTACGGCCGCGGATCCAGAGTGCCCCGGTGAACAGGCCCGGGCGCGCCGCGCAACGAGAACCGAAGGAGCCCCCATGTCGATTGGTACCGACGCGGAGACCAAGAAGAAGATCATCGCCGAGTACGCCGTTGTCGAGGGTGACACCGGTTCCCCCGAGGTCCAGATCGCGCTGCTCAGCCACCGCATCTCGCACCTCACCGAGCACCTCAAGACGCACAAGCACGACCACCACAGCCGTCGTGGCCTGCTGCTGCTCGTCGGCCAGCGCCGCCGGCTGCTCAACTACCTGAACAAGACCGAGATCGAGCGCTACCGCTCGATCGTCGAGCGCCTCGGCCTCCGACGCTGACTCGCCTGGGAGCGGTTCCCCTCTGGGGGAGCCGCTCCTCTCGCATCACGGTCCCGCCGCGCTAGTGTCGGGACGGCACCACCACAACTGAACACACAACCCACAGGAGCGACCCGCACGTCCGGCTCGGTCCTCGGTAGTGGCCTTCAGATCAACGGATCTGCGGGCCTCGATCGAAGACCGGCCCCCGCGGGGCTTCGATGCCCCTCACCATCTCAGGAGAGTGTGGCGCCGCGGATCGCTCCGCGAAGAGAAAGCAGGATCCTGCTTCCATGAGTGAACCCATCATCTCCGCCGTCGAGACCGTTCTCGACAACGGCAAGTTCGGCAAGCGCACGATCAAGTTCGAGACCGGCCTCCTGGCCCGTCAGGCCGCCGGCTCCGTCACGGCGTACCTCGACGACGAGACCATGCTGCTCTCGGCGACGACCGCGGGCAAGACGCCCAAGGACCACTTCGACTTCTTCCCCCTGACGATCGACGTCGAGGAGCGGATGTACGCCGTGGGCCAGATCCCCGGCTCCTTCTTCCGCTCCGAGGGTCGCCCGGGCGAGGACGCGATCCTCACCTGCCGCCTCATCGACCGGCCGCTGCGCCCGACCTTCAAGAAGGGTCTGCGCAACGAGGTCCAGGTCGTCATCACCGTCATGGCGCTCGACCCCGACCAGCCCTACGACGTGCTCGCGATCAACGCCGCGTCGCTGTCCACCCAGCTCTCCGGCCTGCCGTTCTCCGGCCCCGTCGGTGGCGTCCGCGTGGCGCTCATCGAGGGCCAGTGGGTCGCGTTCCCGAGCCACTCGCAGCTCGAGTCGGCCGTGTTCGACATGGTCGTCGCCGGCCGCGTCACCGAGTCCGGTGACGTCGCCATCATGATGGTCGAGGCCGAGGCCCCCGAGGACACCATCGCGCTCGTCCAGAACGGTGCCCAGGCGCCCACCGAGGAGATCGTGGCCAACGGCCTCGACGCCGCGAAGCCCTTCATCAAGCAGCTCGTCGAGGCCCAGGCCCAGCTCGCTGCCGAGGCCGCCAAGCCCGTCCAGGACTTCCCGGTCTTCCTCGACTACGAGGACGACGTCTACGCCGCCGTCGAGTCGGCCGCCAAGGACGACACCGCCGCCGCGCTGACGATCGCCGACAAGCAGGAGCGCGAGACCAAGGTCGACGAGATCAAGGTCGCCCTGCTCGAGAAGCTCTCCGGCCAGTTCGAGGGTCGCGAGAAGGAGATCGGCGCGGCGTTCCGCTCGCTCAACAAGTCCGTCATGCGCCAGCGCGTGCTGCGCGACAAGATCCGCATGGACGGTCGCGGCCTCGCCGACATCCGCCCGCTGCACGCCGAGGTCAACGTGATCCCGCGCGTCCACGGCTCGGCGCTGTTCGAGCGTGGCGAGACCCAGATCCTGGGCGTCACCACCCTCAACATGCTCAAGCTGGAGCAGCAGCTCGACACGCTGTCCCCGGAGAAGCACCGCCGCTACATGCACAAGTACGTCTTCCCGCCGTTCTCCACCGGTGAGACCGGTCGCGTGGGCTCGCCCAAGCGTCGCGAGGTCGGCCACGGCGCGCTCGCGCGCCGCGCCCTCCTGCCGGTGCTGCCGTCGCGTGAGGAGTTCCCCTACGCGATCCGCCAGCTCTCCGAGGCCATGGGCTCCAACGGCTCCACCTCGATGGGCTCGGTCTGCGCCTCGACCCTGTCGCTGCTGCAGGCGGGTGTGCCGCTCAAGGCGTCCGTCGCCGGCATCGCGATGGGCCTCATCTCCGACGAGGTCGACGGTGAGACGCAGTACGTCGCGCTGACCGACATCCTCGGCGCCGAGGACGCGTTCGGCGACATGGACTTCAAGGTCGCCGGCACGCGCGAGTTCGTCACCGCCCTCCAGCTCGACACCAAGCTCGACGGCATCCCCGCCGAGGTGCTGGCCGCCGCGCTGACCCAGGCCCGCGACGCGCGCCTGGCGATCCTCGACGTGATGGCCGAGGCGATCGACGCTCCCGAGGAGATGTCGATCCACGCGCCGCGCATCATCACCGTCCGCGTGCCGGTCGACAAGATCGGCGAGGTGATCGGGCCCAAGGGCAAGGTCATCAACCAGATCCAGGACGACACGGGCGCGACGCTGTCCATCGAGGACGACGGCACGGTCTACATCGGTGCGACCAACGGCGAGGCGGCCGAGGCCGCCAAGGCCGCGGTCAACGCGATCGCCAACCCGACGATGCCCGAGGTCGGCGAGCGCTACCTCGGCACCGTCGTGAAGACCACCAACTTCGGTGCCTTCGTCTCGCTCATGCCCGGCAAGGACGGCCTGCTGCACATCAGCAAGCTGCGCGCCCTCGCCGGCGGCAAGCGCGTCGAGGCCGTCGAGGACGTCCTGTCGGTGGGCCAGAAGGTCCAGGTCTCGATCGCCGAGATCGACGACCGCGGCAAGCTCTCGCTGGTCCCCGTCGTCGACGAGGCCGAGGGCGACTCCGAGGAGTCGGCCGACGCCGAGGCCACCGAGTCCGAGTGACCTGACCCGTTCCACCACCACGACCGGCCGGCGGCCTCCGCCGGCCGGTCGTGGCGTTCCACCCCTTGCACCACCCCTGTGCAACACCTGGAAGGACCCCCGTGCAGAAGAACGGCACCACCCGCACCCTCCACACCGTCAAGGACGTCGACGGGGCGGTGACCTCGCGCGTACGGCGTACGGTCCTGCCCAGCGGCCTGCGGGTCGTCACCGAGCAGATGGTCGGCACCCGCTCGGCCAGCATCGGCGTGTGGGTCAACGTCGGGTCGCGCGACGAGACGCCGGCCCTGCACGGCTGCTCGCACTTCCTCGAGCACCTGCTCTTCAAGGGCACCCCCGAGCGCACCGCGATGGAGATCTCGGTCGCGCTCGACGCGGTGGGCGGCGAGTTCAACGCCTTCACCACCAAGGAGTACACCGTCTTCCACGCCCGGGTCCTCGACGAGGACCTCGCCACCGCCGTCGACGTGCTCGGCGACATGGTGACCGCCTCGACCATCACCGCGGCCGACGTCGAGGCCGAGCGCGACGTGATCCTCGACGAGATCGCGATGCACGACGACGACCCCGACGACGTCGTGCACAACCTGTTCGCCCACCAGGCGTGGGGCGACACCCCGCTCGGCCGGCCGATCGCCGGCACCGAGGCCTCGATCACCGCGATGACGCGCGCCCAGGTCCACCGCTTCTACCGCCGCCACTACACGCCCGGCAACATGGTCGTCTCGGTGGCCGGCAACATCGACCACGCCGACGTCGTACGCCAGGTGAAGCAGGCCTTCGGCCGCCAGGACTTCCTCGCAGGCGAGGCGACGCCCACCGCGCCCGCGCAGTCCGAGCGTGCCCGCAAGGTGCACCCCGGCGAGGCGCGCACGGTGCGGCCGCAGGAGCAGGTCAACCTCGTGCTCGGCGTCAAGGGCATGACCCGCACCGACCCCCGCCGCTACGCCCTCGGCGTGCTCAACACCGCCCTCGGCGGCGGCACCTCGTCGCGGATGTTCCAGGAGGTGCGCGAGCACCGCGGCCTGGCCTACTCCGTCTACTCCTTCGCCAGCCACCACGCCGACGCCGGCGTGGTCGGGGTGTCGGTGGGCTGCCTGCCCGGCAAGTACGACGCCGTGCTCGAGACGGTGCGCGGCGAGCTCGCCAAGGTGGCCGCGGACGGCATCACCGACGAGGAGCTCGAGCGCGGCAAGGGCCAGCTCAAGGGCGGCCTGCTGCTCGGGCTCGAGGACTCCGCCTCGCGGATGTCGCGGCTCGGCAAGGCCGAGCTCGTCTACGACGAGCTGCTCACGATCGACGAGGTGGTCGGCCGGATCGAGGCGGTCACGCTCGACGACGTCGCCACGCTCGCGCGCGACCTCTTCACCCAGCCCGAGATGCTGGCGGTCGTGGGCCCGGCCGTGTAACCGCTAGCGCTTGGCGATGATCCCGATGACCGGGGGAGCCTTCTGCTCCACGACGCTGACCCGGAAGCCGCCGCGCAGGAGGTTCTCCGACGCCTTCTTCACGATGTTGGGCACCAGCTCGGGGCGGGCGGCGTCGTAGAAGAGGTAGACCGCGCCGCCGGGCACCACCCGCTCGTGGAGCAGGGCGATCTCGTCGTCGCAGGGGCGCACCCAGAAGAGGTTCACGTTGAACGCGAAGACCTTGTTGAGCCGCTTGACCGGCACCCGCAGCGTGGCGAGGTCGATCTGGCGTACGACGAGCCGGCCGGCGTCGACGTACTTCTGGTTGCGTCGCTTCGTGCGGTCCACGCCGGACTCGGACCGGTCGATCGCGAACAGCTTCCCGGTCTCCAGCTGGCTGCAGATCGCCTCGGCACCGGCGCCCGGTCCGCAGCCGATCTCGAGGACCTGGTCGGAGGGCTGGACGTCCATGAGGTCGACGGCCCACTTGATGCGCGGCGGGATGGTCGAAGCGGCATGACCCACAGCCTGCCAGACACGCGTGCGCGAGTCAGCCACCGCCACCCGTCGGCGTGCACACGACCGACTAGATTGGCGGCGTGAGCACGCCTGAGCCGACCCGTCCGGACACCGCCGACGACGCACCGGTCAGGGTCGGGGTGCTGGGCGCCCGCGGCAAGGTCGGGGTGGAGGTGTGCCGCGCCGTCGAGGCGGCACCCGACACCGAGCTCGTGGCCGTCGGTCGACGCGGGTGACGACATCGAGGAGCTGGCCCGGTCCGGCGCCCAGGTCGTCGTCGACTTCACCCACCCCGACGTCGTGATGGACCACCTGCGGTTCTGCATCGAGCACGGCATCCACGCCGTCGTCGGCACGACCGGCTTCGACCGGGCCCGGCTCGACCAGCTCGACGCGTGGCTCGCCGACGCGCCCGGGGTCGGCGTGCTCATCGCCCCCAACTTCTCCATCGGCGCGATCCTGATGATGCGGTTCGCGGCGCAGGCGGCACCGTTCTTCGAGTCGGTCGAGGTGGTCGAGCTGCACCACCCCGACAAGGCCGACGCCCCCTCCGGCACCGCCCGCCGTACGGCCGAGCTGATCGCCGCCGCTCGGCGCGAGGCGGGCAGCGCGCCGATGCCCGACGCCACCTCGTCCGGCCTCGACGGGGCGCGCGGCGCCGACGTCGACGGCGTCCGCGTCCACGGGCTGCGGGTGCGTGGCCTGGTGGCCCACCAGGAGGTCATCCTGGGGGCGGCGGGGGAGACCCTCACCGTCCGGCACGACTCGCTGGACCGGATCTCCTTCACCCCGGGCGTCCTCGTCGGGGTCCGCGCGATCGCCGACCACCCCGGCCTCACGGTCGGCCTCGAGGCCTTCCTCGACCTCGACTGAGCCGCGTACGCCGTAACCCGCGGGCGTACGGCCTCGTTGGGCCGGTGGTGCCGCGGCCCACTCGGGGGCGCGGCTGACCTCTCGGAAGGTTGCCCATGCGCAGAACCGCAGGACTCGCCGCACTCGCCCTCGCCGCCGCCACCGCGGCCGCGCTGCCGCTGACCACCGCCGCCCAGGGCGCCCCGGCCGCTCGCGCCGACGCGGTGGGCGACGCGCTCGCCGGGCTCCGGACCCACCCCGGCGCGGCCCGCGCCACCGACGGCCAGGCCTTCGTCGCCCGGGAGACCGTCGTCGACCCCGATGGCAGCACCCACGTGCGCTTCGACCGCACCCTCGACGGCCTCCGGGTCGTCGGCGGCGACCTCGTGGTGCACCGCGACGCGGACGGTTGGGACGGCGTCAGCCAGACCCTGGCCGCACCCCTCACGCTCGGCACCGACGCCGCCGTCACGAAGACCAGCGCGCTGCGCACCGTGCTGTCCCGCAACGCCCGCACCACCGCCGTACGCGGTGACGACCAGGCCGAGGCCAGCGAGCTGGTCGTCGACGCCAGGGGCGCACAGCCGCGCCTGGCCTGGGAGGTCCTCACGGGCGGCACCCAGGCCGACGGCACGCCGTCCCGCCTGGCGACGTACGTCGACGCCCGCACCGGCATGGTGATCCGCAGCGAGCAGCAGATCGTCAACGTCGACGGCCAGGGCCAGACGCTCTACAGCGGCACGGTGCCGCTCAGCGTGACGCAGTCCGGGGCGACCTACCAGCTCAAGAACGCCGGCGTCCGTGGCAACACGTACACGACCGACATGGGCAACAAGACCGACTCCTTCCTCTGCCAGCTCTTCGGCTCCGGCTGCGCCACGGGCACGCTCATCACGTCGTCGACGACCACCTTCGGCAACGGCCTCAGCAGCAACCGCGCCACGGCCGGCGCCGACGCGCAGTACGGCTCGAACGAGACGTGGGACTACTTCCAGACCACGCACGGCCGCAACGGCATCTTCGACAACGGCCAGGGCTCCTACAACCGGGTCCACTACGGCCAGAACTACGTCAACGCGTTCTGGGACGGCACCAAGATGACCTACGGCGACGGCGACGGGGTCAACTTCGGCCCGCTCGTCTCCCTCGACGTGGCCGGTCACGAGATGTCGCACGGGGTCACCGAGAACTCCGCCAACCTCACCTACTCCGGCGAGTCCGGCGGCCTCAACGAGGCGACCTCGGACATCTTCGGCACCATGGTCGAGTTCTACGCGGCCAACGCCAACGACCCCGCCGACTACCTGATCGGCGAGGAGTTCGACCTCAAGAACCACGTCGGCTTCCGTCGCATGGACAACCCGATCGCGGACGGCAGCTCGCCGAACTGCTACAGCAGCAACACCAAGAACCTCGACGTGCACTACTCCTCCGGCGTGGGCAACCACTTCTTCTACCTGCTCGCCGAGGGCTCGGGCGCGAAGACGATCGGCGGCGTGGCCCACAGCTCCACGACGTGCAACGGCTCGTCGGTGACCGGCATCGGCCGGGACGCCGCGGGCAGGATCTGGTACCGCGCGCTGACCGTCTACATGACGTCCGGCACGACCTACGCGGGCGCTCGCACCGCCACGCTCAACGCCGCGCGTGACCTCTACGGCGCCGGCTCGGTCCAGCAGAACACCGTCGCCGCAGCGTGGAGCGCGGTCTCGGTCGGCTGACCCACGAGACGTCGTACGTCGTCACCCCCGGCCGGCTGCACGGCAGGGGTGGCGGCGTACGACCGGGCGTCAGACGAGACGGGCGAGGGCCGCCACGACGGCGGCCCCCACGACCACGACGAGGAACGGCGCCCGCAGCAGCAGCGCGACCACGGCGAAGCCCAGCCCGAGGACGCGGGCGTCCACGGTGAGCGCGGGACCGGCGGAGAACACCTGCACCGCGACCAGCGCCGCGAGCAGCGCCACCGGGATCAGGTCGGCCACCCGCTCGACCGTCGGGTGGCTGAGGACCCGCTCCGGCAGGGAGAGCCCCGCCAGCTTGAGCGCGTAGCAGCCGGCGCACGCCAGCAGGATCGCGGTCCACATCAGCGGGTGCCCCTCGGGTCGTCGCGTCGCGACAGCACGCCGACCAGGACGGCGACGCCGCCGGCGGCGAGCACGGGTACGCCGGGTGCGGTGACGGGCACCATCGACAGGGCCACCGCCGCCCCGAGCACGCCGACCAGGACGTTGCGGCGGTCCCGGAGCCGCGGCCACAGCAGGGCCAGGAAGGCCGCGCCCACGGCCGCGTCGAGGCCGTACGTCCGCGGGTCGCCGACGGCCTCACCGGCGAACGCGCCGATGGCCGTCGCCGCGTTCCACAGCACGAAGACGGCGATCCCGGTCGTGGCGAACCCGAGGCGGGCGGCCTCGGTGGAGTCGCGCGTGACCCCCATGGCGGTCGACTCGTCGATCAGGATGTGTGCCGCGCCGGCCCGCCGCCAGCCGCGCCACTGCAGGAGGGGGGCCATCCGCAGGCCGTAGAGGGTGTTGCGCGTGCCGAGCAGCAGCGCGGTCGCGGCACCCGACAGCGGTGCGCCGCCGGCGGCCACGACCCCGACCAGCGCGAACTGGCTGGCGCCGGTGAACATCAGCAGCGACAGCACGCACGTCTGGGCGACGGTGAGGCCCGACGCCACCGACACGGCGCCGAACCCGATGCCGTACGCCCCCGTGGCGATGCCGACGGCGAGTCCGTCCCGGATGATCCCGGAGCGCTCAGTGGGGCTGAGGGCGCCGTCGGTCACGTGGCGAGGCTAGGCCATCCCCACGGTGTGCCCTCAGTGCGCTCGCTTGCGTGCCCGGGCCGGGCGGTTCTGCCGCTGGTGGAAGTCGTGGACGAGGACGAACGCCGCGGCGACGCCAGCCGCGGTGCCGGCCAGCAGGCCGGCGCGGACGTCGACCGGGACGTCCGGCATGGCGCCGAACCAGAACCCGATGCCGACGCAGACGACGAGCGCTGCGAGGACGAGGACGAACCGGTGGAGTGTGGGAAGCGGACCGAGCATGAGGAACCCCCGTGCGTTGCCGGCGAGGTAGCCGGAACATCCATAGTGACGCGCGTCACAGGAAATGCAAGACACCCAGGGGTGGATTGGCGCGTCGCTCGGCAGCGAGGAAAGGGCCGGTCAGCCGATGGCGGTGTGGAGCCGGACCTGCTTCACCGTGGTCGCGCCGGTGCCGTCGAGGTCGAGCTCACGGTGCGCGGTGTCGGGGGCCCACCCGGCGTCGGTGAGGAACGTGCGCAGGGCGTCGTCACCGGCGTTGACCCACGTCACCGCGCGGGTGAAGCGGTCGGCGGCGAGGGTGTCGACCGCCGCCTGCAGCAGCCGGGAGCCGTGGCCCTTGGACCGCTCGTCGGGATCGAGGGTGACCTCGGCGAGCTCGCCGTCGGCGACGGGATCGCAGTCGGGGTCGACGGCGGGCGAGGTCAGGGCGAAGCCCACCACGCGGTTGCGCTCGAGGGCGACCAGCACCCGGTGCCGGGCGTCGGCCGGCTTGACCAGCGCCTGGCGCCACTGGGCCGCGACGCCGTCGACGTCGGCGGGCAGCAGCTCGGCGGGCAGCACCCCGGCGTACAGCGCCGGCCAGGCGCGGACCTGGACGCCGGCGATCGAGGCGGCGTCGTCGGCCCAGGCGATGCGGACGGACACGTCCGCGGTCGGGCCGCCGGGCGTGGCTCGTGGCTCATCGATAGGTCTCGGGCAGCTTCTCGCCGATCTTGACCTGCGGCTTGGGCAGCCGGAGGAACTTCATCTGCAGCGACCGGAGGGCGGCGTAGAACGTGATGCCCTTGGTCGGCTCGCCGGGGAAGCGGCGTGCCATCTCGCGGCGCAGGCGGAACCGGAGCATCACGATGTCGACCACGATCACGAGGATCGTGGTGAAGAGCACCGTGTTGCCGAGCTGGAGCAGGCGGTCGTTGCCGGAGTAGCCCAGGATCATCGAGAGCACCAGCAGCGGGACCATCAGCTCGATGAAGGAGAACCTCGAGTCGACGTAGTCGCGGATGAAGCGGCGGACCGGGCCGCGGTCGCGCGCCGGCAGGTAGCGGTCGTCGCCGGTCTTCATGGCCTGCCGCATCTTCTGCGAGGTCTCGCCGCGTGCCGCGCGCTGGGCGGCCATCTGCTCCTTGCGGGTGCGGGGCACCTTGGCGCGCGCCCGGGCGGCCGCCTCGGCCTCCTTGCGGCTGGGGGTGGGTCGACCCTTGCCGCCGACCTTCTCGGGGGCGGTCGGGGTGGCTGGCTCGGAGCTGGAACGACGGAACACGGGTGCTGCCTTCAGGTGGATCGACATGGAGGGTCGGATGCTGGGGGCCAGCCTATCGTCGCCGCCCCCGACGCCCGCCGTCGGCGGATGCCCTACCTCCGGCTTGGGTTTGGTTCTAGGGTGAGAGGGACGTCCGAGCCATGACCGAGAGAGGGTTTCCACCCCGATGAGTCTCATGAAGCGCATCAGCCTGATCTTCCGCTCCAAGGCCAACAAGGCCCTGGACAAGGCGGAGGATCCCCGCGAGACGCTGGACTACAGCTATCAGCGACAGCTCGAGCTGCTCTCGAAGGTACGCCGCGGAGTGGCCGACGTGGCCACCAGCCGCAAGCGCGTGGAGCTCCAGGTCAACCAGATCGAGCAACAGGCGGCCAAGCTGCAGGGCCAGGCCGAGAAGGCGATCGCCGCAGGGCGCGAGGACCTGGCGCGCGAGGCCCTGACCCGCAAGTCCGCGCTCGCCTCGCAGATCACCAGCCTCAAGGAGCAGCAGGCGACCCTCCAGGGCGAGGAGGAGAAGCTGGTCCTCGCCCAGCAGCGCCTCCAGGCCAAGGTCGAGGCCTTCCGCACCCGCAAGGAGACCATCAAGGCGACCTACACCGCCGCCGAGGCGCAGACGCGCATCGGTGAGGCGATGTCGGGCATCGGCGAGGAGATGGGCGACGTCGGTCTCGCGATCCAGCGTGCCGAGGACAAGACGGCGCAGATGCAGGCCCGCGGGCAGGCCATCGACGAGCTGATCGCGTCGGGTGCCCTCGACGACGCCTCGCAGATGAACGCCGGCGACGACATCTCGCGCGAGCTCGACGCCCTCAGCTCCGGCTCCGACGTGGAGGCCGAGCTGGCCCGGCTCAAGGCCGGCAACGCGCCGCCGCAGGCCATCGAGGCCGCCGACGGCGGTGACATCCTGCAGGAGTCCCCCGAGGAGCAGGCGGTCCGGCGCGAGACCAGCGAGGGCGGCCCGGCATGATCGTCCGGATCCTCGGCGAGGGGCAGTACGACCTCGACGACCACGCCCTCGACGCCCTCAACGGCCTGGACAACCAGATCGAGAGTGCCGTCGAGTCCGGTGACGAGGCGATGTTCCGCACCGCGCTCCAGGGCCTGCTGGCCGCGGTCCGCGCCAGCGGCACGCACCACGACCTCGACTCCCTCGACGAGTCCGACCTGATCCTGCCGCCGCCCGACGCGACGATCGACGAGGTCCGCGAGCTCCTGGGCGACGACGGTCTGATCCCGGGCTGAGGCCTGTGTGAGTCCGATCCGCTCCTGATGGCCACCTCCCGCTTCATCAAGGACACCGGGCTGACCGCCCGGATGACGCTCACCATGTTCCTGCTCGGCGCGCTCTTCGTCGGGCTCGTCGTGGGTCTCATCTACGCCGTGGGCGCGAGCTACGCCCCGATCGTGGCGATCATCGCGATCGGCATCGCGTTCTGGCAGTGGTGGAGCTCCGACAAGGTCGCCATGCGCGCGATGCGTGCCCGTGAGGTGACGCCCGAGGAGGCGCCCGAGCTGCACGGCATGATCGACCGGCTGTGCGCGCTGGCCGACATGCCCAAGCCGCGCGTGGGCATCTCCGACATGTCCCTCCCCAACGCCTTCGCCACGGGTCGCTCGCCCGACCGGGCCGTGGTGTGCGTGACGACGGGGATCCTGCAGACCCTCGACGCCGAGGAGCTGGAGGCCGTCCTGGCCCACGAGCTGAGCCACGTCGCCCACCGCGACGTGCTGGTGATGACGGTCGCCTCGTCGGCGGGCATCGCCGCCGGACTGCTCATGCGGTTCGCCCAGTTCGGTGGGATGGGCCGCTCGCGCAACAGCAGCACCCTTCCGGCGGTGCTGGTCGCGCTCGTCGTCAGCCTCGTCGTGTACGCCGTCAGCTTCCTGCTGCTGCGCCTGCTCTCGCGCTACCGCGAGCTCAGCGCCGACCGGGCGGGCGCCTACCTGACGCTGAAGCCGGCGGCCCTGGCCTCCGCGCTGCAGAAGATCAGCGGCGAGGCGGCGGCGATCCCGCAGCGCGACCTGCGATCCGCCGGCGCCGCCAGCGCGCTCTGCATCGTCCCGGCCCTGAGCGGCGGCGTGAGCGGACTGATGGCGACCCACCCGCCCCTGCAGCAGCGCCTCGAGCAGCTGGCCCGGATCCAGGCCGAGCTCAGCCGGCCGGCCGGCTGAGGGGAGGGCACATGGGACTCTGGGAGACGATGCGCGCGCGGACGACCCCGAAGCGCAACGACCTCGACGCGCTGTTCCTGGTGCCGAGCGCCGCGATCACGCTCCAGACGGCCCTGGGGTTCGTGCCGACCGGCACCGGCTCGGTCTGCTACCGCTCGGCCTCCGGGGCGGCGTTCGCCCAGACCCAGGCCGACGTGCTCGCCCTGCTCGACGACGATGCCGGGGCTCCGGACGTCACGGTCACGACGGACGACTTCGGCTTCACGTGGCTCGTGGTCGCGGGCGATCCCGCCGACCCGGCCGGTCTCTGCACCGACCTGCACGCGGTCAACACGACGCTCGAGCTCAACGGCTTCGCCGGCGGGCTGCTCTGCTCGATGGTGCCGTTCGCCAACGCGTCCGGCCAGCGCTTCGGCCTGACCTACCTCTACAAGCAGGGCACCTTCTACCCGTTCGCGCCCACCGGCGCGCAGTCCCGCGACAACCTGCTGGAGCTGTCGGTCCGCGACCTGCTGGCGCCCGAGCTGCCGATGGAGCCCGACCTGCAGCGCTGGCTGGCGATCTGGAAGGCGCCGGGACTGTGAGCACGCGTGTGGAGGACCGGCAGCGCGAGCTCGTCCTGGCGACGTACGGCGTGCTCTCCGGGCCGCCGCGTCGCGAGCTGGGCGCGCTCGTGGACCTCGCGGCGCAGGTGGCGGGCGTGCCCTACGCCGCGGTCAACCTCTTCAGCTCCCACCTCCAGCACCAGGTCGCGACGTCCGGCTTCGACGGCGAGGACTCCCCGCTGGAGGACTCGCTGTGCCGGCTGGTGGTGGAGTCCGGGCAGGCGATCATGGTCGAGGACGCCGCGGACGACGACCGGTTCACCGGCAACCCCTGGACGACCGGTGAGGTCGCGACGATCAAGTACTACGGATCGCACCCGCTGCGCACGCCTGCGGGGCTCGTGATCGGCACGCTCTGCGTGTTCGACGACGACACCCACCCGGTGACCCCCGACGTGGCCAGGGGCCTGTCCCTGCTCGCCGACCGGGTCGTCGACGTGCTCGAGCTGGAGCTGGCGTCGCGGCGCCTCGGTGAGGCGAACGCCCGGCTGACCACCGCCAACGACCGCCTCGTGCACTTCGCGGGACAGGTCAGCCACGACCTCAAGAACCCCCTCACCTCGGTGTCCCTCTCGCTCGAGGCGCTCGAGCTCGACGTCACCGACCCCTACCACCTCGACACCGTGGCCCGGGCCCGTCGTGGGGTGGACCGGATGGCAGACATGATCAATGACCTGCTCGTCTTCGCGTCGCAGGGCATCGCTCCGGGTGACGACCCGGTCGACCTGGCTGTCGAGCTCGGCTCCGCGCTCGACGACCTGTCAGGCCGCCTCGCGCGCCTGTCGGTGGCCGTGGGCGAGCTCCCCGTCGTCCGCGGTGACGCCGCCCAGCTGCGCTCGGTGCTGATGAACCTCGTCGACAACGCGGCGAAGTTCACCGACGAGGGGGCGGACCCCGAGATCGAGGTGGGCGCGCGGGTCGTGGACGGTCGCCAGCGGGTCGAGGTGCGCGACCGCGGTCGCGGTGTGCCGGCCGACCGGCGTGAGCGGATCTTCGCGCCGCTCGCCCGCCTCGACAAGACCGTCGACGGTGTCGGCATCGGGCTCGCCACGTGCCGGCGGGTCGTCGAGGCGCACGGCGGGACGATGGGCGTCGACGGGCGCGACGGTGGTGGCTCGGTCTTCTGGTTCGAGCTGCCGGTCGCCGACGACGTGCTGGGCTGACCGACTCCTACGGCAGCCGCGCCTGCTTCATCTGGCGCGAGGCGTAGACGTTGCCGATGACGGTGCCGTCGAGCCACGTGGTGAGTCGCGCGGCCTCGTCGTCCAGCGCTGCCTGCCCGGCCCGGCCGACGTCCTCGAGCAGCGAGAGGCGTACGACCCCCGCGTCGTCCTGCACCCAGCACCCGACGACCCGGCCGTCCCACCACGCCGTCGTGCCGGCGTTGCCGTTGGTGTCGAACAGGAAGGGCACGTGGGCGGGGTCGAGGTAGAAGTCGCGACCCTTCCAGCCCATGACCGTCGGGTCGAGCGTCGGGAGCAGTGCCGCCCACGGCTCCACGGGGGCGGTCTCCTCGACGTCCGACGGGTGCACCCAGCCCGTGGACCCGTCGTCGAGCGCCACCTCGACGGCCCCGACGTCCGCGAGGGCGCGGGTGACGGCCGTCTTGGTCGATCCGAGCCACCACTGCACGTCGGCGGCGGTGCCGGGGCCGAAGGTGAGCAGCCAGCGGCGTACGAGCTCGGCATAGCCGGCAGCCTCGTCCAGCGGGTCGTCGACGGTGCCGAGCCAGTCGCCGGCGACCGTCCAGGTCGGCTTGTTCAGACGCCAGTGCCCCGCGTTGCGACCGCGCAGTGCGACCCCCTCGAGCCCGAGGTGGGTGAGCACCCACGGCGCCACCGGGGTGGGTCGGTCGTAGGCCTTGTCGGAGGTCCCGCCGACCATCCCGGCCAGCTCCGGCACCCCGGCCCGGAGCTCGGCCGTCGTGGCAGGTCCGTCGGTGAGGCGGGCGAGCGTCGCCTGCCGCGCGGCGTCGAGCCATGCCTCGCCGTCGTCCGCGATGCCGGCGGCCACGATGGCCTTGGCGATCCGCTTGCGCTCGGAGGTCGCCACGCGGGCCGAGGCGCTGCCCCAGGCCGCGGGCAGGAGGTCGCGGGGGAAGACGAACAGCGTGCGCCGCATCGCGAGCTGCTTGACGACCTCGCGCGACTCGTACAGCGCGGCGTCGACGTCGTCGGGCGTGAGCCCCTCGGAGCGCGCGGCGACCGCGAGGTGGACGGTGGCCGCCTCGGTGGCGTGCAGGACCGTCATCGCGCGCGTCACCGACGCGACGTCGCCGAGGCGGTGGGCCGGCGCCAGCGCGTGGCGTACGCCGATCCGGTGGCGACGCTCGGCGTCGCCGACCCTGCGCAGTGCCGTCATCGCGGGCGGATCAGTCGCGGTGGGACTTGCCGGGCAGGTCGAGCATCCGCTGCAGCGCGACGAGGGCGTCGGCCTCGGTCTCCGGGTCGACCGTGATCTGGTTGACCACCTGCCCGGCGACGAGGCTCTCGAGCGCCCACACCAGGTGGGGGAGGTCGATGCGGTTCATCGTCGAGCAGTAGCAGACGTTGCGGTTGAGGAAGACGATCGTCTTGTCGGGGTGGGAGTCGGCGAGCCGCTTGACCAGGTTGAGCTCGGTGCCGATGGCCCAGACGGTGCCGGGCTCGGCGGCCTCGATCGTCTTGATGATGAACTCGGTCGAGCCGACCAGGTCGGCCTTGAGCACGACCTCGTGCGGGCACTCGGGGTGGACGAGGATGTGGATGCCGGGGTGCTTGGCGCGGAGCTCGTCGACGACGTCCTCGGTGAAGCGGCCGTGCACCGAGCAGTGGCCCTTCCAGAGGATCATCCGTGCGCTCGGGCGAGCTCGTCGGCCGTGAGCCCGCCGCTCGGGAGGTGGGGGTCCCACACGACGCACTCGTCGAGGCCGATGCCCATCTGGAGGACCGCGGTGTTGCGGCCCAGGTGCTGGTCGGGGAGGAAGAGGATCTTGGCCTCGCCCGCGGGCTTCTGGGCGAAGGCCCAGTCGAGGGCGACGTCGGCGTTGGACGACGTGCACACGACGCCGCCGTTGCGGCCGCAGAACGCCTTGATGTCGGCGCTGGAGTTCATGTAGGTCACCGGCACGACGACTGTCCTGGATCCCGGCGTCGGCCATCGCGTCCCAGGCGTCCTCGACCTGGCGCAGCCGGGCCATGTCGGCCATGGAGCAGCCGGCGGCCAGGTCGGGCAGCACGACCTGCTGGTCGGGCGAGGTGAGGATGTCGGCCGACTCGGCCATGAAGTGCACGCCGCAGAACACGATGAACTCGGCGTCCGGGCGACCCGCCGCGTCGCGGGCGAGCTTGAAGGAGTCGCCGGTGACGTCGGCGAACTGGATGACCTCGTCGCGCTGGTAGTGGTGGCCCAGGACGAACAGCCGGTCGCCGAGCGCAGCCTTGGCCGCTCGGGCGCGCTCGACGAGGTCGGGGTCGGACGCCGCCGGCAGGTCACCGGGGCACTCGACCCCGCGTTCGGCGTCGAGGTCGCGGCCCTTGCCGAGGGGGAGGAGCGGCAGGTCGACGGTGCTCATGCGTCCCATCCTAGGGAGTGGGGCCGGGCACGACCCACGCGTGCCATGCTGCGGCCATGTCACGTCGTGGTGAGGTCCTGGCCCTGGTCCAGGCGGGCGGGCAGGGCTCCCGCATGGACGTCCTCACGCGGGAGCGGGCCAAGCCGGCGCTGCCGTACGGCGGGGTGCACCGACTCATCGACTTCGCCATGTCCGGCATGGTGCACGCCGACCTCGCCGACGTGTGGGTGTCGCTGGAGTACCAGGTCACGTCGATCGACGACTACCTCTCCGGTGGGCGGCCGTGGTCGCTGGACCGCAACAGGGGAGGCTTCCGCCGGATCATCCCGCAGACCGGCACCGGTCCGGCGACCGAGAGCGGCTTCGCGTTCGGCAACGGCGACCTGCTGCTGAGGATGTCGGCCGACATCGAGATGTTCGGCGCGCCCACGCTCGTGGTCTGCAGCGCCGACCACGTCTTCAACATGGACCTCGGCCCCGTCATCGAGGAGCACGTCGCCTCCGGTCGCACGGCGACCGTGCTCACCAGCGAGGTGAGCAAGAAGGACGCCGCCGACAACGTCGTCGTGGTCGCCGGCAAGGACGGCACGGTCTCGGCGATCGAGCACAAGCCGTCGCGGCCGTCAGTCGGCACCGTGGCGACCGAGATCTTCGTCTACGACACCGAGACCCTGCTCGCGACGCTGCACGACCTGAGGCGCGAGCTGTCGGGGGAGCAGGACCCGGACGACACGGTCGAGGGCGACAGCGGGATCGGCGACTTCGGCGAGCACCTGCTGCCGCGCCTGGTCGAGGGCGGCAGGGTCGCGGCCGTGCCGCTCACCGGCTACTGGCGCGACGTCGGCCAGCCCGGCCTCTACCTCCAGTCGCACCGCGACCTCCTGGTCGGCAAGGCGGACGTCTTCGACCACCCCGGCCGGCCCGTCATCTCGCACTGGCCCGACCGACCCGCAGCCCGCGTACGGGCGGCGGGGGAGTGCCATGACTCGCTGCTGTCCCCGGGAGCCGACGTCTCCGGGCTCGTGGTGGGCAGCGTGCTCGGCCCGGGCGTGGTCGTCGAGAAGGGCGCCGAGGTGCACGACAGCGTCGTGATGGAGGACTGCGTCATCCGGGCGGGTGCCGTGGTGCGGACGTCCGTGCTGGACGAGCGCTGCGAGGTCGCGTCCCGCGCCCGGGTGGGCGCGGAGCCGACGCGGCGGCTGGCGCACGACGACGACCTCGTGCTGGTCGGCCGCGACTCGCGTGTCGCCGGCGCGGTGGCGGCGGGTGCGCGCCTGGAGCCGGGGTCCAGCCTCTAGCTCCAGGCCTCAGAGGAACGTGCTGTGCGGGATGTACGCCGCCGGCGGCTTGAGGTGGCGCGTGGCGAGGAAGTTGCGCGAGTGGATCTCGAGCCGGGCGGCGGTCGCGACGTCCAGCGCCCACTGGTTCGCCGTGCTCACGCGGGGGATCTCGACCGGGACGTCCGGGTCGGCGGCCGCCAGGGACTCCCACAGCAGCGCGGCCGCCGCCCGCCTGCTCTCGGCGGCGAGGCACTGCACGCCCCCGGTCCGTGAGACGTACGCGTATCCCTGACCGGTCGGGTGGTCGATGACGACCAGCCGGAACTGCTCGGCGAGGAGCGCGTGGTCGGGTCCGTGGGCGGCGCCGCGCGTACGCCGGTCGAGGCTGTCGCAGAGGTCGCGGTCGGCCGCCGTGCCCTCCCGGACGTGCGGCACGACCGGAAGCACGGCGCGCGAGACCGTCCCCCAGAGCACCATCTGCGGGTGCAGGTCGAAGCCGGCCCGGCGGTAGCGGTGCAGCGCCCCCTGGTCCTGGCTCGCGATGAACATGCCGCGGAGGCAGCCGTCGCCGTAGCGGGTCGCCGCGTCGAGGAGCAGGGTCCCGAGACCGCGGCCCTGCGCCTCCGGCGCGACGGCGAACGAGCAGAGGATCCACATCAGCTCGCGGCGCAGCGAGGTGGCGAGGCCGACGACGACACCGTCCTCGTCGGCCACCCAGCAGCCGCCGGGGTCGGTGGTGAGCTTGTGGCGCGACTTGGCCAGCCAGTCGGCGCGGCCCTGCTCGGACCGCGGCGCCGGGTCGGGCCACGACCGCTGGAAGGTGGCGCGGTCGACCTCGTAGTAGGCGGCCCGCGTGATCGCCTCGCACGCCGCGAGGTCGTCGAGCCGCATCGGGCGGACGAGCAGGGTCACGACACGTGGGCGGCGTACCGGCGGAGCAGGTCGGCCCAGTGGGTGTACTTCTCGCGGACCTCCTCGGTGGCCGGGGCCCACTGGCTGTGCACCAGTCGGACGAAGGTGCCGCCGGCCTCCGCCTCGGTGAAGCGGACGTCGAGGACGGTCGCCTCGTCCTCGGGGTGCCCGAGCCAGAACTCCTGGGTGTAGCGGCCGATCGGGTCCCACTCCATCACCCGGCCCCAGACGTGCTCCTCGTCCTCGTGCACCATCGAGACCGGCCCGTCGGGATCGATCGCGATGCCGGTGAAGGTGGCGGCGTCGGGGGTGAGCATCGGGTCCCACCACTCGCCCATCTGGGCGGTGAAGCCGACGAAGGCCTCGGTCGGGGTCACGGGCACGGTGACCTCCGCGACGATGGGGTCCAGGCTCATGCAGTCAGCATGCCCGACGAGGCCGCTGCAGGAGTACGGATGTGGGAGCCATGCGCGTGCTCATCGCCCCGGACAAGTTCGCGGGGACCCTGACCGCCGTCGAGGCGGCCGAGGCCATCGCGGCCGGCTGGCGTCGCCGGTCTCCCGACGACGAGCTCGACCTCGCGCCGATGGCCGACGGCGGCCCCGGCTTCGTCGACGTCCTCCACGCCGCGCTCGGTGGTGAGCTCGCGGCGGTGACGGTGTCGGGGCCGCACGGCGCGCCGGTGCCCGCGGTGGTGCTGCGCGTCGGCGACACGGCGTACGTCGAGAGCGCGCAGGCCGCCGGCCTGCACCTGGTCGACGGGGACCCGGAGACCGCGTCGAGCCGTGGGGTCGGCGAGCTGCTGCTCGCGGCCGTGGACGGCGGGGCGCGGACCGTGGTCGTCGGGCTCGGCGGGACCGGCACCAACGACGGCGGCGCGGGCGTGCTCGCCGCGCTGGGGGCGACGTCCGACGGTGTGCTCGACGGCGGCCCCGCCGCGCTGGCGTCCGTGACCGGCGTGGACCTCGGCCCGGCGCGCGAGCGGCTGGCCGGCATCACCCTCGTCGCGGCGAGCGACGTCGACAGCCCCCTGACCGGCCTCTTCGGCGCCACGAAGACCTTCGGGCCGCAGAAGGGGATCGGCGAGGAGCGGATCGCCGAGGTCGACGGCTGGCTCGAGGGCCTCGCCGTCGCCACCGACCGGCGTACGTCGCTGGAGAAGGGCGCCGGTGCCGCGGGCGGCATCGGCTACGCGCTGCTCGTCCTCGGAGCCACCCGCGAGCCGGGCATCGACCTGGTCGCCGCAGCGGTCTCGCTCGCCGAGCGGGCCCGGCGTGCGGACCTCGTGGTCACGGGCGAGGGGTCGTTCGACTTCTCCAGCCGCGCGGGCAAGGTGCCCTACGGCGTCGCGGCGGTCGCGTCGGAGGCGCTGCGCCCGTGCATCGCCCTGGCCGGCAGCGTCCTCGTCGGCTCGCGGGAGATGCGCGCCCTCGGGATCGAGTCGGCGTACTCCCTCGTGGACCTGGTGGGGGAGGAGCGGGCCCTCGGCGCCCCCGCCGAGGCCCTCGCCGACCTCGCCCAGCGCGTCGCCC
>CAVYGL010000024.1:0-289927 GCA_963767995.1 uncultured Actinomycetota bacterium
CGTCCTCGAGGTCGAGGACGAGCGTCACCTGGACGTCGTTCTGCACGAGCGCCGAGGCGATCTCCGAGCCGATGTAGCCGCCGCCCACGACCGCGACGTGGCTGCCCTTCGTGGCGATCGCGCGCAGCCGCTCGTAGTCGGCGGCGGTCCGGTAGTAGACGACCCGCGGCCCGGGGTCGACCGAGAGCGTCCGCGGCTCGGCGCCGGTGGCGAGCAGGAGCTTGCCGTACCCCACCGTGCTGCCGTCGGCGAGGCGTACGACATGCGCGTCGGGTTCGATCTCGGTCACGGTGGTGTCGATGACCAGGTCGACCGCGTCGTCGTCGTCGAGGTCGCCGGCGAGCGAGTTGCCCTCCAGCGTCGCGTCGTCCTTGAGCCAGAGGTCCTTGGACAGCACCGGACGGTAGACCGGCTTGTCGGGCTCCGAGCCGAACACCGCGATCGTGCCGCTGGTGTCGCCCGAGCGGATGCCGCCGACCGCACTGGCGGCCGCGACACCCCCACCGACGATGACGTAGTCGTACTTCTCGTGGGTCATGCGGCCATCGTGTCCCGCACGTGGTGAGCGTGCAACGGCCTCATGGGTGTCAGAGGCTGCGGAGCACCGCCGTGACGACGCCGAGGATGGTGGCGTTGTCGCCGGGGATCGGGTCGTACGCCTCGTTGTGCGGCAGCAGCCAGACGTGGCCGTCCTTGCGCTGGAACGTCTTCACGGTCGCCTCGCCGTCGATCAGCGCCGCAACGATCTGCGCCGTTCTCCGCGGTCTGCTCTTGGCGGATCACGACGTAGTCGCCGTTGCAGATGGCCGCATCGACCATCGAGTCGCCCGAGACCTCGAGGAGGAAGAGGGTGCCGTCGCCGACGAGCTGCTTGGGCAGCGGGAACACGTCGGTGACCTGCTCCTCGGCGAGGATCGGGCCACCGGCGGCGATGCGGCCGACGACCGGGATGTTGACCGCGGTGGGGGAGAAGTCGCCGATGCCGGTCTCGTCGACGCTCGACTCCTCGCCGCTGGACATCGAGCGACGGGCGGCCATCACCTCGGGCAGGAAGACCTCGAGGGCGCGCGGGCGGTTGGGGTCGCGCTTGAGGAAGCCCTTGCCCTCGAGCACGCGCAGCTGGTGGGCCACGCTCGATGACGACGTGAGGCCGACCGCCTGGCCGATCTCGCGCATGCTCGGCGGGTAGCCCTTGTTCTCGATGGAGTCCTTGATCGTGGCGAGCACGCGCTGCTGGCGCGGCGTCAGGCCGGTGGCGTCCGGGGGACCGTCCGGCATCTCGATGACTTTCTTGTCGTCCGACGTGGCCATGATGGGAACCTCTCGACGCGGGTGCCGCCCGTGTGGGTGGAGTGGTGCGTGGGACGGCGTGGTGCGCTCACCGTAGCCCTCGCGCGGGTCCCGGATCAAACACGTGTTCGAAGCAGCGTGTCGCGCGTCGACGTCTGCGACACGCCGAACAGTTGTTCGAGCAGGAGGCTTGCATCGTTCGAACACGTGCTCTAACGTCGTACACCTGTTCGATCGAACGTCTGATCGACACCGACCCGGGATCCAGACCCACTGTCGGTGGCTCGCACTAGACATTCACTCGACGGAACCGATCCGGCTGACACTTCCCCAGGAGGCCACCATGAGCACCCTCAGCCTTGCACCTGCTTTCATCCCCACGACGTCCGCGCGTCCGGCTCGTCCGACGGTGCGCCTGACCCGCCGCGGTCGCCTGACGGTCTTCGTGATGTCGCTGCTCGTCGTGCTGTCCGCCGCCTTCGTGCTGGCCGGCGGCGCCGTCGGCACCGGCGAGGCCGGACAACCCGCGCCCACCGAGATCGTCCAGGTCGTGCCCGGCGACACCCTGTGGGGGATCGCCAGCGAGATCGCGACCGACGGCGACGTCCGCGGTGTCATGAACGAGATCGAGCGGCTCAACGCCCTCGAGTCCACCGGCGTCGCCGCCGGCCAGAAGCTCCGCGTCCCGGTCCTCACGGACTAGCCGCGAAGGCCTCCATCAGCCGATTCGACCCCGGCTGGTGGACCAGGGGAAGGCGAGGGGCGGGCCCATCGGGCCCGCCCTTCGGCGCGTCTGCGTCCCGGTGGTTCGTCGGACCTCGCCGCCGCTCGGGGGTGGCGGCATACGACAGGTCGGCGGCCGGTTTCGATGTCGTCCGCCGCCACCGCGTTGCGCCGCTTTGGGGTGGCGGCATACGACATGTCGTCGGCCGGTTTCGATGTCGTCCGCCGCCACCCGTGTTGCGGCCGCTTTGGGGGTGGCGGCATACGACATGTCGTCGGCCGGTTTCGATGTCGTCCGCCGCCACCATGGCGGAGGTTCTCCACAGGCTTGGCGCAGGGACTGTTTCTCAGGTAGCTCGTATGGGTAGTTTTCGGGGTGCAGACGTTGTCTCGGGAAGGCAGTTTCATGCACGTACGCCGCGCCCTCGCGCTCGCCGTCGCCGGCCCCCTCTTCTTCGTGGGGTGCACGGGTGACCCCGAGCCCACGCCGAAGATCCCCGACCCGACGACCAGCTCGTCGTCTCCTACGGCCACCGAGTCCGAGACGCCGGAGGCAGAGAGTGCGGAGGAGTTCATCCGGCGGTGGCTGGACGTGGAACGTGAAATGCAGGCCACGGGCGTCGTGGAGCAGTATCGGCGACTCAGCCCGAACTGCGAGCCCTGTCTGGCGACCGCCAGTCGAGTGGAGGCGATTTACCAGCAAGGTGGCTCGATCGAGTGGGCCGGTTCACGCGTAATCGAGATCTCGTCCTATGGCAACGCCGGCGATCAGTTCCGCGTGAGGCTGCGCGCGGCGCCAACTCGGTATCGCGAATCCGCCAAGGGGCCGTGGCAGCGCTTGGACGGCGGTCCGCTGACTCGCCTTCTCGAACTGCGACCAGAAGCCGAGAGCTGGGTCATGGCGTACACCGCGGAGCTTGCGCAATGAGGCGAGCATTTTCGGCAGTCGCTCTCCTACTGCTGATTCCATCCCTTGTCCTATTGGGTCCGCAGGCATTCGCTGGTTGCGGAGAAGCAGTGACAATCACGAGTTCCAGCGAAGAGTGCGTCTATTCCTCCGCGGATATCGAGGAACAGAAGGCCCAGTACCCCACCGCGAAGTGGACGGTCCGCCAGATCTGCAAGGACGACAGCCGCAACCCGGAGGGCGCCTGCTTCAACCCGCAGGAGTGCACGACAGCAGCCGGCGTACCCGGCACCCGCTACACGCTCTACCGCGACGGCGAGAACGTCGGGACCGCCTGCCTGACCGCGGACGAGGAGGCCAGGATCGGCGATCCGCCGCCCATCCGCGTGCTCGTCCTGAAGGCGTTCAAGAACCTCGACTGGCCGGCTTCGACCCTGGTGGTCCAGCCGCCGGACGGGCGCACCCTCGTCAACCTCGACACGAACTTCTACACGACCAACACCGAGGTCACGAGCATCGCGGTGAGGCTCGTGCGGTCCGAGGTCGTCGTCAACGCCCGCCCCATCGCGTACACGTGGCACTTCGGCGACGGGACCACGACGACCACCACCAGCCCGGGAGCGCCGTACCCCGACCTCGACGTCGCCCACGTCTACGAGCAGACCGAGCAGGTGGCGGTCAGCGTGGACACGCAGTACGGCGATGCGAGCTTCACGGTCGACGGCGGACCACCCGAGGACATCCCGTCAACAGTCTGGATCGCCGGTGCGGAGTCCGACCTGGAGATCGTCGAGGCTCTCCCGCAGCTCGTCATCCGCTGACAGTGCGGTGTTCGTGGTCCGCCAGCCGGACCACGAGGGCCGCACTAGCCGTCAGCGTGCACGCGGACGGTGCAAGGTCTTGATCCGGCCGCCGTCCAACGGGGCTCCGCGCCACGACGCGTGCGCGGTCCGGGCGGCGAGCGAGCACTCGAGGTCGAGGCGGTGGGGTGTCTCGAGGAAGACGACCTCGACCCGCAGCGTGTCGTCGTCGATCCAGCCACCGGACGCGGCGACGGGGACGGGGTCGCCGTGCGTGTCCAGCGGCTCGGAGACCACCCACTCCCCGAACCCCACGGCGAAGGTCAGTGCGTTGTCGGGTTCGGAGGCCGTGATGTTGAGCCGGCCGTCGCCACCCACATCGACCGTGAAGGTGGCTCCTGCCAGCCCGGGGGCGACCACGTCCTGACGGACGACAGAAGCTGGGTTGGCCCCGCATGGCGGGAGGCCGAGCGTACGCAGCCGCTCGGCGAGGCGATCGTTCGCGGACTCGTCGATCGAGGCACCCTCCAGGCCCGGGAGCAGGTGCTCCCAGACGTGGTCGACGACTTCCTGCATCGCCTCGGTGCCGCCGGTGATCGCGATGACCGCATCGAGCTCCGGCAGCACGATGCAGAACTGACCGAACGCGCCGTCCCCGCGGTAGCCGTGGCGTGACATCCAGAAGCAGTAGCCGTAGCCCTGGCTCCAGTCGACGTTGTCCTCGTTCGGCGAAGCCACCTGAGCGGAGGTGGCCTGGTCGACGTACGCCGCCGGGATGAGCTGGTCCTCGCCCCACCGGCCGCGCTGGAGGTAGAGCTGCCCCAGCTTGGCCACGTCCTCGAGGCGGGCGAACAGGCCGCTGAACCCCTGCTCGCGCCCGGGCGGGAAGCAGTGCCAACCCACCTCGCCGATGCCGAGCGGGTCGAACAGGCGGGGACGGAGGTACTCGCTCAGTCGCTGCCCCGCGCGGCGCTGGATCGCGGCCGCGACCGTGTAGGTGCACGGCTGGCTGTAGGCGAAGACGCTGCCGGGAGCCTCCGCCGGTGGTGACACCAGGAGGCCGTGGACCGGTTCCTGCTGATCCGCGGCCACCGCCTCGGGCCACATCTCGCGGCCGTGCCCGCTGGCCATCGAGGCGAGGTGCCGCAGGGTGGTCGACCGGGTGTACGCCGACAGGTCCTCGTCGGCGTACTCGGGGAAGTGGTCGAGCACCGTGTCGTCGAGCCCGACCAGGCCCTCGTCGACCGCGAACGCCAGGGCCGTCGAGGTGAAGCTCTTGCTGATCGAGTAGAGGAGGCGGGTCCGATCGGCGGTGTGCGGCGCCCACCAGCCCTCCGCCACGACCTGGCCGTGCCGCAGCACCATCAGACCGTGGAGCTCGACTGCGGGATCGGCATCCACCGCGTCGAGGAGACCGAGGATGGCGGCGGGATCCACGCCCTGGCTGGCGGGGGTGTTCCGCGGAAGGTGGTGCACCCCAGCGACCCTAGGGGACGGAAGCTCAGCGAGCCGCGCGCTTCCCGCCGACCGGCCGCGGCCCGGCCGGCGTGGGGGAGTCGGGCGCTTCGGAGGAGGACGAGGACGTGACCCCGAGCGCCCGCAGCAGCCGGGTGACCAGCAGGAGCCCGACGAAGAGGCACGCGATCGCGCCGAGGCAGGCCAGCCCCATGAACGTCCACGCGGACGAGCTGCCCCCGCGCGCCGCCGTACCGAAGTCGATGGCGGCGTAGACGAGGTAGCCCCAGGCCACCACGCAGAGCGTGATCGCGGCGCCGAGGACGAGGACGGTCCTGTTCGGGGTCGGGGTCGGGCGGGCGCCTCTGCGCGAGCCTGCTCTCTTCCCCGTGGACACGGGATCATTGTGACGGATGTGGCCTGAGTGGGACACCCGACTCGGCCGGATCGGACGAGCCGACACGCCGCCGAGATGAGGAATGCGGCGCACTGACCTGCGGTTTTACCTGGTGAGGCAAATTCCCGCGGAGAACTCCGGCGTTCTCTTGCCAAGTGTTGTGGTCGCGACGTACGGTAACCACTACATCTAGTACTTACACCGCTGTAGTTATCCCCAGCTCACTCACAGAGGGACCGGGCTTCGCCCACACCCCAGAGCCGGTTATCCACAGTTCATCCACACCCCACCGAGGGCGTATCAAGCGCGCCCGGACGCTACCCGAGAGGAGAGGCCACCATGCACTGTCCCTACTGCAAGAACGAGGACACCAAGGTCCTCGACTCCCGGGTCGCCGACGACGGTGGCTCGATCCGCCGCCGGCGTACGTGCTCCGAGTGCGACCGCCGCTTCACGACGGTCGAGAAGATGCAGCTGACCGTGCTCAAGCGCTCCGGCGCGACCGAGCCGTTCACCCGCGACAAGGCGATCGCCGGCGTACGGAAGGCCTGCAAGGGCCGTCCGGTCACCGACGCGCAGCTCGCGCGCCTCGGCCAGGACGTCGAGGACGCGCTGCGTCTCAGCGGCCAGGCCGAGTTCGACGCCAACGAGGTCGGACTCGCGATCCTCGCGCCGCTGCGGGCGCTCGACGAGGTGGCGTACCTCCGCTTCGCCTCCGTCTACCGCGCCTTCGAGTCGGCCGACGACTTCGAGAACGAGATCACCATGCTCCGCCTCGAACGCGCCACCCACGATCAGCCCACTCCATCGGGCTGACCACAGACGGCCCGGCAGGTCGTGGGGAAGCGGCCTGCCGGGCTTACCAAGCACCCGCGAGACGACTCGCAATTGTTGAGCAACAACCACACGGGATAAGAGGAACAGCATGACGGAGACGGTGAGCACCGGCGCTTCCAAGGCGAAGGGCGCGAAGGGCAAGGGCCTGACGATGGAGCGTGTCTTCAGCACCGCGGGCACCCATCCCTACGACGCGATCACGTGGGAGCGTCGCGACGTCGTCCAGCAGAACTGGAAGACCGGCGAGGTCGTCTTCGAGCAGCGCGGTGTCGAGTACCCCGACTTCTGGAGCGTCAACGCCTCCACCATCGTCACCACGAAGTACTTCCGCGGCGCGGTCGGCACCGACGTCCGCGAGTGGAGCCTCAAGCAGCTCATCGACCGCGTCGTGAAGACCTACACCAAGGCCGGCATCGACCACGGCTACTTCGCGACCGACGCCGACGCCGAGGTCTTCGAGCACGAGCTGACCTGGCTGCTCGTCAACCAGTACTTCTCCTTCAACAGCCCCGTCTGGTTCAACGTCGGCACCGCCTCGCCGCAGCAGGTCTCGGCCTGCTTCATCCTCTCCGTGGATGACTCGATGGACTCGATCCTGAACTGGTACAAGGAAGAGGGCTTCATCTTCAAGGGCGGCTCCGGTGCCGGCCTCAACCTCTCCCGCATCCGCTCGTCGAAGGAGCTGCTCTCCAGCGGCGGTACGGCCTCGGGTCCGGTCTCCTTCATGCGCGGCGCCGACGCCTCCGCGGGCACCATCAAGTCGGGCGGCGCGACGCGTCGTGCGGCCAAGATGGTCGTCCTCGACGTCGACCACCCGGACATCGAAGAGTTCGTGATGACGAAGGCCAAGGAGGAGGACAAGATCCGCGCGCTGCGCGACGCCGGGTTCGACATGGACCTCGGCGGCGTCGACATCACCTCCGTGCAGTACCAGAACGCCAACAACTCCGTCCGCGTCACCGACGAGTTCATGCGCGCGGTCGAGGACGGCACCGAGTTCGGCCTGCGTGCCCGCGGGACCGGCGAGGTCATCGAGACCGTCGACGCCCGCGACCTGTTCCGCAAGATCAGCGAGGCCGCCTGGGCGTGCGCCGACCCGGGCCTGCAGTACGACGACACGATCAACGACTGGCACACCAACCCCGAGACCGGCCGCATCACCGCGTCCAACCCGTGCTCGGAGTACATGTCGCTCGACAACTCGTCCTGCAACCTCGCCAGCCTCAACCTGCTGAAGTTCCTCAAGGACGACGACACCTTCGACGCCGCCCTCTTCGCGAAGGCCGTCGAGTTCATCATCACCGCGATGGACATCTCGATCTGCTTCGCCGACTTCCCGACCGAGCCGATCGGCGACACCACCCGCGACTACCGCCAGCTCGGCATCGGCTACGCCAACCTCGGCGCGCTGCTGATGGCGATGGGCCTCGGGTACGACTCCGAGGGTGGCCGCTCGATGGCTGCCGCGCTCACGTCGCTGATGACCGGTACGTCGTACAAGCGCAGCGCCGAGCTCGCCGGCATCGTCGGCCCGTACGCCGGCTACGCCCGCAACGCCGACGCCCACAAGCGCGTGATGCGCAAGCACCAGGCGGCCAACGACGTCGTCCGCATCCTGCACACCGAGGACGGCCGCGTGCACAAGCTCGCGACCCAGGCCTGGGCCGACGTCATCAAGACCGGTGAGAAGAACGGCTTCCGCAACGCGCAGGCCTCCGTGCTCGCGCCGACCGGCACCATCGGCTTCATGATGGACTGCGACACGACCGGCATCGAGCCCGACTTCTCGCTGGTGAAGTTCAAGAAGCTCGTCGGCGGCGGCTCCATGCAGATCGTCAACCAGACGATCCCGCGGGCCCTGAAGAAGATGGGCTACCAGGAGGAGCAGATCGAGGCGATCGTCGCCTACATCGGCGAGCACGGCCACGTCGTCGACGCTCCCGGCCTCAAGACCGAGCACTACGAGATCTTCGACACCGCGATGGGCGCCCGCTCGCTCAAGGCGATGGGCCACGTGCGGATGATGGCTGCGGCGCAGCCGTTCCTTTCGGGCGCGATCTCCAAGACCGTGCAACCTGCCTGAGGACGCCACGGTCGAGGAGGTCGAGGACGTCTACATGCAGTCCTGGAAGCTCGGCCTCAAGGCGACCGCGATCTACAGAGACAACTGCAAGGTCGGCCAGCCGCTCTCCGACGGTGGCGGCAAGGCCAAGAAGGACGCGGCCGACGCCAAGGACGCGGCCGACGCAGCGAACGCAAGGTCGTGGAGAAGGTCGTCTACGCCCCGGTCCGCAAGCGCCTGCCGAAGTCGCGCGTCTCCCGTACGACGTCGTTCACCGTGGGCGGTGCCGAGGGCTACATGACCTCCGGCGCCCACGACGACGGCAAGCTCGGCGAGGTCTTCCTCAAGCTCGGCAAGCAGGGCTCGACCCTGGCCGGCGTGATGGACGCCTTCTCGATCGCGGTGTCGATCGGCCTGCAGTACGGCGTCCCGCTGGAGACCTACGTCTCGAAGTTCACCAACCTGCGCTTCGAGCCCGCCGGCCTCACCGACGACCCGGACGTCCGGATGGCGCAGTCGCTGATGGACTACGTCTGGCGCCGCCTGGCCCTGGACTACCTGTCCTTCGAGGACCGTGCCGCCCTGGGCATCTACTCCGCCAACGAGCGCCAGCGTCACCTCGAGACCGGCTCCTACGAGCCGATCGTCGAGGAGACCGGTTCTGCGGCCGAGCTCGTTGATGCCGCCCCGGTCACCGCCGAGGTCGTCGAGACCGGACATCGTCGAGGCGTCGATCAAGCCGGCTCCCGTCGAGGCCCAGACCACTGCCGAGCTCTTCGAGAAGCTCACCGGCACCGCCGTCGACTCGCCGCTCTGCATGACCTGCGGGACGAAGATGCGGCCGGCTGGCTCGTGCTACGTGTGCGAGGGCTGCGGGAGCACCAGCGGCTGCAGCTGACCTGATCGAGTACGTCGAGGGCGCGGCCGCGTCGATGCGGTCCGCCTCTCGTCGCGATGACACGCCGAGACGACGTCCTCCGCAACACCAAGCAGATCCACGAGTCCTTCGGCCCGCTCGCGCCGAGCCGGATGTACTCCCGCGGCGGGGACGGGCCGTCGCGTCCGGTTCATCGACGCGGGCGACGGACGATCCCCTCGACGTCGCCGACGACGAGGTCGACCGCCTGCTCGACGCCGGCTGGGACCCGTGCCACGTCGCGCTGCTCACCACCGGCCACCGCCACCCGATCCAGGTCGAGCGCACCGACTTCCACGACCAGGACGGCTACTGGCGCACCTACTGGGACGACGACGTCTTCTACGGCCACGTCCTCGGGTGCAAGGGACTCGAGCGCCGTGCCGTCGTGCTCTGCCTCAACGAGGACGGCTCGCGCGACCGGGCGCGCGAACGGCTCTACGTCGGGATGTCCCGCGCCACCGACGAGCTGGTCGTGGTCGGAGATCCCGCGACCGTACGACGCGTGGCGGGCGACGACGTGGCGCGGAGGCTCGGCATCGGCTGATCGGACGCCTACAGCGCCACCTCGACGACGTAGGCGTCGTGGTCGGACAGTCGCCTGCCCTCGCAGTCGACCACGATCCGTGACGCCATCGCCTGGATCCCGTCCGGCACGGCCACATGGTCGATGCTCAACAAACCGTCGATGGCGTGCGGCAGGTTCGTCGTCGTTGCCTCGAGGCCGAGCGATTCGAGCGCGGCGACAACGGCTCGACGACCACCCATCGAGCCGGCGTACTCCTTGCCGGTCAGGGCGTGGTTCCAGTCACCGCCCCACACGAGCGGAGAGCTCGTCTTGCAGGTTCTCGACGAGCTCGCCGACGGCGTGCTCGGTCTTGTCGACGTGACGATCCCCGACCCACGGCGGGCCGGATCCGCACGAGTGCCACGGCAGGACCGAGCTGACGTACGTCGTCGAGCCGATGCGCACACTCGCGCTCGCCGGGTGCGGGTCCGGCTTGGGCGTCATCGGGAGCCTGCTCGCGACCGCCGCCCAGTGACGACGCGGTGCCATCAGCGCCTCGGACACGTGGAGCTCGTAGCCGGGCAGGATGGTGCGCTCGTTGACCTCGGTCAGCAGCCAGACGTCGCAGTCCGCACTCGAGCGACGAGCCGTGGTGGTCGTCCGACCACCGTCCGGCGATGTTCCAGGTTCCGATGCGCACGTGCCGCATCCTGTCGGAGTTTCCATCGGTCCGGCATCGACCTCGCGCATGTCCGGCCGCGCAATGCATCGCGTCACACCCCGCCGGCATGCCCCTCGAGATACGCCGCCACCAACCCACCCATCGTCTCCAGGTGATAGCCGCCCTCCTGGACCAGCACGCTCGGCAGACCGAGGCCACCCAGCACCCGACCTGCCGCGAGGAATCCGTCAGACGTCACCTGCAGCGGGCTCTCCGGGTCGTCACCACTGGCATCGACCCCCAGCGAGACGACCAGGGCCGTGCAACCGGCGGACGTGACCCAGTCCGCGAGGTCCTGCGACAGCCGCGAGCCACGGGCCGTCGCCGGTGCCCTCGGGCAGCGGAAGGTTGCGGGTCGCGCCCGCACCCGCCCCGGCGCCGATCTCGGACGCATGGCCGAACACGTGCGGGAACCAGCCCGCTCCGGGGTCGACGTGCAGCGAGCCGTAGAGCACGTCGGGTCGCTCCCAGAAGATCGCCTGGGTCCCGTTGCCGTGGTGGGCGTCGATGTCGATGACCGCGACCCGGTCGTGACCCGCACGGCGCAGCGCCTCCGCCGCCACCGCGGCGTTGTTGAGGTAGCAGGAGCCGCCGTAGCCGCCGGGCGTCGCGTGGTGACCGGGCGGGCGGCACAGGGCGTACGCCGCGGGAGCACCCGCCGCCACGAGGTCGACGGCACTCAGCGCGACGTCGACAGCGGCGCGCGCTGCCGTCCAGGTGCCGGGCCCGACCAGCGTCATCGTGTCGTAGCAGAACCACCCCGCCCGCCCGTGCAGCGCGGCCGCGGGAAGTCGGCGGCATCCCCGCGAGCATCGCCGCGGTCGGGAAGACGTAGGGCACGACGCGGTCCTGGCCGACCAGCTCGGCGTACGGCCCGCGGTCCCACTCCTGCGACGCGCCCTCGAGGAAGGTGAGCAGGTCCTGGTCGTGCACCAGACCGAGCAGGTCGTCATCGTGGGCGCTCGCCTCGTGCAGCGGATGGCCGTCGAGAGCGGCCAGGATCGCGTCGACCCGCTCCGGCACCTCGGTGCCGGGAGTCGGAACCCCCACCCACACCTCGTGCTTGGCCACGTGCAGGCGGGTGTCGGGTGACCAGACGACGGGGATCCTCACCCGCTCAGCATCCCAGTCCGACGGTCCCGGATCCGTCATGATGCGGGCATGGTTCGCGCGCGCGAGGTAGGGATCCGGATCGGGACCTTGCCCACCGGCCCGACCAACTCCGTCCTCGACGTGGCGGGCGTCGGCCTCGGCCACGCCACGGTCCACCGCGACGAGCCGGCCCCACCGGCCGGGCGCGGAGTCGCGCGCACCGGCGTGACCTGTCTGCTCCTCGCCGACGACGCCTACCAGCGGCCCGTCCCCGCAGGCGGCGCCGTGCTCAACGGTGCCGGCGAGTGCACCGGCTTCCTCACCGCCCGGGAGTGGGGTGCCGCCGAGACCCCGGTCTACCTGACCTCGACCATGCAGCTCGGACGGGTCTACGACGCCGCCTGCGAGATCGAGCTCGAGCGCGACGGTCGCGTCGCCGACGACGTGGTGATCCCGGTCGTCGGCGAGTGCGACGACTCCCACCTCAACGACTGCCGGCGGATGCAGGTGAGCAGCGACGACGTACGCGCTGCCCACGCCGCTGCGCTGTCGTCCCGAGGCGCGGGGGAGCCGCCCGCCGAGGGCGCTGTCGGCGCCGGCACCGGGATGTCCTGCTTCGGCTTCAAGGGCGGCATCGGCACCTCGTCGCGGGTGACGGCCGCCGGCCACACCGTCGGGGTCCTGCTGCTCACCAACTTCGGCGTACGCCACGAGCTGGTCGTGGCCGGTCTGCCGCTCGGCCGGCTCCTCCCGCCGCTGGAGTCGGGTCCCGACAAGCCCGCCGGCTCCTGCCTGGGCATCGTCGTCACGGACGCGCCCGTCGACGGCGCCTCGTGCGCGCGGCTCGCGCGCCGGATCGGCCTCGGCCTGGCGCGTACGGGCTCGGTGGCGCACCACGGCAGCGGCGAGATCTTCCTCGGCTTCGGCACCGGGATGCGGCTGGACCGCGACCAGCGGCCGGACGGGGTCGCCCTCGGCGGACGCGACCTGGACCCGCTCTTCGCCGCCGTCGTGGAGGCCACCGAGGAGGCGGTGCTGAACTCGATGTTCACGGCCCCGACCACGATCGGGCGCGACGGCCACACCAGCGTCGGCCTCGACTCCGACGACGTACGCGCGCTGCTGGCGCCGGTCCTCCGTTGAGCGACCTGCCTCAGATGCGGAGTAGTAGTGACAAGGTGCTGTCTCGTGAATGAGGAAGCAGCGAAAGCGAACCTGCTCAACTACCTGAAGCACGAGCGCCACGCGGTGCTCGCCAAGCTCGACGGCCTTTCGGAGTACGACGTCCGTCGCCCGCTGACCGTGACCGGGACGAACCTGCTGGGCCTCGTCAAGCACCTGGCGACGTGGGAGGCGAGGTATCTCGGCGAGGTGTTCGACCGGCCGTTCCCCGAATCGCTCCCTCGGTGGGACGTCGAGGAAGAACGACTTGCCGACATGTGGGCGGCAGAGGGCGAGTCGCGCCAGGGTGTCGTCGACCGATACCGGCGCGTCTGGGCGCACAGCGACGTCACCGTGGGCTCCCTCTCCCTGGCGGACATGGGCCGGGTGGCGTGGTGGGGTGACGCAGAGGTCCCGCTGTTCAACGTGCTGGTGCACATGCTCGCCGAGACCAGCCGGCACGCCGGCCACGCCGATATCCTGCGAGAACAGCTCGACGGAGCTGTCGGGACCGATGCTGATGCCATGGCCGAGCAACATCACGACGCGGTCTTCTGGGCGGAGCGTCGAGAGGAGATCGAGGCAGCCGCCAAGTCGGCGCGCTGACCCTCGCCATCATCGAGACGTCATACGGAGAGAGCCACTGGTGTCCCCCTCTGCATGACGTCCGGACAGGTCCCAGGCAGGCTCAGGCGTCGGTCGACGTACGCGCCGCGACGAGGTGGCACGCGCACGCGTGCGTCTCCGCGGCCGGCAGCACCTCGAGCGGGATCGTCCGGCAGGCGTCGGCCACCGCGGCCGCCGACCCGTCGGCCAGGGCGGGGCACCGCGGGTGGAAGCGGCAGCCGTGCGGGATCCGGGTCGGGTCCGGCACCTCGCCCGCGAGCACGACGGGCTCGAGGCCCTCGATCTCGGGGACCACCGACAGCAGCGCCTTCGTGTAGGGGTGCTGCGGGTTGGCGAGGACCTCCTCGGTCGGCCCGGCCTCGACGATCCGCCCGAGATACATCACCGCGGTGCGGTCGGCGATGTTCCAGGCGAGGCCGAGGTCGTGCGTCACCACCAGGACGCCGAGGCCGAGCTCGGCGCGCAGCTTGAGCAGCAGCGCCAGGATCTCCCCGCGGATCGAGGCGTCCAGGCTGGAGACGGGCTCGTCGGCGATCAGCATGCCCGGTCGCAGCGCGAGCGCGCCGGCGATCAGCACGCGCTGCCGCTGCCCACCCGAGAGCTCGTGGGGATAGCGCAGGAACAACCGCTCGGGCGGGCGCAGTCCGGCCGAGGCGAGCGCGTCCGCGACCTGCTTCTCCTCGGTGCGCCCGTCCGGGTCGTGGCGCGACAACCCGTGGAGGCGCAGCCCCTCCGCGACCGACTCGTAGACGGTGTGGCGCGGGTTGAGCGCGCCGGCCGGGTCCTGCAGCACCATCTGGACGCGGCGCCGGAAGGCCCGCAGGTCGCGAGCCCGGTAGCGCAGCGGCGAGCCGTCGAGCAGCACCTCGCCGCGCGTCGGCTTCTCCAGCCCGGTCAGCGCCCGGGCCAGCGTCGTCTTGCCCGACCCGGACTCCCCGACCAGGGCGACGATCTCGCCGGAGCGGACCCGCAGGTCGACCCCGTCGAGCGCGGTCGCCGTGTCGCCGCCGCGCGAGCCGAACTCGACCGCGAGGCCGCGTGCCTCGAGGGTGATGTCCGGAGCGGAGGTGTCGGTCGTCATGCCGGCACCCGGATGCAGGCGGCCTGACGGCCGGGACGCTTGGTCTCCAGCGGAGGCTCCGCGACGGTGCACTCGTCGACGGCCAGGGAGCACCGCGGGGCGAAGGAGCAGCCCGGCGACAGGTGGCGCGGATCCGGGGGATCGCCGGCCAGGCCCGGCCGGGGCGTAGCGAGCGCTGGGATCGCCCACCTGCGGGAAGGACGCGGACAGGGCTGCGGTGTAGGGGTGCAGCGGGTCGGTGAACACCTGGTCGGCCGGTCCCTGCTCGATGACCCGACCGCCGTACATCACGGCGATCCGGTCGCTCATGGTGGCGAGGACCGACAGGTCGTGGCTGATCAGCAGCATGCCGACCCCCAGGTCCTTGACGAGGGTGCTGAGCACGTCGAGGACCTGGGCCTGCACCATCACGTCGAGGGCCGTCGTCGGCTCGTCGGCGATCACGAGGTCCGGCCGGCAGGCCAGCGCCATCGCGATCATCACCCGCTGCCGCTGCCCGCCGGACAGCTGGTGCGGGTACGCCTGGGCGCGCGCGGCCGGCAGCCCGACCTGCTCGAGCAGCTCGCCGACGCGTCGCTCCACCTCGGTCCGGCTCACCTCGGGCTCGTGGAGCCGGATGGGTTCGGCGATCTGCTGGCCGATGCGGCGTACGGCGTTGAGGGAGTGCAGCGCGCCCTGGAAGATGATCGAGGCGCCCGCCCAGCGCAGCGCCCGCAGGTCGCCCCACCGCATCGTGAGCACGTCGGCGTCGTCGACGAGGACCCGACCGGTGACCGTCGCCGAGGCCGGCTGGAGCCGGAGCACGGTGCTGGCCAGCGTGGACTTGCCGCAGCCGGACTCCCCGGCCACGCCCGACCACCTCGCCCCGACCCACGGTGAGGTCGACGTCGCGCACCGCCGGCACCGGACCCTCGTGGGTGCGGTAGGTGACCGAGAGCCCCTCGATCCGCAGCAGCTCGCTCATCGCGCTCACCTGTCCTGGAGCTTGGGGTTGAGGACGTCCTCGAGCGCTTGGCCGACCAGCGTGAAGCAGAGCACCACCAGCACGACGCACACGCCCGGCGGGACGAAGAACCACCACGACCCGGTGGTGATGGCCCCGACGCTGTAGGCGTTCTCGAGCATCGAACCCCAGGAGATCCGGGTCGGGTCCCCGAGGCCCAGGAAGCTCAACGTCGTCTCGGAGAGGATCGCCACGGCCACCGCGAGGGTCGTGTTGGCGAAGACGAGCGGGACGACGTTGGGCAGCACGTGCCTGCGCAGCAGGTGGGCGTTGCCCGCGCCGAGGGCGCGCGACCTCTCGAGGTAGGCGCGCTCCTTGATCGAGAGCGTCTGGCTGCGGATCAGCAGCGCAGTGCCGGCCCAGGACGTGACGCCGATGACGATGACGATGTTGAACAGGGAGCGACCGAGCACGCTGGCCAGGACGATCGCCAGCGGCAGGAACGGGATGACCAGGAACCACTCGGTGAAGCGGAACAGCAGGGCACCGGTGAAGCCACCGAAGTAGCCCGAGGTCAACCCCACGACCGTCCCGATGAGCATCGAGATCAGGGTCGCCATCAGGCCCACGAACAGCGAGATCCGAGCACCCCAGATCAGCAGCGTCAGCACCGACCTGCCCTTGGCGTCGGTGCCGAGGGGATAGTCCCAGGACGGGGCTTCGAGCACGCCACCCGCAGCCTTGGTGACCGAGAGGCCGGACTCGTCGGCGAGCAGGGGCGCGAAGAGCGCGATCACCACGAACAGCGCCAGGACGACGAGGCCGGCCATCCCGGCGCGGTTGGTGCGGAACCGCGCCCACCCGCGGGACCAGCCCGCCCGGCGTCGCCGCGACGCCAGCTGGCGTGCCGACAGCAGGGTCGTCGGTTCGGTGGAGGCGTCGGTCGTCATCAGGTGCGGACCCTCGGGTCGAGCCAGCCGTAGGCGAGGTTGGCGAGCAGGTTGGCCACGATCACCGCGGCCGACGAGAGCAGGAAGACGCCCTGGAGCAGCCAGTAGTCGGGCACCTTGAGCGCGTCGGTGGTCAGCAGGCCGAGCCCCGGGATGGAGAAGATCGTCTCGACCGTGATCGCCCCCGCGATCACGAAGCCGAAGTTCAGCGCGATCACCGTCGTGGTCGGCAGCAGCGCGTTGGGCACTGCGTGCCGACCACGGACCGCCGCGTCCCGCAGCCCCTTGGCCTTGGCCGTCGTCAGGTAGTCGGACCCGAGCTCGTCGATCAGCGAGCCCCGCATGATGAGGGCGTAGTCGGCGAGGTAGGCAAGGGTCAGGGTGATCACTGGCAGGGCCAGGTGCCAGGTGGTGTCCACCACCCCCGACACCGAGCTGGGGTCGGAGCCGACCGAGTGCAGCCCGCCGGTCGGGAACAGGCCGGGCAGCGGCCCGAGCCCCACGGACAGGGTCGCGATCAACAGCAGGCCGAGCCACCACTCGGGCATCGAGTAGAGGGTCAGGGAGGTGCCGGTCGAGAGCCGGTCGAACCTCTGGCCCCGGTCCCAGCCGGCCCGGATCCCGATCCACACCCCGAGCAGGGCGGCGAGCACGGTGGCGGTGCCCACCAGGAGCAGGGTCGGCCAGAGTCGGTCGAGGAGGATGCCCGAGACGTCGCGGCGGTAGAGGATCGAGTAGCCGAGGTCGCCGTGCGCCAGGTTGCCGAGGTAGGTGACGAACTGCTGCCCCGTCGGCTCGTCGAGGCCGTAGGTCCGGTTGAACTCCGCCAGCTGCTCGGGGCTGGTGAGCCGGCCCCGACCCAGGGTGCGCGCCGGGTCGCCGGGCAGGATCCGGAACAGGAAGAAGTTCACCACCAGCATGAACGCCAGGCTCCCGAGGGAGCCGAGCACCTTGCCCCCGGCGTACGTCGCGTAGCCGCGCCGGCTGCCTCGCCGGGAGCGGGTGGCGCCGTCGCCTCCCGGCGTGACGCCGCCCGGGTCGGTGGTGACGACGCTCACCGGGACGTCCACACGCTCATTCGCGGTCCGCTGCCGTCCGGCGGCGCCGCACCATCAGCACTCCCGCGAGCAGCACCGCCGCACCCGCAGCGACGCCGATCCCCACGAGCACACCGGTGCCGATGCTGCTGTCCTCGCCCGCGCCGGTCGCCTGCGTGGCAGTGGTGTCCCCGCCGCAGTCGCCGGCCTCGTCGGCAGCCTGCATGTGGATGTAGTTGTAGACGCCGAACTGGAACAGCCAGACGCCGTTGGGGGCGGGCTGTTGGACCAGGCACGCGAAGCGGTCGCTGCGGATCGCCTGCCCGACGGTGTTGTAGGCCGTCACGAGGTAGGGCGAGTCCTCGAAGAGGATCTGCTGCATCTGCCGGATCTGCTCGGCCCGGGCATCCGGGTCGACCTCGGACAGCTGCTGCTCGTAGAGCGCGTCGTACTCCTCGTCGCAGTACCAGCTGTCCGACCAGTTGCCCCGTTGCTCGCAGGTCATGTAGCTGAGCATCGACGTCGGGTTGGGGTCGACGAACCACCCCCACTGGAAGGCGTCGAAGTCGCCGTCGAGGATGACGTTGGTGAGCTTGCTGGACTCGATCGCGTCCACCGTCGAGTCGATGCCGATGTCGGCGAGCCACTCCTGGAAGAACGTCATCGTGTCGACCGAGGTCTCCGACTCGGAGCGGGCGGCCAGGCGCAGCGTGCCGAGGGGACTGCCGTCCGGCATCGTGCGCAACCCGTCGTCACCCATCTCGTAGCCGGCCGCGTCGAGGGCGGCGCCGGCCTTCTCCGGGTCGTAGGTGAAGGCCTGGTCGTCGGGGACGTCCCAGTGGTACGTCGCGTAGGCCGGCGGGACGATCGTGCTGCCGGTCTCGCCGGCCCCCTGGTAGACCTTCTCGACGAGCTGGTCGAGGTCCATGCTCCAGCCGAGCGCGTGGCGGAAGGCGGGGTCCTGGACGGCCGGGTGGCCGTCGCCGATCGGCTCGTCGGTGTCGAGGTCCACGGCGCCGGCGTTGAACGCGATCTCGTCGAAGCCGGGGGAGTCCCCGTTGATCGCGGTGACGCCCGGCACGTCCTGGAGCGCATCGACCTGGATGGCGCTGATGTTGTTGACGAAGTCGACCTCGCCCTTGCGGAGCGCGGCGATCGCCGGGTCCTCGGACTTGTAGACGCGGTAGACGATCTCGTCGAGGTTCGGTACGCCGCCCCAGTAGTCGGGGTTCTTCTCGAAGCGGTAGGTCGAGCCGCCGGCGCTGCCCTCGACGAACCGGAAGGGTCCCGAGCCCACGACCGGCTGTCCGGCGGTCGGCTCGTTCGTGTAGGTCTTGACGTCCTTCTCCGCGACGTCCTGCCAGATGTGCTCGGGGACGATCGGGATCGGCAGGCTCGGCAGTCCGGAGTTGACCTTCTTCAGCTCCAGCACGACGGTCGTGTCGTCCGGTGCGGTGATCGTCGTGACGCCGGCGAGGTAGGGCTTCCAGGTCGCCGCCTCGGGACCGCCGTCGAGGATGCGGTTGTAGGTGTAGGCGATGTCGGCCGCGGTCAGCGGCTCGCCGTCGGACCAGGTCACGCCCTCGCGGATGTCGAAGGTCCAGGTGAGCCCGTCGTCGGAGCCCTCCCACGACGTCGCCAGCCCGGGCTCGTTGGACAGGTCCTTCACGCTGGTGACGATCATGTAGTCGTAGGTCAGGGCCCACATCTCGAACGACTCCGCCTCGATGCCGAGGAACGGGTTGAACGAGTCGACCTCGTTGGTCATCGCGACGGTCAGGGTCAGCGGGTCCTCCGCGGACGCAGCAGCAGTGGGGGATGCGCCGAGGGCGGGAGTGAGGCAGGTGGCGACCAGCGCGGCCGCTGCGAGTCCCCGGATGGCGCTACGTTGACGCTCGTGGCCACGCCCTCCCCGTCCGTTCCCGAGGCTGCGCGTGAGCCGTTCGAGCACACCGAGCACGGCGTCGTACGCCCGGATCCCTACCACTGGATGGGGACGACGACCCCCGCGCTGCTCGACCACCTCGCGCGGGAGCGGTCCTTCTACGACTCGGCGTGTGCCCATCTCGACTCCTCGGTCTCTGAGCTGACGGACGAGATGTCTGCGCGGGTCGCCGAGGCGGATCTGTCAGCGCCGTGGCGTCGCGCGGGCTTCAGGTACTACTCCCTGACCCGTCGTGGGCATGAGTATGCCGACATCGTCCGAGAAATCCATGGCCCTGCAGCCGAAGTCCCACGAATTACGTCGGAAACACCGGCGTTGGACGACAGGTTCCGTGGCTCGGACGAGCTGGTGCTCGACGTCGGAGCACTGGCGGGAGACAGCGGCTACCTCGAGCTCGGCGTCACTCTGGTCAGCCCGGACGAGGCCCTGCTGGCCTACTCGGTGGACCGCACGGGGGACGAGGTCTACGAGCTGCGGTTCCGCGACCTCCGCACCGCCACCGAGCTCGACGACGTCGTTCCTCGCACCTACTACGGCGGGGCGTGGAGCGCGGACTCGCGCTGGTTCTTCTACACCGTCCACGACGACGCCTACCGGCCCCACCAGGTCTGGCGGCACCGGATCGGGACCGCCGCCGAGGAGGACGTGCTGGTCCTCGAGGAGCCGGACGAGCGCTTCGACCTGCACCTGCGCGCGTCGCGCAGCGGGTCGCTGATCCTGGTGCTGAGCGAGAGCCGTGACACCGGGGAGGTCTGGGTCGTCGACGCCGAGGCCCCCGAGTCGGCGGCGCGCTCGGCCGGTGGCCGTCGGCCGGGGGTCGTCTACCGGGCTGAGCACGTCCGGGAGAGCGACCTGCTGCTGCTGGTGACCAACGACGAGGCGGTCGAGTTCCGTCTGGTCTCCGCGCCCGTCCCGCGCCACGGCGACCAGGACCACACGGCGTGGACCGAGGTGCGCGGCGAGGATCCCGCCGAGCGCCTCGAACGCGTCGACGCGTTCGCCGGCCACGTGGTGCTGAGCGTGCGCACACACGCCGCCCACGTGTTGCGCGTCCTGCCGCTCGACAGCCTCGGGGAGGCCGGAACCATCCTGTCCAGCCGGTTCGACGGGGGCGGCGTGCGGATCGCGCGCAACACGTCGTACGACGCGAGCGCCGTCACCGTCGTCGACCAGGCGTACGTCGAGCCGCCGGTGTGGTCCGACGTGGACCTCGCGTCCGGCGCGGTCACCGACCTCGTACGCCAGCAGGCGCCCGGACACGACGGGGGGCGCTACGTCACCACCCGCCTCGACCTGCCGTCGATCGACGGCACCCCCGTGCCGGTGACCGTCGTGCGGCACCGCGACACCCCCCTCGACGGCACCGCACCGGCCCTGCTCTACGGCTACGGCGCCTACGAGTACACCTTCGAGCCCGAGTGGGACGCCGCGCTCCCCAGCCTCCTCGACCGGGGCGTCGTCTTCGCGCACGCCCACGTCCGCGGTGGGGGAGAGGGCGGCCGTCGCTGGTGGCTCGACGGACGGCTGGAGCACAAGCAGCACACCTTCGACGACCTCATCGCCGTCGCCGACGGGCTCGCCGACGGGTACGTCGACGGCGACCGGATCGCCAGCCGCGGTCTCTCCGCCGGTGGTCTGCTCCAGGGCGTCGTGTTCAGCCAGCGCCCGGACCGGTGGCGCGCCGTGGTCGCCGAGGTCCCGTTCGTCGACGTCGTCACCACGATGTTCGACGCCTCGATCCCGTTGACCGTCAACGAGTGGGACGAGTGGGGTGATCCGCGACGGCGGGCCGACTTCGACTGGATGCTCGCCTACTCGCCGTACGAGAACGTCCCCGCTGCCGGCTCGCGGCCCGACCTGCTGGTGACCGGCGCGGTCCACGACCCGCGCGTGATGGTCCGCGAGCCCGCCAAGTGGGTCGCCCGGCTGCGCGAGACCGATCCGGAGTGGTCGCCGCGCTGCCTCTTCCGGTGCGAGACCGGGGCAGGCGCGCACGCCGGCCCGTCCGGTCGGTTCGGGCACCTGGCCTACGAGGCAGAGGTGTACGCGTGGGTGCTCGACCGTCTGGGCGTCGGCGCGTGACGCCGCTGCACGCCGAGGTGCTCGAGGTCGCCCGGGCGCTGATCCGCTTCGACACGAGCAACGCACCCGAGGCTGCGCTGGGGCGCCCGCCCGGTGACGAGACGGGACCGGCGACCTACCTGCGGGACTACCTCGCCGAGGCCGGCGTGGACTGCGAGCTGGTCGCCCGTGACCCGCGCCGGGCCAACCTCGTGGCACGGATCCCGGGCACGGGCGAGGCGCCCTCGCTGGCCTTCGTCGGCCACACCGACGTCGTGCCGGCCGACCCGCGAGACTGGACGCACCCGCCGTTCGCGGCCGTCGTGGACGAGGGCGGCTGGCTGTGGGGCCGTGGCGCGATCGACATGAAGAACGAGGTCGCCGCCCGCGCGGTGGCGATGGCCGAGCTGGCGCGATCCGGCTTTCGTCCGCGCGGCGACCTGTGGTTCATCGCGGTCGCCGACGAGGAGGACGGCATGGCCGACGTCGGGATGCGCTGGCTCCTCGAGTCGCGACCCGACGTCCGCCCCGACCTGGCGCTCAACGAGGGCGGTGGATCACGCCTCCACCTCCCCGACGGTCGGATCGTGCAGATGGTCAGCGTCGGGGAGAAGGGCACCTATCCCGCCCGCGTCGTGGCGGTGGGTGAGGCCGGCCACGCCTCGACCCCGAGCGTCGGCGCCAACGCCGTGCCGATCCTGGGAGAGCTGTTGCGCCGGGTCGGCAGCGGGATGCCCACCTGGACGCCGTCCGACCTGGTCGACGCGACCTTGGAGGTCCTGCTCGAGGAGACGGTCACCGACCCCGTGGACGCGCTGGCCCGGGCCGCGGCCCTGCACCCGGTCCTCGCCCACACCCTCCCGGCACTGGCCGGCACGACGATGGCGCCGACGTTGCTGAGCGCCTCGAGCAAGCGCAACGTGATGCCGGCGCGGGCGTCGATGGAGCTGGACTGCCGGATCCTGCCGGGCGTCACGGCGGCCGATGTCGAACGTGACGTCCGGGCCCGGCTGGGGGCGGACCTGGGCTACGAGCTGGAGTGGCCCGAGCACCTGGTCGCCGGCAGCGCCTCGTCCCCGGCGTCGCCGCTCATGGACGCGATGGCTGCCGTCCTGAGCAGGTCAGGCGATGACGTCGCGCTGCTGCCGATCCTCTCCACCGGCTTCACCGACTCCGTCTACCTGCGCGCTGCCGGCACCCCCACTGCGTACGGCTTCAGCCCGTTCCTCGCCACGTCCGCCGAGGTGTTGGCTGCCGGGTTCCACAACGCCGACGAGCGCGTGCACATCGACGACCTGCTGACCTCGGTGGAGTTCCACCTCGCACTGGCGCGCGAGCTGCTCGGCTGATCGGGTTCCTCGGCGCTGGGCAACTCAACGGGGAAGGACGTCCTCGACATGTCACGACGACCTTCCCCACAGTCGAGACGGGCGAATGCCGGCAGTGGGAACGCCTACTCCCAGGCGCTGAGGTCGGGCGGCACGTCGACGGAGTGCGCCCCAAGCACCTCGAGCGGGGATAGCGTGAGACCGTGCCCGACGACTTCGTGATCGCGCGCAACCCCGACGGGGACTCGACCCTGCCCTACGTGCTGCGCATCCCAGTCGGCGACGGCGTCGTGCTCAAGAGCAGGGAGATGTGGCCGCGGACGGCGAAGGTCTACTGCCACCGCGTGGAGGAGTGGCCCGCCGACGCCGAGATCGTGCAGCGGGTCGGGACGCGCAGCTGCGTACGGCGCGGTGCAGCCATCGACCTGGTCCTCGATCGCGGACGCGAGAACCGTTCCCAGTTCGTGATGACGACGGTGCGTGGCGGTCGGCAGGTGATCTTCTGGCAGAGCGCGAGGACGAACAAGAAGGCGCGTCCCCGGGTGACGACGCCGACCGCGCGCGCCTCGGGAGTGGCGGAGCTCGAGATCGTCGTCGACTCGCGCGAGCGCTACGGCTACACGTTCTCCGATCGTCAGGCCACCACGACGCGGGCGCGGCTGGACGCGGGTGACTACGGGCTGGTGCGTCACGGGAGCCTGCTGGCAAGCGTCGAGCGCAAGAGCCTGGACGACCTGGTGTCGTCGCTGACCACCGGCAAGCTCGGCTACCAGCTCGCCGAGCTCGCGTCGCTGCCGCGGGCGGCAGTGGTGGTGGAGGAGCGCTACTCCGCCGTCTTCAAGCTCACGCACGTGCGGCCCGCCGTCGTCGCCGACGGGCTGGCTGAGTGCCAGGTCCGGTGGCCGAGCGTGCCGATCCTCTTCTGCGAGACGCGCAAGCTGGCGCAGGAGTGGACCTACCGCTTCCTCGCTGCGGCCGCCGTCGCAGCGGACGAGGAACGTCCGGCTGCCCGGATCGCCGCCGACCTCGTTGCCGCACCGCCACTGGCCCCGGCGCCGCCGTCCCCGGCCGAGGTGCGCGCCTGGGCGGTCCTGCAGGGGTACGGCGTCTCCGACCGCGGTCGCGTCCCGGCCCGGCTGGTCGCGGCGTACCTGGACGCGCGCGACGGTTGAGGCGGTTGGCCTCGATACGCAGCTCGTTCCTCGCGGCTACTCGACCACCGATGAGAGGGTGACGACCGCGTCCGCGGTGCTACGCGTAGCACTGACCAGCCGGGCGTTGGGCTCGTCGGTGTGATCCACCCAGTCGCGTGCAGCCGCGTGCGACTTCCCGAACTCCTCGTGCCGCTGCACCAGGCGGTCTCGGCGTACGTCGTCGTCGACCTCGACGAACCACGCCTCGGCCAGCAACGGACGTACGCGCTCCCAACCGCCGTCGGGCAGCAGGAGGTAGTTCCCCTCGGTGATCACCAGCCGCGCGGAGGGTGGGATCGCGATGGCTGCAGCGATGGGCTGTTCGAGGTCGCGCTCGAAGCCGGGTGCGTAGAGCGTCCGGTCGGGTTCGTCGTGCAGTCGTTGAAGCGCGGCGACGTAGCCGTCGACGTCGAAGGTCTCTGGCGCACCCTTGCGGTCGCGCAGGCCGAGGCGGTCGAGCTGGACGTCGGCGAGGTGGAAGCCGTCCATCGGCAGGTGGCCGACGTCCGGACCGAGCTCGGCCAGCAGAGCAGACGCCAGCGTCGACTTGCCGGCACCAGGGGCGCCAGTGATGCCGAGCACCACCCGGCCCGGTCGGTCCAGGAGGGACGCGGCGCGATCGACCAGAGCGATCAGAGCCTCTGGTGCACGCATCCCGCGAGGGTAGTGCGAGTCAGCGAAGCCCGACGACGTCCGCAGGGATCGGACGGATCGCCCCGCGCGTGGCGAGGTGCACCACCTCGCACGGCACGCCCGCCCGGCGTGCGGAGGCGTACAGGCTCGTCGCCCACGCCCGGTCGGTGTCCGTGACGATGTCCTTGCCGGGGCGGGACCGGAGGAACGCGACGCGCATGCCCGGTGCCACCTCGCGGTCGAGTCCGAGAAGGATCTCGGCGAGGCCGTCCGCATGGGCGGCCTCGGGTGGATCCTCGGCCTCCGCGATCTCGGTGAGGTGGGGCAGCGGGTGGTCGTCGACGTACGCATGGCGGACGCGGCGACAGCGCTGGGCCTGACCGTCCTCGCCCCTGCCTGAGGAGCTCTCGGGTCAGCGCGTCCCGAAGGTCCGGCTCACGACCTCGTCGAACACCCGGTCCGGGAGCAGGTCGCGCGAGGTGGTGATCATCCGCGCGCCCTTGCCCACCGGGTAGCGAGCAGCCGGCCGCTTGGCGAGCGCCGCCTTCACGATCTTGTCCGCCACCTCCTCCGGCGTCGAAGCGCGAGCCGGCTCGTCGAACCGCGTCAGGACGGCATGCGCCTTCCGCGCGTGGGCGGCGTACGCGCCATCGCCCGAGCGTTCGAGGAGGGAGTCGCGGGCGATCTCGTTCCACTCGGTCAGGATGGGGCCGGGCTCGATGAGGACGACCTTGATCCCGAAGGGCCGCAGCTCCATGCGGAGGCTGTCGCTGAAGCCCTCCACGGCGAACTTGGTCGCGTGGTACCACGCACCGAACGGCTCGTAGAACTTCCCGCCGATCGAGGAGATGTTGATGATCCGGCCGGACTTCTGCGCGCGCATGTGCGGCGTGACGAGCTGGACGAGGCGGGCGAGGCCGAAGACGTTGACCTCGAACTGGCGCCGCGCCTCCTCGATCGGCACGTCCTCGACGGCGCCGTACGACCCGTAGCCGGCGTTGTTGACCAGCACGTCGATGCGGCCCTGCTCCTCGACGATCCGGTCGATGCCGGCGACCATCGAGGCGTCGTCGGTGACGTCCATCGCGAAGGTGTGCACGCCCTCCGACTCGAGCGCGGCCATCCGGTCGACGCGGCGGGCGACGGCGTACACCGTGAATCCCTGGGCCAGGAGGGCGCGTGCGGTGCTCTCGCCGATGCCGGACGAACCACCAGTGACGAGGGCGACGGGGGAGGTCATGGAGCGATCGTAGGCACCCTCGTGTGGTCCACCACCCTCCCTGCGGGGCTCAACCTCGCGTGGTACGTCGGGACGGCCGTGGTGCTCGACGCCGTCACGACCGTCGTCTACATCCGCGCCGGTGCGATCGGCCGGCGTCGACGTCGAGCATCGTCGTCCTGATCGTGGGATCCCGCCCCTCGGGCACTCCGGTGCACGAGGATGGGTCGGCACCGTCCAGCACCTTCGGGGGAACACGTGAAGCTTCGCACCGTCTTCGTCATCGCCGCGCTCATGATCAGTGGAGTGGGCGTCGCCGGACCCGTCCACGCGCGGGCAGCGGTCGACCTGCCGCCGGCGTACCTCTACCCGTCGAGCGCCGGCGACTGCAGCAACGTCCGGGACACGGATTGCGGCATGCTCACCCTGAAGGCGATCATGCCGAAGGATCGGAACCCGGTCGGCTCCACCGTGACCCTCCGGGTGACCGGGTGTGAGGGCGACACAGACGTGCGCTCGCTCTACGACAGTCCCGGCGGAGAGGGCTTGGTGTTCCCTCGCGTCGGGGAGCCGTTCGCCGTCGAGAAGGGGTTCCCCAGCGAGGACGGCAGCGCCTACGAGGTGCCCTTCGGGTTCTGGACGAACTATCCCGGCGAGACCTTCCACCTCGGCCCGAAGTGGTCTGGCAGCCTGACCGTGGAGCGGCCCGGTCTGGCACCCTGGACCTACGCGTTCGACCACAGCACGCCGGTCGCCAGCGGCACGTTCGGGATCTGGACCGACGGCCTCGTGTGCCCGCGGGACGACAAGGACTCCGCCGCACTGGTCGACACGTGGAGCCGTACGCGCAGCAAGCCCATCGTCGGTCGGAAGGTGGTGGCGACCCCGACCGTCCTGGTCCCGGTCGGAGCGAAGGTCGGTGCCACGATCTCCTACGCCTGGCTGGTCAACGGCAAGGCCGTACGTCGGTCGCTCAACGCGCGCGTGAAGCGGGCGTACGTCGGCAAGACGCTCGCCTTCCGGTTCACGGTCCGCGCGCCGGGCAAGGAGTCCTCCGGGGCGACGATCACGCTCGGCCGGGTGCGCCTGCGACGGTGAATCTGCGCCTGAGTGAGGCGATATCACCCGAAAGGGCGCATACTGGACGGACGATGACCAGCTCTTACGGTTCAAAGCCCAGGCACACCAGCAGCAGCCCCTTCGCCCCCAAGCCGGAGGCCGTGGTGGAGGTCTTCGAGGTCGGCGACCGCGTCTGCCACGACCTCTACGGTCTCGGCGTCGTCACGCACCTCGACAGTCACGCGGCCACGGTCGACTTCGGCGAGCAGTCGGTGCGGATCAAGCCGCCCTACGCCAAGCTGCAGCACCTCTGACGCGTCAGTCGCGCTCCCAGGGCGCCTCGTCGTCCATCTTGGCGTAGTACTTCGCCAGGTGGCTCTTCGCGCGGTCGACGTCCTTCGCGGGCATGTCGACGCCGCCGCGGCCGCCGACCATGACGTTGCCTGCGGCCATCACTCCGCGGGGCACGGCACGTAGCCGGCCCTCGACCACATCGGCGATGAGCAGCTTGTAGGCCGTGAAGTTGTCCTTCTTGTCCGCGTCGTACCAGACGTGGGCGTCGCGGTACTTCTCGTTGGGCTCGTCCTCGGCTCCCGCCCACGCGCGTACGCGCTTCTCGGCGGCGTCGCCGTCCCACTCGCGGTCGCGGTCGGCGAGGGGCAGGTCCTGGAAGCTGGTCACGGCCATGCCTCCACGGTCGCTCCGAGATCGGGGAGGGAGCCACACCCGTTCGGGCGGGCGTACGGTCGTCGCATGGCGGATCTCGAGGCAACGCTGCGCCCGTACGTCGACTCCGGTGCCGTCCCCGGTCTCGTCGCGCTGATCGCGCGCGGCGACGACGTACGCGTCGAGGCGCTCGGCGTGCAGGGCACGAGCGGGGCGCCGATGCGGCGCGACTCGATCTTCCGCGGGGCGTCGATCACGAAGCCGCTCACCGCCGCGTTGGCGGTGGCGCTGTTGGAGGACGGGTTCTTCGACCTCGATGATCCGGTCGACGAGCTCCTCCCCGAGCTCGCGGCCCCGCGCGTGCTGCGCGAGCGAGACAGCGGGCTCGACGACACGGTCGAGGCCGAGCGTCCGATCACCGCTCGCCACCTGCTCACCGGCACGGCCGGTCACGGCTTCGCCACGTGGGAGTCGCCGGTCATCGGCGTGCTCATGGAGCAGCTCGGCCAGGCGGCGGACGACATCCACGACGTGCCCGGGCCCGACGAGTGGATGCGTCGCCTCGGCGAGATCCCGCTGATGCACCAGCCGGGGGAGGGCTGGACCTACAACGCGTCGTACGACGTCCTCGCCGTGCTGCTCGCCCGAGCCGCCGGGAAGGGCTTCGCCGAGCTGATGGCCGAGCGCCTGCTCGAGCCGCTCGGCATGGTCGACACCGGCTTCCACGTGCCGGCCGACAAGCTCGACCGGTTCACCACGCTCTACTCCCGCGACGACGCCGGCGTGCTGCAGGTCAGCGACGAGGTCGACGGCGTCTTCACCACCGAGCCCGCCTTCGCCTCGGGGTCCGGCGGCCTCGTCACGACCGTCGACGACTGGCTGGCGTTCGGCCGGATGCTGCTCGCCGGCGGCGTCGGTCCGGACGGGCGGATCCTGCACGAGGACTCGGTCCGCCTGATGATGGCCGACCACACGACGAAGGAGCACCGCGAGCTCGGTGGGTTCTTCCTCGACGGCCAGGGCTGGGGATTCGGCGGCGGGGTCGATACCGAGCTGATCACTCCGTGGAACGTGATCGGGCGCTACGGCTGGGTCGGCGGCACCGGCACGTCGGCGTACGTCCATCCCGACGGCACCGTCGCGGTCCTGCTCACCCAGGTCGGGCTGGCCGACCCGGCGCTCGAGCTGCTCCAGGCCTTCTGGACGGCGAGCGTCTGATGACCGGTATCGAGTCGGAGCGCCGGACGCTGAGTACGCCCACCGTGGCTCGAGGATGATGTGCCCGCCTCCCCGAGCGACCTCGACGTGCTCTTCGAGTCGGGTGTGCCTCAGCACTTCATCGGCCGGAGGTTCCGGGTCGACGACGAGGTCGCCATGGTGCACTCCGCACGCGGAGCCGTCCTGCGCTTCGGCACCACCGGGCAGTCAGCGGCCGTCGGTGTCGTCATGGACACCGGACATGTCGTCGAGGTCCTCGAGACCCCCGATGCACGTGAGCTCTTCATCAACAGCTCCCTGACCACGTTCGCGGAGACAGTCCAAGGGGTGGCGGAACGCTTCCCGTTCTACGACACCGACGACCAGGAGGACGAGATCGAGTCCGCCAGCGACGACGTCCTGGAGCTGGTCCGGCGCATCGATCCTCCGGCCGCGGAGCCGGATCGCTACTGGTCCACGTTCGTCGACGACATGCGGATCGGAGACCTCACGACCGAGGCGGTCCTGGAGGCGGGCGGATGGAGATAGAACTGTTGGTCGAGAGCATCCTCGCCGCGGTCGAGCGGGTTGCGGAGAGACAGACCGGGCCGGGTGCGAAGGAGTTCTACCTGTCGGTTCCGCGGCTCCTCGGCTTGGTGACCTGAAGAATAGGGGGCGTCCATGAACGCATTGCAGACCGCCGTTTCCGTCGTCGTCAATCTCCTCGTCGGAGGCGACTTCGAGACGATCGAGAAGATGACTCGTGGGCGCCGACTGTCGGCATCGGAGCTCGAAGCCGCCGTCTCGGGGTACGGCCGCACCTTGGTCGGACTTCCCCCGGAGGCGCTCGACGAGCTGGATGTCGTCGAGATCGAGAGCTCGAACCCCGCGGTCTACAGCGTCACCACTGACCTGTACACCGAGGCGGAGGGCAGGAGCGATCTCTCGCTCGAGCTGCGCCTGACCGACGTGCACGACGGCACGTACGAGACTGAGGTAGTGGACCTGCGGGTCCTGTAGCCAGAAGGGGGAGGGTCGATGACCTCGATGGAAGCCCATGTGAAGGCATCGCTCGGCGAGCCGACCACTCTGAGAGAGATCTCACTGGACGCGCAAGGAGTCGTGTCGCTGCTCCAGATCAAGGACTCGCCCTGCGACGGGGCGACGACCGTCGCCACGGCAGGTCTGGCCGATCTCGCAGACCACCGTCTCCACGAGGAGCTCGTGATGGCCTGCTGGTCCGACGGACCGGTCAACGACCTCGCCTCCGTCGTCGAGCTCCTGGTGCGCCAGCTGGCCGAGGGTCGAGACCCGCTCCGCTACGGCGACGTCGTGGGCCCTGCCGGCCCCCTTGTGCCGGGGACGTCGATGGACTCCATCTATGTGTGCGAGCCGACCTACTACCCGTCCGACTTCGCCCGCTTCGAGTCGAGCGAGGGCTGCGGGATCCACGTGCGTTGGTTGATCCCGATCCATGGAAGCGAAGCGCACGTCGTCGCCGACCGGGGGGCGCGGGTGCTGGAGGAGCTGCTCGAGAAGGAAGATCCTGACCTGCTCAGCCTTCGACGCGACCCGGTGTCGTCGTGAAACGGCTGGAGCTCGTCGACGGTGCGCAGGTGGATGCGCCGTCGGCCGGAACGGTGCGAGATGCCGTCGGCAACCTGAGTGCCTCCATCGAGTTCGTGGTCCTGCTCGAGACAGCCGGTGGCTTCGTCCAGGCGGCGTGGGGACCGTCGGCCGACCTGCGACAGGGCAGCTACCTCCTGGAGACCAAGGGTGATCATGTCGAAGGGCATGTGCAGACCGAGGTCACTGACGTCGACCAGCTCGTCGCGGCCTTCCTGGGGTTCCTCGAGGACGATCCGACATGGGCGGAGGAGTTCACGTGGTCGCCGCGGACCGCATGACCTGGACGAGCGGTGTCGGATGAATGTCTCGTGGGACGACGCCGCCGGTGAGCACGAGCGCGACGGTGGCTGGGACGTCATCGCGGAGCTGATCAGGTCCTTGGACGGCCGGGACCGTACGCACGTGAGCCTGGGGGATCCCGAGGCGCACCTGGTCTGCGGTGGATCCGCGACGGATGGGTTGGTCCTGTACGTCGGGCTCGACGGGGAGATCCATCAGCTGGTCTCCGGGACCTCTGGACGACCCGAGGAGACGGTCGAGCTCGTCGCGGCGGGTCAGCCCGGCGAGTACGCGGCCAGGTTCGTGGTCGAGCTGGAGCCCGCCCTGGAAGCTGCCCGGACGTTCGTCGAGGACTCGGCTCTGGAGCCCTCGCTCGAGTGGTCGCAGCAGGTCTAGTCTGATGCCGTTCGTCGTCTCGAGCTCGGAATCGGGGGTGGGCGTGGTGACGTCCGAGGACACGCAGGCGTCCACAGCTGAGAGATTCGGCGTGTCGCCAGTGCCGCCGGACCCCTCGCTCAAGGTGGGCATCGCGCGGAACGTCGGCACCGGACTGGAACCGCTCAATGCCCTGAGGCACGAGCCCGAGGGGGACGCGTGCGGGTGGTTCATCTGGGCCGGGCAGGAGCTGTCGCAGGACCCGGACTTCTTCGAGCCGCTGCACGCCTCGCACCTGCCGGACAGGTGTCCGGAGATCGTTCCCTACCTCGCACTCCCTCCTGGCTGGAGGGTCCTGCTCGCTCCCGGTCAGGAGGACGTGTGGTTCGACGACTCACTCGTCTGAGATTCCCAGGAGACACCATGACCACGTTCAGGATCATCGACGCGAGTGCGACCGACGTCGTGGCTCTCGGTGACGGGCGCGACCGCGTCAGTGACGTCCTGGGCGAGTTCCGCACCTTCGGCGTACGCCGGCGAGCGAGGAGGCAGACCATTGCGTGAAGGCTGGCGCGATGGCCACCTACTCCTCAGAAGGCGCACTGATCCTGTCTGGAGCTGCACGAGCCGGCGACGGTGGAGATCGAGGGAGTCCGGCTGCTGGGGGAGGAGCTGCGACGTCGCTGCAGACGAGCCTCGGCGATAAGGGCTGCTCGACCTCGTGCGCGACGAAGCGGAGGCGACGATCCCGAGCGTGGAGGTCGGTCTCTACGACGCCGGGCACGGTCGAGGGCGTCGGTCTCGGAAGCGACCGAGGCGAGGCGCGGAGTGCGCAGGGACGGAGGTGGCGAGTGATGGCAACGCTCGTGAAGCTCCTCGAGACGCTTGACGACCTGGGTCGAGACGAGGTGATCCATGCGGCGCGACCCTGGACTCCGGACAGCGATGCCGCGAGCCGGCACGAGTCCGATGAGGTCCCGTCCGGGCTCGCCTACCTCCTCGAGGTCGACCTCGTGCACGACGTCGCCGAGGTGTGGAGCGCCTGGCGTGACGGATGCCGGCCGACTCCTGAGCAGCTGACCGCGGCGGTCATCCACTACGCCGAGCACGATGCCTACCTGCCCGCGGATGGAGAGGACAGCAACTGATGGACGGCGGAACGAGCAGGAGGAAGCCGAAGAGCGCCGGCGAGTTCATGAAGGAGCTCGAGGCCGATCCGGAGTACCAGGCCGCTCAGGCCGAGCAGGAGCGCGACATCGCCCGGCAGGAGGCGGCGTACGCCGAGGCCGAGGCGCCGCTGGTGGAGGCGCTCAGAGGGGTGGGGGTGGAGGTCGACTCGGTCTGGGACCTGGTGAACGACCCCTCGGACCACTACGCCGACGCCGTCCCGCTCCTGGAGGAGCACCTCAAGGACGAGTCCTACCCGGATCGGGTCCGGGAGGGCATCGCGCGATCGTTGTCGTTCCGCAAGGCGGCTCCTGTCTGGCCGACCCTCGTCGAGCTCTACCGCTCGACCACGGACTCGTTCGACCTGCAGCAGGGGCTGGCGGCAGCAATGGCAGGCACGGTCACCGACGACAGAGTGGACGAGCTCGTCGCGGAGGTGAGGCGCGAGGAGCACGGGGAGTCCCGGCCGATCCTCCTGCTGGGGCTGAAGAGGTTGAGGTCCCAGGCCGCGAGGGCGGCGCTGGAAGCTCTTGTCGACGATCCCGAGGTCGGTGACAACGCGCGGAAGCAGCTGGAAGGCTGGGGAGCGGGTCGCCCAACCCGCCGTCGAGCTGGTGGCGGGGATGGCTGACGTACGCGAAGCGGTCCACGAGGACCCGGTCTGGCGGGATCGCTCCGACTTCATCATCGCCGCGAGCATCGATCCGGGGAGCACAGGCGTCACGACCGAGCAGCTGTGGGCCCGTCGCATCGACGACGAGCACCACGAGATCTGCTGCATCCCGTTCTTCGTCTACGACCTGGCGCTCGGCGACACGGTGGAGGTCGACGCGGACCACCTCGTGACGCGCGTGGTGGAGCCGTCGGGACGCTACGTCTTCCGTGTCCACTTCAACCGGCCCGACCAGCCGCGCGCCGAGGTGATCGAGCGGTTGTCCGACCTGGGTGTGCTGGTGGAGTGGTCGTCACGCAGCCTGGTCGCCGTGGACGCTCGCGACGAGGAGCATGCGCAGCAGGTCGCCGACTTCCTGCAGGAGCGCGAGGACAGGGGGCACCTCGTGTACGAGACGGGGAGACGATAGTGAGGGACGCGACGCATCGCCTCGACTCCGTTGACCGCGATCTTCGGGCTCGGCTCGAGGGGCTCGATGGCGACGGGCTGCGGCGGATCGCTCACGCGGCGGCGCGGCGCGCGGTGTCTGGCACGCGGTTGGGGGAGAGGGCAGTGGACGACGGCCTCGAAGCCGTCGGCAGGCCGGGATCAGGACGTTGCCCGGAAGGTCGTACGCGAAGCCGTGCAGCGCCTGGACGAGGCGGCCTGGGAGGCAGGAGACGAGGCGGACGCCGGACGGGTGAGCGAGGCTGCCCACTCCGCCGCCTTCGCACGCGCCCGAGCCGCCGCCGCGGTCGAGTGGGCGCTGGACGACGATCCGCTGACGGCCGCCGTCGAGGCCGTCTACGAGGCCCACGCGGCCGGCGTACCCCTCGACGACGTGCGCGCCGATCTCGACCGACATTGAGCGTTTCGGGCACCACCCCGTTGGACGGTTGTCCTCTCTCGCACCCTCACTACGGTGGAACGCATGACTGACGAGAAGGACAAGGCAGCGACCGAGGCGGCCCAGCTCGTGGTCGACCAGGTGAGCTCGTACCAGTACAGCGCCGAGGACGACACGATCGCCCAGCAGCTCGACGAGGGGCTGGCGAAGGCCCAGGTCTCGCTGAGCGACGACGAGCGCAGCCGCATCCTCGCCGAGATCGACGGCATGAAGGACGAGCAGTCGAGCGCGCCGCAGGTCGTCTCCGCGACGCCGGTGGAGTGAGCCCGTGGACTCCCGCGGAGTGCTGACCGAGGCCTTCGGCCGGATCACCGAGCTGTACGACGGGGTGGCCGCGGACCTCGACGACGAGACCCTGCACCACCGCCCGGGCGGCATCGGCAACCCGATCGCCTGGCTGCTCTGGCACCTGGCGCGGGTGCAGGACGACCACATCGCCCATCTCGCCGGGACGCGGCAGGTCTGGGAGGAGTGGCAGGAGCGGTTCGGCCTGCCCAACGGCACCGACGACATCGGCTACGGCCACACCAACGAGCAGGTCGAGGCCGTCCGGATCGCCGATCCCGAGCTGCTCGTGGCCTACCACCACGAAGTCACCCTCGCGACCGCCCGCTACCTCGAGACCGTCGACGACCGAGGGCTCGAGCGCGAGGTCGACCAGAACTGGGACCCGCCCGTCACGGCCGGCCAGCGGCTCGTCAGCATCATCGGCGACTGCCTCCAGCACCTCGGGCAGGCGGCGTACGTCAAGGGGTTGCTGCAGGACTAGCTCGTTGTCCACAGATTGCTTCGGGGGTCTCGCGGGGCATGCGCGGTCGAGCGTTGTGATGTCGGCCCTGATTCAGCACGCCCTGTCGGACGTGTTGGCAGGCGACGAGACGGATGCATGGTTGAGGGCACTGCCGAAGCCGACTCCACCGGGCCGGCGTCCTGTCGCGGGCCGCGGCGGGCCGTGCCCTGGCGACCTTCGGGAGGACCCCGCTCGAGCGTCACGACGGTATGATGCGGTATGACCGCCAAGATCGCCGTCAGCCTGCCGGACCACCTCGTGGCCGAGGCCCGCGCAGCGGTGGCGGAGGGCCGCGCCGGATCCGTGTCGGCGTACGTCGCCGACGCGATGGAGGAGAAGTCGCGACGGCGCACGTTGGCTGAGGTGCTCGACGAGTTCGATGCGGAGCTCGGGCCGCCGGACGACGCGTCCATCGCGCGAGCCGATCGAGCGATCGCCGCACTGCGAGGATGACCGGGCTCAGCCTCGACGCTGGCGCCCTGATCGCCATCGAACGCGGCGATCCTTCGGTTCGCGCCCTGCTGCGCCGAGCGGTCGACGACGGGCTGGAGGTCCACGTGGTCCCCGAGGTTGTCGCCCAGGTGTGGCGAGGTGGCTCGCGGCAGGCGCGGCTCGCGGCAGTGCTGGGGGCTCGTGGGGTGGACACGCCGGCGTACGACACCCATGCCGCGAAGGAGGTCGGACGACTGTGCAGCGCGACCGGTCGTCACGATGTCGTCGATGCGCATGTCGTCTGGCACGCCAAAGTACGGGCGCACATGGTCGTGACGTCCGACCCGGATGATCTCGCGGCGCTCGATGGCGACGTTGCGTTTTTTGTTGTCTGAAGGGCGCCGCTGTCCGCCGGCTTCACGGCGCAACGGCTTAGCGCGCTCTTGAGGTCCTGCGGCAGCGGCGTTGTCGGACCGACGGCGATGGTGGGTGACGTACTCAGACATCGACCTACCCGGAGCGATCCCCATGCACCGCAGCACCATCGGCACCCGCCTCGCGACCGCCGCCCTCTTCGCGCCACTCGCCCTCGGGCTGGTCGGGTGCGGAGACGATGACGCCGACGACGCGCAGACCTCCACCTCGTCCGGCACCTCGGACGACAGCGGCACCTCGGACGGCGGCGGCACCGCGACCCTCCAGGGTGACGTGGAGACCGCCGCCCAGACGGCGCTCGGCGAGGTCGACGGCACCGTCTTCTCCGTCGACGGCGACCCGCAGGGCGGGGACGTCACCGTCGTCACCGCCGACGGCATCGAGAACGACGTCGACCTCGACGCGGCCGCGACGGCTGTCACCCGCGGCCCGACCAGGAGGCCGACAACGACGCCGACGACGCCGCCGAGACCGAGCGGCTGCTCGGGGTCTCGGTCGACTACCTCGCCGCGATGGAGACCGCCCTCGCCGAGGTGCAGGGCACCGTCACCGGCGTCGACCTGTCCGAGGACAACGGCACGGCGACCTGGGAGGTCCAGATCGACGAGGACACCCCGGACGAGGTGACCGTCGAGATCGACGCCGAGACCGGCGACGTGCTCCGCACCGAGCAGGACGACTGACCCTGTCGGGGTCACCTGCCTAGGGTGGCCGCATGACGACCCGGTGGCTCTTCGGCGACCAGCTCGGCCCGCACTTCGCCGACGACCACCGCGGCCCGCTGCTGATGGTCGAGGCGCTGTCGGTCTTCCGGCGGCGCCGCTTCCACCGGGCCAAGGCGCACCTCGTGCTCAGCGCGATGCGGCACCGCGCCGCCGACTTCGGTGACCGGCTGACGTACGTCCGGGCCGAGACGTACGCCGAGGTGGTGCGCGACCTCGACGACGTCGAGGTCGTGCACCCGACGTCGTACGCCGCGCTCGGCCTGGTCGAGCGGCTCGGCTGCACCGTCCTGCCGCCGCGCGGCTTCGCGACGCCGCGCGAGGACTTCGAGCGGTGGGCCGAGGGGCGGCGCGGCAAGCGCCTCGTGATGGAGGACTTCTACCGCCGCGCGCGGGTCGCGCACGGCGTGCTCCTGGACGACGGCGAGCCGGCCGGCGGCCAGTGGAACTTCGACCACGACAACCGCGAGCCCCCGCCGAAGGGCGCGACATCGCTCGGGGTGGCCGAGCCGTGGTGGCCGAGCGAGGACGACATCGACGCGCAGGTCCGCGAGGACCTCGACCGGTGGGAGCGCGACGGCGACGTGTCGTTCATCGGCCGGGACGGGCCGCGCCTCTTCTCCGCGACGAGGCGCGAGGCGCTGGCGGCGCTGGACCACTTCGTCGAGCACCGGCTGCCGGAGTTCGGTGCCCACGAGGACGCGATCCTCGAGGGCGACCCGTGGATGGCGCACAGCCTCATCAGCGCCCCGATGAACCTCGGTCTGCTCGACCCGCTCGAGGTCGTCGAGCGCGCGGAGGCGGCGTACCGCAGCGGTGCCGCGCCGATCGCGAGCGTCGAGGGGTTCGTGCGCCAGGTGATCGGCTGGCGCGACTACGTCTGGCACACCTACTGGCACCAGGGCGACGGCTACCGCCGCGAGAACGCGCTGCAGGCGCGGGAGCGGATCCCGCAGTGGTTCGCCGAGCTCGACGCCGACGCGACGGACGCGCGGTGCGTGTCGCACGCGCTCGGCCAGGTCGCGGATCATGGCTGGGTGCACCACATCCCGCGGCTGATGGTGCTGGGGTCGTACGCCCTGCAGCGCGGGTGGTCGCCGACGCAGGTGACCGACTGGTTCCACCGCGCGTTCGTGGACGGCTACGACTGGGTGATGGTGCCCAACATCGTCGGGATGTCGCAGCACGCGGACGGCGGCGTGATGATGACGAAGCCGTACACGTCGGGCGGTGCCTACATCAACACGATGAGCGACCACTGCGGGTCGTGCCGCTTCAACCCGAAGGTGCGGGTGGGGGAGGACGCGTGTCCGTTCACCGCCGGCTACTGGTGGTTCCTGGACCGGCACCGGCAGACATTCGCCGGCAACCACCGGATGTCACGGGCGGTCAACGGGCTCGACCGGCTGAAGGATCTCGACGAGCTGGTGGCGCAGGAGGAGGCACGCGGCAACCGGGCTCCGTAGTGGCTCAGCCCCCGCAGGGGAGCGAGCCGAGCCGGGCCAGGCCCTCGCGGTCGCCGGGTCCGAACGAGATCTGACCGGTGTTGTTGGCGTACATCAGCTCCATCGGCTCGCTGACGTGCGCGAGCCCGACGACGTGCGCGAGCTCGTGGAGCACGATCGCCTCGAGGACGCGCGGTTGCTGCGCGACGGCGGTCGGCGTGAACGCCTCGACGTCGAGGACCACGCCTCCGCTGACGTAGTGCACCCGGCCGTTGCTCCCGCGCTCGGCGACGGCACCGCCGACGCCGGCGACCTGCCCGGCGAGGTCGGCGTACTCGGTCGGGTCGGCCCAGCCGATGACGACGGGATCGGGTCGGCCGAACAGCTTGAGGCCACCGGGGAACGGCCGCTCGTCGGTGTCGCCCTCGTCGGCGAACGACAGTCCCGTCGCCTCGCTGACGCGGTTGACCGCCCGGTCGATCAGCTCGCGGCCGCCGGGCGGCTCGCCTGCGGGGTTGACCCGGTAGCGGATCTCCTTGCACGGGTCCCAGCCCACCGGGTCGGCGCTGCCTCCCGGCTGGGTCATGGCGTAGGTGAACGTGCCGCCCTGTTGTACGACGGCGGGCGCGGGCAGCTGCCGCTCGACGCCGAGGCCGATCGCGCGCCGCACCGTCGCGAACTGCTCGGACGGGTGCCACGCCACCACGGCAGCGAGCATCGCGGCCGTGACGATCACGGTCAGCCAGGTGGAGGTACGCCGGGGCACCCGCTGATTGTCCGGTGTCGGCGGGCGTACGTCAGCGGTCTAGAGGGATCTGGTCAGCGGCGGACGGCGCTGGCAGGATCCGAGCGTCAGCGGAGCGGCCGCTGGGGTCCGAGCTCTACCGCGTGTCCCTCCCGGACGACTACATCGGCCTGCCCGTCGACGAGCTGTCCTCACGGCTGCGGAGCGACCACAACGCGACCCTACTCGCGGTCGGCCGTGACGCCGCGTCCTTCGTCAACCCCGGCCCCGACTTCCGCCTCCACCCCGGCGACGACGCCGTGGTCGTCGCCGAGTCCCTCGGCACGCTCGCGCCCCTGAAGGTGGACAACGGCTGAGCGTCTCCCTCGGCGGCCTTCTTCCGGCGTCGAGGGTGGCGGCATACGACATGCGTACGCGCGAGGGTGGCGGCATACGACATCGCGACAGCCAGATTCGATGTCGTACGCCGCCACCCTCGGCCCCGGTGATGTCGTACGCCGCCACCGTGGAGGCGTGATCAGTTCGCCCGACTCAGCGAACTCCCGGCCGCGAGGCTGCGCAGCCGCTCCAACAACTCGCGGAGCCAGGCACGATCACCTTGCTCCGGCGCGTAGGTGCAACCTTGCTCGTGGAGCCGGGCGCCGAGCTCGTCCTCAGTCAAAGGCTCAGCGAGGAGATCGTCCAGCGCGGAGGTCGCTCCGGTGACGCGCTCCGGGGAGCGACGTGCGAAGTCGTCGACCGCCTGCTGCCACGACTGGTACTCGTACTCGTCCCACGCCTCGTAGAAGTAGGCGCCGAAGAGATGCGCGAGATCGTCCATGACCTGACTCCTAGTCGGGGTAGGCGGTGAGGATCTGCCAACCTGCACCGTTCTTAGTGGGGATGAGCACCACCTTGGCGGCGGTCGCCTGGACCATTGTGCCGTCGCGGAGCGCAATCGTGCCTGTTGCTTCACCGAGATCGCGTCGAAGAATCAACTTGCCTGACGCGCCTGATTGCCGCCATGCCTCGATCTGGTCGTGACAGCGCATCAGGACTGAGTCGACGCTCTTCTCGGCGGCGGCTTGGTCGACGAACGATGATGCTCGTTCGCGTCCGGTGCGCTGCAGACGCGCGACAAGTTCGTCGGCCGACTTGCCCACGTGCTCCCGGATGGTGTGTCCGGGTGGAACTTCATGGCTGCCCAACCATCCAGGGACGCGGTCACGCGCGCCACCCCGTCTGCCGATCGCCCCCACCTCGTTCCGCACCGGCACCCGCACGAACTTCTCCGACGCGAGCCCGCACGACCGCGAGCTCGTCCCGGACCCGCTTGAGCCGGGCCGCGGTGGCCGCGACTCCGGCACGCAGCGAGACGAGGAGGGCGTGGAAGCGCGGTGCCTGCGACACGCACGCGGGCAGCCGCAGCGACAGCCGTCGCACCACCGCCGAGACCGCCGGTGATGCCGGTGACGATCACCGAGATGGCGGCGCCCTCGACGATCATCTGCGCGACCTCGGCCAGCAAGGCGCGGGTGCGGTAGCGGATCTCCTCGACCGCGTCGGCGTACTCCTCGCAGGCAGCGGCGAGGTCGGACAGCTGCCAGGCGGTGTCCCCGATGAGGCGGATGAGCTCGCCGAGGGCGGAGGCCGCGAGCGGGACCTCGGGGGAGCGCTGCCCCTCGACGAGGGTCACGGCCATGTCGACGTGGTCGGCGAGGCCGGCGGTGGAGGCGGCCGCGCGGCGCCAGGCATGAGCCGCTGCCCGGAGCGCTTCGACGTCGGCGCCGGGCCAGACGAACCCTTCGACCTGGTCGAGGATCCACGCGTCGACGACGCCGAGCGAGGGCTCCTGGCGACCGAGGCTCGACGGAAGGGACGCGGGTCGTACGCGGACGAAGGCCGAGTCGTCGATGGCGTCGGCTGAGTAGCCGAGGACGGCGATCCCACCCGCGCCGACCTCCGCCGACGCGTGGTTGGCGCCGGTCGCGACGAGCAGCCGGCCCGCGCCGACGAAGGCGTGGGTGAGGTCGGCCAGCGCCGCGACGGCCTCGCGCGCCCCGGTGTCGTACGCCGCTGCGAAGCCGATGCTGGTCGCGTCGTTGCCCGCCATCCCGGTTGACGCCGCGAGACGCGAGGTGAGGGACTCGAGCAGCACGGCGCTGGTGTGGTTGGCGGTCAGGCAGGCGTCCGCCGCCCGGGTGAACCCGCCGCACTCCACAGTGATCCGCACACCGACCACCCTTGCCGGGCAGCGACGTCCCTCGCGACCCCCGCGCAGCAATCTGTGGAGAGTGCCCGGGCGTGCACCACGCTCAAGGAGTGCGAGCGCCCTGCCACTGCTCCCACGTGGCTGCGACCAGCTCATCCATCCGGTCGGGGGCCTTGCCCAGTGCGTCTCGTACCCGCCTCCGCCCCAGCAGCAGCATCTCGTCGACGGGGTCGTCGGCGTCCGGATCGGCGTGGGTGAACGGGATGCTGAACCACCGCAGGGCGGGCCCCAGGCGACCACGGATCTCGTAGGCCTCGCCCGTGAGATGGCAGGTCGTCCTGCTGACCGCGTCGGCGCGCGCCATCTTCCTGAGCTCGGAGTCGAAGGCGGTGACTGCGTCCTCGTCGCCCTCCTCGAGGGCGAGGGAGAGCAGGTTGGACACAGGGTCCGATGCGGACTCGCCGCCGTCGGCTCGAGCCTCCTCGAAGCAACGCCGAGCCTGGTCGTACTCACCGCGCATCTGCCAGTGCTCGCCAGCGGCGATCAGCAACGAAGCGCGGCCGTACTCGCCGACGGCGACGTCCGCCGCCTCCGATTCGAACCTCGCTGCCTTCGCATCCTGGGCCACCGTCTCCTCGACCTCGGTGAGGAGGTCGAACAGGTCGTCGTCGTCCATGAGAGCAGCCTCGCAGACGGCGTTCTCCACAGATGCCGACCGCGGCGTTTCCGCGCCGTCGACACGGGCACGGATCTCTCCACGCACTGACCGAGGAGAGACACCCATGACCCACCCCGACTTCATCGGACGCATCCAGGTCCGGCCGGCGCTCAACGAGGCCGAGAGCGCGTTCCTCTTCGGCCTCCTCGATTCCGACGGAACCCTGCGCGGCACGCCGACGGGTCGTGGGGACGCGACGGTGCCGTTCGCCCGGCTGGCGTGGGAAGCCTGTACGGACGGCTGCTGCCTGACGTGGAACGGAGAGGCGGACTCGAAGTGGATGGTGGAGTCCCTCCGCTTCGTCCTCGACCACCTGCTCCGACCCGGCGCGAAGGCGGAGGGGCATCCGAAGTTCGCCGAGTTCACGTTCGACCACGTGCTCAGTGGCGCCGTCCTGGGTCGCGGGCCCGCCGACCGCGTGGCGCGGTTCGTCGCGGTCGTCGACGACGAGGTGCACGGGCTGCCCCTGCCGGAGCCCTGTGCTGTCCCACAGTCACGGCCACTCGCCCAGCGCAGCCGGAAGAGGCCGGACAACGTCATCGAGTTCCGCCCGCGCCGCGCGTGAGAGAGCCGTGCGAGCATGCGTGGCATGGAGGAGCTCGTCGTACGCCGTGCGGGGCTCTCGCCGGTCAAGGGCACGCGCCACCTGCCTCTCGACCACGTCGACCTCGACGAGCACGGTCCGGTCGGGGACCGCGCCTACTGCCTCGTGGACCCGGCGAAGGGCCGCGTCCTGCGCACCGTGCAGCACCCGTCGCTGATCGGCGTGGTCGCGCGGGCGTACGACGACGCGCTGACGCTCACCCTGCCGAGCGGCGCGTCCGTCGACGGTGCTGCGACCAGGAGCGGCGAGACCGTCTCCTGCGACTACTGGGGTCGACAGGTGGACCTCGAGCTCACCGACGGTCCGCACGCTGCATTGATGTCAGTTCAGCTCGGCAAGGACGTACGTCTCGCGCGGGCTCCGCGGGGTGCGGTGGTCTTCGCCGACCCGATCACCCTCGTGACGACGGCTTCTCTCGATGCGCTGGGCGAGGGTGTGGAGTCGGCGCGCTTCCGGGCGACGCTGGTGGTGGAGACCGACGCCCCGTGGGTCGAGGACGACTGGCTCGGCCGGACGGTGATCGTCGGCGACGCCGCGATCCGGGTCGGCGGACCGATCCCGCGCTGCGCGGTCATCGACCACCACCCTCAGACCGGCGCCAAGGACGCACGGCTGCTGAAGGCCCTCACGCACAGCAGGCCGACCAACCGGGCGGGTGAGCCGATGTTCGGGGTCTACGCCACGGTGGTCACGCCGGGCCGGGTCGACGTCACGCGCTGACCTGCCGCCACATCTCGACGTTGGCGGACGCCGCCCGCGAGTAGGAGTCGTCCGCTCCGCTCACGATCGCTCGCAGCCCGGCCAGGGCGGTGACCATGTCGGCACACCCGTCGCGCCACGAGGCGTACGACAGCACCTGGGCGTCGGCGGCACGTCCCGTCCACCCGTCCTGCAGCCGGGTCTGCGCCTGGTCGATCTCCGCGGCGATGCCGACGAGGTCGCGCTGGCAGGCCGCAAGCTCGGCGAGGGCCGCGCGGAGCTCGCCCAGGTCGACGTCGAACGTCGTCATCGCAACCGGCCCTCGAGTCGCTCGGACCCCGCCGAGCCGAGCGAGTCAGCCGAGGCGAGGTCACCCCGCGCGAGGTCGAGCGCGTGCGCTGCTGCGGCCAGCTCCTCCACGACCCCGGCCGTCGCCGCGCTCCACTCCTCCCACCGCGCGCGGAAGGCGTCGGCCGCGCTGCCGCGCCAGGTGGCGAGGACGTCCTCGATCGACCGGTCGGCGCGGCGACGGCGTACGTCGAGGTCCTCGAGCCGTTCGCGGAGGGCGGCGGTCGTGGCGGCGTGGGCGGCAGGGTCGAGGGTGATCGTTCCCGAGAGGATCATGGGTCGATCGTGGCCGCAGCGCGGCGCGCGCGGGAGTACCGCGGAGCAATCTGTGGAGAAGCAGCTCAGCCGAGGAGCGACGGCATCAGCGTGTCGACGCGAGCGGTCAGCACGGCGAGGACGTCCTCGCGGGCGCCGCGCGGACCGGTCGCCCACGCGAGGAGCGACTGGGCGAAGAGGCCGTCGAGCATGCCGTAGGTGGTCGACGGGTCGAGCGCGGGCGGCCGCCCGGCCAGGTCGGCGTACCGCGTGATGACCCGCCAGATCATCGCCTCGAGCTGACCGTCGATCTCGAGGACGACCTCGCGCAGCGCCGGCTCGAACATCGACTGGTTGCGCAGGTCGTACCAGAGCTGGTGCATCGGACCCTCCTCGCGGATGGTCTCGGCCAGCTTGGCCGCGAAGCGCGACTGGAGCTCCTCGGCCGTCGTCGACGACGCCACGATCTCGTCGTAGCGCGTCACGCAGGTGCGCTTGTAGTAGCGCACGCAGTAGGTGATCAGCTCCTCCTTGTTGGAGAAGTAGTAGTGCACGACCCCGTGCGAGTACGCCGAGTGCTGGGCGATCTCGCGCAGCGAGGTCTTCGCGTAGCCGAGCTGGCCGAGCGTCGTCAGCGCCGACTCGGCGAGCTGGTCGCGCCGGGTGTCGTGCTTGCTCACGCGCGCCGCCGCGGTCGCCACCGGATCGGTGACGGAGGGAGCGGGAGGGACGGCCATGCCGTGATCCTAGCGGCACGAGAGCGCGTCTTGACAGTCGTCCAAAGATTTCCTTGACAGTCGTCAAGAACTGGGGCCAGTGTGAGCACCATCACCCCGCCCGCCACCCAGAGGAGATCCTCCGATGACTTCACTCGACCTGACCGGCCGCGTCGCCCTCGTGACGGGAGGTGCCCAGGGTCTGGGCGAGGGCATGGCCCGCGCCCTCGCCGGCGCCGGCGCCCGGGTGATGATCGCCGACGTCAACGAGGCCGGCAGCGAGACCGCCGCGAGCCTCGGCGAGGGCCACGGCTACGTACGCCTCGACGTGACCGACGAGGCCGGCTGGGAGTCCGCGATCACCGCGACCGTCGACCAGCTCGGCGGCCTCGACGTGCTCGTCAACAACGCCGGCATCGAGATCTCCAGCCTGATCACCGAGGTCGAGCCCGACGACATCCGCAAGATGCTCGACGTCAACATCCTCGGCACCGCGCTCGGCCTCAAGCACGGCCTCCGCGCGATGCGGCCGGACGGCGCCGCCGGCAAGGGCGGCTCGATCATCAACATCTCCTCGGTCGCCGCGACCATCGCGTTCCCCGCGATCTCCATCTACTCCGGCACCAAGTCGGCCGTCGACCGGATGACCCGCGTGGCCGCGATGGAGTCGGGCAAGCTCGGCTACGGCGTACGCGTCAACTGCATCTACCCCGGCCTGGTGCCGACGGCGATGGGTGCGGGCCTGGCCAACGACATGGCGAGCCTCGGCCTGTACGGCAGCCCGGAGGAAGCCGTCGGCGCCGTCATCGAGCTGACGCCGTCGGGCCGCCTCGGCGAGGTCGAGGACATGGCCGACGCGGTGGTCTTCCTCGCCTCGGACGCCTCCCGCTTCATCAACGGCATCGGCCTCCCGGTCGATGGCGGCATGGGCATGTGACGGACCCGACCAGAGCTGACAGGAGACAGGACATGAGCGAGAAGAAGGTCGTCGTCTACGGAGCGTCCGGCTACACCGGCCGCCTGATCTGTGAGTACCTGCGCGAGTACAACGTGCCGTTCGTCGCGGCCGGCCGCAGCCAGGAGAAGCTCGAGTCGTCGCTGGCGCACAACGTCGCCGGTGTCGAGACCGCCGACTACGAGATCAGGACCGTCGAGCACGACGTCGAGAGCCTGGCCGAGCTGTTCGACGGCGCCTCGGTCGTCTGCAACACGGTGGGCCCGTTCAGCACCCTCGGCCCGGTCGCCGTCGAGGCCGCGCTGAAGGCCGGCGTCCACTACACCGACACCACCGGCGAGCAGGACTGGCTGATGGCGTGCGACGACCAGTGGGGCGCGGCGTACGCCGAGGCGGGCCTGCTGCTCGCGCCCGGCATCGCGCAGATGTACACCACCGGCGAGATCGCCGCCCAGCTCTGCCTGGACAAGCCGGGCCTGGACACCCTCGACATCGCGGTCTTCTGGGGCGGCTCGCCGACGATCGCGTCCACCGAGACGATCCTGGTCAACGCGGCGAACTCGGCCGCCCACTTCCTCGAGCAGAACGCCTACGTCCCGTTCGACCCCGGGCAGGGGCTGACCCCCCTGGTGGTCCCCGGTCAGCACGAGCTGGCCCAGTCCCTGCCGTGGGGTGGGACCTCGCACCCCGTCTGGTTCAAGCGCGACCCGCGCGTCGCCAGCTGCAAGGCGCAGGGCGGCGTCTTCAACGCGGCCCTGATGAACGGCGTGCCGCTCATCGTCGCCGGCGCCATCGAGGCCACGAAGGAGATGAACGAGGCGGACAAGGCGGCCGCGCTGACCGCGACGGCCCGGCAGGTGATGGACCAGATGCCGCCGCGCGAGAACCCGCGGGTCAACAAGTCGCTCGACTCCGTGCACGCGTCCGGACCGCTCGGCCGCGCGCACTGCGTGATCCACGGCAACTCCAACTACAAGCAGACCGGCCTCATGCAGGCGTACGCCGCCTACTCCCTGCTGCAGCAGCCGCCGCGTCGGGTCGGCTTCGCGTCGGGCTGCCAGGCGTTCGGGCACCACGAGCTCCTCGGGGTGCTGCGCTCTTTCGGCCTGGTCTCCGCGCCGGTGCTCACGACGCAGGACTGAGCCGGGAGAGACATGCGGCTCCACGACTACCTCGACAAGGGCGCCAGCCTCGGCGCCGACCGCCCCTGCCTGACCACGGACGGCGCGTCGATGTCGTACGCCGACGTGGTGGAGTTGTCGCACGAGGTCGCGGCAGCCCTGCTCGGGCGCGGAGTCGGGGCAGGCGGTCGGGTCGCGATCCTCTCGGCCAACGACCCGGTCGCGTTCACCTGCGTCTTCGGGATCAGCCGGGCCGGCGGCGTGTGGTGCCCGATCAACCCGCGCAACGAGGCGGCGGAGAACCGCGAGCTGCTGGAGCTCTTCGGCGCAGAGGTCGTGCTCTACCAGTCGGGCTTCGCGCCGCTCGTGGCCACGATCCGCGGTGAGCTGCCGGGCGTCCACACGTGGGTCTGCCTCGACAGCCGCGACGACGGATCACTCACCTGGCAGGACTTCCTCGCCAGCGGATCGGGCGCGACCGTGCCCGACCGCCCTCAGCCCCCCGGTGTCGACGAACTAGCAATGCTCGTCGGCACCGGGGGCACCACCGGTCGGCCGAAGGGCGTGATGCTCACGCCCACCAACCTCGAGACGATGACGGCGCTGACCCTGATGGGCTACCCGTTCGACGGCCCGCCGGTCTACCTCGCGCTCGCGCCGCTGACGCATGCCGCCGGCGTGCTGTGCTTCCCGGTGCTGTCGCTCGGTGGCGAGGTCGTGATCATGCGCGCGCCCGACGTCGGCGGCTTCCTCCGGCTCGTCGAGGAGCACCGCGTCACGCACACGTTCCTGCCGCCGACGCTCATCTACATGGTGCTCGGCAGCCCCCACCTCGAGACGACGGACCTGAGCAGCCTGCAGTGCTTCTGGTACGGCGCGGCCCCGATGTCGGCGTCGCGGCTCGAGGAGGCGCTCACCCGGATCGGGCCGGTCATGGCGCAGCTCTTCGGGCAGACCGAGGCGCCGATGATGATCTCGATGATGCCGCCCGCGGACCACTTCCGTGCCGACGGCTCGGTGGCGACCGAGCGGCTCACCAGCGCCGGTCGGCCCGCACCGCTGGTGACGGTCGCGATCCTCGACGAGGACGACCGACCGGCGGCGCCGGGGGAGCGCGGCGAGATCTGCGCGCGGTCGTCGCTGGTCATGGCGGGCTACTGGCAGAACCCGGAGGAGACCGCCCGCACGCTCCGCCACGGGTGGCTGCACACCGGCGACATCGGCTTCCTCGACGACGAGGGCTTCCTCCACATCGTCGACCGGGCCAAGGACATGATCATCACCGGCGGCTTCAACGTGTACTCGACCGAGGTCGAGCAGGCGGTGCTCGCGCACGAGGCCGTCCAGGACTGCGCGGTGATCGGGCTGCCGGACGACACGTGGGGCGAGCGGGTGGTGGTCGTCGTACAACCCCATCCCGGTGCCACTGTCGACCCCGACGAGCTGATCGCGTTCGTCAAGCAGCGCATCGGCTCGGTGAAGGCGCCCAAGGAGGTGCACGTCTGGGACGACCTGCCGCGCTCCAAGGTCGGCAAGGTGCTGAAGACGGAGATCAAGGGCGAGCTCCTGGATGCCGTCTAGGGTGTAGCGACCACCCATCGCCACCTCGGAGGCTGCACTCGTGGACACCATGGACCCCATCTACGGCTCCGGCACGTTGCTGCTCATCGCAGCGATCGCCGTCGCCGTCCTGCTCGTCCTCATCATCGGACTGCGGATGCACGCCTTCGTGGCGCTCGTGCTGGTCAGCCTCGGCACCGCGGTCGCCGCCGGCGTACCCGTCTCGGACGTGCCCTCGATCGCGATAGCCGCCTTCGGCAGCACCCTCGGCGCCGTGGCGCTCCTCGTCGGGCTGGGCGTGATGATCGGCCGCCTGCTGGAGGTGACCGGCGGCGCGCAGGTCCTGGCCGACACCCTGATCAGCCGCTTCGGGGAGAAGCGTGCGCCCATGGCGCTCGGCGTCGCGGCCCTGCTCTTCGGACTGCCGATCTTCTTCGACGCCGGTCTCGTGGTCTTCCTGCCGATCATCTTCTCGGTCGCGAAGCGCTTCGGCGGATCCGTCCTGATGTACGCCCTGCCCGCCGCGGGCGCCTTCGCCGCGATGCACGCGATCGTCCCGCCGCACCCGGGCCCGTCACCGCGGCCACCGAGCTCGGCGCCAGCATCGGCCTCACCCTGCTGGTCGGCGTGGTCGTCGCCGTCGTCGCGTGGTTCGTCGGGGTGTACGTCGTCACGACGACGTGGCTCGGCAAGGTGCACGTCCCCATCGACGACACCGTGCTCACCGGTGGCCGGGAGGTCGAGGAGGGCGACCGGCCGGCGTTCGGCCACGTGCTGGGGATCCTGCTGCTCCCGCTGGTGCTGATCGGCGCCAACACCGTCCTCACGACGCTGCGCACCAACGAGTCGATCGCGGCGGAGGGCGGCCTCGTCGACTTCTTCGTGTTCATCGGCCAGACGCCCGTCGCGCTGCTCATCGCGCTGCTGGTCGCGACGTACACCCTCGCCATCAAGCGCCACTCGCGCGCCGAGATCGAGACGCTGCTCAACGACGCGCTCGGTCCGATCTGCGCGATCATCCTGATCACCGGCGCCGGCGGCATGTTCGGCGGCGTGCTGCGCTACAGCGGCATCGGTGCGGCGCTGTCCGACTCACTGGCCGACCTCGGTCTCCCGCTGATCGTCTCCGCCTTCGTCATCGCGACGATCCTGCGCGTCGCCCAGGGCTCGGCCACCGTCGCGCTGACCACCACGGCCGGGCTGCTGTCCGCCGCCGTCGTGGAGGCCGACCCGTCGTCGCTGCAGAAGGTCGCGCTCGTGCTCGCCATCGCGGCCGGTGCCACGGTGCTCTCGCACGTCAACGACTCCGGCTTCTGGCTGGTGGGCCGCTTCTTCGGGATGGACGTCAAGACCACGCTGCGCACGTGGACCGTGCTGGAGACGACGCTCGGCGTGTCGATCTTCGTGCTCGCGCTCGGGGTCTGGGCGATCGGATGACGGTTCTGCACCTCGTCTTCATGGGCGTCTCCGGCTCGGGGAAGTCGACCGTCGCCCGCGCCGTGCAGGAGCGGCTCGGCTGGGAGATGGCGGAGGGTGACGACTTCCACCCGCCGGAGAACGTCGCGAAGATGGCCGAGGGCACCCCGCTCACCGACGCCGACCGCTGGGGCTGGCTGGAGTCGCTCGCCGACTGGACCGCGGAACGCGACGCCCGGGACGAGCCGACGATCATCACGTGCAGCGCCCTGCGCCGGTCGTACCGCGACGTGCTGCGCCGCGGCGGCGAGGGCACCTTCTTCGTCCACGCCACCGGCGACAAGCACCTGATCCTCGACCGGATGAACGCCCGCGAGCACTTCATGCCGCCGAGCATGCTCGAGTCGCAGCTCGACACCCTCGAGCCGCTTCAGCCCGACGAGACCGGCATGGACGTCGACCCCGCCCTGCCCGTCGAACGGCTGGCGGCGCTGGTCGTGGCGCGGCTCGACCTGGGGTGAGTCCTCAGTTGAGGACGACGATCCCGGCGTTGAGGGCGGTCGCGAAGCAGACCCAGGCGAGGTAGGGGACGAGCAGCCAGGCCGCGGCCCGCGAGCGGTGCCACGACCACGCGATCAGGAGCGCGACCGAGGCCGCCAGGGCGAGGATCTCGACCAGCGCGACCGGGTAGAGGTCGGCCGCGAAGAACAGCGGCGTCCACGCCAGGTTGAGCACCAGCTGGACGACCCACAGCCACATCACCCGGTCCCAGCCGCCGGCCCGCCACAGCAGCCACCCGGCGCCGCCGATCATCACGTAGAGCACCGACCACACCGGCCCGAACAGCCACGACGGCGGGGCGTACGCCGGCAGCTCGAGCGCGCGGTACGTCGCCTGCGAGCCGGCCGCGGCGAGACCGCCGACGCCCGCCACCGCGGCGACCGCGACGAGGAACGGGACGAGCGTCCACCACGGCCGGGCGGACTGCTCGACGGACATCTCCCGAGTGTTCATGCCGTCCATCATGCCCACCCGGCCCTGACGTCTCACCTCGTCCGGCGGACCCTCAGCACCGAGTCCGCCACCGCGATCTGCTCGCCGGTGTGCGGGTGCGCCTGGGTGCGCGGCCGGGCCTCGCAGACCTCGACCTCGAAGCCCTCGGGCACCGCGGGGAGCAGCTCCTCGGGGGTGAACATGAAGGTGTTGTGCCCGTGCCGCAGCCCGGTCGCGAGGTCCTCGGGGTGGTGCCCGACCACGAGCAGCGTGCCGCCCGGCGCGACCGCGGACGCGAGGCGGCGTACGACGTCGGGCATCCCGCCGTCGGGCAGGTGGAAGAAGTGGGACGTGACGAGGTCCCACGTCTCGCCCGCGGGCTCGAAGGTGCGTACGTCGACCCGGCGGGTCGCGATCCGGTCGGCGACGCCCGCGTCCTCGGCGTGCTTCGTGGTGCGCACCAGCGCGGCGTCGGCGAAGTCGACGGCCGTCACCGCCCAGCCCTGGGAGGCGAGCCAGATCGCGTCGCCGCCCTCGCCGCAGCCGATGTCGAGCGCGCGGCCGGGTGTGAGCGACGGCGCCTCGGCGGCCAGCTGGACGTTGACCCGCCCGCTCCAGACCGTGTCGCCGGAGTAGCGCTCCTCCCAGGCCGGCCGCTCGAAGAACCCGTCGCGCCGCTCGGTCACGGCCTTCGCGGCGTCGGCGTTGGCCAGGTCGGCGTTGATCCACGCTCCCACGCGGGTGCCGTGCGCCGCCGAGGCGATGAGGATCATCGCGATGTCGGTGGCGTTGCCCGCGGCGAAGATGCCGGGCACCGCGGTCGCGCCGCTCGGCTCGACGTCGATGACCGAGCCGAAGGTGATGCCGTTCATCTCGAACGGCTTCGGCTCGATGCCGAGCGGACCCAGGAAGTCGGCGCGTACGTGCGGCTGGGACGCGACCACGATGGCGTCCCGCTCGAGGACCGAGCCGTCCGCGAGCCGCAGCCCGACCAGGGCGTCGCCCTCAGTGACGACCTCCTGCGGCGTGCCGTGGGCGAACCGGACGCCGACGGCCCCGAGCTTCTCCATGCTCCTCCTCCGGGATCTCGACCCCGTCGTGCACGACCATCACCACGTCGTCCGACAGCTGGCGGAAGAGCAGTCCGTGGTGGGCGGACATCGCCGACGTCGCGAGGACCGCGATCGGCCGGTCGCGCACCTCCCAGCCGTGGCAGTAGGGGCAGTGCAGGACGTCGTTGCCCCAGCGCTCGGCGAGGCCGGGCACGTCGGGCAGCTCGTCGACCACGCCGCCGGTCACCAGGATGCGCCGCGCGCGGACCCGGCGACCCTCGGCGGTGGTCACGAGGAAGTCGTCGATCCCGCCGGACAGACCGACGACGCGGTCGTCGAGCACCTCGACGCCGTACGCCGCCACCTCGGCGCGGCCGATCTCGAGCAGCTCCAGCGGGTTGACCCCCTCGCGGCCCAGGTAGTTGTGGGCGTGGTCGGCGGGGGCGTTGCGCGGCTCGCCGGCGTCGATGACCAGCACCGACCGCTTCGACCTGCCCAGGGCCATCGCCCCGCTCAGGCCGGCCGCGCCGCCGCCGACCACCACCACGTCGTACCTGTCCCGCATCACGTTCTCGTCATGCCGACGATGATGCACGGGTCTTGGTCCGTATTGACAAACATTGTTGCTGCAATGGCAAACTGGGCACATGGACGACGACGGAGTGCTCCGGGGCGTGGGCCCGCGACTGCGCCAGCTCAGGCTCGAGCGCGAGGCCACCCTGACCGACCTCGCCGAGGAGACCGGCATCTCGGTGAGCACGCTGTCGCGGCTCGAGTCCGGGCAGCGCAAGCCGACCCTCGAGCTGCTGCTGCCACTGGCGCGCGCCCACCGCGTCGCGCTCGACGAGCTCGTCGACGCCCCCGAGACGGGCGACCCGCGGATCCGGTCGAAGCCGGTCGTGCGCCACGGCCGCACCTTCATCTCCCTGACCCGCCGGCCCGGCGGGCTCCAGTCCTTCAAGATGCTGCTGCCGGTGGACAACACGCCGCCGCCGACGCTGCAGACCCACGAGGGCTACGAGTGGCTCTACGTCCTCAGCGGCAAGGTGCGGCTGATGCTCGGCAACAAGGACCTCACCCTCGAGCCGGGCGAGGTCGTCGAGTTCGACACCCGTACGCCCCACTGGGTCGGCAACCCCGGCCCGGTGCCCGCCGAGGTGCTGGCGATCTTCGGCCCCCAGGGCGAGCGGATGCACGTCCGCTCCTGAGGGTGATCCGCGGCCTCGGACCGGATGGCACGGTGGACGCCATGACGATCCGCACCGGCACGAGCGTGAAGTGGAAGTGGGGCTCCTCGTGGGCCGAGGGCAAGGTCGCCGAGGTGCACCACGGCGACGTGTCCCGCACGACCAAGGGCTCGGAGATCACCCGGCACGGCAGCGACGACGACCCGGCGTACGTCATCGAGCAGGAGGACGGCACCACCGTGCTCAAGCTCGCCAGCGAGGTCGAGCGGCGGGCCTGCATCCAGGCTGACCCTCACTCCCAGGCGCTGAGGTCCGACGGCACGTCCACCGAGAGCACCCGCAGGACGGCGAGCGGCACCACCTCGAGGGCTCGTTCGGAGGTGGACGCCAGCACCACCGGGGCGGCCACCCCGGCGTCGTACGCCTGGAGCCAGCGGGCCGCGACGACGCACCAGCGGTCGCCCGCCACGAGGCCGGGGAAGCTCCACTCGGGGTGGGGCGTCGAGAGGTCGTTGCCCACCGACCGCTGGTGGGCGAGGAACTCCTCGGTCATCACCGCGCAGACGGCGTGCAGCCCGACGTCGTGCGGACCGACCGTGCACGTGCCGTCGCGGTGGAACCCGGTCATCGGGTCGGTGCCGCACGGCTCCAGCTCGCCACCGAGGACGTTGCGCTCGCTCACGACGACTGGCGCGCGGCCCTCTTCGCCTCGGCCTCCGAGCGGCGCTCGACGAAGCGGGTCGCCTCGCCGTCCAGCGCCGCGACGGCGGCCGCGAGCTCGTCGCGCGCCTTCTCGCCGTCCTCGTCGAGGCCCTCGAGCTCCCACACGCCCCACTGCCGCAGCAGCGGCGTCACGATGTCGTCGTGGTGGATCCGCAGGTCGTAGATCCCGGCCTTGGCCATCTGCACGGCCTTGCGCGAGAAGCCCGGGGATGACGCTGCCCGGCATCTGGAAGTCGACGACCTCCTCGGTGATCGCGCGCATGGTCTGGCTCGGCGCGATCTGCAGCGCCGCGGTGACGATGTTGCGGTAGAAGATCATGTGGAGGTTCTCGTCCTTGGCGACCCGGCTGAGCAGCTTCTCCGCGATCGGCTCCTCGGTGTAGCGCCCGGTGTTGCGGTGCGAGATGCGGGTCGCGAGCTCCTGGAACGAGACGTACGCGCAGACGTTGAGCAGTGACTTGTCGAGCGCCTCGTAGCCCGTCTCCATCGTCTCCATCCGCGCGCGCTCGAGCTCGACGGGGTCGACGCCGCGGGTGACGAGCAGGTAGTCGCGGATGCAGAACGCGTGCCGGCCCTCCTCCGCGGTCCACCGGTTCACCCACGTGCCCCACGCGCTGTCGCGGCCGAAGGCGCGGTCGATCTCGCGGTGATAGCTCGGCAGGTTGTCCTCGGTCAGCAGGTTGACCTCGAGCGCCGTCCGCGCGATCGGCGACAGCTGGGACTGCGCGACCTCCCACGGGTCGCCGCCCAGGTCGGCGAAGTCGCGACCGAGGCTCCACGGGACGTACTCGTGCGGCATCCACTCGTCCGCCATGGCCATGTGGCGGTTGAGGTTCTCCTCCACCGTCGGCTCGAGCTCGGTCATCAGCTGGGCGGTGTCGAGAGCGGCCATGGAGTCATCTCCTCGGGTGCGGGCGAGGGCGCGGTGTCCTCGCGCCCCTGCCTACACCCCCGACCGCCGTCGTGACCAGAGGCGCGACACCAAAGTAGGCAGTTCGCCCGGTCGAGTGCCGCGCGTACGCGTGACGCGGCGACGAGCCGGGCGAACTGCCTACGTGCGTGTCAGTTCCAGATCGCGGCCGCCCACTCCGGGTGGTCGATGAACGGGTTGCGGTTGCCCTGCCACTGCGCGTGGATGCGGTCGTTGCGACGCATCTCGAAGGCGTCGACCGGGTCGGCGCTGTTCCACTGCAGCAGGATGTCGAGGTCGCCGATGCGCGGCACGGCGCTGCCGGAGACGGTGCTCATCTCGAGGTTCTGGAAGCCGTCGTCGCCCTCGTAGCGCACGGCCATGTAGAGGAGCATCCGCGCCACGTCGCCCTTGACCGCGTCGCGCGGCTCGAAGGAGTCGGCGTCGGTCCAGCAGTCGGTGCAGCCCGAGACGGCGGTGCCGCCGTTGTCGAAGTCCTTGTTGCCGCGCGTGCCGTTGACCGTGACGTCCTCGGGTCGCAGGTGGTGCAGGTCGGTGCCCGGTCCGGCGCTCGTGGTGAAGCCGCCGCGGGACTGCGCCCACACGTGCTCCCGGTTCCAGTTGCCGACGCTGCCGCCGTTGCTGGACTTCGAGATGGAGCGGCCGGTGTAGAGCTCGATGACGTTGCCGGTGTTGCTGGGGTCCTGGTCGGTGTCCTTGAGCGCGGTCCACACGGCGTCGTACGACAGCTTCGTGTTGTTGTCGATGATGTCGTGGAGCGAGGCGCGCAGCGCGGAGCCGGTCTTGCCGATCGCCGGGGCGTAGTAGGTCGAGTCCCACGGGCTCGTGCCGCCGGTCGGCGGCGGCTCGGTGGGCGTGCCGCCACCGGCCAGCGCGAAGGCGGACGTGCTCGTCATGCCCGGGTGGGAGAAGTACGCCGACAGCGCGCCGGTGACGTCGATCTGCTTGCCCATGAGGGACGGGTTCGTCCTCAGGCCCCACTGCGCCCGGAAGGCCGAGGGGATCTGGACGTAGAGCATCGACGAGGTGCTGGTCTGCGACGCCGAGTCGGCGATGGCGAGCGCGTAGTCGTGGGGGAAGCCGGAGCGTACGACGGTGCTGGTGGCCGTCGGCTGCCCGACGACGTAGCCGCGGACGGTCTGCGAGGTGCCGGTCTGCTGGGCGATGGCCTGGCTGACGGTGAGCGGCGTGGCCGCCCGCGCGGGCGGCGTGCCGGCCGGCAGGACGAGGACCGCGAGGGACAGGACGAGGGAGGTGACAAGGGCAGCCGTGAGCGACCTGCCCTTCCCGAGATGGAGGGTCATGGACGGTGAGCCTGCCGGAAGTCGGCGCCGTGCGGAAGGGGCCCGCGGACCGGGCGGCCGGTCGGACGACAGGGCTGGTCCACCCTGGCATCGGCGGTGGTCCCACGCGTCACTCCCCACCCTCCGGACACGGGTCCGGTGTGGCTCGTGGTGACGATGAGGCCCCAGTCACGCTCAGGGAAGCGCTCGTACAGCCCTTTACACCGCTTCGTACCCAGTTCTGCGAAAACGCCACGGAATGTCGCCAGACTCTTTAGGTTGAGTCTGCTTCGGCCACCCGGAGCACAGGTTTCGTCGTCGGAAGTCGCACCAGATAACGCGAGGCACACATGACTCAGGATGCAGCCCAGCCCCGGAAGGGCACGGGTATCTCGGTCGCCGGTTGGCCCTTGGGCCGCAAGATGGCACTGGCACTGGCGATCCCGCTGATGCTCGCCGCGATCCTCGGTGGGCTGCGCGTGGCCGGCGACCTCACCGACTCCCGCCAGGCCGCCAGCAGCGCCAAGCAGGTCACGATCATCCAGCCCGCGATCGACTACCTGACCGCCTCCGAGGCCGCGATGGTGGCCGCGCAGTCCGACAGCGCGGCGAGCCAGGGCGACCTGATCGACGCCATCGACGACATCGGCACCTTCGGCGAGGCGCTCACCCAGGCCAAGGACGCCGCCGACCTCGACGAGGTCCAGACCGCCCACGTCGACGCGCTGCTCGACCTGAGCCAGGCGCTCCGCGGCACGGAGGCCGAGACCCTCGGCCCGGCCACCTGGATCGCGCTCGTCCGCCAGCTCGAGTCCAGCGTCTCCCAGCTCATCACCAGCGTGAACGCCGCCCAGGAGACGCCCGAGCCGCGGCTCGAGCAGCTCTCCCAGCTGATGAGCGGCCGCCTGTCACTGGCGCTCCAGCAGGGCCTGATCGCCACCACCCTCGCCCAGTCGAGCTCGCAGGAGCTGTTCTCGGAGATCGGCGTCGAGGCGGCGGCCATCGACCGTCTCGCCGGCTCCGTCGCGGGCGCCGAGGAGCAGACCGCCCTGCTCCGCACGCAGAACACCCGCCACGCCGGCCAGGTCCGTGACGACTCCGCCACGAACCTCGACGGCCGCGACGCCTACACGCCGTACGACGAGATCACGCAGACCCTGACCCAGGGCGTCACGTCGTCCCTCGACGAGGCCGCGTCCGACGCCCGGCGCAACGCGCTCGTCGGCGCCGTGCTGACCCTGCTCGCACTCGGCCTGGCCATCTTCATCGCCTTCGTGATCGCGAACAGCCTGCTCGGCCCGATCAACCGGGTCCGCGAGGGCGCTCTCGCGGTCGCCCGCCACCGCCTGCCCGACGCCGTCGCCCGGATCCGTGCGGGCCAGGAGCCCGAGCCGGTCACGACGATCGACGTCACCACCAACGAGGAGATCGGCCAGGTCGCCCGGGCGGTCGACGACCTCCACCGCCAGGCCATCCACCTCGCCTCCGGCGAGGCCCAGCTCCGCCAGACGGTCAACGCGATGTTCGTGACGCTGTCGCGCCGGTCGAACTCGCTGGTCAACCAGCAGCTCGCCCAGATCGAGCGCCTCGAGCACGACGAGGAGGACCCCAAGCGCCTCGAGTCGCTCTTCCGCCTCGACCACCTGGCCTCGCGCATGCGTCGTACGGCCGACTCGCTCCTGATCCTGGCCGACGCGCCGAACCGCAACGCCGGCCAGTTCAGCCTGACGGTCGGCGAGGCCCTCCAGGCCGCGACGTCCGCCGTCCAGGACTACCAGCGCGTGCAGATCCTGTCGCACCTCAGCACCCGCGTGGGTGACGAGGCCGCGGCCGACGTGGTGCACCTCCTCACCGAGCTGGTCGACAACGCGCTGACGTACTCGCCCCCCGGGGAGCCGGTCCGACTGGCCGCCAAGCAGGGCGACGAGGGCGTGACCATCACGGTCACCGACTCCGGCCTCGGCGTCCCGCCGACCGAGCTGGAGGTCCTCAACCGCGACCTGGCCCACGGTGCCGAGGCCACGCCCGACACCGCCCGTCGCATGGGCCTGTTCGTGGTCTCGCGCCTCGCGGAGCGCCACGGCATCGAGGCCTCGCTCACCCGCAACCCGGGCGGCGGCATGACGGCCTCCGTGCTGCTCCCGCCGTCGGTCCTGCCCGAGATGCCGCAGGTCGCGGCTCCGGCCGACGGGTCGGCTGCACGCGCCGGCCAGTCCACCCCGTCCACGTCATCGACCACGGTCGAGACCGTCGAGGGCGGCGCCCGCGAGGAGTCGCGTCGCGAGGCGCGCAAGCTCTCCCGCGCCGAGAAGATCAAGGCCAAGGTGGCCCAGAGGGCCGCCCAGAAGTCGGACGAGAGGGCCGCCGGCAAGGCTGCCGCCGAGGCCAAGGCCGACGAGCGCGCCGCCGCTGCGACCCAGGCTGCCGACGCGAAGGCCGCCCGCGCGGACGCGGTGGCCGAGGCCGAGGTCGACGCCACCCTCGCGTCCGAGGCCGCCCCCGAGCCCGAGTCCGTGGAGCCGAGCACGTCCGAGCGTCCGTCGCTGGACAGCCTGCTGCCCCGCCGCGAGCCCGGCGCCAACATGCCCCGCACCGGTGCCGACGCGTTCCTGCCGCCGGAGACCTCCGGCGCCACGGGCCCGCTGTTCGGCAAGCGTGCCGAGTCCGACGGAGCGAGCGAGGCGGAGTCGCGCAGCGACCGCGGAGTCCGCCGGCGCTGCGAGCCGGATGCAGAAGGTCGCCTCGGTCGTCCCGATCACCGCCCTCGCCTCCCGCCAGCGCGCCCAGGCCGAGCAGGCCCGGGTCGTCGAGGAGTCGGTCGAGGAGCCCGCTGCCGAGGAAACGGTCGCCGAACCGGTCGCCGAGGAGCAGGTCGACCAGCCGGTCGCCGAGGAGCAGGTGGCCGAGGAGCAGGCCGAGCCTCGACCCGCGCGCACGACCCGCTCTCCGACCCGCTGCCTGCGGACGCCTTCGACGAGGCCGACCAGCAGTCCGCCCCGCACGTCGACGAGCCAGTGGTCGACGAGCCGGTGGCCGAGGACACCACGGCTGACGAGGACGAGGCCGAGCCCGCCGCCGCCGCGGCCGACGTACACGTCGACGCCGACGACCCGCTGGGTCTCGGTGGTCCCGCGAGCAGCCCGTCGAGCCAGGAGCAGGCCGAGCACGAGTCCACCGAGGAGTCCGTCGAGGAGCCGGTCGCCGAGGAGGCTCCGGCTCGCCGAGGAAGCTGCCGAGGAGCCCGTCGCCGAGGAGCCCGCCGACGAGCCGGTCGCCGAGCCCGCCGCAGCGTTCGAGGCCCGACGACGCCCTCAACGGCTCCGCGAACGGCCTGTCGCCCCACGGCGCCGAGCCGGCGCGAGCCGGTGGCGACTCGCCGATCTTCAAGTCGATGCGCTCGGGGTGGCTCACCGGCGACGCCGAGGAGATCCACGAGTCCGAGGTCGACCGCGGCTGGGAGATCGCTGCCCAGCACGTGGCCGAGACGGCTCCGGTCGCCGAGCCCGCCGCCGCGGCCGTCGTCACCGGGTTGCCGCGTCGTGCCCCCGGGGAGCGCCTCGTCCCCGGTAGCGTTACTCCGCCCACGGCGGCCAAGACCCGCGATCCAGAAGCGATCCGTCGCCGCCTCCAGGCCCACACCGCGGGAGTCTCCCGTGGTCGACAGGTAGCCCAAAAGTCCACTCAGCACACGGAAGCAGGCCCAGCATGACGCACGAATCCGCCGCCCCGGCCGCCAGCTCTGCTGGTGACGACCGCGACCTCGACTGGGTGATGTCGCGCTTCGTCGAAGAGGTTCCCGACGCCGCGCACGCCATCCTCGTGTCCGCCGACGGTCTCCTCATGGCCTCGAGCACCAGCATCCCCGGTGAGCGCGCCGAGCAGGTCGCCGCCGTCTCCTCCGGCCTGGCCAGCCTCGCCGTCGGTGCCGCTCGCCTCTTCGAGGGCGGCTCGGTGATGCAGACCATCGTCGAGATGGAGATGGGTTTCCTGATGTTGATGAGCGTCGGTGACGGGTCCAACCTCACCGTGCTCACGACCGAGGAGGCCGACATCGGCCAGGTGGGCTACGAGATGGCCCTGCTGGTGGACCGTGTGGGACGTACCGTCGAGGCCCAGGCCCGCGTCGGTACGGGCGGCTGAGCCGGACCCGTGCCATGACGCCGCCACTCGAGCCGGACGACGAGGCCTACCGCCCTCGCCTCATCCGGTCCTACACACTCACCGCGGGCCGGACGGCGACCAAGGTCGACCTCGCCATGGAGGCCACGCTGCGCCTCCAGGCCGGTGCCGAGGCACCCGTCCTGAGTCCTTCTGCCGCGCAGGTTCTCGAGGTGTGCGACCGACGTTCCGTGGCCGAGGTGTCGGCACTGACCAAGATGCCGATCGGCGTCACCCGGGTGCTGCTGGGCGACCTGATCGAGCAGGGCCTGGTGCGTATCCAGGCCACCATCAACGACAGCACGTCGACAGATGAGCGACTCGAGCTCATCGAAAGGACCCTCCGTGGACTTCGAAACTACTAAGGCCCAGCGCGCGGCTGCGTCGACGAAGATCGTCATCGCCGGCGGCTTCGGCGTCGGCAAGTCGACGCTCGTCGGCGCCGTCTCCGAGATCGACCCGCTGCGCACCGAGGCACTCGTCACCAACGAGTCCGAGGGCGTCGACGACCTCGCCGCCGTACCCACCAAGGCGACCACGACGGTGGCCATGGACTTCGGCCGTCTCACCCTGGCCGAGGACCTGGTCCTCTACCTCTTCGGTACGCCGGGGCAGCGCCGCTTCTGGTTCATGTGGGACGACCTGTGCCGCGGCGCCATCGGCGCCATCGTGCTGGTCGACGTGGCCCGCCTCGACGAGTCGTTCTCGCCGCTGGACTACTTCGAGTCCAAGGGCATCCCGTTCATCGTCGCCGTCAACGAGTTCGACGGCGTGGCGCGCTACCCCGCGGAGGAGATCGCAGCCGCGCTGGCCCTGCCGGCCGAGGTGCCGATCATCAGCCTCGACGCCCGCGACCGCGAGCAGGCCAAGGGTGCGCTCGTGAAGATCACCGAATACGCCCTCACGCGACTGCGCGAGTCGCTCACTGCGAATGTGAACTGAGATCATGAACCGTCGTCCCAGCACCGTCCGCGCCGCCGCGGCGGCCCTGTCCTCCGTGGCCCTGTTGGCCACGCTCAGTGGCTGCGGTGGCGCCGCCAGCGGCGAGTCCGCCGAGAGCCTCTCGGAGGTGTCGCTGGTCTTCAAGGGCGCCCTCACCGTGTGCACCGACAGCCCGTACGCGCCGTTCGTCTACGAGGAGAAGGGCAAGCTCACCGGGTTCGACGTCGACCTCGGCAAGATCGTCGCCGACTCCCTCGGCGTGGAGCTCGACGTGCTCGACGTGGACTTCGACTCCATCACCTCGGGTGACTCGCTCAACACCGACGTCTGCGACGTCGCCATCGCCGCGATGACGATCACCGGTGAGCGGGCCCGCGTGCTCGACTTCTCCAGCCCGTACTTCGACGCCAAGCAGGCGCTCGTGACGCCGCGCGGCTCGGGCCTCGACCAGCTCGCCGAGCTGGCCGGCAAGCGGGTCGGTGTCCAGAAGGACACCACCGGCGAGACGTACATGAGCGACTACGCGCCCGCCTCGACCAAGGTCACCGCCTACGCCGACGCCGAGGGGCTGCAGGCCGCACTCGCCGCGGGCGAGATCGACGCCGCCGTGCTCGACAACACCGTCTCCGGCGAGTTCGTCGGGTCCAACCCGCAGCTCAAGCTCGCCCGCGAGTTCGACACCGGTGAGCAGTACGGCATGGCGGTCCAGAAGGACGGCAACATCCCGCTCCTGCGCAGGATCAACAGCACCCTCGCGGAGATCCGCGAGGACGGCACCTACGACAAGATCTACGACAAGTACTTCGGCTGATCCAGCCTGCGCGGCCCGGTGGACAGTGTCCGCCGGGCCGCGTGCTCGGCGCACGGGCGCTGGGTGGCGGCACATCGCAGATCTTCGGCGGGTCTGGCCGTCATCTGCCGCCACCCTGGGGGCGGGGCAGCGGACCGGCCGGTGGCTGGGGCAACCGCCCAGCCCTCAGGGGGCGATCGTCAGGAACAGGAAGGCCGCGAACAGGACCAGGTGTACGCCGCCCTGCAGGGGCTTGGCGCGACCGGGGACGACCGTGAGGATCCCCACCGCCGCGGTGAGGAGCAGGAGCACGGTCTGCAGCTGGTTGAGCCCCAGCTCGAGAGGTCCGTCGAGCCAGATGCCGGCCACGGCGATCGCGGGGATGGTGAGCCCGATCGACGCCATGGCCGAGCCCATCGCGAGGTTGAGGCTGACCTGCACCCGGTTGCGCGCGGCGGCCCGGACCGCCGCGATCGACTCCGGCGCGAGCACCAGCAGGGCGATGACGACGCCGACGACCGCGGGCGGGAAGCCCAGCGCCGCGACCCCGGACTCGATGGCCGGCGACTCGATCTTGGCCAGGCCGACGACCGCGACGAGGGAGACGACCAGCAGGCCCAGGCTGGCGTACGTCGCGCGCTCGGTCGGCGGGTCGGCGTGGCCGTCCTCGTCGAGGTCGACCGGCCCGTGCTGGAAGGAGTCGCCACCCCCGGCCGAGGTCACCACGGGTGAGTGCTGCCCGTGCGTCACCGGCAGGAAGAAGTCGCGGTGCCGGATGGTCTGGGTGAAGACGAACATGCCGTAGAGCACGAGTGACGCGATCGCCGCGAAGGTCAGCTGGGCGCCGGTGAACTCCGGGCCGGGCTCTGAGGTGGTCACCGACGGCACGACCAGGCACAGCACGGCCAGGGCGATGACCGTGCCGAGGGCCGCACCCGTGCCCTCCGGGTTGAAGACGGCGAGGTGGTGCTTGAGCGCGCCGACCAGCAGTGAGATGCCGACGATGCCGTTGAGGGTGATCATCACGGCGGCGAAGACGGTGTCGCGGGCCAGTCCGGCGGCGTCCTTGTCGCTGGTGACCATCAGGGTGACGATCAGGCCGACCTCGATGATCGTGACCGCCACCGCGAGCACCAGGGAGCCGTACGGCTCACCGACGCGGTGCGCGACGACCTCGGCGTGGTGGACGGCCGCGAGGACCGCGCCGACCAGCAGCACGGCGAGCACTCCCAGCACGATGCCCTCGGGATGGGCGAACCATGCGGGCACCAACGCCACGATGGCGAGGAGCGGGGCGACGGTCGTCCAGGACGGGCGGCTCATGGGGCAACCCTAGGTGGCGCGCCTGAGCGTGACTCTCAGCCTGTCCGACTCAGTTCTCGGGCGTGGAGAGCTTCTCCAGCCGCGCCCGCAGCAGCGGCGCCCGGTGGCTGTTGCCCGCGAGGGTGACGTACTGCTCCCCGAAGATCGCGAGCAGCGCGTCGTCGAGTCGTCGTACGGCGCCGGCGGGGTAGCGGTAGCCCATCCGGCGGATCACCGCGTCGGCGTCGACCGAGGTGAGCAGGTCGGCGAGGTCGTCGATGGTGTCGATGTCGAGCTCGGCGAGCAGCCCGGCGATCCAGTCGTAGTGGTCGGTGTGCGACCAGCCGGCGTCGCTGTAGTGGCCGGCGAGGAACGTCGCGAGGTCCTGGCCCACGATGCGGCCGTCCTCGGCGTCGGTCGCACTGCCGGGGGCCGCTGCCTGGATCCGCTCGCGGATCGTGGCGAACTCGCGGTCGGCGAGCTCGATCAGGCCGGCCGCGAGGGTGAACCGGCGGTCCAGGTCGGGGGCCGCGTCCTCGGGGACGTTGCCCTTGTAGCGGATGTCGTGCTCGAACTCCGCCCACGCGTGCTGCAGCACGGTGCGCACCTGCACGCTGGCGCGGTGCCCCTCCAGCGTCGGGAGCCCGGCGCCGGGCAGGGTCTCGACCAGCAGGTGCCGGCTGGCGTAGCCGAAGCGACCCGACCGCGCGGTCTCCTCGCCGAGGTCGCGGTCGTCGAGGATGGCGAGCTCGTCGTCGAGCACCTCCGCGACCGCCGCCACGTCGCTGTGGACGTAGGTGATGACGCGGACGCCGATCAGGTCGGTGATCTGCTCGAGCGGGTCGGGGAAGAGGGGGGCGCCACCGTCGGTGCGGTTGGCCTTCTCGGCGAACGACGCGACGCTCTTCGTACGCCCCGTGACGCTGAGGTAGTCGATGCCGGCGTCGTCGAGGAGCACCTGGATGAGCTCGACGTAGGCCCGGGTGGCGGAGGCCAGCTGCGGCTGGCGCGCGGCGTAGGCGCGGACGGCCTCGCGGACCGGTTCGGTCCCCACCTGCTCGCTCATGCGGTCAGCCTGCCAGAGACGGAGCCCCGCCGACGACGTGCCTGACCGGGGAGCGGGCGCGGCGTGGCTATCGTCGAACCACCATGACTACCTCACAGCGCCGCTCGGGCGTCCGCACCCGGACCGCCGCCCTCCTCACGTCGCTGGCCCTCGCGGCCGGCGTGTCCGCGTGCAGCGGCGACGACGGTGGTGGACACCGCGACCGACCCGGACGCCGGCTCCGACTCCACGAGCAGCACGCCGTCGCCGTCGGAGGACGCGCCCAGCGAGACGCCGACGGACACCGAGTCGGAGCCCGAGGGCGGCGGCCAGGGCACCGCGCAGACGATCGAGGTGATCGGCTCGGCGGGCGTCACGCAGGCCACGATGGTGCACGCGACGGAGGTCGGTGGGTCGGCCTCGACGCTCGCCTTCGTGCTCGACACCGACCAGGCGGTCACCGACTTCGTCGGCCAGTTCGACTCCGCCTTCGCGCCGAGCATCGGCGCCGCGATCGGCGCCGAGTCCGGGCTGGCGCCCGACGCGACGCCGTACGCCGCGACGGTGGCCGTGGGCTGCGACGCCCCGCGCAACGTGGCGATCGACGCCGGCGAGGCGGGCTTCGAGGTCGTCCCCAAGCTGCCCAAGAACGGCGTGCAGTGCCTGGCGCCGATGACCTACGTCGTGGTGTTCACCGCGCCGAACGCCTGACCCGGCCGACCGGTCAGGGAACCGGCGGCGGGGTCGGTCGGCGGCGGGTCGTCGGCGGAACCGTGGGCGGCGGGGTCGGGATCGGCGTGGGAGTCGGCGTCGGGACGAGTGGGATGACCGGGGGAAGCACGCCGGTGTAGACGAAGCCGAAGCCGTTGGCGACCTTGCGCTCGCCGCCGTCGGACGGCTCGTTGACGATCGCCATCTCACCGGTGCCGGCGCGGGTGTACATCGCCGACGATCCTCCGCCGTCGAGGTTGAGCGCGTTCTCGGCGCCCAGCGCGGTCATCAGGTCGGCCAGCTCGACCATCGTGTAGCCGCGGCTGACGGCCGAGCGGCCGTCGACGACGAGGATGAGGAGGTTGCGGCCGTCGGCGTCGATGCCGACCGCCGTACGCGGGTGGGCGATCGTGTTGTTGATGACGGTGCGCACGCTGTTGACCAGCAGCGGCCGGTCGCCGGTGATGGCGACGGTGGGCCTGCCGCCGTCGAATCGCTTGGCCAGGGTGATCTTGTCGCGCATCCGGAGCTGGGCCAGCTGGCCGGCGGCACGGCCGACACCGATGAGAACCCGCTCCTTCTGCTTGATCTTGCGACCGCTGGAGAGCTTGGGCTTGGTGGAGATGACCCGGTTGTTGCGCAGCACGACCTCGCGGGCGCGGCCCTTGCCGCGCGTGGGGATCTGGTAGCCGGAGGTCCGGCCCCAGTCGTGGGTGAAGACGCCGACCTCTCCGGCGCTGACGTCGGGGTGGTTGACGCCCTTGACGATCCAGTCGGGGTGCTGGCGGATCGTGTACTGCACCGTCAGCGGGTTGATGTGCGGGCCGGTCTCGTCGAAGTAGAGCGAGGAGTTCTCCGGGATCCAGCCCTCCCGGGCGCCGTTGAGGAGCCCCCGCTCGCGGTTGATCGAGACCCCCAGCGGGGCCCCGGTCTGGCTGATGTCGAAGAAGTCACCGTTGACTGCGCCGAGGACGTTGTTCCAGCGACCGAGCTGGCTCACGAGCTTGCGGCTGGTGACGTACTTCGGGGAGAGCTCCTCGAAGGTGATGCCGGGAGCGTCGAGGCTGATGGTGAGCAGGTTCATCCGGACCTGGCCGACCGGCTGGCGGCCGTCGACCTGGTCCCACTCGCGCAGCGTGACGCCGGGCGCGATCTCGTACGCCGTCTCGTTGGCGACCACCGCGGCGCGACCGCGCAGGTTGACCGGCGGACCGACCACGACGCCGGCCTTGCCGTCCGACGTCTGGTTGCGGCCGCGGTAGCCCGTGCCGCCCTGGCCCGGTGCGGGGAAGCCCTCGCGCGTCGAGGCCGAGCCGTCGCTGGCCACCGAGGGGCCGCCACCGAGCCCCACACCGAGGCCGGCGACGAGCACGCCGGCCGTGGCGATCGTCAACGCCCGGCTGGGTCGACGACGGGCGGCGGAGGGCATGGGGCGGCGCGAGATGTCAGGCACGCGTTCCAGAGTAAAGGAGATCGTGTGACGGATGGGAAAATTGGGATCGGCGGGTCCCGGTCGTACGCCTAGGCTGCCCCTGTGCCCGCCGCGTCGATGCCCCCGGCCCCCGGGCCCGCGTGGAACTCCCTCCACGTCGGCGACAACCTCGACGTCCTGCCCCGCCTCACCCCCGGCTCGGTCGACGTCGTCTACACCGACCCGCCCTACAACACCGGCAACGACTTCGCGTACGCCGACCGCTTCCGCGACGGCTCCCACGCCGACCCGTACGCCGGGCGGCACGCGGCCTGGACGGCGATGATGCGCCCGCGCCTCGAGGCGGTCCGGGAGGTCCTCGCCCCGCACGGCGCGGTGTTCGTCAGCATCGACGACAACGAGGCGGCCCACCTGCGGCTGTTGATGGACGAGGTGTTCGGGGAGGCCAACTTCCTCGCCCAGATCGTGGTCAACCTCAACCCCAAGGGTCGCCAGCTCGGCCGCGGGTTCGCGACCAGCCACGAGTACGTCCTCGCGTACGCCCGCCACCTGCCGTCCTGCGTCGTCGAGGGCAGCAGCACCGAGTCCGTCGACGAGGCCGACTTCCCGCTGTCCGCCCCGGACGGACGGCGGTTCCGCTACCTCCCGCTGCGCAACACCAACAAGAAGTTCAACCCCGTCACCGCGCCCACGCTGCACTTCGCCCTGCACGGCGACCCGGTGACCGGCCGGGTCGCCACCACCGAGTTCGCCGGCAGCCAGGCCCTGACGCCGGTCTTCGGCGACGGCCGGCCGGCCGTGTGGCGGTGGTCGCGCCCCCGCGTCGACGAGCGCCCCGACGACCTCGAGTGCCGGGTCATCCGCGGCCGTACGGGCGAGCGGGTCGACATCTTCCAGCGCGACTGGCTGCTGCGCGAGGGCGGGCGCCGCAAGAAGCTGCGCACGATCTGGCTGGCCGAGGAGATCGGCTCCACCGACAGCGCGGTCGCGGAGCTCAAGGCCCTCGTCGGCCACGTCTTCGAGTCGCCGAAGCCCACCGGCCTGGTGCGCCGGATCCTCTCGACCCTGCCCGGCGACGCCGTCGTGCTCGACCCCTTCGCCGGGAGCGGCACCACCGGCCACGCGGTCGCGCTGGCCAACGCCGCCGACGGCGGCACCCGCCGCTGCATCAGCATCAACTCCGCCGAGCCCACCCGCGAGGGCTCCAACGCCCGCCTCGCCGGCCTCGTCACCGTCGCCGACATCACCCGCGCGCGGCTCGCCGCGGTCGCCGAGACCGTCGGCGGCGGGCTGGAGGTCAGCTGAGGCCGGCGGCCTTCTCCAGCGCCTTGAGCTCGTCGTCGAGGTACTGCAGCAGCCTCTGGAGGTGGGGGACCGTACGTCGGCAGCCGGTGAGGCCGAAGCACATCTTGCCGTCGTAGGACGTGCAGGTGATGTTGAGCGCCATGCCGTTGATCGGGATCGACAGCGGGTAGGTGCCGGTGAGCTTCGCGCCGTTCCAGTAGTGCGTGGTGCGCGGGCCGGGGACGTTGCTGACGATCAGGTTGTACGGCGGGCGCACGATGCCCGACATGCGGAGGACCGGGCCGAGGATGGCCGGCGCCTGGCCGAGCGCGCTCATCGCGAGGATCTGGGCCGGCGTCATCGCCGACAGGCCCTCCTTGCCGTCCTTCATCGACCGGTGGATCGCGGTGAGCCGGGCGGCCGGGTCGGGCAGGTGCGTGCCGAGCTGCACCATGACCGCGCCGACGGCGTTGCCACCCTCCGCAGAGGCGAGCCCGGACGACTTGGCGTTGAGCCCGACCGGCACCATCGACACCAGCGTGGTGTCGGGCAGCGCGTCGAGGTCGGAGAGGTAGGTGCGCATCGCGCCGCTGACCATCGCCAGCACGACGTCGTTGATCGTGGTGCCGGTGGACCTGCCGACCGCGCGGAGCCGCTCGACCGGCCAGTCCTGCGCGGCGAAGCGGCGCGAGCCGGTGATGTTCTGGTTGAGGATCGTGCGGGGGGCGTACAGCGAGAGCGCGGAGGTCTCGTTGCGCACGCTCTTGTTGAGCGTGCGGATCAGCGCGCCCGGCATCCCGGCCGCCTCGGACGCGATCGCGAGCGCCGTACGCACCGTGGTGGCCGAGACGTCGGACAGCGAGGCGCCACCGTCGCTCGGCTCCTCCTCGCGCGGCGGGCGCGGACGCATCGCCCACGGGGCGGGCATGTTGCGCTCGTCGGGATCGGTGGAGAGCACGCTCGCGAGGAGTCGCATCGCCGAGACGCCGTCGACGAGGGCGTGGTGGGTCTTGGTGTACATCGCGACGCGGTTGTCGCGCAGGCCCTCGATGACGGTGGCCTCCCAGAGCGGCCGCTCCCAGGCGAGGCGGGTGCTGTGCAGGCGCGAGCAGAGCTCGAGCAGCTCACGGATCCGGCCGGGCTTGGGCAGCGCGCTGTGCCGGACGTGGTGCTCGATGTCGAACTGCTCGTCGGGCTGCCACACCAGCTGGCCGGCCGTACGCGCCGAGCGGTGCGGGTGCTTGAGGAAGAGCGGGGCGATCTGCTCGACGTCGCGCATCTGCTCGTACATCTCGCGGACGTAGTTGCGCCCGGCGCCCTCGGGCTTCTCGAACAGCTGCAGCCCGCCGACGTGCATCGGCATGTTGCGGTTCTCGGCGAGCAGGAAGCCCGTCGCAGTCGGGTCGATCGGGTTGACCACTGGTTCTCCTCCGCCACTTCCCCCAGGTGAGGGCGTCGGGGCATCCTCTCGCCCCGGTGACGACCGCCACAAGGGCCGGCGGATCCGTCTCAGGTGAGCAGCGAGTGGTCGAGCTCCGCGACGAGCGCGTCGACCACCGCGACCAGGTCGCCGCCGGACTCGTGCGCCACGGCGCGCTGCCGCTGGTAGGACGCGCCGCGCTTCGGGATGTCGGCGACCGTACGCAGCTCGGCCTCGCAGCCGAGGCGGCGCGCGACGGGCGTGAGGCGCTCGAGCAGGTCGTCGAGGTCGTCGGTGACGAGCCGCTCGCGGTTGTGGTCGTCGAGGATGACGATGGCGTCGAGGCCGTAGCGCGCTGCGCGCCACTTGTTCTCCTGGACCTGCCACGGAGGCATCGTCGGCAGCGTCTCGCCGGCCGCGAGCCGGGTGTCGAGGTCGACGACGAGGCAGTGGACGAGCGCCGTGAGGGCGCCGATCTCGCCGAGGTCGGACATGCCGTCGCACACCCGGTGCTCGAGGGTGCCGAGGTGCGGCGCCGGACGCAGGTCCCAGCGCACGTCCGACATCGAGTCGATGATCCCGGTGGTCGTCTGGTCGGCGATGCACTTCTCGAACTCCGACCAGGTGTCGAAGGCGAACGGCAGCCCGGCGGTCGGGAGCTGCTGGAACATCAGCGCCCGGTTGGAGGCGTAGCCGGTGTCCTGGCCCGCCCAGATCGGCGAGCTCGCCGAGAGGGCGAGGAGGTGGGGGTACGTCGTCAGCATCGAGGCGAGCACGGGCATCACGCGGTCGCGCTCGGGCATGCCGACGTGCACGTGGACGCCCCAGATCAGCATCTGGCGGCCCCACCACTGCGTACGGTTGATGAGCTCGGCGTAGCGGTGGCCCTCGGTGAGCTGCTGGTCCGACCAGTCGGCGAAGGGGTGCGAGCCGGCGCCCAGCAGGTCGACGCCGAGCTCGCGCGCCGCGGGGGCGACGACCCCCAGCGTCCCGCGCAGGTCGGCGACCGCCTCGCCGGCGGTGTCGCAGATCCCGGTGACCAGCTCGACCGTGTTGCGCAGCAGCTCCTTGTGGAGCCGGGCCGGGTCGTCGAGGCGCCCGCCCGCCAGCTCGTGCACCTCCGACGCCACGCTCACGAGGTCGCGGCTCACGGGGTCGACGAGCGCCAGCTCCCACTCGACGCCCAGCGTCGGCCGGGCTGACGCGTGGAAGTCGATGCGCATGCGCTCACTCTAGGGAGGACCCGGCGCCCACGGATCACCCCTCTGACAGCGCCCCGGACGACGGTGCGAACATGGCCGCGTGGACCAGCACGACGGGCTCGCGGACGAGGGCGAGCAGGGACCGGCCGACGAGGAGGCCTCCGCCCAGGCGGCGGCCGCGGAGCGCGCCCACGAGGTCCACCTGACCATGGACCTGTGCCTGCGGATCGGCGAGATGCTGCTCTCCTCGGGCGCCGGTGCGGCCGACGTCACTGCGACGATGCGCTCGGTCGCCGACCACCTGGGGCTGCGCCAGGCCGAGATCGACGTGACCTTCACGGCGCTGTCCATGAGCCACCAGCGCTCGGCCGACGACGTACCCGTGCTGATGATCCGCCACGTGCAGCAGCGCGACATCGACTACGAGGACCTCACGGCCGTCGACCACCTGGTGAGCGACGTGCTGACCGACCGGGCCGACCTCTACCTCGCCCGCTCGCGGATGGCCACGATCGTCTCGCTCGGGCACGCCTTCCCCCGCTGGGCCGTGACGATCGCGTGGGCGGTGATGGCCGCTGCCGTCGGCGTCTTCCTCGGGGGTGGCGCTGTGGTGTCGGCCGTCGCTGCGGTGGCGGCGGTGCTGATCGACCGGGTCCAGATCGTGATGGCGCGGCGTCGGCTGCCGTTCTTCTACCTGCAGGTGGCCGGCGGGGCGATCGCCACGATCCTCGCCGCCGCGGTCGCGGCCACTCCGATCGACGTCGACCCGTCGCTGGTCGTCACGGCCAACATCATCCTGCTGCTCGCCGGCATCGGGCTGATGGGCGCCGTGCAGGACGCGCTCACCGGCTTCTACCTGACCGCGAGCGCCCGGCTCATCGAGGCGATGATGGCGACCGCCGGCATCATCGCCGGCGTCGCACTGGGCATCTCGGTCGCCGAGGGGATCGGGCTCTCGCTGGGCGACCTGGTGCCGGGCAAGCTCGGCAGCTACTCCGACCTGCCCGCCGTGCTCCTCGGCGCTGCGGTCTCGTCGGCCGCCTTCAGCGTGGCCTGCTACGCGCCGCGCCGGGCCGTGCTCCCCGTCGGCCTGATCACCGCCGTCGCCGCCCTCATCGCCCAGATCGTCGAGGTCAACGGCTTCGGCCGTGCCGCTGCCGTCGGCGTCGCCGCCTTCTTCGTCGGCCTCGTCGCCTACGCCGTGGCGGGTCGGGTGCGGGTGCCGCCGCTCGTCGTCGCGGTGCCCGCGATCGTGCCGTTCCTGCCCGGCCTGTCGATCTACCGCGGCCTGACGTTCCTGTCGGACGGAGGCTTCTTCGTCTCGCAGGGCATCCTCGCGCTGATGACCGCCATCTCCGTCGCGATCGCGCTGGCGTCCGGCGTGATCCTGGGGGAGTACGTCGCCCAGCCGCTCAAGCGGGAGGCGCGCAGGCTGGAGAACCGGCTCGCGGGCCCGCGTCTGGTCGGTCCCTTCCGGGCACTGACGCGCGCCGAGCGGCGGGCGCTCAGGAAGTCGTCAGACGGCTGAGCCAGCGACGGTGCGTGCCGTCGTACGGCGGCAGGCCGGCGCGGGCGGCCGCGAGGACCTCGTCGCAGCTGGCCTGCGCGCGCGCGACCACGTCGGCCGGATAGCCGTACGCGACCTGGTGCTCGGCGAACTCGTCCTCGTCGTCGACGAAGACCTCGCCGGGCCCGGCCGCGAGGTTCTGCGGGGCCGACCTCGTCGAGGCGCGGCGGCGCGGCCGACATCCGGATCACGTCGAGGTCGAGGTCGACGGCCCGCAGGACGGTGCCGTCCCACTCGCCGGGAGTGGCGATGTCGACGTAGAGGTCGCACCAGATGCCGGGTGCGTGGAAGGTCGCTGCGTACCAACGCCCCGGCGGCACCAGCGTCACCGCGTCGACCTCGGAGACGAGCTCGAGGCCGGGACGCTGGTTGAGCGTGCCCACCGGGAAGCCGAGCCACTCACCGTGCTCGTCGGCGCCGAGGTAGAGCCCGTCGAACTCCCAGTGCGGGCGGTCGCCCCACTTCGTCATCTCGCAGCGGATCGGGGTCCCGGGCTCCATGACGCAAACCTACCGACCGGGCGCTTCGTGCCCGTCATGAAGACTGACCGGGCGCTTCGTGCCCGTCACGAACGCCGACCGGGCGCTTCGTTGCGCAACACGGGCACGAAGTGCCCGGTCACCACGCAGGACGGGCACGAAGGGCCCGGTCAGCGGGGGAGACGGATGGTGAAGGTGGTGTCGCCGGGGGCGCTGGTCAGCGCGACCGTACCGCCGTGGGCGGCGACGATCGCCTCGACCATGGAGAGGCCGAGGCCGGCGCCGCCGGCGCGGGTGCGGGCGGCGTCGCCGCGGGTGAACCGTTCGAACGCCCGCGGTGCGAGCTCGGGGGAGAAGCCCGGGCCGTCGTCGTGCACGGTGAAGCCGTCGGCCGACCCGGTGACGGTGATGGTGGTGCCGGCGGGGGTGTACTTGCCGGCATTCGTGAGCAGGTTGGTCACCACCTGGTGCAGCCGGGTGGCGTCGCCGTCGACGCTCAGCGGGGCGTCGGGGAGCGAGAGCCGCCACTGCCGGTCGGCGTCGACCACCCGGGCGTCGTTGACGGCCTCGAGGAGCAGCCGGGACAGATCGACCGGCTCGCGCTCCAGGGGACGGCCCGCGTCGAGGCGGGCAAGGAGCAGCAGGTCCTCGACGAGCCCTGTCATCCGCGCCGACTCGGTCTCGACCTTCGCGAGCGCGGTGGGGGTGGTCTCGGGACGGTTGCGCGCCAGCTCGGTGTAGCCGGCGATGGTGGCCAGCGGCGTACGCAGCTCGTGGGAGGCGTCGGCGACGAACTGGCGCACCTGCTGCTCGCTGCGGTGCCGCTGGTCCAGCGACGACTCGACGTGGTCGAGCATCGCGTTGAGTGCCGCGCCGACCTGGCCGACCTCGGTGTGATCGTCGGTGAGGCGCGCGGGCACGCGCTCGGACAGGTCGATCTCGCCGGAGGCGAGGGGGAGCTCGGCGACGCGGTGGGCGGTGCCGGCCACCTCGCGCAGGGGCGCCAGCTGGCGGCGTACGACGAACGTGCCGGCGCCACCGGCGATGGCGACGGCCACGCCGCTCACGACGACGACGATCGTGGCCAGCCAGGCCAGCGCCTCGTCGACCTCGCGGGTGGGGAGACCGGCCACGGACACGATGGTGTAGCGGTCCTCGGCGATCAGGCGGTAGGTCCCGATGTCGGGCAGCGTGACCTCGTGGACCTTCCCGTCCGCGGGGACCTCGCCGACCTTGTCCAGCACCGCTGCCGACAGGGGTGTCGAGGTCGTCCCGCCGCCGGAGCCGTCCTCCAGGACGACTCCTGCCAAGGTGCCCGAGGCGGGATCCACGATGGCGGTGAGGGTGCCGATGCTCTGCCCGCCCGGTCCGCGCCCGTCGTCGTCTCGGCCCTCTCGCCGGAAGTCCACGGGCGGCCCGTACGCGCGCGTCAGCGAGCTGCGGACCTCGTCGTCGAGCCGGTCGGTGAAGTAGCCCCTCATCACCAGCGTCGTCGCGGTCCCGATGACGGCGGCGGTCACCGCGACCAGCAGCACGACCAGCGCGACCAGGCGCGTGGTGAGGGTCAGGGGTCGACGCATCACGCCGGCTTCAGGACGTAGCCGGCACCGCGCATGGTGTGGATCATGGGCTCGCGACCGGCGTCGATCTTCTTGCGCAGGTAGGAGATGTAGAGCTCGACGACGTTGGCCTGCCCGCCGAAGTCGTACTGCCAGACCCGGTCGAGGATCTGCGCCTTGCTCAGCACCCGCCGCGGGTTGCGCATCAGGAAGCGCAGCAGCTCGAACTCGGTGGCGGTCAGGCTGATCTCCTCGCCGCCGCGGTGCACCTCGTGGCTGTCCTCGTCGAGGGTGAGGTCGCCGACGGCGAGCACGTTGCCGGCGTCGGCCTGGGCGGCGGTGCCGCCGCGACGGATCAGCCCGCGCAGCCGCGCCACGACCTCCTCGAGCGAGAACGGCTTGGTGACGTAGTCGTCGCCGCCCGCGGTCAGGCCGGCGATCCGGTCCTCGACGGCGTCCTTGGCGGTGAGGAAGAGGACGGGTACGTCGTTGCCGTCGGCGCGCATCCGGCGCAGCACCTCGAGGCCGTCGAAGTCGGGCAGCATGATGTCCAGCACCACCGCATCGGGCCTGAAGTCGCGGGCCGTGGCGACCGCGTCGGTGCCCGTGTGGGCCATCTGCAGGTCCCACCCCTCGTAGCGCAGCGCCATCGCGAGCAGCTCGGCGATGTTGACCTCGTCGTCGACCACGAGGACGCGCACAGGTGAGCCGTCGGGTCGGGTGAGCTGCTGCATGGCAGCATCGTGCCCACTCAAGCTGTGAGTTTCCTGTGAGGCGGCTGTCACTCGGCCCGGTGGTGGAGCCGCGCGGCCTGCTTGGTCAGGTGCGTCCGCTCGGGCACGTTCGTGGCCAGGCCGGCCGCCTCGGCGTAGAGCCTGGCGGCAGTCGCGGAGTCGCCGTCCTTCTCGTGGAGGTACGCCGCCACGGCCCGGTGGCGCGGCAGGTCGGGGTCGACGTCGGCGAGTGCCGCGAGCCCGGCGCGAGGCCCGTCGGCCTCGCCCACGGCGACGGCCCGGTTGAGGCGTACGACGGGGCTGCCGGTCAGCGCCAGCAGCTCGTCGTACCACTGCACGACCTGCACCCAGTCGGTCTCCTCGGCGGTGCGTGCGTCGGCGTGGAGCGCGGCGATCGCGGCCTGCAGCTGGAGCTCGCCGCGCTGCTCGAGGGCGAGGGCACGCTGCAGGATCCGTACGCCCTCCTCGATGAGGGCGCCGTCCCAGCGGCTGCGGTCCTGGTCGGCGAGCGGCACCAGCGTGCCGTCCGGCCGCAGCCGGGCGGGGCGACGCGCGTGGTGGAGCAGCATCAGGGCGAGCAGCCCGTCGGTCTCCGGATCCGGACCGAGCCGGCCGGTGAGCAGGGCGAGCTCGCGGGTCAGCCGGATCGCCTCGGCAGCCAGGTCGACGTCGCCGGAGTAGCCCTCGTTGAAGACCAGGTAGAGCACGCGCCGCACCGTGGCGAGGTCGCCCGGGCGGTCGAACGACTCGCCCGACACCGTCCGCTTCGCGCGGCTGATCCGCTGCGCCATCGTCGCCTCGGGCACGAGGTAGGCCTCGGCGACCTGACGCGTGGTCAGGCCGGCGACCGCCCGCAGCGTCAGCGCGACCGCCGACGCCGGGGTGAGCGACGGGTGGGCGCACAGGAAGAACACGCGCAGGGTGTCGTCGGCGGTCTCGGTCGGACCGGCGCCCGGCTGTGAGCGAGCGTCGACCGCGACCTCGCGTCGCTGCCGCGCCGACCCGGACCGTACGCCGTCGAGGAACCGTCGCCACGCCACGGTGACCAGCCAGCCCTTGAGGTCGCGCGGCGCCGCGTCGGGGTCGGCGCCGTCCCCGGCGCCGAAGGTGCGCCACGCCTCGACGAGCGCGTCCTGCACGGCGTCCTCGGCCGCCGCGAAGTCGGCTCCGCGACGGACGAGGACGCCGATCACCGCCGGGACGAGGGGGCGCAGCGTCGCGCGGTCGAACGGATCCATCGGGCTCGGGGCGTCAGTCCTCGGTGCCGGTCGGCGAGCCGTAGAACGGGCGCACCTCGAGCCACTCGTGGATCGGCTTGCCGCCGGCGCCCGGGGCCAACGACAGCTCCCCGGCGAGCTCGACGGCGCGGTCCCATCCGTCGACGTCGACGACGTACCACCCGGCGATGAGGTCCTTGGTCTCGGCGAACGGTCCGTCGATCGGCTGCCTGGCCTGGTCGTCCGCCCGGACCCAGGCCCCCTCGGGCGACAGCGCCTGGGCGTCGACGAACTCGCCGTCCGCCTCCAGTCGCTTGCCGAAGTCGTCCATGAACTGCATGTGGGCGTCGACCTCGTCGGGGGTCCAGCGGTCCATCGGGACGTCGTTCACGGTGGCGGGGGTGCCGCGGTAGTGCTTGAGGATCAGGTACTTCGGCATCTCGGTTCTCCTTGTCCGGTGCGGCCATTGTGGCCTCATCCACCCCGGGGACGGAGCCGCGCGACGGTTCTCGACATCGCAGTCCCATGAATCTCAGGGCTCGTTCACAGGTCGCCCACAGGCAGCGGGCGCACGCTCCTGCCATGACCGACGACACGCCCCGTCCCGACGACGAGACCCAGCCCGTACGCCCCGAGGGTGCCGCGACGCTCCCGCCGGCACCCGAGCCCGCGGCGGCCGCCGACCCGCCGCGGACCCGCGACCACCACGAGCCGCCGCGGCTTCGGCGAGCGCTTCCGCAGCCTGCGTCGCTCGGACGGCAGCCGGACCTTCGGGCTCGCGGCCCTGATCGCCTCCGCGCTGGCAGGCGTCGTCGTCGGCGGCCTCGGCCTCGCCGCCGTCCACGCCATCGGCGACGACGGTGGCCGGGACCGAGGCGGCTGGATGCAGCAGCGCGAGGCGGACGACCGCGGCCCCGGTCGCGGCGGCATGCACGGCGGCCCGCGCGGCGTACCCGGTCAGCTCCCGCCGACCACGCCGCCGGAGGACGACGACGCCGGTTCGGCGTCCTGAGACCTCCTGGATGGATTTCCACTTGTACGAGTGGAAATCCATCAGGCTGAGCTGGACGGGCCCGCGCGGTCCTGAACTTCCACTCGTAGCAGCGGAAATCCATCACGTCGGGGCGACCGCTGGCGAAACCGGTTGCGACGGTCGGCGAGAATGGCGCCCGTTGTGAAGATCTCCTACCCGCCGGACCTGCCGGTCTCCGCGCGCCGCGACGACATCGCCGCGGCGATCCGCGACCACCAGGTCGTCATCGTCGCCGGCGAGACCGGGTCGGGGAAGACCACCCAGCTGCCGAAGATCTGCCTCGAGCTCGGTCGCGGGGCCGGCCCGGCCGAGGGCGGGAAGCTGATCGGGCACACCCAGCCGCGCCGGATCGCCGCCCGCTCGGTGGCGGAGCGGATCGCCGAGGAGCTCGGCACCGAGCTCGGCGACGTGATCGGCTACCAGGTGCGGTTCACCGACCGCACGTCGAAGGCCAGCCGGGTCAAGCTGATGACCGACGGCATCCTGCTCGCCGAGCTCCAGCGCGACCGCGACCTCCGCAAGTACGACACGCTCATCATCGACGAGGCCCACGAGCGCAGCCTCAACATCGACTTCCTCCTCGGCTACCTCAAGCGCCTGCTCCCGCGCCGCCCCGACCTCAAGGTGATCATCACCAGCGCGACGATCGACGTCGACCGGTTCGCCGCCCACTTCGACGCACCCGTCGTCGAGGTGTCGGGCCGTACGTTCCCCGTCGAGGTCCGCTACCGGCCCCTCCTCGAGCTGCCCGAGGACGACGAGGACGGCGAGCCGGTCCAGCGCGACCAGACCGAGGCGATCGTCGACGCCGTGCGCGAGCTCTCGGCAGAAGGCCCCGGCGACGTGCTCGTCTTCCTCCCCGGCGAGCGCGAGATCCGCGACACCGCCGACGCCTTCGACGCGCTCACGAGTGACCGGCTCGAGATCGTGCCGCTCTACTCCCGCCTCAGCGCCGCCGACCAGCACAAGGTCTTCTCCAGCCACCCCTCGACGGTGCGCCGCGTCGTCCTCGCCACCAACGTCGCCGAGACGTCGCTGACCGTCCCCGGCATCGCGTACGTCGTCGACACGGGCGTCGCGCGGATCAGCCGCTACTCGGTGCGCACCAAGGTGCAGCGGCTGCCGATCGAGCCGATCAGCCAGGCCTCGGCCAACCAGCGCTCCGGGCGCTGCGGTCGCGTGTCCGACGGCATCGCGATCCGGCTGTACTCCGAGGAGGACTTCGAGGGCCGACCGCAGTTCACCGACCCCGAGATCCTGCGCACCAACCTCGCCAGCGTCATCCTCCGGATGGCTTCGCTGCGCCTCGGCGACATCGCCCGCTTCCCCTTCGTCGAGCCGCCCGACCGCCGCAACGTCAAGGCCGGCACCGACCTGCTCGAGGAGCTCGGCGCGATCACCGCCGAGGCCGCCCCGCAACGTGTGGCGAACCGGCGGTCCGAACCGCCGCATCGCAGCACGTCCCAGCCCGGCGTACGCCTCACCGCCGTCGGCAAGCGCCTGGCCCGGCTGCCGATCGACCCGCGGCTGGGTCGGATGATCCTCGAGGCCGAGCGCCTCGGGTGCGTGCGCGACGTGCTCGTCATCGCTGCGGCCCTGTCGATCCAGGACCCGCGCGAGCGGCCGGAGGAGCAGCGCGCGCAGGCCGACCAGCAGCACGCCCGCTTCACGCACGAGTCGAGCGACTTCCTCACCTGGCTCAACCTGTGGCGCCACATCAAGCAGCAGCAGAAGGAGCTCTCGTCGAGCGCCTTCCGGCGGATGTGCAAGCGCGAGCACCTCAACTACATGCGGATCCGTGAGTGGCAGGACTACGAGTCCCAGCTGCGCCAGGTGGCCAAGGAGATGGGTCTCGATACACGCGGCTCGTCCCTCACGGCGCACCCGACCACCGAGTCCGACGGTGGCGGAGCTCCCTTCGACGAGGACGGCATCCACCAGGCCCTGCTGTCCGGGCTGCTGAGCCACATCGGCGCGCTGGAGGAGCGGGAGAAGGCCAAGCCCGGCGAGCGGCGCCCGCTGCGGGAGTACGTCGGCGCGCGCAACGCCCGCTTCGCGGTCTTCCCCGGCAGCGTCCTCAAGGGCCGCAACCCCGGCTTCCTGATGAGCGCCGAGCTCGTCGAGACCTCCCGCCTCTGGGCCCGGCAGAACGCCGCGATCAACCCCGAGTGGGCCGAGCGCCTCGGTGCCCACCTGGTCAAACGGACGTACTCCGAGCCCCACTGGTCGCGCAAGCGCGCCGCCGTGATGGCCCGCGAGCGCGTCACGTTGTACGGCGTACCGCTGGTCGCTGACCGCCTCGTGCAGTACGGCCGCATCGACGCGCCGCTCGCCCGCGAGCTCTTCATCCGGCACGCGCTCGTGCAGGGGGAGTGGGACTCCCGCCACAGGTTCCTCGTCGAGAACGCGCGCCTGCTCGAGGAGGCCGAGGAGCTCGAGCACCGCGCCCGGCGCCGCGACATCGTCGTCGACGAGGAGACGCTCTTCGAGTTCTACGACGCCCGGGTCGGCGAGGACGTGGTCAGCGGCCCGCACTTCGACCAGTGGTGGAAGCGGGCCCGCCAGAAGCGGCCCGACCTCCTCACCTTCGACCCCGAGATGCTCACCCACGACACGGCCGCCGAGGTGCGCGCGCACGACTTCCCGACGCAGTGGCACGACAGCGACGAGGCCGGGCTGACCTTCCCGATCAGCTATCACTTCGAGCCCGGCGCCACCGACGACGGCCTCACCATCGACGTGCCCGTCGCCACCCTCAACCGCATCGACGCCGACGACTTCTCCTGGCTGGTGCCGGGCCTGCGCGAGGAGCTGGTGACCGAGCTGATCCGCTCGCTGCCCAAGCACCTGCGCGTCGCGATGGTGCCCGCGCCCAACACCGCGCGGGAGTTCCTCGCCGCGACGCCGCCCGGCGCCGAGCCGATCCTGGACGCCCTCGAGCGCTTCGCCCGCAGCACCCGCAGCCTGGTCATCGACCGGGAGGCGTGGGACTGGTCGAAGGTGCCGACCCACCTCCAGCCGACCTACCGCGTGGTCACCGAGGAGGGGGTCGAGGCCGGCCGCGGCAAGGACCTCGACGCGCTCAAGGAGCCGCTGCGACCCACGTTCGAGCGGGCGATGGCCGACGTCGCCGCGGACTCGGGCATCACCGCGACGGGCCAGACCGCGTGGACCTTCGGGACCGATCGAGGAGTCCTTCGTCCAGCGCCGCGCGGGCCACGAGGTGCGCGGGTTCCCCGCCCTCGTCGACGAGGGTGCGACGGTCGGCCTGCAGGTGCACGCGACCGCCGACGTCGCTGCCGCGCACCACCGGCTCGGCGTACGCCGTCTCGTGCTGCTCGCGCTCGGCCCGCCCGCCCCGGTCGACGACGTGCTCGCGGCCGCCGGCCTCGACCAGAGGGCCAAGCTCGCGCTCGTCGGGTCGCCGTACGCCTCCGTCGGCGACCTGCTCGCCGACGTGCGCGCCGCGATCGTCGGCGAGGTCGTCGACGCCCGCCCGACCGTCCGCGACGAGGCGGCGTACGACTCCGTGGTCGCGGCCGCCCGGGACGCCGTGGCCGACGGCACGAGCGCGGCGGTCCACGACGTGATGCGGGTCCTCGAGGCCTGGCGCGCGACGGACCGTGCGATCTCGGGGCGCGCCGACCTGATGACGCTGCCGGCGATGACCGACATGCGCGCGCAGGTGGGCCGGCTGATGGAGCCGGGCTTCGTCGCCCGCGCGGGCACCACCCGGCTGCGCGACTACCCGCGCTACCTCGCCGCGGTCACCCACCGCCGTGAGCGGCTCGACGCCCAGGTCGCCCGTGACCGCGGACTCCAGGACCAGCTCTCCGGCCTGCAGGAGGCGTGGCTGCACGCCGTCGCCGCGCTGCCCGCGGGGCAGCCGGTGCCGCAGCACCTGCGCGAGGCGGGGTGGCTGCTCGAGGAGTACCGCGTCTCGCTCTTCGCCCAGCAGCTCGGCACCCGCGACAAGGTCAGCGACCAGCGCATCCGCAAGGTGATGGGCACCTCTGTCACCTGAGCCGTCCATGGTTAGAACACCTAGGGTGGTCGCCGTGACCGGCCGCATCCACCACCGCCCGATGACGCCGGGCGACGGCTTCTTCTCCGACATCGTCGGCGGCGCCGACCCCGCGCACGTCCGCGAGGCGGGTGACCTCGCCGCGACGATCCTGGTGCGCGGTGCCCGCGAGTCCGACGACCCGCAGATCGCCGAGCGCATCGTCCACCTCGCCGAGTCCGAGGGCCTCGAGACCCTCGCCGAGGTCTGGTCGGGCGCGCCCTCCGACACCCTCGCGGGCAGCCTCTGGCGGCTCTTCCTCCTGCGCTCGTGGGTGTACGCCGACCCCGAGCGGGTCGCGCGGGACTACGAGGCCGGCCAGCGCCGGGCCGACGTGGCGCGCGTCGTCGCGGGTGTCGCCGACCCGCCCGGACCCGACGAGCTGCGGCGGATGGTCGACGACGTGCTGCGCGGCATCGCGCGCGGCGACTTCGCGGTGACGCTGTTCCGGGCCGCCGCCTTCGCGCGCATCGTCGCTGCCGGGCGCGCCGCGCTGGGTGAGGCCACCCACGAGGAGATCTCCCGGATGCTCGCCCTGTCCGAGCAGCTCGAGGCCGCGGGGCACGTGGAAATCGAGCACTCGCTGGGGTGAGGTCCTACACTTGCGCTTGAGTGCGTCGGGCTGTGGCAGCCCCGGGTCCCGAAATCAGCCGCTACGAGCGGCCACGCGCCGTGAGGCGCTCCCGGTCCGGCGCACTCGTTAATCTCTCCGGCATGACTCTGCGTCGTCGCATCGCCGACCTGCTCTCGCGCCCGCCAGCGCCCGTGGAGCCGCGGCCCGTCGACTCCCCGGGCCGGTACGCCCCCGACGTCGACGGGGAGCCCGACCCGGGCGAGGTCGTGTGGGCGTGGGTGGCGTACGAGGACGACCCGACCCAGGGCAAGGACCGTCCGGTCCTGCTGCTCGACACGACGGCGACGGTGGGTCGGGCTGATGCTCAGCAGCCAGGACCACGACCGCGACGCCGAGGACGAGGCCCGTCACGGGCGCCACTGGATGGACATCGGTGCCGGTGGGTGGGACAGGGAGGGCCGCCCCAGCGAGGTGCGGCTCGACCGGCTCATCCGCCTCGAACGCGACGAGATCCGCCGTGAGGGTGCCGCGCTGGACGAGACGATCTTCCGCGACGTGGTCGAAGCCTGGCGTGGACTCGACCGTTAGGGTTCCCCCGTGCTCGTCCGCCCTTCCTCCCTGCGTCGCAGCGCCCTGATCGCCTGCGCGGCGACGGTGGCGCTGTCCCTCGCTGCGTGCACCGGGGACGCCGACCCCGCGTCGAGCCCGACGTCCTCGCCGAGCTCCTCGAGCAAGCCGCCCGAGAAGCCGCGCAAGATCGTCTTCGGTGCCTACGGCTCCGAGGAGGAGGTCGCGGCCTTCCAGAGCGTCGTCGACTCGTTCAACGCCACCTCGGTCACCCGACAGGTCACCCTGAAGTCCTGGCCGGACCACGAGTCCGCGCTCGCCGACGTGCTCGCGGGCGACGCGCCGGACGCCTTCCTCACCTCGCGCATCGACCTCGGTCAGCTGGCCGAGGCCGAGGCACTGCAGCCGGTGAGCCTGCTGCTCGACGAGCGCGGCGTGGACTTCGGCGACCGGTTCTCCCGCGACGCGGTCGACGCCTTCGCGATGGACGACGAGCTCCAGTGCATGGCGTACTCGGTCTCCCCGATGGTCGTCTACTACAACACCGACCTCGTCGACTTCGACAAGATGGAGCGTCGCGAGATCGACGTGCCGACGGCGGACGACGACGGCGTACGCGACCGCTGGACGCTGGCCGAGTTCGGTGCCGCCGCGACCTTCGCCTCCCGGCGCGGGGACCGGCGCGGCGTGTGGATCGACCCGACCCTCCAGGGCCTGGCGCCCTTCATCTACTCCGGCGACGGCGAGGTCTTCGACGACGACCGCGAGCCCACCTCGCTGGCCTTCTCCGACGACAACACGCGCGAGGCGCTCGACTCGAGACGCTCGACATCCTGCGCGACCCCAACGTCACTCCGACCAACGCCCAGCTCGCCCGCGCGACGCCGGTGCAGCTCTTCAAGCGCGGCGAGCTGGCGATGATCGCGGGGTTCCGCAACCTCGTGCCCGAGCTGCGCGATGCCGAGGACCTCGACTTCGACGTGCTCCCGATGCCGATCATCGACGGCCGCGCCACCGTCGGCGACATCAGCGGGCTCTGCATCTCCGCCGACTCCGAGGTCGAGGGCGACGCCGCCGACTTCATCGCGTACGCCGTCTCCGACGCCGCGATCGCCACGGTCGCCAAGACCGGCTACATCGTGCCGGCCAACACCCAGGTCGCCGCGTCGGAGGACTTCCTGGCGACGGACGACGAGCCGGCCAACAGCGCGGTCTTCAACGCGAGCATCCGCTACATGGTGGTGCCGCCGTTCATCGACCAGCGTGAGGAGCTCATCGAGGCGGTGACCCCGCTGCTCGAGCGGCTCGTCACCGCGCCCGGGATCCTCGACCTCGACCTGACCACCGAGCAGATCGACCAGGCGTCGCAAGCCATCCTCTCGCCGCCCGAGGAGACCGAGTCGCCGACGGAGTCGCCCTCCGAGTCGTCGGAGTAGCGCCTACTCCTGGGGCTCCGCTCGGCGGCTCCGCGGGCTCCTCCGGCTCGACCTCGGCACCGAGGATCGCGCCGACCAGCGCACCGGTGACCAGCTCGGCCTGCCACGGCCGGGCGCCGTACGCCCTCAGCTGGGCGCGGACCTCGTCCGCGAGGTCGGCGGGGTCGCGGGTCTCCGGCGGCGCCCACATCAGCCGGCGGAGGTAGTCGGGCGTCAGCAGGTTCTCGACCGGCAGGTGGTGCACCTCGGCGAGGTTGAGCATCGCCTCGCGGGCGGCCCGGAAGCGGCGGTCGGCGACGGGGTCGCGGTCGGCCCACGTGCGCGGGTGCGGGGGACCGTCGCCTCGCGGCGCGCGGGAGGGCAGCTCGTCCTCGCCCATCGCGCGGACCCGATCGAGGACCTCCACCCACGTCGCTGCGTAGCGACCCGCGCCACGGCCGTGGAAGCCCGGGGTGGCGAGCAGGGCTCGGCGGTCGGTCGGCATCGCCGTCGCGGCGACCACGATGGCGGAGTCGGGCAGGATCCGCCCGGGGGTCACGTCGCGCTCGGCGGCGATGGCGTCGCGTGCCTCCCACAGGGCGCGGGCGGCGCCGAGGGACCTGCGCCCGCGGAGCCGGTGCACCCCGGACGTACGCCGCCACGCATCGACGCGCACGGCGGGCTCGAACCCCAGCAGGTTCTCGAACTCCTGACGCGCCCACTCGGTCTTGCCGGCGTTCTCGAGCTCGGTGATCATGTGCTCGCGCAGCTCGAGCAGCACCTCGACGTCGAGCGCGGCGTAGTCGAGCCAGGCCGTGGGGAGCGGCCGCGTCGACCAGTCGGCGGCGGAGTGCTCCTTGCGCATCCGCTGTCCCAGGACGGTCTCGACGAGGGTGGCGAGCCCGACCCGGGGGTAGCCCAGCAGCCGACCGGCCAGCTCGGTGTCGAACAGGCTGGTCGGCGTCAGTCCGACGTCGCGCAGGCACGGCAGGTCCTGGGTCGCGGCGTGCAGGATCCACTCGGCGCCGGCCAGGGCGTCCTGGAGCGGCGCGAGGGTCGACATCTCGATCGGGTCGACGAGCCAGGTGCCGGACCCCTCGCGGCGCAGCTGGATCAGGTAGGCCCGGTTGGAGTAGCGGTAGCCCGAGGCGCGCTCGGCGTCGATGGCCACCGGACCGGTGCCGGCCGCCAGGGCGGCGCTGGCCTCCGCCAGCCCGGCGTCGGTGTCGACCACCTCGGGCAGGCCGTCGCGCAGCTCGAGCAGGGGTGCGGGGGGTGCCTCGGGCGCCTTCGGCTCGGGGGCGCCGTCGGTGCCTGCCTGCTCGGCGTCCGGGTCGGCGTCCGACTGGGGCGTGGTGTCGGGTTCCGGGGTGCGGGGCATCGGTCAGGTGCCGCGCTGACCGCGCCGGCTGGGGATGGCGGTGACGCCCTCGGGCACCGGTGGCAGGCCGACGGCGGTGCACATCAGCTCACCCCACGCCTCGACGTGGGCGGTCATGTCGAGGCCCTCGTCGCCGACCGTCGGCGTCCACGACGCACGGATCTCGACCTGGGCGGTGCCGGGCTCGTCGGCCATCCCGCCGAAGCTCTCGGTGGTGACGCAGGTGACGGTGCCGGAGGCGGCGTGGTACTCGGCGCCGTGGGCCTCGAGCGCCTCGGTCAGCCACGACCAGCCGACCGCCGCCAGCATCGGGTCGGCGCCGAGCTCGGGGTCGAGGTCGGCACGGGCGTACGCGACGCAGCGGTAGGTGCCGTCCCAGGCGTCGTTGCCCGCCGGGTCGTGCAGCAGGATCAGCCGTCCGGTGCCGAGGTCCTCGTCGTCGACGGTGACGTCGCCGCTGAGCGCCGACGACCACGGGGCGATCCGCTGCGGGGCGGGCATCTCCTCGCAGAAGACCTCCGGGCGCAGTGTCGCCTGTCGCATCGACTCCACAGCCGCGCGGAACTCCGCGGGCCCAGCCGCGGCAGAACTGCCCGGGTGGGTCTCGTGACGGGCCACCATTCGTCCAGACTAGGCCAGTCCGCGGTCCTGCCGATGTGCCGCCACGCCGCCTGACCTGCGAAGATTCGGCAGTGATCGACGCCGCCGCCCCGCCGCACCCCGGACTGCCCGAGAGCCCGTTCCTGGTGGCCGCGCGAGGTGGCACGCCGTCGCACACCCCCGTCTGGTTCATGCGACAGGCCGGCCGCTCGCTGCCGGAGTACCTCAAGGTCCGTGAGGGCGTCGGGATGCTCGAGTCCTGCATGGACGCCGACCTGGTCACCGAGATCACCCTCCAGCCCGTACGCCGCTACGGCGTGGACGCGGCGATCTTCTTCTCCGACATCGTGCTGCCGCTCAAGGCGGTCGGGGTCGACCTCGACATCGTGCCGGGCGTCGGCCCGGTCGTCGCTGCGCCGGTCCGGACGCTGGCCGACGTGGAGGCGATCCCCGACCTCACCGACGCCCACGTCCCGTTCATCTCCCGCGCGGTCCGCCAGCTGGTGGCCGAGCTCGGCGCGACGCCGCTCATCGGCTTCGCCGGGGCGCCGTTCACGGTCGCGTCCTACCTCGTCGAGGGCGGTCCGTCCAAGGAGCACGCGAAGACCAAGGCGATGATGTTCGGCGCCCCCGACGTGTGGGACGCGCTGATGCGACAAGATCGCCGGCATCGCCGCGGCCTACCTCCGCATCCAGGTCGAGGCCGGCGCGTCCGCGGTGCAGCTCTTCGACTCCTGGGCGGGTGCGCTCACCCCCGCCGACTACCGCGCCTCGGTGATGCCCCACTCGCAGCGGGTGCTGGCGGCGGCCGGCGAGCTCGGCGTGCCGCGCATCCACTTCGGCGTCGGCACCACCAACCTCCTCGGCCTGATGGGGGAGGCCGGCGCCGACGTCGTGGGCGTCGACTGGCGTACGCCGATGGAGCTGGCGATCCCGCTCGTCGGGGACCGGGTGGTGCAGGGCAACCTCGACCCGACGCTCGTCTTCGCCCCCACCGACGTGATGACGAGGCGGGCGGCCGAGATCGTCGACGCGGGCCGCGCGGCGAAGGGCCACATCTTCAACCTCGGCCACGGCGTCATCCCGTCGACGAACCCCGATCAGCTGCAGCGGCTCACAGAGTTCGTGCACGGCTACCAGCCGCGCTGACCCGTCCCGCCCGATGGACTTCCACTCGTACGAGTGGAAATCCATCGGGGCCTGAGCGTGGAGTGCCCGGTCGGAGGCTGAACTTCCACTCGCAGGAGTGGAAGTTCATCCGGGCCGGGACGCGCCTACGCGGCCGGGGTCTCGACCTGCGCGGGCGTGGCCCGGCGACGGCGTACGACGAGCCAGGCCGGCAGGCCGACCACGAGGGCCAGCACCGCGAAGGGGAGCAGCGCGCCCAGGACGGTGGCGAGGGCGACGAGCGTGCCCGTGAGCGCCTTCATCCCTCCGGAGAGACCCGTGAGGAAGCCGGCGGGCTCGTCGTCCTTCTCCTTCTTGACGACCTTGTCGGGCTTCGCGGAGATGTCGACGGTGATGGTCGACAGCGAGGTCTGGTCGGTCAGCCACGACTGCTGCGACTTCAGCGAGTCGAGCTCGGCCTGGCGGGTGGTGAGCTGCGACTCGATCCAGATGAGGTTCTTGAGCGAGGTGGCCTCCGCGAGCAGCAGCTCGACGCGCTTGAGGCTGGCCTCCTGCGCCCGCACCCGGACGTCGTTGTCGATGACCTGCGTGGTGACGTCCTCCGAGCCGCGGTTGGAGGCGACCACCCCGGCGACCGCCTCGAGCGCCGACATCGCTGCGCTGAACTTCGCGCTCGGCACCCGGACCACGAAGCGCGAGTAGGACGCCTTGCCGTCCTCGTCGGTCTCGGTGTTCTCCTCGGTCACGTCGCCGCCCTGAGCGTCGACGATCCGCTGCACCTCCTGGCGGGTCCCGGCGACGTCCTTGCTCGACAGCGAGACCGTGCCGCTCGAGATCACCGCGCGCTCCATCTGCGCGGTGGTGGCCACCTTCGCGCCGGAGCCCGATGCCGGGGCGGACCCGGACGAGCTGGAGGTCGCCGAGTCCTCGGCGGCGGCGAACTCGCGGCTCGTCCCGCCGCCGGAGTCACCGTCCGCCGACTCACCCGTCGACGCGACGTCGGAGCCGCCGGCGTCGCTGCCGCCGTGGGAGGAGCAGGCGGCCAGGACGACCGTCATGGTGAGGGCGGTGAGGACGCCGGCGGCGCGGGTGCGAGTGGACATGTACGGTCCGACGCGGGGCCGGACCGCCCCGGTTCCGCCCGTGACTGAACTGTGACGTCAGGCCTTCCTGGCCGGAGCCTTCGCGGTCGACGCCTTCCTCGCGGCGCGCGTCGTGGTGGTGACCTTCGGGACCTCGGCCTTCGGGACCTCGGCCTTCGGGACCTCGGCCTTCGGGACCTCGACCTCGGGAGCGGTCTCGGCCGCCTTCGTCGTCTTGGCTGCCTTGGACGCCCTGGACGCCCGGGGCTGCTTGGCCGCCGCCTTGGGGGCCTGCGTCGCCTTGGTGGTCTTGGGGGCCTTGGGGGCCTGGGTGGCCTTGGCCGCTTCCTTGGCGGCCTCCTTCGCCGCACCCTTGCGACGTACGCGCATCGCGTTGCCGGAGCCCGCGGTCTCGAGGTACGGCTGGTCGGCGACCAGGGTGCTCAGCCGGGTGCCACTGTCGCCGAACGACCGCGCGTCGAAGGACGGGTACGTCCGGTTCAGCTGCTTGCCGAGCTGCGCCAGCGTGGCCCAGCCGTCGTCGTCCGCGACAGCGTTGAGCGCGCGCGTGAGGGCGCTCTGGAGATTGATCGTGGGGGCGGGCGCGTCGTCGCTGTCGTCCTGGTCGTCGGGCGCGAGCTCGTCGGCGTCGGACTTCTTGCCGTCCTGCACGACCTCGAGGTCGATGAACTTGTCGCAGGCGTTCTTGAGGGCGTCGGGGGCCTTCTTCTCACCCAGCACGTAGACCGTCTTGCCCGACTCGCGCAGCCGGTGCGCGAGGCTGGTGAAGTCGCTGTCGCTGGTCACCAGTGCGAACGCCTCGACGTTGTCGTCGTAGAGCAGGTCCATCGCATCGATCACGAGCGCGAGGTCGGAGGAGTTCTTGCTCCTGGTGAAGGCGTTCTGGTGCATCGCGCGGAGGCCGAGGCTGTTGAGCCGGCGCGCCCAGGGCGACAGGTGCGAGTTCGTCCAGTCGCCGTACACCCGCTTGATCGTGGGGTTCCCGTACTTCGCGACCTCACTGAGAACCTCGTCGGCGTAGGCCGACCTCGTGTTCTCCCCGTCGATCAGCACGGCGATCCGGTCAGAGCTCACGTTGGCGTCCACACCGCTCAGCCTAGGCTGACGCCGTGGCGTGGGACGTGGTGGTCGTCGGTGGAGGCATCGCCGGCCTCGTCGCGGCCCGCGGGCTCGCCGCCACCGGACGCGACGTGCTGCTGCTCGAGGCGTCGCCGCAGGTCGGTGGGAAGCTCCGCACCGCCGAGGTCGCCGGGCTCGTTGTCGACGTCGGCGCCGAGGCGATGCTCGCCCGCAGGCCGGAAGGCCTCGACCTGGCGGCGGAGCTCGGCGCCGAGCTGGTCCACCCCACGCCCGCGACGTCGGGGGTCTGGTCGCGCGGAGCCCTGCGGGCGCTGCCGCGCTCGCTGATGGGCGTGCCGCTCGACCCCGACCAGCTGGCCGCGAGCGGCGTGCTGAGCCCCGCCGGCCTCGCCCGCGCCTCGGCGGAGTCCGTGACCGAGGTGGTCGACGACGTCTCGGTCGGCGACCTGGTGGCGGCGCGGCTCGGTGACGAGGTCGTCGAGCGGCTCGTCGAGCCTCTGCTCGGCGGGGTGTACGCCGGCCACGCCCGCCGCATCTCCGCCGCCGCGGCCGTGCCCCAGCTGCTCGCCATGGCCCGGCGCGGCAGCCTCCTCGAGCAGGCCGCGACGATGCCCGTGTCCACCGCGCCCGTCTTCGCCACCCTCGACGGCGGCATGGGCGGGCTGCCCGGCCTGGTCCGTGACGCCGGCGGCTTCGACGTACGGACCTCCGCGACGGTCCGCGCGCTGCGGCGTACGCCCTCCGGCTGGGCGGTCACCGTCGGGCCGACCACGCATCCCGAGACCGTCGAGGCCGATGCCGTCGTGCTGGCCACGCCAGCCGCCCCGACGGCCCGGCTGCTCGCAGAGGTGGCGCCCCGGGCCGCGGCGGAGCTGGCCGGCATCGTGTCGGCCAGCGTGGCCGTGGTGACGCTGGCGTTCCGCGCGCAGGACGTCCCGGACGCGCTCTTCGAACGGTCGGGCTTCCTCGTGCCGCCGGTGGAGCAGCGCGCGATCAAGGCGGCCACCTTCTCCTTCGCCAAGTGGGCGTGGGTCCGCGACCTTGGGGGCCCCGACCTCGTCGTCCTGCGGACGTCGCTGGGCCGGCACGGCGAGGAGTCGACCCTGCAGGCCACCGACGAGGGCCTGGTGCGGGTCTCGCTCGCCGACCTCACGGCGATGGCCGGCGTCACCGCCCGGCCCGTCGACACCCACGTGCAGCGGTGGGGAGGCGCGCTGCCGCAGTACGCCGTCGGCCACCTCGACCGGGTCGCTCGCGCGCGCGCCGCGATCGCCGAGCTGCCGGGGCTCGCGCTGTGCGGGGCGGCGTACGACGGGGTCGGCGTGCCGGCGGTGATCGGGTCGGCCCGCCGTGCTGTGGCCTCGCTCACGCAGGCAGACTGAGGTCATGAGCGAGCAGACCAACGCCTCCCGCACGCGGGAGCTCAACGACACCATCCGCTACACGATGTGGTCGGTCTTCAAGCTCCGAGACGTCCTGGGCGACGCGGACCGGGCCGCCGAGGCGACCGACGTGGAGGCGCTCTTCGAGGTGCTCGGCGAGCAGGACGTCGTCGTCCGCGGGCTCTACGACGTCAGCGGCCTGCGCGCCGACGCCGACCTCATGGTGTGGTGGCACGCCGCCGACTCCGAGCAGCTGCAGGCGGCCTACAACGCCTTCCGCCGTACGTCGTTCGGCTACCGCCTCGAGCCGGTGTGGTCGCAGATGGCGCTGCACCGCCCGGCGGAGTTCAACAAGTCGCACATCCCGGCCTTCCTCGCCGACGAGGAGCCGCGCGCCCACATCTGCGTCTACCCGTTCGTGCGTTCCTACGAGTGGTACCTCCTCGACGACGGCGAGCGCCGCCGGATGCTGGCCCAGCACGGCCAGCAGGCGCGCGGCTACGCCGACGTCCGGGCCAACACCGTGGCGTCGTTCGCCCTCGGCGACTACGAGTGGATGCTGGCCTTCGAGGCCGACGAGCTGCACCGGATCGTCGACCTGATGCGCGACCTGCGGGCCTCCGACGCCCGCCGCCACGTGCGCGAGGAGGTGCCGTTCTACACCGGCGCCCGCGTCACCCCGACGGAGCTCATCGCCCGCCTGCCCTGACGGCGAGGGCCGAGCGGGAACGTACGGTCGGGCAGTACCGTCAGAACACCATGACGTACCCACGCCTGGCCTCCGCGCTCGTCCTGTCCGTCACCGCGCTCGCCGCCTGCGGCAACGAGGGCGACACCCGCGCCGTCGACCCCGCGGCGTCCGGGTCGCCGTCCTCCTCCGCAGCACCCGCGCCGGTGCCGGACGGCGAGGTGCGCACCAGCGGTCTCGTGACCGTGCTCGACGCCGGTGAGGGACCCGAGCTGTGCCTCGGCGCCATCGCCGAGTCGTACCCGCCGCAGTGCGGTGGCCCGGCGCTGGTGGACTTCGAGTTCGGCGACGTGGGTGCGGAGGAGGCCTCCGGGGTGACGTGGGGCCAGTACTCCGTCACCGGCACCTACGACGGCACGACCTTCACCGTCACCGACTCCATCCCGGCCGCGCTCTACGACGCGATGGCGGAGCCCGAGGCCGGCGGGCTGGAGCCCGCGTGCGACGACGCGGTCACGACCGATGCCGAGATGGCGACTCCCGAGGACCTGGACGCCACTCTCGCCGCGGCCTCCGCGCTGCCGACGTACGCCACCGCGTGGCTGAGCAACGGCACCATCAGCGTCGCCGTGACCGAGGACCCCGAGGGCGCCGAGGCCGAGCTGCGCAAGACCTGGGGCGGGCTGCTGTGCGTCACCACCGTCGAGCGCACCGACGCCGACCTCAACACGATCAACCAGGAGCTCCAGGCGGCGCTGGGCGACCAGCTGCTGACCAGCGGGTCCTCGTCGCCCGACTCGCTCGACGCCCAGGTCGTCTTCGACGACGGGTCGATCCAGGAGTGGGTCGACGCGACCTACGGCGAGGGCCTGGTGCGGATCAGCTCGGCGCTCGAGCCCGGTGCACGCTGACCGGCTCACTTCTCGTTGAGCTTGATGCTGATCGAGTTGATGCAGAAGCGGTCGCCGGTGGGCGTGCCGAAGCCGTCGGGGAAGACGTGGCCGAGGTGCGAGCCGCACGTCGCGCAGCGCACCTCGACGCGCTTCATGCCCGCGGAGCTGTCCTCGATGTACTCCACCGTGTCGGTCATCGGCTGGTAGAAGCTCGGCCAGCCGCAGCCGGAGTGGAACTTCGTGTCGCTGGTGAACAGCTCCGACCCGCACGCCTTGCACGAGTAGGTGCCCTCGGTCTCGGTGTCGGTGTACTCGCCGGTGAAGGCGCGCTCGGTGCCCGCCTGCCGCAGGACGGCGTACTCCTCGGGGCTCAGCTCCTCGCGCCACTGCTCGTCGGTCTTCTGCACGTCGTAGGCCATGGCTCCAGCGTACGAGGCGACGGAAGGAGGGGTCGAAGGGCTAGGTTGCGAGGCATGACCGGCACCGGAACTCCTGAGGACCCCTGGCAGCTGACGACGGCGCCCGGCACGTCCGCGTACACGATGCACCGCGACGACGAGGCCGGCCTCCTGGTCTGCCAGGTCGGCACCACGAAGCTCACCTACCTCGCCTCGGCGGTCGACGACCTGCACGCGATGCTGCGCGCGCACGGCGACTGGATGCCGCTCGGCGCGGCGGACGAGAAGAAGGAGCCCGCCGAGGGCACCGTCGAGGCGTGGGGCCGCTCGGCGGACAACCCCGCGGGCGGGTGGTACGGCCAGCGCAAGGGCTACCGCGGGCGGTTCGGCATGTACCTCCCGCCGCTGCTCGAGGCGCTCGGCCTGGTCGAGCTCGAGCACGAGGCCCGCAACAACCGGGTGCGTGCCCTCTGATGGCTGCCGCGAAGCCGGTGATGGTGCAGGCCGGCGACCGGGAGGTCCGCGTCTCCTCGCCCGACCGCGTCATCTACGAGGCGACGGAGTCGACCGCCGAGGTCACCAAGCTGATGGTCGCGGAGTACTTCGCCTCGCGTCGAGGACGGCCTGATGCGCGCGCTGCGCGACCGGCCGACGGCGCTCGAGCGGTGGACGTCCGGCGTACGTCCCGGGATGAAGCTGGCGACCGGGCCGCAGGACCGCAACGCCGACGCGTTCTACCAGAAGCGCGTGCCGAAGGGCGCTCCCGACTACCTCGAGACCGCCACGATCACCTTCCCGTCCGGGCGCACCGCCGACGAGATCTGCCCGACCGAGATCGCGGTGCCGGTGTGGTGCGCGCACATGGGCACGCTGACGTTCCACCCGTGGCCGGTCCGCCGCGACGACGTCGACCACCCCGACGAGCTGCGGATCGACCTCGACCCCCAGCCGGGCACGACGTTCGGCGACGCCGTACGCGTCGCCGGTGTGGCCCGCGAGCTGCTCGCCGACCTCGGCATGACCGGCTTCGCCAAGACGTCGGGCAACCGCGGGATCCACGTCTACGTGCGGATCTCGCCCGAGTGGGACTTCGCCGACGTACGCCACGCGGCGATCGCCTTCGGCCGCGAGCTGGAGAAGCGCGACGACGGCGTGACCACCGCGTGGTGGAAGGAGGAGCGCGGTGAGCGCATCTTCGTCGACTTCAACCAGAACACCCGCGACCGCACGATCGCGTCGGCGTACTCGCTCCGGCCGATCGCCGGCGCCCCGGTGTCCACGCCGATGACGTGGGACGAGCTCGCCGCACTCGACTCACCCGCAGGCCTCAACCTGTTCACCGTGCCGGAGCGGCTGGCTGCCGACGGCGACCCGTGGGCCACGATCGACGACGTGCACCACTCGCTCCAGCCGCTGCTGGACCTGTGGGAGGAGCACCCCGTCGAGCTCAACTTCCCGCCCGACCACCCGAAGATGCCCGGCGAGCCCCCGCGCGTACAGCCGTCGAAGAAGGTCGAGTCCCACTGGGACTCCGACGGCAACCGGATCGCCGACTGAGCGGTGCGTGACGAGGATTCCGCAGCCCGCGAATGCTCCTCACGCACCGCCCGCCGGCGCGTCGTACGCCGACACGCGCGGGGGCGGTGTCCCAGGCGGATCCGAGGGGCACAGAATCCCCCTCACGCACCGCTCAGCCGAGCTCCCAGGGCGCCGCGATGGGGAAGTACTCCTCCAGGAAGTCGTGGAGCAGCCCGTCGGCCTGGTCGTCGTCGAAGGCGGAGACGAGGTTGTCGGCGACGCAGAAGAAGTCGCGGTCGCGCTTGAGCATCTGCCGCAGCTGCACCGGCAGCTGCTGGTGGCCGAGGTCGACGTAGCCGTGGTGGGCGCTCGCCCGGAAGGCCTGCCCGGTGATGAGTCCGTAGCTCTGCGCGAACGACGACAGCATCGAGAGGTCGCTCGCCGAGCGGAACGGCGCCTCGGTGGTGCGCGACACCTCGGACGGGAAGCGGGCCGCGATCTCCTCCAGGGTCGTACGACGCTGCGGGTGCGGGCTGTGCATCATCGTGTTGGTCAGCGCTCACCCCGAACTCGTCGGCCAGCACGCGGCGGTTGTTCTGCGCCGCCGTGAGGTACGGGCGGTCGTCGGTGCCGGGGAGCCCGACTGCGCGGTGGTCGGCGACGAAGGCGGCGTACTGCCCGCCGGGTGAGAAGAAGTGCTCGGGGCGACGGGGTCGGCCGAGGAAGACGTCGTCGTTGACGTAGACGAAGTGGTCGGCGAGGTCGGGGACGGCGTGCAGCCGCGTCTCGATCGCGTGCGAGCTGAAGGTCGGCAGCGCCGACGCCGGCAGGATGTCGCGGTGGTCGACGACCCGGATCCGGTCGTGGGAGGTGTCCAGCCACGCCGGCACCTGGCCGGCGGTGACGAGGTGGATCCGGCGCACCCACGGCGCGAAGAGGTGGAGGCTGCGCATCGAGTAGCGCAGCTCGTCACGGCTCTTGTAGCGCTGCGCGCCGCCGGCGCGCTCGCTCGGCGTGCCCCCCGCCTGGACGATCCGGGCGTCACGGGCCGCGAGCCAGTCCTCGTCGTCGCCGTCGACCCAGGTGTAGACGACGTCGACGTCGAAGCGGACGTCGTCGACGGTCGGCAGCGCCATCACCTCGAGCGTCGGCACCTCGACGCCCTCGACGGAGATGGTCGTACGGGGGGTGCCGGCGGGAACCCGGTCACCGAAGCGGTTGAGGCCCGGTGCGAGCAGGTCGCCCTCGGGTGACTCCTCCCAGAACTGCACGCCCACCTCGACGCCCTCGCCGAGCACGCCGTCGTGCCCGCCGCGCATCGGCCACGGCTCGAGGAACAACGAGGCCGTGCGGGTGCGCGACAGCTCGTCGGTCATCGCCGCGACGGTGCCGCGGCGCTCGTGCCACCCGCGCTCGGCGGGGTCGCGGACCGACAGCCAGTCGGGCACCGGTGCCGCGGCCAGCGCGGTCAGGAAGTCGCCGCGCCGCGACGCCGGCACGACGACCACCGGGTGCGGGTCGAGCCCGCGGGCGGGCAGCACGAACCACCCGTCGCCCGGTCGTCGCGGCCGCGGAGGTCAGCGCCCGCAGGGTCGTCGTACGCGCCTCGGCGGGCGTGATGCCGGCCGCCGACGAGGTCTCGGGCAGGTCGCCCAGCGGCCCCGGCCGCAGGCCGTGCAGCACCCGGCGCGGCGCGAGCGGGTCGGCCCGGCGCTCGACGGCGTGGCGGAACGTCCCGACCCACTGCCGGGCCAGCCGCTGGCCGTCCCAGCGCTCGGAGCGCGTCAGCGCGGCCGCGCCGAGGCGGTGGCGCAGGTCGTCGTCGGTGGCGATGCGCAGCATCGAGGCGGCGAGTGCCGCCTTCGACGCCGGCGGCACGAGCAGCCCGTCGACGTCGTGGGTGATCATCTCGCGCGGGCCGGACGGGCAGTCGTACGACACCGGCGGCACGCCCGCCGACATCGCCTCCTGCAGCACCAGCGGGTAGCCCTCGCCGCGCGAGGCCAGCACGGCCACGCTCGCGCGCGCCCACTCGGCGGCGAGGTCGGCGGTGCTGCCCGGGAGCAGCACCCGGTCCTCGAGGCCGAGCTTGCGCACCTGGGCGGCGAGGTTGTCGGCGCGCGGCCCGTCGCCCCAGATCGTCAGCGTCCAGCCGGGCACCTGCTCGTGGATGCGCCAGAAGGCGTCGACGACGTGCTCGAACTGCTTCTCCGGCGCGAGCCGGCCTGCGGTGACGAAGCTCTTCTGGTCGAGCGGCGAACGCGCCTGCGGCGTGCCGGGCAGCGGGTTCGGGATGACCAGCAGCTCGGGGGCGGCGCCGCCGAGGCGACCGGCGAGCCACCGCGACATCGACTCGGTGAGCGACACCACGATGTCGGCACGGGGCGCGAACTCGAGCAGCGCGCCGAGGTCGTTGACCCGTGCCGAGGAGGCGCGGTGCTCCTGGTGCACCAGCGCCACGTCGGGCGGCGCGAGCTGGGCGACGACGGCGAGCAGCTCGGGGGTCGTGGTGACCAGCACGTCGGCGTCGAGGTCGCCGAGCGCCTCGCGCATCGTGGCGTCGGTGAGGCCGTTGTAGAGGGCGTCCCAGCTGCGGGGGACGATCACCGACTCGCGGTCGGCCAGCTCGTCGGGGTGCCGGCCGCCGACCGCGGTGGCCCGCGCGCCGCGTACGTCGACGAGGTAGGTGACCTCGAGCCCGTCGACCAGCGGGTAGTGGGTCGACGCGCCGCTCCGGGTGACGCTGAGGATGCGGACGCGGTGCCCGTCGCCGAGCCGGACGATCGCGTTGGCCTGCTCGATGCCCGAGCGCGCCGTGCCGCCCATCCCGTCGGCGTTGAAGAGGACGAAGACGATGTCGAGGGGACCGTCGCGGCGGGCACGCCGCATCGCCGACCTCACCTTGTCGCCCAGTGCCACGTGCGCCTCAGTCCTGTCTCGCGGAGCCGTCGCCACGATCCTAGGGGGAGCGAGCGCGGCTTATAGGGTGACCCCATGCCGACGCCCTCCACCCGCACTCCGCTGGTCCTCGTCTCCGGCTCCGGTCGCAGCGGCACCAGCTCGCTGGCGGGCTCGCTCAAGCGGCTCGGCCTCCACGTGCCGCAGCCCGAGGTCGAGGCGTCGGAGACCAACCCGCGCGGCTTCTACGAGCCGAAGTGGGTCATCGACTTCCACAAGCGGCACCTCAGCGAGCTCGCGCTCTTCAACATCGACAGCCGACCCGCCGCGGTCGACCTCGTCGCCCACTACGTCGCGTCGGGAGTCCCCACCGCCGAGCTGCACGAGTGGCTGTCCGGCCAGCTCGCGGCGCCGGAGCTCGTGGCGGACCAGATCGTCGTCAAGGACCCGCACGCCTTCTGGTTCGCCCAGGTCTGGGAGCAGGTGACCGCCGAGCTGGACGTCGACCTGCGCTGGCTCACCGCGCTGCGGCACCCGGCCGAGGTGGTCGGCTCGCGCGACATCGCCTACCTCTCCAGCCAGTCCGACGACCTCCGGCTCACCAAGGAGACGTCCAACGTCGCCGGCTGGGTCCACGCGGCCCTGCTCACCGAGCGCGCCGGTCGCGGTGGCAAGCGGTCCTTCGTGCGCTACACCGACCTCCTCGGCGACTGGCGCGCGGCCCTCCGGCCGGTGCAGGAGCAGCTCGAGCTCGACCTCAACACCGACCTGACCGCCACCGAGCACCACGCGGTCGACGACTTCATCGAGCCGTCGATGCGCAAGTCGCAGCTCACCTGGGACGACGTCCGCACGCCCGACTGGCTCCGCGACATCGCCGAGGAGGTCTGGCGGCTGCTCGGCGTGCTCACCGAGGCGCCGCAGGACGCCGACACCCTGGCCGCGCTCGACCGGATCCACGACGACTACGTCGCGCGCTACGCCGAGGCGGTGGCGCTCACGTTCGACCACACCAAGGCCGAGTCGACGCTCGCCGCGCGCGAGGCCCGCGACGCCCAGCGGGGCACGCTCCAGCAGCTGCGCCGCGACCTGGCCGAGGCGCGCCGGAGCGGCCCGGCCGAGACGCCCGCACTCGGTGGTCGCGAGGCCGCCGCGATCCTGCGCCGCGCCGTCGTACGTCGCGTCACCCGCCGCTGAGCGTCCTCCGCCAGCGACCGGTCGCCGGCGGGCCGGGGTAGTCCAGTGAGCGTTGTCGGCGGCAGGTCCCTCGGACGGCCGATCGTCACTGGACTACATCGATCGGACAGCCGAAGTGCACTGGACTACCCCGGCGGGGGCAGGGCAGCGATCCGCAAGCTCAGAGGCCGCTGACGCCCTCGCCGGCACCGGCCTGCTCGTCGAAGTTCTCGTGCTCGATCAGGTGGAGGACGGGTACGCCGAGCTTGCGGCGGGCGCGCGAGGTCCAGTCGACGTGGAAGAACTCGGCCACCACGTGCGGGCGGGTGAGGATGATCGCCTCGCGCGCGTCGACCGCCGACGACGAGCGCGGCGAGGGCGTCGACGGGCGGCTCCGAGGTGACCTTGCCGGTCGCCTCGCCGCCGGCCGCCTTGATCGCGGCGAGGGTCTGCTGGAGCTCGGCGGACGAGTTCTCCTCGCACTCGCGGCGCAGGGCCTCGATGTCGACGTCGTTCATCGCGAGCGCCGGGGCGGCCATCAGGTCGCCGGCGCCCAGCGTGCCGAGGGAGGCCTCGATGCGGGCCGCGGCGTCCTCGAGCGGAAGCAGCACGTGGTAGACGACGCGGTCCTCGATCTCCGAGTGCAGGGACCGCACCTGCTCGGCGTCGACGGAGGTCAGGGACTGCTCGACGAGCAGCACCACGTCGTAGGTGCCGTGCCCGTCGTGGATGGAGTCGTGCTGGAGTCGTGGGACGGTGTCGTCGTGGGTGGGGGTCTCGCTCATGATGCGCCTCCGGGGTCGGTGCTCAGGATTCGGGTGAGGTCGTAGCCGGCCGGTTCGTCGAGCTGACCGTAGCCGCAGCTCTCGGGGTCGCGGTCGGCACGCCACCGTTTGAAGTGCGCGGTGTGCCGGAAGCGCCGACCCTCCATGTGGTCGTACTTCACCTCCAGCACGCGCTCGGGACGCAGGGCGGTGAAGCCCAGGTCCTTGCCGGCGCTCCACCGGCTCTGGGTGCCGGGGACGCGGTCGGGGTTGGCGGTGAGGAACTCGTTCCACCGACCCCAGGGATGGTCGGCGATGTCGCAGACCAGGGGCTGCAGCTCCTGCCACAGCGCGGCGCGCTTCGCCGCGGTGAAGCTGGCCGAGACACCGATGTGCTGGAGCTCGCCGTCGTCGTCGTACAACCCGAGCAGCAGCGAGCCGATCAGCGGCTCCTCCGGAGTCGACGTCTTGTGCTCGCGGTAGCCGGCGAGGACGACGTCGGCGGTGCGCTCGTGCTTGATCTTGAGCATCGTGCGCTTGTTGGGCTCGTACGCCGCCCCGAGCGGCTTGGCGACGACGCCGTCGAGCCCGGCGCCCTCGAACTCCTCGAACCACCGCTCGGCCTCGGCCGGGTCCTCGGTGGTGCGGGTCAGGAAGCACGGGCCGCTGCCGTCGAGGTGGCCGAGCGCCTCGACCAGCGCGGCCCGCCGCTCGCTGAGCGGGCGGTCCATGAAGGACTCGTCGCCGAGCGCCAGCAGGTCGAAGGCGACGAAGCCGGCGGGCGTCTCGACCGACAGCTTGTCGACGCGACTGGCCGCGGGGTGGATCCGCTCCTGCAGGGTCTCGAACTCCAGCCGCCAGCCCTCGGCGCCCTGGAGGCCGACGAAGATCTCGCCGTCGAGCACGATGCGGTCGGGCAGCTGGCGGCGGCAGGCCTCGACGACCTCGGGGAAGTAGCGGGTGAGCGGCTTGGTGTTGCGGCTCGCGAGCTCGACCTCGTCGCCGTCCTTGAAGACCAGGCAGCGGAAGCCGTCCCACTTGGGCTCGAAGCTCAGCCCGCCGTGCTTGGCCGGATCCGGGACTCCGCTGACGCTCTTGGCGAGCATCGGCTGCACGGGCGGCATCACGGGGAGGTCCACGCCCCAAATCCTAGTCCTGCTGCGCTCAGTCCTCGCCGCGGAGGGAGAACGACCGCAGCCGGTCTCCGGCGAACCACACGCCCACCAGCGTCACGACCAGGCTGGCGCCGATCGCCCACGGCAGGTTGGCCGGGTCGGGCAGCTGGTCGGAGATCTCGTGGCCGATCCGGATGCCCCACTGGCTGATGCTCAGCCAGGCGATGCCGGTGAAGAGGTTGCCGAGCAGGCTCTCCCAGATCAGCACGAACATCAGCGACGCGATGACCGCGTGACGGGTGACGGCGGAGATCGCGATGAAGAGCGCGGAGTACGCCGTCCCCGCGACGGCAGCGCCGACGAAGAGGGCGACCGCGCGGGTGCTGTCGCCGGTGATGAGCGCCGCGACGAGGATCGGCAGCGCGCCGGCCACCAGCGTCGCACCGAGCGCCACGACCCACTTGCTGATCGCGATGCCGTAGCGGCTGACCGGCTTGGACAGCAGGTAGACGATCGAGCCGTCGTCGACCTCCGGGCCGAGCACCGACGAGGTGGCGAGGATCGCGACCAGCGGCAGCACGAGCGTGTAGCCCAGGCCGGGCACGATCTCCCAGGCGGCGTCGCCGTCCGCGAGTGCGGTGACCAGGCCGACGAGGCCGATCAGCAGCACCGGGAACGCCAGCAGGAGGTAGAAGCGCCGGCGCCCCAGGAGCGCCTGGAGCGCGAGCTTGGCAATGGTCACGTTGATCATCGGGCCACCAGGTAGGCGAACACGCTCTCCAGCGACTCGTCGCTGGGGGAGAGCTCGAAGAGGGTCACGTCGTGCTGCTTGGCCAGTCCGGGCAGGCCGACCGCGAAGCTGCCCAGGTCGTCGACCTGGACGTCGAGGTGGTCGCCGCGCAGGCTGACCGCCCGCACCGAGTCCTGCGCCATCAGCGCGGCGCCGAGGGTGCGGTTGTCGCTGGACTGGACGGCGTACCGCACGGGGCGGTCGGTCATCAGCCGGCGGATCGCGCCGAAGTCGCCCGAGGCGGCGTGCCGGCCCGAGACGACGACCTCGATGTGGCGGGCGAGCCGCTCGACCTCCTCGAGGATGTGGGAGCTGAAGAGCACCGTGCGGCCGTCGTCGCCGAGGCGGCGCAGCAGGTCCATCAGGTGCATCCGCTGCCGGGGGTCGACGCCGTTGAACGGCTCGTCGAGCAGCAGCACCGACGGCTCGTGGACCAGGGCCGCGGCGATCTTCACGCGCTGCCGCATGCCCTTGGAGTAGGTGTCGAGCCGACGGCCGGCCGGCTCGACCATGTCGACCTCGGCCAGGATCCGCTCGGTCGCCGCGGCGGCGTCGGGCAGCCGGTGCAGGTCGGCGTTGGCGCGGACGAACTGGCGGCCGGTGAGGTAGCCGAAGCTCAGCTCGCGCTCGGGGACCAGCCCGATCTGGCGGTAGATCTCGGTGTTGCGCCAGACCGGCTTGCCGTCGAGGGTGACGTGGCCGGCGGACGGCGCGAGGAAGCCCGCCATCATCGCCATGAGCGTGGTCTTGCCGGCGCCGTTGGGGCCGAGCAGGCCGGTGACGCCGGGCCCGATGTTGAGCGAGACGTCGTTGACGGCGACGACGTTGCCGAACCAGCGCGAGGCCGAGTCGAGGACGAGGTTGCTCACTGCGAGCCCACCTTCCGGAAGCGGGCGACCAGGCCCAGGAGACAGCCGGCGACCAGCAGCAGCGCCACCAGGACGTACGCCAGTGGCCAGGCCCCGTCGACCGGGACGAACTCGTCGATCCCGGCGTCCCAGGCGTCGGCGATGCCGCTGTAGAGGCTCCAGGGGGAGAACAGGCCGGCCGCGACGGAGACCGAGTCGGCGTCCTGGTCGGCCGAGATCCCCTGGACGGCGGTGACCACGCCCGTCAGCACGATGAGCGCCATCACCGATCCGACGACGGCGAACCCGCGCCGCAGCGACACCGACGAGATGAGACCGGAGATGCCGGCGAGGAGCATGGCCAGCAGCACCTGGAGCACGGCCGCCTTGAGCACGGCGGAGGTCTGGTCGCTCTTGTCGAGTCCCGAGAGCATCGCGCCGACGTAGAGCAGGATGGTCGGGACCGCCATGAACAGCCAGAGGGCGACCGTCAGCGAGAGCCACCTCACCAGCGCGAAGACGGCGCCGGGGAGCGGGCGGGCCAGGTAGAGCACGATCGAGCGGTGGCGCAGGTCGCGGGAGAAGAGCACCGGTGCCTGCGCGGCGGCGAAGAGGCTGACGAGCAGCTGGGTCTGGTTGGAGTAGTCGGCGTAGGAGACCGGAAGGCTGTCGAGCCCGGTGAGGACCACGACCCCGACGACGATCATCGCCGGGAGCACCGACATCGCGAGCAGGACGAACGGCATGACCTTCGACTTGCCGGAGCGTCCGAGGCCGTACGCGTGGCGCAGGCCGGTGACGAAGAGGGTGCGCGCGATGGTCGCCGGTGCCCTCGCGTACGCCGTCGAAGTGGCGGTAGCCGAGGTCGTGGATGACCCCGGCCCGGCTGGCGTGGGACCGAGGTCAGACACGGGCATCTCCGTCCAGGAAGACGTCCTCGAGGTGGCGGCGGTCGGGCTGCAGCCGCATCAGGCCCAGGCCGAGCTCGGCGGCGACGTCACGGATCAGGTCGTGGGCGGCGCCCTCGTGGGCCAGCTCCGGAGGGGGCGGGTCGATCGCGACCATCGCTCCGCGCGGACGGCAGGTGAGGCCGCGCTGGGCGAGCGCCTCGCCGAGCCGGTCGCGCTCGGTCTCGGTGCCGACGACCTCGACCAGCAGGCTGCCGGTCTGCTCGAGGAAGTCGCCGGTCGCGCTCGAGCGGAGCAGGTGGCCGCCGTCGAGCACGATCACGTGGTCACTCACCTGCTCGAGCTCGCCGAGCAGGTGGGAGGTGACGAGCACGGCGATCCCGAAGTCGCTGCCGATGCGCTCGACGAGCCGCAGCATGTCGTTGCGCGCGGCCGGGTCGAGGCCGTTGGTGGGCTCGTCGAGGAAGACCAGCTGCGGGTCGTGGGCGAGCGCCTGGGCGAGCTTGGCGCGCTGCTTCATGCCGGTGGAGTAGCCGCCCATCGGCCGGTAGCGCTCCTCGTCGAGCCCGACGTGGCGCAGCACGTCGGCCGAGCGCTCGCGTGCGGCCGAGGCGCCGAGGCCGGACATCCGCGCCATGTGCACCACGAAGTCGCTCGCACTCACGTCGGGCGGCAGGCAGTCGTGCTCGGGCATGTAGCCGACGACGCGTCGGATCTCCTGGCCCGCGTGCTCGATGTCGTGCCCGAGGACGCTGGCGTGCCCGCCGGTCGGCTCGAGCAGCCCGAGCAGGATCTTGATCAGCGTCGACTTGCCGGCGCCGTTGGCCCCGACCAGCCCGGTCACGCCCGCGCCGACGTCGACCGTCAGGTCGGTCAGCGCGTGGACCGTGCCGTAGTGCTTGGTGAGGCCCGCGGTCGTGATGACCGGTGGCCGACCCATCTGTTCCCCCGTCACACGAGCCACGCTAGCGGCCCGGACCGACGTCCTGCATCAGGGATGCCCCCGAGGCGTGTGGAGGTGTCGTGGAGATCAGCCGCTCCACGCGACGCACGCCACGGCCCAGCTTCTACCATTCGTGCCGAGGCTCCTGATCTTGGTGACGCCGCCGCTCAGGTAGGCGCGCAGCTTCAGCGCCGACCCGGCGCGGGTCCGATCGGCGTACGCGTCGAACCTGTCGCGGCACTCGTCGTCGACCTCGTCGCGCGCCTCGCGGACGGCCTCGTCCCCCTCGCTGCCGTAGGTGCTGAAGCTGTCGGCCCACACGACCTCGGAGTCGTGCGGCTCGTCGCAGTCGAGCACCGTGACGTCGCTCCGCTCGTCGTACGCGGGTCCGGCGTCGAAGCAGTCGCCCCGGTCGAGGTAGTAGACCCGCGACCGGTCACCCGGTTCCGACGTCCTCGGGTCGTCGCCCGTGATCGCCGTCTGGATCGGGATGACCCACCCGGGACCTGTCTCCACCCGGACGTGTGACGGAGCGGTGGTCCGGAACGCCGCTTCGCCACACGCCCGGGACGTCATCCGGACAGGGCAACTGGTGGCGCCGTCCGTATGACGTCCGGCGATCGGCCCTAGGATTGCTCCACCGATTCCCCGGTTGGTCTGCCGGCAGGGCCCGCCTGACTTTGAATCAGGACTAGCGACGATGGTTCGACTCCATCCCGGGGAGCTGGTCGACGGTAGCGTCCACACCATGGCCATCTCCGAGGTCGTCGGCGTCGACGACGCCGACGGCGGCCTGCTGGGCGAGGCGGCGTACGTCTGGGGCAGCTGCCGGCACTGCCCGGCGTCGCGTGGTGCCCCCGGTAGCGTCGCGGGCATGGGGATCTCCGAGCTCGTGGGCGTGTACGACGCTGACGGCGGCCCGGCGGCCGGCTCGTCGGCGCGGCAGAGCTCGATCGGATGGCCGGCTCCGTGGGCGCGCTGGAGGCCGTGCTGCGCCGCCACCTCGCCGCCGAGGGATCCGCGTGACGTCCTGGCTGCCGACCGTCGCGTGGTGCGCGCTGGTGGCCGTCTTCGCCGGCCTCGCCAACGTCTGGAACGGCCACGAACCCGGCTGGTACGCGGCGCTGGAGCGACCGTTCTTCCAGCCCCCGGACCTCGTCTTCGGCCTGATGTGGCCGCTCAACTTCCTGCTGCTGCTCGTCGTCGGGCTCACCTCGATCCGCACGGCCCCCTCCGATGTCGCGTGGACGGCCACCGGTGTCCTGGCGGTCTCGGTGGTGCTCGCGCTCGGCTGGGCCTGGCTCTTCTACGTCCCCCACCACCTCGGCGCTGCAGCGGCCTGCTTGGCCGGCGCGGCGGCGCTCACGTGGGTCCTCCTGGTCGTCGTCGCGCGCCACGAGACCTGGGCCGGGCTGCTCCTGGCGCCGTACGCGCTGTGGCTCTCGATCGCCACGGCGCTGTCCGTGGCGTACGCCCGGCTGAACTGACATGACCACCACGACGTACGACGACCTGCTGGCGCGCGTGCGCGACCTGGTCGCGACCACCGAGGGCCGGGTCCCCGTCGTCGGCATCACCGGGCACGGGGGTGCGGGCAAGTCGACCCTCGCCGAGCGGCTCGGCGCCGACCTCGGCCTCGTCGAGGACCAGGTCGTCGCGACGGACGCCTTCTACGCGACGACCTGCGGCCCGGACGCGGGGATGTGGGAGCAGCACGACTGGTCGGCCCTGGAGGCGGTGGTGCGCGGGGCCAGGAGCGGGCCGGCGCGGCTGCGCTACGACTACCGCTGGTGGACGGGCGAGACCGGCATCGAGGACCACCCGATGCCGACAGTGCTGGTCGTGGAGGGCATCCGGCTGTTCAGCGACCGCACGCGCGACTGGTTCGACCTCGCGGTGTGGATCGACCTCGACGCCGACACCGCGGGGGAGCAGGCCTTGGCCCGCAACCTCCTGCAGGGCGACGACCAGGCCGAGCTCGACCTCTGGGACACCAAGTGGATCCCCGAGGGCCACGCCTACGGGCGCGCCGAGTGGCCGCGCGAGCGGGCCGACGTCGTCCTCAGCGCCGCGATGTGACTGTGTCCGCGGCGACGCGAGCCAGGAACGCGCGGTAGTCGGCGGCGCTCCGTCGGGGCAGCTCGAGCATCGGCATGTGCCCGGCGTCGGGGTAGCGCACGATGCGGGCACCGGCGATGCCGTCGGCCCAGACCTGCGCGGTGCTGGGGTGGACGAGCCGGTCCTGCTCGCCCCACATCACCAGGGTCGGCGCGGTGATCTCGCCGAGCCGGTCGTCGAGGGTCGCGACGCCGAAGAGGTCGGTGAAGATCTCCTCGTAGTCGGCGCGGCGGGCCACGTAGTCCGCGGCGATGGCCGCCCGGACGAAGCCCGGGACGAAGGGCGGGCGGGCCATCGTCATCGCGTAGAACGCCGGGAAGTCGGCCACGTCGTCGAGGAGGAACGGGTTGCGTCCCTCACGGACCTCCAGCTCGAGCTCGCTCGGCTCGGGCGACGCGACGCCGACCGCGTCACTGAGCAGCAGCGAGGCGACGCGGTCGGGGTGCGCCACGGCGAGCGTCGCGGCGACGAAGCCGCCCATCGAGTTGCCGGCGACGTGGGCGCGCCCGATGCCGAGGCGCTCCATCACGACGGCCACCCGCTCGGCCTGCGCGGGCGCCGAGAAGCCGGTGCCGCTGGTGAACCCGGACGCGCCGTGGCCGGCGAGCTCGGGCACGACGACCCGGTGGTCGCGCATGAGGTGCTTCGCGAAGCGCAGCCACACGACGCGGTCGGCGGTGTAGCCGTGCAGCAGGACGACGGCCGGGGCGTCGGCCGGGCCGCCCTCGAGGACGGCCAGGGTGGTGTCGCCGGCATCGACGCGGCGCTCGCGGAGGCCGTACGCCTTCGTCTCGGCGCGGGTCGCGGCCGCGAGCACGCGCGCGCCGAGCGCCGTACGCCGGCTTCACTTCGCGCTCCGCGAGCGGACGACGCCGGTGATCAGCCGCTGGTAGCCGGCCGGCGCGACGCGGGCCATCGCGTCGAAGACGCGGGCGTCGGGCCCGATCGAGCACGCGCCGCTTGTTCTTCTGCACCGCACCGACGATGATCTCCGCCGCCTTGGCGGGGGTGGTGATGAAGGACTTCTCGAACTCCCGGCTCGAGGCCTCCGTCGACTTGCCGGTGGCCCCGGCGACGCTCGCGTCCACCCGTGCTGCGCGGGCGATGTTGGTCTTGATGCCGCCGGGGTGCACGCACGTGGCGCTGACGCACGACCGGGTGAGCTCCAGGTCCTGGCGCAGCGACTCGGTGAAGCCGCGGACGGCGTACTTGCTGGCGTTGTAGCCGCTCATCAGGGGCTGCGCGGTGAGTCCGAAGACGCTGGAGATGTTGACGACGTGGCCCTCGCCGGACGCCTCGAGGTGGGGGAGGAACGCCTTGGTGCCATGGACGACGCCCCAGAAGTTCACGCCCATGATCCAGCGGTAGTCCTCGGTCGAGAGCGACGCGACGGTGCCGGACAGGGCGACGCCCGCGTTGTTGACGACGAGGTTGGCGCGGCCGTGGTCGGCGACCACCTGGTCGGCCCAGGCCAGCACGGCGGCCTCGTCCGCGACGTCGACGACGGCCGAGGTGACGGCGCGGACGCGCCCTTCGAGGAGCCGTTCGGTCTCGGCCAGTCCGACGGCGTCGACGTCGGAGAGCGCGAGGCGGCAGCCCCGGTCGGCGAGGTGCAGGGCGAGGGCGCGGCCGATGCCGGATCCGGCGCCCGTGACGGCGGCGACCTTGTCGTCGAGGTGCTTCATGCGGAGATCCTCTCGGGGACGGGTGCAGTGGCGGGCAGCGGCTCGAGGACGTGGTGCTCGGGCCGGAAGCGCCGGGCGAGGCGGCGGAAGGAGAACGAGAAGCCGGGGAACATCGCGACGACCCGGCCCGACCGCGAGCGGTACCAGGACGTGCAGCCGCCGTCGTGCCACACCGTCTTCTCCATCTCCTCGTGGACCCAGTCGGTGTACGCCGCCTCGGCGTCGGCGCGCACCTCGATGCTCGCCGCCTCCGCGACGAGCACGGCGTCGATCGCCCGCATCAGGTACTCCATCTGCGCCTCGATCACGAAGATCGCGCTGGTGTGGCCGATGCCGGTGTTGGGGCCCGTGACGACGAAGAAGTTGGGGAAGCCGGGGACGGTCGTGCCGAGGTAGGCGCGGGGGAACTCGTCCCAGACGTCGGCCAGCGCCACGCCGTCGCGCCCGCGCACGTCGTACGCGATGACGCCGTCGGTGGCGTCGTAGCCGGTGGAGAAGACGACGACGTCGAGGTCGAGGTGCTCCCCGCTCGCGGTGACGATGCCGGTGGCGTCGAAGTGGTCGATGCCGTCGTGGCGGTCGTGGAGCGTCGCGTTGGGCGCACCCAGGGCGGGATAGAGGGTGTCGGACAGGATGATCCGCTTGCACCCGATCGTGTAGTCGGGGGTGAGCTTGGCGCGCAGCTCCGGGTCCGGGACCTGGGCGGCGATGTGCCCCAGCGCCTCGCGCTGGGCGATGCGCTTCAGCAGCCAGCGGCTGTGCTTGAAGCCGATGACCCGGGTCTCGAGCTTCCAGTAGATCGCGGTGCGCAGGCCTCGCTGCAGCGGCCGCAGCCGCAGCGCGCGCCGCTGGAGCCGGGTGAAGACCCGGTCGGGGCGGGGGAGCACCCAGTGGGGGCTGCGCTGGAAGACGTGGAGCTCCTCCACCTCGGGCTGGATCGCGGGGATCACCTGCGCGGCGCTCGCGCCGGAGCCGATGACCGCGACCCGCTTGCCGGTCAGGTCGACGTCGTGGTCCCAGCCGTTGGTGTGGAAGGCGTGACCCGCGAAGTCGTCGAGGCCGGCGAAGGGAGGGACGACGGGGGTGCTGAGCGGGCCGGAGGCGTTGACCAGGAAGCGGCCGCGGTGGACGTCGCCGTCGCTCGTCGTCACGCTCCAGCCCTCACCGTCCCAGTCGGCCGACACGACCTCGGCGCCGAGCACGGTGCGCTCGCGGAGCCGGTGCCGGTCGATGACGTGCTCGGTGTAGTCGCGCAGCTCGGCCTGCTCGGCGTACATCCGGGTCCAGGGGTACGGCTCGGAGGCGATCGAGTAGAGCGGCGACGGGACGTCGACCGCGGCGCCGGGGTAGGAGTTCTGGCACCAGGTGCCGCCCATGAAGTCGCGGCGCTCGAGGATGCGGAAGTCGGTGATGCCGCGGCGCAGCAGGTTGATCGCCGTCACCTGGCCGCCGAAGCCGCTGCCGATGATCAGCACGGTCGTGGTGTCCATCGCTCCTCCGATCCGGAATCTGTTGTCATCACATTAGAGTGAAGACAGTCGATTCCGCATCGGTGCGTGACGCAGGTCACGTCGACCGGGGTGCCTCCAGCACGGCCGTCGCCGCCCCGGCCAGGAACCGGGCCAGCGTCTCGGCGACCTCCTCGCGGGCGGGGGAGAAGTCGGCGTTGGCCCAGGTCATCACGGTGTAGCTGACCGCCCCGACGGCCGTGGTGGCCATCAGCTCGCGCGTCACCGTCGGGCACGTCCGCGGCCTCCTCCCGGCCGGCGACGACCGCGACCATGAGGTGGCCGAAGGACTGCATCCGGGCGAGGTACGCCGTCTCGACGCGGGGGCTCACGCCGAGCACCTCGAACCACACCACCCGCGCCAGGCGCGGGTCCGACTCCACGACGGAGAGGAAGGCGTCGAGGCCGCGGCGCGCGAGGTCCTGCACGGCGTCGCCCGGGTCGCCGAGGGCGGCGACGGCCGCCTCCTCGAGGCGGGCGGTGCACTCGTCGTACACCGCGAGCAGCAGGTCCTCGGTGGAGTCGAACTGCTCGTAGAAGTAGCGGTCGCTGACCTTGGCCTCGCGGCAGAGCTGGCGCACGGTGGTCGCGCGGTAGCCCGCGGTCCCGAAGAGCTCCAGCCCCGCGTCGAGGAGCTGCCGGCGACGACGGGCGAGGCGGTCGGTCGCCGACTCCCCGCCGTAGCTGCGCCCGCTCACGCGGCCATTCGACCACAGGGGCGCGCAGGTCTGCGCCGGCGCCGGCAGTGACAGACTGCGACCCATGGAGAACCTCACCGTCATCGTCCTCGCTGCCGGCGGCGGCACCCGCATGAAGTCGAAGACCATGAAGGTGCTCCACCCGATCGCCGGGCGCTCCATGATCGGCCACGTCCTCCGCGCCGTGCAGGCCGTCGAGCCCACCGCCGTGGTCGCGGTCGTCGGTCACCAGCGCGAGCAGGTCGGCCCGCACATCACCGCGCTGCTGCCCGGCGCGGTGCTGGCCGTCCAGGAGAAGCAGGAGGGCACCGGCCACGCCGTACGCATCGCGATGGAGGCGGTCGGCACGACCACCGGCACCGTGATCGTGGCCGCCGGCGACACCCCGCTGCTGGAGGGCGAGTCGCTGCTGGCGTTCGCCACCGAGCACGAGGCGGCGCAGCGCGCGGTGAGCATCCTCAGCGGGCGGGTGGCGAACCCCTTCGGCTACGGCCGGATCATCCGCAACGACGAGGGCGACGTCGAGGCGATCGTGGAGGAGAAGGAGGCGACCGCCCGAGCAGCAGGCGATCGACGAGATCAACTCCGGCATCCTGGCCTTCGACGCCGAGTTCCTGGTCTCCGCGCTGCCGCGGATCACCAACGACAACGCCAAGGGCGAGTACTACCTCACCGACGCCGTCCACCTCGCCCGCGAGGACGGCCTCACCGTCGGCGCGCACCTCATCGACGACGTCGCCGCAGACCGAGGGCGCCAACGACCGCGCCCAGCTCGCCGAGCTCGGCAAGGAGCTCAACCGCCGCATCGTGACCCGCTGGATGAAGGACGGCGTGACCGTCATGGACCCGGCCACCACGTGGATCGAGGCCGACGTGGTCATCGAGCCCGACGCCACGATCCTGCCCGGCACCCAGCTCCTCGGCGCGACCGTCGTGCGCGAGGACGCCGTCATCGGCCCCGACACCACGCTGAAGGACTGCGAGATCGGCGCCGGCGCCCGCGTCGTACGCACCCACGGCGAGCTCGCCGTGATCGGCGACGGCGCGACCGTCGGCCCGTTCGCCTACCTCCGGCCCGGCACCCAGCTCGGCGTCGGCGGCAAGATCGGCACGTTCGTGGAGACCAAGAACTCCCAGATCGGCGACGGCGCCAAGGTGCCGCACCTGTCGTACGTCGGCGACGCCGAGATCGGCGAGGGCACCAACATCGGCGCCGGCACGATCTTCGCCAACTACGACGGCGTGGCCAAGCACCGCACCGTCGTCGGCCGCCACGCCAAGACCGGCTCCAACAACACCTTCGTCGCGCCGGTCACGATCGGGGACGGCGCGGGCACGGCCGGCGGCACCGTCGTACGCCGCAACGTGCCGGCCGGCGCGCTCGCGGTGAGCAGCGCCCCGCAGCGCAACCTGGAGGGCTGGACGCGAGTCGAAGCGGTCCGGCACCGCCCAGGCCGAGGCGGCCCGCGAGGCTCGTGAACAGCAGGAGAAGACCGAGGGGTGACCCGGGGTTGGGGATGGCCCGTCGGTGGGTGAGAATCCTGTCCAGCACCTCCGAACGAGCCACCCCCCGAGGCTGACCAGCACGAGGAGTCGCGTCGCGTGACCGGAATGAAGCGGACCACCGAGAAGAACCTGATGGTCTTCAGCGGCCGGGCCTATCCCGAGCTCTCCGAGCAGGTCGCCGAGCTCCTCGAGTGCGGTCTCGTGCCGCAGGACGCGCGGGCCTTCGCCAACGGCGAGCTCTACGTCCGCTACGAGGAGTCCGTGCGCGGGTGCGACGCCTTCGTGATCCAGAGCCACACCGCTCCGATCAACGAGTGGATCATGGAGCACCTGATCATGGTCGACGCGCTCAAGCGGGCCTCGGCCAAGCGGATCACCGTGGTCATGCCGTTCTACGGCTACGCCCGCCAGGACAAGAAGCACCGCGGCCGCGAGCCGATCTCGGCGCGGCTGATGGCCGACCTCTTCAAGACCGCCGGCGCCGACCGGCTGATCACCGTCGACCTCCACGCCGACCAGATCCAGGGCTTCTTCGACGGCCCCGTCGACCACCTGATGGCGCTGCCGATCCTCACCGACTACGTCAAGCGCAAGTACGGCGACCAGCAGCTCGCCGTCGTCTCCCCGGACGCCGGCCGGATCAAGGTCGCCGAGCGCTGGTCGGCCCGGCTCGGCGGCGCGCCCCTGGCCTTCATCCACAAGTCCCGTCGCATCGACGTCGCCAACGAGGTCGTCGCCAACCGCGTCGTGGGTGACGTCGCCGACAAGATCTGCATCCTCACCGACGACATGATCGACACCGGTGGCACGATCGTGAAGGCCGCCGAGGCGTGCATGGAGGCCGGAGCCGCGGGCGTGATCATCGCCGCCACCCACCCGATCCTCTCCGACCCCGCCGTCGACCGGCTGAAGAACTCCACCGCGATGGAGGTCGTGGTCACCAACACCCTCCCGATCTCGCCGGACAAGCAGTTCGACAAGCTCACGGTGCTCTCGATCGCTCCGCTCATCGCGCGCGCGATCCGCGAGGTGTTCGAGGACGGCAGCGTCACCTCCATGTTCGACGGCCACGCCTGATCACCCGGACCCGCTGGCCGTGACTGTCGGCCCGTGCAAGTCCGCTGCGTGAGGTTGACTCAGAGCGTCCGGTCGAGGTCGTCGAGCGCGTCGTTCCAGGCTCGCGCCAGGACCGTCGGCACGTCGCCGGCCTCGAGCGCGGCGGCGACGGCGGCGCGCAGCTCCCGGCGTACGTCCCGGCTGAGCGGCAGCCGCGGGAAGGCGTCGCCGATCACGTCGCCCATCGCCTGCCCGGACCGGCGGGCCAGCGCGAGGCCGTCGGCAACGTAGCGGTCGAGGTAGGGCCGCAGCAGCTCAGCCTGCTCCCAGCCCCAGAACCCGGCAGCGACGGCGTCGTACTCGTGGCTGCTCAGCTCGCCACCCATGAGCCGTTCCCACATCTCGGCCTTGCTCGCCAGGGTCGGCACCAGGGCGCGCGCGGTGAGCGCGGCGTGGTGGCCCGAGACCGACTGGTCGCGCTCGGACTCGGCGTCGATGTACGACGGTTCGCCGAGCTCGGCGAGCCGCTGGACGGCCGCCCAGCGCACGCTCGGGTCGACGTGGTCGCGGCCCAGCCAGTCGACGAGGTGGTCGCGGTCGGCGCTGAGCCGGGCCAGCACCCGGGACGCACCGGGCGCCAGCCGCGGGTCGCCTCCGTCGGTCGCACCGCGGGCGATGTCGGCGATGACCGCGAGGTGGCCGGCCACCTCGCCGGGCTCGGCGTAGCGGCGGGTGATCGCCTGGAGGTTGCGCATCACGCCCTCGAACACCAGCGGGTGCGTCTCGGGCCGCAGGTGCTGGTCGGCCAGGGCGGTCAGCTCGTCGACGCCGATCACCTGCGACTCGCAGAGGTCGACCGCGGTCCACCACAGCAGGGCGCGGGTCAGCTGCGACTCCACCGACGACAGGCCCGCGGTGATCGCCCTCCACGACTGCTCGTCGGGACGGATCACGGCGAAGGTCTCGTCGCCGGAGTTGGGCACCACGACCCGGCCGGCGAACTCCTCCAGCCGGACGGGCTCGTCGCCGAGCTGCACGTCGCGGGAGCCGACGAGCCGCATCGCGTCGTCGTACGCCGACACAGTGAGGCGGTGCGGCCGCGAGCCCTCCCGGGTCAGGACCGGCACGCTCGGCCCGTCCACTGAGGCGTCGCGGGTCACGACCAAGGTGTCGAATCCGGTCGTGCGCAGCCACGCCTCCGCCCAGGCGCGTACGTCGTGCTCGGTCGCGGAGTCGAGGGAGTCGAGGAAGTCGGCGAGATCGGCGTTGCCGAAGGCGTGCGCGGTGAGGTGGCGGTTCACCCCTGCGAGGAAGTCTCCCTGGCCGAGCCAGTGGCCGAGCTGGGCAAGGGTCGCGTTGCCCTTCGCGTAGGTGATCATGTCGAAGTTGGCGAAGGCCGTGTCGACGTCGACGATCTTGTCGGTGTCCTCGGCGATCGGGTGCGTCGAGCGGCGGCGGTCCGCCCGGTAGCCGGTGGGCTTGCGGGTGATGGCGGCCGACGTCCATGCGTCGGTGTAGCCGGCGGCGACCCCGGCGACGTCGAAGCCCATGAAGTCGGCGAACGACTCGTTGAGCCACGAGTCCTCCCACCACTTCATCGTCACCAGGTCGCCGAACCACATGTGGGCCATCTCGTGGGCGATCGTCGAGGCCAGCCACTCGCGCTCGAGCTCGGTCGGCGTGCCCTGGGTGAGGGCCTGGTCGCGGAACACCACACAGCCGGGGAACTCCATGGCACCCCAGTTGAGCCCGGGCGCGAAGACCTGCTGGTAGTCGGCGTAGGGGTACTCCGGCTCGAAGATCGTCGTGTAGTGCTGGAAGCAGGAGCTGGTGATCCGCTTCAGCTCGTCGGCGTCACGCTGCAGCTCGCGGCCCTGCGACGCCCGGGCGTGCCAGCCGAAGGGCAGCGTGCCGCCGGGCGCCGGGGCGTACGGCTCGTCCCAGGTCACCGACACCCACGGGCCGCCGACGAGGGTGAAGAGGTAGGACGAGAAGGGCGGGGTCCTCTCGAAGGTCCAGGTGTCCGTCCCGCTCGCCCGCGTCGCGTGCGGTCAGCAGACCGTTGGCGACCACCGTCCAGTGCGACGGAGCCGTCACCGTCAGCGCGAACGTCGTCTTGATGTCGGGCTGGTCGAAGCACGGGATCACCTTCTGGGTGATGTCCATCGAGGTGTGCGCGCAGACGTAGCGCTCGCCGTCGGCGGGGTCGATCGTCTCCGTCATCCCGTCGCCGTCGTGGACGTACGGCATCCGAGCGGTCACCCGCACCTCGTTGGTCTCATCCAGGTCGGTCAGCGCGATGCGCCCGTCGGCGTACGGCGCCGGCTTCCCGTCGAGCGTCACGTCCGTGCCGCCGTCCAGCTCGAGGAAGCTCGCGGCCCCCGGCTCGGTGCAGCGGAAGGAGATCGTCGCCTCGACCCCGAAGTCCTCGGTGGAGGTGAGGTCGAGGTGGAGCACGGTGTGGACGTCGGTCAGCAGGACGGCGCGCTCGCGCGCCTCGGGGAGCATCAGGGGCACGCCGCCACCCTAGGGGGAGGGTCGCGACCCGATCACCCGGGATTCGACCCCGCCACCCGGCCCGGCGTAGAGTTCCCGGGTTGCCTCGGCGAGGGAGCCCACACGTACGACTGGGACTCCGTGATCGACTGGGCCGGTCAGTTCCCACTGCGCCGCGCTCACGATCCGGAGCGCGGCGTTCGTCGTCTCCGGAGCGCCGGGCCCACCGACAACGCACCGCCTGCTGAAACCGACTGAGGAGATACACATGTCTGCCCCCGAGAAGATCGCCACCGAGACGCGCACCGAGTTCGGCAAGGGTGCCGCTCGCCGCATCCGCCGCGACGACAAGATCCCTGCCGTCATCTACGGCCACGGCAACGACCCGATCCACGTGATCCTGCCCGGCCACCAGACGATGATGGCCCTCAAGCACGGTGGCGCCAACGCGCTCCTGGCGCTCGACGTCGACGGCACCGAGCAGCTCGCGCTGACCAAGGACGTCCAGGTCGACCCGATCCGCCGCGTCATCGAGCACCTCGACTTCGTCGCGGTCCGCCGTGGCGAGAAGGTCACCGTCGACGTCCCGATCCACGTCGTGGGCGACGCCGGCTCCCGACACGCTCGTCGTCACCGAGAACTCCGTCGTCTCCGTCGAGGCCGAGGCCACCCACATCCCCGAGTTCTTCGAGGTCTCCGTCGAGGGCGCGGCCCCCGGCACCCAGATCCACGCCAAGGACCTCAACCTCCCGTCGGGCACCACGCTGCTCGCCGACGACGAGCTGCTCATCGTCAACGTGACCGAGCAGATGTCGGCCGAGGCCCTCGAGGCCGAGCTGGAGGAGGCCGAGGCCGAGGCCGGCATCGAGCACGACGTCTCCGACGCCGACATCGCCGACGCGCAGGTCGAGGCCGCTGCCGAGGACGCTGTCATCGAGGCCGAGGGTTCCGACTCCGAGTGACCTGACGGGCGCTTCCTCGCCCTGGGACGCACCGACCGGGCGATTCCTCGCGCTGCACCGCGAGGAATCGCCCGGTCAGCGCATTTCAGCGCGAGGAAGTGCCCGGTCACCAATGGAAGGATGTACGCCGTGAGCGACGCCCCCACCTCCGACGTCTGGCTGGTGGTCGGCCTCGGCAACCCCGGCCCGGGCTACGCCGGGCACCGCCACAACATCGGCTACCTCGTCGCCGACGAGCTGGCGTCACGGCTGGGCTCCGGTGGAGGTCGCACAAGACCGGTCGCGCCGACGTCGTCGAGGGCCGGCTCGGGCTTGGCGGACCCCGCGTCGTGCTGGCCCGCGGCCGCGGTTACATGAACGAGTCAGGCGGCCCGGTCAAGGCGCTCGCGACGTTCTACAAGGTCGCCCCCAACCACATCATCGCCATCCACGACGAGCTCGACATCGCGTTCGGCACGCTGCGGATCAAGCTCGGCGGCGGCGACAACGGCCACAACGGGCTCAAGTCGATGCGGTCCTCGCTCGGCACCGGCGACTTCTACCGCGTACGCGCCGGGATCGGTCGTCCCCCCGGCCGCCAGGACGTCGCCGACTTCGTGCTGTCCAACTACTCCACGGTCGAGCGCAAGGAGCTGCCGTTCCAGCTCGGCGACGCCGCCGACGCGATCGAGTCGCTCATCAGCGACGGCCTGGAGAAGACTCAGCAGCGCTTCAACTCCTGAGGCCCGGGGCTCGCCGACGGTCGCGGGTCACCAATATCGGCGAACAACGTCTGGCACCTCGCGGTGGGCGTCGGAGCCGACGCCACGATGGGCACGCCACACCGGGTGCCGACCGGGTCGCTCGGTGTGGACCAAGCTCGTCCGCCGGAGGGACACCAGCCATGACCTCGCTCCTGTCACCTGCCGTCGTGGGACGACGTTCGCGCGACGCGCTGATCCGCGCGCGCGGGCGGGTGATCTTCGCGGTGCCCGACACGTGGCGCGGGCGGGTGGCCGCGGCGCTGCCCGAGCGCCTGGTGCCCCCGGAGATGCGGCCCGGCTTCTTCGAGCACTTCTTCGACGAGGGCGACCCCTTCGGGTTCGACCGTAGTCCCGAGGAGAAGCTGAAGTTCGCCCGCACGCTCGAGGTCTGCGGCGGCGAGGACCTCGGCCGCGTGCTGGAGCTCGGGTGGGACGTCGACTCGTTCACCGAGGTCCTCGCGCCGTACGCCGCCCAGGTCCTGGCCCTCGACGTGTCGCAGTTCGCGGTCGACCAGGTGGAGCGGCGGCTGGCCGCGCAGCCCCACGTCCGGGCGGCGGCGATGAGCGTCCCGGCCGAGCTCCCCGAGGGCGCCTTCGACCTCGTCGTCGCCTCCGACGTTCTCTACTACCTCCCGGTGGTCGAGCTCCAGCGGTGCGTCGAGCGGATCCACGCCGCCCTGGCGGACGGCGGCGCCTTCGTCGCGGTCCACTACGTCCCGCGCATGGGCAGCCTGCTCAACGGCGACGAGGCCCACGACGTGATCACCGCCCACGCGGCCCAGCTCGGGATGCGGCACGTGCTGGCCGAGCGGGCGGAGTTCGGCCCCGGCCGCACCTACCGCGTCGACCGCTTCGACAAGGCCTGAGCAGGCCTGCCCGAAGCCCGGTCAGCGGCCAGGCTTCGGGCAGACCGTCGCCGAGGTCGGCGCCTCGACCCGCTCGAGCCAGTCCTCGCGCCACAGGGGCAGGTGCTCGCGGGCGCAGAACCAGGCGCCGGAGGTGAAGTGGCCCTTGCAGATCGCGTCCTCGAGGGCGATGCACTCCTGCTTCATGTGCAGCAGCTCGCCGGTCTGCTCGTTGATGAGCCTCTCGACCCGGCTGTGCACGCGGAAGGTCTGGCCGCAGTACTGCACCATCTCGTGGGTGAAGAGCATCCCGCGGTGCGCGCCGACGGAGTTGAGGGTCCGCCCGATCTCCTCCTTGGACCGCACCCGGACCCAGTCGCCCGGCTGGAGGCCGAGCTTCTCGCCGTCGACGCGGTCCTTGCCGGCGACCTCGAGCGGGAGGTAGGGGCGCAGGCCGGCCTTGCGGGCCAGCTTGGTGACCAAGGCGCTGGAGCCGACCCGGACCAGCTCGGGGACGCCGATGTTGCCGACGCGGACCTCGCGGACGTACTGCCCGACGGCCATCTCCGGCATCGCGGTCGTGGCGCGGGTGGCCTCGGTGGCCTGGCAACGGAACACCTCGCCCTTCTCGGGGTCGGTGCGGTGCGCCCCCACCACGAGCAGCGGCAGCAGCCGCTCTGGGGCGACGGCGTACGGGCTCTCGTCGTCGCGCGCGTCGTCGGCGCGCTCGAGCCAGACCTCCTTCCAGAAGATCCGGCACTCCGCCTGGCAGCCACCGTGGCCGGACCCGTCGCAACGGGTCTCGTTGAGCAGCACCGCATCGGTCATCCGGCGACTGCGTGACTCCTCGCCCATGTAGTCGCAGATCTTCTCGAGCCGTCGGTAAACCGTCATGACGCGGCCGGCGTAGGCCGTCATCTCGGGCATGAACGGCACGTTCTCGTAGGACCCCGTGTCGTCAAGGGTCTCGAGGATCTCGGTGAGTGGACGCAGCCGTACCTTGTCGCCGGGGCGCAGCGAGCCCGGCTCGACCGGGTGCCGCTTCGGTCCTGTCGTGATGGTCATGGACCAAGCAAGCCTCACGTGACGGCACCGTCAGACGAGCAGGCCGACGTTTAGCCCAGAGAGGGTATGTACCTTCGTGGCGGACCATCAGCGGCAGGCGGAGGTGAGTCTACGATTCTTCCCCAGTTGAGGGCATGCCCGGTTGAGTGTGCGCCCGGAGGATGGGCTCCACAACGGATGGCTGCTGAGCGCCGCCCCTCTACAGTCGCAGCTGCACGAATCTTGATCGGGGGAATTGCGATGCGTCCACGCGTGGTGCTGGCGTCGCGCCGTCTGGCCGAGCAGCTGGTGTGGCAGGCGGCGCAGCTGGAGTTCGAGGACGTCATCGCAGAGGTCGAGGACGTCGCGTGGTGCCTACCGGGTCCGATTGTTGGCGGCGCGGGTCGCCGACTGGCCCACGGTGCGCTGAACCGCGTGGGGCGGCCGCTGGGGCGCGACCGACGCAACGACATGCGGCGGCCGGCTGACCCGGCGGAGCGGGCTGACCTCTTCTTCATGATCTGCGCGGACGCCCCCGGCATCGGGATGCTGCCGCACGTCTCTGACCACGCCAAGGCTGCGACTAAGCGCGTGGCTTGGATCGTCGAGCTGTGGAGCCCTCAGCTGCCACGGGTCGCAGACTACCTGCGTCAGCTGTCTCACTTCGACCACGTCATCGTGTCCAACCGGTCGGTTGTAGATGCAGTCGCAACCATCACTGGCGTTCCCTGCACATATCTGCCCATGGCCGTGGACACCGACCGATATGCACCCGAGGGCCCGGGGTCGCCGCGCCGGTCCATCGATGTGGCTAGCTGGGGCCGCCGACTTGCGGGCACCCACGCCCCACTGGTGCGAGCGCTGTCCGAAGGGCGTTTGTACTACCACTTCGACACGATCGGAAGGGCCTGGGAACTCATTGACGCTGTCGAGCACCGGCTGGCCCAAGCCTCGCTCCTCCAGCGCACGCGATATTCCGTCGTTTACCGGATCAACGACGAGCCGGACCGGGTCGACCGGACCGGAGGCGAGGAATCCCTTACCAACCGCTACTTCGAGGCGCTCTCTGCCGGAACGATCATGCTCGGCAGCGCACCAGATTCCGTAGAGTGGGCTGACTGCTTTCCGTGGCCGGACGCGGTCGTGCCGATTCCGGCCCCCGCGCCGGACATCATGAGCGTGATTGCGGAGCTAGACAGCGATCCTGCGCGACTGGACCGTGCCCGGGTCGCGGCGGTGTCGACCTTCTTGCACCGCCACGATTGGGCGCACCGCTGGCGAGAGGTCCTTCGCCTGGTCGGGATGGACGAACATCCTGGGCTGGCTGAGCGGCTGGCTCATTTGGAAGCTCGTGCCCTCCCGTGGGACGCCGCGGCCTCCCCGTGACCCAGGCAGGCCCACCCACGCTGATCGATCGAGGCAGACCGGGCGAGGAAGGCACGCGTCCGGTCGCGATGCATGCCCATCAGCACCTTGACACCACGCCCGCCCTACGAGGATCGTGAAGTTCAAGAGTTCGGGATACTAGCTGGCGCCCTCTGCCGCAGGTCTCTCTTACTGATCCGCCCCCGGCCGATGGATCTCACCATGCTCAACGCCACATCTTCGCGATGGCGCCACGGTGCCACCCTGACCTGCGTCGCGGCTCTCGCCATCATCCTGCTTCCCGCCAGCAGTGAGCAGGCAAGCGTCGGGGCCTTCACTCCTGAGTCGACGGCGGAGGCCGCCTCGCGCCTCTCGGTCCCCCCGCGCGACGCAGTCAAGGTCAAGGCAGGCAGGGCCGCCAAGGCCAGAGTGCCAAAGTTCCCTACCGCGCGGTCCGCCGGCGTGCCGCGTGGTTGGGAGCCGAAACGGTCCGTGACCGGTGACTACGTGGTCACCAAAGCAGGCGCGGTGGTCGAAGACCTCAGGGTCACTGATGGCAACATCTACGTCGAGGCCCCCAACGTCACGCTGCGTCGTGTGGAGGTCGTCGGCGGCGTGATCGCGAACCAGCACACCGTCGACGAATGTTCTCCCAATTTGCTCATCCACCGCAGCACCGTGAGACGTGCCCCGGGACAACCGACAGTCGGGGAGTTCCCCGCCATCTCGTCCGGGAGTTACACGGCCCGGCGCGTGAAGATCAGCGGCCTTCCCGAAGGCTTCCGAGTCGCAGGAGCGGATGCCGGCTGCGGGCGCGTGGTCATCCGCAATTCCTTTGCTCGTGTCACCCCGCCTGCCGATTGCTCAGACTGGCATGGTGACGGGCTACAGGGCTATCTCGGAGCGCATTTGGTCCTCCGGAACACCCGCCTTGACCTCGTGAGTCGAGGCGACGACTGCGGCGGCACCGCACCGTTCTTCTACCCCGACGGGCAGGGCAACACGTCGGTCGACATCGACGGCCTCTTGGTCCGGGGTGGGGGCTACTCGTTCCGGCTTGGAATGCCAGGTGACGTGCGCCGGCTCAGAATCGTCCGTGACGACTTCATCTTCGGTCCCATCGCCGTCAAGTGCGCGCTCGTCGGCGCATGGTCCGCGCAGCTCGTACGCCTGGACACGCACGGGCAGCCCGTCAAGCTGCGCTGGCAGCGCTGCAACACCAACGAGTCCTGACGCCGGTCGCGCGGCGATCGTGCCGGGTGGTCTCGAGCCCCGGTGAAAAGTTTGCACGGAACCCCCCACTGTCGGGTGCCGTTGGGTTAGGTTTGCCTGGTTGCTGGGGGGAGGACCGTGAAGTTCGCGAGAAGTCCCAGGCACGGCTCCTTTGACGCGGTCGTCGATGCGGGTGGCGTGGCAAAGGCCTCCCGTCACACTCTGCTGGCCCAGTTGGCCACACAGGTCTCACGACTGGCTGTCAACGTCATCTTGGCAAGACTGCTCACCCCGAGTGACTTCGGCGTCGTAGCTGCGGCAGTGGTGGTCATGGTGATCGCCTGGCAGCTCACGGACCTGGGGACGTCGGCCGTGATCATCCAGCGCGACGTCATCGACGACACCTTGGTCAGTTCCCTCTTCTACTTCAATCTCGTCGTCGGTGTCGGCCTGTCCGCGGGTATGTTCGCGGTTGCTGGTCCTCTAGCGAGCCTCATGGGGCAGCCACATGCTGCTCCGGCCATCCAGGCTCTAGCCAGCGTCTGCCTCATTGGCGCCGTGGGGAACATGCATCACGGTCTGCTTCGTCGAACCATGCAGTTCAGTCGGTTGGCCATCATCAACATCGCGAACGCGGTCACCAACGGAGTGGTGGGAATCTCCCTCGCTGCGGCTGGCGCGGGCATCTGGGCGTTGGTGACCGGCACGGTGGCTGGAGTAGCAGTGTCCACGATCACCGCCTGGTGGTTCGAGGGATGGCGGCCCTCAGCGGTATTTGACCTTCGCCAGCTCCGAACGGTGGCGCGCTTGGCCGTCGGATTCTTCTCCTCCGGCGTGCTGGCGATCGGTTTCGCTCAGTTGGACAAGGTGATCATCGGCCGCGTGCTCGGCAGTGCGGCGCTCGGCACGTATGCGGTCGCCCAACGTACTGTCACAGCTCCCATCAACACGGTGGGTGAGGCGGTCGCGACCGTTTGCTTCTCCCTCTTCGCGCGCGAGCAGAACAACTCGGAGGCGTTGCGGGCGGGTACAACCAGGGCAGCGGGCGTGGTAGCACTGGTCGTGCTCCCGTCGATGATCGGCCTCGCCGTGTTGGCCGAGGACGCCGTGACCGTCGTGTACGGCGCTCAGTGGGAGGCGGCAACCCCTGTGATCCAGGTACTCGCTCCGCTGGCAGCGGTGCAAGCAATCTCGCGTGTCACCGCATCAGTGATGTCGGCGATGGGTCGGAGCGACTGGCTGTATCGATGGGCCGTGGCGTACTGCCTGATCGGGGCCGGTGTCATGCTGGTGTCGTCGCAGTGGGGTCTTGTTGGTGTGAGCTTCGGCCTGGCCGTCGTCGTTGGGGTGCTGACTCCGTTCGAGATGAAGATGGCGCTCGGTCTCATCGAGATGCGACTCGGGACATTTCTGCGGTCCTTGCTGCCGCTCGTGGTGATCTCGGCGATCATGGGAACGGCGTCTTGGCTGGCGGCAGCCGCCGTGGAACGGCTCGGAACCGGTCCGGGCCTACAGCTCTTGGCCGGAACCTTGACAGGGGTGGTGGTCTACGTCGGACTTTTGTGGCCTGCACGACTCCAGGCGATGGATGACGCGCGTCGTGTGGCCGGGCGTTGGGCGGGCCGCTCGACGTGATCGTCGGCTCGCCTGTTGACCCAGGGCGACCGTGAGCTGCTCACCGCCTGCGTGCCCACGAGTTCCGGGCAGTCCGGGCGAGCTGGCGCCCTGCGCGCACCGGCAGACTGTGGTCGCGCGGAGCCCCCGTTCTGGCGTTCGGCAGGTAGAACGAGTGCCGGTTCAGTGACTGGTAGAACTCAAGCTCATCCTGAGGAAGCGCGAAGTCGCGCCGCCAGGGCAGATGCTCGCAGGTGAACGTACCTCCCACGCGTAGCGCTTCGAGGTGCCGTGAAGGGTCGTGAAAGGCCTTGTTGTAAAGAGCGAACGTGGTGTCCACCTGTGACTCGTACACGTCGGACTCGACCTCGTTCACCCAGAACTGTGCCTCCCAGTCCCAGATCTTGTACGTGCCACCGTTGATGACGAAGTCATCGTCGCGCAGAATGCTCGGGTCGGAGATGTCGAGAGCCAGTCCGACCTTGCCCTTGCAGTGCTTCTTCGACAGCTCGTACAGGCGGTCCACGAAGTCCCCAGGCATCTCCTCGTGGAACCGGAGATCCGGATCCGTTAGGCAGAAGACGCGCGGAAGCGCTCTCCACAGACGGGGGTCGTCAAGGACGGCCGTCGGACCAAGGTTGCGCCGGAACCGGTGTACGTGGACACATTCCGCGACCTCGTCCAACAGGGCAAGCATCGGGGGGTAAGTCGAAGCGTTATCGAGCACGGTCACGTTCCCAAAGCCGCGTCCGAGCAACTGGTCGAGCATCCCGCGCAGCAACGTCGGGTTGTTGAAGGTCGGCACGAAGATGGGAACGAGGAGGTTGCTGGTCGGCACGCTTCACCCCATTCGCTGGAGATGTCTCATCGACCTCCGCGCTAGCGAGGAGTGTCGTGGCCAGCATAGGGGATGCCGCCGAAGTCGGGCCGGGGTGTGATGTGGCTGGTTCAAGGCCCTTGTTGTTGCCGCGGCGCAACCCTAGGATCGCGCTCAGAAGTCTCGATGGGGACTCTCTGTTGTACGGGAATCGTCGCATCGGCGCGGGGGCTACATGGACTACGGCATCGAGAACATCGGCACGGGGGCGTACACAGCGGATCGTGACATCGACGTGGTCAGTCGCACCGGCCTGTACGCGTCGACGTACGAACTCATTCGTAGGCACAGCCGTACGAGGAATGTCTTGGACCTGGGCTGTAGCGACGGAGTGGGAACATATGGTCTGGACCCGAGCTACCACGCGTTGGGGATAGATTTCGACGGTCACTCGGTGAACATGGCAAACCAGATCGCCCAGAAGCGGGCTGCCGGGGGTCCACGGTACGAAGCGGTAGAGGCCAGCCTTTTGGACCTACCGTTGGATCTCGTGCAACGTATCCGCGGCACGCCATTCGACACGGTAACGGCCCTCGACGTACTAGAGCACTTCGAGAGGTCGGACGCTGTTGCCATCTTGAACACGTTTCGTAGCTTGCTCCCCGCAGATCACACTCTGATCGTCAGCATGCCTGTCGTGTCGGCAGTGAGCATCGAGACCTACCGCGAGCTGGTACAGATCGCCCGGAACCGCCGAAGGCCCGAAAATGGATTATTCGACCGGACCCACAAGATCTTGAGGGGGAAGTCTTCTCATCGCCGCCTCTTCCGTGAAGCCGGGTACCAACTCGTTGAGGAGTACCAGACCGATCACATCATCGGAACCACGGGTAATTGGAACTGGCAATTGGGTGGCGCCGCCGCGACGCACCTCGCGAGCGAGATCGCACGCAGGGATGCGTCGCACCACCGAGCAGCGCAGTACATGACGCGGATCTATTCCGCGGCTCAGAATCACGCCATCGCGCGAAAGGCTGTCGAGGCCGCTTTCGTGTATCAGGGACTATATGTGCTCACCACGCGGCCGCGAACCGTCTCTCGCTAGTCGCCGTAGTGGACCGGCTCGACGGAGCCTGTCTGGGTCGGCACCTCGGCCGTCCGGTGCGTGTCAGTGAGAGAGTCGGATGCAGCATCCCGTTCGAGTGCGGTGGCCGGAGTCACAGCTCTGCCCATCGGCACACTCGGCACGGTCGTATTGTCAGACGGCTGCGGGCCAGTCACGTACGATCGGGAGAGGGCCAAGTGACACGAGCGGGGGATCGTCCAATGGCAGTGATGGCCAAGGTGCCACTGACGGCCGGTACGGCCGTCGACGAGGCGGCCCCGGCGCCGTATGGAGGGTTGGTATGGACGCCCTTGACATCCTGAAGGTCTGCCTACGTCGCTGGTACATCATGCTGCCGATCCTGTTCGGCGCTGCCGGTGTCAGCTTACAGCTGGTCCAGGCGGAACAAACGACGTTCACTGCGTATGCATCCTATGGGCTGATCCAATCCGAGCGCTCGCCCAGGGACGTCAACGGAGCCACCGCGGACCCTAACCCTCTGGGCGCAAACGATGGTGCGCTGATCGGGGCCGCCCTCGAGGCGCAGCTCAACTCGCGTGAGGCCCAGACCAAGCTCGGTACCGATAAGACACGAGGTTGGGGGCCTGGTGAGGTCGAGAACGGCTCGTCCTACGTGGTCCGGATCCCCCCATATGAGTCGTCGTACGAGGTCCGTGCGTGGGGCGAGGACGAGACGGCTGTCCGCGACGTCGTCAACCGGGTACTTGGGGCCGCTCCCGGCATGGCAGACGAGCTCCAGGACCGGGCGGGCGCGCCGTCGTCAGGGCGCTACGAACCATTTATATTCGCCGGGACACAGGCGGACCAACAGCCGTCCGCCTCGGGGATAAAGCTGGTGGTCGCCGTGATGGGCATCGGTGTCCTGATGGGAGCCGCCTGGTCCATCGTCGCCGATCGCATACTGCGGCAACTTGAGAGTCGTAGCGCCGCGAGCCGTCCAGCTGTGACCTCGGCTGGACCGCGTCCTGCCAAGTCCCGTGGGGAACAGGGGCAACGGTCCGCCCCGCAAGTGGAAATGCCTGTGTCGCCCACTGGAAGCGCGCCCAGGAAGAAGTCGGTGAAGCCCGTGGGGCGGAATGGTCAGCGAAATCCTGACCGCACGACGGCGGGAGAGCCCAGCCGAGGGACGCAGAGGCCACGTCGCACCGGCGGTCGGTAGTGCATACTGAGCCCCTACGCCGAGCGCTCCTCGTCTCTGCCGCTGCGGGGGCGGTTGCCCTGCTGTTGCTGCTCGCGCTGGTCCCGTTCACGGGACCGACGGGTAGCGGTGCGGTAGCAGCGCTGATGATTCTCGGCACGATCATCGGGTTGCTGGTGCTCTCGGCGCGAGACGGCTGCTCTGTGCTCACCCTGTTGGTCGTGCTGCTCCTCCTCGTGCCGCAGGACTACGTGCTCGTCGGACCGCTGAAGTCCGTGGGCAATCCGACCGTCCTGGTTGGTCTCGTGGCTCTCGCCATTTGGGTCGCGTCCCGGATCTTGAACCTCAGTGACGCGGTCGAGATGCATCCCGTGCGTTGGGTGCTTTTGGCCTTCGCCGGCGCCGCCATGATGTCCTACGCAGGGGGGATGACACGGGACCTGACGATCGCCGAGCAGGCGAGTGCGGACCGGGTCGTCTTCCCGCTCCTTGGGATGCTGGGGGTCGCCCTGCTCGCGGTCGACGCGCTGGGTGGTCGAGACCGCATCACCATCCTGCTCCAGCGCCTCGTCACGGTCGGGGGAATCGCCGCGCTCGTCGGGATCCTCGAGTTCGCCTTCTCCAGCTTTGACTTCCGAGAGACGATGCTTCTGCCCGGGCTCACTGCGAACGTCGAGGTGGTGTCCGCCACCCGGTCTGGGTTCGCAAGGGTCACTGCGGGAGCTTCCCATGCAATCGAGTTCTCGGTGGTGACCGCCGCCCTGGTTCCGTTGGCCCTGCACTTCTGCCTGCATGCGGACCCCGGACGCCGCGTGCGTTTCTGGCTGGTTCTGATCGCTTTGCTGGTGGTCATCCCGATGAGTGTTTCCCGCTCCGGGGTGCTGACCTTGGCCGTGGGACTCGCGGTTTACGCGGTGGCACTATCTCATCGAGCACGCATCAACACCATCGTGCTCGGACTCGTCGGCCTCGGGCTCTTCCGAGCAATGGTTCCGGGATTGCTGGGCACCATGGTCAGCCTGTTTTCCGGCTTCGGGAACGACCCCAGCATCGAGGGCCGGACCGAGGACTACCAGGAGATACCGGGCTTGATGGAGGGACATTGGTGGTTGGGTCGCGGACTCGGCACCTTTCTGCCGGACGTCTATTTCTTCCTTGACAACCAGTACCTCGGATCGCTACTTGCTGGCGGTGCCGTCGGCCTGACTGCCTTCGTCGCGCTGCACGTCGTTGGGTTGGGGGTGGCCCGGGGCGTCCGACGGCGCACCGCTGACCCCGCGCTGAGGAGCGAGGCCCAGGCGCTGGCGGCGACGATCGCCGCCCTCGCCGCCGCCGCGGGGGTCTTCGACTCCCTGAGCTTCAGGCAAAGCGCCTTCCTCCTCTTCCTAGTCATCGGGTGCGCCGGTGCTCACTGGAGCCTGGTCCGCGACCAGCCCAAGGTGCGTGATCGCCGCGAGGAGACAACGGCGCCGGTCTGACGCCGCACAACTGTGGTTCACCAATTTGGGCGATAGGTGCCGGCCGGACCTGAGCCAGGCGTTCGCCGTGCCAAGGATAGGACGCGTGCCAGCCGGCCGGGCCGGTGCTCGACCTCATGGAGCGGGAATGACTGTCGCGAGCGTCGTAATCCCCGCCCACGACGAGGCCACCTCGATCGGCCGCACGCTGCGCGCGCTGCGCCGGGGGATGGCCGCGGCCGACCTCGACGTGGTCGTCGTCTGCAACGGATGCTCGGACGCGACCGCCGAGGCAGCCCGCGCGGCGGACCCCGACGCCCGGGTCATCGAGATCACCCAGCCGTCGAAGAACGAGGCGGTCCGGGTCGGCAACGCCGCCACCGACGTCTTCCCGCGCGTCCACCTCGACGCCGACATCGAGCTCGAGGGGTCCGCCGTCCTCGCGCTGCTGGCGCCACTCGACGACGGCGGCGTGCTCGCCACGGCGCCGCTGCGCCGCGTGCCGCGCGCGGGGTGCTCGCGGTGGGTACGGTGGTACTACGACGTCTGGGAGGCGCTGCCGCACGTGGAGTCCGGGCTGTTCGGACGGGGCGTCGTCGTGCTGTCGCGCGAGGCGCAGGCCCGCGTCGCCAGCCAGGCGGAGATGATGAACGACGACCTCGGGATGTCCGACGCCTTCAGCGCCGCCGAGCGGCGCGTGGTCACCGACGCCGTGGCCGTCGTCCGCCCACCGCGCACCGTGCAGGACCTCGTACGACGCCGGATCCGCGTGGCCACCGGCAACGCGCAGGCCGCCCGCCTCGGCGTACGGCGCCCGTCGTCGCGGACGCGGGTGCGCACCCTGGCCGGCCTTGCGGTGACCCGGCCCGGCCTGGCGCTGCGCGTGCCGGTGTTCCTCGGGGTCTACGTCGTCGCCGCGGTGGGGGCGCGACGGGCGGTCCGGGCAGGCGACTTCCAGACCTGGCAGCGCGACGAGAGCTCGCGCACCTGACAGTGGTGCTCGGCGGAGGCTCAGGCCCGCGCGGCTGTCGTGGGCAGGTGCGTGCCGAGGGCGACCAGGGTCGCACCCGGGCTGAGCCGGTCGAGGTCCGCGCGGATCTCGCGGAGGTAGACCGGGTTCATCGCGACCACGAGGTCGGCCGGGCGGTCCGCGAGGGCGGCGGGCGCCAGGATGGCGTGGCCGGTGCCGGCGACGTACTTGCCGGAGAGGTGCGGGTTGACGTCGACGACGGCGTCGACCAGCGCCGCGGTCGGGCCGAGCGCGTGCAGGAACGCGGTCCCCTTGGAGCCCGAGCCCCACACGACCACCCGCCCGGAGGCGGCGTGGTCCTCGATGGTCCGCGCGAGCGACTCGACCTGCCCGCGGGCCGCTGCGCGGAACGCCGCGGCCGCGTCGACGAGCCGGTCGACCTCCGCCCCGGGCAGCCGCATCGGCCGTGGGTGCCCGGACGGCAGGGCCTCGACGAGGAGGTACTGGTCGCCGTAGGCGAGCGCGGCCGAGCGGACCGCGAAGCCGGACGACTCGAAGAGCTCGACGGCGACCTCGCGGGTCAGGTAGTTGCAGTGCTCGTGGTAGATGTCCCAGAAGGCACCCTCGGCGAGGATCCGCCCGGCGTCCGGGATCTCGACGAGCACGGGCACGTCCGGGCGCTCCGCGAGGCCGCGGCGCAGCGCGCGCAGGATGGCGCCGGGGTCGTCGACGTGCTCGAGCACGTGGCGCATCGCCACCGCGTCCACCGACGCCAGGTCTGTGTCCGCGTCGTACGCCTCGGCGACGAGGGTGACGTGCGGGTCGAGCTGGCCGAACCGCTGCGGGTCGACCGTCGGGTCCATGGCCAGCACGTGGCCGGCTCCCGCAGCGGCCAGCAGGCGGCTGAAGTCGCCACGCCCCGCGCCGATCTCGAGGACGGTGCGACCCCGGAGGTCCCAGGCGTCGACCCAGCGCTCGGCGAGCCCGCGCGCGTAGTCGAGGAAGGTGGTCGAGAAGGCCTGCGAGTCCTCGTAGCGGGCGCTGTAGGCCATGTCCTGCTCCCCGAAGCGCCGGTTGGTCATCGCCCCGCAGCCGCGGCACAGCACGACCGCCAGGGCGCCGGTGGCGATCGAGACCGCCTCGGCCCGGCTGTCCATGACCAGGCAGCTGTGCACCGGGACGCTGGCCACGTCGTGCAGCGGCTCGCCCCCGGGACGCCCGCAGACGGGACAGGGTCGTGCGCCGAGCAGGTCAGGCGCCGGAGCCGACAAGGTCGAGCCTCGCCTTCCCGACCAGGAAGCCCTCGGCGTAGGGGGCGCGGCACTCCACGCCCCGGAGGCGCATCAGCGCGAGGAAGGTCTCGTCGTCCCACCAGTCGCGGCCGACCTGTGAGGGGTAGACCTTGGTGAGCAGCTCGGCCTTGAGCCGGGCCTGGTCGGCGTCGAGGGGCACGTAGTGGGTGACGCGCCCCAGGTCGCCGTCCCACTTGGGGATCTCGTAGTGCAGGACGAGGGAGTCGCGCCACACCGTCGGCACCAGCTCCGCGAGGAGCCGGTGGTCCTGGTGGCTGTCGTCGCGGCGGGGGGCGAGGACCAGGTCGGGCGCGGGGTGCGAGCTCGCGGCGTCCTCGAGGACGTCCTTGACGGCGGACCAGTGGTCCGGCAGCCGGGAGTCGGGCAGGTCCCCGAACGTGACGCCGGCCCCGGCCCCGTTGAACTCCGCGGCGGCGGTCTCGGCCTCGAGCCGCCGCTCGGCGGAGCCGGTCAGGACGAGGCCGTGCACCTCCACCCCGGGCCGCTGCCGGAGCACGAGCAGGGTCCCGCCGCAGCCGATCTCGACGTCGTCGGGGTGGGCCCCGACCGTCACGACCTGCAACGGCCCGGCGGGCAGGTGCAGGTCCCTCACGTCGTCGCCACCAGCCGGGGAGCGGGGACCGGCACGTCGACCGGTTCCGGGGCCGGCACGACCGCCTGCTCGGCCGGTCGGCGCCACAGTGCCCACGGGCTCTCGCCGGACCAGTAGAGCGCCTCGAGCGAGGCCCGCTCCTTGAGCGTGTCCATCGGCCGCCAGAACCCGTCGTACGGGATGGCGAGGAGCTTGCCCGCCCGGGCCGCCCGTGCGCACCCGTGGGTGACGAGGTCGTCGCCCTCCTCCAGGTAGTCGAAGATCTCCTGGCGGAAGACGAAGAACCCGCCGTTGACCCGCAGCGGCAGGTCCTCGGCCGAGCGGAACCCCGAGACGCGGTCGTCCTCGTCGGTCATCACCACGTGGAAGGAGCCGGGCGGTCGGATCGCCAGCAGGGACCCGACGGCGTCGGTTGCCGCGAGCCGGGCGACGAGCTGGTCCATCGGGGCGTCAGTGAGGACGTCGCCGTAGTGGGCGAGGAACATCTCGTCGTCGCCGAGGTGCCGGCGCACCCGGCGCAGCCGCTCGCCGATCTCGGTGGTCAGGCCGGTGTCGACGAAGGTGATCCGCCAGTCGCCGATGTCGCTGTCGAGCAGCTCCACGTCGCGCCCGCCGCCGGAGAGGACGAAGTCGTTGCTCGCGGTCTCCTCGTAGTGCAGGAAGTAGTCCTTGATGTGCTGGCCCCCGTAGCCGAGGCAGAGCACGAACTCCGTGTGCCCGAAGTGGGCGTAGTAGCGCATGATGTGCCACAGCACCGGACGGTCGCCGACGGTCATCATCGGCTTGGGGCGGGGGTCGTCCCCTGAGCGCATCCGCATCCCCATGCCGCCGCAGAAGAGGACGACCTTCATCCGATCACCTCCAGGGTCGGGAGGGGGAAGACGAGGCGCGCCCCCCACTCGCGCGTGTACGCCAGCTGCGCGGTGATCTCCTCGCGGAGGTTCCACGGCAGCACGACGATGTAGTCCGGGCGCTCGCGGTCGAGGTGCTCGGGCTCGTGGATCGGGATGTGCGTGCCCGGCAGGAACATGCCGTGCTTGAACGTGTTGCGGTCGACCGTGAACGAGATGAGGTCCTCGCGCACCCCCGCGTGGTTGAGCAGGGTGTTGCCCTTGCCCGGGGCGCCGTACGCCGCGACGGAGGCGCCCTCCCGGGAGCGCTCCACGAGGAACTGCACGAGGTCGTTGCGGGCGGTCGCGACCGAGCGGGCGAACCCGTCGTGGCCCTCGACCGTGTGGAGGCCGGCCGCCTCCTCGTCGGCGAGGATCTTGGCGACCGCGTCGCTCGGCGCCCCGGCTGCGGCGGTGGGCACCGACCACGTCCGCAGCGAGCCGCCGTGGGTCGAGAGCTCCTCGACGTCCACGACCGTGAGCCCGGCCGCCGCCAGCACCCGCTGCGGTGGTGAGCAGCGACAGGTAGGAGTAGTGCTCGTGGTAGATCGTGTCGTAGAGGTTGCCCTCGATCAGCCGCAGCAGGTGCGGGATCTCGATGGTCACCGTCCCGGACTCGCCGGCCAGGATGCGCAGGCCGGTGGCGAAGTCGACGATGTCGGGCACGTGCGCGAACACGTTGTTGGCGGCGACGAGGTCGGCGCTGCCGTGCCGCTCGACGAAGTCGCTGGCCGTCGCCTCGCCGACGAAGGCGACGGTGGTCTCGATGCCCTTCGCCCGCGCGGCCTCGGCGACGTTGGCGGCGGGCTCGATGCCGTGGCATCGGATGCCGCGGGCCTGCACGTGCTGGAGCAGGTAGCCGTCGTTGCTGGCCACCTCCACCACGAAGGAGTCCTCGTCGAGCCGCAGCCGGGCGGCGGCGTCCTCCACGTAGCGACGGGCGTGCTCGACCCACGACTCGCTGAAGGACGAGAAGTAGGCGTAGTGGCTGAAGATGTCCTCGGCCGCGATGTAGGCAGGCAGCTGCACCAGCAGGCAGCTCTCGCAGATGCGTACGTTGAGCGGGTAGAACGTCTCGCCCTGGTCCAGCTCGTCGGCGGACAGGTAGCTCTCGCACGGCGGCGACATGCCGAGGTCGACGAAGGTCCGGTGCAGGTCGGCGCCGCACAGGCGGCAGACGGGAAGGCTCATGACGCCGCCACCTCCACCCGGTCGCCGATGCGCAGGTCCGGTGTCATCCGGCCGTCGGCCTGCAGCTCGCGGATCCGAGCCAGCCGGACGAAGCGGGGTCCCTCGAAGTCCTCCGCCGCGAGACCCCGCTCCGCCATGTCGGCGGCGAGCTCCGCGATGCCGTCGGGGATGGTCCACGCCGGCACGAAGCCCGGCAGGAGCCGGCCGATCTTGGTGAAGTCGACGCGGTAGTCACGGGTGTCGGGGCCGGCGCCGTCGGCGAAGGTCACCGGCACGCCCATGCGCTGCGACACGGCGTGGGCGATGTCGCGGACCTGGACGACGTCCTCGTCGCGGCCCACGTTGAACGCCTCGTCGTGCACGACCTCGACCGGCGCGGCGAGGACCGCCGCGAAGGCACGGGCGATGTCCTCGGCGTGGACCAGCGGGCGCCAGGGCGACCCGTCGCTCTGCAGCTCCACCTTGCCGCGGGTGAACGCGGTGCCGGTCAGGTTGTTGACGACGATGTCGGCACGCAGCCGTGTCGACGAGCCGTAGGCCGTCGCGTTGCGCATGTAGGTCGGGCTGAAGTCGCCGTCGGCCAGGGCGGAGATGCCCTCCTCGGCCAGGACCTTGCTCTCGCCGTAGGGGGTGACCGGGCGGAACGGGGCGTCCTCGTCCACCACGCCGTCGCCGGCCGCGCCGTACAGGGAGCAGGACGAGGCGAACAGGAAGCGCGCCACGCCGGCGGCCTTCGCCACCCGGGCGGTGTGCACGGCGCCGCGCGCGTTGACCGAGAAGGTGGCGTCGGGGTTGAGGTGCCCGATCGGGTCGTTGGAGATGGCGGCGAGGTGCGCCACCGCGTCGAAGCCGCGGAGGTCAGCGGGGGTGGCGTCGCGCACGTCGCCGGTGCGCTGCTCGTAGTCGGAGAACGGTCGGCCGAAGTCGCAGCCGTCGTACCAACCGGCGTCGAGCCCGACCACGTCGTGCCCGGCGCCCAGCAGGTGGGGCACCATCACCGAACCCAGGTATCCCCGGTCGCCGGTCACCAGGACCCTCATGTCGCACCTGCGGTTTCCGTGGCGCTGATCCTCGTCATGCTCATGCTCTCCGTCCCCCACCAGGTGCTGCCCGGATGTCGTTCCCCCGCGATGACCCACGCGGTGCGTCCACCTTGCGACAATCCTCCGGAGCAGCGGGACGCTCGGGGACGGACATACCACCGACTGGGTACTGCGCCGCGCGGGAACGCCGGGTCGGCTCGAGCAGGCGTCGTCAGCGCAGGCGTTTGGCGACCGACACCATGCCGTCGCGCACCCGCCGGGCGGGGTCCATGGAGGCGAGCATCCTGGCCCGCAGCGAGGCGGCGGTGTCGTCGGCGCGGACGCTGAAGCGCGGCTGGACCCAGGCCCCGGCGCGAGCCGGCCTCTGGTCGCTCACGTTGACCTCGGCGCAGCCGCTTCCCCGAAGCAGCGCGAGCGTGTGCCGGTCGTAGCGCCCGAGCGGGGCGGCGGCGCGGTCGACGCGGCGCCCGAGGAGGTCCTCGAGGGTGTGCCGCGGTGCGAGGATCTCGGAGCGTGCGTCCGCACCGCGCAGTCCCGCCCACGGCCGGTGGGTCATGCCGTGCGTGCCGACGTCCATCCCGGCGTCCACCAGCTCGGCGAGCCCGTGCGCCGAGACGCTCAGCCTGTCGCCCAACCTGTCGACGACGGGGAAGAACGTCGCCACCACGCCGTGCTCGACCAGGGCGGGCAGCACGACGTCGAGGTCGGACCGGTTGCCGTCGTCGAACGAGATGGCCACCTGCGGCACCTGGATCGCCCAGTCGAGGATGGCGAGGAACTGCTCGCGACGGACCCAGTAGCCTGCCTCGCCCGGCTCCCTCTCGTGCGTCGGGACGCCGATCCCGTGGAAGCAGACGGTGAACGCCGGCCACGCCGCCCGGGTCGTCCGAGGACGCGAGCGCGGCATGGCGGAGCACCGGTCCGCGCGAGGCTCGAGGCCCCTCCGTCGTCGCCACCATCGGCACCATGCTAGGTCCGGCGGCCGCCCGACGAGCGGGTCCGGACGCTGACGTCCCCTGCTTGGGGCATATCGACGCGAGCCGGATGACCGCGACGGTGCCCGTTCCTAGTCTCCGGCTGAAGGCTGGTTCCGGGGGGAGTGTGTGGCAGTGGATGGTGACGAGGGTCGTGTGCGGTTCGCCTCAGGGCGTGCGCGCCGGAGGTGATCGCACGATGATGAGGTCGAGGGCCGCGCATCGGTCGGTACGGCACGTCCTGGTGATCGTGCAGAACCTGCCTGTGCCCCTGGACCGCCGGGTCTGGCTGGAGTGCCAGGCGCTCCGTGGACACGGCTACGCCGTCAGCGTGATCTGCCCGAAGGGACCTGGCGACCCCGCACGCCAGGTGATCGAGGGCGTCCACGTCTACAAGTACCGCCCTCCGCCCGAGGCCCGCGGGCTGCTGGGCTACGTCCTCGAGTTCGTGTACTGCTGGGTGCGGACGGCGATCCTGACCCGCACGGTGTGGCGCCGCCAGCCGTTCCAGGCGCTCCAGGCGTGCAACCCGCCCGACACCTACTGGTTGCTGGCGAGGTGGTGGAAGCGCCGCGGCGTGCGTTTCGTCTTCGACCACCACGACCTCAACCCCGAGCTCTTCCGGTCCCGCTTCGGAGAGCCGCGCTCGGTGCGCGAGCGCGCCGAGATGTGGGCGCTGACCTGGCTCGAGCGCCAGACGTTCCACACGGCCGACCGGGTCATCTCGACCAACGAGTCCTACCGCGACGTCGCGTTGCGGCGTGGCGGTTGCGCCCCCGGCACCGTGAAGGTGGTCCGCAGCGGGCCGGACACGACCGCGATGCGTCCGCTCGTTCCGGAGGAGCGGCCGGCGGACGCGCCGTACACGCTCGCCTACCTCGGCATCATGGGGCCTCAGGACGGGGTGGACACCGTCCTCGACGTGATGGAGGACCTGGTGCGCTCCCGCGGGCGTCGCGACGTGCGTGCGGTGCTGATGGGCTTCGGCGACTGCCTCGAGCAGCTGCGGGCCGACTGCACCGCCCGAGGTCTCGACGACGTCGTGACCTTCACCGGTCGGGTCGACCGCGCCCAGATCGCCGAGCACCTCAGCGCGGCCGACGTGGGCCTCTGCCCGGACGCGAAGTCGCCGTTGAACGACGTGTCGACGATGAACAAGACGATGGAGTACATGGCCTACGCGCTCCCGTCGGTGTGCTTCGACCTCGTCGAGACCCGGGTCTCGGGCGGGGACACCGTCGTGTACGCCGCGGCGGGCGACGTCACGGCGTTCACCGACCACGTCGAACGCCTCCTCGACGACGAGGAGCTGCGCGTCGAGCTCGGACTGCGCGCCAGGCGGCGGGTCTGCGCCTTCCTCGACTGGCGGCAGCAGGCCGAGGTCTACGTCTCGGTGTTCCACGACCTGCTGGGTCCGGCGCCGCAGGTGCCTCGGCCACGCGCAGCGTCACGGGAGGACGGAGCGGGGCGGCGGACCGACCGTGACGAGCTCGGCCGCGTGTACGTCGACCTCGACGACGCATCAGCGGTGCACGCGTTCGTGCGCGACCGCGGTCGGCGCCGTCCCGCCGAGGTCATGCGACCGGCGCCGGTCCCGCCGGAGGTGCGGATGCCTCAGCCGGCGACGGAGATCGTGGCCAGCACCGCCCGGTGATCGGCCCCCCGCAGGTCGACGGTCCGCGACGACGTGGCCACGAGCAGGGGCGACGTCAGGACGTGGTCGATCGCCGCGAACGCGGGCACCGTCAGACCGAGGCGGCGCTGGTGGGACCCGGACGGCCAGGTCGGTGACCAGCCGGCGTTGACCTGCACCGCGGAGTCGCTGAGGCCGAGGTCCACGAGGCGCCGCATCGGCGCGTGCGCGAGCGTGGCGTTGAGGTCTCCGGCCACGACGACGGCCCGGTCCGCGTCGGCGCGCACCGCCGCGAGTGCCGTACGGACCTGCTCGTGGTCGCGCCGCCACGCGTCGGGGTCGTAGGGCGGGCGGGTGTGCACCGCGGCGATGGTGACCAGGCCGAGACCGGGTGCCTCCAGCTCGACGAGGCGGCTCTCCGACCCGTCGTAGAGCGTCCGGGTGCCCGTGACGGGGAACCGGCTCAGCACGACCGCGCCCTCCTCGCCGGTCCCGGCCGCGTGGGGCAGCCACTCCTCGATGCCGGCCGCCAGGAGCGGGCCGATGCGGGTGCCGTTCGGCGTCGGTGAGGACCAGGACGTCGACGTCCTCCTCGCGGACCAGCTCGACCAGCGCCTCGCGCGTCCCCGTACTCGAAGTTCTGCGCCAGCACGACCAGCGACGCCGACCCGCCCACCGGCCGATCGCCGGCGTAGAACGGCGCCAGCCACCAGCCGTGGACCGCGACCAGGGTCGTCGCGGCGACGACCGCGACGACGCGGGCACCGCGGGGCCTGAGGAGCAGGAGGGCGCCGAGCAGCGCCGTCCCGGCGAGCGGGAGGCCGAGCGGGCTGAGGGACGCCAGCTCGATGAGCCGCCTGGCGTCCGGGTCCGCGACCCGGACCGCAGCGAGCAGCACCGAGCCCAGCAGCAGGCCGACCACCGCCAGTGACGTGACCGCCGACGTCCAACGCCCCTGCATGGTCCCTCCCGTCCCCGGCGAGCTGTGCGCGCGAGACTACGGGGTCCGACCCGTGGGCGGTCTTCGCCCATTTCGGGGGCGAGGCCGACGGGCGCCGAACCTACGATGGCGGCATGTCCGGGGGTCGCAGCGACGAGGTCGTCGTCGTGGTGGTCACCTACGAGAGCGCTGCGCTTGTCGCGGACCTGGTGGCGTCCCTCCCCGTCGGCATGGGCGACGTGCCGTGGCGCCTCGTCGTGGTCGACAACGCCTCGAGCGACGGCACGGTGTCGCGGGTGCGCGAGCTCGCACCCGACGCCGCGGTGGTGGAGATGGGCCGCAACGCCGGATACGCGGCGGGCATCAACGCCGGGGCACGGCTCGCCGGTCCCGACCAGGCACTGCTGGTGCTCAACCCGGACGTACGCCTCGCGCCGGGCTGCGTGCCCGCCCTTCTCGGCGCGCTCGACGCACCCGGGGTGGGGGTGGCCGTGCCACGGCTGATCGACGGCGACGGCGTGCTGGTCCCGTCGATGCGACGCGAGCCCACGGTCCTGCGCGCCGTCGCCGACACGGTGCTGGGTGCGTCGCGGGCCGGCGGCATCGCCACGCTGGGCGAGGTGGTGACCGCGCCGGGGGAGTACGAGCGGACCCAGCCCACCGACTGGGCGGAGGGGTCGACGCAGCTGATCAGCGCCGCCTGCTGGGGCCGCTGCGGTCCGTGGGACGAGAGCTTCTTCCTGTACTCCGAGGAGACCGACTTCCACCTGCGGGTCCGCGACGCGGGCCTGACGACGTGCTTCGTGCCGACGGCGATGGCCGTGCACCTCGGCGGTGACTCCACCACCTCGCCACGCCTCTGGTCGATGCTCGTGGCCAACCGGGTCAAGCTGTTCTCCGGTCGCAACGGCCGGGTTCGCTCGGCGGGGTTCTGGGTCGCGCTGCTGCTGCGGGAGGCGAGCCGGGCCGTCCTCGGCCGGGCCACGTCACGCCGCGCGGTCCGGACGCTGTTGAGCCCGTCCGCCCTGCGCGCCGCCGCGCGGCCCCGAGTGGGGCACCTGAGGTCCGGCGGCTCCACGCCCCCCAACTTGGGTATGCGCAGGTACGGACCCCGAGCCGGGCCTCCCGCGGGACCTACGATCCGAGGCATCGCCGCCAGGGGGTCGGTGACCGGCGCCGACTGCTTGGCGCCCGTAGGGAGGGATGCACCGTGGGGGCTCGGCTGTCAGCGATCACGTCCTCCGACGTTCCCGACGTCGCACGCTTCCTCACCGCGCACCTCAACCAGCGCGTCCCCGCCGAGCGCTGGAGTCGCGCGCTCACCGTGCCGTGGAACGTCGACCAGCCCAACCACGGCTACCTCCTGCGTGCCGACGACGGCTCAACGGTCGGCGCCTACCTCGCCTACTACTCCCAGCAGCGTGTCGACGACCGGCTCGAGCAGTTCTGCAACCTCGGCGCATGGTGCGTGCTGGAGGGCCACCGGGCCCAGGGCACCCGCCTCCTGACACGCCTGCTCGCGCAGGAGGGCTACCACTTCACCGACTTCTCCCCGAGCGGCAACGTGGTCGCGCTGAACCGGCGACTGAAGTTCGTCGACCTCGACACCACGACCGACCTCGTCGCCAACACCCCGCTGCCGACGCGTCCGGGAGCGGCGCGGGTCACCGGCGACCCCGATGCCCTCGTCGCACACCTCGACGGCGACGACCTGGCGATCTACCGGGACCACCGTCGAGCCGCAGCGGCGCGCCACCTGCTCCTGAGCACGCCGCGCGAGCACTGCTACGTGGTCTTCCGTCGCGACACCCGCAAGCGGGTCCGTGCCTTCGGTTCGATCCTCCACGTCAGCAACCCCGAGCTCTTCCGCGCCGAGTCCGGCCGGGTGGGCTCGCACCTGCTCACCCGGCACGGCATCCCCGCCACGCTCGTGGAGCGCCGGGTGGCGGGCGGTCCCGTGCGACGGGCGACGACGCTGACCCACGCCCGTCCCAGGATGTTCCGGAGCACGTCCCTCGCCCCCGAGCAGGTGGGCTACCTCTACAGCGAGCTCACGTGCCTGGCGTGGTGAGCGGCCCGGGGACGGTGCACGCCGACATCGTCCCCGTGGTCGACGGCAGGGACCTCGTCGTCGGCGGTGTCCCCGTGTCCCGGCTGGCCCAGCGAGTGGGCAGCACGCCGTTCTTCGCCTACGACCGGGGCATGCTCACGCAGCGGGTGGAGCAGCTCCGAGCGGCACTGCCCCACGACCTCGAGATCAGCTATGCCGTCAAGGCGAACCCGATGCCCGCGCTCGTGCAGCACCTGAGCCGTGCCGTCGACTCCCTCGACGTGGCGTCGGGGGCGGAGATGCGCCTGGCCCTGGACACGCCGCTGCCGCCGGACAAGGTCAGCTTCGCCGGCCCGGGGAAGTCGGTCGCCGAGCTGACCCAGGCGGTCGCCGCCGGGGTCGTCATCGAGGTCGAGTCGCCGATCGAGGTCGACCGCATCACCGCGGCCGGCGAGGCGCTCGGCCTCCGCCCGGTCGTTGCGCTGCGGCTCAACCCCGACTTCGCGGTCAAGGGCTCGGGCATGCGCATGGGCGGTGGACCCCAGCAGTTCGGAGTCGACGCCGAGGAGGCGCCCCGGCTGCTGAAGGAGATGGAGGCCAGGGGGCTGGACCTCCGCGGCTTCCACGTCTTCGCCGGCTCCCAGAACCTCCACGCGGACATCCTCGTCGAGGCGCAGCGGCTCACGGTCGACCTGGTGCTGCGGATGGCGGACGAGATGGCCGCCGAGCCGACGTACGTCAACCTGGGCGGCGGACTGGGCATCCCCTACTACGACAAGGACCGGGCGCTCGACCTGGGCGCGGTCGGCCACGGGCTCGAGGAGCTGATGCGCTCCCGACTGCGACCGCAGCCTCCCGGGAGCGCGCGTGCTGCTGGAGCTCGGCCGCTACATCGTCGGTGAGGCCGGCGTCTACGTGACCCGTGTCGTGGACCGCAAGGAGTCCCGCGGCACGACCTTCCTCGTCGTCGACGGAGGGATGCACCACCAGCTGGCAGCGTCCGGCAACTTCGGGCAGGTGATCCGGCGCAACTACCCGATCGCGGTGGGCAACCGGATGGACCAGGAGCTCACCGAGGTCGTCCAGGTGGTCGGCTGCCTGTGCACCCCGCTGGACGTGCTCGGCGACCGTGTCACCCTGCCGCGCGGCGACGTGGGCGACCTGGTGGTCCTCTTCCAGGCCGGTGCCTACGGCCACACCGCGAGCCCGACCGCGTTCCTCAGCCACCCCGCCCCGCTGGAGGTCCTGGTGTGAGCGCGACGGGCCGCCACCCAGACAGGCACGAGAGAGGCACGAGATGACGCACCAGACGACCCACCCGACCCACGTGGCGCTCGCCGAGGTGCTGGCCGATCTGCTCGGCGGGGACCCTGCGCGGTACACCCCGGAGACCGAGCTCTTCGGCAGCCTGCCCGAGCTCGACTCGCTCGCCCTCGTCGAGCTGATCACCGCGATCGAGGAACGGTTCGACTTCGAGATCGACGAGGACGACATCACCGCCGAGGTCTTCGGGACGGTGGAGTCGCTCGCCGCGCACGTCGACGCCTGCACCGGCTGAGATGGACGCGCTGGCCGAGCTGGTGCGCGCCGCGGCGGCGCGCGCCCCCGGCAGCGTCGTGGCGGACTGCGCGCACTTCGGTCCCTCTGCCCGACGCCCTGCGCGAGGCCGAGGACCTCGCACGAGCGATCGGCCGTACGTCCTCACGGGAGCGGCCCGTCGTGGCGGTCGTGCTGCCCGGCTCGGTGGCCGCCGTGACCCACCTGCTCGCGGCCGTGCTGGGCGACCACGCGGTCTGCTTCCTCGACCCCGGAGCGGGCCCGCGCACCGAGGCGGTGCTCGACGCGCTGGACCCCGACGTGGTGGTCGACGCGAGCGGGGTGCGTGCGCGCGCCAGCGGCGCGGAGCGACCCGACCCCGTCGCGGCCGGCTACGTCGCGATGTCGTCGGGGACCACCGGCGTCGGCGCCAAGGGGGTGCTGACGACCTGGGCGTGCCTCGCCGACTTCCTGCCCCACGGGGCGGACGCCCTCGACCTCGACGCCACGTCGAACTGGGCCGAGCCCACCCACCCGTCGTACGACCTCGCGCTCACCAACTGGCTGCTGGCGCTGAGCGCCGGTGCGAGGCTGCACGTGTCGGGCTCCCTCGCGGACCGGGTCCGCCCGCTGGCCTTCCTGGCCCGGCGGGCGGCCACGCACGTACGGCTGGCTCCGGGCTACGTCGACCTCGCGGCGGCCGAGGCCGCACGCGGGACCCCGTGCGACGTGCGCGTCTGGGGCTCGGGCGGGGACCGGCTGACCCCGGCGCAGGCCACGACGGTGCTCGGCCTGGGCAGCACCACGCTGGTCAACACTTACGGCACGAGCGAGACGGCCGGCTTCGCCAGCGCCGCCGCGTACTCCTCCGCCGACGAGGTGCGCGCGCGGGACGGGTCGGTGTCGGTCGGCAGCGGCCGGGTGGGTCCCTGGCGGGTGTACCTCGTGACCGACGAGCCGGTGCCGGGGGAGAGGGAGGACGAGGTGCTCGCCATCCACTCGCCCCACGTGGGCGACGGCTACCTCTTCGGCGGGCTACATCGACCTCGCCGCGACGGAGGCACTGCGTGGGACCCCTTGCGGGGTGAGGGTCTGGGGCTCCGGCGGGGACCGCCTCACACTGGCGCAGGCGACACGAGCGCTGGATCTCGGCGTCACCACCCTCGTCAACACCTATGGCACGAGTGAGACGGCGGGCTTCGCCAGCACGGCCGCGTACACCAGCGTCGACGAGCTGCGGGCCGTCGACGGCTCGGTCTCGGTCGGCCGCGGGCGGCTCGGGCCGTGGGGGGTCGGGCTGGTGACGGAGGACGTGTGGGGGACCGGGAGCGAGGTGATCGCCGTGCACTCGCCCCACGTGGGAGCCGGGTACCTGTTCGGTGGAGGCGGGCAGGACTACCCGCGCTGGGAGCAGGGCCGCGTCGTCACCGGTGACCTCGGACTGCTCGCCGACGGCGAGGTCTGTTCTGCCTCGGTCGGGTGGGCCGCCTGGTCAAGCGCAGGGCCGGCTTCGTGAACCTCGACGACGTCGACACGGCGCTCCGCGACCTCCGCGGCATCGCCTCCTACACGGTCGCGACCCGAGGGGGCTCGCTCGTCACCCTCGTCGAGGGCGCGGCCGAGCCCCTCGGGGCCGTCCGCGAGGACCTCGCGGCACGGGTCGCGCCCGGCGTCCTTCCCGACCGGCTCGTCCCGGTCTCGGCGCTGCCGCGTCTCGGCAACGGCAAGACGGACCACGCGGGCGCCTGGGGATCGCCGAGCAGGTCGTCGCGGGCGACGCGGTGCTCCTCGCTGGGGCGACACCCGGGCTGGACGCATGACGCACGCCGGGGGTGCTCGCCGTCTCGCAGCGCAACCCGGTCGCCGGCGCCGCGGTCGACCTCGGCCGTCGCGCTGACCTCGGCCGGCATCGCGGATGCAGCCCTGCACGAGGAGCCGGACTCCTCGTGGCCACGTGGGGCGGCCTGGCCCCGATGCGACGGCTCGTTGCTGCTCAGCCGTGGTCCGCGCCGCCGCGAGCGAGGACTCTCGGCCGACGAGGTGGCGGACCTGCTGGCCCGGGGTGACCTCGGGCGCTCGTCCGACGTGACTCCCGCCCGTTCGCCGCCCTGCGAACGCTGCCGGGCGCGGGGAGGCGGTGGCCGTGACCGACGCGCTGGGCGTTCCGGCACCTCTACCGGGCCAGCAGGGACGAGTGGGCCGCAGTGAGCACCTCGGCACGCGTCCTGGCCGTCCTGCGGGTGCAGCGTCCCCTCGACCTCGACGTCCCTGACCTTGCAGAGCCTCCTCGGCTGGCAGGTGGGGCAGTGGACCCTCTTCGAGGGCGTCACCAAGGTCGGCGCCGGCGAGCTGGTGCGCCTCGAGGCATGGCCGGATGACGGTGCAGTCCGGCCCCCACGCCGAGCCCACCCGTCTCGAGCTGGAAGAAGCCGTCCAGGCGGCAGCCGACGTCCTCCGGACGTACCTCACCGCATACGTGGGCGACCACCCGGACGCGACCCTGCAGCTCACGGGCGGTCAGGACTCGCGGATCCTGCTCAGCGCGATCCCCGAGGAGCTCCGTCGCGGACTGAGAGCGATCACCCTGCGGGTGCCGGGCTCCGAGGATGCCGAGATCGCCGCCGACATCGCCCGTCGTTCGCGACTGCGTCACCACGTGGAGGAGCTGGAGTCCCTCGCCGCGATGGACCCTGCCGAGGCCCTCGACCTGTGCACGGACGCCAGCCAGCGGCTGGAAGGCATGGCGGACCCGGTGGCTCTGGCCGGCTGACGCTGGTCGAGCGACGGTTCGAGCAGGGGTGTCGGATCGCCGGCCTCGGGGGCGAGGTCGCGAGGGGCTTCTACTACCTGGGCAACTCCCGCGACACGTCGGTCTCCCGGTCCCGAGTGGCTCGGCTGACCGCGTGGCGGATGTTCGCCAACGAGGCGATAGACCCCGCAGCCCTGACGCCCGAGCTGCGCACCGGGGCCCGCGAGCACGCGGTCGACCGGATCTTCGGCCTGATGGCCGCCACGGGCAAGGAGTGGCTGGCCGCCACCGACGACTTCTACCTCGAGCAGCGCATGCAGCGCTGGGCCGGCGTGACCGACACGGCCGTCTGCCTCGATCGCACCGTGGTCAATCCCATGCTGGACGACCGCTTCATCGCGATCGCGCAGTCGATGTCGCCGCAGAGCAAGCGGAACTCACGATTCCTCGCCCGCCTGCAGATGGCGCTGGACCCCGGCCTGGGGCGGGTGCCCCTGGATGGCAGGCCGCCACCCGAGGCCTACGCCACGGCAGGTCTGCTGAACCGGGCCCGTGCCGTCGAGGCGCTCGCGAGGAAGGCGAACGCCAAGACCCGGCAGCGGCTGGGCCGGACCACCAGACCGGCTGCGGGCGCCACGACGCTCGCGGCCAAGGTCGTCGAGCAGTGGCGCAGCGACCCCACGCTGCTCGAGGCCGCCGCGCGCCACGGGGTCCTGGACGAATCATGGGTGGACCGCATGGCCTCGGGCCTCGTCGACCCGACACCCAGCACCGTGGCGTTCGTGCTCAATGTTGCCTGCCTGCCTGTGGACCGCGCCGACGTCGCGTCGCGCTGAGCCGCTGGGTGGTCCGGGCCCGCCGGTCCCGCAGTTCAGTACGCCCGGCTGCATCCTGCGGCTCGACCTCGCGGACAGGTGCGGACCTCGGCCTGCGTCATCGCCGAGCCCCCTTCCAGCGCCGGCGAGCGGGTGCTGCCTCAGCCGTGGTGCGAGCCCATGAACCGGCCGTGGGGCGCACATGCCGCAAGTCGGCGAAAGCCTTGCGAGACCTCGCCAGACACAGATACCCACTCCGAGGGATGGGCCGGCCATACGCTCGCGGCTACTGTCGAAGCGGTGTACAACGCTGGTTCACCCGGTCCATTTCTTCCAGTACCGGGTCTCTGACCGAGTGGATGACGAGGAACCCCCACACCTCGCCACGGACGACGAGGTGAGCCGGCGGCGGTGGTCGAGGCTCCCCCTCCTCGACCGCCGCAGCCCGTCACGCCGGGCGAGTCGCCTGCACGAGCCCGGGCTGTGCGCCTCCGCGTGGCTGCGGCATGTGGGGTCCGGAACCGAAGAAGCAGTCGTGCCAGAGCTCCAGGGACAGCAGAGCCCAGAGCCGGCTCTCCTCGTGGCCACCGTGCTCGTGCCGCAGCAGGAGGTCGCGCACCAGCCCCTGGTCGAAGGTCTGCGCGACCCAGGAGTCCGTGCCGGTGAGCCGCTGGCGCGCGGTGTCACGCAGGACGGCGTACCACGAGACTGTGGCGACGGGACTGTCGGAGACCCGGCGCTCGATCACCTCGTCGGGCAGCAGCGGCCGGGCAGCCTCCCGCAGCACCCACGTGGTGCATCCGGAGCGCACCTTGACCGACGTCGGCAGACGGAACGCGAGCTCGACGAGATGATGGTCCAGGAAAGGCAGCCGCACGTCCAGGGAGGCAGCCATCGACATCCGGTCGAGGCGCTCGAGCACGTCGTCGGGGAGTGCGTGGCGCAGGTCGTGGCGCAGCATTCGGTCGACGGGATCCGTCCCGAGCGCGGGCGCCAGGCGACGGTCGCGTGGGGGTGCCTCACCGAGGAGGCGCTGGCGTTCGGGCGCTGAGAACGTAGCCCCCTGGTGACGCTCCAGCGTGCGGCTCAGACTGGAGCCGAGGCGGCCGGGCAGCACCGACGAACGTTCGGCGAGCCGTGCGAGTCGGTAGCGCTGATGACCACCGAAGAGCTCGTCGGCGCCGTCTCCCGAGATCAGCGACGGCACGTGCTCGCCGGCCGCGTGGGCCAAGGCGTGGACTGCGAGGTCCGTCGGCTCCGACAGCGGCGCATCGCGGTGCCAGCTGAGGTGGCTCCAGAGGTCCTGCAGGTCTGACAGCACGGGTCGGACCTCGTGGTGCTCGGTCCCCAGCAGCCTGCTGATCCGCCGAGTCCACTCGACCTCGGCAGGCGGGGTGTCTTCGGAGGCGAAGGCGAAGCTGTGCAGGGGGGCATCCCCCCGCAGCTGCTGCGCGTGCGCGGCCAGCAGGCTGCTGGAAAGACCGCCGGTCAGGTGCACGCCGACCGTTGCGCCGTCGACGAGAGCAGACCGGACGGCCTCGCGCAGGCCGTCTCGGACGGACTCGACGGCGTCACCGTCGCTCCAGGTGCCGTCGGGGTCTGCCTCCGGCGGCATCCAGTACGCCACATCCTCGACGTGGCCGCTGGGCATGATCGACACCCGGTGTGCTGGACGTACCTTCTTGATGCCCTCGAACAGGGTGTCGGGAGCCGGGACGGCGCGGCACGCGAGGTAGGCGTCGAGGCTGCGATGGTCGACCTGCGGTGGTGGTCCGAGCACCAGCAGGGCCTTGACCTCGGACGCGAAGGCGATCCCTCCGGGAACGTGGCGGTAGTGCAGTGGCTGGACGCCCACGCGATCGCGGACGAGGTGCGTGGTGCCGGTGCGCAGGTCATGGGCGACGAAGGCGAACCGACCGGCCAGCCGCTCGACGAAGCTGATGCCCTCCAGGGCGAGCCCTGCGACGACGACCTCAGCGTCGTCATGTGTGCGGAACGGGTAGTCCAGCACGGACCGGAGGCTGTCGTGGTTGAGGACCATCCCGTCAAGGGCGACGACCCATCGCCCGTCCACGGACCGGGCGGGTCCGGATGCCTGCTCGAGGGACGGCGTGCTGGGTCGGGACTGGGCGAGGCCGATGTCGGGTCCGACCCACACGTCCGAGCCGTCGGGGCCACGGTGTCTCTGTGCCGCAGCCATCTCGTTGAGGGCCTCCCACGTGAAGGCACTCGTCGAGAAGGCGCGGACGCCACTCACTCCGGACACGCGTCGGTCCCCGTTCGCCACTTCGTCACACGCTGAGTCGTCATGCGCCCTGCTGCCACCCGATGTAGTTGGCCATCCCGACGGCCGCCAGCTGGGAGGACACCTCGAGCTTGTTGAGGATGGACTTCACCTGCGTGCGCACCGTCGCTTCGGAGACGACGCTCTCCTGAGAGATGGCACGGACGGTGCGGCCCTCGGTGAGAGCCCCCAGGACCTGGCGCTCGCGAGGCGTGAGCCGGTCCAGCCGACGGCGGATGTCGTCGTCGACCCGGCTCTGCTGGGACCACGCGTCGAGCAGGGCCTCCAGCTCCTCCCGCGTCACCACCGGCAACCCTTGGTGAAGCCGTCGGACCGTGGACAGGGCCTGCTGCAGCGCTCCGCTCTTCGGCAGGACCTTGCGGGCTCCGAGCCGCATGCACCCGCCCCAGCGCCCGACGTCCTCCGATGCGGTCAGCACGACGACATTGACGTGGGCCCGGGCCAGCGGCGCGATCAGGTTCATGCCGTCGCCGAACCTGCCCAGGTCGAGGTCGAGGAGCACCGTGCGGGGGTTCACCCGCAGTGCCAGGGACCGCAGGGTGGCCATGGAGCCGCCGTCCTCCGGCATCTCGAGGCGCCGTACGTCGTACCCCTCGAGCGACAGGGCCAGCTCGAGCGACTCGGCGAGGAGCGCGTGGTCGTCGATGATGACCACGCGATGGTCAGCCCGAGAGGCGCCAGCCATGGCCGACCTCCGCGGTCAGGTCGTTCTCCGGGGAGCGGCGGGCCGCCGGCAAGGAGATCACGAAGGACGATCCGACGCCGGCGTCGTCGGCGAGGCGCAGGGTGCCGCCGTCCTCGGTCATGAGCCGCTGTGCCAGGTGGAGGCCGATGCCCTCACCGGGTGAGTCGAGGCCGCGCCTGCCCCAGTCGAAGATCTGTGTCCGCTCCTCCGCAGGGATGCCACGGCCGAAGTCGGTCACCTTGATGTCGACCATCTCCTCGCTGCTGCGGACGACCTCGATGAGGCTGCGGTCCGTCCCGCCGTGGGTCGCTGCGTTGTCCATGAGGATGTTGACGACCTCGGAGAGGGCGTCGAACCGGGCGTGCACGACGTCGCCGTTGCTGCGGAACTCGACGCGACGGCCCTTGAGCCGCTGCAGGTCGAGGATCAGGCTCATCGCATCGTCGAGGTCGATGTCGGTCGCGGTCTCGCTCGTGCGCCGACACCAGGCGCTCCATGCGGTCGAGCTCGTGGCGCACGGAGCGCCAGCATCCGCTGGCGGACCTCGGCCGGCACGGCCGGGTTGTCCAGCATCGCCGATCCGGTGACCAGGCCGGCGAGGGTGCTGCGCAGCTCGTGCATGCGCTCACGCTGGTCGCGGGTGGAGGTGACGAGGACCTGCTCGAAGGTGCGCATGCGCCGTCGGTCCTCCTCCAGCGCAATCGCGGAGACTGAACCAGGCGATCGTCAGCCAGGCCGCGGCGATCGCGGCGCGCGCCGTGGAGCCCGCGGTGTCCCAGGCGGTGCCGGCGAGGCCGCCCACGTGGACGAGGAGGCCGGCGTCGACGACGAGCACTGTCGGGAGCAGGAACCACGAGAATCGCCGGTCGAGGGCGTGCGGTGCCGCACCACCAGCGCGGCGGCCACGAGGTGCGTCGCCAGTCGACCACGCCGAGCACGACCACGCGAGCGGAGGGGAGGGTGAGGCCACGGGCATCTGCAGCAGCAGGTGGCCCGACGCCACCAGGCCCATGCCGAGCCCGATGATGAAGCCGTCGTCGAGCACGTGGGTGGCGCGGCGCAGGGCGAGCAGCGGACCGACGACCGCGACCAGTCCGGCCACGGCGACGAGCAGGAGGAGGCCGAGGGTGATCGGCGTGCGCGGCGGCACGCTCCGCAGCGCGAGCAAGGTGACGAGCAGGGCCTGGGCCGCGAGGAGGGCGCCCGTGGCAACGATCCATCCCGTCGCCCGCCCGGTGTGCCGACGCCAGGTGGCGACCGCCGCACAGGCGGCCCCTGCGGCGAAGATGCCGCCGAGGACACCGTCCGCCAGCGGCGGCAGCGCCCTCGCCGTCGACGCGCCGAACATCAGCTCGGCTCTCCCCGACCCGACCCAGATCAGTGCGGCGGCGCACGCCAGTCCGACGGCCCCGCCGGCAAGAGTCCGCCGCCGCTCCCCCAGATGAAAGTCCTGCATGTGTACCCCCCGGTACCACTACTGCTTGTCCCCAAGTCCCGTGCTCGCCGTGTCCTCTCCCCAGGACCAGACGAGCGATCGCCGCCGTGCGGCGTGGGCTCCGGTTGCACACTGGAACCCGGGATTCGGGGGTGTCCATCGATTGTGACGGTCGTACCTCAAATGAGGCAGAGCCGGTCTGGACCGCCCTCGCAAGAGCTCCCAAGATCTTGGTCAAGTGCGCCGCAAGGTCGGCGTCAGCGCCGCTCAACGCCGTGGCAAGACCAGCTCTGGGGCCGCGGCACGAGCACCCGACCTCCGGCCCGGGCGCCGTCTCCCCAATTCGGTGCACGTTGCCCGGTGAGGCGGGGAGTGGGGCCCGGCGCGCGCCAGAGTCTGTCCGAGGCACTGGCCCAAAGGGAGGTGGGATGGACGCCGCAGGACCGCTCGCGCTCGTGGTCGCGAACTCCACCTCCGGCGCACGGAGCACGGCCTGGGTGGTGTCTCCGCACCTGCTGGTCGCCCAAGCGGTGACCGTCGCACTGCGCTCGGCGGGAGCCGTCCGTGGAGCTCCACGCGTGGGACGCCGTGCTCAGCGACGCGCAGTCGCGACCCGGCGCCGCCCCGATCCAGCACGTGCTGGCCGTCTTCGACGGAGTGGACGATCCGGAGGAGGTGGCGCAGATCGGACGGCTCGTGGCGCTCGGCGACGTGCGGGTGGCGGTGTCGGACCCTTCCGCGTCCAAGGCCTGGTGGGGTGGCCTGGTGGTGGGTGGTGCGGTCGATGTGGTCACCACGTCCAGCTCCGTCGGACAGCTCGCGGGCATGTTGGAGAACTTCACCGCAGGTCAGTCCCTGATGGACTCCGGACGAGCGCGCCTCACTGCACGCGGCCTGGGTCGCGGCCCTTGACAAGCAGAAGGATCTGATGTCGCTGATCGCGACGCTCTCCCCGCGGCAGCAACGGGTACTGGAGCTGCTGGCGTCCGGACGCCGGGTGCACGAGGTCGCGGAGCTCCTGGGGGTGACGGACGGCACGGTCCGCAGCCACGTCAAGACGCTGCGCAACAAGATCGGCGCGCGGACGCAGCTGGAGGCGGTCGCCATGCTCCGCCAGGTGCACGAGGTCGGGGACAGCATCGCGCCCGCGATGATCCGCCCGCGCCAGTCCCCGGAGGGGGTCCAGGGCTGAGGCTGCGTCGATAGGCTGCCGCCATGATGGATCCCACCACGCTCGACGACCACGCCTTCGCCGTCTGGGCGGCCGAGCGGGCCGGCACGGTCCTGCTCGACGTACGCGCCGGGGCCGAGGCCGACGGCCTCGAGGGCAAGGCCCTCAAGGACGCCGGCGACGCCGCCGCGCAGGCCGAGCTCGACCGGGTCCTGACCCAGCACCGGCCCGACGACTCCGTGCTCTCCGAGGAGGCCGCCGACGACAAGTCGCGCCTCACCGCCCGGCGCGTGTGGATCATCGACCCGCTCGACGGCACCCGCGAGTTCTCCGAGCCGCCGCGCGACGACTGGGCCGTCCACGTCGCGCTGTGGGAGGACGGTGACCTCGTCGCGGGCGCCGTCGCGCAGCCCGCCCTCGGCGAGACCTTCAGCACGGGTCGGCCCAGCGTGCTGCCCGCGCGTACGTCGACCCGGCCGCGGATCGCGGTCTCGCGCAGCCGCCCGCCCGCCTTCGTCGAGGCGCTGGCCGCCGAGCTCGACGCCGAGCTGGTGCCGATGGGCAGCGCCGGCGTGAAGGTGATGAGCGTGGTGCGCGACGTCGCCGACGCGTACGTCCATGCCGGCGGCCAGTACCAGTGGGACAACGCCGCCCCCGTCGTCGTGGCCCGCGCCGCCGGCCTGCACTGCAGCCGCGTCGACGGCTCGCCGATCGTCTACAACGAGGACGACACCTCGCTGCCCGACCTCATCGTGTGCCGCCCCGAGCTGGCCGAGGCGATCGTCGACTTCGTACGCCGCCACGGCACCGACTGACCCGGAGAAACCGGCTTGCGGGCAGGCGCCGACCACGCGAGCGTGGCGCCATGACCTCCTTCGTCTCGCACACGACCGTCGACTGCCGCAACGCCTACGAGCTCTCCGAGTGGTGGAAGGCGCTGCTCGGCTACGTCGACGTCGACGGCGACCCCAACGAGCCCGGGCACGAGGAGTGCATGATCCTCGACGCCGACACCGGCCACAGCATCCTCTTCATCGAGGTCCCGGACCGGGAGCTGCCGGCCAAGCGGATCCACTTCGACCTGCGCCCGCGGGAGGGCAGTCGCGACGCCGAGGTCGAGCGGGTCCTCGGACTCGGCGCGACCCAGGTCGACGACCAGCGCGGCCAGTACGGCCCCGGCACCGGCTGGGTGGTCCTCGCCGACCCCGAGGGCAACCAGTTCTGCATCCTGCGCTCGCAGGCCGAGGTCGACGCCGGCCCGCCGCCGGCCTGACGGTCCGGGGCAGCTAGGGCAGCCGCTCCGGGTGGGCGGCGACGTACGCCCGCACGGGCACCGGCCGCCGGTGGACGTAGCCCTCGGGCAGCCAGACGCTCCCGACCTCGGTCAGGTAGTAGACCTGCCAGGCGAGGAAGCCGTGGAGCTGTCGCGGGTCGCGCTGCATCGCCTGTGCGTGCAGCGTGACGCCGCGGACGTAGGCCCACGAGTTGTTGTAGCGCCACAGGGCCGCACCCTTGTCGCGCGCGAAGCCGTTGGCCCGGAGCAGCCGGCCCGCGGCCAGGATCGCGTCGTGCGCGTCGTCGATGTCCCCGCCGGCACCGTAGATGTCCCACGTGGTCGGGATGAACTGCATCGGCCCCTGGGCGCCGGCCACCGACGTGCCGCGGATCCGGCCGAACGCGGTCTCGACCAGGTTGATCGCGGCGAGGTACTCCCAGTCGACGCCGAAGCGGCGCTCCGCCTCGCGATAGCTGCGCAGCAGGGTGCGCGCGGGCGCCGGTGCCACGATGCGCCACGCCGGCAGCTCGTCGGCGAGGTCGGCGCTCGCGCTCGGGTGCATCGAGCGGAACTCGCGCCGTGCGGCGACCGTCGTACGCACCCAGGCGCGGTCGTCCGGTCCGAGCAGGTCGAGCACCCGGGGCAGCCACGCGCGGCGGACGGCGATCTCCCGGACGGCGAGCTGCGCGGTGTGTCCCGCGGCCGCGAGCAGGTCGGCGTCGGGGCGTCCGAGCGGATCACCTCCTGTGCCGCCGTCACCATGTCCGCGGCCTGCGCGGGCGTCGTCGGGCGAGCGGGGGTGCCTGCCAGTGCGGGAGCCAACGGGTCGGCGCCGGGCACCTGCTCCGCGGCCGCCGCATCGGCGGGCCTCAGGTTGGCCGCCCGCCGGGGCGGGCGACGGCGCCGCCGCACGCTCCGGTCACCAGGACGCTCGCGGCCGCGAGCGCGGCGAGGAACGGCGTACGGGTCATGCCTCCACTGTCACACGGGACCGCGCGCGGCGGAGACGACACCGGCCCGGCAGAGGAGCTCTGCCGGGCCGGTGTGCGAGGTGTCGGGGTCAGCCGACGAAGGTCTTCCAGACGAAGCCGTTGGCGAGGTAGCGGTCGTCGCCCTTGACGACGAAGCTCCAGTACCAGGTGCCGCCACGACGGGGCAGCGTGATCTTGTACTTGCCCTTCGCGTTGGTCTTGATCGTCTTGAAGGACTTGTAGCCCTTGTTCTGCTTCTTCGAGACCTTGATGACGATCTTCTTCTTGGCGTAGTCGGGCGTCACCTTGCCCTTGAGCACGAAGCCCGACGACGGGTACGTGATCTTGCGGGCGACCTCGACGGTGAACGTCGCGGACTCGCTCGGCGCGTAGTTGTCGCTGAACTGGGTCTGCACCGGGTCGGTGTAGCCGCCGAAGACGACCTTGTACGTCGTGTTCCTGGTGGGCTCGACGGGGTAGAAGTCGCTGCCCGGGTAGGCGCCGGTCGCCACCGGGACCCACGCGGTCGATCCTGCCTCCATCGCGTACAGCGTCGAGGTGCCGGAGCTCGGGCCGAGCCCGTCGGAGCCGTCGACGTCGACGACGATGTTGACGGCCTCGCCGTAGACGATCCGCGTCTTGTCAGGCGCCGCGGTCGTGGTGGTGGTCCAGTTGTCGGCCGCCTGGCTGGGTGCGGCGATGGCGATCGGCGTGAGGCCGAGCAGTCCTGCAGTGACCGAACCGGCCACGAGTCGAGTGATGCGCATGTTCCCCGTTGTTCCTCTCGAGAGTCTGGGCAGACCGGCGCTCGGGCGCCGGGCGTCGTAGTGGTGCTACCCCGTGACGCGTGGGACAAACCACCACACCCGTAGACTTCCAAACTCCCCCCGGCCTCGTCACGACGGGGGTCTTTCTGCGTGCTCCGAGAAGGGATCCACGGTGTCGTCCACGCCTCTCCTCGCCGTCGCCGGGCGCCTCGTCGCCGCGCCGACGCTCGCCGGCGCGCTGGCCGACGCGGCGGTGCAGCCCGCCCTCGACCTGACCGGCCCGGGAGCGGTGCGGCCGTTCGTCGTGCACGGCCTGGTCGAGCGCGGCCGCACGGTGCTGGCGGTGACCGCCACCTCCCGCGAGGCCGAGGACCTGGTCGAGGAGCTCACCGACCTCGTCGACCCCGACACCGTCGCCTACTACCCGAGCTGGGAGACGCTGCCGCACGAGCGGCTCAGCCCCCGCAGCGACACCGTCGGGCGCCGGCTCGCGGTCCTGCGCCGGCTCAGGCACCCCGGCACCGATGCCGCCAACGGTCCGCTCAAGGTCGTCGTCGCGCCGATCCGCAGCCTGCTCCAGCCGCAGGTGCCGGGTCTCGCCGACATCGCGCCGGTCGAGCTGGCGCCGGGGGACTCCCACCCGCTCGAGGACGTCGTCCGCGGCCTGGCGGAGGCGGCGTACACCCGCGTCGACATGGTCGAGCGGCGCGGCGAGTTCGCGGTGCGCGGCGGCATCGTCGACGTCTTCCCGCCGACCGAGGAGCACCCGCTCCGCGTCGAGTTCTGGGGCGACGACGTCGAGGAGATCCGCGCGTTCGCCGTCGCCGACCAGCGCACGCTCGAGACGGTGCAGCGCCTGTGGGCGCCGCCGTGCCGGGAGCTGCTGCTCACCGACGACGTACGCCGTCGCGCCGCCGAGCTCGGCCGGGCGCACCCGCAGCTGCTCGAGCTCACCGACAAGATGGCCGCCGGCATCGCGGTCGAGGGCATGGAGTCGCTCGCCCCGGTGCTCGTCGACACGATGGAGCTCCTCGTCGACCTGATGCCCGCCGACACGACCGTGCTGCTCCTCGACCCCGAGCGAGCGCGCAGCCGCGCGCACGACCTCGTCGCGACGAGCGAGGAGTTCCTCGGGGCCTCGTGGGCGGCAGCCGCCGGCGGTGGCACCGCGCCGATCGACCTCGGCGCCGCGTCCTACCGCGAGATCGCCGACGTCCGCCTCCACGCGCTCGGCCTCGGCCACGCGTGGTGGTCGGTGTCGCCCTTCGGCCTCGACGAGGTCGACGACGGCTCCGTCACGCTGCCCACCCACGGCGCCGAGGCCTACCGCGGCGACCTCGAGCAGGCCGTCTCCGACATCGGCGGCTGGGTCGACGGCAGGCCTCGACGTCGTCGTGGTGCACCCCGGCCACGGCCCCGCCCAGCGCTTCGTCGAGCTGCTCGGGGAGCACGACATCGCCGCGCGCCTCGTCGAGGAGGGCGGCACGGCTGGCCCCGGCGTGGTGACCGTGACGTGCGGCCACGTCGTGCACGGCCTCGTCGACGACCAGGCCAAGGTCGCCGTCGTCACCGGCGACGACCTGTCAGGACAGAAGGCCTCCACGCGCGACATGCGCCGGATGCCGACGCGTCGCAAGAAGCAGATCGACCCGCTCGAGCTCAAGGCCGGCGACTACGTCGTCCACGAGCAGCACGGCGTGGGCCGGTTCGTGGAGATGAGGCAGCGCGAGATCGGTGGCGCGGTCCGCGAGTACCTCGTCCTGGAGTACGGCGCCAGCAAGCGCGGCGGCCCCAACGACATGCTCTACGTCCCGGCCGACACCCTCGACCAGGTCACCCGCTACGTCGGCGGCGAGAACCCCAGCCTCGACCGGCTCGGCGGCGGCGACTGGACCAAGCGCAAGAACAAGGCGCGTCGCGCGGTCCGCGAGATCGCGGCCGAGCTGATCAAGCTCTACGCCGCCCGGCAGGCCACCAAGGGGCACGCCTACGGCCCCGACACCCCGTGGCAGCGCGAGCTCGAGGACGCGTTCCCGTTCAACGAGACCGTCGACCAGCTGACCACCGTCGACGAGGTCAAGGCCGACATGCGCCAGGTCGTGCCGATGGACCGGCTCGTGTGCGGCGACGTCGGCTACGGCAAGACCGAGATCGCGGTGCGGGCGGCGTTCAAGGCCGTGCAGGACGGCAAGCAGGTGGCCGTGCTGGTGCCGACGACGCTGCTCGTCACCCAGCACCTGTCGACGTTCTCCGAGCGGATGTCGGGCTTCCCGGTGGTCATCAAGGGGCTGTCGCGCTTCCAGACCGACAAGGAGGCCAAGGAGGTCGTCGCCGGCCTGGCCGACGGCTCGGTCGACATCGTGGTCGGCACCCACCGCCTGCTCAACCCGGACATCAAGGTCAAGGACCTCGGCCTGATCGTCGTCGACGAGGAGCAGCGCTTCGGCGTCGAGCACAAGGAGCAGATGAAGCGGATGCGTACGTCCGTCGACGTGCTGTCGATGAGCGCGACGCCGATCCCGCGCACGCTCGAGATGGCCGTCACCGGCATCCGCGAGATGTCGACGATCACCACTCCGCCCGAGGAGCGGCACCCGGTCCTCACCTACGTCGGCGCCTACGAGGACCGCCAGGTCGTCGCCGCCGTACGCCGCGAGCTGCTGCGCGAGGGCCAGGTCTTCTACATCCACAACCGGGTGCAGTCGATCGAGAAGGCCGCGGCCCGGATCCGCGAGCTGGTGCCCGAGGCGCGCGTCGCCACGGCCCACGGCCAGATGGGCGAGCACGCCCTCGAGCAGGTCATGCTCGACTTCTGGGAGAAGCGCTTCGACGTGCTGGTGTGCACCACCATCGTCGAGAGCGGTCTCGACGTGTCCAACGCCAACACGATGATCATCGAGCGCTCCGACACCCTCGGCCTCTCGCAGCTCCACCAGCTGCGCGGTCGCGTCGGCCGCTCGCGCGAGCGTGCGTACGCCTACTTCCTCTACCCGGCCGAGAAGCCGCTGACCGAGACCGCCCACGAGCGCCTCGCCACGCTGGCGCAGCACTCCGACCTCGGCGGCGGCATGGCGATCGCGATGAAGGACCTCGAGATCCGCGGCGCGGGCAACCTGCTCGGCGGCGAGCAGTCCGGCCACATCGCCGACGTCGGCTTCGACCTCTACGTCCGGCTGGTCGGGGAGGCCGTGGCCGAGTTCAAGGGTGGCGGCGAGGACGAGGTGGCCGCGGAGGTCCGCATCGAGCTGCCGGTCGACGCGCACCTGCCGCACGACTACATCCCCAGCGAGCGCCTGCGCCTGGAGATCTACAAGCGCCTCGCCGAGGTGCGCACCGACGCCGACGTCGAGGAGGTCCGCGCCGAGCTGGTCGACCGCTACGGCGAGCCGCCCGAGGCCGTGCGGTCGCTGCTGTTCGTGGCGATGTTCCGCGCCCGGTGCCGCCAGGTCGGCGTCAGCGAGGTCACGGTGTCGGGCAAGTACATCCGGTTCGCGCCCGTCGACCTCCCCGACTCCCGCGTCGTACGCCTCGAGCGGCTGCATCCGCGCAGCGTCGTCAAGGCCCCGGTGCGTACGATCCTCGTGCCGCGACCGCAGGGGACGGGGTTCCCCGTCCGTCCGGTGGCCGGCGTGGCCCTGCTTGAATGGGCCCGTGGGGTGATCGACGAGATCATCGCCCCGCCCGCCGCCTCGCCAGCAGCCCGACACCCGTTCAGGACCAGGAGAGCCCCGTGAGCAAGACCCGCCTGATGACGGCCGCGACGATCGGCGTCGCCGGTCTGCTGCTCACCGGGTGCGGCAGCGCCGCCCCGGGCGTGGCGGTCAAGGTCGGCGACGAGGTGCTCACCGTCCGCGACGTCGACACGACGACGTCCCACTACTGCACGTCGGTGGGCGAGCAGTTCGAGTCGACGGTGCCGATGAGCTTCGTGCGCCAGTACGTCGTCCAGCTGCTCACGCTGCGCTCGCAGGCCGAGCAGCTCGCCGACGACTACGGCGTCACGGCGGGCTCGACGTACCAGAACGACGTCGCGCAGCGGCAGGGCACCGCCCGTACGCTGCCCGAGGAGGTCCGCGCCGACTACGTCCGGCTGACGTCCGCGCCGGCGTACGCGCAGGACGTCGTCGACCAGGTCGGCGAGGTCGTCCTCGACGAGCAGGGCGTCAGCGACCCGACGACCGAGCAGGTCACCCAGGCCGGCATCGACGTCTTCAACCAGTGGCCCGACGCCAACGGCATCGAGGTCGACCCGCGCTACGGCCTGTCGCTCGTCGACGGCGTGCTGAAGCCGGTCGACACCAACACCTCGGTGGCGGTCGGCGAGACCGCCAAGCTGGGCCTCGCCGAGCAGCCGGACCCGGGCTTCGCCGAGACGCTCCCGGCGACCCACCGCTGCGGCTGAGCGCGTGACCCCGGTGCCGGCCGACGACTCGTCGCTGGAGGCCTTCGCCGACCAGATGCGCCTGCTGCGCCGCGAGTGCGCGTGGAAGCGCGAGCAGACGCACACCTCGCTGATCCCGTTCGTGCGGGAGGAGGCGGAGGAGGTCGTGGAGGCGATCGAGTCGGGCGACCCGGCCGCGCTGTGCGACGAGCTCGGCGACCTGCTGCTCCAGGTGGTGATCCACGCGGTCATCGCCGAGGAGGCCGGCCACTTCACCCTCGACGACGTCGCCCGCGGCGTGATCGCCAAGATGGAGCGCCGCAACCCGCACGTCTTCGGCGACGCTGTGGCGCGCGACGCCGCCGAGGTGCTGACCCTCTGGAACGCGGCCAAGGCCGCCGAGAAGGCCGAGCGCGTTCATCCACAGCCCGCCCCGCCCCCCGCGGGATAGTCCGCTGCAGTTGGCCGCACCCAACACCCCAGAAGGCGGCTTTTTGCAGCGGACTATCCCGCGTCAGTCCACAGGGTCGGCCAGGCGCGCCTGCGCGAGCAGCCGGAGGTGGGATCCCTCGGTCAGCACGTGCGCCACCATCGCGCCGTACGACCGCACCTGCGCGCGCGGGGGAGAAGGCCTCGACGACGGTCTCGTCGAAGCGACCGGTCGCGGCGAGCCGCGAGACGTCGTCGACGAAGGCGGGACCGACCCGGTCGAGCCGGCGCCGGATCGCCGTGGCCGTCGCGCGCGGATCGACGGCGACGGCGTCACCGGCATGGACCGCGGCGCTGAGCGTCTCCAGCTGATCGACGAGCTCCGACAGCGACCGTCGCAGTGCCGCTGCGGTCGAGGTCGGCGTCGGACGACCAGCTGCGCCCGGTCGACGAGCTCGCCGAGGAGTCGTACGTGCTGCTCCACCATCTCCACGACCAGGTCCACGCCGTCCATCCTGTGGCGTGCCGGCAGGCGCAGGCCATCGGGCGGGTGGAAGTGGACGTCGCCGGGCGCGTCGATGACGTACGACGTCGGCTCCGCGCGCCACACCGAGGGCAGCGCGCCGAACTCCTGCCGGAAGGCGGTGGCGAAGGTCGCCTGCCCGGTGAACCCGCTGTCGTGGGCGATCTCGAGCAGGGTGCGGTCGGTCGTGAGCACGAGGTACGCCGCGCGCTCCATCAGGATGCGCCGGCGGAACCGCGCTGGGGGCTCGCCCGCCAGCATCCGGGAGGACAGGGTCGTCGCGTCGAGGAACGCGGCGAAGTGGTCGGCGGCGGTGGTCATCGGTGCCACCGTACGGCCGCCCGCGGACACCCCGGCGACGTCGGGCCCCGACGTGGCTAGGCTGGCTGCCGACCCACGTCGTCCCCCTCAGGAGCACTCCTTATGTCGATCATCGCTGCAGTCGGAGCCCGCGAGATCCTCGATTCGCGCGGCAACCCCACCGTCGAGGTCGAGGTCCTCCTCGAGGACGGCGCGTTCGGCCGCGCGGCCGTGCCCAGCGGCGCCTCCACCGGCGCCTTCGAGGCCGTGGAGCTCCGCGACGGCGGCAAGCGCTACCTCGGCAAGGGCGTCCAGAAGGCCGTCGCCGGGGTCATGGACACGATCTCCGGCGCGGTCATCGGCCTCGACGCCGACGACCAGCGCCTCGTCGACCAGGCGATGCTCGACCTCGACGGCACCCACAACAAGGCCAAGCTCGGCGCCAACGCGATCCTCGGCGTCTCGCTCGCCACGGCCAAGGCCGCGGCCGAGTCGTCCGGGCTGCCGCTGTTCCGCTACGTCGGCGGCCCCAACGCCCACCTGCTGCCGGTGCCGATGATGAACATCGTCAACGGCGGCTCCCACGCCGACTCCAACGTCGACGTGCAGGAGTTCATGATCGCCCCGATCGGCGCCGCCACCTTCGCGGAGGCGCTCCAGCAGGGTGCCGAGGTCTACCACGCGCTCAAGTCGGTGCTGAAGAAGAAGGGCCTGTCGACCGGCCTCGGTGACGAGGGCGGCTTCGCGCCCAACCTGGACAGCAACCGCGCCGCGCTCGACCTGATCGCCGAGGCCGTCAAGGTCGCGGGCTTCGCGCTGGGCAAGGACATCGCCCTCGCGATGGACGTCGCGGCCAGCGAGTTCCACGACAAGGGCAAGTACACGTTCGAGGGGAAGAAGCTCACGACCGACCAGATGGTCGACTACTACGCCGACCTCGTCGCCAACTACCCGATCGTCTCGATCGAGGACCCGCTCGACGAGGAGGACTGGGCCGGCTGGAAGGCCATGACCGACACGCTCGGCTCCACAGATCCAGATCGTCGGCGACGACCTCTTCGTCACCAACGTCGAGCGGCTGCAGCGCGGCATCGACGGCGGCCAGGCCAACGCGATGCTCGTCAAGGTCAACCAGATCGGCTCGCTCACCGAGACCCTCGACGCGGTCGAGCTCGCCCACCGCGCGGGCTTCCGCAACATGATGAGCCACCGCTCCGGCGAGACCGAGGACACGACCATCGCCGACCTCGCCGTGGCCACCAACTGCGGCCAGATCAAGACCGGCGCGCCGGCCCGCTCCGACCGCGTGGCGAAGTACAACCAGCTGCTCCGCATCGAGGACGAGCTCGGTGACGCGGCTCGCTATGCCGGTCGGGGTGCCTTCCCGCGATTCGGCGGCTGAACGAGGCAGACTGGCGGGCATGCCTTCCCAGCGCCGAACGTCGCGCGGCGGGCCCGGTGGCAACGGCTCTCGTGGACCGAGGCAGAGCAGCTCGACGCACCCGGGAGCCCGCGGCGCGCGCCCGCGCGCGGCAGGAGCCCGTACGCCGGTCGCCCGGGGACCCGAACCGACCACGGGCGCAGTGCGCGCGGTCGCGCCGCGTGCGGCCGCCCGCCGACCTCGCTTCACCGGTCGCGCCGCCGTCCTCGTGCTGGTGCTCGCCGTGCTGACCGTCTCCTACGCCTCGTCGCTGCGCGCCTACCTGCAGCAGCGCGCGCACATCGGTGACCTCACGTCGCAGATCGTCGAGCGCGAGGCCAACATCGTCGACCTCGAGCGCGAGAAGCAGCGCTGGGACGACCCGGCGTACGTCAAGGCGCAGGCACGTGCCCGCTTCGGCTACCTGATGCCCGGCGAGGCCGGCTTCGAGGTCATCGGCGCGGACGGCAAGCCGCTCGAGGCGCAGGCCTCCCTCAACGACCCGTCCGACGTGATCAAGACCGTGCCGAAGGCGTGGTGGACCGCGGCCTGGGAGTCGATGGAGCTGGCCGGCAACCCGCCCCCGCCCGGTGACGAGCCGGCCGACCTGGTCGACGGCAGCAAGCAGTGAGCCCCATCGACCCCAGCGACGTCGCGGTGATCCGGGCCCAGCTCGAGCGCAAGCCGCGCGGCATCGACTCGATCGGCCACCGGTGCCCGTGCGGCAACCCCGACGTCGTCACGACCGAGCCGCGGCTGCCCGACGGCTCGCCGTTCCCGACGACCTTCTACCTCACCTGCCCGCGTGCGGCGTCGCGCATCGGCACGCTCGAGGGATCGCACGTGATGAAGGAGATGGAGGAGCGCCTCGGCACCGACGAGGAGCTCGCCGCCGCCTACCGCGCCGCCCACGAGCGCTACCTCGAGGCCCGCGCCGAGGTCGGCGCCCGGGCCGGGCTCGACGTGCCCGAGATCGACGGCATCTCCGCCGGCGGCATGCCCGACCGGGTCAAGTGCCTCCACGTCCTCGCGGGCCAGTCGCTCGCGATGGGTCGCGGCGTGAACCCGCTCGGCGACGAGGTCCTCGACGCCCTCGGCGACTGGTGGTCGTCGGGACCCTGCGTCACCGTCGACCCCTGACCGGGCAGTTCCTCGCCCGGTCAGCGCGTTTCAGCGCGAGGAAGCGCCCGGTCGGCGCCCGTGAGCGCGACGAAGTGCCCGGTCGGCACAATGGCCCCATGTCCGGAGACCAGCAGCTCGTGGCGGCGATCGACTGCGGCACCAACTCGATCAAGCTGCTCATCGGCAGGCAGGCGCCCGACGGCACGCTCGACGTCGCGCTGCGGACGTCGCAGGTGGTCCGGCTCGGGCAGGGGGTCGACCAGACCGGGACGTTGGCCGGCGAGGCGCTGGAGCGCACGTTCGGCGCGATCGACGACTTCGCCATGACCATCCGCGCCCACGACGTGCCTCCCGAGCGGGTCCGGTTCTGCGCGACCTCGGCCACCCGCGACGCGGACAACGCCGCGGTCTTCGCCGAGGGCGTACGCCGACGGCTCGGCGTCGAGCCGGAGGTGCTGTCCGGCGACGAGGAGGCCGCGCTCGTCTTCGCCGGGGCCATCGCCGCCCAGAGCCCGGCGCCGCCGGAGCCCGTCCTCGTGGTCGACATCGGCGGCGGCTCGACCGAGCTGGTGCTGGGCGAGGGCGAGGACCGGCAGGCCGTCTCCCACTCCATCTCACTGGACATCGGCTCCGTACGCCTGCACGAGCGGCACCTGCACAGCGACCCGCCGACGGCCGTCGAGATCGCCGCCTGCGTGGCGGACATCGACCAGCACCTCGACGCCTGCGGTGTCCCGCTCGACCGGGCGCGCAGCGTGATCGGCACCTCCGGCACGATCAAGACCCTCGCGTGCGGCGTGCTGGCCCTGGAGGCGTACGACCGCGAGGCCTTCGACGGCGCCGTGCTGGCCAACGCCGAGACCGCCGCCTTCGTCGGCGACCTCGTCGCGATGACGGTCGACGAGCGGCGCGCGCTGCCCTACATGCACCCGGGCCGCGCCGACGTCATCGGCGCCGGCGCGCTCATCTGGTCGCGCATCCTGGCCCGCGTGCCGGTGCCCGACCACGTCGTCTCCGAGGCCGACATCCTCCACGGCATCGCCGCCGCCATCCGGTGACGGAGCGACTGGTGGAGACTCCCGCACCCGATCGTCGGTGGCGACTTCACCAGCCCCGTCCTGCCCGGCACCGGCTGGCCCGACGACCCGGCGGCGCCCGACACCCCGGTGGCCCGCGACGCGGACGACGTACGCCGCCTCGCGCAGGCCGACACCCTCGCCGAGCTCGACGCCCGGGTGAGCGTCTGCTCGGCGTGCCCGCGACTGGTGACCTGGCGCGAGGACGTCGCGATCGAGAAGCGCGCGTCGTTCGCCGACCAGCCCTACTGGGGCCGGCCGATCCCCGGCTGGGGCGATCCCGAGCCGTCGCTGCTCGTGGTGGGCCTGGCGCCCGCCGCCAACGGCGGCAACCGCACGGGGCGGATCTTCACCGGCGACCCGAGCGCCGACTGGCTCTTCGCCAGCCTGCACCGCACCGGCTGGGCAGCGCAGCCGACCAGCGAGCACGCCGGCGACGGCCAGCGGCTGATCGACGCCCGGATGGTCGCGACGGTCCGCTGCGCGCCGCCCGACAACAAGCCGACGGCGGTGGAGCGCGACACCTGCGCACCGTGGATCGCGGCGGAGCTGGTGCGGCTCCCGACCGTGCGCGCGGTCGTCGCCCTCGGCGCCTTCGGCTGGGACGGCGCGGTCCGCTCGCTCGTCGCGGCCGGTGCACCGGCGCCGGCCAAGCGGCCGAGGTTCGGCCACGGCGCCGAGGTCCGGCTCGGCGACGTCACGCTGCTCGGCTGCTACCACCCGTCGCCGCACAACACGTACACCGGCCGGCTGACCCGGGAGATGACCGATGCGGTCTTCGAGCGCGCCCGCGCGCTGACAGACTGATCCAGCACGAGGCCCCGGTATCCCAACCGGTAGAGGAAGCGGTCTTAAAAACCGCACAGTCTGGGTTCGAACCCCAGCCGGGGCACCAGACCAGACCGGCGGCTAGCGGAGGTTGGCCTCGGCCACGAGCTCCTCCGCCACCGCGCGGAGCTTGATGTTGCGGTGCGACGAGGCCCGGACGAGGAACGCGAAGGCGCGGTCCTCGCTCATCTCGTAGCGCTCCATCAGGAGACCGACGGCCTGGCCGATGACCCGCCGGCTCTGCAGGCCTGTCGTGAGGCTCTTCGCGCTCCTGGGCGTGCCCGAGGGCGATGGCGGCATGGGTGGCGAAGAGCCGGGCGAGCGCCTGGGCGTCCTCGCTCACCTCGTCGGAGGTCGTGGAGTAGAAGTTGATCCCGCCCAGGGTGTCGTCGTCGAGGTAGAGCTTGACCGCCAGCTGGGACCGCACTCCCAGTGCGAGCGCCTGCGGCACGTAAGCGTGGCCACCGCTGCTCGTGGCGCAGGCTCGACACGGAGACGGCCTCGCCGCCGTGCAGCGTCGCCGAGCAGGGACCCTCGCGCAGGGTGTACTGCAGCTCGTCGAGGGGCAGGACGAGGTCGCCGGTGAAGGCCCGCGTCTCGACGTCACCCTTCGTCTCCATCGTCGCGATGCCCACGTGGTCGAACCCCGGCACGGAGTTGCAGGCGACCTCGACGATCGTCTGCAGGGTGTCGTCGAGGCTGCGGGGCCGGTAGAGCGTGCGGGCGGCCTCGGCGATGGACAGGGCGTAGTCCGTGGGTGCGGGCATCGTGGCTCTCTCACGTGCACTGGAAGCGAGGCACACAGAGAGGCGCTCATCACGAGACGCTGCAGACCGGCCGTGGACTCGAAGGTGAGCCACGCGGGTGTCGCCACTGTAGCCCCGACAGTCCCGCGCCCCGTCAGGCGCGTCGCGTCGGGGCCGCCCGCGGACCGGCTGGTAGCCGTCGAACGTCGCCTCGAGCACGCCCTCGCCGCCGGTGAGGTCCGGCAGCTGGTGCTGGAGGTCGTGCAGCCGGGCCGCCACGAGCCGCGCGTCCAGCCGGGTGAGGTCGGCGGTCGCGGTCTGGCCGGTGACCTCCGTGCCCCACCGACCGAGCAGCCGCAGCAGCTGCGGGCCGTCCCGGGTGGGCACCTCCAGCGCCACCCGCAGCACCGGCTCGCACACCTGCGTCGTGGCCCGGGCCAGCGCCTGGCGTACGACGACCGGGGTGAGCTTGCGGTAGTCCAGCGCGGTGGGCAGCGGGCCGCGCTTGGAGGGCGGGCCGTCCCACGAGGCGTAGCCGACCTCGGTGAGGGTCACCCGGCAGTCGGTCACCTCCCAGCCCGCCGGGCCGCGGGCCAGGGCGCGGGCGACGTGCTCGGCCATGACCGACGTGAAGTGCTCGACGGACTTGAAGAGGAACAGCGGCAGGTCGCGGAGCGGGACGTCGAGGTCGAACACCACTCCCGTGCCCGGCGCGGCGGGCGAGAGCCGGAGCCCGATCGTCGCCCAGTAGGGGTTGGTCGGGGTGTTGAACCGCTCCACGGCCGTGCCGACCCGGCGCAGCCGCTCGACGTGCAGCACGCTCGCCTCGGAGAACTCGACCTCGATGCCGTGCTCGTCGGCCAGGGTCGAGGCGATGACCTCCTGCTGGACGCGGCCGTAGAGGGAGACCGTGGCGTGGCCGTCCTCGTCGGTGCGCGCCGCGATGAGCGGGTCCTGGTCGGCGAGCTGGGCCAGCGCCGTACGCAGCGCGGGCTCCTGCGCCGGGTCGCACGCCCGCACCGACGACTCCAGCGTCGGGGGCGGGAAGTGGTGGTCCTCGGCCCGGCTCGACGTGCCGAACCCGTCGCCGACCCGCACCTCGCCCAGCCCGAGCAGCCGCGCGACCTGGCCGGTGCCCGCGGCGGCCGTACGCACCCACTGCCCGTCGCGGAGCACCTGGACGCCCATCACCTTCCCGGTCCGGCCGTCGGGCAGCTCGAGGCGCTGCCGCGCGCGGACCTCCCCGGAGAACATCCGGACGTAGGCGACCTTGTCGCCGGACTCGCCCCGCTCGACCTTGAACACCCGACCCGAGGCGACGCCACCGCGTCGGGATCCGTGCCGATCCGCGTCGGGCAGCAGCGTGGCGATGGCGTGCATCAGGTCGGGGACGCCGGCCCCGGTCGCGGCCGATCCCGCGAACACCGGGTGCAGCGTGGCCGACCGGGTCTGCGCGGCCACCAGGGCCATCAGCTGCTCGGGGGAGCGGCCCCGCCCGTCGACGTACGACGCCAGCAGCGCGTCGTCGTGCTCGGCCAGCGCGACGGTCTCGCGCTCGCGGAAGGCGTGGTCGCCGGGGGAGTGGGCGGCGAACGTCGCGGTCCGGGAGCCGAGCCCGGCGGCCGTGCCCATCGGCAGGACGTCGGGCGTCAGCCGGCGCCGGACCGCGTCGAGCACGGCGTCGACGTCGGCACCCGCGCGGTCGATCTTGTTGACGAAGATGAGGGTCGGCACGCCGAGGCGCTGCAGCGCCCGCATGAGGATCCGGGACTGCGGCTGCACCCCCTCGACGGCGGACAGGACCAGCACGGCACCGTCCAGCACGCCGAGGACGCGCTCGACCTCGGCGATGAAGTCGGGGTGGCCCGGGGTGTCGACGACGTTGACGTCGAGGTCGCCGAGCGGGAACCCGACGACCGCGGCCTTGATCGTGATGCCGCGCCGGCGTTCGAGCGCGAGGCTGTCGGTGCGGGTGGTGCCGGCGTCGACCGAGCCGGGCTCGTCGATCACCCCGGCGAGGTGCAGGAGGCGTTCGGTGAGGGTGGTCTTACCGGCGTCGACGTGGGCGAGGATGCCCAGGTTGAGTGAGCGTGACGGCACGCGTGGTCCCTTCGAGGAGGTGGATGCGGACGGGAGCGTGCGTTGCTCGCATCTCGATACCTCGCTCGTGGGACGTCGTGGCCGGCCTCTCCGGCTCCCTGCACCGTAGGCAGCGCCGGGACGCCGCCGCAACGGGTTAACCGTCCGGGCCGTCCACGTTGACCGTCGGGATGCCGCCGCCGACGCGGGCGATGACCGCCAGCGACGGCTCGCCGGTCGGGTTCGACTCGCGGTGCACGGTCCACGCCGGGACGTGCACGAAGTCGCCCGGGCCGGCGTCGAGGTGGCCCTCGTGGCCCTCGAACTCGAGCCGCAGCACGCCGCGGACGACGTACAGGCTCGACTCGTTGCGCTCGTGGTGGTGCCAGCCCGACACGGCTCCCGGCTCGGTCTCGACCTGTCCCGCCCACAGGAGCGGCAGCTCGAAGGCTCGCGCGCGCTGCATGCCGAGCGTCGGATCGGCCGCCTCCAGGTCGGCCGGCGTGAAGACCCGCACGGGCCGGGGCAGGTCGAGGCTCATGGGCCCAGCGTGCCACTGTGCGTGGCTCGCCCGCCCTACGACGAGCCCATCAGCACCGCACCCCGGCCGCTGGACCTGCCTCGGCACCCGGGGAGACGACCGCGTCCGCAACGGATCGGCGTACACCGCACGCGGGCGCGGGGGTGACGACGAGCTCCGCGGCTCGTACGCCGACGACGTGCTGCTCGGCGGCCGCGGGCGCGACCGCGTCGTGGGCGGTCGCGGCGACGACCGGTGCCGCGGCGAGGATCTCGTGGGCTGCGAAGCAACCTGAGAAGTTGCTGTGACGGGAACAGCCGACCCGCCGTGCACGTTTGAACAGGTGTCACCCCGGCTAGAGTGGTGTGACGTGACAGGCGCCGTCACCGCGACGACGTCGAAATCCCCCCGCACGTGCGGGGGCGGCCTCCAAGGAGAGACCATGAAGAGCAACAACCCCGTGTTCAGCCGTTCCGAGGAGTTCAACCGCGCCTCGTCGAACGGCTACGGCAACCAGACCTACGCCGGTGGGGGCCAGAACTACCCCGGCTACGGCGAGACCACCGGCGAGCCGACCGGTCGACGGCGGCCGGATGACGGTCGACTCGGTCGTCCAGAAGACCGCGATCTCGATCGCGCTCGTCTTCGCGACGGCCTTCGTCACCTGGTGGTACATCGGCGACTGTCACCGACGGACGCCGACAACTCGGCCGCGTCGCCCTCGCTGGCGATGCTCGGTGCCGGTGGCGCCTTCCTCCTGTCGCTGGTCAACTCGTTCAAGCGGGTCATCAGCCCGGCCCTGGTGATGGCGTTCGCGGCTCGTCGAGGGCGTCGCCCTCGGTGCGATCAGCAAGCTGTTCGAGGCCCAGTCTCGACGGCATCGTGACCAGCGCCGTCATCGGCACCTTCGCCGCGTTCGCCGGCACGCTCGCGGCCTACAAGTTCTTCGACATCAAGGTCGGCGACAAGTTCCGCCGCTGCGTGGTCGCCGGCATGTTCGGCATGGTGGGCCTCGGCCTGCTGTCGCTGGTGCTGAGCTTCTTCGGCATCAACACCGGCCTCTACGGCATCGGCGGCCTCGGCTTCCTGTTCGCCCTCGCCGGCCTGGTGCTCGGTGTGTTCATGCTGATCCTCGACTTCGACTTCGTCGAGAACGGCGTCGCCGCCGGTCTCCCGGAGCGCGAGTCGTGGCGCGCGGCGTTCGCCCTGACCGTCAGCCTCGTCTGGATCTACACCAACCTGCTGCGGATCCTCGCGATCATCCGCGGCGACTGATCGACCCGCTCACGCAGCTGAGCTCCGCTGGCCCGTCCGAGTCGCACTCGGGCGGGCCGGCGTCATTTCCGGGTCCGTCGAGCGGTGCGTGAGGAGGATTCCCGGCTCCGAATCCGCCTGACGCACCGCTCGTCGCTCACGACACGTGTCTCGACCGCGAGCGGTGTCCCAGGAGGATTCCGGACGCTAGATCCGCGTCACGCACCGCTCGACGAGGCGCGACGCCTCGGGCTCGTGGTCCTCGTGCTCGCCGGGCGACTCGACGTCGGTGGCGGGCCGGCGGCGGCGGTGGCGGAGCTCGACCCAGCGGCCGCGGAGGCCGCGCTGGTTGCCGCCGACCTCGGTGCCGTCGACCTCGGTGCCGGGCGTACGCGCCGCGCGGACCGCCGCGGCGGCCACCGGCAGGATCCCCTCGCGACGACGCGGCTCCGGGAGCGACTCGTCGTCGGGGAGCAGGTCGAGGGCCGCCAGGCACGACGGGATGAGGACCGACGCGAGCTGGCGGTAGCCGTCGGACGAGGGGTGGAACCGGTCCGGGCCGAAGAGCAGCGCCGGGGCGGCCTCGAACTCGGGCCCGAGGATGTCGCCGACGGAGACCGAGCGCCCGCCGTTCTCCACGACCGTGATGGTCTGGGCGGCGGCGAGCCGGCGCGACCACTCGCGCGCCACCTGCTTGAGCGGCGGCGGGATCGGCCGGATGGTGCCGAGGTCGGGGCAGGTGCCGACGACGACCGCGATGCCGGCCTCGCGCAGGCGGCGTACGCCCTCGGCGAGGTGGCGTACGGACGCCGACGGCAGCACCGTGTGGGTGACGTCGTTGGCGCCGATGAGGACGACGGCGAGGTCGGGGTGGGTGCCGATGGCGGCCTCGGCCTGGTCGGCGAGCGCGCTGGACATCGCGCCGACCTTCGCGAAGGAGCGCAGGTGCACGCGCCGGTCGGCCTGCGCGGCGACGCCGCTGGCCAGGTGGGCGCCGGTCGTGTCCTCGACCCGGTCCACGCCGTAGCCGGCGGCGCTGGAGTCACCCAGCAGCGCGATCCGGATCGCCGGGCCCGGCCGGCCGCGGCCGTACCACCCGGTGGAGTCCGGGGCCGTGCCCGTGGCGTTGCCGATCACCTTGCGCGCGATCTTCGCCTCGGCCACCAGGACGCCGTAGAGCCCGGCGCCGAGCACGGAGAGACCGCCGCCGCCCAGGGCGGCGGCCGATGCCAGCTTGCGTGCTGCTCCTGTTGTCCCCACGGTCCCGAGCCTACGCACCCGGTCACGCCGGCTCCGGGAGGGGCGAGGGACAGCGCCAGTGCATGTTACGGAGCGGTAGGTCGTTAGATTGACCGGGTGCAGTACGTGAACTCGCTCCTCGACCTCATCGGCAACACTCCGCTCGTCCGGCTCGGCCGGACCCTCGACCTCGAGGGGAGCGCCGAGGACGGCCCGCTGGTCCTCGCCAAGGTGGAGTACCTCAACCCCGGCGGGTCGGTGAAGGACCGCATCGCCACCCGGATGATCGAGGCGGCCGAGGCGTCCGGCGAGCTCCAGCCCGGCGGCACGATCGTCGAGCCGACCTCGGGCAACACCGGTGTCGGCCTGGCGATGGTGGCCCAGCAGAAGGGCTACAAGTGCGTCTTCGTGTGCCCCGACAAGGTCAGCGAGGACAAGCGCAACGTGCTCAAGGCGTACGGCGCCGAGGTCGTGGTCTGCCCGACCGCCGTCGCGCCGGAGCACCCCGACTCCTACTACAACGTCAGCGACCGGCTCTCCTCGCAGCCCGGCGCCTGGAAGCCCAACCAGTACGCCAACCCGCACAACCCGCGCTCCCACTACGAGACGACCGGTCCGGAGATCTGGGAGCAGACCGACGGCAGGATCACCCACTTCGTGTGCGGCATGGGCACCGGCGGCACGATCAGCGGGGTCGGCCGCTACCTCAAGGAGCAGAACCCCGACATCCAGGTCATCGGCGCCGACCCGGCCGGCTCGGTCTACTCCGGCGGCACCGGTCGCCCCTACCTCGTCGAGGGCGTCGGTGAGGACTTCTGGCCCGACACCTACGACCGCACGGTCGCCGACCGCGTCATCGAGGTCTCCGACGCCGACTCCTTCGCCTTCACCCGCCGGCTCGCCCGCGAGGAGGCGCTGCTCGTCGGCGGCTCCTGCGGCATGGCCGCCTGGGCCGCGCGCCAGGTCGCCCACGAGCTCGCCGCCGAGGGCCGCACCGACGCGGTCGTCGTGGTGCTGCTGCCCGACTCCGGTCGCGGCTACCTGACCAAGGTCTTCAACGACGAGTGGCTCGGCTCAGTACGGCTTCGCCACCGGCGCCGACGCCGACCACCGCACGGTCGGCGAGGTGCTGCGCGGCAAGTCCGGGCAGCTGCCCGACCTCGTGCACACCCACCCCGGCGAGACGATCGCCGAGGCCGTCCACATCCTGCAGGAGTACGGCGTCTCCCAGATGCCCGTCGTCCGCGCCGAGCCGCCGATCGTGGCCGCCGAGGTCGCGGGCTCGGTCTCCGAGCGCACGCTGCTCGACGCGCTGTTCGCCGGCAAGGCCAAGCTGACCGACCCCGTCGAGGACCACATGTCCGCCGCGCTGCCGACGATCGGCTCCACCGAGGCCGGCCAGCGACGCCGTCTCCCTGCTGGAGAAGGCCGACGCGGTGCTGGTGCAGGAGGACGGCAAGCCCGTCGGCGTGCTCACCCGCCAGGACCTGCTCACGTTCGTGGCGCTGTCGTGAGGGCCCGCCTGCGCGGCGCCGCGCTCGTCCTCGCCTGCTCGCGACCCTCGCGGCGTGCAGCGGCGGCGACGACGTCGACACCAGCACCGACCCGGTCGAGGTGGAGGTCGGCAAGGACTTCAGCTGGAACGGCTTCGTCGTCGACGACGGGTGGGAGCTCAACCCGATCAAGCGCTCCGCCGGCACCGAGGAGGTCACCACGCCGGAGGTCACGGGCACGATCACCAACAACTCCGACGAGGAGCGCGCCGCGATCTTCGAGATGGTCTTCTCCGCCGACGGCGACGCGCTCGCCACCGTCAACTGCACCGCCGGCAAGATGGCCACGGACCAGTCGCAGGAGCTCATCTGCCCCGGGCTGAGCGCCGACGATGCCCGAGGACTACGACGCCGTCGTCGTGCAGGAGTTCACCCGAGACACCAGCCTCGAGCTGACGGCGTCGACGCCATGGGAGACCTGTCCCTCGAGGTCGTCCTCTTCCTCGTCCTCGCGGCGCTGGTCGCAGGGTTCGTCGACGCCGTCGTCGGCGGCGGCGGACTGGTCCAGCTCCCCGCCCTGCTGATCGGCCTGCCGGGCGCCTCGGTGGTGCAGATCGCGGCCACCAACAAGCTCGCGTCCTTCTGCGGCACCTCGATCAGCGCGGCGACGTACGTCCGGCGCATCCGCCCGGACCCGCGGACCTTCCTGCCGCTGATGCTCGCCGCCTTCGTCGGCTCGACCGGCGGCGCGCTCGTCGCCTCGATGCTGCCGCGCAGCGCCTTCGACCCGATCATCCTGGTCGTGCTGGTGCTGGTCGGCGGCTACGTCTGGTTCAAGCCGAGCGTGGGCGAGCTGACCAGCCTGCGCTTCCACGGCGGCCAGCACCTCACCGCCGTGCTGCTCACCGGGCTCACGATCGGCTTCTACGACGGGGCGATCGGCCCCGGCACCGGGTCGTTCCTCGTCTTCGCGCTCGTCGGGCTGCTCGGCTACAACTTCCTCGAGGCCTCGGCCAAGGCCAAGCTCGCCAACTGGGCCACCAACCTCGCCGCCCTCGTCGTCTTCGTCCCGCAGGGCGCGGTCATCTGGGAGCTGGCGCTGCCGATGGCCGCGGCCAACATCGTCGGCGGCTACCTCGGTGCCCGCGCTCGCGATGGCGCGTGGCGCGCGGTTCGTGCGCGTGTTCTTCCTCGTGGTCGTGTCCGCGTTCGTCGTCCGGCTCGGCGGGACGTGCTCGGCTGGTGGTGACCGGTAGCCTCCCCCTCGTGGGAGCGGTCTCGTCAGTCGACGAGTTCCAGCGCCGCCATCCCGTCCTCGGCTTCCCGCTCGCGGTGGTCTACAAGTACTTCGACGACCAGGGCCCCTACCTCGCCTCGGCGCTGACCTACTACGCCTTCATCGCGATCTTCCCGCTGATGCTGCTCGGCACCTCGATCCTCGGCATCATCCTGCGCGGCGAGCCCAACTGGCAGGAGGCGATCCTCGACTCCGCGCTGGCCCAGTTCCCGATCATCGGCGACGAGCTCGGCCGCCCGGAGGGCCTCCAGGGCTCGTTCGCCGGTGTCGCGGTCGGTGGCGCTCGCCGCGCTCTACGGCGCGCTGGGGCTCGGCCAGGCCCTGCAGAACACCCAGCACGTCGCCTGGTCGGTGCCGCGCAACAGCCGCCCCAACCCGGTCTACGCCCGGGTCAAGACGCTGGTGCTGCTGGTGACGGCCGGCTTCTCGCTGCTCGCGGTCTCGGTCGTGTCCACCGTCGCCAGCACCACCGACGTGTTCACCGAGGTCGTCGGCGACGGGCTCAAGGTGCTGCTCCCGGTGCTGACCATCGCGGTCGTCGGCACGTTCCTCACGCTCCTCTTCCGCTACGCCGCGACCGGTCAGCACTCGTTCCGGCGCGCCGCGCCCGGCGGCTTCGCCCTCGCGGTGATGTGGCAGGTGCTGCAGTACGCCGGTGCGGCGTACGTCGACCGGGTGCTGGTCGACACCACCTCGATGACCAAGACCTTCGGGCTCGTCCTCGGCCTGATCGGCTTCCTGTGGATCGGCGCCGTGATGGCGGTGCTGGCGATGGAGATCAACGTCGTCCTCGCGCGCCGGCTCTGGCCGCGCGCGCTGCTGACGCCCTTCACCGACAACGTCGAGCTCACCGAGGCCGACCGCCGCGCCTACGCGTCGTACGCCCGGATGCAGCGGCACAAGGGCTTCGAGAAGGTGTCGGTGGTCTGGGAGCGCGGACCCGCCGAGGTCGACGTCCCGGAAGACCCCGGCGCCCGCCGGCGACGAGGTCCTCGAGGTCCTGGCCCCGCGCGAGGTGAGCCGGTCGCCGTCGACGTAGACCCACCGGCCCGCGCGCTGCTCGAAGCGGCTCACCTCGTGCATCCGCCCGGTCTCCGAGGTCGCCACGAACTCGACCGTGTCGCCCTCGGCGGAGACGATCCGCAGCCCGGTCCACCGGGTGGCCGGGTCGAGGGCGATGTCGTCGGGACGCGTGCGCGGGTGCCAGGTGCGGAACAGGTGGTCGGCGTCGCCCCTCACGTGCGCGGTGTAGCGCGACCGCATCAGCTGCTCCGGCGAGGACGCCTGCGCGGCGTTGGCCAGCAGCGGCCCGCAGCACGCGTCGTACGTCGCTCCGGATCCGCACGGGCAGGTCGGCTGGAGAGGAGGCACGGGCCACAGCGTAGGGCGGGAACAGATCCGCTTGAGATGCTCGTTGTAAGGGTGTAATCATGTAAGCACTGCAAGAAGGAGAAGGACATGATGACCCGAGATGACGACGAAGAGGGCCGCGGCGGACGCGGCCGAGGCCGAGGCGAGCGGCGCGGCGAGCGTGGCGGCCGAGGCCGCGGGCGTCGCGGGGGCTGGCAGGTCGCCGACCTCCCGCCCGCCGACGACGCCGCCGACTGGTTCCGCGGGCGACTGCCCGACGGCTGGTTCAGCGAGATCGAGGTCCGCACGGACCGCGAGGAGATCACCGTCCTCGGCACGCTGAGCGACAGCCAGGCCGAGGGTGCCGACGGTGCCGCGGCGGAGGGCCGGATCGGCCGGTTCCGCGCCGAGACGAAGGCCGAGCGCATCGAGATCGCCCTCGAGGCGCAGGCCCGCTACCAGCGCAAGGTGTCGTGGGGGGTGCGGCTCGGCGACATCGAGGCGCTCTTCACCCACGTCGCCGCGCCGGTGATGACCCGGCTGCGCCAGCCCGAGCGGCAGGTGCTCGACACCCTCGTCGACGCCGGCGTCGCCCGGTCGCGGTCCGACGCGCTCGCCTGGTCGGTCCGGCTGGTCGGCGAGCACGCCGACGAGTGGCTCGACCAGCTGCGCGACGCGATGGCCGAGGTCGACAAGCTGCGCGGCGAGGGCCCGACCCTCTGAGCCGTACGCCGACCGACGGCACCGCGCTGCACATGCGGTGGTGCCGTGCCGGGTCGCGCGCGCGCGCTAGCGTCCGCGGCCATGACGATCGAGCGGCCCGAGCCGTCCTTCCGCAACACCGAGGTCGGGATGCTGCGGTCCTACCTCGACCACTTCCGCGGCACGATCCGGCTGCAGGCCTCCGGCCTCACCGACGCGCAGCTCGACCAGACGCTCGGCCCGAGCGACCTCACCCTCGGCGGGATGCTCAAGCACCTCGCCTTCGTCGAGGACTACTGGTTCTCCTACAACCTCATGGCCCACGAGCCGGCCCCGCCGTGGGACACCGCCCCGTGGGACGACGACCCCGACTGGGACTGGCACTCCGCCGCCGGGGCGCCCCACGCCGAGCTCGACGCGCTGCTCGCCGACGCGATCGTCCGCTCGGACGCGTGCCTCGACGAGGCCCTCGCCGCCGACCCCGAGCTCGACCGGCCGGTCGCCCGTCCGCGCGACCCGGCGAAGGGCGAGACCGCGACCGTGCGCTGGGTGCTGGTCCACATGGTCGAGGAGTACGCCCGCCACGCCGGGCACGCCGACCTGATCCGCCAGTCGATCGACGGCGCGACCGACGTCTGAGGGCCCTCCGGTCTGGTGGAATGGGCCCATGGCCGACCCGATCCGCGTGTACCTGCTCGACGACCACGACGTCGTACGGGAGGGCCTGCGGTTCCTGCTCGAGCAGCAGGACGACATCGAGGTGGTCGGCGAGTCCGCCAGCGCCGTCGAGGCGACGGCCCGGATCCCCGCCCTGCGTCCGGACGTCGCGGTGCTCGACGCGCGCCTGCCCGACGGCTCGGGCATCGAGGTGTGCCGCTCGGTGCGGGCGGTCGACCCCTCGATCAACGCCCTGATCCTGACGTCGTACGACGACGACGAGGCGCTGTTCGCGGCGATCATGGCCGGCGCCGCGGGCTACGTCCTCAAGGAGATCCGCAGCTCCGACCTGGTCACCGCCGTGCGCCACGTCGCGGCCGGCAAGTCGCTGATCGACCCGGCCATGACGGCGACCGTGCTCGACCGGATCCGCAACGGCCCCGGCACGCCCGACGAGCTGTCGTCGCTGACCGACCAGGAGCGGATCCTGCTCGGCCACATCGCCGAGGGCCTGACCAACCGCCAGATCGCCGAGCAGATGTTCCTCGCCGAGAAGACGGTCAAGAACTACGTGTCCAGCATCCTGGCCAAGCTCGGCCTCGAGCGGCGTACGCAGGCGGCGGTGCTGGCCTCCAAGCTGCTCGGCCCGTAGGCGGACGCTCGTCGCAGGCGGGACCTAGGTCCCCCCGGGAGGGGACCGGCGGCCCTGCTGCGGGCGGCGATCACGCGACTCTGGTGGTGACCCAGCAAGAACACACCACCACAGAAGGAGGGGATGACGATGACCGTCATCCACCGTCACAGCGACGAGACCGACGCAGTGCAGGCCCCGACCGACCACGACCACGGACCCTGGTTCGCCCGGGCCCTGGCCACCCTGCGGATCGCCTTCGGAATCACCTTCCTGTGGGCGTTCCTCGACAAGACCTTCGCCCTCGGCTTCCACACCGGCTACGACCAGGAGGGCACCCTGGACCGCTTCGGCCCCGCGGCGTGGATCAACGGCGGCAGCCCGACCGAGGGCTTCCTCGCCTTCGGCGTCCCGGAGAACAACCCGTTCAAGGGCTTCTTCAACGGCATGGCCGGACATGGTCCTCGTCGAGTGGCTGTTCATGCTCGGCCTGCTCGGCATCGGCGTGACGCCTGCTCCTCGGGGTGGCCATGCGGATCGGCACCGCGGCCGGCGCGCTGATGTACGCGTTCATGTACGCCGCGTCGCTCCCGCTGGAGAACAACCCGGTCGTCGACGACCACCTCGTCGGCGTGATCGTGATGGCGGTCCTCGCCCTGGGCGCGGCCGGCACCACGTGGGGGCTGGGTCACTGGTGGAACCGCATGGACGTGGTGGAGAACCACCCCGTCCTGCGGTGACCAGCAGGCCCCGGAAGCCCGACGCCCTCACGGCGTCGGGCCTTTCGCGTGCTCAGGCCGGTCAGCCCAGCGGGACGCGCCAGACCAGCACGGTGCCGCGCTCGCCGACCGGCGAGACCTCGAGGGTGCCGCCGAGGTCGTCGGCGCGGCGTCGGGCGTTGCGCAGCCCGCTCTCGGAGACCTCGGCCGGCAGGCCCACCCCGTCGTCGGCCACCCGCAGCTCGAGCAGGTCGGCGCTGACCGTGACGTCGACCTCGGCGCTGTCGGCCAGCGCGTGCCGCGCGACGTTGGAGATCGCCTCGCGCAGCACCGCCAGCAGCTGCGCGCCGAGGGCCGGCGGCACCACGGTGTCGACCGGACCCGAGGTCCGGACGACCGGGGTGAACCCCAGCACCGGGACGTACTCCTTGACCAGGCTGCGGATCGCCGGCGCGCAACGAGTCGCCGCGGCGGTCCTGCAGCTCGAAGATCGTGCCGCGGATGGCCTTGATCGTGTCGTCGAGGTCGGCCACCGACTGGTCGAGCCGGTCGCGTGACCGCGCCGTCGCCGGCCATCGCGGCGACGCCCTGGAGCTGCAGCCCGGTGGCGAAGAGCCGCTGGATGACGATGTCGTGGAGGTCGCGGGCGATGCGCTCGCGGTCGGAGATCACCGCCAGCTCCTGGCGGTCGGCGAGCGCCTGGGTGCGGTCGAGCGACAGCGCGACCTGGTCGGCGAAGCCGGCGAAGAGGTCGCGGTCCTGGACGTCGAGCAGGCCCGACCCGGTCGGGACCACGGCGACCAGCGCGGTCACCGGCGCGAGGTGCGAGCGCAGCGGGACGACGACGAGGGTCCGCCGTCGACGGGAGCCGTGGTCACGGCGCTGCTGGTCGCGGTGCGGGTCGACGCGTGCCTGCTCGAGGACCGCCAGGACGTGCTCGTCGTCGGCGTCGGGCGCCACGCTGACGGTGTCGTGGTCCGGCCCGAGCGCCGACCACAGGGCCACGGCCCGCGCCCGGGAGACCTGCCGCGCGGTCGAGACGATCTGGTGCAGCGCGGTGGTCAGCTCGACGGGCGGCTGCAGGAGCTCCGCCAGCTCCGCGGACGCCTCGAGCCACTGCCGCCGCCGCTCGCTCAGGGCGAACGAGCGCGCGTTGCTGATGACGTAGCCGGCGGTCCGGGCGAGCTCCTCGACGAGGCTCTCGTCGGCCGCGGTGAAGGGGCCGCCGCCGGCCTTCTCGGTGAGGTAGAGGTTGCCGAACACGGTGCCGCGGATCCGCACCGGCATCCCGAGGAACGACGTCATCGGCGGGTGGTTCGGCGGGAAGCCGACCGAGGCCGGGTGCGCCGACAGGTCGGCGAGCCGCAGGCCCGACGGGTCGTCGATGATCACGCCGAGGATCCCGCGCCCGCGCGGCAGGTCGCCGATCAGGGCGCGTGCCCGGTCGTCGATGCCGGTCGTGACGAACTCGACGAGGTCGTCGCCGTCGCTGCCGAGCACGCCCAGGGCGCCGTAGCGGGCACCGGTCAGGGCCGTCGCCGCCTCGACGATGCGGGTCAGCACGCTGGCCAGGTCGAGGTCGCTGGAGATCGCGGTCACCGCCTCGAGCAGCGGGCGCGCCTCGGCTCCGAGGGCAGGGGGTGGCGGGGGTGGGGGTCACGCGCCCAGTCGTGGCCCTATGCCAGCCGGCGCACGGGCAGGTGCTGCCACGGGTCCCAGCCGCCGCCGAGCTGGCGACCGGTCACCTCGGTCCACGGGATGCGGACGACGAGGTTGCGCTGGCCCGCGGCCCACGGGCGCGGCTGCCAGGTCCGGGCGATCTCGCGCAGCTCCTCGTGGTCGTCGACGAAGCTCGCCCGCCCGCGCACCACGACGCTCCAGCCGCGCTTGCGCTCGTAGTCGAACTGGTCGACCTCGAAGCAGAGCCTGGGCGTCGCGGCCGTACGTCCCGAGCAGGCTGTACGCCGTCGTGCGGAGCAGCACCGACTCGTGACCGGGCTCGCCGTCGACGGCGTAGTTCACCGGGACGATGTGCGGGCCGGTGGGCGTGCCGATCGCGACCCGGCCGGCGACGCCCGCGGTGAGCAGGCGCGCGCAGTCGTCGCGGGACAGGTCGTGGGTCGTGGGCATGGGGGCCTCCTTCGGCTGGACTTCCAGCCTCCCTGCCGCCGAGGTCGCGGGCAGGGTCGAAGGTCCCGTGCCGCTAGGGCCCGGAGTGGTGATCAGCCCGCCGGTGGTCGGCTGGTAGGGGTTGAGGCCGTGGTCGATGGCGTACTGCTGAGGTCGTCAGGACGACGCACATCAGAGCCGCACGGAGCCATGCGGCCATCCTGCCCTGCCGCACCCGACGGCATGGCTTCGAGCGCACTCGACGTTGACGCCCCGGTCTAGCGTGGAAGGCGTGACCCAGCACCCCGCCAGCCAGCACCCTCGGCCAGCTCCGCGAGAGCGGCCACGAGCTCCGGACGCTCCGCCAGGAGCTGCGCGACAACCTGCTCGCCAAGCTGCGCGCCGGCGAGGACCCGTGGCCGGGGCTGCACGGCTTCTCCGAGACCGTCATCCCGCAGGTCGAGCGCGCGCTGCTCGCCGGCCACGACATCGTGCTGCTCGGCGAGCGCGGCCAGGGCAAGACCCGGCTGCTGCGCTCGCTGGTCGGCCTCCTCGACGAGTGGTCGCCGGTGATCTCCGGCTCGGAGATCGGCGAGCACCCCTACGACCCGGTCACCGTCACGTCCCAGCAGGCGGCGGCGACGTACGGCGACGACCTGCGCATCTCGTGGCGCCACCGCGACGAGAGGTACGCCGAGAAGCTGGCGACGCCGGACACGTCGGTCGCCGACCTGATCGGCGACGTCGACCCGATGAAGGTGGCGGAGGGCCGTCACCTCGGCGACCCGGAGACCATCCACTTCGGGCTGATCCCGCGCAGCCACCGCGGCATCGTCGCGATCAACGAGCTGCCCGACCTCGCCGAGCGGATCCAGGTCGCGATGCTCAACGTGATGGAGGAGCGCGACATCCAGATCCGCGGCTACCTCCTCCGGCTGCCGCTCGACGTGCTCGTGGTCGCCAGCGCCAACCCCGAGGACTACACCAACCGCGGCCGGATCATCACCCCGCTCAAGGACCGCTTCGGCGCCGAGATCCGCACCCACTACCCGCGCGAGGTGGAGGAGGAGATCGCCGTCATCGAGCAGGAGGCCGACCTCGTCGCCGCGGTGCCGGCGTACCTCCTCGAGGTGCTCGCCCGCTTCACCCGCAACCTGCGCGAGTCGCAGGCCGTCGACCAGCGCTCGGGCGTCAGCGCGCGCTTCGCGATCGCCGGCGCCGAGACCATCGCCGCCGCGGCCCTGCACCGCGCGACCACCCAGGGTGAGGACGAGGCCGTGGCCCGCGTCGTCGACCTCGAGACCGCCGTCGACGTGCTCGGCGGCAAGATCGAGTTCGAGACCGGGGAGGAGGGTCGCGAGACCGAGGTGCTCACCCACCTGCTCCGCACCGCCGTCGCCGAGACCGTGCGCGCCCACCTCGCCGGCATCGACCTGCGCCTGCTCGTCGAGGCGATCGAGGCCGGCGCGATGGTGAGCACCGGCGCCCGCGTCGGTGCGCGCGACTTCCTCGCCGGGCTGCCGGTGCTGGGGGAGTCCGACCTCTACGACGCGGTGTGCGACCGCCTCGGCGCGACCAACGACGGTGAGCGCGCCGCCGCCCTCGAGCTCGCCCTCGAGGGTCTCTACCTCGCCCGCAAGATCGGCAAGGACACCGACGCCGGGGAGACCGTCTATGGCTGACGTCCTCGTCCGGCCGGGCACTGCGGACGACATCCCGGCCTTCGTCGCGCTCGGCCGCGCCGTCGTGCCGCCGACCTACGGTCCGATCGATGCGGCGTACGCCCAGAAGATGCTCGACGAGTGGTGGACGCCCGAGGTGTTCGCGACGTCGCTGGAGCGCAACGCCCACCTCGTCGCCGAGCGCGACGGGCAGGTCGTCGCGCTCGCCAACTTCGGGCGCCTCGTGCGGTCCTACCGCGACTTCCCGCACGTCACCGGCGACCGCGAGGTGATGTGGAAGCTCTACGTCCACCCCGACCACCAGGGGCTCGGGCATCGGGCGCCGGCTGCTCGGCGAGGTCGAGGCGCTCGTCGAGGGTGACGAGCTGTGGCTCGAGGTGGTCGACGGCAACGAGCAGGCCTTCGCCTTCTACCGCTCGCACGGCTTCGAGGAGGTCGAGCGGACTCCCGATCGCGACCCGTGGCCCGACGACGTCTGGCTCCGCAAGAAGCTGGGGAAGTCCGCGCCGATGAGCCGCTTCACGCGGTACGACGGCGGCGACCCGCTCGCCCCGCCGGTCGACCTCGCCGAGGCGCTCGACGCCATCGGGCAGGACGTGATGGCCGGCTACTCGCCCGAGCACGCGATGCGCGAGTTCCTCCGGCGCGGCAGCAACGACCAGACCGGGCTCGACGAGCTGCAGCGACAGCTGGCGCAGCGCCGCCGCGACATCCTGCAGCGCAACAACCTCGACGGCACCATGCAGGAGGTGCGCGAGCTGCTCGACAAGGCCGTGCTCGCCGAGCGCGGCCAGCTCGCGCGCGACATCACGATGTCCGACGAGGACCGCGACTTCCGCGAGATGGTGCTCGACAACCTGTCGCCGTCCACCGCGGCGGCGGTGAGCGAGCTGGCGTCGTACGACTGGCAGTCCTCGGAGGCCCGCGAGGCGTACGAGGAGATCAAGGACCTGCTCGGTCGCGAGCTGCTCGACCAGCGTTTCGCCGGGATGAAGCAGGCGCTCGAGGGCGCGACCGAGGAGGACCGGGCGGCCGTCGCGGAGATGCTCGCCGACCTCAACGACCTGCTCGAGAAGCACGCGTCGGGGGAGGACACCGACGAGGACTTCGCCGAGTTCATGGACAAGCACGGCGACTTCTTCCCCGATCAACCCGCAGGACGTGGACGAGCTGCTCGACTCGCTCGCCCAGCGCGCCGCCGCGGCCCAGCGGATGCTCAACTCGATGACCGAGGAGCAGCGCCAGGAGCTGATGGAGCTGTCGCAGCAGGCCTTCGGGTCACCGCAGCTCATGGAGCAGCTCGCGCGGATGGACGCCAACCTCCAGGCGCTGCGACCCGGCGAGGACTGGTCGGGGTCCGAGAGCTTCGAGGGGGATCAGGGGATGGGCCTCGGCGACGGCACCGGCGCGCTGCAGGACCTCGCGCAGCTCGACCAGCTCTCCGACCAGATCTCCCAGTCCCACCAGGGCGCACGGCTCGACGACGTCGACCTCGACGCGCTCGCCGGCCAGCTCGGCCCGGAGGCGGCGGTCGCCGCGAAGACCCTGCAGGAGCTCGAGCGCGCGCTGCGCGACAGCGGTTATCTCAAGCGCGGGTCCGACGGAGAGCTCCGGCTCTCGCCCAAGGCGATGCGCCAGCTCGGCAAGGCGCTGCTCCGCGACGTGGCGGACCGGATGAGCGGCCGCTCCGGCGCCCGCGAGACGCGTACGACCGGGCTCGCCGGCGAGCCGTCGGGCGCGAGCCGGCAGTGGGAGTTCGGCGACACCGAGCCCTGGGACGTGTCGCGCACGATCACGAACGCGGTGCTGCGGGACCAGATCTGTCGGTGGTCGAGTAGCCGGCGAGGGACGAGTCGGCGTATCGAGACTCCGGATCCAGGTCGACGACATCGAGGTCGTCGAGACCGAGGCCCGCACCCAGGCGGCCGTCGCGCTCCTCGTGGACACGTCGTTCTCGATGGCGATGGACGGGCGGTGGGTGCCGATGAAGCGGACCGCCCTGGCCCTGCACCAGCTGGTGCGCTCGCGCTTCCGGGGCGACGACCTGCAGCTGATCGCCTTCGGCCGCCACGCCCAGGTGATGGAGGTCGAGGAGCTCACCGGGCTGGACGCGCGCTGGGACAAGGGCACCAACCTCCACCACGGCCTGCTGCTCGCGAACCGGTTCTTCCGCAAGCACCCCAACGCCCAGCCGGTGCTCCTCGTGGTCACCGACGGCGAGCCGACCGCGCACCTCGAGCCCGACGGCGAGGTCTGGTTCTCCTATCCGCCGCACCCGCTGACGATCGCCCACTCGGTGCGCGAGCTCGACGCGGCGGCGCGGCTCGGCGCGCAGGTCACCTTCTTCCGGCTCGGCGAGGACCCCGGCCTGGCCCGCTTCATCGACTCGATGGCGCGCCGCGTCGACGGCCGGATGGTGAGCCCCGAGCTCGACGACCTCGGCGCCGCGGTCGTCGGGTCCTACCTCGGCTCCCGCGGACCCGGGAACGTCGTACCGCGAACAGTTCGGCGACGTCTACGGCGGTCGGGGCTTCTGGGTCTAGGTCGCTGCCGCGCCGCCACCGCGCGAGGGTGGCGGCGGATTGCATCGGTTCGGCGTACGGGGGTGTCGTGTGCCGCCACCTTCGGGTTCCGTCGCGCGAGGGTGGCGGCGGATTGCATCGGTTCGGCGTACGGGGGTGTCGTGTGCCGCCACCTTCGGGTTCGTCGCGTGAGGGTGGCGGCGGATTGCATCGGTTCGGCGTACGGGGGTGTCGTGTGCCGCCACCTTCGGGTTCCGTCGCGTGAGGGTGGCGGCGGATTGCATCGGTTCGGCGTACGGGGGTGTCGTGTGCCGCCACCTTCGGGCGGCTGGACGCGAGAGGGCCTACGACCCGGCTTCCTCGAGCATCCGCAGCAGCTCGGCACCCATGTGCTCGATGACGGCCTGGAGCGCCTTGGCCGGTCGGACCATGACGGTGAAGTCGACGATCTGCCCGTCCGCGTCCCACGTGATCATGTCGACGCCCGAGACGTCGAGACCGCCGACCGTCGTGCGGAACTGCAGCACGGCCGAGTCGTCACCGAGCCACTCCCGCTCGTACGTCAGGGCCGGGCCGAGCACCGTGAACGCCGCGGTCAGGTAGCCCACGACGGTGTCGCGGCCGACCTGCGGCGTGTGCACGGCCGGGCTGCGGAAGACCGCGTCCTCGGCGATGAGCGCCGGGAGCCCGGCCGGGTCGCGGCTCTCGACGACGGCGTGCCAGCGGGCGAGGGCGGCTGCGGAGTCCATGTCCTCATCGTGCCAGCGCGGGGGCTCACGCCGGGGTAGTCCAGTGACTTCTGGTCGCCGCGGAGGCCGTCCGACAGCCAGAACTCACTGGACTACCCGGGCGGGACAGCCAGAACCCACTGGACTACCCCGGGAAGGACGAGCCTCAGGCGTCGGCGAACCCCGGCAGCGACTCCTCGAGGATCTCGCGGAAGGGCGCTGTGGCGTTGAGCTGGCTGAGCATGCCGATGGCCCCGATCCAGGTGCGGTGGATGAGGAGGTACGACGTCGGGAGGTTGAGCTTGAGGGCGAGGGTGAACGCCTCGGACTTCGGGTCGTTGACCCGCTCGAACTGCTCGCGCATCCACTCGCGGGTGAAGGTGAAGCGGTCCTGGGCGGCCGGCTCGACGAACGGGGCGAGGTAGGACAGGACCATGGCCGGGTCGACCTCGATCTTGTCCTTGATGAACCCCTCCTCGCGGAGGCCGGCGACGAGCGACTCCTCGTCGGCGTCCAGGGCGATGCGCAGCAGGCGACCCGTCGCGGGCGGCATCGTGCCGCCCTCGAGGCGGGCGACCGCGCCGAAGTCGAGGACACCCATGCGGCCGAGACCGCCGTCGGGTGCCGGCAGGATGCGGAAGTTGCCGGGGTGCGGGTCGGCGTGGAGCATGCCGGTGAGTCGCGGGCCCTCGAACAGGAACCGCACGAACAGCTCGCCGTAGTGGTCGCGCTCCTCCTGGGTGCCCTCGCGGATGACGTGGGCCAGCGAGTGCGGGGAGTCCAGCCACTCGGTGACGAGCACCTGCTCGCCCACGGAGACCACGGCGGGCACCACGATGTCGGGGTGGTCGGCGAAGGCCTCGGCGTACGCCGCCTGCGCCTCCGCCTCCAGCGCGTAGTCGAGCTCGTCGGCCGCGCGTGCCTGCAGCTCGGCCACCAGGGGCTTGATGTCGAGCCCGGGGAACACCGGCGCGATGCCGCGCGCGACGCGGGAGATCTGGCGCAGGTCGGACATCAGCGCCTCCCCGGCGCCGGGGTACTGCACCTTCACCGCCACGTCGCGCTCGCTGCCGTCCTCCCACGCGTGGTCGACCCAGCGACCGCGGTGGACCTGGCCGATCGAGGCGGCCGCAGTGGGTGCGCCGTCGAGCCACACGAGGCGCTCACGCCAGTCGGCGCCGAGGTAGGTGGTGAGCTGCTGGCGGACGGTCGCGGTCGGCATCGGGGGTGCTGAGTCCTGGAGCGCGGTGAGGTGCTCGCGGTACGGCGCGGCGAGCTCCTCCGGGAGCGCGGACTCCAGCACGCTCAGCGCCTGGCCGAACTTCATCGCTCCGCCCTTGAGCTCGCCCAGCGTGCGGAAGAGCTGCTCGGCCGTGCGTTGCTGCACCTCGCTCAGCACCGCGTCGGCGGGGCGGCCGCCGAGGCGCTTGCCGAGGCCCATCGCCTGCCGGCCGGCGTACCCCAGTGGCAGCGCCGCGAGACGGGCCGTACGGGCGGCGGCCTTGCGCGGGAGCTCGGTCATGCACCCATCATCCCCATCGCTCCCAATCCGGACGTGGTCGGGCGTCGAACGGCAGTCGGCCACCTGCGTGACCTGGCGCACGTTGCGTCGTTGACAGGTCAACCCACTCCACACTCGGGAGGACCCACGTGCGACTCAAGCCCCTTCTCGCCTGCACGGCGAGCATCCTCGCCGCCACGGCGACCTTCGGCGCCGGCGGCACCGCCTCGGCAGCCGTGCAGAGCACCTCGCAGGCCAACGTCTCCGACTTCCTCGCCGGCCAGCTGACCAGCCTGACCGGGAAGACGACCGTGCTGGTGCACGGCACCTCGATCACCGCCGCTCGCCGAGCCGTCGCCGCCACCGGGAATGGCCAAGAAGGGCGAGTACCGCTCGATCGGCGTGGTCATCGCCAACGCCACGAAGGCGCAGATCGCCGCGGTCCGCTCCCAGAGCGGTGTGACGTACGTCGAGGGCGGCGCGCAGCCGATCGAGTTCTTCCAGGAGACGTCCAACACCGCCACCCGCGGTGCCGAGGCGGCCTCGACGCTCACCGGCGCCAACGGCAGCCCGCTCACCGGCAAGGGCGTGAGCGTCGCGGTCATCGACTCCGGGGTCGACCCCACCCACCCCTACTTCAAGGAGGCCGACGGCTCGTCCGCCGTCGTGGCCAACCTCAAGGCACTGTGCGAGCCGCTGACCGAGACCTGCTCGGTCCAGCGGCTCCCCACCTTCGTCGACACCGACACCCTGTCGGTCGGCGGCCACGGCACCCACGTCAGCGGCATCGTCGCGGGCCGGCCCACCACGCTGACCGACGGCGGCAAGCTCCAGGGCGCCGCCCCCGGCGCCAAGCTGGTCTCGATCTCGACCGGCGCCGGCATCGTCATCCTCGGCGCCGACTCGGCGCTCAACTGGGTGCTGGAGAACCACGCCGCCCCGTGCGGCGCCGGCGTCCCGGCCTCGACCTGCCCGCCGATCAAGGTCACCAACAACTCCTACGGCCCGACCGGCGGAGGTTCGTTCGACCCCGAGTCGGCCACGGTCAAGCTCCAGCGGGCGCTCGCCGCGGCCGGTGTGGTGACCGTGTGGGCGGCCGGCAACGACGGCGGTGACGGCTCGACGAGCCTGACCAACCCGCCCGGACAGGACCCGACCGGCGGCATCCTCTCGGTGGCGTCCTACTACGACCAGGACACCGGCACCCGCAACGGCGTCGTCTCGGAGTACAGCTCGCGCGGCCTGTCGACCGACGCCTCCACCTGGCCCGACATCTCGGCGCCCGGCGAGAACATCACCTCGTCGTGCCGGCTCTACCTCGCGATCTGCTCGACGGGCCTGGACTTCCGCAACGGACCGGGCGCGCTGGACCTCGGCACGTTCAACACGATCAGCGGCACGTCGATGGCTGCCCCTCACATCGCGGGCATCGTCGCGCAGCTCTTCCAGGCCAAGCCCTCCGCGACCCCGGCCGACATCGAGCGGGCGCTGAAGGTCTCGGCCCACAAGTTCACGGACGGGGCCGGCTACCAGTCCGGTCCACTCGGCACCACGTCGTACGACAAGGGCTACGGCCTGGTCGACGTCGTGGCTGCCGTGGCGGCCCTCGGGTGATCCAGGGCTGACACAGAGACCCTCCAAGGGGGAGCCACTGCGCAACAGGGGCGCGGTGGAAGGAGCGGGCGGGAGCGAGAGCTCTCGCCCGCTCTGCCGTTCTTGCGAGACTGGCTGCATGGACCTGGGGATGCAGATCGAGTTCACCGGCGAGCTGGTGGAGTGGCGCGGGCCTGCGCCCTACTACTTCGTCCCGCTCCCGCCCGACGAGGCCGACCTGGTCGACGAGGTCAAGGCCGAGGTCGCCTACTGGGGCGTCGTGCCGGTGCACGCCCGGATCGGCGGGACCGACTTCACGACGTCGATGTTCCCGCACGAGGAGACCTGGTTCCTGCCCGTCAAGGACGCGGTGCGCCGGGCCGAGGGGATCGAGCTCGGCGAGGTGGTCGGCGTACGACTCCGGGTCGGGTCAGGCGACTGAGGCGGCGGCGCGTCCGCGTCGAGCCGTCAGGTAGAGGCTCAGGGCGACGTAGTAGCCGATGTAGGCCACCGAGAGCGCGAGCCAGACCACGCTCGGGTCGGGCGCCTGCCAGAGGATCACCGCATAGCTGACGAGCCACAGGCAGGTCAGCACCAGCGTCGGTGCCTGCAGGGTGGTGGTGCGCGAGGGGTAGACGTAGCCGATGGGCACGAAGACGAGCACCGCGCACACCAGCAGCACGGCCGCGGCGGCCGTCGGCGACAGGTCCAGCACGTAGATGTAGAAGGCGGCGATGTTCCAGTAGCTCGGGAAGCCGAGGAACAGGTGGTCGTCGGTCTTCGCGTCGACCCGGCAGAACTGGTACGCCGACGCGAGCAGCGGGATGACGGCGAGCACCGTCGCCGAGGCGCCCTCACCGAGGTATCCCGTGCTCCACAGCAGCACCATGGGGATGAACGCATAGGTGAGGTAGTCGACGATGTTGTCCAGCAGGGCCCCGTCGAACCACGGGACGTGCTCCTTCACGCCGACCCAGCGCGCGAGCATGCCGTCCGTGCCGTCGACGACCATGGTGGCCAGGAAGAGCCAGAGGCACCGGGTGGTGTCTCCCTCCATCACCGCGACGACGGCGAGGAACGCCAGCACGAAGCCCGAGGCCGTGTAGGCGTGCACGAGCCAGGAGGCGATCGTCGGGAAGGTGCTCCGCGAGGAGTCCACGTCCCTCCTCGGTCGTCGGGTGTTGCATCGAGAGGGGGATCATGTCAGACACAGGCGCGGGAGATGCAACCTGCGGCACGGGTTTCGCGTCTCCCTTGTGCCCGGACGTCCGGGACACGACACGAGAACGGACAGCACCATGCGTACGACCATCCTGACGGCCGCGACCCTGACGATCGCCGCCCTCGCCCTGACCCAGCTCCCGGCCAGCGCCGACGGCATCGGCGTCACCGATCCCGCAGGACCTCGACCACGGCGCCGACCTGAGGTCGGTGGAGGTCAAGCACGGCGGCCGCAACGTCGTCATCACCACCACCCACACCGACCTGGTCGAGTCCTTCCGCAGCGGCTCCTCGGGCTCGGTGTTCCTCGACACCGACCCGACGGACACCGGTCCCGAGTACGTCTTCGCCGGCGGTTACTTCGTCGGCACCGACTACGCCCTGCTCCACACCGACGGCTTCGCCAACAAGCTGTGGGGCGAGCCGGTCGAGGGGTCCTACCGGATGCGGATCGACTACGACACCGACCAGGTGCGGATGCGGATCTCCCGCGAGGCGATCGACTCGCCGGACGAGGTCCGGGTCGCCGTACGCGTCGCCGGCACCCGTCCCAACGGCCGGAACACGCGGACGGACTGGCTCGGCGAGGCCCGCAGCTTCACCGACTGGGTGGCCCAGTAGGCCTCACCTGACCTCGCGGACCTCCTGCGGCCACCCGCAGCCCTCGGCGACCCTGGCGGCCCATTCCCTGGCCTCCTCGATCGTCGCGACCTCGATGATCGTGATACCGCCGAGGTACTCGGTCACCTCGGTGTAGGGGCCGTCGGAGACCACCATCGTCCCGCTGGTGCCGTCGGCGCTGAAGGCGAGCTCCATGTCCTCGACGAGACCGCCGGCGAACACCAGCACGCCTGCCTTCTCCATGTCGAGGACGACGTCCGTCGACGGCTTCACGCGGGTCTGGTACCACTCGGCGGGGTGGTCCCCGACCCACTGCTGCATGAAGTAGATGGCGTACCTGGTCATGTCTCTCCTCGGCTGCGGCCGCCCGGTGCGACCTGTCACCACTCTGACGGAGGAACCCTCCCTGGATCGACAGGCCAGGTCGAGGTTCACTCGTGCGTGTGACGAGTGGACTTCGACCTGGCGTGCCGCGACCTGGTCAGACCGTCTCGGGGAACTTCACGCCCGTGTTCGCGTGGCAGCGGTAGCCGAAGGGGTTCTTGGCGAGGTACTGCTGGTGGACGTCCTCGGCGTAGAAGTACGGCGTCTCGCTGGCGGGACGGATCTCGGTGGTGATCTCGCCGAGCCCGCGGCGGGCCAGCTCGTCGCCGTACGCCCGGGTCAGCTCGCGGGCGGTCTGCTCCTGCTCCGGGGTCGTGAAGTAGATCGCGGAGCGGTACTGCGTGCCGACGTCGTTGCCCTGGCGCATGCCCTGGGTCGGGTCGTGGATCTCGAAGAACCTCTTGACGAGATCGGCGTACGACACCACCGACGGGTCGAAGACCACGCGGATCGCCTCGGTGTGGCCGGTGCGGCCGCTGCAGACCTCCTCGTACGTCGGGTGCGGGGTGCTGCCACCGGCATAGCCGACGGACGTCGACCAGACGCCGGGCACCTGCCAGTAGATCTCCTCGGCACCCCAGAAGCAGCCGAGCCCCAGCACCGCGACCTCGTGGCCGGCGGGGGCCTCGTCGGCCACGACGGGCGTGTGGAGGACGACGTGCTCGCCGAGGCTCCACATCGACTCGGTGCGGCCGGGCAGCGCCTGGTCGGGCGTGGGAAGGGAGGTGGGCTTGCCGAATCCGAACATGCCTCCATCATCCCCGCCCGGACAAGTCCGGCCGGGCGCGTCCGGTGAGCGCGGCCTACGTGGAATTACGTGGTCTAGACGTCGTGCTGCCACCGATGCGCTCCCGGCATGCCGGGAGGACCGTGACGAGCACCAACAACTCGTCTCGAAAGGAACCACCTCATGTCTTCACGTCGATCCGTTCGGCAGCTGCTCGTTGCCGTCCTCCTCGGGGTCCTGGTCGGTGGAGGCCTGATGGCCGTCACGCCCGCCGGTGCCGAGGTCAGCAGCGCCGTGGCCACCAACTGGAAGAAGATCTGGAAGAAGAACCTGAAGCCGCTCGCGGACAGGCGCTACTACAAGAAGTCCGCGAGCGACGCGAAGTACTCGACCAAGACCGAGACGGCCGCTGGCGATGCCGCGTCCAACGCCGCCACCGACTCCAAGCTGTCGGGCTACTACAAGAAGACCGAGACGTACTCGAAGGCCGAGGCCGACGCGAAGTACGCCGCCGCCGGGTCGAGCTACACCAAGGCGGAGAGCGACGCGAAGTACGCGCCATTCCCGGCCGTGATCCGTGGATCGTGGTCGATGATGGGTGGGGGCGACAACGGCGCGTACAACAGCACCGACATCAACTATGGCTACACCTTCGGGGCCTCGCTGACGGGGCACTACATCCCGTCCGGCAGTCCGCTTCCCGTGGGTTGCTCGGGCACCGTGGCCGCACCTGTGGCGAGTCCCGGTCACCTCTGCGTCTTTGAGTACGCGAAGTCCGGCTACGGCGTTGTGTACATCCGCAACGTGTCGGACAGCCCCGGCAACACCTCGCCGTTCGGGGCGAACCTCTTCTCGACGAGCACCAGTGCAGGGAACGTCTTCGCCTTCGGGTCGTGGGCGGCACGTGGCGGTGGCAGCCTCCCGATCAGCTCCCGCCCCGAGGAGGGTCCGAAGGGCGACGGGTCCCTCGGGTCGATCGCTTCGGCCGACTGACTGCGCCCTGACGACAACAACACCATGAACGGCCGCCACCGTGGGTTGTGGCGGCCGTTCCGCTGTCCGGACCGCTGAGCGCGGGGTCTACGCTCGCCACGTGACCCAGGAACGTGCCAACAAGGTCGGTTTCGAGACGCGTGCGATCCACGCCGGCTACGAGCCCGACGCGATGACCGGGGCGGTCAACCCGCCCATCTACGCGAGCAGCACCTACAAGCAGGATGGCGTCGGCGGCCTGCGGGGCGGCTACGAGTACAGCCGCTCCGCCAACCCCACGCGTACGGCGCTCGAGGGCGCGCTCGCGGCCGTCGAGGACGGCGAGAAGGGCTTCGCTTTCGCCTCCGGCCTTGCGGCCGAGGACGCCATCATCCGGGCGCTGACCGCGCCGGGCGACCACGTGGTGATCCCCGACGACGCGTACGGCGGCACGTTCCGCCTCTTCGACAAGGTCGCGAAGCTCTGGGGCACGGCCTACACGCCCGCGCCGGTCGCCGACACCGACGCGGTCGCCGCGGCGATCGAGCCGGGCCGCACCAAGCTGGTCTGGGTCGAGACGCCCACCAACCCGATGCTCACCATCGGTGACATCGAGGCGCTCGCCACCGTCGCGCACGACGCCGGCGCCCTGCTGGTCGTCGACAACACCTTCGCCTCGCCCTACCTGCAGCAGCCGCTCACCCTCGGCGCCGACGTGGTCGTGCACTCGACCACCAAGTACGTCGGCGGGCACAGCGACGTGGTCGGCGGTGCCGTGGTGGTGCGCGACCTCGACCTGGCCGAGCGGATCGGCTTCCACCAGAACGCGATGGGTGCCGTCGCGGGCCCGTTCGACGCCTTCCTCACCCACCGCGGCCTCAAGACCCTCGGCGTCCGCATGGACCGCCACTGCGACAACGCCGAGAAGATCGTGGCGTTCCTCGACGACGACCCGCGGGTCGCCGAGGTGATCTACCCCGGACTGGCCGCGCACCCCGGGCACCACGTCGCCGCGCGCCAGATGAAGCGCTTCGGCGGGATGATCTCGTTCCGGGTCGTCGGCGGCCTCGAGCAGGCGCTCGCCGTCTGCGAGCGCGCGGACGTCTTCACCCTGGGGGAGTCGCTCGGCGGCGTCGAGTCGCTCATCGAGCACCCCGGGAAGATGACGCATGCCAGCGTCGCCGGCACCGACCTCGAGGTCCCCGCCGACCTGATCCGGCTCAGCGTCGGCATCGAGACGGTCGAGGACCTGGTCGCCGACCTCGACCGAGCCCTGGGGTGAGCCGTGCCCGAGCGTGACATCCGGTTCTCGCTCGCCAACGAGCGGACGTTCCTCGCCTACGAGCGCACCGCCATCGGCCTGGTGGCGGCCGCCCTCGCGGTCTTCCACCTGATCGAGCCGTCCTGGGCGCGCAGCCTCCTCGGGTTGGCGCTCCTCGCCTCGGCGGTCGTGGCTGCCGGCGGCGGCTGGCTGCGCTACAGGGGCGCAGACCGGGCGATCAGCGAGGGACGTGACCTTCCTGCAGGCACGACGGTCCACGTCATGGCGCTGGCCGTCCTGGTCGTGATCGTCGCGGCCGGGCTCTCGGTGCTGGTGTGACCACGGTCGTCTGCGTCGACTTCGGCTCCACCTTCACCAAGGCGGCGCTGGTCGACCTCGGCTCCGGTCTCCTCCTCGCCACGGCGAGCCACGCGACCACGCTGCCCGGGCCGGACGGCGACGGTGACGTCCTCGACGGGTACGACGCCTGCCTGGCGGCGCTGGCCGAGCAGGACCCGGCCGTCCACGACGCCGACGTGCTCGCCTGCTCCAGCGCCGGCGGCGGCCTGCGGATCGCGGTCGTCGGCAACGAGGAGCTCGTCACCGCCGAGGCCGGCCGCCGCGTCGCGCTGTCGAGCGGCGGCAAGGTCGTGGCCGTGCTCCCGATGTCGGACGGTGGCCTCGACGGCGCGGCCCTGCGGGCGGCCGAGGCCGACATCGTGCTGCTCACCGGCGGCACCGACGGCGGCAACGCCGAGGCGGCGGTCAGCGCCGCCGAGGCGCTCGCGGATCTGCGCTGGGACCGGCCGGTCGTCGTGGCCTGCAACACCGACGCCCAGCCCGAGGTCGCCGCGACCCTGGCGCGCGCCGGCACCCCGCACGTCATGGCCGACAACGTCGTGCCGCGCATCGGCGTGCTCGCACCCGGCGAGCGCCCGCGCGGCGATCCGGGAGATGTTCCTGTCGCACGTCATCGGCGGCAAGCACCTCAGCAGCCGCGTCGACGCGCGCGGTCGCGGGTTCACCGACCTGGTGCGCGGCGCGACGCCCGACGTGGTGCTGACCGGCGTCGAGCTGCTGGCCCGCGGCCTCGACGACCAGCACCCCGGCGCCGGTGACGTCGTGGTGGTCGACGTGGGCGGCGCGACGACCGACGTGCACTCCGTCGTCGAGCTCGACCCCGAGGACAGCGGGCTCGCCCGCGAGGTGGTCGCCACCACGCCGGTGACGCGCACCGTCGAGGGCGACCTCGGCATGCGGTGGTCGGCGGTCTCGACGGTGGAGGCTGCGGGTCGCGACGACCTGGCCGCGGGCGCCGTACGCCGCCGTCAGCACCCCGACTTCCTGCCCGACAGCGACGCCGAGCGGGAGGCCGACCTCGACATCGCGGCCGCCGCGGTGCGGATCGCGCTGGAGCGCCACGCCGGCCGCAGCAAGGTGGTGGTCAGTCCCGAGGGCCGGGTCGTCGAGCGCAGCGGCAAGGACCTCCGCGAGGTCGACCTGCTCGTCGGGTCGGGTGGCGTGCTGCGCCACGGCGGCCCCGACGCCGTACGCCGCGTGCTGCTCCCGGCGACCGGCGACGCCTTCGAGGGCGGGTGGCAGCTGCCGCGCGACCCGGTCGTGGTCGTGGACCGCGACTACGTCCTGGCCGCGGCCGGGCTGCTGGCCGAGGAGCACCCCCTCGCGGCGCACCGGCTGGTCGGGCACCTGCGAAAGCTGGGTACTGAGTAGCGTGACCGACGTGAGCGAGCAGCACCCGCCCGATGAGCCCGACGACACCGACGAGTCGGGCCGGCGGCGCATCTTCGCGGCCCTCGCGCGCGACGAGGACCGGCTCACCGAGCGCATCGTCGGCCAGTGGGCGCAGATGCGGGCCGAGCGACGGGCCGAGCCGGCCTTCACCACGGGCCCGTCCAACTTCAGCCGGGCGCAGGTGCCGTGGGGCCTCGACCTCGCGGCCGCGTGGTCGTGGCGGTTGATCGTCATCGCGGTCGCGATGCTCGGCCTGCTGTGGACGCTGCGCCACTTCGCCGTGATCACCCTGCCGCTCGCGATCTCGCTGCTGATCGCGGCGCTCGCCGTGCCGCTGGTCAACCTGCTGCGGCGCATCGGGATGCCGCGCGGTCCCGCTGCCGGCATCGTGATGGTGCTGGGCATCGGCACGGTCGCGCTGCTGCTCACCTTCGTCGGCCAGCAGGTCGCCCAGGGTGCCAGCGACCTGGCCGACTCCGTGGTGGAGGGCCTGGACCAGGTGCGCGAGTGGCTGCGCAGCGGACCGCTGCACGTCTCCGACTCGCAGCTCGACGCCTACATCGAGGGCGTGCAGGGCGCGGTGACCGACAGCACCGGGGCCAACGGCGTGGTGACGCGCCTGACCGAGGTCGGCACGGCGGTCGGCCACGTGGTCGCCGGCTTCTTCATCGTCCTCTTCTCCAGCTACTTCTTCATGGCCGACGGCGACCGGATCTGGGCGTGGCTCGTCCGGATCGCCCCCCGCGCCGCGCGCGAGCGGGTCGACGCCTCGGGCCGGGTCGCCTGGGTCTCGCTCACGCAGTTCGTCCGGGCGACCGTGCTGGTGGCGCTCGCCGACGCGATCGGCATCATGCTCGTCGCCTACTTCCTCGGCGTGCCCTTCGTCGTCGCCATCGGCGTGCTGGTGTTCCTCGGCGCCTTCGTGCCGATGATCGGTGCCACCGTCGCCGGCCTCGTCGCGATCCTGGTCGCGCTCGTCGACCAGGGGCCGGTGCCCGCGCTGCTGATGCTCGCCGGCGTGATCGCCGTGCAGCAGATCGAGGGCCACGTGCTGCAGCCCTTCCTGATGGGCCGCTTCGTCTCCCTCCACCCCCTCGGCGTGATCGTCGCGATCGGCTGCGGGGTGCTCGTGGCGGGGATCGCCGGGCGCGCTCATCGCCGTACCCCTGGCCGCGGCCGGCAACGCCGTCGCCCAGCACCTGGCCACCTACACCGACATCGGCGAGGACGAGCCCGACGACGCGCTGGACGAGGACCTGGCGCCCGACGGGTCGCCGCCCTCCAGCACTCCCGAGGACGACGGCCCGCTGGCCGGCCCGGACGCCCCCGACGACGACCCCGAATCCGCAGCCGACCACCAGGACGAGAAGGAGCGGTCATGACCGAGCAGGTGACACTGGCCGACATCGTGGCCGCCCGTGAGCTGTTGGAGGGACTCACGGTGACCACGCCGATGGAGGAGTCGCGGTGGCTCTCCGCACTCGTCGGCGGCCCCGTGTCGCTGAAGTGCGAGAACCTCCAGCGCACCGGGTCGTTCAAGGCCCGCGGTGCGTACACCAGGATCTCGCGGCTCTCCGCGGAGGAGCGCGCCCACGGCGTCGTGGCCGCCTCCGCCGGCAACCACGCCCAGGGCGTGGCGCTCGCCGCCTCCACGCTCGGCATCGCCTCCACCGTCTTCATGCCCGAGGGTGCGCCGATCCCGAAGGAGAAGGCCACCCGCGGCTACGGCGCGACCGTGGTGTTCGAGGGCCGCTACCTCGAGGACTCGCTGGTCGCGGCCCGCGCCTTCGCCGAGGAGACCGGTGCGGTCCTGATCCACCCGTTCGACCACGTCGACATCGTCGCCGGCCAGGGCACGCTCGGCCTCGAGGTCCTCGAGCAGTCACCGGACGTACGCACCGTGCTGGTGCCCACCGGCGGCGGCGGGCTGCTGGCCGGGGTGGCGATCGCGATCAAGACGCTGCGACCCGACGTACGCGTCGTGGGCGTCCAGGCCGAGGGTGCCGCCGCCTACCCCGGGTCGCTCGCGGCCGGGAAGCCGGTGCCGCTGACGTCGATGAGCACGATGGCCGACGGCATCGCGGTCGGTCGACCGGGCGACATCACGTTCGCCGCGGTGCGCGACCACGTCGACGACATCATCACCGTCTCCGAGGAGTCGCTGTCGCGCGCCCTCCTCGCGCTGGTCGAGCGTGCCAAGCAGGTCGTCGAGCCGGCCGGCGCGGCTGCCGTCGCCGCGATGATCGACAACCCGGGCGCGTTCGAGACGCCCGCGGTCGCCGTGCTGTCCGGCGGCAACATCGACCCGCTGCTGCTGAGCAAGGTGATCCGGCACGGCCTCGCCGCCGCCGGGCGCTACCTCTACCTCCGGGTCTGCATCCCCGACCTCCCCGGCGGGCTCTCGTCGTTGCTCGTCGAGATCAGCGCCGAGGGCGCCAACGTGCTCGAGGTCGCCCACGAGCGGATCTCGCCCTCCCTGACGCTCAACGAGGTCGAGGTGCGGATCCAGCTCGAGACCCGCGGCGAGGCGCACGCCGAGCACCTGATGGAGCGGCTCCGCGAGCGGGGCTACCGCGTCGCCGACTGAGCGGCGTACGCCCTCCTGCCGCTCGCGCCGCTTCGGGCGGTGCGTGAGGCGGGTTTCGGGCCCCTTGAAGCCTCCTCACCCACCGCTCGGGATGAGACACGCCCGAAATGCAGCAGAGCGGTGCGTGGGGAGGATTTCCCAGTCGGAAAATCCCCCTCACGCACCGCTCCACAGAGACGCTCAGGCGCGGTAGGGCTCCGCGTCGACGATCGTGACGGTGAGCTCCTTGCCGTTGGGCGCGGTGTACGAGACCTTGTCGCCCTTGGAGTTGCCGTTGATCGCGGCGCCCATCGCGGACTGGGGCGAGTAGACGTCGAGGTCGTCGCCCTCCATGAGGTTCTCGCGGGCACCGAGGAGGAACTTCTCGGTGTCGCCGCTGCCGAAGTCGACCGTCACGACCATGCCGGGCTCGACGACGCCGTCGTTGGCGGGCGTCTCGCCCACCTCGGCGCGGCGCAGCATGTCCTCGAGCTGGCGGACGCGGGCCTCCTGCTTGCCCTGGTCGTCCTTGGCCGCGTGGTAGCCGCTGTTCTCCTTGAGGTCGCCCTCGTCACGAGCCGCGGCGATCTTCTCGATGATCTCCTGGCGCCGGGGGCCCCGGAGGTCGTCGAGCTCGGCCTGCAGCTTGTCGTAGGCCTCCTGGGTCAGCCAGATGGTGCCCTGGTCGGTCATGTCGTCGCTCCTGCTTCGCTGGTGGTGCTGGATGCCTCGGATGCTCGGGATGTGCCCCAGCGCACCCGCATCGGGTCGATGAATCGTGTCTTCCGTCCGGTCGGCGTCGGCGCGATCACGGACGTGGACCAGCGCACCCGGACGGGCAGAACGTCCAGATTAGCAAGCCGGGACCGAAAGTGCAGTTCGTACGCCGCCCGAGGCGTCAGCGGGGACGCGGCTGGCCGTCGGCGGTGCAGCCGAGCTTCTCGACCGTCGTGGCCCGCCGCTCGGTGCGGATGACCACCTCGTTGGTGCCGGCGGTGGGGGTGAACTCCAGCTCGCCGACGGGCGTGTGGTCCTCGGCGAACGCGCGCAGCCGGCAGCTCGCCTCCACGTCGTCGTCCCCGAGGCGTACGTCGAGCCGGGCCTGCGTCTCGCCGTCGCTGGTCACGTCGAAGGAGACGAGGTCGGAGGTGACGTCGGGCGTGGTGTGGAACCACACCGTCCAGCCCAGCCAGCCGAGGCCGACGACGGCGAGGGCGACGGCCACCGTGACGGTCACCGGGCGGCTCCACCGCGAGGGGGCGCCGTAGCGGTCAGTGAGGTCGGTGGTCACGGTCAGAAGCCTAAGCGGCTGCTCCTAGACTCAGACCATGGCCCGACCCCCCGCAGACCGGCCCGGAGCAGGCACGCTCCGCACCGGCCTCCGACTGATGCACGTCCACGCCCACCCCGACGACGAGTCGAGCAAGGGCGCCGCGTCGACCGCGAAGTACGTCGCCGAGGGCGTCGACGTCCACGTCGCGACCTGCACGGGCGGTGAGCGCGGCTCGGTGCTCAACCCCAAGATGGACCGCCCCGAGGTCCGGGAGAACATCTCCGAGATCCGCCGCGAGGAGATGCACCGCGCCCGCGACATCCTCGGGATCCGGCAGGACTGGCTCGGCTTCGTCGACTCCGGCTGGCCCGAGGGCGACCCGAAGCCGCCGCTGCCGGAGGGCTGCTTCGCGCTGGTCCCGCTGGAGGAGGCGACCGAGCGCCTGGTGCGGCTGATCCGCGACTTCCGTCCGCACGTCGTGACGACGTACGACGAGCGCGGGGGCTACCCGCACCCCGACCACATCCGCTGCCACGAGGTCTCCGTCGCCGCGTTCCACGCGGCGGGCGACCCGGAGCGGTTCCCCGACGCGGGGGAGCCGTGGCAGCCGATGAAGCTCTACTACCACCACGGCTGGAGCTGGGAGAAGACCAACGCCCTCCACCAGGCGATGCTCGACCACGGCCTCGAGTCGCCCTACGCCGAGCGCCTCGAGAAGTGGGAGCGCGAGCCCGACTGGGACGACCGCATCACCACGCGGGTGCCGTGCGGTGAGTACTTCGGGGTCCGGGACCAGGCGCTGCTCGCCCACGCGACGCAGATCGACCCCGACGGCTTCTGGTTCGCGATCCCGCGCGAGATCCAGCAGAAGACCTGGCCCACGGAGGACTACGAGCTCGTCTCGTCGACCGTGGAGAGCGCGCTGCCGGAGGACGACCTGTTCGCCGGCATCCCGACACCCGCGCCCTGAGGGTCGAGTGGGACACTGGAGCCATGCTCGACCTGCTGCTCATCCTGGTCCAGGACCCCGTCCCCGAACCCACCGAGGTCAAGGCGGGACCGCTCGGCTTCGCGGTGTGGATCTTCATGATCCTCGCGGTCGTCGTGATCGGCTTCAGCCTGGTCAAGCAGCTGCGCAAGGCGCAGGCGGCCAAGGACGCCGGGGTCTACGGCGACGAGCCGGTCGACCGCGAGTCCTCCGAGCCTTCAGAGACGTCGACTCCCGACGAGCGGTGAGCCACGCAGGTTCTCGGAGCTGAGCACCTGCCTCACGCACCGCTCAGCGGCGGACCACCCGCACCAGGCAGTCCCAGGCCGTACGCCGCTCCTCGCCGCCGTGCTCGTGGTGGGAGGGATCGGCTGACGTGACCTCCCGGGCGACGCGCTCCGCGCGCACCACCTCGACCTCGAGATCGTCCAGGTCGGCCAGCACGTCCTCCGCGGTCATCAGCACGGCGGGGTCCTGCGGGCCGCCGGTGCCCTCGGCGATGTTGGTCGAGTCGTGCGCGACGAGGAGCAGCGTGCCGCCGGGGCGGAGCATCGTCGCCGCCCCGCGCACCGCCCGCCGCCGGTCCTCGGCCGGGACCTGGACGTACGCCATCACGACGAGGTCCACGGGCGCGGGGGGCTGCCACGCGTCGCGTCGGCGCAGACCCAGGTCACGTCGAGCTCCTCGGCCAGCCGGGCGCCCTTGTCGAGCGCGACCTGCGAGAAGTCGACCGCGGTCGCCGACCAGCCGCGGGAGGCGAGCCAGATCGCGTTGCGACCCTCGCCGGCGGCGAGGTCGACCGCCGTCCCGGGCGGGAGGTCGGCGAGCTCGGCGGCCACGAACTGGTTGGGCTCGCGCGACCAGACGAGGTCGTTCGCTGCGTACCGCTCGTCCCACGCGCGTGCGTCCATGCCGCCAGCCTAGGCGCGGACCACGCGCAACACCCGGGCCTCCTCGGGGTCCAGCACCGGCAGCGCCACCCCGGCCGTGACCAGACGAGGTCGCTCGCGGCGTACCTCTGGTCCCAGGCCTTGGCGTCCATACGACGAGCCTAGGCCTCGACGACGCGCAGCACCCGGGCCTCTTCCGGGTCCAGCACCGTGTTCTGCGAGGACCGCGACCGATGACGTACGAGACAGCGGTCGCCGCCGCCCACAGCGTTGGTGGCCCGAACGGAAAGGAGGGGCGGAGTGATGAGCAAGCGGCGGGGGCGGTCGCCACAGTGATCGTGGCCCTGCTGGCGCTCGCCTGTCTCTCGCGCTGTTGTGCGCGCTGAATGGGCTTCTGCACCTTCGTGCTCAACAACTACATGAAGACGCTGCCCTACGAGATCCACGAGTCGGCCGAGCTGGATGGCGCGAGCGTGTGGCGCCAGTACTGGCTGCTCACCATGCCGCTCGAACGCCCTGCACTGGCCGCGCTGGCGACATTGCAGGTCACGTGGGTGCGGCGGGGCCGATCATCGTGGCCTGCCGGTGCTCGTGGTGTTCTTCGCGCTGCAGAAGCAGTTCGTCTCCGGCCTGACGCTGGGCTCGACCAAGGGCTGAGGTGAGGCTCAGGCCTCGACTCTGATCATCCGCCTCGCGCTGGAGGCGGTCGTGGTCGCGTCGCCGACGTATCGCGCGGTGATCCGCACCTTCCCGGCCCTGAGCTTCGGCAGCCTCAGCGTGACTGCGCTGGCCGTGAGTGTGAGCGTTCGCGACCGCTTGCCGACGGTGACGACCACGGTGCCGCGCGCCGCAGCCGTGCCGCGCACGACGGTCACCCGCACGCGGGGGCGCGTGCCGGCCGCGGCCTTCCTGGGTGCCGTCACGGTCGTGGTGCTGGCCGAGACGACGGGCGCGGTGGACGGAGCCGGTAACGGGCCAGCGGCGGTCGGCGTCGGCGCGGCGGGTGGCGTGAGGGGAGGATCGACGACCGTCTGGCTCTGCGCCGGCGAGGTCGATCCCGCGTGGAAGGTGCCGGTGGGGACGTAGGTCGCGGTGTAGGTGTGGTCGCCCAGGGCGACATCGGCCACGGTGAGCGAGGCGACGCCCGCGGACAGCGGGAGCGTCCCGAGGAGGGTGGTGCCCTCGCGGAGCTCGACCACACCGGCCGGTACGCCGGAGCCGCTCGTCACGGCCGCCGCCAGCGTCACGCTGCGGCCGGTGGCCGAGGGCGCGAGGTCGGTCGTCGTCGCGACGCGCGCGACCGTGACGGGCTGTGCCGACGAGGTCGAGCCGGCGTACGCCGCCGCGTCGCTGGGCAGGAACGTTGCTCGGTAGGAGTGGTCGCCCGGGGCGACGGACGGGAGCCTGAGCGTCGCGGTGCCGGCGCCGAGGGTCGAGGTGCCGACGATGCTGGCGCCGTCGTGGACCTCGACCGTGCCTGCAGGCGCACCGCCGTCGGTGGCGACCTGGACGGCCAGGCCGACGGTCCGCCCGATTGCGGTGGCGACCAGCGAGGTCGTCGTCGCGGCCGGGATGTCGCACCCGGTCGCGGCGAGGCTGTAGGCCCCGAGGGAGCCGTAGTCGTCGTAGCCAGTGCTCCAGGGACCGTTGCCGACGCCGTCCACCTGCGCGTAGTAGGTGCCGGTCGAGAGGGTCCGCGTCAACGACGCACGCATCCCGGAGGCGGTGCTGCTGGTGGTCTGCGCCGAGGCGGGATCGTCGGTCGCGACGACCTTCCCGAGATCGTCGAGGAGCGTGAGCTGGAGGTCGAGGTTGGCCTGGGACGGCAGCGGGCTCGCGGCGACCGTGAGGGCGCCGGAGCAGGTCCCGAGCAGGTAGGTGTCGACGTCGGTGCGGCTGTCGACGTACGCCGTCCCGGCTGGGACCTCGGGTGCGGCGAGGACGATGCCCGGGGCCTCGTCGGCGCGCGACCCGACGATGCCGCGGATGATCGCGACGTCGTCCTGCTGGTTCGTGGCACCGGCGTAGTCGCCCTTGCTCCACTGGCTGATCGGGCGGTCGTAGCCCACGCCCATGATGGGGGCCCAGGCGCCGTGGCCGCGGTCGTAGCCCTGCGTGGCGTTGCCGTCGTGCTGCAGGCCGAAGTTGTGCCCGACCTCGTGGGTCACGGCCTCGGCGATGTTCTTCGCGGAGTTGCCGAGCTTCTGCGGGAAGACCCAGGCCGGCTGGCGATAGCCGTAGCCGTAGCCGTCCCCACCTGCGCCGAGGGCCTGGCCGAAGACGTTGATGTAGGCCACGCCCCCGCAGGCGCTCCCGTTGTGCTGCGGGTTGCAGATCGCCTCGTGCGCGCCGACGCTCGGGGTGATCAGCGCGTGGGAGCCGTACGCGGTGTCCACCTGGCTCGACCGGTTGATCCCCTCAGGACCGGGGTCGGCCGTGGTCACGTCGACGTCGAAGGGGGCGTAGTCCTCGGCCACGGACTCCCAGATCGTCTGGATCGCGGTGCGCTCGGCGTCGTCGAAGACGGCGGCGTTGCCGCCGGTGTCCCAGGCGGGCTGGCTGGTCGGCGTCGCGGGATGGCTCGCGTGCCACCCCGTCGCGCTCGCCGTGGCACCGTCGAAGTCGAGGAAGATCGTCTTGGTCGACCCCGGCTTGCTGTGCAGCTGGAAGGTCTTTGACAGTGGCGCCTGGGCGCTGACCGGGTCGTCGGCCGGCGCGGTCGCGACCCCCTCCTTGAAGAACACCGCACCCGCCGTGTCGAGCCACGCGGACGGGTCCGTCGTCAGCAGCTCGGTGAGCTCGGTCGCGGACATCTCGTTGCCCGCGGCAGCCTCGTCGAGCCGGTCGGCGAGGAGGCGTACGGCGTTCGCGCCCCGCACCGGGCGCGGGAGCTCGACCTCGGGTGCGGCGCGGCTCCCCGGTGGTCGCCGTCGGCTGCTCCGCGGGCGGCACGGCCGCGGCGGTCCCGGCCGTGATGCCCAGGGCGAGCACGACGGACAGGGTGGACGTGGCGCCGAGACGGCTACCGGCGAAACGACGCATGAGAACGCTCCCTCGGGGATGACAGGGGAACGCTAGGGACGCACCAGTGTCGGCGCAGACGAATGCCGGCGTCGTGGTCGAACGGGGCCGGACAACCACCCAGAAGGACTACCCGGGTCTAGGCGTCCTCGGCCGGACGGTCGCCGACGGTCCGGGCGTGCGGTCGCCCGGGGTCGTCGAGGGCGGGCGACGGCTCGCTCGCACGGAGCGCCTCGAGCTGGGCGCAGACGGCGGTGCCGTAGAAGAAGGCGATCGACGACAGCAGCGCCCACAGCAGCAGGGCGAAGATTCCCGCGAGCGGTCCGTAGACGCTGCCGAACGACCCGCTCAGCGAGACGTACGCCGCCAGCCCGACGGTCGCGAACGCGCTCAGCAGGACGGCGATGCCCGAGCCCAGCGCGAGCCACGACAGGGCCGGCTGCCGCCGACGGGGAGCGTGGTCGAGGAGGACCGCGATGGTGAGGACGAGCAGGCCGAGCCCGACCGGCCAGCGCAGGACGTTCCACCAGTCCTCGGTGCGGTCGGACCAGCCGTAGTTCTCGACCATCGCCTCGCCGAGGGCGCCGCCGCCGACGATCATCACGAAGCCGACGCCGACGGGCACCGCGAGCACGGCCGTCAGCACCGCCGCGCGGCCGTACTTGGCAACGGCCCTGCGGTCGCGCCGGATGCCGTAGATGCGGTTCGCGCCGCGCTCGACCTGCGCCATCGCCGTGGTCATGGACAGGAGCGCGAAGCCGAGGCCGAGGACGAGCGCCACCTCGCCGGCCTTCTCGGACTCGTCGGACTTCTCCACCGCCGATGCGAGGGCGTCGCTGCTCCCGGCCCCCGGCGACAGCGAGTCCACGACGTGCGCGACGACCGCGGCCGGTCGCTCCTCGTCGAGGTCGGCGGCCAGCCCGGTCAGGGCGAGGAGGAACGGCACGACCGCCAGGCATGCCTGGAGCGCGAGCGCGCGCGAGTTGGTGAACCCGTCGCCGTAGCGGAACCGCACGAACGACTCCACCGCGATCGTCCGCAGCCCGTGGTGGCGGGCGAGGTGCCACGCGTCGAGGGCGTCGAGCTCGTCACCGTCCATCTCCGTGGTGACGGGGACGGTGCGCGCGGTCGTCATGGCCGCACCCTAGGGCCGTCGGCGGTGCGCTCGAGCAGCGCCACCGCGGACTCGACGGACGGCAGGGAGCCGATCTCGGCGGCCACGCCCCGGCATCGCTCGGCCATCGGGGCGTCGGCGAGCGCGGAGGACACGCCCCGCGTGATGTCGGCGGCGGTGGCCGTGGCGGCGTCGAGCGTCGAGGCGACGCCGAGCTCCCGGGCGCGGAGCGCGTTGTGCGGCTGGTCGGCGCCCAGCGCCAGGAGCACGGATCCGCATGGTCGGCCCAGACTACGGTCGGCGGGTTGTCGGTCCGGCGGGCCACACTGGGGTCATGCGAGCTCGGGAGCGGGTGGCAGCGATGGCCGGACAGGTGGCGCAGGAGCCGCGCCGGTTCTACGACGGCGGCACGCTGGAGCGCGCCGGGGTGCCCGGGGAGCCGCCCGACCCGGACGCCGACCCGCGGATCGTGCTCGAGCGCCACGCCGAGGAGGGTGTCGAGACCTTCGAGCTCGAGCGTCGCCTGGCCTACCGCGACCGCCACCTCGGCCAGCTGCTCGTCCCGGCCGACGCCGGGTTCCGCACCGACCTGACCTCGGTGCCGGCGCTCTTCACGTGGCTGGTCCCGAAGACCGGCGCCCACCTGCCGGCGGCGCTGCTCCACGACGCGCTCGTGGCCGGGCGCGACGACCCGGCGTCGTACGTCTCCACGGACGGGCACGAGGTCGACCGGGTCGAGGCCGACCGGATCTTCCGCGACGCGATGGCCGACACCGGCACCGGCGTCATCCGGCGCTGGATCGTCTGGACCGCGGTGACGGTCGCGACGATCTTCGTGGGCCGCGAGGTGCCGTGGTCGCGCCCGAAGCACTGGTCCTACCGCGTCGCGGCGGCCGTCACGATCGTGACGATCCTCTACCTCGGCTACTGCTCGACCAGCGACCTCGTCGACCGCTCGTGGATCGGTGCCGTCGACGTGCCGTGGATGGGCGATCGGCCGTGGTGGACGGAAGCCGTCGGCGGGCTGTCCGGGGCGATCGTGCTGCCGCTGGCGCTCAGCCTGCTGTGGGGGCGGCTGCGGATGGCCGGCGCCATCGCCGGGGTGCTGCTCGCGGTCCTGCTCCACGTCACCGTCGGGCTCGCCGTGATCGGCACGACCTACCTCGCGCTGGAGCGGCTTGCGCGCCGTTCCCCGCTGCTCGGGTGGGCGCTAACCGCCGTCGTCGTGGTCGGCTCGCTGGTCACCTTCGCGGTCGTCACCCTCTGATCTCGGCGAGCCACCGGCCCGGTCACGTGGGGTCAGCGCAGCGAGTACGTCGCGAGCGAGATGCCGATGTAGTGGGCCGCGAAGGCCAGCACCGTGAACGAGTGGAAGACCTCGTGGAACCCGAACCACTGGGGTGACGGGTTCGGCCGCTTGAGGCCGTAGACAACGCCGCCGAGGGTGTAGAGGATGCCGCCGGCAGCGACCAGGACCAGGGTCGCGATCGCGATGCCCGAGCTGAACCGGTCGGCGCCGTCGACGAACTGGGGGATGAAGAAGACCGCAGCCCAGCCGAGGCCGAGGTACATCGGCGTGTACAGCCAGCGCGGCGCGTCGATCCAGAAGACCCGGAAGAGCACGCCCGCGATAGCGGCGCCCCAGACCACCAGCAGCAGCGTCGTACGCGCCGAGCCCTCGAGGAAGAGCAGGGCGTACGGCGTGTAGGTGCCGGCGATGAGCACGAAGATGTTGGCGTGGTCGAAGCGGCGGAGGAACGCCCACGTGCGCGGCGACCAGGTGCCGCGGTGGTAGATCGCCGACACGGTGAAGACCAGCAGCGCCGAGAACGCGAACGCGGCCGAGCCGATCCGCGTGGAGGCCGTGGGCGACAGCGCCACGAGGACGATGCCCGCGACGAGCGCGACCGGGGCCGTGCCGGCGTGCAGCCAGCCCCGGAGGTGCGGCTTGACCTCGGCCAGCTTGTCGGCCATCAGCTCGACGGCCTGCTCGACGCGGTCGACGGCGTGGTCGACGCGATCGCGCGGGGTCGAGCGGGGGCTCCATACCTACCAAAGTACCGGTCCCGGGGTCGGACGCGCACACCTTCCGGGGCGAGCGGTCGGTCACACGGCGTTACCATCGGTCGGTGGTCAACATCAGGGACGCCGTACGACGGGTGCTCTACCCGGCCTACGAGTCCCGGGTGGTCAAGGCGCTCCCGCCCGACCAGATCCCGCAGCACATCGGTGTGATGCTCGACGGCAACCGGCGATGGGCCAAGGCGGTCGGCCTCAACACCGCCGAGGGCTACCAGGCCGGCGCCGACAACATCCGCCCCCTGCTCGGCTGGTGCGAGGAGGTCGGGGTCGAGGTCGTCACGCTGTGGCTGCTCTCCAGCGACAACCTCACCAACCGGCCGCCCGAGGAGCTCACCGGCCTGCTCACCATCATCGAGGGCGCGGTCGAGTCGCTGGCCGAGGCCCAGCGGTGGCGGATCCACCCGGTCGGCGCGCTCGACCTGCTGCCCACCGAGACCGCCGAGCGGCTCAAGGCGGCCGAGGAGTCGACCCGCCACATCGACGGCGTGCTGGTCAACGTCGCCGTCGGCTACGGCGGTCGCCGCGAGATCGCCGACGCGGTACGCGCGCTGCTCGCCGACCACGCCACGCGCGGCACCTCGCTGGAGGAGCTCGCCGACCTCATCGACGTCGAGCACATCGCCGAGCACCTCTACACCAAGGGCCAGCCCGACCCCGACCTGGTGATCCGCACGTCGGGCGAGCAGCGGCTCGGCGGCTTCCTGCTCTGGCAGTCGGCGAACTCGGAGTTCTACTTCTGCGAGGCGCTGTGGCCCGACTTCCGCCGGGTCGACTTCCTGCGCGCGATCCGGGCGTACGCCGCCCGTGAGCGCCGCTTCGGCGGCTGACCCGCCGACCCGGACGTCATCTGACTCGTCACCTCGCGTTCGGGCGTGTCGTCCTCGATCGGGCGTCGCGGCGGGCGTACTTTCGCGCGACATCGGCAGGTGGGGAAGCCTGCTGAACCGGGAGGCAGCCTTGAGCACTCAGATGGGAGCTCTCCGGTCCGTTGAATGACATCGGGCCGGGCGAGGAGTGCGCGCGCCGACCCGCAGCAAGGGGTTAGTCGTGGCCAGCAAGACCTCATCGCCCAGCTCCAGCTCCGCCCGCAGGACGTACGTCCTCGACACCAGCGTCCTGCTCGCCGATCCAGGGGCGCTCGTCCGCTTCGCCGAGCACGAGGTCGTGCTTCCGGTGGTGGTGATCACCGAGCTGGAGGGCAAGCGCAACCACCCCGAGCTCGGCTACTTCGCCCGTGCGGCGCTGCGGTCCCTCGACGACCTGCGGGTCGTGAACGGTCGCCTCGACGAGCCCGTCCCGATCGGCACCGAGGGCGGCAGCCTGCGGGTGGAGCTCAACCACACCGACCCGCAGTCCCTGCCGTCGGGCTTCCGGCTGGGCGACAACGACACCACGGATCCTCGCGGTCGCGCACAACCTGTCGCAGGAGGGCCACCGCGTCACGCTCGTCTCCAAGGACCTGCCGCTGCGGATCAAGGCCTCGGCGGTCGGGCTCGACGCCCAGGAGTACCGCGCGGAGGGGATCAGCGACTCCGGCTACACCGGCATGACCGAGCTCGAGGTGCCCGGCCACCGACCTCGACGAGCTCTACGAGGACGGCGTCATCGACCTCGCCGAGGCGCGCGACCTGCCGTGCCACAACGGCCTGGTCCTGCTGTCCGAGCGCGGCACGGCGCTGGCCCGGGTGGGCGCCGACAAGCGGGTGCACCTGGTGCGCGGCGACCGCGACGCCTTCGGGGTCCACGGCCGGTCGGCCGAGCAGCGGATCGCCCTCGAGATGCTGCTCGACCCCGAGGTCGGCATCGTCTCCCTCGGCGGTCGCGCCGGCACCGGCAAGTCGGCGATGGCCCTGTGCGCCGGCCTCGAGGCCGTGATGGAGCGGCGCCAGCACAAGAAGGTCGTCGTGTTCCGCCCGCTCTTCGCGGTCGGCGGTCAGGAGCTCGGCTACCTCCCCGGCTCGGAGAACGAGAAGATGTCGCCCTGGGCCCAGGCCGTCTTCGACACGCTCGGCGCCCTCACCGGCAAGGACGTGATCGACGAGGTGATGGACCGCGGCATGCTCGAGGTGATGCCGCTGACCCACATCCGCGGCCGCTCGCTGCACGACGCCTTCGTGATCGTCGACGAGGCGCAGTCGCTGGAGCGCAACGTGCTGCTGACGGTCCTCTCGCGCATCGGCGCCAACTCCAAGGTCGTCCTCACCCACGACGTCGCCCAGCGCGACAACCTGCGCGTCGGGCGCCACGACGGCATCGTCGCGGTGGTGGAGAAGCTCAAGGGCCACCCGCTCTTCGCCCACGTCACCCTCACCCGCTCCGAGCGCTCGCCCATCGCGGCGCTGGTGACCGAGATGCTGGAGGACGTCACCCTCTGACGCCGCGCTACGCCCGCTCCACGCGCTGTAACGCCGGGTCGCGTCCCACCGGACACGGGGGTAAGCTCAACCCGGCGTTACAGGAGCTCGCGTGCCGGTGGGGCGGAGGATGACTCACGGGACTCATGAGCCACGTGTGACGCAAGGGACCTCATTCATTCCGGAGTTCGGTTTGCACGCCCCCGACACCTCATGCATGGTGGGCGTGATCGTTTCGTGACCTTCCCCGGAGGGTCAGGCCAGGGACACCCCCGAGAACCGCGTCCCGAGGTCCGTACGAGGCGGTCCCGTGGTGCCTCTCGAGCCGCACACCCCCTGTCGTCCACCCGTGAGACTCCTCTGTGCCCCAGTCCCAGAAGTACGTCCCGACGCACCGCGCCCCCGGCAAGCACAAGGCCGTGCGCGGCCCTCGCCGCGCGCTCCGCACCGGGATCGCGCTGACCGGCCTCGCGGCCGCCGCGACGGGCGTCAGCGTCACCGGCGGCATGTTCTCCAGCGACCCCGGGCTCACGCCGGTCGCGGCCGACGTCTCCCCGACCACCGCCTCCGCGCCGGCCGCCTCGGGCGAGACCGCCGACGCGGCGACGACCACGGACACCAGCGCGGTGCTCGCGCAGCGCGCGCAGCGCCAGGTCGCCTCGCGCTCCTCGCGCCGCGACGCGACCAAGGCCACGGCCCTGACGATGTCGGCCGGCCCCGTCGTCACGAAGTCGCAGACCCTCTCCGAGGGCGACCCGCGCGACATCGCCCGCGCCCTCCTCCCGCTCTACGGCTTCTCGTCCGACCAGTTCTCCTGCCTCGACTCGTTGTACGAGAGCGAGTCGGGCTGGCGGGTCGACGCGGACAACCCCACGTCGTCGGCGTACGGCATCCCGCAGGCCCTGACGCAGCTGCACGACCTGCCGGCGGACTACATGACCTCCGCCGAGTCGCAGATCCGGTGGGGCCTGGAGTACATCCAGGGCACGTACGGCTCCCCGTGCAGCGCATGGAGCTTCAAGTCCGGCCACGGCTGGTACTGAGCAACCGCCGCGGGGCAGGACCAGTGGTCTAACCGGTCGGCCTAGTCACAGCCGGTTCGGGCGTCGCGTACCTCGATGACGCGTCATGGTGTCGTCATGGGGAGTCCCGACGAGCTCGACAGCGGGTCGAACGTCGACGGCTCTCCCTGCTGACGAGCCCTCAGGGCTCCCACTGATTCGGCCAGGGGGGTCGAAGAGGCGCGACTCGTCCGTTCCACGGGGGCGGACGGGTCGCGCCTCGTTTTCCTACGCCTCAGCGGGCCGGGACCTCGATGGACATCACGCAGTTCTTCAGGCCCTTGGGGCGGACGTAGGTGAACCCGAGGCGTTCGTAGAGCCGTCGCGTGCCGTTGTAGAGGAAGGACGACGACATCTTCTTCGTCTGCGCGGTGAGGTCGTGCGGATAGCTCTCGACGACACCTCCTCCTGCCTGCGCGATGAGGTCGAGCGCCCCGCGGACGGCCACCTCGACCAAGCCGCTCCGGCGATGGCGGCGATCGACGAAGACGCAGGTGATCCGATAGTCGGGGTCGGCGTCCTTCTCGGCGTCGTACTGCTTGAGGTGATGGAGGCTGGGCAGCTCGACGGGCGTGCCGTACTCCGCCCACGCGACCGCCTCGTCCCCGTCGAAGACGAGCGCGGCATGGGCCTTGCCCTGCTCGACGTACGTCTTCTTGAGCGCCCGGTTGGCCTCGGGTCCCTGGCCGCGCTCGGGGCCGTCGGGATGGAACCAGATGCACCAGCACCCGCCGAAGATCCCGTTGTGGCGGACGACGAGGTCGTCGAACGCCTGCCAGGTCTCGGCGGTGAGCGGCCGGATCTCGTACGTCGTGTCGGTGGCCATGGCCCGACGCTAGACGAGGTTCCGGACGACCCACGTCCGCATCGTCAGCGGGCCTCGAAGACGGTGACGTCGCCCGTCGCGGTCTCGAGGTCCTGGCGACGTACGTCGCTGAACCGGCGCGACAGCATCCGCTCCCCGGTCTCGCCGGAGAAGCGGTGGCGACGTCGCTCGGCCGCGCTGGCGTCGTCGCCGGTCACGGCGACGAACGTGCCGCCGGGCCGCAGCACGCGGCGTACCTCGGCGAGGGCGCGGTCGATGTCGCGGACGTGGTCGAGCATCCACCCGGCGTAGACCACGTCGAAGCTCTCGGGGTCGAAGGGGAGGTAGCAGATGTCCGCCTGGCGCGCGTCGACACCGCGTGCAGCGGCCACCTCCACGAGGTCGTCGGAGTAGTCGGTCGCCACGAGCGTGACCCCGGGGAGGGCCGCGATCCGCTCCGCCATCTCACCCGAGCCGCAGCCCACCTCGAGGACGCGCGAGACCCCCGTCATGGCACGGTCGATCGCCCTGAAGGCCTCGCGTGTCGCGTCCATCAGCGCCCCGTCATGGAGTCGACGTCGAGCGCCGCGTCGAGCTGTTCCTCGGTCAGGTCGCCGCGCTCGACGAAGCCCATCGCGAGCACGGTCTCGCGGATCGTGGCGCCCTCGGCCAGCGCCTGCTTGGCGACCTTGGCGGCGGCTTCATAGCCGATGTACGCGTTCAGCGGCGTGACGACGGAGGGGGACGACTCGGCGTAGCGCCGCATCCGCTCGGCGTCGGCGGTGATGCCGTCGACGCACCGGTCGGCGAGGAGCACGGTGGAGGTGGACAGCAGGGTGACCGACTCCAGCAGGGCGTGGGCCATGACCGGCATCATCACGTTGAGCTCGAAGCTCCCGGACGCGCCGGCCCACGCGATGGTCGCGTCGTTGCCGACGACCCGGGCGCACACCATGAGCGTGGCCTCCGGCAGCACCGGGTTGACCTTGCCGGGCATGATGCTCGACCCCGGCTGGAGGTCGGGCAGGTGGATCTCGGCGAGCCCGGTGGTCGGCCCCGACGACATCCAGCGCAGGTCGTTGCAGATCTTGGTCAGCCCGACGGCGACGGTGCGCAGCACGCCGGACAGCTCGACGAGCGAGTCCTGGCCACCCTGGGCCTCGAAGTGGTTGCGCGCCTCGGTGAAGCCGAGGTCGGGGCCGAGGTCGAGGTCGGCGTTCAGGTGCTCGACGACGGCGGCGGCGAACCCGTCGGGCGTGTTGATGCCGGTGCCGACCGCGGTGCCGCCGATCGGCAGCTCGGTGACCCGGGGGAGCGTCGCGCGGAGCCGCTCGACGCCCATGCGTACGACCGCGGCGTAGCCGCCCATCTCCTGCCCGAGCGTCACCGGCGTCGCGTCCATCAGGTGCGTACGACCGGACTTCACCAGGTCGGCGAACTCCTCGGCCTTGCGCTCGAGCGCCTCGGCGAGGTGCTCCAGCGACGGGACGAGCGAGCCGGTGACGGACTCGGCGGCGGCGACGTGGATCGCGGTCGGGAAGGTGTCGTTGCTGGACTGGCTGGCGTTGACGACGTCGTTGGGGTGCAGGTCGGTGCCGTCCCGCTTCGCCAGGCTGGCGAGGACCTCGTTGGCGTTCATGTTGGAGCTGGTGCCCGAGCCGGTCTGGAAGACGTCGATCGGGAAGGCGTCGTGGTGGTCCCCCGCGATGAGGGCGTCGGCGCCGGCGACGATCGCCTCGGCCTGTGCGTCGGTGACGACTCCGAGGCCGGCGTTGGCCAGGGCCGCCGCGCGTTTCACCCGGGCCAGGGCGACGACGAGCGCGGGCGAGATCGTCTGCCCGCTGATCGGGAAGTTCTCGACGGCGCGCTGGGTCTGCGCCCGCCAGAGGGCGTCGCGAGGCACCTCGACCTCGCCCATGGAGTCGTGCTCGGTGCGTGTGTCGCTCATGCCGTGACCGTACCCGCGTCCGGTTCCCGAGCTCACGGGCTGGTTGCATGGACCCATGCGTGCACTCCGACTCGGGATCGGTCTGACCCTGTCCGCCGTGCTCATGGGGGCCGGCAGCGCCTGCTCGGTGCTCGGCGGCGACGACCCCGACACCGTCCCCGCCGCCGACGTCGCCGACGACCTCGCGGACGCGCTCGGCCAGCACTCGCTCGGCGACGTGCCGCTCACCGACGAGGCCGACCGGGCTGCGTTCACGGAGCTGGTCGCACCGCTCGACGAGGTGCCCGTCGCGGTCGAGGTGTACACGGTGGACGAGGTCGAGGCGACCGAGGAGCAGGCGCGCTCGGCGAGCGCGACGCTCGACTGGTCCTGGGAGCTGCCCGGGGGCTCGCCGTGGACCTACCAGTCCACCGTCGCGCTGGTCCCGGCCGGGGACTCGTGGCAGGTCGACTGGACGCCCGAGTCGCTCGCGCCGGAGGTGGCCGAGGGAGACACACTGGGCCTGCGGACGGTCACGCCGGTGCGCGGCGACATCGTCGGAGCCGACGACGTGTTGCTGGTGACCGAGCGGCCGGTCCTGCGCTACGGCCTCGACAAGACCAAGGTCGAGGGACCGCAGGTCGCGCGCAGCGCCCGACGCATCGCCCGCATCCTCGACGTGGACGCGGCGTCGTACGTCGAACGAGCCGAGGAGATGGGTGCCGAGGCGTTCGTCGAGGCGCTCGTGCTGCGCGAGGACGACGCCCTCGAGGTGCTGCCGTCCTTCCGCAAGGTGCCGGGCGCGCTGGCGGTGCGCGACACGCTCGCCCTCGCGCCGACGCGGGAGTTCGCGGCAGCCCTGCTCGGGCGGGTCGGCCCGGCGACGGCCGACATCGTCGAGGAGTCGGGCGGGAGCATCGTCGCCGGCGACGAGGTCGGCCTGTCCGGCCTGCAGGCGCGCTACGACGAGCAGCTGCGCGGCGTGCCGGGCACGGCGGTCGTCGCGCGCGACGACGAGGACGTGCTGCACACGCTCTTCGAGGCGCCGGCCACCGACGGCGCCGACCTCGTCACGACCCTCGACCCGACCGTCCAGCAGAAGGCGGAGCAGGCGCTGGCCACCCTCGGCGAGGACGGTCCTGCCAGTGCGCTGGTCGCGATCCGGCCCTCCGACGGCGCCATCCTGGCGACCGCCAACGGCGCCGGTGCTGCCGGCGCCGCCCTCGCCGACACCGGGCAGTACGCCCCGGGCTCGACGTTCAAGGTCGTGTCGTCACTGGCGCTGCTCCGCAACGGCCTGGCCGTCGACGACGTGGTCTCCTGCCCCGCGACGACCGTCGTGGACGGGCGCTCGTTCAAGAACTACGACGACTACCCGTCCTCGGCGCTCGGCGACATCCCCTTCGTCCAGGCCATCGCGCAGTCGTGCAACACCGCCCTGATCGGCAACGCCGACCGCCTCGCTCCGGGCGACCTGACCGCCGCGGCGCAGGCACTCGGCCTCGGCACGGACCACGACCTCGGCTTCCCGGTGTACTTCGGGCAGGTGCCGCCGCCGGAGACCGAGACCGGGGCAGCAGCCGACATGATCGGCCAGGGCACGGTGCTGGCCAGTCCGTTCGCGATGGCCACCGTGGCCGCGTCCGTCGCGGCCGGCCGCACCGTGCTGCCCGTGCTGCTCCCCGAGCACGAGGTGCAGCAGGTGGAGCCGGATGTGCCCCTGTCCCCGCAGGAGGCCGGCACGCTGCGCGGCCTGATGCGGGCCGTGGTGACCACGGGGTCGGGGCGGTTCCTGCTCGACGTACCCGGCGAGATCGGGGCCAAGACCGGCACGGCGGAGTACGGCGAGCCCGACGCGTCCGGCAGCCTCCCGACCCACGCCTGGATGATCGCCACCCGCGGCGACCTGGCCGTCGCGGTGTTCGTCGAGACCGGCGTGTCCGGCTCGCAGACCGCGGGCCCGGTGCTCGAGGCCTTCCTGCGCTGACCCGTGCTGTGGCTCCGCGGTGCGGTCAGCGCCGCGCGAGGTAGAGGAAGTACTGCTCCGGCCGGTCCTGCAGCAGCACGTCGTGGGCCTGCTCCTCGGCGTCGCCGAAGACCGTCCGCATCGCGTCGAGCAGGGCGGGCGCGGCGGCGGCCGACCAGACGACGAGCACCCCGCCGGGACGCAGGAGGTCGCGGCAGCGTCCGAGGAACGTCGGCTCGTAGACCGCCTCGTTGCCCTCGTGGACGAGGTAGCCCGGGCCGTTGTCGACGTCGAGCAGCACCAGGTCGTACGTCGACCGCGCCTCGGCGATGGCCATCGCGATGTCCGCGCTGACCACCGACGCACGCGCGTCGGCGAGGATCGCCGGACCGTGCGGCACGGTGCCGTCGCGCATCCACCCGATCAGCGGCTCCTCGATCTCCACCACGACCGCGCGCTCGACCCGTGCGTCGGCCAGCACCCGCTGCAGCGTGAAGCCGAGCCCGAGCCCACCGATCAGCACCGCCGTCGGCGCGTCGACCAGCTCGAGGGCCTGCGTGGCCAGCTCGATCTCGCTCGTGGTCTCGAGGGTGTCCATCACGAAGACCCCGTTGACGCGCAGCTCGATCACGTCGGCAGCGGTCTCGGAGACCCGGCGGCGCAGCACGAGCTCACCGCGCTCGGTCTCGGCGCGGGCGATCTCCGCGATGTCGGTGGTCACGCTCCCATCCTGCACTGCACCGCACGCCGCGCCCGCACCCTGCGGGGTGTCCGATCCTTGTCCAGCCCGGCGTGCCCGGAACTGTCGTGGAAACCCCTGCCCTTCCGGGCCGACACGTCCTACCGTGATCGGGTGTACACCGTCAGTCGCGCCGCAGAGCTGACCGGCGTGCCCAGCACCACGCTGCGCAAGTGGGAGCAGCGCTACGGCGTGGTCGTCCCGCAGCGCTCGTCGGGCAACTACCGGCTGTACGACGACGAGGCCGTGCGCCGGCTCAGCGTGATGCGCACCCTGGTCGACTCGGGCTGGTCGGCGCACGAGGCCGCGCAGCACGTGGTGGACGACACGGCGGCCGCGGAGGCGGAGATCGCGCGACCCGAGCCGCCGCTCGCCGACGCGCGCATGCGGGAGGTCCTCGCATGTGCGGTGGACTTCGACGTCCCCCGGCTGGAGTGGCTGATCGCCGAGGCCTTCGACGCCGACGACCTCGTGACGACGGTCGACGAGTGGCTGCTGCCGGTGCTGGCCCACCTCGGCACCGCGTGGCAGCGGGGCGAGGTGTCGGTGGCCGGCGAGCACTTCGTGTCCGCCGCCGTCCACCGCAGGCTCGCGCTCGCCTTCCAGTCCCTGCCGTCCACCGCGCCCGGTGGACCGCGGGTGGTCGTCGGGCTCCCGCGCGGTGCCCGCCACGAGCTCGGCGTCCTCGCCTTCGCGAGCGTGCTGCGCTCGCGAGGTGTGTCCGTCACCTACCTCGGCGCCGACCTCCCGCTCGAGGCGTGGGTCGACGCCGTGCGCCGCGTCGCCCCCGACGCCGTCGTGCTCGCCGCGCCCACGGTCGAGGACCTTCCGGCCGTGCGCGAGGTGGTCGAGTCGCTGATGCCGCTGACGACCGTGCTGCTGGGCGGCGCGCACCAGGACCTGGTCGAGGGTCCCGAGCACCTCGGCCACCGCGCGGGCGCCGCCGCGGCGGCGCTGGCCGACCGGCTCGCGAGGACCTCCTGACAGTGCACTGGCAGTCGGCCGACGGACGGGTGCTGCAGGGCTGGTCCGGCGGCGACCCCGACGGAGCCCTGGTGGCCGTGCTCCACGGCTGCCCGGACACCCGCCACGTCGCGATGACCGGGCACGACGCCGCCCGCGAGGTCGGCGTACGACTGCTCTGCGTGAACCGACCCGGCTACGGCCGCTCCACCGCCCACCCAAGCACCCACGGCACCGTCGCCGACGACCTCGCGGAGGTCGCCACCGGTCTCGGTCACGAACGGTTCGCGGTGCTCGGCATGTCGGTGGGCGGGGCGTACGCCGTCGCGTGCGCGGCTCGGCACCCCGACCGGGTGGCCGCGCTCGGCCTGGTCGCGACCCAGCCGCCGGGGTCGCGCACGGAGTCGGTGGACGACCTCGTCGCCGAGATGGCGCCGGAGTTCCTCGCGTGGCGCGCGAGCGTCGACCCCGACGATCCGGACGACGACGCCCTCACCGCTCGCTGGCTGCCCATGCTCCCGCCTCCCGATGCCGCCCTCGTCGCGGCGCTCGGCCCCACGGCGGTCGCGGCGTCGGTGCGTGAGGCGCTGGGCGCACCCGACGGCTACCTCCGCGACGCCGCCCTCCTGCACCGCCCCTGGCAGCACGCGCCGACCGAGGTGCAGTGCGCCGTACGGGCGTGGTTCGGCGAGGACGACGACCGCTCCGGAGCCGGTGCCGCCGCCGACCTGCTCACCGGGTTCGCCGACGTCGAGGTCGTCGAACGCCCCCGCACCACCCACCTCGCCACCCTCGTCGCCCACTGGCCCGATGTGCTCGCCACCCTCCGCGACCTGACCTGACCCCGGGACGTGTGGCGATCCGGCGGTCCGAACCGCCGCTTCGCAGCACGTCCCGGTGGCGCGGTCGTCCACAGATACGTACGACGCTCTGGCGGCCGCTGCCCGTCCAGCGGACCCTCGGTGGATGGACGACTCCCTCGGGCCGACGCGCCGCGCGGCCCGTCGCATCGATCGGGCAGGTGCCAGGGCAGCGGAGCAGGGCGGAGTGATCCGCCTGATGCAGCTGAACGAGCTGGGCGTCACCCGTCACCAGGTGCGGGCGCAGGTGCGCCGCGCGACGGTGGCAACGCGTACACAGCCAAGTCGTGGCGGTGCACACCGCGACAGCTCGAGCGAGTCGGTGCGCAGTGGGCGGCCGTCCTGGAGGGTGGTCCGCAGGCGCTATCTCGATGGTGCTTCCGCCCTCATCGCCGAGGGCTTGACGGGCTTCACCTGGGAGTGGTGCGCGTGAGCGTTCCGATGTCGTCACGCGCCCGGTCGGCGCCGGGCCTTCTGGTCGTGCGCACCAGGAGGTACGACCCGCAGACGTGGTCGTACGCCTCCGGTGTTCCGACGGGCCAGGCCGGACGTCGCCGCAGTACACGCAGCCCTGTGGGCGACGATCGGACAAGCAGGCGCTCTGCCTGCTGACGCATGCCGGTGCAGCAGCGGCTCACGACTGCCGAGCGGATCGGCCAGTCGCTCTTCTCAGTCCAGCCGTGACAAGCGACGCAGGCTGCTCCACGCACACGTCCTCGACCTGCTCGACGGGGTGCGGTCGATCAGCGAGGCGGAGTTCGGCGCGGAGTGCCGCAAGCGCGGGCTGCCGAAGCCCTCGCGCCAGGTCCGTACGCCGCGGCAAGGACGGGAAGTACTACCTCGACGTCTGTTGGGAGGAGTGGGGCGTCGTCGTGGAGATCGACGGCATCCAGCACACGTGGGCGACGAACGTCGTCCACGACGCCCTCCGGCAGAACGACGTCACCCTCGACAACAGCGTGGTCCTCCGCCTCCCGCTGCTCGGCCTGCGGGTCGCGGCGGACGACTTCTTCGACCAGATCGAGCGAGCGCTCCGCGGTCGGGGTTGTCCCCTGCCCGGGTCGTGTGACGATGCGGCGGACGGGACCGCCGCTTCGTAGCACGTCCCGGGACGGGCTACTCGGCGGAGCGGACCCGGATGCCCGAGATCGGTACTGTGACCGCGCCGGAGGGGTCGGTGAAGAAGTCGTTGCCCTTGTCGTCGACGACGATGAAGGCCGGGAAGTCCTCGACCTCGATCTTCCAGACCGCCTCCATGCCGAGCTCCTCGTACTCGAGCACCGACACCGACGTCATACGGAGGGCGTAGGCGCTGGCCCCTTCCGTATGACGTCCCGGGACGGGCTACTCCGCCGAGCGGACCCGGATGCCCGAGATCGGCACGGTGACCGCGCCGGAGGGGTCGGTGAAGAAGTCGTTGCCCTTGTCGTCGACGACGATGAAGGCGGGGAAGTCCTCGACCTCGATCTTCCAGACCGCCTCCATGCCGAGCTCCTCGTACTCGAGGACCGACACCGACCTGATGCAGTCCTGGGCGAGGCGCGCGGCCGGGCCGCCGATGGAGCCGAGGTAGAAGCCGCCGTGGGTGTCGCAGGCCTCGGTGACGACCTTGGAGCGGTTGCCCTTCGCGAGCATCACCATCGAGCCACCGGCCGCCTGGAACTGCTCGACGTAGGAGTCCATCCGGCCGGCGGTGGTCGGGCCGAAGGAGCCGGAGGCCATGCCGGTCGGCGTCTTCGCCGGTCCGGCGTAGTAGACCGGGTGGTTCTTGAGGTACTCCGGCATCTCCTCGCCCGCGTCGAGCCGCTCCTTGATCTTGGCGTGCGCGATGTCGCGCGCCACGACGAGCGGGCCCGTCAGCGAGAGCCGGGTCTTCACCGGGTGCTTCGACAGCTCCGCGAGGATGTCGGCCATCGGCTGGTTGAGGTCGACCTGCACGACCTCGACCCACGCCCGAGATGTCGTCGGAGACGCCATCGGTGGGCATGTAGTGCGCGGGGTCGGTCTCGAGCTGCTCGAGGAAGACGCCCTCGGGCGTGATCTTGCCGAGCGCCTGGCGGTCGGCCGAGCAGGAGACGGCGATCGCCACCGGGCAGGAGGCGCCGTGGCGGGGGAGGCGTACGACCCGGACGTCGTGGCAGAAGTACTTCCCGCCGAACTGCGCGCCGATCCCGAAGGACTGCGTGAGCTCGAAGACCTTCTCCTCCAGCTCGACGTCGCGGATGCCGTGCGCGGCCATCGAGCCCTCGGTCGGCAGGTCGTCGAGGTAGTGCGCGGAGGCGTACTTCGCGGTCTTGAGCGCGAACTCCGCGCTCGTGCCGCCGATGACGACGGCGAGGTGGTACGGCGGGCAGGCGGCGGTGCCGAGGGAGCGGATCTTCTCGTCGAGGAACTCCATCAGCCGCGTCGGGTTGAGGACCGCCTTGGTCTCCTGGAACAGGAACGACTTGTTGGCCGAGCCGCCGCCCTTGGCCATGAAGAGGAACTTGTACTCCGGGACGTCCTTCGCGGGCGTGGAGTAGATCTCGATCTGGGCCGGCAGGTTGGTGCCGGTGTTCTTCTCCTCGAACGTCGTCAGCGGCGCGAGCTGGGAGTAGCGGAGGTTGAGCCGGGTGTACGCGTCGTACACGCCCTGGCTGATCGCCTCGCCGTCGTCGGCGCCGGTGAGCACGCCCTCGGACTTCTTGCCCATCACGATCGCGGTGCCGGTGTCCTGGCACATCGGCAGCACGCCGCCGGCGGAGATGTTGACGTTCTTGAGCAGGTCGAGCGCGACGAAGCGGTCGTTGCCGGAGGCCTCGGGGTCGTCGATGATCGTGCGCAGCTGGGCGAGGTGGCCGGGTCGGAGGTAGTGGCTGATGTCGTGCATCGCCTCCTCGGTGAGGCGCCGGATCGCCTCGGGCTCGACCTGGAGGAACGTACGTCCGTCCACCTCGACGGTGGACACGCCCTCGGTCGTCACCAACCGGTAGGGAGTCTCCGCCGCGCCGTTGGAGCCGGCGGTCGGGAGGATGTCGGAGTAGTGGAACTCAGCGTCGCTCACGGCTGCTGATGTTACGCGGGGTCCGCTTCCTCGCCCGCGTCACCCTCGAGCTCGCGCCGCTTCTGCTCCCGCGCCTTGCGCCGCTGCTCCTCCGCCCGCTCGCGGACCTTCTTGAGGAACGCCTCGTCCGCCTCCGGGTCAGTGGCGGCGAAGCGGCCGGGGCGGTCGTACTCCGGGAACTCGCCGGCGCTCCGCTGGTGGGGGCCTGGCGACGCGGGGTGCGCGCGGGCCGACCGGCAGCCAGCCACGCGACCGACCCCACGATCGGGAAGAACAGGATCAGCAGGATCCACCAGATCTTCGACAGGTTGCGCACCTCGTCGTCGCGGCTGGAGATGGCCTCGACCAGGCAGTAGACGCCGAGCACGAGTGGGACGAGGACGAGCAGTATCCGCATCGACAGGACCCCCGCAGGTCGGCCCGACCCGGGGCCCTCGGGCGCCGGCGACTCTCCGGCGCGGCGGCAGCGTAGCGCGTGGCCACCCGCCGATGGCGCGATACGCAACGACTGATCACGTTGGTGTACCGGCCGTTCACCGGTCTGCCGCACAACGGCCATTCGGGAGTAGCCTCCGATCCGACGGGACCGAGGAGGCTCCGCCCGGCACACCTTGCCGATCTCGGACAAGTGCACCTAGTGGAGGTTCAGTGAAGACCCGCACCACACTCGTGTCCCTCGCCGTCCTGGCGACCCTCGCGCAGCGGCCGGTTGCGCCGCGCCCGACGAAGGAGGCCGACACCACGACCGAGAGCGGCGTCGACGCGGCGACCGCCACGTCGGCCGAGGACTTCGGCAGCATGGACGACCTCATCAAGGCGGCCCAGGACGAGGGCGAGCTCAACGTCATCGCCCTCCCGCCGGACTGGGCCAACTACGGCGAGATGATCTCGACGTTCGAGGAGAAGTACGACATCGACGGTCAACTCCGACCAGCCCGACGCCGCCTCGCAGGACGAGATCAACGCGGCCAACGACCTCGCCGGCACCGACCGTGCTCCCGACGTCTTCGACCTCGGCCAGTCGGTCGCCCTGGCCAACACCGACATGTTCGCGCCCTACCAGGTCGAGACCTGGGACGACATCCCCGACGAGTTCAAGGACGCCGACGGCACCTGGGTCAACGACTACGGCGGCTACATGTCCATCGGCTACGACTCCGCGGTCGTGCCCGACGTGACGTCGCTGCAGGACCTGCTCAAGCCCGAGTTCAAGGGCAAGGTCGCGCTCAACGGCGACCCGACGCAGGCCGGCGCCGCGTTCAGCGGCGTGATGATGGCGGCCATCGCCAACGGCGGCTCGGCCGACGACATCGCCCCCGGCGTCGACTTCTTCACCGAGCTCAAGCAGGCCGGCAACTTCCTCACCGTCGACCCCGACTCGACGACGATCGAGCAGGGCACGACGCCCGTCGTCATCGACTGGGACTACCTCGGTGCCGCTGCGGCGGCCAACGTCGACACCTGGAAGACGGTCGTCCCGGAGGAGGCAGTCGTGGCCGGCTACTACTTCCAGGCCATCAACGCCGACGCGCCGCACCCCGCGGCCGCCCGGCTGTGGCAGGAGTTCCTCTACAGCGACGAGGGTCAGAACCTCTGGCTGAAGGGCGGCGCCCGGCCGGTCCGCGGTGACGCGATGGCCGAGGCCGGAACGATCGACGCCGACCTGTGGGGCGCGCTGCCCGAGGTGGCCGGCGAGCCGGTCATCCCGACCGACGAGCAGACGGTCACCGCGGGTGAGTACCTGGCCGAGAACTGGTCCAAGGCCATCCGCTGAGCACGTCAGCCCCGAGCGGGGTCCCGGGCCGGCGGTTCGCCGTCGGCCCGGTCCTCCCGCTCCTGCCGTTCCTCGTCTTCGTCCTCGTCTTCCTCGTCGTCCCGACGCTCACCGTCGTCGTCGGGCGCCTTCCAGGACGAGGACGGCGCCCTGACGCTCGGCAACCTCGACGCGCTGACCAGCGAGGCAGCCGTCTCGGCGCTGAAGGGGTCCTTGATCCTGTCCGCGTCGACCGCACTGATCGGCGCCGTCCTCGGCGCGCTGCTCGCCTACCTGATCGTCTCGATGTCGCCGCAGAGCCTGATGCGGCGCGCGACGCTCGCGGTCGAGCGGCGTGCTCGCCCAGTTCGGCGGTGTCGTGCTCGCCTTCGCCTGGATCGCGACCATCGGCTCCGGTCGGCATCATGACGAAGGCGGCTGCGGATCTCTTCGGTGCCAACCTCTACGGCTCGGGGTGGCTCTTCGGGCTGCCCGGGCTCGTGGTGGTCTACGCCTACTTCCAGATCCCGCTCATGGTGATCGTCTTCGCACCCGCCTTCGAGGGCCTGCGCCCGCAGTGGCGCGAGGCCGCGGTCAACCTCGGCGCGAGCACCTGGTCCTACTGGCGCCACGTCGCCCTGCCGCTTCTGACCCCGGCGTTCCTGGGCGCGCTGCTGCTGCTGTTCGCCAACGCCTTCGCGGCGTACGCCACCGCGGCCGTGCTGGTCAGCCAGGGCCAGCCGATCGTGCCCCTGATGATCCGTCAGGCGATCACCAGCGAGGTGCTGCTCGGCCAGGCCAACGTCGGCTTCGCGCTCGCGCTCGAGATGATCGTCGTGGTGACGCTCGTGATGGTGGCCTACAACGTGCTGCTGCGCCGGACGTCGAGGTGGATGCGATGACGCCGTCACCCGTCTTCCGCGTCGATGCGCGCCGTGCTGCTGCTGGCCTTCGCGGCGTACTTCTTCGTCCCGCTGCTGGCGATGTTCGACTTCTCCACCCAGGTCCGGGGCAGCGCGCCGGGGCGTACGTGGGACAACTGGACGTTCATGTTCCGCGACGAGGACCTCCGGTCCTCGATCATCGCCTCGCTGCTGCTCGCGCTGTTGACCGTGGTGCTGATGGTCATGCTGTTGGTGCCGACGATGATCTGGGTCCGCCTGCGCGTGCCGAGGGCCAAGAAGCTCATCGAGTTCCTGTGCCTGCTGCCGCTGACCATCCCCGCCCTGGTGATCGTGGTAGGCATCACCAACGTCTACTCGTGGGTGACCTACCTGCTCGGTGACAGCGCGCTGGTGCTGACCTTCGCCTACGTCGTGCTGGTGCTGCCCTACTCCTTCCGGGCCGTCGACGCGTCGCTCTCGGCGATCGACGCCGCGACCCTGTCGGAGGCCGCTCGGTCGCTCGGGGCGGGCTGGTTCACCGTCATCGTGCGGATCATCATGCCCAACATCACCGGCGGCATCCTGGGTGCCGCCTTCATTGCCGTGGCCCTGGTGCTCGGCGAGTACGTCTTCGCTTCCCTGCTGCACTTCGACACCCTGCCGGTGGCGATGGCCGCGCTCTACAAGAGCAACGGGCCCGCCGCCATGGCGGCCGCACTCGCCTCGATGATCCTGGTGGCGCTGCTGCTCGTCGCCCTCACCTTCCTCAGCCGTGACCGGCACAAGCAAGGAGCCTCTTCATGACCGACCAGCGAACCGAGCGCGGTCTCGCCGTCGAGCTGTCCGACCTCACCCGTGTCTACGGATCCGTGAAGGCGCTCGACGGGCTCACCCTGCACCTCGAGCCGGGCGAGCTGGTCGCCCTGCTCGGCCCCTCGGGCTGCGGCAAGACGACCGCCCTCCGCATCCTGGCTGGCCTTGACCGGCCCACGGCGGGGACGGTCGCGGTGGGCGGCAAGGACCTGACGAAGGTGCCGGCCAACAAGCGCGACATGGGCATGGTGTTCCAGGCCTACAGCCTGTTCCCGCACATGACGGTGATCGACAACGTCGCCTTCGGCCTCAAGCTGCGCGGCAGCGACGGCTCGTCCCGACGCACGCGCGCCGGCGACATGCTCGACCTCGTCGGGCTCGGCGAGCACGCCGACCGCTACGCCCACCAGCTCTCCGGCGGGCAGCAGCAGCGGGTCGCGCTGGCGAGGGCTCTCGCGATCGAGCCGTCGGTGCTGCTCCTCGACGAGCCGCTGTCCGCGCTGGACGCCAAGGTGCGCGTGCAGCTGCGCGACGAGATCCGGCGCGTGCAGATCGAGGTCGGCACCACGACCCTGTTCGTCACGCACGACCAGGAGGAGGCGCTCGCCGTCGCGGACCGGGTCGGCGTCATGAACGCCGGCCGCCTCGAGCAGCTGGCCGCACCAGCAGACCTCTACTCCGCGCCCGCCAGCAAGTTCGTCGGCGAGTTCGTCGGCCTCAGCAACCGGTTGCCGGCCGAGGTGCGGGGCGACGTCGCCTCGGTCCTGGGCCAGGACGTGCCGGTGCTGGCCGGCTCGACCACCGGGTCGGGCACCGCGCTCATACGTCCCGAGTCCGTGTCGGTCGTCGCCGACGAGGCCGGTCAGGCCCGGGTCACGACCGTCCAGTTCCTCGGACCGCTGTCGCGAGTCACCTGCACCCTCGCCGACGGCTCGGACGTGGTCGCCCAGCTCGCCAGCTCGGACGCGCTCCGGCTCGAGCCGGGTGACGCCGTACGCCTCGAGGTGGCCCCGACCGCCGTGCTCGTCGTCGCCTGAGGGCGAGACCTACTTCCAGGGCGCGACCAGCGCGGCGAGATCGGGCGCCAGCTCCTTCTGCAGGAGCGGGCCGAACGACACCCGGTGCACTCCCATGGCCTGCAGGTCCTCCAACGAGCCGGCCGCCGAGCCCGTGCGCGGGTTGGCGATCACGTTGACCGGGCCGGCGAGCGCGTCGAGCAGGCGCTGGAGCGACGCCGCGTCCGGAGCGCCGACCGGGTAGGTGCACCGGGCACCGGCCTCCTCGCACGCGAGCAGCCGGGTGATCGCCTCGGCGACCGGGTCCTCGAACAGGTCTGTCTTCTTGAAGGCGTCGGTGCGAGCGTTGATGACGAGGTCGACCCCGGCAGCGTCCGCCGCCTGCCGGAGCCCGCCGATGTAGTCGGCGTGCTCGGCCACCGAGCGCAACCGGGCGCCCTCGGAGTGGACGGTGTCCTCGATGTTGAGCCCGACGGCTCCCGCCTCGAGCAGCCGCTCGACGAGCTCGGCCGGCTCCGCGCCGTAGCCTGCCTCCATGTCGGCGGTGACCGGCACGTCGGGCACGGCGGAGCAGATGCGGCGGACGCCGTCGAGGGCGTCGTCGAGCGTCATGTCCTCGTTGTCGCCCTGGCCGCGCGAGTCGGCCAGCGGGTGGCTGCCGATGCTGAGCGCGGCGAAACCGGCGTCGGCGACGGCCCGCGCGGACCAGGCGTCCCAGACGGTGGGGAGGACCAGCGTGGTGCCGGTGTGGTGGAGGTCGAGGAGCGTGGTCGCACGAGTGGTGATGTCCATGCCGTCAGGCTGCCACGTCGGTGGGCACGGGCATAGACGCACCGGGGTGGGCGTTCTGACGGTGTGACGACCCTCGACTCGGTGGTGATCGGCGCCGGCCAGGCCGGACTGGCGGCGTCGTACTTCCTGCGCCAGCGCGGGATCGACCACGTCGTGCTCGACGCCAACCCGCGCCCCGGCGGCGCCTGGCAGCACCGGTGGGCCTCGCTGGGCATGGCCGACGTGCACGGCGTCGCCGACCTGCCGGGATCGACCGCGCCCGAGCGGTCGACGCTCGCCGCCAACGTCGTCGTGCCCGACTATTTCGACGACTACGAGCGGCGCCACGACCTGCCGGTGGTGCGGCCGGCGCGGGTCGACCGGGTGGAGAGCGACGGCGATCTCCTGGTGGTGCGGGCCGGTGAGCACGCGTGGCGCACCCGCACGCTCGTCAACGCGAGCGGCACGTGGACGCGTCCGTTCGTGCCCTACTACCCCGGCATCGCGTCGTTCGCGGGGGAGCAGGTGCACACCGCGCACTACCCGGGGGCTGAGCACTTCCGCGGCCGGCGGGTCCTGGTGGTCGGCGGCGGCGCCTCGGCCGTCCAGTTCCTCGGCGAGCTCGCGCCCGTGACCGGGACCCTCTGGGTCACCCGACGCCCGCCGGTCTGGCGCGAGGAGTTCGACGCCTCCGCCGGTCTGGCCGCCGTCACCGCCGTCGAGGAGCGTGTACGCCGCGGGCTCCCGCCGGCGTCCGTGGTCAGCGTGACGGGGCTCGCGCTGCGCCCGCAGGAGCAGGAGGCGGCCCGGCTGGGGGCGTACGAGCGGCTGCCTATGTTCGACCGGATCGAGGCGGACGGCGTCCGCTGGGAGGACGGGTCCTTCGAGCACGTCGACGCGATCCTCTGGGCCACCGGCTTTCGGCCCGCGGTCGACCACCTCGCCCCGCTCGGGCTGCGGACCCCCGATGGCGGGATCGCGCTGGAGCACGTCCGCGGCAACGTGCAGGGGGCGACCACGTCGGTCGTCGACCCGCGCGTGCAGCTGGTGGGCTACGGCCCGTCGGCGAGCACGATCGGCGCCTCGCGGGCCGGCCGCCAGGCGGCGCTGGCCGTCTCGCGGGACCTGGCCGCGGCAGCCGCCTGACCCGATCGGTGCAAGCGGCGGATGTGGAGCCCCCGGCACAATCGATCATGGGTGCTCGGACGTGGGGCGGCAGCGGCGGTCGCTGGCGCTGCGCCCTGAGTGCGCCTGCACCCCGGCGACACCCGGCGACAGCCGACCGCGACCGGGCGCCGGTCCCGGCGGTCGACGAGGCCGCGGCCACGCCCGCGCGCGGTGAGGTCACCCTCGCGTTCGCCGGCGACGTGCACTTCGAGGCGCACGTGGGCACCCTGATGCGGCGGGACCTCGGCCCGATCTCGCGCACCCTCCGGGCGGCGGACGTCGCGATGGTCAACCTCGAGACACCGGTCACCGTCGCGCGGACGTCGCGACCCCAAGGAGCTCGAGTTCGCCTCCGACCGCTACTACTTCCGGACGCCGCCGCCCTGCGCTGGACACGCTGGCCGAGGCGGGTGTCGACGTGGTCAGCGTCGCCAACAACCACGCCGGCGACTACGGCGCAGGTCGGTCTGACCGACACGATCAGGGCCGCCCGTCGCCACGGGGTCGCGGTGGTCGGTGCCGGACGCGACGCCGCGGAGGCCTTCACGCCGCACGTGGTCGGGCGGACGGCCTCGACGTGGCGTTCCTGGCCGCCGACACCGTGCAGCGCGAGGGTGCCAGCGACGTGTGGTCGGCCGGTCCGGGCAACGCCGGGCTCGCGGCGGCCGCGCGGGCAGCGCTACCGACCGGCTGCTCGACGCCGTCGAGTCCGCGGCGTCGGAGCAGGACCACTGGTCGTGGTCTACCTGCACTGGGGCCGCGAGAACGAGGCGTGTCCCGACCCAGAGCCAGCGCCTGCTCGGCCGCGAGCTCGCCGACGCGGGCGCCGACGTCGTCGTCGGCAGCCACTCGCACGTGCTCGGCGGCGCCGGCTGGTCCGGCGACTCCTACGTGTCCTACGGGCTCGGCAACTTCGTCTGGTACCACTCCCGGCAGCCCGACACCGGCGTGCTGACCGTGACGCCTCGACGCGGACGGCGTGGTCGAGGAGGCCTGGACGCCGGCGCGCATCGCGACCGACGGACGACCGCTGCCGGTGACCGGCAGGCCGCTCGCGGACGCGGTCCGCGCGACTGGCGCGCCAGCGCCGCTGCACGGGACTCGGCGGCGGAGCGCGGCGAGCGCGCAGACCGAGGACCCGGCGTACGAGTCGACCGTCGCGCGATCGACGCCGACGCTCGCCGACCGGATGCGCGGCGCAGCCACCGCCCCGGGTGCCCGGTCCCGCTGGCCGACCTGCGCCACCTGACGATGACCTACCGCGACTTCGACGGCCGCGGCCCGCACCGGCGAGATGGTGGTCCACGGGCGCTTCGCCCGCCAGGTCAGCGACGTCTTCGGCCGGTTGTACGACGCCGGCTACCCGATCGCGCGGATGCGGCTCGTCGACGACTACGACGCCGACGACGATGCGTTCGATGGCCGACAACAACACGTCCGGCTTCAACTGCCGTCGCGTGGCGGGGCAGAAGAACTGGTCGGACCACGCTCGTCGGTGCGGCCATCGACGTCAACCCGGTGCAGAACCCCTACGTGCGGCCCGGATCGATCGACCCGCCGGCCGGTCGCCGCTTCGCCGGCATCGACCGCAGCCGGTCGGCGCCGGTGCCGGTGGGCGTGATCCGCCAGGACGACCTCCTGGTCCGGGAGTTCGCACGCATCGGCTGGGCAGTGGGGCGGCTACTGGGTGTCGTCGAAGGACTACCAGCACGTCGCCGCGGCAGCGAACTCCCTAGGCCCGCGCACCTGCCGCGGTTCGCGGCGATCGCCTCGGACAGGGGGACGTGCTCGCGGGCGTCGCTCGCGGCCTTCCTGAGCAGCCGCGCGGCCGTGGTGCCGCTGGTCGACCCGCAGTGCGCACTGCGCCGCGCGCCACCGGCAGTACGCCGCGTCGTGGGGCCACGCGATCGCGTCCCAGGAATCTGCCGCACGGGTCCACAGCTCCAGCGAGTCCGTGCCGTCGAGCCGCGCCAGCTCGGCGGCCCACTGCGGGGCGGCGTGCCTGTCCGATGCAACGGCGTCGGAGCCGAAGGGGTCCACGGTGGACGGCTGCGTGCAGGTCCCACAGCCGCCGCGCCAGCCAGACAGGATCGCCGACCCCTGCGCTGCGAGATCCGAGGCAGCGCGTGCAGCGAGCACCAGGATCTGCCCGAGCTGCCGATGCATCTCGATCTGGTCGGGCGCACGCAGAACGTCCACGATGAGAGCGAGGGCCGCTCGGGCTCACCCGTCCAGACGAGCAACGACGCCTGGTCGCCCACCAGGTAGTCCACGCGACCTGGTCCATCGCACGCAGGCGCCCCGCCCTCTCGCGCGCCTCGTCCCACCGGCCCCGGCAAGGTCCAGCACCATGCGTCGAGGTGCAGGATCCATCGGTCGAGGACCAGGTCCGAGTCGGTGAGTCGTCCACGAGGGCAGCCGCCGCGCGCGATCCGACCCGCTCGTATCCATGCGATGACGACGTTGGCCAGGAGGTATTGGTCTCGTAGGTGTCGAGCTCGAAGCTCGCGCACCGACCGCCAGACCGTGCTCCGCGACGGCCTCGACCTCGTCGGCCCACGCCCGGCCATCAACAGCAGGTCGGAGTGGTGCGGCGGTGACCAGGACGTCCCGCACGGGTCGTCCCCCTCGGCCACCGATGGCGAGCTCGGGAGCTCCTGCAGCGCGCGCCTGCCGACGTCGCCCTCTACCGCGTGCTGCCACGCGATCTCGCTCGTACGTCCCGCGCAATCGGTCCGAGCGCGTGCCGTCGCTGCTCAGCGAGCAGGGACGCGCCTCGTCGAGTGCGCGTGCCGCATCGTGGGCACGCCCCCGAAGGAGGACGTGGGGACCGGTGCGATCAACGCGATCGCCAGGCGATCCACCACGACCAGCGTCTCGGGGGCACTGGCGGTAGAGGGCGATCGCCTCTGCCGTGAGCCAGCTCCTCGACGTCGCCGCCGGAGGTCTGGTAGGCAGCCAGCTTGCGCAGGACCTCCGCCCGGTCCGCGGTCTCCCAGGTCAGCGCACTCGGCCAGGGCGCGCTCGCCAGCTCCACCCGCGGACCGACCGGCCGGCGAGGTCCCATCCGTCCATGGCACCGAAGTAGGCCTCGGGCCGGCTCGCGGACGCCGCCCGGGCGTCTGGTCCCTCCGGCGGCCACAGGTCGAGGGCGCGGCTCCAGTGCATCGCGGCCTGGCGCCGGCGAAACGCGCTTCTGCGGCCTGGGCGGCGAGGATCCGCCACTCAGCTCGCGGCTCCCGTCCCCAGCGGCCTCCAGGTGCGTGGCGACCTCACCGGGCGAGGCGTCCGGCCGGTCGGCCAGCGCCAGCGCGAGCCGCCGATGGATCTCGCGTTCCTCCACGCCGGCGAGCTGTCGCCGCGCAGCCTCCGCGAACAGAGGATGTCCCAGCTGCATCTGTCCCTCCCTCGGACGCGTCGCGCAGAAGTCGGCGGTCGGCGAGCTCGCGGAGGCCGTGGGCCAGCCCGGGGCCGTGCAGGTCGGCGACGGTCATCACAACGTCGTCGGGAGGGGCTCGTTCCCCCACGCCCAGCCGTTGACGACCGCACCCGCCTCCGGACCCAGTGCGCCTACCCGCCGGTCGAGGAGGTCGGACAGGACTCGGGGCAGTGTTCGTCGCCCCCCTGCGACGCCAGCTGTTCGGTGAAGAGCGGCTGACCGACTCGACTGCGGTGGATCCGGTCGACGTGCGTCGGTCCACGGCGACCGTGACGCAGGGCCAGCAGGTCGGCCGTCTCGTCGCGCGACAGGACCCGAGGTCGAGCGACGGTCACGGCAGCCGGCGTTCGATGCGGTGGACCCACTCCTCGATGTGCCACGGGGTGTCGACGGTCGTCGAGTCGCCAGGTGCCGACGAGTCGGAGCGCCCGGCCCCGCGGCCAGCAGGTGCTCCAGCAGGTCGAGTGTCGCGGCGTCGGCCCAGTGCAGGTCCTCGATGAGCAGGGCGACCGGGCGCGTCGCCGCCATCGCGCGCAGGACGATCGGCCGACAGCCTGGAAGAGCCGTTGCGCGACCGGCGTGCTCGTCGTCGGCACGTCGCCGTCTCGCCTCGGGGAGCAGCCGCGCCAACGCGACCGGCGACGTACGCAGGGCACTGGGCGAGGGCCGCGCAGGAGCCACGGCCGTCATCCACTCCGTCGACAGGCGCCGCAGCGCGTCGGCGACGGGCAGCAAGCGGCACCTCGGTCGACAGCGGCAGGCAGCGCCCGACGCCGACGACCGCGCCGAGGCGTGGCTGAACCGCGGTGACCAGCGTGGTCTTCCCGATGCCCGCCTCGCCGGTGACGAGCAGCAGGCCGGTGCCGGTCTCGAGGTGACGGCGTACGACGTCGAGCTCCGCGCGGCGCCCGGCGATCCGCGGCGGCGGGTGGCTGCCGTCGCGTGGGGGTAGAGGCGGAGAGCCAGAGGTCGCGGAAGCGTTCGGTGTCGCCGTGCATGGCCTCGACGAGGAGCTCCAGGGTGCCCCAGGTCGGCAGGTCGGGCCGGGAGAACGCCTTGGAGACGGTGGTGTGGGAGACGCCGGTCTCGCGGGCGAGGGTGCGCAGCGAGGGCCAGCCGGCGCGGTGGTGGAGGTCGTGCAGGGCGTCGTTGAGGACCGGCCCGGTCCCGGTGCACGTCGGCTCGTGGCAGTGCGCTCATGGGCCCTCCCTCCGCACCCGCTCGTCTCGAGGATGCTCCTGCGCGCGTGCGGTCGGCAACCCGATTCACGACGGGCTGTCAACCTTCGTCAACCGTCGTCAACCAGGTCCTCGACGGGCCAACTCTGGTGGTCCGAGAAAGTTGCCGGACACCCGCCCGGCCCGCCAGAGGAGACCACCATGAACATCACCACCTCGTCGTTCCGCCGGATCGCCGCGATCGCAGGCGCCACGACCATCACGTGCATCACCGCCATCACCACGACGTCCGCCGCCCAGCCGGCGCCCGCCACCGACGAGCCCGAGCGCCCGTGCTTCATCACCCAGCCGCGGTGGAACACCGCGATCGACGGCCCGGCACCGACGTGCCCGACCCCGCGTGGCAGTCGGCGAGCCCCGCCGGCACCGAGCACCCGCAACCGGATCGACTTCGGCGACGAGTACGCCGCTCCGCCGCGCAGTAAGGCTCCTCGGGGCCGGCGTGGCGGCCGCGCGTCGGTCGCCACGCCCGGTCCCGTGGGACCGCTGACGCACGTCACGGGCCCACCATCGCGGCCATCGCTATCCTGACCGCATGGGGGAGATCGAGAACCGGCCGCCGGACCCGTCGCTGCTGCGCATCTCGGACAGCGACCGCCAGAAGGTCGCCGAGGTGCTGCGCGACGCCGCCGGCGAGGGCCGCATCGACCTGGAGGAGCTGGACGAGCGCCTCGAGCTGACGTGGGGCGCCAAGACGTACGCCGACCTGGTGCCGATCACCGCCGACCTCCACCTGCCCGCGCACCCGCAGCCGGCAGACCGCGCCCGTGCGCCGTACGCCGCCGGGGTTCCGGCCGTCGGCCCACGCCTCGTCGACCGCGATCATGGGCGAAGTGCAAGCGCCAGGGCGTCTGGTCGGTGCCCGAGCACCACAGCGCGTTCGCCCTGATGGGCTCGGTCGTCATCGACCTCCGCCAGGCCCAGCTCTCCTCGCACGACACGCAGATCAACGCCAGCACGATCATGGGTGAGGTCAAGATCATCGTGCCCGCAGACTTCAACGTGGTGATCGACGGGACGCCGATCATGGGCGAGTTCGGCCACGGCAAGGACAAGATCCCGGCCGAGATCGGCCCGGACTCGCCGACGATCCGCGTGCGCGGGATGGCGATGATGGGCTCGGTGACGGTGCAGCGCCAGCCCGCGCCGGGCACGCCGAAGAAGTTCCTCGGCACCTACTGACCGGCGCCCGACGCCTCAGCGCCGGCGGCGCAGGATCCTGGCCTCCCACGGCCCCAGGCTGCCGTCCCACGGCATCGCCGCGGGTGCGACGTTGCCCAGCAGGAGCTCGGCGTCCGCCCAGTCCGTGAGGTCGAGGTCGGCCCGCACCTGCTCGCCGGAGAAGTTCGCCGCGACGAGCAGCTCCACGTCGTCGAGCGACCGCGTGAAGGCGTAGACCGTCTCGTCGTCGGGCAGCAGCATGGTGAAGTCGCCGTGCGCCACCACCGGCTCGGTGTGCCGGAGCTCGATCAGCCGTCGGTAGTGGTGGAACACCGAGTGGTCGTCGGCGGTCGCCGCCTCGGCGTTGACCTCGGTGTGGTCGGGGTTGACCGGCAGCCAGGGCGTGCCTGAGGTGAAGCCGGCGTGCGGCGACGCGTCCCACTGCATCGGCGTACGGGCGTTGTCGCGGCTGCGCGACCGCAGCGACTCCAGGACCGTCGTCGGCGTCGGCGCCCAGGTCCAGCGCCGCGCGGTGGTGGTTGACCGACTCGATGTCGCGGAAGTCCTCGATGCCGGCGAACGGGTAGTTCGTCATCCCGAGCTCCTCGCCCTGGTAGACGTACGGCGTCCCGCGGTGCAGGTGGAGGACGGTCCCGAGCAGCATGGCCGAGCGCTCGCGCCACGGGCCGTCGTCACCGAAGCGGGACACCACGCGCGGCTGGTCGTGGTTGTTCCAGTACAGCGAGTTCCAGCCGACCTCGGCGAGGCCCTCCTGCCAGCGACCGAGCACGGCCTTGAGGGCGCTCAGGCGGAACGGCACCAGGTCCCACTTGGTGTGCGCGTGGTCGACACCCATGTGCTCGAAGGTGAACACCATGTCCACCTCGCTGCGTGCCGGGTCGGTGAAGAGCCGTGCCTCCTCGATGGTGACGCCCGGCATCTCCCCGACCGTCAGGATCGTGCGGTCACGGCCCTCGAGGACCTCACGGTGCATCTCGGCGATGAACTCGTGGATGCGAGGACCGTTCATGACGTGGGGCGTCCCGTCGCCCAGCACCCCCGCGTGCACGATCCCGTCGGGCAGGGACTGGTCCTTGGAGATGAGGTTGATGACGTCCATCCGGAAGCCGTCGACCCCGCGGTCGAGCCACCATCGCATCATCGCGTAGACGGCCCGACGGACCTCGGGGTTCTCCCAGTTGAGGTCCGGCTGCTTGCGGGAGAACAGGTGCAGGTAGTACTCGCCGCTCGCCTCGTCGTAGGTCCAGGCCGGCCCGGAGAAGAAGCTCTCCCAGTTGGTCGGCTCGGCGCCCGGCGCTCCGCCGGCCATGCCGTCGCGGGGCGGTCGCCACCAGTACCAGTCCCGTTTCGGACTGTCCGGCGACGACTGCGACTCGACGAACCACGGGTGCTCGTCGCTGGTGTGGTTGACGACGAGGTCCATCATCAGCCGCATGCCGCGCGCGTGCAGTGACGCGAGCAGCTCGTCGAGGTCGGCCAGCGTCCCGAAGGTCGGGTCGACGTCCTGGTAGTCGCTGATGTCGTAGCCGGCGTCGTCCTGCGGTGAGGGATAGATGGGGGAGAGCCACACGACGTCCACGCCGAGCAGCTCGAGGTGGTCGAGGCGGTCGATGAGTCCGCGCAGGTCACCGATGCCGTCGCCGTCGGAGTCGGCGAAGCTCCGCGGATAGACCTGGTAGACCACCGCGGTGCGCCACCAGTCGTCGTTGTCGCTCGTCGTGAGACCCATCGCCCTACCTTGTCAGCCGACTCGCTCGACGTGCACGAGCGTGACGGTCTCCGGGCGCCGGCGCGGGATCCAGTAGCCGCGGGTGCCGAGCACCGCGCCGAGGACCTCGACCCCCTCGGTCGGGCCGCCGCGGGACAGCACGACGGACCGGCTGGTCGCCCTGCGGTCGACGGGACCGACCCACCGCAGCGCGTACGACGCATCGGGCACGAGGCCGGGCACCCGCACCACCGTGCCGCGGTTGCTCGCCGACTCGTCCATCTGCACGTGGGCGAGCAGGGCCTGGTCGCCGTCGCCCGACACGACGCCGTGGAGCAGCACCGCGTGGTCCGAGGACTCCGGGCGTACGAGCCGCCCGGAGTGCAGCAGCGGCCGGAACTGCTTGTGCAGCTCGACCCACGCGGCCAGCGCCGACAGCTCGTCCTCCGAGGCGGTGCTGAGGTCCCACTCGACGCCGAAGGCGCCGAACATCGCGGTGGCCGCCCGGAAGTCGAGCGGCAGCGTGCGGCCGGTCTGGTGGGCCACGGGTGAGCTGACGTGGGCGCCGAGGTACTCCGGTGCGACGAGCTGGGCCGTCCACCGCTGGATGTGCTGGCGGGCGAGCGCGTCGGTCATGTCGGAGGTCCACACCCGCTGCGTGCGCTCGAGCACGCCCAGGTCGATCCGCCCACCGCCGGACGCGCAGGACTCCCAGTCGATGTCGGGGTGCAGCTCGCGCAGTGAGTCGAGCATCCGGTAGAACGCGTGGGTCTGGTCGCGCGCCGCCGACGCCCCGCCGCGGACGGCGGAGCCGGCGTCGAGGAGCTCGCGGTTGTGGTCCCACTTGACGTAGTCGACCGGCGCCGACGCGAGCACCTGGTGGACGTGGTCGTGGACGTGCTGCCACACCTCCGGCCGCGACAGGTCGAGGACGAGCTGGCTGCGGTGCAGCTGCGGCACCCGCGCACCCGTGGCCAGGATCCAGTCGGGATGGGCGCGGTAGAGCTCGGAGTCGGGGTTGACCATCTCGGGCTCGAACCACAGTCCGAACTGCATGCCCAGGCTGCGCACGTGCTCGGCGATCGGCGTCAGGCCCTCGGGCCACACCTCGTGGTCGACCCACCAGTCACCGAGCCCGGCGGTGTCGTCGCGCCGGCCGTGGAACCAGCCGTCGTCCAGCACGAACCGCTCGATGCCGACGCGGGCCGCGCGGTCGGCGATCTCCCGCAGCCGCGGGAGGTCGTGGTCGAACCACACGGCCTCCCACACGTTGAGCACCACTGGCTGGTGGGTCGGGTGCGCAGGCCACGAGCGCTCGTACGTGTGGAACGCCGCGGCGAGCCCGTCGAGGCCTTCCTCCGAGGCGCCGAAGACGACCCACGGCGTCGCGTAGTCCTCCCCCTGCTCGAGCACCACCTCGCCGGGCTGCAGCAGCTCGCCACCGCCGAGGGTCGCGCCGAGGTCGGGGGAGCGCTCGACGCGGAACGAGCTGTTGCCGCTCCACGCCACGTGCACGCCGAGGACCGTGCCGGTACGGGTGCCGAACCCGGCCGTGCCGAGCACGGCGAGGGTGGCGCCGCCGAGCCCGGGCCGGCCCTCGCGGCCCTCGCGCACCCACAGCCCGTCGGTGACCGTGTGCCGCTGCGGGGTGCGCTCGCCCTCGTGGCGCCCGGTGAAGTCGAGCAGCTCCACCAGGTCGTCGGCTGCTGGCAGGACGACGTCGAGCGCGGCGAGGTGATAGCTGCCCGCGCCGGTGCTGGTGAGGGTGTGGCGTGCCCGGAGCAGCCCGCCGGGCAGGGCCTCGAGCTCGACGGTCAGGTCGAGCCCGGCGGCGGCGTCGGTGGCGCGGACCACCAGCCACTCGTCGGACTGCGTCATCTCGTCGACGACGAAGCGGGTCGACCAGGCCGCGTCGGACTCCGGCGCACCCGCCCGGTGCCCCATCAGGTGCGGACGGGTGAAGAGCTCGTGCGCATGCTCACCGAGCAGAGGCACCCCCGGCCCACGGAACGTCGAGGGGTGTCCGCCGGGAGCGGCCGTCGCGGACGTCGCGACTCCGGCCCACAGGATCCGCGGGAGCAGGTCGCCGTTGCCCGGGGCGTCGAGCTCGAGCGTGAGCTGGGGTGAGCCGTCGAGGCTGCGGGGAGGGAAGAGCATCGCTCACTTCCGGGTGGGGACGTGACGGCGTACGCCGCCCGGCGACACGCGCCGGGCGACGTACGTGGGTGTCAGCCCTTGACCGCTCCGGCGGTCAGGCCGCGGACGAAGAACCGCTGCAGCGACAGGAACACGATGATCGGCACGATCATCGAGAACATGCCCGAGGCGGTGACGAGCTCCTGGTTCTGGCCCTGCTGACCGAGCAGCTGGGAGATGGAGACCGTCATCGGGGCGTTCTCGCCCGGACCGAGGAACACCAGGGCCACGAGCAGGTCGTTCCAGACCCAGAGGAACTGGAAGATCGCGAACGACGCCAGCACCGGCACGGACATCGGGAGGACGAGCCGGAAGAACGTCTGGAAGTGGCTCGCTCCGTCGATCTTGGCGGACTCGATGATGGTGACGGGCAACGTCGCCATGTAGTTGCGGATCATGAAGATCGCCAGCGACATGCCGAAGCCCACGTGGAAGAGCCACACCGCCGGGAACGTGCCGCCCATCCCGAGGTCGCGGTAGATCTTGAGCATCGGGACGAACGAGACGAAGTTCGGGACGACCAGCATCCCGACGATGATGACGAACAGGATGTCGCGGCCGGGGAACCTCATGAAGGTGAAGGCGTACGCCGCGAACGCCGCCACCAGGATCGGGATGAACGTCGCCGGCAGCGCGATGGCGAGGCTGTTGATGAAGCCCTCGCCGAGGTTCGTCCCCTGGATCGCCCTCTGGTAGTTCTCGAACGTCAGGTCGCCGAACCCCGACGGCTTCAGGAAGAGCTCCCACCACCCGCCGCTCGCGGCGTCGGTGCGGGACCGGAACGACGTGAGCAGGATGCCCAGCGTGGGGAGCACCCACAGCAGGACGACCAGCCCGAGGGCGACGTAGGTGAACCACCCGGCACTCCCGCCAGCGCCACCCTCCTTGCTCTCCTTGCGTGGCCCCATCTGGGGCGCCTCCGGAGCGGCTTCGGCCACCGGCGGCGTTGCGCTGGTCGTCATCGTCCTGCCTCCTCGGCCCGGAAGGTGCGGACCTGGTAGATCATGATCGGGATCACCGCGAGCATCAGCATGACCGCGATGGCAGCCGCTGCGCCCTGGTTGTTGTTGTTGAAGAACTGCAGGTAGAACTCGTTGCCGACGATGTTGGTGTTGAAGTTGCCGTTGGTCATCACGAAGACGATGTCGAAGACCTTCATCACGCCGATCAGCACGGTGATGAACACCGTGATGATCGAGCCCTTGATCTGCGGCAGCACGACGCGGATGTAGACCTGGCGCTCGCCGGCGCCGTCGATCCGGGCCGCCTCGAGGGTCTCGGTCGGCACGCCCTTGACGGCCGCGGACAGCAGCACCATCGCGAACCCGACGTTCATCCAGAGCAGCATCACCATCAGCAGGAAGCTGTTGAAGTGGAGCGTGTTCTCCTGCAGCCAGGCGATCGGGTCGCCGCCGAGGGCGTCGACGATCCCGTTGAGGACGCCGACCTGCGGCCGACCCGGCGGGCGGTAGTCGTACACCAGTCCCCAGACGGTGGCCGCGCCGACCATCGAGATGGCCATCGGCATGAAGATGAGCGTCTTGACCGCGTTCTCACCACGGGTGGCGAGCCGGTCGGCGAGCAGGGCCACCAGCAGGCCGAGGATGACGACGGTGACGGGGACGAAGAGGATCCAGAGCAGGGTGTTGAGCAGCGTCTGCCGGTAGGCGTCGCTGGACAGCAGGGTCGTGTAGTTGTCGATCCCCGTCCAGGTCTCAGCAGGGAAGCCGACCTTCGTCTTGAAGCTGTAGATGAATGTCTGCACGGCCGGGTAGATCACGAAGATCGCGATCGCGAGATAGGCCGGCAGGATGTAGAACCAGGGCTTGAGTCGCTCTTCGTACTTCTCCGGCAGCATCTCGGAGATCTTGTTGAGCACCCAGTAGAGGATGAGCGCGGCGCTGATGCCGGCCAGGACGGTGATGAGGGCCGTCAGTGTCTTCTCGAGCATGCGGGGACAACCTTCCTGCAGGAAGCCGGTGAGCCTGCGGGGCTCGCGTCTCGCGAGCCCCGCAGGCGGGGGGTGGTGCGGGGTGGATCAGCTCGACGGCCAGCTGTCGTCGATGTTCTGCAGGGCGGTGTCGATGTCCGTGTCACCGTTGAGCCACGCGGTCATCTCCTTCCAGAACGACCCGGCGCCCACCTCGGCGGGCATCGAGTCCGAACCGTCGAAGAGGAACGCGGTGGAGTCGTAGGCGACGTTCGCGATCGTCCTCGTCGTCTCGCTCGGGTAGAGCGAGGCGTCGAAGTCCTTGAACGGCGAGATGAACGACGACACCGGTGCGGCGTCCTTGCCGATGTCTGCCGTGGCCAGCAGGTTCATCGCGGTCTTGGCGTCCTCGGACTCGCTCATCAGCACGGCGAGGTCGCCGCCACCGAGCACGGGGTTCTCGCCGCCGGCCTCGGCGGGCGGGAAGCCCATGACACCGAGCTCGTCGTCGAGGTTCGCGAAGACGTCCTCGGGCAGGAAGTCGGGCCCGACGAAGAACGAGCCCTGCTTGAGCAGCCAGCAGCCCGGTGCGCCCTCGTCGAACATCGGCCGGGCGGCCTCGGTGAAGGGGGTCGCCGTGATGGCCCGCTGGCCACCGAGGACGTTGCCCTCGGTCAGCGCCACGTCCTCGAAGTAGGCCGCCGCCTCCTTGACCACCGGGTCGGTGAACGGCAGGTCGTGGGAGACCCAGTCGTTGTAGGCGTCGGGCCCGCCGTAGCGCATGACGAGGTCCTCCATCCAGTCGGTGGCGACCCAGCCGGTGGCGTCACCGGACTCCATGGTCAGGCACCAGGGGGTGCCGCCGTCGGACTTGATCTGGTCGGCGAGCTCGGTCAGCTCGTCGAGGCTCTCGGGCTGGGGGTAGCCGGCCTCCTCGAACGCCTTCTTGGGGTAGAAGATCAGCGACTTGACGTTCATCGAGGTCAGCAGGCCGTAGAGCTGGTCGTCGACCATGCCCGCGTCGAGCGCGCCGGCGACCATCGAGCTCTCGAGGGCGTCGGTGTCGAGCACGTCGTCGAGGGGGAAGGCCGCGCCGAGCTCGACGACCGAGGCCACGACGCCGGGCTGCGGGAGGAGGGCGATGTCGGGGGTGTCGCCGGCCTGGATCTTGGTCTTGATGAGCTTGTCGATGCCGTCGACGCGCTCGATCTTGACCTCGATGCCGGCCTCCTCGGCAGCGATCTGCATCTGCTTGTCGATGCCGTCGACGACGGACTGGTCGAGGCTCATCCAGATCGTGACGGCACCGCCGTCATCGCCTCCGGAGCTGTCGTCGCCGCCGCAAGCGGCAGCCGTGAGGGCGAGCGTGGCGGCGGCCGCGGTGGCCGCCATCTTGCGCCGCGTTCGACGCTGGAGCATGGGGTGATTTCCCTTCGGTTGGGTGCACCGAGCGGCAGGGTCCGGTACTGGTGTCTAGGACCTCGCGATGTGATAGACACCACATGCTGAATCGTGTCAGCAATATGCTGGCTACGCGCAAGGGGTGTCAAGACCCAGTTCGGTAACACAGCCTCACGGCGCCGAGACGGACCCGGCGCCGCTCACCCGTGGAGGTGGCATGACGCGACGCAGGAGCGCCACGCTGCGCGACGTCGCCACGAGTGCTGGGGTCTCGCGCACGACCGCGTCCTACATCCTCAACGGCCGCGCGAACGAGATGCGGATCGCCTCGGCCACGGTGGCGAAGGTCCAGGCCGCGGTGGCCGACCTCGGCTACCGGCCCAACCGCAGCGCTCGCAGCCTGCGCACGCAGCGGACCGCGACGGTCGGGACTGATCTCCGACCAGATCGCCGGCGAGCAGTACGGCAGCAGCATGCTGACCGGCGCGAGCGTCGCGGCCCGCGAGCTCGACCACCTCGTGGTGATCGGCGAGAGCGGCGGCGACCCCGACCTCGAGCGGCTGCTGATCGAGGAGATGCTCGAGCGCGACGTCGACGGGGTGGTCTACGCCACCCGCACGGCGCGCGCGATCCGGCTGCCGCGCGGCCTGCGCGGCGTACGCGCGGTCCTGCTCAACTGCGAGGCACCCGACGAGCGGCTCGCGTCGGTCGTCCCGGACGACGAGGGCGGTGGCCGGGCAGCCGCAGCGGTGCTGATCGCCGCCGGTGTCGACGACGTCGTGGTGGTCGGGGAGGACCCGACCCTCGAGGCGACGGCCGGGCCGCGGCGGATGGCCGGCATCGTGGCCGAGCTCGCCACGCGCGGGATCGAGGTCGCCGACCACATCGCCTGCGACTGGTCGGTGCCCGAGGGATTCGAGGCCACGCGCCGGTGGCTGTCGGACGGCGGCCGTGCGTCCGGCCTGATCTGCATGAACGACCGGCTCGCCATGGGCGCCTACCAGGCGCTGGCCGACTGCCGGGCTGCGCGTGCCCGACGACGTGAGCGTGGTCTCGTTCGACGGGTCGTCGCTCGCCGACTGGCTCCGGCCTGCGGTCACCACCGTCGAGCTGCCGTTCGCCGACCTCGGCGCGCTCGCCGTACGCCGCCTCCTCGACCCGGAGGACCGCGGTGGCACTGTGTCGGTGCCGATGGCCGTCCGGCACGGGGGATCAGTGCGTCCGACGTGAGACGGCTCCGCCCGCGCATTGCCGTGCAGGCCACCCCGCCCTAGTGTGACCGGAGTCACTTCACTACGGATCGTCCGGCACGTACCTGCCGGTGAAGGAGAAAAGTCATGGCATCAGTGACGTTCGAGAAGGCCCAGCGGTGGTATCCCGGGGCCGACGAACCAGCAGTTCCGGGGATCGACCTGGAGATCACCGACGGCGAGTTCATGGTGCTCGTCGGACCATCGGGTTGTGGCAAGTCCACCACCCTGCGGATGCTCGCGGGGCTGGAGGAGGTCAACGACGGGAAGATCTTCATCGGCGACCGTGACGTCACCAACGTCCCGCCCAAGGATCGCGACATCGCGATGGTGTTCCAGAACTACGCGCTCTACCCGCACATGTCGGTCGAGGAGAACATGGCGTTCTCGCTCAAGATGGCCAAGGTCCCCACGGCCGAGCGCAAGGAGCGGGTGGCCAAGGCCGCCGAGATCCTCCAGCTCACCGAGTTCCTCCAGCGCAAGCCGAAGGCGCTCTCCGGTGGCCAGCGCCAGCGTGTCGCCATGGGTCGCGCGATCGTCCGCAACCCGCAGGTGTTCTGCATGGACGAGCCGCTGTCCAACCTCGACGCCAAGATGCGCGTGGCGACCCGCACGGACATCGCCAAGCTCCAGCAGGACCTCGGCGTCACCACCGTCTACGTCACCCACGACCAGGTCGAGGCCATGACGATGGGCGACCGGGTGGCCGTGATGAAGCTGGGCATCCTGCAGCAGGTCGACACCCCGCTCAAGCTCTACGACAAGCCCGCCAACCTCTTCGTCGCCGGGTTCATCGGCTCGCCGCAGATGAACCTGCTCGAGGGCGTGGCCGACGAGCACGGCGACGTCCGGCTCGGCAAGTTCACCGTGCCGGTCGACCCGACCGCCGAGAAGAAGATGAAGGGCAAGGTCACCGTCGGCGTGCGCCCGGAGAACTGGCGCCTCGTCACGGCGGAGGAGGGCGGCCTGCCCGTCCAGGTGACGGTCGTCGAGGAGCTCGGCGCAGACAGCTTCGTCTACGGCACCTGCGACGTGGAGGGTGCTCCCTCCAACGTGATCGTCCGCATCGCCGGTCGGCACCACCCGCACAAGGGCGAGACGCTCTACGTCACGACCGACCCGCAGCACGTGCACGTGTTCGACACCGAGACCGGGGCGCGCCTCTCCGACTGATCGTCGAACGTCGAGGCCCCGGGAGCGCACCGCTCCCGGGGCCTCGTCACGTCCGGGGTCAGACCTCGACGACCAGGCGACGCAGCACCGCGGTGCCGCCCTCGGCGAAGACGGCCAGGCCGTCGCTCGCGGCACCGGGGAAGACCAGGTCGGTGAGCACGACCTCGCCGTCCCCGACGAACACCTCCACCGACGACTCGTCCACGACCACCTCGAGCCGGACGACGCCGTCCGCCGACTGCGAAGCCGGCAGGGGAGCGGTGTGCACGGCGCCGAAGTCGGGATGGAAGTCGACCGCTCCGGACCGGCTCCGGTCGATCCCGACCGTACGGCCGCGGAGGTCCACCACGATCGTGGTGCGCTCGTGCGCGCCGACCCGGACGTGCAACCCGACCCGGTCGGCCGTGCCAGGATCCACCTCCGCGACGACGCGGCACGACCGCGCAGCCACGGGGAGCACCACGGTGCCCGTGAGCTCCTCGTCGGTGACCGTGTGCACGCCCTCTCCGGCGCGTACGACCGGGCTCTGGGCGAGCACCAGACGATCGTCGCGCCGCCTCAGCGACAGCCGTCGCGCCAGGGTCATCGAGCCCCGGAAGTCGGTGGCCGGCACGTCGTTGGCGTACAGCCAGTTGCTCATCCAGCCCTGCACGACCGGACCCGGTCCGGGAGCGGCGGAGTAGGAGACGGCCGCGTAGAAGTCGGCCCCGTGGTCCAGCCACTGAGCGGCCTGCGTGGCCCGGAACTCGTCGCCGTGCAGCTCGCCGACGAAGTACTGCATGCCGGACCCGCCGCCCGGGGCGCCGGCGAGGACGCTCACGACCAGTACGACGAGCGACTCGTCGGTGCCCTCGACCGGCACGCGGAGCAGGTCGGGGCACTCCCACACGCCCTCGACGGACCCCGCGGGGCCGAAGCTCGAGGCGTGCTCCCAGTGGAGCAGGTCGGGCGAGCGGTAGAGCTCGACGGTGCGCGCCTCCGCGAGCACGAGGACCATCATCCAGCCGTCGTCGTGCCGGAGGACCTTGGGGTCGCGGAAGGCGGTGGAGCCGATGTCGAGGACCGGGTTGTGGGCGTACGGCGTCCAGGTGCGGCCGTCGTCGAGGCTCCACGCAAGCGACTGGGCCTGGCCGAGCCCGACCGGGTCGAAGCTGGTGTAGAGGGCGACCAGCGGACCGTCCTCCCCGGCGCCGAGGCCCGAGGTGTTGGCGGCGTCGTGGACGACGCTGCCGGACCACATGTGCTCGGCCTCCGTCGCCGGGAGCGCCACGGGGAGCTCGGTCCAGTCGAGCAGGTCGGTGCTCACGGCGTGGCCCCAGGACATCGGACCGTGCACGAGCGAGTCCGGCCAGTGCTGGAAGAACAGGTGCCACTCGCCCTCGTGGTGCACCAGGCCGTTGGGGTCGTTGAGCCAGCCGCGGCGCGGTGTGAAGTGGTCGCGGGGGCGCGCGGGCCGATCAGTGGTCACGACGCGCCAGCGTAGGGGCACGATGCCGGTGACGGGCACGCCCGCGCCCGACATACTGCTCGCGTGACCCCTTCGGACGCCGGCTTCGAGACCAGGCTCGAGGAGTGGTCCCCGGACCTCCTCCGCACCCTCGAGCGCGTCTACGGGGCCGGCGCCGCGCCTGCCGTGGCCGAACGGCTGGTCGAGATCGCGCGCGCCGCCCATGCCGATCGAACCGGTGAGCTGCGCGAGCTCGACGAGCGGCGGCTGCGCGAGCCCGACTGGTTCCAGCGGTCCTCGATGCTCGGCTACGCGGCGTACGCCGACCGCTTCGCCGGCACCCTGCGCGGGGTCGAGGAGCGCGTGCCCTACCTGCGCGACCTCGGGGTCACCTACCTCCACCTCATGCCGCTGCTGACGCCGCGATCGGGCCCCAACGACGGTGGCTACGCGGTCCAGGACTACCGGTCCGTGCGGCCCGACCTGGGCGACGTCGACGACCTGCGTGCCCTCGCCACGACGCTGCGCGGCGAGGGCATCAGCCTGTGCCTGGACCTGGTGCTCAACCACGTGGCGCGCGAGCACGCGTGGGCCGCCGCGGCGCGCGCGGGCGACGCCGAGCACCGCGCCTACTTCCACGTCTTCGACGACCGCGAGCTGCCCGACGCCTACGAGGCGACGCTGCCGGAGGTCTTCCCCGACTTCGCGCCCGGCAGCTTCACCTGGGACGAGGAGCTCGCGGGCTGGGTCTGGACGACGTTCAACGACTACCAGTGGGACGTCAACTGGTCGAACCCCGCCGTGCTCTGCGAGTACGCCGAGATCATCCTGGCGCTCGCCAACGTCGGGGTCGAGGTCTTCCGGCTCGACGCCATCGCCTTCATCTGGAAGCGGCTCGGCACGGACTGCCAGAACGAGCCCGAGGTGCACGAGCTCACCCGCGCGCTGCGTACGGTCGCCCGCATCGCCGCTCCGGCGGTGCTCTTCAAGGCCGAGGCGATCGTCGGTCCGACCGAGCTGCCGGCCTACCTCGGCGTCGGCGAGCACGCCGGTCGGGTGAGCGACCTCGCCTACCACAACGGGCTGATGGTCCAGGTGTGGTCGATGCTCGCCTCCGGCGACACGCGCCTCACCGCGCGGGCGTTGCAGCAGGTGCCGCAGCCGCCGTCGACCACCGCGTGGACGACGTACGTGCGGTGCCACGACGACATCGGGTGGGCGATCGCCGACGAGGACGCGCATGCCGTCGGCATCGATCCGTGGGCCCACCGGCGCTTCCTGTCCGACTGGTACTCCGGTGCCTATCCGGGCTCCTGGGCTCGGGGGCTGGTCTTCCAGCGCAACGAGGCGACCGGCGACCGACGCATCTCCGGGTCCCTGGCCTCGCTCGCCGGACTGGAGGCGGGTGACCCGCAGGCGACCGCCCGCATCCTGCTGGCCCACGCGATCGTGCTCGGCTTCGGCGGGCTGCCGGTGATCTGGATGGGCGACGAGCTCGGACTGGTCAACGATCCCGGGTGGGCCGACGACCCGGCGCACGCCGACGACAACCGCTGGGTGCACCGGCCGCGGATGCCGTGGGCGGTCGTCGAGGGCGGGAGGGATCCGCGCGGGATCACGTCAGGCCTGCGGCACCTGCTCCACGTACGCCGCTCGCTGCCGCACCTGCACGCGGCCACACCCACCGAGGTGTGGGACCCGCGCGACCCGCGCGTGCTGCTGGTCGTACGACGCCATCCGGCCGGGCCCCTGCTCGCGGCCTTCAACGTGACGGGCGAGGAGGCACGGGTCGACGCCGACGTCCTGCACTGGCTCGGGCTGCACACCGACGGCCTGCGTGACGCGATCAGCGGGACCGCGCCCCCGATGCACGAGGGCGCGATCCCGCTGGAGCCGTACGCCGCCGTGTGGCTCCACGACGGCGGGACTGCTACTTCGCTGCCGGCTTGACGTCGTCCTGCTGCTCGCCGACTTCCTCGGCCTTCGCCATCGCGTTGCCGCCGGGGATGATGCCGGCGTTGTCGGCGTCCATGGTGAGGTTGTCGCCGGTGGCGGGGTCGAAGAGATGGATCTTGCGGGCGTCGACCCAGATCGTCGCCTCGTCGCCCTCGGCGATCCGGCTGGCGCCGTCGAGGGAGACCACCAGCTGGGTGCGCAACGACTCGCCGTCGAGGTCCTTCTCGAGCTGCGTGAGCTGCTCGCGCACCTCGTCCGGCGCCTCGAACGGGATGTAGGCGTAGGCCTCGTTGCCCAGCCACTCCACCACGTCGACCGTGGCCTTGAACGTCGCCTCATCGGTGACCTTGTCGCTGTCGACGACCGAGGCGTCCTCGAAGTGGTCGGGCCGGATGCCGGCGATCAGCAGCCCCTTGCCCTGGGCCTTGGCCGCCCGGTCCTCGGGGATGGTCAGCGTGCCGAACGGCAGCTCCACCTGGTTGCCCTCGACCGTGGCCGGCAGGAAGTTCATCGGCGGGGAGCCGATGAAGCCGGCGACGAAGAGGTTGGCCGGGTTCTCGTAGAGCTCACGCGGGCTGGCGAGCTGCTGCAGGACGCCGCGCTTGAGCACCGCGACGCGGTCCCCGAGCGTCATCGCCTCGGTCTGGTCGTGGGTGACGTAGACCGTGGTGATGCCGAGCCGCTTCTGCAGCCGTGAGATCTCGGTGCGCATCTGGCCTCGGAGCTTGGCGTCGAGGTTGGAGAGCGGCTCGTCGAACAGGAACGCTTCGGCCTGCCGCACGATCGCGCGGCCCATCGCCACCCGCTGGCGCTGACCTCCCGACAGGTTGCCGGGCTTGCGCTCCAGGTGCTCGTCGAGCTCGAGCGTCTTGGACGCCTCGCGCACCTTCTCGTCGACCTCCGAGTCCGAGGCGCCTGCCAGTCGCAGCGGGAACGCGATGTTCTCGTAGACGGTGAGGTGGGGATAGAGCGCGTAGTTCTGGAACACCATCGCCAGGTTGCGATCGCGCGGTGCCAGGTCGTTGACCTTCTTCCCGCCGATGATCATCTCGCCGTCGGTGATGTCCTCCAGCCCCACGATCATCCGCAGCAGCGTCGACTTCCCGCAGCCTGACGGTCCGACGAGGATCAGGAACTCTCCGTCCGCGACATCGATGCTGACGTCGTTGACGGCCGGGAACCCGTCGCCGTACTGCTTGACGATGTTCTTCATCTCGATGGCAGCCATGAGCTGATCACCCCTTCACTGCGCCGGAGGTGAGGCCGGCGACGATCTTGCGCTGGAACAGCAGGACGATGATGATGATCGGGACCGTGACGACCACCGAAGCGGTGGCCAGCTGCCCGTACGGCGGGTTGAACGGGTCGGGTCCCACGAAGTAGGACAGCTGGGCTGGCACCGTCCGGGATCCGGTGGTGGACGTCAACGAGATCGCAAGCACGAACTCGTTCCAGGCGAAGAAGAAGGTCAGGATCGCCGCGGTGAAGACACCGGGCGCGGCCAGCGGGACGATGACCTTGCGGAACGCCTGCCACGACGTGGCACCGTCCACCTGGGCCGCCTGCTCCATCTCCCACGGGATCTCCCGGAAGAAGGCGGACAGGGTCCAGATCGCCAGCGGGAGCGTGAACGACATGTAGGGGATGATGAGTCCCGGCCAGGTGTTGAAGAGCCCGAACGTGCGCCACATGTCGAACAGGGGTCCCACCAGCGAGACCACCGGGAACATCGCGATGGCGAGCGCCAGCGACAGGACGAGTCGCTTGCCCTTGAACTCCAGCCGCGCGATGGCGTACGCCGCGAGGGTGGCGAAGACCACGGCCAGGAAGGTCGCGATCAGCGCGATCCCGAACGAGTTGCGCAGGGCCGCGAGGAAGTCCCCGTTGGACAGGATGTCGCGGTAGTTGTCGAGCGTCGGGTCCTTGGGCAGGAACTGCGGGCTGCCGCTCGCCGTCTCGTCGACCGACTTGAAGGAGAGCGAGATGATCCACACCACGGGCAGGAGGCACCAGACGAGGATCAGCACGAAGCCGATCCAGGTGCCGACGTTGTTGCGCTGCTTCATCAGCCTTCACCCCTCGCCTGGGCCAGGTCGACCCGGAACAGCTTGATGATCAACCACGCCAGGAGCAGGACGCTGAGGAAGAGGAGCACCGACAGTGCGGAGCCGACTCCCAGCTGGACCTGCTCGATGACCTGGCGATAGGTCAGGAAGGACACCGACTCGGTCTCCTGGGCGCCTCGCGTCATCACGAAGATGTTGTCGAAGATGCGGTAGGCGTCGAGGGCGCGGAACAGCACCGCGACCATGATGGCTGCCCGCATGTTGGGCAGGATCACCTTGAAGAGTCGCTGCCACCAGGTGGCGCCGTCGACCTTGGCCGCCTCCAGCATGTCCTCCGACACCTGCGCGAGGCCGGCGAGCAGGAGCAGCGCCATGAACGGGGTCGTCTTCCAGATCTCGGAGACCATGATGGCGAACATCGCCGGCCAGTGGTCGCCGAACCAGTTGAAGTTGTCGTCGATGAACGGCACCCACGAGTTGACGAAGCCGTTGTTGAGGCTGAAGGCGAACTGCCACGCGAAGGCGGAGACCACGGTGATGATGCCGTAGGGGATCAGGATCGAGGTCCGGATCGCCCCGCGGGCGAAGATCACCCGGTGCATCACCATCGCGAACGCGAAACCGATCACGAGCTCGACCGCGACGGTGATCACCATGATCAGCACGGTGTTCCACATGTCCTGCCAGAACAGGCTGTCCGTCAACACCGTCATGTAGTTCGCGAAGCCCACGAACTCCCGGTCGTCCGGGGCGGTGAGGCGATAGTTGAACATCGACAGGTAGAGCGCCTGGATCATCGGATAGGCCGTGACGAGGAGCATCAGGACCACGGCGGGGGCGACGAGCTTCTGCCCGAGCCGGTTCTCGGCCCTGCTCCTGTCGGTCTGCTTGACCGGGGCCTTGGTGTCGGCCGGGGGCCGCGCGAGGGTGCTGGTCACAGGAGTCTCCTTCCTTGGAGCACGTCCTCGATGAACTGCGCCGACTGCTCCGGCGTCTGCTCGTCGACGCTGGACGGCGGGTGCCAGGTGCTCTGGATGGCACCGGAGATGTCGCTCCAGTAGGGCGACAGGGTCCGCGGCGCGGCCGCTTCGAGGCTCTCCTGGAAGAGGGCTATCAGCTCGGCCGGGAACAGCTCCTTCACCGCCTGCTGGTCGTAGCCCGCCGCGCTGGAGGGCATGTTGCCGGTCATCTCGGCGTTGATGGCCTGGTTCTCCGGGCTGGTGAGGCACTCGAGCGCCTGCACCGCCAGGTCCTCGTGGTCGGAGAACGCACTGACGCCGATGCCGATGCCACCGTAGGGCGGCCGGGACTCCTCGCCCTCGACCGTCCGCGGGTAGCGGGCGAACCCGATGTCGTCGTCCATCTGGTTGTCGCCGTAGTTGCCCCAGATGTAGGTCCAGTTGACGAGGAAGGATCCTTCGTCGCTCCCGAAGGTGGTGCCGGCGGTGCCCTCGTTGGAGACCGAGATGTCCGAAGGAGCCGCCTCGGACGAGGCCAGCTTCTCGATCACCGCCGCCGCGGCCTTGCCGGCCTCGGAGCTGATGGTGATGTCGGCCTCGTTGCCCGCCTCGGTGTTCTCGGCGATCTGGCCGCCAGCGCCCGTGATGAGCGCGTTGACCCAGACGCTGTAGCCCTCGTACTTGTTGGCCTGGACGCCGATCTTGCCGCCGTTCTGGTCGGCGGCCTCGATGATCTGGTCCCAGGTGACGGGTTGGGCCATGTCGAGGTCCGTCTTGTCGACGAAGGACTTGCGGAACCACAGCACCTGGGTGTTGGACCAGAACGGCGCCACCACCATCTCGTCCTCCCAGGTCGCCGCGGTGACGGCACTCTCGAAGGCCTGCTCGCTGAACTTCTGCTGCAGGTCCCTGGGGATCTCGGCGAGGTAGTCCGCTGCGGCGAACTCCGCCGTGAACGGAGGATCGAGGGACATCAGGTCGATCCCGGTGTCGCCCGCGGCGAGCCGGCGGGCCAGCTGGATGCGCTGCTGACCGGCGTCCTGCGGCAGGACCTGTGTCGAGATCGTGTAGTCCTCGGTGGAGCACTCCTCGGCGACGGCAGCCTGCCCGCCGCTGTCGGGGTTGGTGTACCAGACGAGCTCGGGCTTGCCGCCGTCCCCGCCGCAGGCAGCCAGCAGGCTGCTGGCGAGGGCCAGTGAGGCCACCGATCCCGCCATGCGTCGGGACCTGGGGCGCACTCGAGACCCGGTCGAAGATCGGGATGCCATGCGCTCTCTCCTCCTGTGTGACTCGGGTCACTGGTCTATCGGCTGCGGCTAGGGTTTGGCAACCGCGCACCACCCCGAGGAACGCGTGACCGGAGAGGCCTGACGTGACGAGCTGGTTCGCGCCCGGACGCATCAACCTGATCGGTGAGCACACCGACTACAACGACGGTTTCGTGCTGCCGTTCGCCCTCGCGGTGGGCTGCGCGGCCACGATCTCCCCGGCCTCCGACGGCTGGTCCGTGCGCTCCGCGCAGGAGTCCGAGCCCGTCGTCGTACGCCGCTCGGGGCTCGCCGCGGCCGAGGACGTGCCGGAGTGGACGCGCTACGTGCTGGGAGCGCTCTGGCTGCTCACCGATCGCGGCGTCGACGTGCCCCCGCTCGAGATCACGGTGGACTCCGACGTGCCGACGGGTGCCGGTCTCTCGTCGTCGGCCGCTCTCGTGTGCTCCGTCGTCCGTGCCGTCGACGACCACCTCGGGCTCGACCTCGATGACGACGCGATCTTCGCCCTGACCCGCGACGTCGAGAACGACGCCGTGGGTGCGCCGACCGGCGGGATGGACCAGCTGGTGAGCCTGCGCGGGCGGGCGGGCCACGTGCTGCTCTGCGACATGCGCAGCCACGAGACCCTGGCCGTGCCCCTCGACCTCGCCGGCAGCGACCTGGTGGTGCTGGTCGCCGACACCAAGGCGCCGCACCGCCACAGCGATGGCGAGTACGGCGCGCGGCGCCGCGGCTGCGAGGAGGCCGCCCGGCGTCTCGGCGTCCCGGCCCTGCGCGACGTGCCGGGCGACGACCTCGCCGCGGCCCTCGACCGGCTGGACGACGAGGAGCTGCGGCGCTACGTCCGGCACGTGGTGACCGAGGACGAGCGGGTCCTGGACGTGGCGCGACTGCTCGACGAAGGCAGGCTGGCCGACATCGGCCCCGCGCTGACCGCCTCTCATGTCTCGATGCGCGACGACTTCCGCATCACCGTGCCCGAGGTCGACACGGCCGTCGACGCGTTGCACGCCGCCGGGGCCCTCGGGGCACGGATGACGGGCGGCGGGTTCGGCGGGTGCGTGATCGCGCTGGTGCCCGGGCGCGACGTCGAGACGGCCGGCGACGACGTACGCCGTGCGTTCGCGGACGCGGGTTTCGCCGAGCCGTCGCTCTTCACCGCCGAGCCGTCAGCGGGCGCCCACCCCGCCTAGGGACTCAGTCGGCCCGGGCGGCCGTGCGCGCGATCGCCTCGACGAACGTCTCGAAGAGGGCCGGGGGCAGGTCGTGGCCCATCCCGTCGACCAGCACCAGCTCGGCGCCGGGGATCGCGGCGGCGGTGGACCGGCCACCGCTGACGTGCACCATCCGGTCCGCCATCCCGTGCACCACCAGGGCCGGGACGCGCAGGCTGCGCAGCCGGTGGGTGCGGTCGGGCTGCTGCAGGATCGCCATCATCTGGCGCATCACGCCGCTGGCGCTGTAGCCGCGGTCGAAGGTCTCGCCGGCGCGCTCGGCGAGCCGGTCGCGGTCGGCGGGATAGCCGGGGGAGCCGATGACGTCCCAGAAGGCGACGCTGGTGGCGACGTAGGACTCGCGGCCCGGCTTGCGCGGGGCGATGAGGGCCGGGATCAGGCGCGGGTCCTGCCACCCGACGGTGCGCCGGCCGGTCGTCGACATGATGCTCGTCAGCGACCGGACCCGCTTCGGGTGCTCGACGGCGACGGTCTGGGCGATCATGCCGCCCATCGAGATGCCGGCGATGTGCGCGGACTCGAGGCCGAGGTGGTCCATCAGGGCGACGGCGTCACCGGCGAGGTCGGACATCGAGTACGGCGCCTTCACCTTGCGGCCGCCGAACGCCCGCACCAGCTGGCTCCGCTTGACGCGGGCCCGGATCCGGCTGGACCGTCCGGCGTCGCGGTTGTCGTAGCGCACGACGTAGAAGCCCTCGGCCGCGAGCAGCACGCAGAGCTCGTCGTCCCACCACGTCATCGGGCCGCCGAGGCCCATCACGAGCAGGAGCGGCTGGCCGCCGGGATCGCCGAACGTCTGGTAGCACAGCTCGACCTCGTTGCCGACAGGCGCGACCAGCTCGTCGGAGACGTCGGGTGCCTCGGTGGTGTCGCGACGAGGGGTGGACATGCCTTAAGTGAACACGACGAGTGCCTCGGGTTGAACGCAAAGTGAGGGATGTCCCCCTTTCCATGCGGGGTCTGGTCTAGGTTCGATGACTGTGACCCAGCGCACCATGGCCGCTTTCCTGACCCCGGCGGGCTTCTCGCAGCCGTCGGTGTCGGCCGTGCTGCGCGAGGGATCGGTCATCACCGAGGCCGGTCGCTACGCCGTGCAGGCCCTCGGATCCCGCGGCGCGAGACGGCGTACGCCCTATGGCTCGCGACCCGCGCGGATGACCGAGCCGGTGCTGCTCGTGCCCGGCTTCCTCGCCGGAGACTCGTCCCTGGGGCCGATGAGCCGGTCCCTGCGGCACGAGGGCTTCCGCACCTACCGCGCCGACATCCGCGCCAACGTCGGCTGCACCCTGGCTGCCGCTGCCCAGCTCGAGGAGCGGCTCGAGGAGATCACCCAGCGGCGCGGTTCGCGGGTGCGGATCGTCGGGCACAGCCTCGGCGGGATGCTCGCCCGGGGAGTCGCCGCGCGGCGTCCCGACCTCGTCGCCGGGATCGTCACGATGGGCAGTCCGATGCTCGCGCCCGGTGCCCACCACATGTCGCTCACCCGCAGCGTCGACCTGCTCGTACGGCTCAACCGGGCCGGCATGCGCAACCTGATGGCGGAGGACTGCGTGGCCGGGCACTGCGCCCAGGAGAGCTTCGCCCAGGCCCGGGCCGAGCTGCCGCCGGGCGTCGACTTCACCGCGATCTACTCCCGGCGCGACGGCATCGTCGACTGGCGGGCGTGCATCGACCCGGTCGCCCGTGCGGTGGAGGTGCGCTCGTCCCACGTGGGCATGGCGTTCGACCCCACGGTCATCGCCGTCGTGTCGGCCGCGCTGCGGCCGCCCGTCGTCCTCGAGTCAGCTGTCGAAGTCGATCGCGGAGACATCGCGTAGCTTCGAGAGCCGGTGCTCCGCGGTGATCGAGCGGACCGTGCCGCTGCGCGAGCGCATCACGAGGGAGTGCGTCGTGACGCCGTCGCCGCGGTAGCGCACGCCGCGCATGAGCTCGCCGTCGGTGATCCCCGTGGCCACGAAGAACGCGTCGTCGCCGGTGACCAGGTCGTCGGTGCCGAGCACGAAGTCGGCGTCCAGGTCGTGGCCGGCGTCGAGCGCGCGCTGGCGCTCGTCGTCGTCCTGGGGCCAGAGCTGGCCCTGGATCGTGCCGCCGATGCACTTCATCGCGCACGCGGTGATGATGCCCTCGGGAGTGCCGCCGACGCCGAGCATCAGGTCGACGCCCGTGTCGGGGCGGGCCGCCATGATCGCGCCGGCGACGTCGCCGTCGGTGATGTACTTGATGCGCGCGCCGGTCTCGCGGATCTCCTCCACCAGCGTCGCGTGCCGAGGCCGGTCGAGCAGGACGACGGTGACGTCGTGGATCGACAGGCCCTTGGCCTTGGCGACGCGGGCGATGTTCTCCTTCACCGGCAGCCGGATGTCGACCTGGTCGGCGGCCTCGGGCCCGGTGGCCAGCTTGTCCATGTAGAAGACCGCGCTGGGGTCGTACATCGAGCCGCGCGGGGACACCGCCAGCACGGAGATCGCGTTGCTCATGCCCTTGGCGGTCAGCGTCGTGCCGTCGATCGGGTCGACCGCGACGTCGCACTCCGGCCCGGTGCCGTCGCCGACCTCCTCGCCGTTGAAGAGCATCGGGGCGTTGTCCTTCTCGCCCTCGCCGATCACCACGGTGCCGCGCATCTCGACGGTGGAGATCATGTAGCGCATCGCCTCGACCGCGACGCCGTCCGCGTCGTTCTTGTCGCCGCGACCCACCCAGCGGCCCGCGGCCATGGCCGCGGACTCGGTGACCCGCACCAGCTCGAGGGCGAGGTTGCGTTCGGGCTGGGGGGCGCTGGGGCTCATGGCGCACAGGTTACCGATCCGGTTCACGCGCTCCGTAGCGGCTGACGGCGGTCGCCTTGGCGGACAGCCAGACCTCCTTGCCGGGCACCAGGCCGAGCTCGGCGGCGGCCGCCGGGGTGAGGTCGGCGAGCAGGTCGGGCGAGGCGTGCACCATCAGGCGTACGGCGTCACCGTGCGGCGCGAGGGTCGCGATCGGCCCGTGCCACCGCAGGCGCGACGAGCCCTCCGGCTCGGCCAGCGAGACGGTCACGGCGTCCGGGGTGAAGGCGATCAGGTCGTCGCCGTCGGGCACGAGGTTGAGCCCCACGAGCCGCGCGACGTGGCGGGTGCGGGGCTCCGCGGCCACCTCCGCCGGCGGGCCCACCTGCGCCACCCGACCGGCGTCGAGGACCAGCACCCGGTCGGACAGGGTGAGCGCGTCGATCGCGTCGTGGGTGACGAGGAGCGCGATGCCGGGGAAGTCCCGCAGGTGCTGGCCGAGCTCGAGCCGCAGCGCCATCTGCACGGAGACGTCGAGACCGGTGAAGGGCTCGTCGAGCAGCAGGACGTCGGGGTCCGTGGCGAGAGCACGGGCGATCGCGACGCGTTGCGCCTGACCGCCGGAGAGCTCGCGCGGCCTCCGGTCGGCGAGCTCGCCGATCCCGAAGCGCTCGAGCCAGTCGCGGGCGGTGTCGTCGGCCTCGCGACGACTGCGCCCCCTGGCGCGCGGCCCGAAGGCCACGTTGTCGAGGGCCGACAGGTGGGGGAAGAGGCTCTGGTCCTGGAACACGTAGCCCACCCGCCGTCGTGGCACCTCGAGGTCGGACCAGTCGTCCTCGCCGACCTGCACCCGCCCGGGCACGAGGCCGGCGATCGCCCGCAGGAGCGTGGACTTCCCGGCGCCGTTCGGTCCGATCACGACGAGGACCTCGCCGGCCTCCGCGGAGACGTCGGCCGACACCCGCCCGGGCAGGTCGACCTGTACGCGCATCATCGCCCGACCGCCCAGCGCTCGCGGAGCAGCACCAGCACGGCGATGGACAGGGCGAGCAGGATCAGGCTGAGGCTCCGTGCGACGGTCGGGTCGGAGTTGAGGGCGACGTAGATGAGGCTCGGCATCGTCTGCGTGGTGCCGGGGTAGTTGCCGGCGAAGGTGATGGTGGCGCCGAACTCGCCCAGGCTGCGCGCCCAGGCGAGAGCGCTCCCCGCGAGGATGCCGGGCAGCGCCAGCGGCAGGGTGACGCGCCGGAACGCCGTCCACCGGTCCGCGCCGAGCGTCGCGGCGACGACGTCGTACGACGCCCCGTGCGTACGCAGCGCCCCCTCGACGGCCAGGACGTAGAACGGGAGCGAGACGAAGGTGTGGGCCAGCACCACGCCTCCGATCGTGTAGGGGATCGAGAAGGGGAGGTGCTGCCCGATCAGGCCGCTCCTCCCCAGGGCCGTCACGAGGGCGACGCCGGCCACGACCGGGGGCAGGACCAGCGGCACCAGCACGAGCGCGCGCACGATGCGCCTGCCCCGGAAGTCGACCCGGGCCAGCAGCCAGGCCAGGGGAGTGCCGAGCACGATGCAGCCCACCACGGTCAGCAGGCTGCTCAGGGCGGTGATCCCCAGGGCCTCGCGCACGACCTCGGAGCCGAGGTGGTCGGGCAGGGTGCGCCACGGGGTGTCGAGGACGAGCGTGAGCAGTGGCACCACGAGGAGGGCCACGCCCACCACCGCTGGGACGAGCAGGACGGCGGGAGCCCGGCCGAGGCGGGGACCGCTCACTCGCGCACGTCCGCCGAAGCTGGCGGTCCTCGAAGACCGGCGTCGCGGAGCACGGCCTGTCCTTCGCGTCACGACAGCTCGACGGCCGGTCAGCGGTCGCCGGCATCCTGTCAGGTCGGGCGATCTCGTAGTTGGTGGCGTGCGCAGGGCCCGGTCGTCGGGTCGTCGGTCTCCACCTCGCGCACCCCCTCGCCGGCGGCAACCGCGTCGGTGCGATAGACGAGGCCGGCGTCGACCTCGCCCGGCGACGACGCGCGCCAGCACGGCCTTGACGTCCACCTCCTCGCTGGCTGGTGGGGCGGCGATCCCGGCGTCGTCCGGCGAGCGCCGACGGCGCCGCTCCGCACGGAGCCTGTCGGCGCACCGGACGTAGTCGACATCCGGGTCGTCGCAGGTCGGCCAGGGACTCGATGCCCGCCGGGTTGTCGGCGGGGCGACCAGCACGAGCCGGTTGCTCACGAAGGCACTCGGGGCTCTCGCCGAGCGCGTCGCCGTCCTCGGCGATCGCCATCGACGTCTCGTCGGCGGTGGCCAGGACGTCACCCGGGGCTCCGTCGACCGCCTGCTCGGCGAGGGTGGTGGAGGAGCCGAAGACCAGCTCCACGTCGACCCCGGGATGCTCGTCCTCGAACGTCTCGGCCAGCTCGGTGAAGGTCCCGGTCAGGCTGGCCGCGGCCAGCACGGTCAGGGTCTGCTCGTCCCGGCCGCCCCCGCACGCGGCGGTCGTCAGGACAAGCAGGAGCAGCAGGCCGAGGGGCGCCGGCCTCCTCACTTCTGGACCTCCACGACCACGTTGGTCGACTTCACGCTGGCGATGGCGCGTACGCCCGGCTCGAGGCCCAGCTCGTCCGCGGCGTCGCAGCTCATCAGCGAGACCACGCGGTAGGGACCGCAGATCATCTCGACCTGCGCCATCACGGTGTCGCGCTTGACCCGGGTGACGATCCCGCTCATCCGGTTGCGCGCGCTCACCGAGCTGGCGCGCGTACGGTCGCGGTCGGCGACCTCGCCCGACTCGGCCAGGTGCTCGGCGAGCTCGGCGAGGTCCGCGCCGGTCACCGTCGCGCGGCCCTCGGTCCGCTGCGACGGGATCCGCCCGGTCTCGACCCAGCGGCGTACGGTGTCGTCGCTGACGGCCAGGATCTCGGCCGCTTCCGCGAGTCGGTAGGTGATCACGGTTGCAGTATGCCGCATCTGCGGAAGTCTGACGCCGTTCGAGTCCGCCCCTGCGGGTTCCCGTCGACTCGGGGCCGTCCCGCTGTAACGCCGGGTTAGTGCTTGTACCCACCCCCATGCATCACGGTGGGTACAGCTCTCAACCCGGCGTTACAGCGGCTGGGGCCGGCTGGGAGGATGGAGCCGTGAGTGGCGAAGGACGACCGAGCAGGTACAACCGCTCCTTCGGCGGGATGACCGGGGCACTCATCGTGACGGTGCTCTTCGTGATCGCCTTCGTCGCCTGGCGCGGCCTCTTCCGCACCGACACCGACGACACCCCGCAGCCCGTCGAGTGGCAGGAGAGCGTCAAGCTCGCCGACGACGCCGGCCTGCAGGTCGTACGCCCGCGCGAGCTGCCGCAGGGCTGGACCGCGACGAGCGTGGACCTGTTCGCCGGCGACGACCCGCGGTGGGGGCTCGGCGTGCTCACCGCCGACGGCGACTTCGTCGGGATCCGTCAGCAGGACACCTCGGTCGACGCGCTCGTCGAGCTGTACGTCGACGAGAAGGCCGAGGCCGGCGAGGACGCGACCGTGCCGTCCGAGGTCACCGACACCTGGCAGACCTGGTCGGACGACGGTGGTGACCACGGCTTCTCCACCGAGGTCGGCGACGAGGCGGTGCTGGTCTACGGCTCGGCGCCCGTCGAGGACATCGAGACCTACCTCGGCCTGCTGACGCAGTAGATCACTCGGCGTCAGGGCCGATGGCCTCGTCGAGCCGTTTGCGGGCGCCGTCGAGCCACTCCTGGCAGACCCTGGCCAGCGCCTCGCCGCGCTCCCAGAGGGCGAGCGACTCCTCGAGGGTCGTGCCGCCGGCCTCGAGGGTGCGGACCACCTCGATGAGCTCCTCGCGAGCCTCTTCGTAGCTGGGCTGGGGGGTGGCGTCAGGCATGGGGGTCCTCCACAGGATCTGTCTCGGTGCGGTCGGTGGTGGCGTGGATCCGGCCGTCGGCGACCCGCACCGACACCGCGGAGCCGGCCGGGGCCTGGGCGACGGAGGTGACGACGTGGCCGTCGGCGTCCTGGAGGACGGCGTACCCGCGCTGGAGCGTCGCCAGCGGCGACAGGGCCTGGGCCCGTGCGCGCTGGTGGCCGATGTCGTCCGCGGCGCGGTCGAGCCGGTGCGCGAGCGTACGCCGGGCGCGCGCCAGCAGCTCGTCGAGCTCGTCGGACCGCGCGCTGAGCAGGTTGCGCGGGTCGGCCATCGCCGGGCGCGAGCGCACCTGGGCGAGCCACTCCTGCTCGCGGGCGATGCGCTGGGTGATGACCTGGCGCAGCCGGTCGCGGGCCCAGGTCACCCCGTGGGCCTCCTCGGCCATGTCGGGCACGACCAGCTTGGCGGCGTCGGTCGGGGTCGAGGCGCGTACGTCGGCGACGAGGTCGAGCAGCGGCTGGTCGGGCTCGTGGCCGATGGCCGACACGACGGGGGTGCGCAGGGCGTGCACCGCGCGGACCATCGCCTCGTCGGAGAACGGCAGCAGGTCCTCGATCGACCCGCCGCCGCGCGCGACGACGATGACGTCGACCTCGGGGTTGCGCTCGAGCTTGTGCAGCGCCTCGATGACCTCGGCCGCGCACCGCTGGCCCTGCATCGCGGCGTAGGCCACCTCGAACTGCACGGCCGGCCAGCGGCGCCGGGCGTTCTCCAGGACGTCGCGCTCGGCCGCGCTGTTGGGCGCGGTGACCAGACCGACGCGGCCGGGCAGGAACGGCAGGTCGCGCTTGAGCTCGGGGGCGAAGAGGCCCTCGGCGGCGAGGAGCTGGCGGCGGCGCTCGAGGCGGGCGAGCAGCTCGCCGAGGCCGATCATCCGGATCTCTCGCGCCGCGAGCGAGAACGAGCCGCGGTTGGGGTAGAAGCTCGGCCGCGCGTGGACGACGACGCTGGCGCCCTCGACGAGAGGCGGGTTCATCGAGTCGAACAGCGACCGGGGGCACGTCAGGGTGACCGAGATGTCGGCCACGGTGTCGCGCAGGGTCATGAAGACGGTGTTGACGCCCGGGCGCCGGTTGACCTGCGCGATCTGGCCCTCGACCCACACGCTGCCGAGCCGGTCGATCCACTGGGTGACGGCATTGGCCACGGCCCGCACCGGGGCCGGGGTCTCAGCCGTGGCGTCGCGGAGGGAGGGCACGCCGCGAGGATAGGGGAGGGCACGGACACGCCCCTCAGGGCGTGTCTCGCAACCCCCGCCCTGGTGCGCGCCGTCCTGCGGGCACCTCGCTGCGTTGTCGTCAGTCGTCGATGCTGGCGCATCGCCTCCCTCCTCCGCCTTGCGATGCACTCCGCAGGACGACGCTCGCGACGGCCGGGAGTTGCGAGACACGCCCTAGACTCGGACCCATGACAGACCTCGGCCTGCCCCCGGTGCTCGACCCCGAGACGGCGAAGAACGTGCTGCTGGCCGCCCCCCGCGGCTACTGCGCCGGCGTCGACCGCGCCGTCATCACCGTCGAGAAGGCGCTGGACCTCTACGGCTCGCCGGTGTACGTCCGCAAGCAGATCGTGCACAACAAGCACGTCGTGGCCAACCTCGAGTCACGCGGGGCGATCTTCGTCGAGGAGCTCGACGAGGTGCCCGAGGGCCGCACCGTCGTGTTCTCCGCCCACGGCGTCTCGCCGGCCGTGCACGAGCAGGCCGCCGAGCGTGGGCTCAAGACCATCGACGCCACCTGCCCGCTCGTCACCAAGGTGCACCACGAGGCCCGCCGCTTCGCGAGCGACGACTACGACATCCTGCTGATCGGGCACGAGGGGCACGAGGAGGTCGAGGGCACCGCGGGCGAGGCGCCGGACCACATCCAGCTGGTGCAGAGCCCGGCGGACGTCGCCGGCATCGTCGTACGCGATCCCGCGAAGGTCGCCTGGCTGTCGCAGACCACGCTGAGCGTCGACGAGACGCTGGAGACGGTCGCCGCCATTCGCGAGAAGTTCCCGCTGCTGCTCGACCCGCCGAGCGACGACATCTGCTACGCCACGCAGAACCGCCAGCTCGCGGTCAAGGAGATCTCGCCGTCGGCCGACCTGGTGATCGTGGTCGGGTCGCGGAACTCCTCCAACTCGGTCCGGCTCGTCGAGGTGGCCCTCGAGGCCGGCGCCAAGGCGTCGTACCTCGTCGACGACCACACCGAGATCGACGAGGCCTGGCTGGACGGCGTCGACACGGTGTCGGTGACCTCCGGCGCGTCGGTGCCGGAGGACCTCGTCGAGGGCGTGCTCGCGTTCCTGTCCGAGCGCGGCTACCCCGACGCGCGCGCCGTGCACTCGGCCGAGGAGTCGCTCATCTTCGCGCTGCCGCCGGAGCTGCGCCGCGACATCCGCGCGGCTGCCCAGAAGGCCTGAGACGTGGCCCGCTTCGTCGACATCCACCCCGACAACCCTCAGCCCCGGCTGGTCACGCAGATCGTCGACGCGCTCCGCAACGACGAGCTGATCGCCTATCCCACCGACTCCGGCTACGCCCTCGGCGCGCAGCTCGGCAACCGCGACGGTCGTGACCGGATCCTCAGGATCCGCGAGCTCGACGACCGCCACCACTTCACGCTGATGTGCAAGGACTTCTCGCAGCTCGGCCAGTTCGTCCACGTGGACAACCACGCGTTCCGCGCGATCAAGGCCGCGACCCCCGGGGCGTACACCTTCATCCTGCCCGCCACCGGTGAGGTGCCGAAGCGGCTGATGCACCCCAAGAAGCGCACCGTCGGCGTGCGGATCCCCGACCACACCCTCGTGTGCGCGCTGCTCGAGGAGCTCGGCGAGCCGATCCTCACCAGCACCCTGATCCTGCCCGGCGAGACCGAGGCGCGGACCATGGGCTGGGAGATCAAGGAGGACCTCGACCACGTCGTCGACATCGTCGTCGAGTCCGGCGAGGTCACCGCCGAGCCCACCTCGGTGATCGACTGGTCGGAGGCCGAGCCGGTCGTCGTACGCCGTGGGGCGGGCGCCGTGGAGCGCTTCGAGCAGTGACCGGGCGCTTCGTGCCCGTCTCGTGAGGCGACCGGGCGCTTCGTGCCCGTCTTGGATGGCGACCGGGCGTTTCGTGCCGGTCTGGTGGGCTGCGCCCATCGGGTCGCAACGAACCGGACGGGCACGAAGCGCCCGGTCAGCGGTTGGACGGGCACGAGCCGCCCGGTCAGCGTTGCGGACGGGCACGAGCGCCCGGTCAGCGGCGGGACGGTCAGGCGGGTCGGCCGAGCTCGCGGCTGAGCTCGGTGGCGATGTCGGCCTCGCCCTCGCGGTGCAGGCGCCAGGCCAGCCAGCCCAGGCAGAGGGCGTAGCCGATGAACAGGGCGATGCCGTGCGTGGCGACGCCCGACACCACGGCCTGGAGCACGCTGTCGGCCGGGTCGGCGATGGCGGATCGCGCCACGAGGGCGACGAAGGCGAACACGGCCGTGAGCAGCACCGGCGGCAGCAGGGCGACGAGGTAGAAGTCGCGGCGCCGCACCAGCGCGGCGAGCCCCAGGCACAGCACCATGAAGCAGAGGTCGAAGAAGAGGCTCAGCCGCCCGACGAGGAGCACGTCGATGCTGACCGCGGTGAGGGTGACGGCGACGCCGAGCGACATCACCTGGCGGCCCGGCTCGCGGCCGACCTCCCAGAACGCCTCGGCCCGGTTCACGACGCTCAACCTAGGACGCATCCTGCGCGCCCTCCACGCGGCGCGCCGTTGCCTGCTCGGCGAGCAGGTCGTCGATCGTCGGCTCGTCGAGGGCGGACGGGACCCCGTCGAGGGCGGTCAGCTCGGGCGCGGCGGGGGAGCGCGGGACGGCCTCCACCTGGCGCGGCGCGTCGAGCGTCTCGGAGGTGACGCCGAGCTCGTTGAACCGCCGCGCGGAGACCAGCACCCGCCCCTCGAGCGAGCCCATCGCCTGGTTGTACGCCGCCACGCTCGCGCCGAGGGAGCGGCCGACCCGGTCGAGGTGGCCGGCCATCGAGCCGAGCCGGGCGTGCAGCTCCTGGCCGAGCCGCTGCACCTCGTGGGCCTGGGCGTTGAGCAGCTCGTGCTGCCAGCCCTGGGCGACGGTGCGCAGCAGCGCGATGAGGGTGGACGGCGTGGCCAGCACGACGTTCTTCGCGGAGGCCTGCTCGACGAGGTCGGGCACGGCCTGGAGCGCGGCCTGCAGGATCGCCTCGCCGGGCAGGAAGAGCACGACGAACTCGGGCGTGCCGGGCAGGGCCTCCCAGTAGCGGCGCGAGCCGAGGTCGGCGACGTGCTTGCGCACGTGCTCGCCGAGCCGGGCCAGCGCCTGGTCGTGCTCGGCGGGGTCGTCGGAGCCGGTCAGGTCGAGGAACGCCGCCAGCGGGGCCTTGGCGTCGACGGCGATCGTCCGGCCGCCTGCCAGCGTCACGACGAGGTCGGGACGGAGCCGGCCGTCGTCGAGCCGCACCTGCTCGGCGAAGTCACAGTGGTCCACCAGCCCGGCGAGCTCGACCGTACGGCGCAGGTGGAGCTCGCCCCACTGCCCCCGCACCTGCGGCTTGCGCAGGGCTGCGGCCAGGGTGGTGGTCTCCCGGCGCAGCGTGTCGGTCGAGTGACGTACGTCGACCACCTGCTGGTGCAGCTGGGCCTGCCACGCCACCCGGTCGTGGGCGAGGTCGCTGAGCTGGTCCTGCAGGCGCTCGAGCCCGTCCTGCACGACGGCGTGGTCGGCGACGCGCTGCTGCAGCGCGACCACCGCGACGTCGTCGTCGGGCCGGCTGCGCGTCCACAGCACCCCGATCAGGGTGCCGAGCGCGAGGCCGACGGCGAGGACCAGCGCCAGGGTGAGGAGGAGGGGGAAGGTGTCCATGGGGCCAGCATGGACGGCCGCACCGACAGCGAGTGGGACCTCGCGGCCGGCCGGGGTAGTCCAGTGGGTTCTGGTCGTCCCGGAGCCCGAACCACAGCCATTCGTCACTGGAGTACCCGAGCAGGACAGCCAGAACTCGCTGGACTACCCCGACGGTCAGACGCCCCGGAACGTCCGCCGGTACGCCGACGGCGACACGCCGACGCTCGCCCGGAGGTGCTGGCGGAGCGAGGCCGCGGTGCCCATCCCGGCGCGGGTCGCGACCTGGTCGACGGGCAGGTCGGTCGCCTCGAGCAGGTGCTGGGCGTGGCGGATCCGCTGCTGGGTGACCCAGGCGCCGGGGGACTGGCCGGTCTCCTCGCGGAAGCGCCGGGTGAAGGTGCGCACGCTCATCGACGCCCGGCCCGCGAGCGTCGTCACGTCGAGCGACTGGTGCAGGTGGGCCTGCGCCCAGGCGCGTACGTCGCTGGTGGCCTCGTCGGTGCGCCGCGGCACGTGCCGCTCGATGAACTGCGCCTGCCCGCCGTCGCGCCAGGGCGGCACGACCATGTGGCGGGCCACCGCGTTGGCGACGGACGGGCCGTGGTCGGAGCGGACGAGGTGGAGGCACAGGTCGATGCCGGCGCTCAGCCCGGCGGAGGTCAGCACGCGGCCGTCGTCGGTGAAGAGGACGTCCTCGTCGACGGCCGCCGCCGGGTAGAGGCGACGGAAGTCGTCGGCGTACTTCCAGTGCGTCGTGGCGCGGTGCCCGTCGAGGATCCCGGCCGCCGCGAGCACGAACGCACCGGTGCAGATCGACACCCAGCGGGCGTCGGCGGGCACGGTCGCGAGCGCCGCCCGCAGGTCGTCGGGGAGGGTGCCGTCGTGCCGCGGGCCGTGGATCATCGTGCCCGGCACGATCACGGTCTGCGCCGTCGCGAGCGCCTCGACGCCGGCGGACGGGGCGATCGCGTAGCCCCGGCTCGCCTGCACGGGAGCGCCGTCGAGCGAGACGACCTGTACGTCGTACAGCGGGCGCCCGGCGGCGTCGAACGCCTCGCCCAGCACCTGCGGCGGGATCGTCAGGTCGTAGCCGATCACCGGAGCGATCGCGAGCACGACGACGCGGTGCGGGGAGGTCATGGCCGGATTCTTTCACATGTTGACATTCGGGCCACTCGCTCGGCGCGAGCGCAGTCGTCCAGACTGGTGCCGTGACGATGACGACGCCGCCCAGCCCGGCGGTCCAGCAGCGAACCCCCACGACTGCACTGGGCATGGGTCGTGCTCGTCGTCGCCTTCGTGACCCTGGTCGGCGCGGCCGCCTTCCGCTCCGTGCCGGGCGTGCTGATCGAGCCGCTGCACGACGAGTACGGCTGGTCGCACGGCCTCATCGGGTCGGCAGTGTCGCTCAACCTCATGCTGTTCGGCCTGATCTCGCCGTTCGCCGCCGCGCTGATGGACCGCTTCGGCGTACGCCCCGTCGTGACGTTCGCCCTCGTGATGGTCGCGGTCGGCAGCGGCCTCACCGTCTTCATGACCGAGCCGTGGCAGCTGATCCTGTGCTGGGGCCTGCTCGTCGGCATCGGCACCGGCTCGATGTCGATGGCCTTCGTCGCCACCGTCACCAGCCGCTGGTTCGTCGCCCGCCGCGGCCTGGTCAGCGGCATCCTCACCGCCGGCAACGCCACCGGCCAGCTGATCTTCCTGCCGGTCGTCGCCTGGCTCGCGACGAACCACGGCTGGCGTACGGCGGCCGTGCTGGCCTCGCTGGCCGCGCTCGCCGTGATCCCGCTGGTCCTGCTCTTCCTCCGCAACCACCCGGCCGACCTCGGGCTCCGGGCGTACGGCGCCACCGACACCGACCCCGGCCCGCCGCCGCACCAGCAGGTCGGCTCGAGCGCCGGCCGCGCGCTCGGCGTGCTGCGCGACGCGGCCCGCACCCGGACGTTCTGGCTGCTGGCCGGCGGCTTCGCGATCTGCGGGATGACCACCAACGGCCTCATCGCCACGCACTTCGTGCCGGCCGCGCACGACCACGGCATGCCCGCCACCACCGCCGCCTCGCTGCTCGCCGTGGTCGGCATCTTCGACGTCGTCGGCACCATCGCGTCGGGATGGCTCACCGACAAGGTCGACCCGCGGCTGCTGCTCGTCGGCTACTACGTCCTGCGCGGCGTCGGGCTGATGACGCTGCCGGCCCTGATGGCGCCGCACGTCGAGCCGAGCATGTGGGTCTTCATCATCATCTACGGCCTGGACTGGGTGGCGACCGTGCCGCCCACCGTGGCGATCTGCCGGGAGTGGTTCGGCGCGGCCACCGGACCGATCGTCTTCGGCTGGGTGTTCGCCAGCCACCAGATCGGCGCCGCGCTCGCCGCCACGGGCGCCGGCATCGTCCGCGACGTCACCGGCGGCTACGACCCGGCGTTCTACGCCGCGGCCGGGCTCTGCGTGCTCGCCGCCTGGATGTCGTACGCCATCCGCAGCACGCCGCAACCGGTGGACGCACCGCCCACCGCCGCCGTCATGTGAGAGGCGTCAGGAGAGGTCGACGACCACCGGCGCGTGGTCGGACGGCGACCCCGTCCCCTGCGCCGGGTCGCGCTCGTCGCGATCGATGAACGCGCCCGTCACCCGGGATGCGAGCGACGGCGAAGCGACGACGAAGTCGATCTTGAGCCCGCGGTCGCGCTCGAAGCGCTGGCGGTAGTAGTCCCAGTAGGTGTAGCCCGGCGCGTGCGCGCGGGTCACCTCGGCGTACCCGTCGTCGAGGAAGCCCTGGAACGCCGCGCGCTCCGGCGGCGTGACGTGGGTCGACTTCGCGAACTGGGCCGGGTCGAAGACGTCGTCGTCGGTGGGACAGATGTTCCAGTCGCCGACCAGCGCGGTCGGCGCGTCGAGCCACCCGCTCGCAGTCTCCTGCAGCCGCGCGAGCCAGTCGAGCTTGTAGGTGTAGTGCGGGTCGTCGGGCTTGCGGCCGTTGGGGACGTAGAGCGACCAGATGCGTACGCCGTCGCAGGTCGCGCCGATCGCGCGCGCCTCCTCGGCCGCCGGGTCGCCCCACGTCGGCATGCCGGCGAAGCCGACCTCGACGTCCTCGAGGCCGACGCGGGAGAGCAGCGCGACGCCGTTCCACTGGTTGAGCCCGGCCACCGCGATGTCGTAGCCGAGGGCCTGCAGACCCATCAGCGGCAGCTGGTCCTCGCGGGCCTTGGTCTCCTGCAGCGCGAGCACGTCGATGTCGTGCCGCTGCACGAAGGCCTCGACGCGGTCGATGCGGGAGCGGAGGGAGTTGACGTTCCAGGTCGCGATGCGCACGCCTCCACCCTAGGGAGGTGACCGGCACGCTGAGGAAGTGGGGCGAAGGAGGCTTTGCGCAACAAACCCTTTACAGATGTGCCTTCCGTGCGGGAGGTTCAGCAGCAGCGCACTGGTCTCGGGAACTTCGTGCTCACACTTGCTCGACCCTGTTCGAAGACTCCGAGATGGCGTGTGCCCACATCCCCCATCAAGGAGAACATCACGATGCAGCGCAGTCGACTCGGGGCGATCGCCCTCGGCACCTCGGCACTTCTCGGCGCGGCCCTCGCCTCACCGGCACTGGCCGCCACGGACTCGGAGATCCCGAGCTTCCAGGAGTTCCACGCGTCCACCTTCAAGGACACGGACCAGCAGTACATCGTCAACGGTGACGAGCCCGTCGCCGGCACCAGCCAGCTCCGCGAGTTCTACGACACGATGGTCGCCCCGGAGATCATGAACGACGGCCTCATCGTCAACACCGTCGGTGGCGTCGACGACAAGTGGATCGACCTCGCAGGTCGGCAACCTGACCTACTGCGTCAGCACGAAGTTCGGCTCGCGCTACGCCGACATGGTCAACGCGATGGCAGTGGCGCCGGCCAGTGGGAGGCTGCAGCCCCGCGGATCAACTTCGTCCACGTGCCGTCGCAGGACGCCAGCTGCACCACCCGCAACAAGAGCGTCGTGTTCTCGGTCGAGCCCGTCCAGACCTCGCAGTACATCGCCCGCGCGTTCTTCCCCAGCACCGCCAAGCGGTCGCGCAACGTCCTGGTCGACGACTCGATCTGGACCTCGGGCTCCTGGACGCCGTCCAACATCGTCGCCCACGAGCTCGGCCACACGCTGGGCTTCCGCCACGAGCACACGCGTCCCGAGTCGGGCACCTGCTTCGAGGACAACAACTGGCGTCCGCTGACGCCGTACGACTCGGCGTCGATCATGCACTACCCGCAGTGCAACGGCTCGTCGACCAACCTCTCGATGACCAACACCGACCGCCAGGGTGCAGCGCTGCTCTACCCCTGATCGGATCGCAGCACCCCCCAAGATCGCGAACGCCCCTTCCGTCCCGAGCGGAGGGGGCGTTCGTCCTGCCCGGATAACGTCTGCGCGTGCCTGCCTCCACGATCCTGTCCGCGCGCGACCTCCAGTTCCTGCTCTTCGAGTGGCTCGAGGTCGAGAATCTCAGTGAGCGGCCACGGTTCGCCGAGCACGACCGCGCGTCGTACGACGCCCTGCTGGCGCTGTGCGAGGAGCTCGCGACCGAGCACTTCGCGCCGCACTACCGCAAGAGCGACACGGAAGAGCCGGCCTTCGACGGGTCCACGGTGCACCTCATCCCGGAGATCGAGGCCGCACTGCAGAAGTTCGCCGCAGCCGACCTGCTGACCCTGACCCTCGACGAGGAGGTCGGCGGGCTGCAGGTGCCGCACGTCGTGGCCTCGGCGTGCATGGCGTGGTTCACCGCTGCCAACATCGGCACCGCTGCGTACTCCTTCCTCACCGTCGCGAACGCCGGCCTGCTGCTCGCGCACGGGTCGCCCGAGCAGGTCGAGCGCTACGTCGAGCCGATGCTGGAGGGACGCTTCTTCGGCACCATGACCCTCTCCGAGCCGCACGCCGGCTCGAGCCTCGGCGACGTGGTCACCCGCGCGGTGCCCGCCGACGACGGCACCTACCGGATCTTCGGCAGCAAGATGTGGATCTCCGGCGGCGACCACGAGATGGGCGACAACATCGTCCACCTCGTCCTGGCCAAGCTCCCCGACGCACCGGCCGGGTCGCGCGGCATCTCGCTCTTCATCGTGCCGAAGCACCTGGTGAACGAGGACGGCTCGATCGGCGAGCGCAACGACGTCGCCCTCGCCGGCATCAACCACAAGCTCGGCAGCCGCGGCACGGTGAACACGGCGCCGGTCTTCGGCGACGGCGCCTTCACCCCGGGTGGTGCTCCGGGTGCCGTCGGCCACCTCGTCGGCGAGCCCCACAAGGGCCTGTCCTACATGTTCCACATGATGAACGCCGCCCGCCTCGGCGTCGGGATGTCGGCGACCACGACGGCGTACACGGCGTACCTCAAGTCCCTCGACTACGCCCGGTCGCGTCCGCAGGGCCGGGCGCTGACCGCGACCGATCCGAGCGGGCCGCAGGTGCCGATCATCGAGCACGCGGACGTGCGCCGGATGCTGCTGGCGCAGAAGTCGTACGTCGAGGGGGCGCTCGCGCTCAACCTCTGGTGCAGCCGGCTGCTCGACGAGCAGGCGACCGCGACCGACGACGCCGAGCGGCTGGCCGTCGGCCAGCTCCTCGACATCCTCACGCCGATCGCGAAGTCGTGGCCCTCGCAGTGGGGGCAGGAGTCCTGCAGCCTCGCCATCCAGGTGCTCGGCGGCTCGGGCTACACCCGCGACTACGACGTCGAGGCCCACTGGCGCGACCAGCGGCTCAACCCGATCCACGAGGGCACCCACGGCATCCAGGCACTCGACCTCCTCGGCCGGAAGGTCCTCGGCGGAGGAGGCGCCTCGCTGCTCGCACTGGCCGGACGGATCGAGGAGACCGTGGGCCGGGCCACCGACCTCGGCGGCGAGGCAGCGGCGTACGCCGTCTCGCTGAAGGCCATGGTCGACCGGCTCGGCGAGGTCACCTTCGCGCTGGCCGGGCTCGGCGATCCCGACCGGACGATGGCCAACGCGACCGTCTACCTCGAGGCCGCCGGTCACGTCGTCATCGCCTGGATGTGGCTCGAGCAGCTCGTCGCGGTGGGGGAGAAGGAGGGCGACTTCTACGACGGCAAGCGGGCCGCCGCGCGCTACTTCTTCGGCTGGGAGCTGCCCAAGGTGGCGCCCATGCTCGACCTGCTCGCCTCGGGTGACACCACGACGCTCGACATGCGCGCGGCCTGGTTCTAGCGGTCGACGAAGTCCGCCAGCAGCCCCGGGGTCGCCGCGTCCGCGAGGGCGACGCCGACGTCGAGGCGTACGTCGCGCACGAGCACGCGCTCGTCGCCGGCGGCCGTCGTCGCGACGAGGTCGGCGAGCCCGATCCGGCGCTGCCACCACGACTCGGAGACCACCCAGCCGATGATGCCGTCGGTCTCCAGCACCGTACGGATGCGGGCCAGCTGGCCGCTGCCGGCGACGAGGTGCTCGCCGGCGAGGGCGTGACCCAGGTGTCTGTACGACGCCTCGCCGACCGCCGCGGCCGCGAGCAGGAGCGCGACGGCGAGCGCCGCCACCCACCACCAGGCGATGTCGAACCACCACGCCGCGACCGCCGCCGCGACCACCAGCACGAGGGCTTCCCGCAGCTCGCGCAGCCAGGCCCGGCGTCGGGCGAGCCGCCCATGGGCCACGAGCGGGTCGGTGAGCGGCCCGCGGTGCTCGAGCACGGCCTGTCCGACGCCGACCGCGACCTTGCGGGGGCACGGCGGCAGCACCTGCGTCACGCCGTCCTCGACGCCCGTCGCGAGTGTCGAGAGCTCGGCCCCGCCGACGGCGCGCATCAGCAGCGGCTCGGTCATCCGTACGCCGCGGACCTTGGCCTCCTCCACCGTGATCGAGCGCGTGGTGAACAGCCCGGTCGTGAGGTGCAGCGACCCGTGCTCGCGCACCAGCAGGAAGCGCCACCACTGCACGACGTAGCCGGCGACCGACACGACGAGCCAGGTCGCGAGGCCGGCGACCGACAGCACCAGGACGACCGCGATCAGCGCGAACTGCATCAGCCAGCCCCACGCCGAGCGGGCCGACTCCTCGTTCCAGATCGGCAGGTTGTCGCCGAACTGGGAGAGCGCCCCGAGGGCGCCGGCGAGCAGGACCAGCCGACCGAGGCTGAAGGGCGCGAACCGCAGCCACGACCAGTCGATCCGGGCGAGCTCGACGGGGACCGGTGCGGGGCTGGCGGGTCGGGGCGCGGGTGCCGGGCCGTAGGTCGGCGGGCCATCGATCGGGGGCTCGGTGGCCGCCGGGACCACGGCCGCCTCGCGCCGCCGCAGGAGCGTCGTACGCAGTGCCTGGGCGTCCGCGGCCGACAGCGCGTCGAGGGTGATGCGGTCGTCGTCGACGCCGGTGCCGACCTGCACCTTCTGCAGGCCGAGGACGCGGTGCAGCAGCGAGGCCTCGAGGTCGACGCTGCGGACCCGGTCGAGCGGGGCGGTCGACGTGCTCTTGTTGAGCAGGCCCTTGCGCACCTGGATCTGGCTGTCGGTCAGGCGGTAGTGCGTGGTGAGCCACGGCAGGGCGCCGAGCACGATCGGCGCGATCACGAGGAGCGGGAAGACGAGCCACCAGTAGCTGGTGTCGCTGCGGCTGATCCCGACGAGCGCCACGACGACCGGCACGACCGCCTGACCGATGGCCTTGACCGGGTCGAGCAGGAGCTTGCGGGGGCTCAGCCGCGACCACCCGTCGCCGGGCGCGGGGATCACGTGGCGTCGTCCTCGCTCGCGGCGGTGATGGCGGTCAGCCGCGCCACCACCTCGCGGGCGGTCTCGGCGTCGAGGCAGTCGACCGTGATCGGTCCGGCGGCCGAGGCGGTCGTGACGGTGATCGAGGCCAGCCCGAAGAGCCGCATGAGCGCACCCTGGCGGGAGTCCACGGTCTGCACGCGACTGATCGGCGCGATGCGGGTCTGCCGCCCGATCCAGCCCTCACGCGTGTGCACGGCCGTGTCGGTGACCTCCCACCGGTGGACGCGGTAGCGGATCCGGGGCATCAGCACGACGTGGGCGACGGCGGCGGCGGCCACCAGCAGGACGAGGACGATCGTCCAACCGGGCACGTCCGGGACCACGACGTACGCCACTGCGGTCGCGCCCACGATGACGGTGTCGCCGATCAGGGCCGACACCCGCCAGAACGGGACCGCCTGCGGCGAGACCCGGTGGGCCGGCTCGCGCAGCACCGGTCCCCGCTCGATCGGCCGCGCTCGATCGGCTCGGCCCCCACGTCGTTCATGCGACGAGTCTTGCAGGTGGTCGTGAGGTTTCGTCGGTCCGTCGTCCGCGCGCCCGTAGACTCCCCGCCCGTGGCTCTCACCATCGGCATCGTCGGTCTCCCCAACGCGGGCAAGTCGACCCTCTTCAACGCACTGACCAAGAACGACGTCCTCGCGGCGAACTACCCGTTCGCGACGATCGAGCCCAACGTCGGCGTCGTCGGGGTCCCCGACGAGCGGCTGCCGCAGCTCGCGGAGGTCTTCGAGTCGGCCAAGATCCTCCCGGCGACCGTCGAGTTCGTCGACATCGCGGGCATCGTCCGCGGCGCCTCGCAGGGCGAGGGCCTGGGCAACAAGTTCCTCTCCCACATCCGCGAGTCGTCGGCGATCTGCCAGGTGACACGGGTCTTCCGCGACGAGGACGTCACCCACGTCGACGGCGAGGTCAACCCCGCCAACGACATCTCGACCATCCAGACCGAGCTGATCTTCGCCGACCTCGAGACCGTCGACCGGGCGATCCAGCGGCTCGAGAAGGAGTCGCGCAAGGTCAAGGACCTGGTCGCCAACCTGGAGGCCGCGCAGGCCGCCAAGGAGGCGCTCGAGTCGGGCACCCCGATCATCGCGACCTCCATCGACCGCTCCCTGCTGCGCGAGCTGTCGCTGCTCACGGCCAAGCCGTTCATCTACGTCTTCAACTGCGACGCCGACGAGCTCGCCGACGACGAGCTCAAGGACAGGATGCGCGCGATCATCGCGCCCGCCGAGGCGATCTTCCTCGACGCCAAGTTCGAGTCCGACCTGGCCGAGATGGACGACGACGAGATGGCCCACGAGATGCTCGCCGAGATGGGCATCACCGAGTCCGGCCTCGACCAGCTCGCCCGCGTCGGCTTCGACACCCTCGGCCTGCAGACCTACCTGACCGCCGGCCCCAAGGAGACGCGGGCCTGGACGATCCGCAAGGGCGCCACCGCCCCCGAGGCCGCCGGTGTCATCCACACCGACTTCCAGAAGGGCTTCATCAAGGCTGAGATCGTCTCCTTCGCCGACCTGATGTCCGCCGGCACCATGCTCAAGGCCAAGGAGGCCGGCAAGGTGCGCATGGAGGGCAAGGACTACGTGATGGCCGACGGCGACGTGGTGGAGTTCCGCTTCAACGTCTGACAGGTCCACGGACGAACCGCCCGCTCTCCCCACGGAGAGACGGGCGGCTCCAGCGGTGTCGGTCCCCGCTCGGTCTGCCCCCAAACCGACCACGGACATCGCTTCTGCCCGAGACGCTACGCCCACGGCGGCTCGCCCGTCCATGGATGTACTAGACCGGTCGGGGCTCCGTGGGCGGCGCTCGGATCTAGCCCGAATCACTGACGACCCGCCGCCGCACACCTCCTACAGTGGTTGGACGCGCATCCCTTGCCCCCCTTGGAGGGGTCGCGTAGGGGCTCGCCTCCCAGCCCCCTGTTTCCCGGAGGCGAGCCCCGCTCGAGCAGACTGCCGTCAGGAGTCGTTCCCTAGGCTCGTCCCATGTTCAAGCGGCGCTCCCGACCCCAGCCGGCGCTCGTACGCACGGACGCGGAGTGGCGAGCGAGCCTGACGCCGGAGGCGTACCGGGTGCTGCGGCTCTCGGGCACGGAGGCCCCTGGCAGCAGTCCGTACGCCCACCCGACCGCCGGTTCGGACGGCGTCTACCGGTGTGCGGGCTGTGGCGCCGAGCTGTTCCGGGCGGGGGACCAGTTCGACTCCCGCACGGGCTGGCCGAGCTTCTCGAGCTCGGCAAGCCGTGATTCCGTGACGGTGCACACCGACTTCAAGCTGCTCGTGCCCCGGCGCGAGGCCAGGTGTGCCACCTGCGGAGGTCACCTGGGGCACGTCTTCGGCGACGGTCCTGCGCCCACCGGCCAGCGCTGGTGCATCAACGGCGCCGCGCTCACGCTCGACGAAGGCTCGCCCGACACCACCGGCTGAGCGCCCCGGCGCGTCGTACGACCACAACTCGTCGGCCGACACCGCGCCGAGCGTGGCTGCGGCGTAACGCAACCTGTGGTCGTCCGACGCGCCGGCGGGCGGCATGGCTCGCCCAGGGCTCCTCCGGTCACTTTTGTCGAATGTGAGACAAAAGATTGACGTGCACCGGCATAACTCCTACGGTCGCAGGGTCACGACGTGACGTACGCCACATCCGTTCCCGTGGTCCCGTGATCGACCCCCTGAGGAGCATCATGAACACCCCTGACATCAGGTCCACCGAGACGCCCGCGCTGATGCGCAGGCTCGGTCTCAGCCGGCGCCAGCTGATGGCGGCCTCGACCGGCGTCGCGGCCGCGTCGATGATCGGCCCGCTCAGCTCCCCGGCCGCCGCAGCCGGCAAGGGAGTCCTCATCCCGAGGGGCAAGCTCGGGATCATCCTCTACAGCGTGCGCGACGCGATCAGCCGCGACCCCGAACGCCATCGACGTCGCCTCGGGCTTCAAGGAGGTCCTCGCGGAGCTGGCCAAGATCGGCTACAAGCAGATCGAGTTCGCCGGCTACAGGCAGAACGTCAACGCCGAGGGTGGACGTACGCCGGCCCCGGCCAGCTGCTCAAGCAGTGGCTCGACGACAACGGCCTCGAGGCCGAGGGCAACCACGGCAGCATCCCGTCGCACTCCAGATGCAGCCGACCCGGCGACGGCGCTCGCCAGCTTCGACGCCGCCTGCGAGGCGGCCAACGTCCTCGGCATGGGCCACGTCGGCACCGGCAGCGACCCCACCAGCGTGGCGTGGCTCTCCGACCCGATCCCGCGCTGGACGACTGGCAGCTCGCGGCCGAGCGCGCTGGAACACCCTCGGCGAGCGGGCGATGACCATGCACGGGCTGAAGCTCTACACGCACAACCACGACATCGCCTACAGCCACCTGCTCGACACCGGGCCGGTCGACGCCCTGGGTCGTCCGACCCGCTCGTCGGGAGTCCGTCGCCTCGAGTGGTTCATGAACAACACCGACTCGCGCTACGTCTTCCTGGAGATGGACATCTTCTGGGCCCACGTGGCGCAGTACAAGCACCACAGCTACACCGCCGCCGACGGCACCGTGGTGACGGACGTCTTCGACCCGCTGGGCACCGTCAACTCCTACGGGCCCATGCGCTACCCGCTGTTCCACGCCAAGGACGGCGACTCGCAGCCGGGCATCCTCCAACGGCTACGACGATCGTGCCGTTCGGTGCCGGCGACATCGACTACGTGAAGTTCCTGGGCGGGGTCGGCGCCAAGGGCTACCACAACCCGATGTGGGAGCAGGACAACGCCGGCGGATCCGGCACCGCGTCAACCCGGGTCAGTCGCTGGAGTACGCCCAGTACAGCTTCGACAACCTGGCCAAGCTGCGCGGCTGACCTGCCCCCACGTGCCGCGCCCCGGTCCGACCGGGGCGCGGCCGTGCGTTCGCGGCTAGGCTCGCCCCATGCCGGTGACCCGAGGTTTCCGCCGCCGCCGACCCGACGGGCCCGAGGGTCGCCTGCCACCCGGGCAGTACGACGTGGGTGCGGGCTGGCCGGTCCTGACGGCCGAGGCCACTCCGCACCTCGAGCGCGAGTCCTGGACCATCGGCGTGGACGGACTCGTGGACCGGCCGACGACGTGGACCTGGGACGAGGTCCAGCAGCTGCCGGGGTCGTCGTACAGCGGCGACATCCACTGCGTCACGACCTGGTCGAAGTTCGACGTGGTGTTCGCCGGCGTCTCCGTCGACACCCTGCTCGCGGCCGCCGAGCCGCAGCCGGAGGCGGCGTTCGTGATGGCCCACTCGTCGACCGGCTACACGACCAACCTGCCTCTGTCGGACGTCACCGGCGGCAAGGCGTGGGTCGTGTGGGAGTTCGATGGCAGACCGCTGACGGCCGAGCACGGTGGCCCCGTACGGCTGCTCGTCCCGCACCTCTACTTCTGGAAGTCCGCGAAGTGGATCAGCCGGCTCGAGCTGACGGCGACGGACCGGCCCGGGTTCTGGGAGAGCAACGGCTACCACGATCGCGGCGACCCGTGGCTCGAGCAGCGCTACCAGGGCGACCCGTGACGGACGAGTCCTTCGCGTCCGTCGGTGCTGGCGCGACCTCCTGGACGACCGGGCGCATCATCACCAAGGACTTCCCGGCGCCGCACCTCGTCAGGCTCCGCATGCACGTCGACGACCGCCAGCGCCACTGGCCCGGGCAGCACTACCTCATCCGGCTGCGCGCCCCCGACGACTACACCGCCCAGCGGTCCTACTCCCTGGCCTCCGACGACAGCGACCCGCTCGTGGAGTTCCTCGTCGAGCGGCTCCCGGACGGCGAGGTCTCGGAGTTCCTGGCGGACGTGGCCGAGGTCGGCGACGTCCTCGAGCTGCGCGGACCGATCGGGCGGTGGTTCAGGTGGGACACCTACACGCCCGCGCTCTGCCTGGTCGGCGGCACCGGGATCGTCCCTGCGGTGTCCATGATCCGCGCCGCACGACACCTCGGCCGCTCCGACCTGCTCCGCGTGGTGGCCGTCGCGCGCAGCCCCGAGGAGCTGCCGTACGCCGACGAGCTCGCCCGGGCGGGCGCCACGATCGCGTACACCCGGCATGGCGCCGACGGCCGTCCGCCCGGCCCTCCGACCGCGGACGAGCTCAGCCCCCTGCTGGCCGGCGCCGAGCTGGCGTACGTCTGCGGCTCCTCGCGCTTCGCCGAGTTCGCGGAGGACCTGCTGATCGCGTCGGGCGTGAGCCCCGACGCCATCCGGGTCGAGAGGTTCGGCGTCACCGGCTGATCGGGAAGCAGACCGCGGTGCGTTGCGTTCCACCACCATGACAACCATCGGACTCATCGGCAGTGGACACATCGGTACGGCGATCGCTCGGCGCGCGATCGAGCAGGGGCACGACGTCGTGCTCAGCAACTCGCGCGGCCCGGAGACCCTGTCGGACCTCGTCGCGGACCTCGGCCCGCGAGCCAGGGCGGCGACCGCCCGGGAGGCAGGGGAGGCCGGTGACCTGGTGGTGGTGACCGTCCCGTTCAAGGCCCACCTCGACGTGCCGGTCGAGCCCCTCGCCGGCAAGGTCGTCATCGACACCAACAACTACTACTTCGAGCGCGACGGTCACTACGCCGAGCTCGACGAGGGCCGCACGAGCGTGAGCGAGATGCTGGCCGCGCACCTGCCGACCTCGAAGGTCGTCAAGGCGTTCAACGCGATCCAGGCCGCCCACATCGTCACCGAGGGCCGCCCGGCCGGCGCCGACGACCGACGCGCCCTCGCGATCGCGGGCGACGACGCGGACGCCAAGGCGGTCGTCACCGACCTGATCGAGTCCTTCGGCTTCGACGTCGTCGACGCCGGCCCGCTCGCCGAGGGCGCGCGCTTCGACCGCGACAAGCCGGCGTACGGCGCCGAGCTGGGCGCCGACGGGCTGCGCGAGGCACTCGCAGCGGGGTGAGTGATCTTCGCCCCAGCGCGGCCGGAGCGGCGCGCGCTCGGGGCTACCGTGGAGTAACCAGCTCCTCCCACCACCCCGAGGATCACCACCATGGCCAGACTGGCCCCGCACACGGTCGCCCTCCACGGCCACGACCTGTCGTACGTCGACAGCGGCTCCGGCCCCGTCGTGCTCTTCATCCACGGCATCCTCGGCTCGCAGCGGCAGTGGTCGCACCTCGTCGACAAGATCGACGACGACCACCGGGTCGTCGTGCCGGACCTGTTCGGGCACGGCGAGTCGGCCAAGCCGACGGGCGACTACTCGCTGAGCTCGCACGCCGCGACCCTGCGCGACCTGCTCGACCACCTCGGCATCGAGCGGGTCACCCTGGTCGGGCACTCGCTCGGCGGCGGCATCGCGATGCAGTTCTACTACCTCTTCCCCGACCGGGTGGACCGCCTCGTCCTCGTGTCGAGCGGCGGCCTCGGCCGCGAGGTCAACCTGGTCCTGCGGTCGGCCACCCTGCCCGGCGCCGAGCAGGTGCTCGGCGTCATCGCCTCCGCGCCGCGTGCTCGAGCGGGTCGAGGCGCTGGGCCGCGGCGCGCAGAAGGTCGGCTGGAAGCCGGGCGCCGACATCGGCGCGATCTGGCGGGGCTTCACCTCGCTGGGCGACCGCGAGAGCCGTCGCGCGTTCCTCGCGACCACGCGCGCCGTGATCGACTTCGGCGGTCAGAGCATCAACGCCTACGACCACCTCGGCTCGGTGACGCCGCCGCCGACGCTGATCGTGTGGGGCTCGAAGGACCGGATGATCCCCGCCTGGCACGCACTCAGCGCGCAGCGGGCGGTGCCCGACTGCCGCGTCGAGCTCTTCGAGGGCGCCGGCCACTTCCCGCACCTCGACGACCCCGACCGCTTCGCGTCGGGTCCTGCGCGAGTTCATGTCCGAGGCCTGACCCAGGTCAGGGCGGCGAGGCCCGCCACTCGTCCTCGAGCAGCGCGAACACGAGCTGCGTGACCCACGCGTCCTTGAAGAACACGCCGTCCACGTGCCGCGCCTCCTGCCGGAAGCCCAGCCGCTCGAGCAGGCGGACCGAGGCGGCGTTGCCCTCGACGACGACGGCGCTGATCCGGTGGAAGCCGAGGTCGTCGAAGCCGAGGCGCAGCAGCGCGGTCGCGGCCTCGGCGGCGTACCCCTGTCCCTGGTGGTCGCGGCCGAAGGCGAAGCCGAGCTCGCCCTGGCGGTCCGAGGCCCACTTGAGCAGCACCTCGCCGATCACCGTGCCCGTCGACCGCAGCTCGACCGCGAGCACCAGCCACTGGCCGTGCTCGTCCAGCGACGTCTGCCCGAGCTTGGCCTCGAGCGTCTCCGCGGTGGCGGCGCGGTCGCGCACGGGCCAGGGGACGTAGCGCACGACCTCGGGGTCGCCGTGGAAGCGGACGAGGTCGTCGAGGTCGTCCGTGCGGTGCGCCCGCAGCACGAGCCGCTCGGTCTCGATGGGCAGCTCGACGGCGAGACCGTTCACAGCGAGAAGTGCTCCGGCGCCAGGCTGCGCAGCACGCAGAACTCGTTGCCCTCCGGGTCGGCCAGACGATCCACGACTCCTCGCCGGTCTGGCCCACCTCGGCCCGGGTGGCGCCGAGCGCCAGGAGTCCGCTCGACCTCCTCGTCCTGGGATCAGTCGACGGGCGAGAGGTCGAAGTGGACGCGGTTCTTCACGACCTTGTCCTCGGGCACGGCGGCCAGGAACATCGTCGGCGCGACCGGGCCGGAGCGTACGGCGTCGAGGAGCGCGCCGTCGTCGCGACCGGCGGGCCCGATCTCGACGAGCCCGGGCTCGCGGTGGAGCACCTCCCAGTCGAGCACTGCGGTCCAGAACGTCGGCCAGCCGGTCGGGGTCGTGGCAGTCGAGCGAGATCTCGGTCAGTCGGGAGGCCATGGGGCGATCCAAGCACGGCCCGGACGGGTGAGTCAGTCGCCGACGACCAGCGCGAGCAGCACGAACATCAGCACCCCGGAGACGGCCATCCACACGATCGACAACGCGAGCCAGATCGCCAGTCGCTTGTCCTGTCGCCAGGTGAACTCGTAGCGCAGGAACAGCAGCGGGCTCAGCACGACGAGCAACCCGATGCCGACCAGCAGCACCGGGCCGAAGCCGTACTCGCGCATCCCGTTGACGTCGAGGGCCCACAGCGCCACCACGGCGACCAGGGTGAAGGGCACCTGCCAGCGGAGGCTCCGGACGTACGCCCGGAACAGGGTCGCCCGTGCTGTCCGCGCGAGGTGGCATGCGGCGATCCCATCACACGGCCCGCGCCGAGCGGCGGGCGTGAGCCTGCGCCCACGCCCGCCGCTCGTCCGTCGATCAGAAGTCCTCGTCGAACCCCACGGCCCCGGTCACGCCGACCTGGTAGGCCGAGACCTTGCGCTCGAAGAAGTTGGACAGCTCCTGGACGTCCTGGAGCTCCATGAACGCCAGCGGGTTCTTCGAGCCGTAGATGACGGGCAGGTCGAGCCGCTCCATCCGGCGGTCGGCGACGTACTCCAGGTAGGAGCGCATGTCGGCCGTCGACAGACCGGCCACCCCGCCTCCGAGGAGGTCGTCCGCGAACTGCGCCTCCGCGTCGACGCCGTCGATGAGCATCTGCCGGACCTGCGCCGCCAGCTCGTCGTCGAAGAGCTCGGGCTCCTCGGCCCGGACCGTGTCGACCACGTCGAAGGCGAAGGCCATGTGCATCGACTCGTCGCGGAAGACCCAGTTGGTGCCGGACGCGAGGCCGTTGAGGAAGCCGCGCGAGCGCAGGAAGTAGACGTAGGCGAACGCGCCGTAGAAGAACAGCCCCTCGATGACCGCGGCGAAGCAGATCAGGTTGAGCAGGAACTTCCGCCGGTGCTCGCGGGTCTCGAGCTGGTCGAGGTCGAAGACCGAGTCGATCCAGGTGAAGCAGAAGTCGGCCTTGGCCTTGATCGAGGGGATGTTGTCGACCGCCGCGAACGCCTCGTGCCGCTCGGTCTCGTCGGGGACGTAGGTGTCGAGCAGGGTCAGGTAGAACTGCACGTGCACCGCCTCCTCGAACAGCTGCCGCGAGAGGTAGAGCCGGCCCTCGGGCGAGTTGATGTGCTGGTAGAGGTTGAGCACGAGGTTGTTGGCCACGATCGTGTCACCGGTCGCGAAGAAGGCGACGAGGCGCGAGACCAGGTGCCGCTCGGCCTCGCTGAGCCGCTGGAGGTCCTTGAGGTCGGAGTGCAGGTCGACCTCCTCGACGGTCCACGTGTTCTTGATCGCGTCGCGGTAGCGGTCGTAGAAGTGCGGGTAGCGCATCGGCCGCAGGGTGAGGTTCATCCCGGGGTCGAGCAGGTTGGCGGTGGTCACTGGCAGGCCTCGCAGTTCTCGGGGTTCTCCAGCGAGCAGGCCAGGGCCTCGTCGTCGGAGAAGGTGGTCAGGGGGGTGGTGTCGACGGGTACGGCCACGGGCGCGTTGACCGAGGTGGTCGTCTGCGTGATCCGCGTCGCGGGACGCGAGCGCAGGTAGTACGTCGTCTTGAGCCCGGCCTTCCACGCGTGGAGGTACATCGACGAGAGCTTCCCGATCGACGGCCCGGCGATGAAGAGGTTGAGCGACTGGCTCTGGTCGATGTACGCCGACCGCTCGGCCGCCATGTCGATCAGGGCGCGTTGCGGCAGCTCCCACGCGGTGCGGAAGAGCTCGCGCACGTCGTCGGGCAGCTCGCTCACACCCTGCACCGACCCCTCGGCCCGCTTGATGGCCTCGCGGACCTCAGCCGTCCAGAGGCCGCGCGCCTTGAGCTCGCGGGTGAGGGCGGCGTTGACCTGGAGGAACTCGCCGGAGAGCGTCTCGCGCTTGAACAGGTTGGACACCTGCGGCTCGATGCACTCGTAGCAGCCCGCGATCGACGCGATGGTCGCCGTCGGCGCGATCGCGATGAGCAGCGAGTTGCGCAGCCCGTGCTCGGCGATGTCCGCACGGACCGCGTCCCACCGCTCGGTCTGCGCTGGCGTCGCGTCCCAGTGGTCGGGTTGCAGCACGCCCGCGGCCGCCCGCGTCTCGGCGTACGACGGGTGCGGGCCGTGGCGGCGCGCCAGGTCGACCGAGACCTCGAGCGCCGTCAGGTAGATCTCCTCCTGCACCCGGGTCGAGAGCTCGCGCGCCTCGGCCGAGTCGAAGGGCAGGCGCAGCGCGAAGAACGCGTCCTGCAGGCCCATCAGCCCGAGCCCCACCGGACGCCAGCGCGGGTTGGAGGCGGCCGACTCGGCGCTCGGGTAGTAGTTGATGTCGATCGACCCGGTCGAGCAGCGGCACCGCTGTGCGGACGGTCTCGCGGAGCTTGTCCCAGTCGATCGTCGGCGAGGCTCCCTCGGTGAGGTGCTGGGCCAGGTTGATCGACCCGAGGTTGCAGACCGCGGTCTCGTCGTCGGAGGACACCTCGATGATCTCGGTGCAGAGGTTGGACAGGTGGACGACCGGACCGCCCGGGGTGTCGCGGGTCTGGTTGCAGGTGCGGTTGCTGGCGTCCTTGAAGGTCATCCAGCCGTTGCCGGTCTGCGCCAGGGTGCGCATCATCTTCCCGTAGAGCTCGCGGGCCTTGACCTGCCGGACGTAGCGGCCCTCCTCCTCGGCGCGGCGGTAGGCCTCGTCGAACGCGGCACCCCACAGGTCCGGCAGCTCGGGCGCCTGGTCGGGGTCGATCAGCGACCAGTCGGCGTCTGCCTCCACCCGCCGCATGAACTCGTCGGGCACCCAGTGGGCGAGGTTGAGGTTGTGGGTGCGGCGCGCGTCCTCGCCGGTGTTGTCGCGGAGCTCGAGGAACTCCTCGACGTCGGGGTGCCACGGCTCGAGGTAGACGCAGGCGGCGCCCTTGCGGCGACCGCCCTGGTTGACCGCGGAGACCGACGAGTCGAGGGTGCGCAGGAACGGCACGATGCCGTTGGACTGGCCGTTGGTGCCGCGGATCAGCGCGCCGCGCGAGCGCACCCGCGAGAAGCCGATCCCGATCCCACCGGCGAACTTCGACAGCTTGGCGACCTGGGCGTACCGCGCGTAGATCGAGTCGAGGTCGTCGCGCGGGCTGTCGACGAGGTAGCACGACGACATCTGCGTGTGCCGCGTGCCGGAGTTGAAGAGGGTCGGGCTGCTCGGCAGGTAGGCCAGTGACGACATCAGCCGGTAGAACCGGATCGCCTCGCCGGGGCTCTGCGCGAGTCCGGACGCGACCCGCAGCAGGAAGTACTGCGGGGTCTCGACCACGAGCCGGCTCGACGGGTGGCGCAGGAGGTAGCGGTCGTAGACCGTGCGCAACCCGAAGTACTCGAAGCGGTGGTCGCCGTCGGCGTCGATCGCGAAGTCGAGCTTGCGCGCGTTGTCCTTGACGAACCGGGCCGTGTCGTCGCCGATCAGGCCCTCCGCGTGGCCGAGCGCGACCGACTGGCTGAACGACATGACGCCCTGGTTGCGGACCTCCTTGTCGATGTAGCCCGCCAGCAGGCGCGCGGCCAGCCGGGAGTACTGCGGTTCCTCGCCGATCATCTCCGCGGCCGTCTGGATCGACAGCCGGTCCAGCTCGGCGGTGGTGGCGCCGTCGTACAACCCGCTGATCGTGCGGGTCGCGACCCGCATCGGGTCCACGTCGGCCAGGTCGCTGCTGACCCGGTCGACCGCCCGCACGATCTTGTTGACGTCGACAGGTTCGCTGTCGCCGTTCCGCTTGCGCACCTGCATGGCCGTACGGCCCGGTGACTCGGTGATGGTCACTTCTCTCTCCTCGCGAGATGGACGGAGTCCGGGGTCGCGGGAGAGGAGGGAGGTACGACCGCTGCCGACGGGCGGTGCCCGCGCAGACGTCGTCCGTGCCCACCGGCCGTCCCACGAGGCCTCGGACCACCGCACCCGGTCGGGTGCGGTGCGCTGGCAGGTCTTCGGACTCATGGGCACGCCGAACGTTCTCGACCCCTACTGGCCGTCGCTTCCCAGATCTCGCGATCCAGTGCTGTGTGACGGCTGTCGTTCCCACTCACCGCTGCGGGGCAGTCCCGGACTCACACCGGGTTCCCTCTTGCCTCGACACGCCTGGATGACGCGCCGAACCAGCTGCGTGGAACACCATATGTAGCGCCGACGGAGAAGTGCGGGACCACATCTTGTGTCGGCGTGTCCTGCGGGAAAGCGCAGGTCAGAGTCGCGGCGTACGCCGCCGCGATCGCCGCGCCGAGCCGCGCGTTGTGCTCGACGAGGGCGATGTTGGCCGTCAGCGAGGTGCCCTCGGTGATCTCCACGATGCGGCCGAGGAGGTACGGCGTCGCGTCCTTGCCGCGGATGCCGAGGGCGTCCATGTCGGCGAGCGCGCGGTCGATGATCGCGCCGATCTCGTCGGCCGGGATCTCCGACTCGACCGGGATCGGGTTGGCGACGACGACGCCGCCGGCCAGCCCGAGGTCCCACTTCGCCCGCATCAGCGCGGCGACCTCGGCGGGGGAGTCGACCCGCATCGGCGCACCGAACCCTGACGAGCGGGAGAAGAACGACGGGAACTCGTCGGTGCCGTAGCCCAGCACCGGCACGCCGAGCGTCTCGAGCTTCTCCAGCGTCAGGCCGATGTCGAGGATGCTCTTCACGCCGGCGCAGACCACCGCCACCGACGTCGTCGACAGCTCGGTGAGGTCCGCCGTCACGTCGTACGTCGTCTCCGCGCCGCGGTGCACGCCGCCGAGCCCGCCGGTCGCGCAGACGCGGAGCCCGGCGAGGGCCGCCAGCCGCATCGTCAGGGAGCAGCACTGCCGACGGTCGCGAGTCTCGACTGGTCAGGTCGAACCGAGTCGATCCAGGGAAGCAGAGGCCTAAGGATGGAGCGCGAACGCTCGTGCCGCTCGTCTCGTCGGGACGTAGGTGTGAGCAGGGTCAGGAGAACTGCACGTGCACCGCCTCCTCGAACAGCTGCGCGAGAGTAGAGCGCCCTCGGCGAGTTGATGTGCTGGTAGAGGTTGAGCACCAGGTTGTTGGCCACGATCGTGTCGCCGGTCGCGAAGAAGGCACGAGGCGCGAGACCAGGTGCCGCTCGGCCTCACTGAGCGCTGAGGTCTTGAGGTAGAGTGCAGGTCGACCTCTGACCGTCCACGTGTTCTTGATGCGTCGCGGTAGCGGTCGTAGAAGTGCGGGTAGCGCATCGGCCGCAGGGTGAGGTTATGTGAGCAGTGGTGACGTCACTGCAGGCCTCGCAGTTCTCGGGGTTCTCCAGCGAGCAGGCGAGCGCCTCGTCGTCGGAGATGGTGTGGGGTGGAGGTTCCGACGTCGTCGTCGCGATCCGCGTCGCGGACGCGAGCGCAGGTAGTAGGTCGTCTTGAGCCCGGCCTTCCACGCGTGGAGGTACATCGACGAGAGCTTCCCGATCGACGGCCCGGCGATGAAGAGGTTGAGCGACTGGCTCTGGTCGATGTACGCCGACCGCTCGGCGGCCATGTCGATCAGGGCGCGCTGCGGCAGCTCCCACGCCGTACGGAAGAGCTCGCGCACGTCGTCGGGCAGCTGGGTCACGCCCTGCACCGACCCCTCGGCCCGCTTGATCGTCTCGCGCACCTCCGCCGTCCAGAGCCCACGCGACTTGAGCTCGCGGGTGAGGGCGGCGTTGACCTGGAGGAACTCGCCGGAGAGCGTCTCGCGCTTGAACAGGTTGGACACCTGCGGCTCGATGCACTCGTAGCAGCCCGCGATCGACGCGATGGTCGCCGTCGGCGCGATCGCGATGAGCAGCGAGTTGCGCAGCCCGTGCTCGGCGATGTCGGCGCGGACCGCGTGCCACCGCTCGGCCTGCGCGGGCGACGCGTCCCAGTGGTCGGGCTGCAGCACGCCCGCGGCGGCCCGCGTCTCGGCGTACGACGGGTGCGGGCCGTGGCGGCGCGCCAGGTCGACCGAGACCTCGAGCGCCGTCAGGTAGATCTCCTCCTGCACCCGGGTCGAGAGCTCGCGCGCCTCGGCCGAGTCGAAGGGCAGGCGCAGCGCGAAGAACGCGTCCTGCAGGCCCATCAGCCCGAGCCCCACCGGGCGCCAGCGCGGGTTGGAGGCGGCCGACTCGGCGCTCGGGTAGTAGTTGATGTCGATCACCCGGTCGAGCAGCGGCACCGCTGTGCGTACGGTCTCGCGGAGCTTGTCCCAGTCGATCGTCGGCGACGGCCCCTACGTGAGGTGCTGCGCGAGGTTGATCGAGCCCAGGTTGCAGACCGCGGTCTCGTCGTCGGACGACACCTCGATGATCTCGGTGCAGAGGTTGGACAGGTGCACGACCGGGCCGCCGGGGGTGTCGCGGGTCTGGTTGCAGGTGCGGTTGCTGGCGTCCTTGAAGGTCATCCAGCCGTTGCCGGTCTGCGCCAGGGTGCGCATCATCTTCCCGTAGAGCTCGCGGGCCTTGACCTGCCGGACGTAGCGGCCCTCCTCCTCGGCGCGGCGGTAGGCCTCGTCGAACGCGGCGCCCCACAGGTCCGGCAGCTCGGGCGCCTGGTCGGGGTCGATCAGCGACCAGTCGGCGTCGGCCTCGACGCGGCGCATGAACTCGTCCGGCACCCAGTGGGCGAGGTTGAGGTTGTGGGTGCGGCGCGCGTCCTCGCCGGTGTTGTCGCGCAGCTCGAGGAACTCCTCGACGTCGGGGTGCCACGGCTCGAGGTAGACGCACGCGGCGCCCTTGCGGCGACCGCCCTGGTTGACCGCGGAGACCGACGAGTCGAGGGTGCGCAGGAACGGCACGATGCCGTTGGACTGGCCGTTGGTGCCGCGGATCAGCGCGCCGCGCGAGCGCACCCGCGAGAAGCCGATCCCGATGCCGCCGGCGAACTTCGACAGCTTGGCGACCTGCGCGTAGCGCGCGTAGATCGAGTCGAGGTCGTCGCGTGGGCTGTCGACGAGGTAGCACGACGACATCTGCGTGTGCCGCGTGCCGGAGTTGAACAGCGTCGGGCTGCTCGGCAGGTAGGCCAGCGACGACATCAGCCGGTAGAACCGGATCGCCTCGCCGGGGCTCTGCGCGAGCCCGGACGCGACCCGCAGCAGGAAGTACTGCGGCGTCTCGACCACGAGCCGGCTCGACGGGTGGCGGAGCAGGTAGCGGTCGTAGACCGTGCGCAGCCCGAAGTACTCGAAGCGGTGGTCGGCCTCGTCGTCGATCGCGAAGTCGAGCTTGCGGGCGTTGTCCTTGACGAACCGGGCCGTGTCGTCGCCGATCAGGCCCTCGGCGTGACCGAGCGCGACCGACTGGCTGAACGACATGACGCCCTGGTTGCGGACCTCCTTGTCGATGTAGCCCGCCAGCAGGCGCGCGGCCAGCCGGGAGTACTGCGGCTCCTCGCCGATCATCTCCGCGGCCGTCTGGATCGACAGCCGGTCCAGCTCGGCGGTGGTGGCGCCGTCGTACAACCCGCTGATCGTGCGGGTCGCGACCCGCATCGGGTCCACGTCGGCCAGGTCACTGCTGACCCGGTCGACCGCCCGCACGATCTTGTTGACGTCGACAGGCTCGCTGTCGCCGTTCCGCTTGCGCACCTGCATGGCTGTGCGCCTCTGCCCGTGGTCGAGCCTGTCGAGACTGTGATGGTCACTTCTCTCTCCTCGCGAGATGGACGGAGTCCGGGGTCGCGGGAGAGGAGGGCGTACGACGCGCTGGCGACGGGCGGGGCCCGGGCAGGGGTCGTACGTGCCCACCGGCCGTCCCACGAGGCCTCGGACCACCGCACCCGGTCGGGTGCGGTGCGCTGGCAGGTCTTCGGACTCATGGGCACGCCGAACGTTCTCGACCCCTACTGGCCGTCGCTTCCCAGATCGTGCGATCCAGTGCTGTGTGACGGCTGTCGTTCCCACTCACCGCTGCGGGGCAGTCCCGGACTCACACCGGGTTCCCTGTTGCCTCGACACGCCTGGCTGACGCGCCGAACCAGCTGCGTGGAACACCATATGTAGGGCTCGACGGAGAAGTGGGGGACCACATCTTGTGTCGGCGTGTCCCCGGGAAAGCGCAGGTCAGCGTCGCGGCGTACGCCGCCGCGATCGCCGCGCCGAGCCGCGCGTTGTGCTCGACGAGGGCGATGTTGGCCGTCAGCGAGGTGCCCTCGGTGATCTCCACGATGCGGCCGAGGAGGTACGGCGTCGCGTCCTTGCCGCGGATGCCGAGGGCGTCCATGTCGGCGAGCGCGCGGTCGATGATCGCGCCGATCTCGTCGGCCGGGATCTCCGACTCGACCGGGATCGGGTTGGCGACGACGACGCCACCGGCCAGCCCGAGGTCCCACTTCGCCCGCATCAGCGCGGCGACCTCGGCGGGGGAGTCGACCCGCATCGGCGCACCGAACCCCGACGACCGGGAGAAGAACGACGGGAACTCGTCGGTGCCGTAGCCCAGCACCGGCACGCCGAGCGTCTCGAGCTTCTCCAGCGTCAGGCCGATGTCGAGGATGCTCTTCACCCCGGCGCAGACCACGGCCACGGACGTGGTCGACAGCTCGGTGAGGTCCGCCGAGACGTCGTACGTCGTCTCCGCGCCGCGGTGCACGCCGCCGAGCCCGCCGGTCACGAAGACACCGATCCCGGCGAGGGCCGCCAGCCGCATCGTCGACGCCACGGTGGTGGCGCCGTGCAGGCCGCGCGAGACGACGTACGGCAGGTCGCGGATGGAGACCTTGATGACCGACTCGTCGGACGCGAGCAGCTCGAGGTCGTCGGCCGAGAGGCCGATGGTCGGCCTGCCGTGGAGCACCGCGATCGTCGCCGGCACGGCACCGCCGTCACGGACGATGCCCTCGACGGTGCGGGCCATCTCGACGTTCTGCGGGTAGGGCATGCCGTGGCTGATGATCGTGCTCTCCAGCGCGACGACGGGCTGCCCGGACGCGAGGGCGTCGCGGACCTCGTCGGTGATCGTCAGCATCAGGGGCGCTCCTTCTCCAGGGCGTCGGCCAGGTCGGGCCGGACGGTGTGCGGGCTCTCGATCGTCGCAGCGGCGGCGCGGTGCCCCTCGCGGGCGGCCGCGACCGGGTCTGCGCCGCGGAGCCAGGCCGCGACCCAGGCGGCCAGCATCGCGTCGCCCGCGCCGGTCACGTCGACCACGGTCGCCGGCACGGCGGCGAGGTGCACGGGCTCGTCGCCGCGGCTGCACACCCACGACCCCTCGGCGCCGGTGCGCACCCACACGTGCTCGACGCCCCGCCGGTGCAGGTCGTCGACCGACGCGCGCCAGTCGGCGGGTGCCCGTCCGGTGAGGGCGGCGAGCTCGTCGGCGTTGGGGGTGACGAGGAAGAGGTCGTGCACCAGGTCGGCGAGCCGTCGCCGCCTTGGCCACCGAGACCGGCTCGAACGCCACCGGGACGCCGGCGTCGGCGGCTGCCGCGACGGCACGCGCGACCTGCGCGTGGGCGAGGTTGCCGTCCACCACCACGAGGGCAGCGTCGGCGAGGTGCAGGCTGTCGAGCTCGAGCGCGTCGACGACCTCCATGTCGGAGACCGCCGCGACCAGCTCGCCGGCGTCGTCGAGCACCGCGGTGTAGGTGCCGGTGGCGCCGCCCGGCACCCGGCGTACGGCCGAGACGTCCGCACCGCAGGCCGCCGTGACCCGCAGCGCCTCGTCGCCGAAGGCGTCGTCGCCGACGGCCGAGACCAGCCGCACCGGCGCGCCGAGCAGCCCGAGGCAGGCGGCGATGTTGCGGCCGACGCCACCGGGGGAGATCCGCGTGTGGCCCGGGTTGCTGGTGGCGGCGACCAGAGGCGCGGAGGTGCGCGCCACCACGTCCATGTTGGTCCCGCCGACGACCACCACCCACTGCCTCACGCGCAGATCCTGACAGAGGGCTGCCGGCGACACTCACAGGATCCACACAGGTCGCTCCCACGCCGGTGCCAGCGCGCGGCGGGGACGGTCGTGGCCATGACCCTGACCCAGCTGCCGCCTCCGGCGGACGTCGTACGACGACTCGGCGCCCGTGCCCGCCGCGATGCGGGCACCCGGCTGGCGGCCGGCAGCGCGCTGTGGCTCTCGCTCCTGCTGGTGACCTGGTGGTGGGTCACCGGCGGTGGCATCACCGACCTCGGCCGGCTGGGCGACCGGCCTGGAGTCGGTCGGCCGGATCACCGGCCTGGCGTCCGCCGTGCTGCTGCTCGCGCAGGTCGTGCTGATGGCGCGGGTGCCGGTGCTGGAGCGGGCGTTCGGCCAGGACGAGCTCGCCCGGATCCACCGGCTCGTCGGCTTCACGACCTTCAACCTGGTGCTCGCCCACCTCGTGACGATCACCTGGGGCTACGCCGGCGGCTCGCTGACCGCCACGCCCGGCACGCTGTGGGACCTCGTCGTCAACTACCCCGGCATGCTGCTCGCCACCGCGGCGACGGTCTGCCTGGTGATGGTCGTGGTGACGAGCGTCAGGGCGGCCCGCCGCACGGCTGCGCTACGAGTCGTGGCACCTGATGCACCTCTACGCGTACCTCGGCGTCGGACTCGCGATCCCGCACCAGCTGTGGACCGGCGCCGACTTCACCTCCTCGACCGGCCGCCAGGTCTTCTGGTGGTCCGCGTGGATCGCCGCCGCAGGCAGCGTGCTGGTGTGGCGGGTCGGACTGCCGCTGTGGCGCAACCTGCGCCACGACCTCCGCGTCGCCGCCGTCGTCCCGGAGGGCGACGGGACCGTCTCGGTCCACGTCACCGGCCGGCACCTCCACCGCCTCCCGGTCGAGGCCGGCCAGTTCTTCACCTGGCGCTTCGGCGGACGTCCCGGCCGCAGCCGCGGCAACCCCTACTCCCTGTCCGCCGCCCCCGACGGCCGCTCGCTGCGGATCACCGTCCAGGACGTCGGCGACGGCAGCGCCGCGACCGCCGGTCTCGACCGTCGGCTCGCGCGCCTGGATCGAGGGCCCGTACGGCCGGCTGAGCCCGCGCGCCCGCAGCCGCCACAAGGTGCTGATGATCGGTGCCGGCGTCGGCATCACCCCGCTGCGCGCGCTGGCGGAGGGACTGGAGTACGCCCCGGCGAGGCGCTGCTGCTCTACCGCTCGTCGACCGACGCCGCTCTTCGTCGACGAGCTCACCGCGCTCGCCGAGCAGCGCGGCCTCGTGGTCTGGGGGCTGCCCGGCCGGCGCCGCGCGCCGGACAGCTCGTGGCTCGGCGACGGCGTCGACACCACCACGGACCTGGCCGCCCTGACGGCCTGGGTGCCCGACGTCGCCGACCGGGACGTCTACGTCTGCGGCCCCGGCGCCTGGGCCGACCTGGTGCTGCGCGACCTCCGGGCAGCCGGCGTGCCGGAGCCCCACATCCACCTCGAGACGTTCGGCTGGTGACCCGATGAAGCGCATCGTCCTCTGGGTGCTGAGCACCCTCTCGACCCTGGTGGTCCTCTTCGGCTACCACACCTCGACCTCGTCGCGATGGCGACAGCCATGGGAGCGAGACCACGATCCCGGTCCTCGGGCAGGCGCCGTCGGCACCCGGCCACCAGCAGCGGCAGGGCCCCTACCTCTGCAACAGCGGCCGTCCACCTCGACGGGCAGCCCCGGCACCGCGAGCACCGTCACCGGCGACGCCGCCCAGACCCGCTACGGCCCGGTGCAGGTCCAGCTCCAGGTCAGCGGCTCCGACGATCACCAACGTGTCGGTCCTGCAGTACCCCGACCAGGACGGCCGCGACCTCCAGATCAGCAACTTCGCGCTGCCGCAGCTGGTCCAGGACACCCTCGACTCGCAGGGCGACTCGGTCGCGATGGTCAGCGGCGCGACGTACACCAGCGAGGGCTACGCTCCAGTCGCTCCAGAGCGCGCTCGACCAGGCCGGGCTGTGACGACCACCGCTGCGGTGCCGATCGACCCGTCGCGTCGAGCAGCGTGATGGGGATGCCGATCAGCCTCGCGCTGCGGGGGCGGCACGCACACGACGACGCGGCCGAGCAGGCGTGGCGGGGCGCGCTCGCCGAGCTGCGCTGGGTGGACGAGGTGTTCAGCACCTGGCGGCCCGACAGCCAGGTCTCGCGCCTCGGCCGGGGCGAGGTCACCCTCGCCGAGTGCGTGCCGGAGGTGGCCGAGGTGCTCCGCCTCGGCGACGCCGCGAAGGCGTCGTCGGACGGTGCGTTCGACGTGTGCCTGCCCGGGCCGGACGGCGTACGCCGCCTCGATCCGAGCGGCGTCGTGAAGGGGTGGGCGGTCGACCGGGCCGTACGGCCCGCTGCTGGCGCTGGCCGACACCGACGTGTGCCTGTCGGCCGGCGGCGACATGGTGTGCCACGTCGCCGACCCGGCGGGCGAACCGTGGCTGATCGGCATCGAGCACCCCCTCGACCCGACCCGACTGGTCGCGCGGGTCCCGGTGCACCGCGGAGCGGTGGCGACCTCCGGATCGGCGCACCGCGGGACCCACGTGGTCGACGCCCGGTCCGGCGTCTCCTGCCGGCGCGCTGGCCTCCGTCACCGTCATCGGGGCCGACCTCACCAGCGTCGACATCGACGCCACGACCGCGCTCGCCCTCGGGCTCGACGGCCCCCACTGGTTGCGCTCACGGCTGCGCACCGGGCGTCGTCGTCTGGGCCGACGGCCGGGCCGAGACGGTGGCCTGACCGGGCTTCCGGGCGTACGGTCGAACCATGGTCTGGATCGTTCTCGTGGTCGTCCTCGCTGGCCTCCTCGCTGGCCTCCTGCTGCTCAGCGAGCGCCGGCGGCGGCGCGACTGGGAGGACCTCACCCGGCCGGGGATGGGCGGACGCGGCTCGCGGCCCGGGTCGGGGACGGGTCATCTCGGTGAGGCGCCGGTGACCATCCACCACCGTCTCGGCGGCCGCGGCCGCAACGACTAGGCGGGTCAGATCTCGTCGTCGACGTACGCCGGCCGCGCGACGCGCAGCCCGGCGAGGGTCAGCGGCACCGAGGTGAGGGCCAGCAGCACGAGGACCAGCGACCACCCGTCGGTCGCCTCGTGGACGAGTCCGACCGCGAAGGGTCCGATCGCGGCCAGGGCATAGCCGATCGGCTGCACGAAGCCGGAGAGCTGGGCGGTCACCGAGGGGTGCCGCGTGCGTGCGGTGATCAGCGAGATGGCGGTCGGGAAGGCCAGGCCGGAGAACCCGAGCGACAGCGCCCAGAGCCACGGGAGCGTGGCGGGGGCGACGAGCAGTCCGGCGTACCCCACGGCGAGGGCGACCCCGAAGCAGACCATCAGGGGGCGCAGCCCGCGCCCGCGCGAGATCACGGTCGGCATCGCCAGGGCGCCGATGATGCCGACGGACGACAGCAGGCTGAGCAGTGCTCCCGCGGCCGACGCCGAGAGGCCGGCGTCGCGGTAGATCGTCGGCACCCAGCCGAACTGGACGTAGGCGTGCATCGACTGCACGCCGAAGAGCACCGTGAGGGCGACGGCTGTGGGCGAGTGGGCGATCCGTCCCGAGGGGGCGGGTCCGCCGCTGACGTCGTGCTCCGACGGGGCCCGGCGCTCGCGCAGCGCCAGCCACGCCCACAGGGGCAGGGCCACCGCGACCAGCAGTCCCCACGTGCCGAGTCCGGCGCGCCACGAGTCGAAGGTGCCGCTGATCGGTGCGGTCACCAGCGACGCGATCGTCGCGCCGACGACGAGACCGGTGCCGTACACGGTCATCAGCGCGACGGCGTGGCCGTGCGCCTTCACCCAGGCCGGGACGAGGACGTTGCCGACGGCCATGCCGGCCAGCGCCACGACGGTGAGGACGAGGAAGACCGGCTCGCTGTCGGTCGTCGCCCGCAGCAGGAGACCGGCCGCGGCGGCGGCGAGGCCGAGCGCGATGCCCGCGGTCATCCCGACCCGGCGGGCGAACCCCACCGCGAGCGCACCGACGACTCCGAAGCACAGACCGGGCAGCCCGGTCAGCGCACCCGCGACACCGGCGCTCATCCCGAGGCCCTGGCGGACCTCCTCGAGGACCGGCCCCGGCGACGATGCGCCCGGGCGCAGGTTGATCGAGACGAGGACGACGGCGGCGACGAGGACGGCGAACGGAAGTGCGGCGCCGCGGGGGCGGTCAGCGGCGTCGGACACGTGCACCGACTCTAGGCAGCACCAGCAGTGCGCCCAGGACGAGGGTGGCCACCACGACGAACGCGGTGGCGGTGCCCTGCCCGCTCGCCTGGCGCAGCAGCATCCCGACGACCAGCGCGCCCACCCAGACGATGAGCCCCGAACCGATCGCGGCGGGCGTACGTCGGGCCAGCACCAGCACCGCCCACGCGACGAGGGGGCCCGCCAGGAACGGCCAGGCGGTCGTCCACCAGCCGCCGACCGTCAGGGTGCCGTAGTGGCTGAGTCGTCCGATCACCGCGAACACACCGACGAGCAGGACGTCGATCGCGAGCCACGTCCGGTGCTGCATCCCTGGCCACATGGGGCAGACACTAGGCGCGGCTACGCTCGCGGCATGAAGTCGACGGTCCACTGGGGCGTGGCCCACGGACTGCCCACGCTGTTCCTGCGGCGGGCCGCCGCTCGCGGCGACCTGCAGGCGCAGCTGATCCGCGTCGGGTCGCTGGGCTCCGACGACGAGGTCTTCGGGCTGATCGAGGAGATCCGGTCGAAGGGCCCGCTCTACCGCTCGAGCATCGGCCACGTCGCCACCAGCCACAGCGCCGTACGCCACCTGCTCACGAGCGACGACTTCCGGTCCGGCCTGCCCACCGACGAGGGCGTGCTCGGGCGGGTCGCCCGATGGGCCGCGCCCGACGCCCTCCACCCGGTCAAGCCGCCGTCGCTGCTGGTGACCGAGCCGCCCGACCACACCCGCTACCGCAAGCTCGTCACTCGGGTCTTCACCATGCGGGCCGTCGAGCGGCTGCGCGAGCGTACGGAGGAGATCGCCGCCGACCTGCTCGACTCCCTCGAGGCTCGCGCCACGAGCAGCGTCGACCTGGTCGAGACCTACTGCGCGCAGCTGCCGGTGACCGTCATCGCGGAGATCCTCGGGGTGCCCGACGCCGAGCGGGCCAAGGTCCTCGACTTCGGCTCGGCGGCTGCGCCGAGCCTCGACCTCGGGCTCGGCCTGCGCCGCTACCGCTCGACGTCGGCCGCGCTCGCGCGCTTCGACGCGTGGCTCGGCGACCACCTCGACCACCTGCGCCGTGAGCCGCGCGACAACCTGCTGAGCCAGCTCGTCGCGGTGCGCGAGGACGGCGAGGGCCTGAGCGAGTCCGAGCTCAAGGCGACCGCCGGCCTGGTCCTCGCGGCCGGCTTCGAGACGACGGTCAACCTCCTCGGCAACGGCATCGCGCTGCTCCACGACCACCCCGACGAGCGGGCGCGCGTCGTCGCCGATCCGACGCTGTGGACCAACGTCGTCGAGGAGGCGCTGCGCCTCGACCCGCCGGTGCTGCTGACCGGCCGGATGGCGCTGCGCGACACCGAGGTCGTCGGCCAGCCGGTCCGCGCCGGGTCGATGGTCACCGCGATCC
>CAVYGL010000025.1:0-36733 GCA_963767995.1 uncultured Actinomycetota bacterium
TCCGTCACCTACGCTCGCTGAGGTGACCCAGCTTCCGCGCGACACCCCCGCCAACCAGGGCGTGGACCCCGCCGCCGTCCTCGGCTTCCTCGACGCGGTGGACGCCGATCCCGGCGTCGAGCTGCACGGCCTGATGGTGCTGCGGCACGGCCACGTCGTCGCGGAGGGCTGGTGGGCGCCGCACACGCCCGAACGGACCCGCCTCCTCTACTCGATCAGCAAGAGCTTCACCTCGACCGCCCTCGCGTTCGCCGTCGAGGAAGGCCTGCTCGGGCTCGACGACACGGTGCTCGACCACTTCCCCGAGTACGCCGACGAGGACCTGTCGGCGTACACCCGGTCGACGACCCTGCGGCACCTCGCCTCGATGGCCAGCGGGCACGGCCGCGAGATGTGGCCCGAGGCGGTGGCCGCGGATCCGCAGGAGCCGGTCCACGGGTTCCTGGTCTCGGCGGCGCCCGAGGCGGCTCCCGGCAGCGTCTTCGCGTACAGCCAGCCGTGCACCTACACGGTCGCGGCCGCGATCCAGCGCCGGACGGGGCAGCGGCTGAGCGAGTACCTCCGGCCCCGGCTCTTCGACCCGCTCGGCATCGGCGAGGTGGGCTGGCGCTGCTTCCCGCCCGGACGCGAGCAGGGGTTCAGCGGCCTGTTCGCCCGCCTCGAGGACGTCGCCAAGCTCGGGCAGCTCTACCTCCAGCGCGGCCGGTGGGGCGACGACCAGCTCATCCCGGCGGCGTACGTCGACGAGGCCACGTCCGCCCAGGTGCCGTCGCCGAACGAGGACAAGGTCGACTGGGCCCAGGGCTACGGCTACTGCTTCTGGATGGCGCGCCACGGCTACCGCGGGGACGGGGCGTTCGGCCAGTTCTGCATCGTGCTGCCCGAGCACGACGCGGTCATCGCGATCACCGGCGGCACCGAGGCGATGCAGGAGGTGGTCGACCACGTGTGGGAGCACCTGCTCCCGGGGCTGGGTGGTGCCTCGGTCGACGCGTCCGCGCAGGACGACCTCGTCGACCGGCTGCGTACGCTCGGCCTCCCGCCGTGCGCGGCCCGCCCCGCGCCTGTCAGCCCTTCGGACGCTCAGGCCCCGGCCTGGCAGCAGCCACCTTCTCGGTCGACGTCGGAGGGTCCTCTCAGCATCACTGCCTCGGAACTCGACAACGCACTGACCTTCCCGGTGGGGCTCGGGCGAGTGGCTGACCTCCGAGCCGCTGGACGCGTACGGCGACCCCGTCCCGGTCGCGGCGTCGGGCGGCTGGATCGACGACGACACGCTCCGGGTGGAGATCGTCTTCCTCGAGACGCCCCACCGCCTCGACGTCCAGTGCTCGCTCGCCGCGGGCACCGTCACACGCGACGTGGCGCACCGCCCCGTTGGACGGCGGCAAGATCAAGACCCTGCACCGCCCGCGTTAGTGCGGCCCTCGTGGTCCGGCTGGCGGACCACGAGGCCGCACTGTCAGCGGAGGACGAGCTGCGGGAGCGCCTCGACGATGGTCAGGTCGGACTCGCGCGCCGGTGACCCAGATGGTCGACGGGATCTGCTCGGGCGCTCCCCCGCCGACCGTGAAGCTCGCGTCGCCGTACTGCGTGTCCACGCTGACGGCGACCTTGTCGGTCTGCTCGTAGACGTGGGACACGTCGAGGTCCGGGTACGGCGCCCCCGGGCTGGTCGTGGTCACCGCGCTGCCGTCGCCGAAGTGCCACCTGTACGCGATGGGGCGGGCGCTGACCACGACGTCCGACTGGACGAGGGTCACCGGGATGTTCGTGACGTCGGTGTTGGTCGTGTAGAAGTTCGTGTCCAGGTTGACCAGGGTCCGACCGTCCGGCGGCTGCACGACGAGCTCGGACGCGGGCCAGTCGAGGTTCTCGAACGCCTTGAGGACGAGGACGCGGATGGGCGGCGGATCGCCGATCTTGGCCTCCTCGTCCGCGGTGAGGCAGGCGGTGCCGACGACCTCGCCGTCGCGGTAGAGCGTGTAGCGGGTGCCGGGTACGCCGGCGGCCGTCGTGCACTCCTGCGGGTTGAAGCAGATGCCCTCGGGCGTGCGGCTGTCGTCCTTGCAGAGCTGGCGGACCGTCCACTTGGCGGTGGGGTACTGGGCCTTCTGCTCCTCGACGTCGGCAGACGAGTAGTCGCACGATTCCCTGGCACCGAGGACGTCCACTTCTTGAACGCATTCGGCGTGAGCCGCTGGCGCGGTCACGAGAATCAGAGGAGCAGGGCAAGCGCCAGAAAGACTCGAGGTAGCTCATCAAGCCAGCTCCGCCGTTCTGGCCATGAGCCACTCGTCGTCGACTCGCGTCAAGTCGAGCAGCCGTGTGACGCGCCCGCCCTCCAGGCGTCTGCCACGTCCCGTTCGCTCGTCTCGCGAATGCGAGTGGGCGCCGAATCGCACCTCAGCGCGAAACTCGGTCTCCGAGTTTGCCGTATGGCTCGATGCTGCAAAATCTCGCCAACCATCCCACTCGATCGTCCACCAGCCCCGTACATCTCGTCGACGCGGTCAGCAGCCGCAAGGCATGACTCGCAGTCTGGGCCGAGCGCTCTGTACGCCTCGGTCTCCCCCGTGGCCTGCATCTTCTGCAACTCGTCGGCCCACCGCCGGATGAAGTCCTCCGCACTCTCCGCCTCCGGCGTCTCGGACTCGGTGGCCGTCGGAGACGGCGAGGACGAGGTCGGGTCGGGGATGCTTCGGCGTGGGCTCGGGGTCGCCCGTGCACCCCGCGAGCAGGAGCGGGCCGACGACGGCGAGCGCGAGAGCGCGGCGTACGTGCATGAAACTGCCTTCCCGAGACAACGTCTGCACCCCGAAACTACCCATACGAGCTACCTGAGAAACAGTCCCTCGGCCAAGCCTGTGGAGAACCTCCGCCATGGTGGCGGCGGACGACATCGAAATCGGCCGATGACATGTCGTATGCCGCCACCCCCGAGCGGGCGACTGGGTGGCGGCGGACGACATCAAAACCGGCCGACGACATGTCGTATGCCGCCACCCTCGAGCGGGCGACGTCATATGCCGCCACCCTCGAGCGGGCAGACGTCGTATGCCGCCACCCTCGAGCGGGCCGACCGGCGACGGTGACAGCCCGCAGACGGGGCACGCACGAACGCGCCGAAGGGCGGGCCCGATGGGCCCGCCCTTCGCCTTCCCCTGGTCCACCAGCCGGGGTCGAAGCGGCTGATGGAGGCCTTCGCGCCTAGTCGGTGAGGACCGGGACGCGGAGCTTCTGGCCGGCCGCGAGGCCGGTGGACTCGAGGGCGTTGAGCCGCTCGATCTCGTTCATGACACCGCGGACGTCGCCGTCGGTGGCGAGGTCGCTGGCGATCCCCCACAGGGTGTCGCCGGGGGCGACCTGGACGATCTCGGTGGGGGCCGGCTGGCCGGCCTCGCCGGTGCCGACGGCGCCGCCGGCCAGCACGAAGGCGGCGGACAGGGCCACGAGCAGCGAGATCACGAAGACCGTCAGCCGGCCGCGACGGGTCAGGCGCACCGTCGAGCGGGCCGGACGTGCGATGGGGGTGAAAGGCAGGTGCAAGGCTGAGGGTGCTCATGGTGGCCTCCTGGGGAAGTGTCAGCCGGATCGGTTCCGTCGATCTATGTCTAGTGCGAGCCACCGACAGTGGGTCTGGCGTCGGTGTCGATCAGACGTTCGATCGAACAGGTGTACGACGTTAGAGCACGTGTTCGAACGATGCAAGCCCCTGTTCGAACAAAGGTTCGGCGTGTCGCCCGAGCCGACGTCGCGACACGCTGCTTCGAACACGTGTTTGATCCGAGGCCCGCGCGAGGGCTACGGTGAGGCATCACGCCGTCCCACGCACCACTCCACCCACACGGGCGGCACCCGCGTCGAGAGGTTCCCACCATGGCCACGTCGGACGACAAGAAAGTCATCGAGATGCCGGACGGTCCCCCGGACGCGACCGGCCTGACGCCGCGCCAGCAGCGCGTGCTCGCGACGATCAAGGACTCCATCGAGACCAAGGGCTACCCGCCGAGCATGCGCGAGATCGGCCAGGCCGTCGGCCTGACGTCGTCCTCCAGCGTGGCCCACCAGCTGCGCGTGCTCGAGGGCAAGGGCTTCCTCAAGCGCGACCCCAACCGGCCGCGCGCCCTCGAGGTCTTCCTGCCCGAGGTGATGGCCGCCCGTCGCTCGATGTCGAGCAGCGACGAGTCGAGCATCGACGAGACCGGCATCGGCGACTTCTCCCCGACCGCGGTCAACATCCCGGTCGTCGGCCGCATCGCCGCCGGCGGTCCGATCCTCGCCGAGGAGCAGGTCACCGACGTGTTCCCGCTGCCCAAGCAGCTCGTCGGCGACGGCACCCTCTTCCTGCTCGAGGTCTCCGGCGACTCGATGGTCGACGCGGCCATCTGCAACGGCGACTACGTCGTGATCCGCCAGGAGCAGACCGCCACCAACGGGCAGATCGTCGCCGCGCTGATCGACGGCGAGGCCACCGTCAAGACGTTCCAGCGCAAGGACGGCCACGTCTGGCTGCTGCCGCACAACACGGCGTACGACCCGATCCCCGGCGACAACGCCACGATCCTCGGCGTCGTGACCGCGGTGCTCCGCAGCCTCTGACCCACCCGTCGGGCCGTTGAACGCTCACCACCTGCGGGACACGATGGCTGCATGACCCACGAGAAGTACGACTACGTCATCGTCGGCGGGGGTGTCGCGGCCGCCAGTGCGGTCGGCGGCATCCGGTCCGGCGACACCAGCGGCACGATCGCGGTGTTCGGCTCCGAGCCCGACAAGCCGGTCTACCGGCCGGTGCTCTCCAAGGACCTCTGGCTCAAGGACGACGCGACGCTGGCGGGCAACTCGCTCGCCGGCGACCTCGACGACGACGACGCGGTCGACCTGGTCACCGACACGACCGTGACGGCGATCGACCCCGACGCGCACGTCGTACGCCTCGCCGACGGCACCAGCGTCGGCTACGGCAAGCTGCTGCTCGCCACCGGCGCCGAGCCGCGCACGCTGGCGGTCGACCCCGGGCCGCGGGTCGTCTACTACCGCACCGCCGCCGACTACGAGCGGCTGCGCGCGATCGCCGACAAGGGCAGCCACGTCGCCGTCGTCGGCGGTGGCTACATCGGCTCGGAGATCGCGTCGGCACTCGTGCAGAACGACGTCCAGGTGACGCTCGTCCTCGACCTCGAGGACGTGCAGGAGCAGATGTTCCCGCGGGCGCTGGCCGCCAGCCTCACCAAGGCGTTCGCCGACCGCGGGGTCACCGTGGTGCACGGCTCCGTCGCCGGCGGCGAGGAGGTCGACGGCGGCGTGCGGATCCGCCTCGAGGACGGCACCGACATCTCCGCCGACGCCGCCGTGATCGGCGTCGGCGTCCTCCCCCGCACCGGGCTGGCCGAGGCCGCCGGCCTCGAGGTCGACAACGGCATCGTGGTGGACGAGCACCTGCGCACCAGCGCGGCAGACGTGTACGCCGCGGGCGACGTCGCGTCGTACCCCGACGCCCTCCTCGGCCGCCGCCGCGTCGAGCACGTCGACCACGCCGAGAAGTCCGGCGAGCTCGCCGGCAAGGTGATGGCCGGTGCCGACGAGACGTACGACTACACCCCGTTCTTCTGGTCCGACATCCTCGACGCGGGCTACGAGGCGATCGGCGAGACGAGCAGCCAGCTCGACATGGTCGAGGACTGGAAGGACGGCCAGGTCGGCACCGGCGTCGTCTACTACCTCAGGGCCGGCGAGGTGCGCGGCGTGCTGCTGTGGAACGTCTGGGACAGCGTCGACCGGGCGCGCGAGCTCATCAAGGAGACCCAGGGCAGCCCGCTGTCGGACGTCGAGTCGCTGCGGGGGCGGATCCCCTTCGAGTAGGCAGGGTCTCGATACGCCTCGCTCGTTCCTCGCTCGGCTACTCGACCACCTGATGAACCGGTAGCCTCGCGGCGATGTCCGACCACGCCGCGCCCGAGCCCGAGCTGTTCCGTACGCGCGAGGGCAACCGGCGGCGGCTGACGCCGGACGGGCAGGAGGCGCTGGACCGGCTGGCCGCGGCGGGTGAGCAGTCCGGCTGGCTCAGCCCGCTGGCGTACAACCTGACGATCAGCCACAGCCACCGGTTCGTCTGGTACCGCGTGGCCAAGGTCGCGACGCGCACGATCCGGCACCACTGCGAGGCCCACGGCGTGAGCCTCGACGTCGACCACGCGATGCGGGTGCGCTACCCGCTGGCGACGTACGCGGACTACTTCACGTTCGCGTTCGTGCGCGACCCGCTCGACCGGTTCGTCTCGGCGTGGCAGGACAAGGTCGTGGACCACAACTACTACGGCTTCGACGCGCCCACGCACGAGCGGATGCAGGCGGTCGAGGAGTTCGCGCGGTGGACCGCGACCCACGACCTCGCCGCGGTGCCCGGCACCGACCAGCACCTGACCCTGCAGAGCCGGATGATCGACCTCAACCGGGTCGACTTCGTCGGCCGGCTGGAGACCTTCGACCGCGACTTCGCCGAGGTGTGCGAGCGGATCGGAGCTCCGGCCGTGCCCACCGCGCCCAAGAACCAGACGGCCCCTGGCGGCCGCGACCGCGCCGTCTCGGACGAGCTGCGCGACCTGGTGGCGACGATGTACCGCCGCGACTACCAGGTCTTCGGCTACTAGCTCGCCGTCTCCCCGAGCCGCGTCAGCGCCTGGCGTACGAGCGCGGGGTCGGTCGTCGACCACATCGGCGGCAGCGACGCCTTGAGGAAGCGGCCGTAGCGCGCGGTCTCGAGGCGCGGGTCGAGCACGGCGACGATGCCGCGGTCGGTGGTCGTACGGATCAGGCGACCGGCACCCTGCGCGAGCAGGAGCGCGGCGTGGGTGGCGGAGACCTCCATGAAGCCGTTGCCGCCGGACGCGTCGGCCGCCTTGGCGCGCGCCGACATCAACGGGTCGTCGGGGCGCGGGAACGGGATCCGGTCGATGATCACCAGCTGGCAGGTCTCGCCGGGGACGTCGAGGCCCTGCCAGAGCGAGAGGGTGCCGAAGAGGCAGGTGTGCGGGTCCTCGACGAACTGCTTGGCGAGCTCGGGGAGCTGCGCGTCGCCCTGCGCGAGCGTGGTGAGGTGCGGGAGCTTGGCGCGTACGGCCTCCGCAGCGGTCTCGGCCGCGCGGCGCGAGGAGAACAGGCCGAGCGTACGGCCGTCGAGGGCGTCGACGAGGTCGCAGATCTCGTCGAGCTGCGCCTGGCCGAGGCCGTCGCGGCCGGGCTGGGGCAGGTGGCGGGCGACGTAGAGGATCGACTGCTGGCCGTAGTCGAACGGCGAGCCGACGTCGAGGCCCTTCCACGGCAACGCGGTGTCGTTGTCGGCGGGCGCCACGAGCGAGCCCTCGCGCTCGGTGGGCTTGAGGCCGAGCGAGGTGGCGACGGCGCTGAAGTCGCCGCCGAGCATCAGGGTCGCGCTCGTGAAGACGACCGTCTTGTCGGTGAGCAGCTTGTCGCGCATCGGGCCCCACACCTGGAGCGGCGCGACGTGGAGCCGCGCGGGGAACCGGTCGCGCGCCTCGCCGAGCCACAGCACGTCGGCCTGCGAGCCGGCAGCCATCCGCTCGGCGTTGACGAAGATCTCCTGCACCATGCCCTTGGCCTGGGTGCGGCCGGCGTCGCCCTCGCCCTCACCGCCGCCGGACTCGCGCGGGAAGGCCGAGAGGCAGGCGCGCGCGGCGTCGCGTACCAGCACCAGCGCGTCGGCGAGCTGGGTCGAGACGTTGTCGATGCGGCCCGGCGGAGTCGCCTCGATGGCCTCGGCGAGCTGGCCGGCGGCGTCCTCGAGGTCGCCCGCCGGGTCGCCGGCCGCGTCCGCTGCCCACCGGGTCGCCCGGCGCGCCGCCCGCTCGATGTCGCCCGCGCCGAGCTCGTCGGTGGCGGCCTGGGTGACGCGGGCCGTGAGCTCGTGGGCCTCGTCGATCACGACGGTGTCGTAGTCGGGGATCATCGGCACGTCCTCGATCGCGTCGATCGCGAGGAGGGAGTGGTTGGTGACGATCAGGTGGCTGCGCTGGGCCTTCTCGCGCGCGAGCTCGGCGAAGCACTCCGCGCCGAACGGGCACTTCGAGGCGCCGAGGCACTCGCGGTGGTTGACCGCGACCTGGCGCCACTCGCGGTCGGTGTGGCGCGGCGCGTTGTCGCGCTCGCCGGTGCCGCCGTCCTCGGACTCCTCCTCCGCCCAGGCGCGCAGCTCGAGGACCTTCTCGGCCATCGACCCCGTCGGGACGTCGACGAGGGTGCCCTGGTCGTCGGGGACGCCGGCCCGGATGCGGTGGAGGCAGGCGTAGTTGGAGCGACCCTTGAGGACGGCGTACGACGTGTCGAGGCCCTTGACGCCCTTGACCGCCTCGACCAGGCGCGGGAGGTCGCGCTCGACGAGCTGGTGCTGCAGCGCGAGGGTCGCGGTGGCGACCACGACGCGCTTGTCGTGGAGCATCGCGGGGACGAGGTAGCCCAGCGACTTGCCGGTGCCGGTGCCGGCCTGGACGAGCAGGTGGCGGCCCTCCGACATGGCCTCCGCGACCTCGTCGGCCATCTGGACCTGGCCGTCGCGCTGCTGCCCGCCGAGGGCCTCGACCGCCTGCGCCAGCACCTCACGTACGGGGCTGCCCACAGCGGGAACAGCGGTGTCGGTCTCGGGCACCCGAGCACCTTACGGGGCGGCGCCGACACCTCGTCGTACGCCGTCCACAGGGGACGTCAGTAGTTCTTCTTGCGGGTGATCTGGCGCTCGATGCGGCGCTCGGGCTGGCCGAGCACCTTCGCCAGGATCTTGACGCGGTAGCGGTAGGCGACGACACCCAGCACGACGATCAACAGGAACCAGAGCATGGTCCGAGCGTACGCCCGCCCTGGTGGGAGGTGTGTCGGACCTCGCTGAGCTTTCGGCCGTTGCAACGGCCCAGACGTGCAGGGAGTCCCCGCTGCAGCGGGGACTCCTGACAGGAGAGCGCAGGCAGGTCAGACGACCGCGCCGGAGTCCTCCGGAGCCCGCTCGACCTTCTCGCGCTTGACCCGGCTCATCGGCCACTTCTCCTGGAAGTAGGTCAGCATCGGGGTCGCGGTGAAGACCGAGGAGTAGGTGCCGACGAGGAGACCGATCAGCAGCGCGATGGAGAAGTCGCGCAGCGAGTCACCGCCGAGCACGGCGAGCGCACCGAGGATGAACATCGAGCCGAGACCCGTGTTGACGGTGCGGGGCACCGTCTCGATCGCGGCCTTGTTGGCCAGCGCCGTGAACTCCTCGTCGGGCGCGGAGCCGTGCCATCGCTCGCGGACGCGGTCGAAGACCACGACCGTGTCGTTGACGGAGAGGCCGACGATGGTCATCGCGGCGGCCAGGAAGATGCCGTCGATGGGCTTCTCCAGCCAGGCGAAGATGCCGACGACGAGGATGACGTCGTGCGCCATCGCCAGCACGGCGGCGACGCCGAAGGTCCACTTGAACCGGAAGGCGAGGTAGAGCAGCTGGGCGAGGAAGGCGACACCGAAGGCGATGAGGGCGTTGTTGCGCAGCTCCTCACCGAGCGAGGCGCCGATGCGTTGGTCGTCGATCTTCTCGACCGTGCCGCCGACGGCGGACAGCTCCTCCTCGATCCGCTGCTCCTCCTCGTTGGTGATGTCACTGGTGCGGACGGTGAAGTCGGCGGTCTCGGCGGTCTGCACGACGGCCTCGGGGAAGCCGGCGTCCGACACGGCGGCACGCGCCTGCTCGACGGTGATCGACTGGCTCACGGTGTAGTCGAGCTGACGACCACCCGTGAACTCGACGCCGAGGTTGAGCCCGTTGATGACGATGCCGGAGACGGCGATGACCAGCGCCACCGCCGAGACGCCCAGCCAGCGCGCGCGGTCCTTCATGATGTCGGGGGCGGTCTTGTCGAGCCACGTGCGCACCTTGCCGATGTTGGCCAGACCACTGATCGCGGGGCGCTCGGTCACCGGCTTGTTGGCGACGGCGAGGTCGCACAGCACCCGCGCGATGATCAGCGCGGAGATCATCGACGCGATGACACCGATGGAGAGCGTGACACCGAAGCCCTTGATCGGGCCGGAGCCGAGGAAGAACAGCAGCCCGGCCGCGAGCAGCGTGGTGACGTTGGAGTCGATGATCGCGCTCCACGCCTTGTTGAAGCCGACCGCGAGGGCGCGCCGCAGGCCCGCCGACGGGTAGGCCTGGTACTCCTCCCGCGCGCGCTCGAAGACCAGCACGTTGGCGTCGATCGCCATGCCGATGGCGAGCACGAAGCCCGCGAGGCCGGGCAGGGTCAGCGTCGAGCCGAGGCCGACGAGCATGGCGTACGCCAGCAGCGCGTAGGACGCCAGCGCGATGGTGGCCAGCGAAGCCGACGAGGCGGTAGACGATGACGATGAAGAGGCCGGTCAGGATCAGGCCGATGATGCCGGCCTCGATGGAGGCGTCGATCGCCGCCGCACCGAGCGACGGGCCGACGAGCCGGTCGGAGATCGCCGGTCAGCTCGAGCGGCAGCGAGCCGCCCTCGATGAGTGCCGCGAGGTCCTTGGCGTCGCCCGAGGTGAAGTTGCCGGTCATGTCGGTGGAGCCGCCGCGGATGCCGACGTCGCAGCCGACGCCCATGTCGACCTCGGGCGAGGAGATGACCTCGCCGTCGAGGACGATCGCGATGCGGCGCTTCGGGTCGCCGTCGGGGTTGCAGGCGGCCTTGCCGGTGATGTCGGCCCAGGTGTTGCCGCCGGCGCCGTTGAAGTCGATCGCCACGACCCACTCGACGCTCTGGTCGCGCTGGACGGCGCTGGCGCCGGTGATCTCGTCACCCTGGATGACCGTCGGACCGACCTCGAGGGTGTCGCCCTGGTCGGACGGCAGCACCTGGTTGCCGTCCTCGGTCGGCTCGGCGTCGACCTCGGCGGTCGAGAGGACCTCGTGGATCGTCAGCTTGGCGGTGGTGCCGATGCGCTCCTCGGCCTCCTGCGCCTCCTCGTCGCTGGTGACGCCCGGCAGCTCGACGAGGATGCGGTTCTCGCCCTGGCGCACGAGCACGGACTCGGCGACCCCGAGGGCGTCCACGCGACCGCGCAGCACCTGGAGGGTCTTGTCGACGTTCTCCGCGTTGGCCGGGACCTGCTCGGTGCCCTCCGCCTGGAAGACGAACTGCGCGCCGCCCTTGAGGTCGAGGCCCAGGTTCGGCTTGACGTTGATCGCCAGCGCCAGGCACCCGCCGAGGAGGCCGAGCACGAGGAAGAAGCGGACCCAGACACCACGTGACATGCGCGACATCCTCTACTAGAAGACTTCGAACGCCCGAATCCGGGCGCCGGACTCGTCAACGCGCGGTCGGACCCGAAGGTTCCGCCTCACCCGAGACGCAAAACGTCAGCGACTGTACGCCGTCAGCTCGCCCGCGAGGTCGGCGTTGGCCCGTCCGACGACCAGCGTGCCGTCGCCCGGTGTGCTCCAGCGAGCCGATCTCGGCCTCCTGGTGGATGCGGTTGACGAGGTCGCCGCGCTCGTAGGGCAGCAGCACGTCGAACTCCACCTGCGGCCGCGGCAGCTCCGACTCGATGACCGCGAGCGCCTCGGCGATGCCCGCGCCGGTCTTCGCGCTGACGACCACGCTGTGCGGCTCGCGGGCCCGCAGCCGACCGATCACGAGGGGGTCGGCAGCGTCGGCCTTGTTGATCACGATGATCTCGGGGACCTTGGTCGCGCCGATCTCGGCGAGCACCACGCGCACCGCGGCGATCTGGCCCTCGGGGTCGGGGTGCGAGCCGTCGACCACGTGGAGCAGCAGGTCGGAGTCGGCGACCTCCTCCAGCGTCGAGCGGAACGCCTCGACCAGGTCGTGGGGCAGGTGGCGGACGAAGCCCACGGTGTCGGACATCGTGTAGACGCGACCGTCCGTGGTGGTCGTACGCCGGGTGGTGGGGTCGAGGGTCGCGAAGAGCGAGTCCTCCACGAGCACCCCCGCGTCGGTCAGCCGGTTGAGCAGCGAGGACTTGCCGGCGTTGGTGTAGCCGGCGATCGCGACGCTGGGGATGTGGTTGCGGCGGCGCGACTGGCGCTTGACCTCGCGGGTGCCGCGCATCTCCTTGAGCTCGCGGCGGAGCTTGGCGATCTTGGTGTTGATGCGCCGGCGGTCGGTCTCGATCTTGGTCTCACCGGGACCGCGGCCACCGATGCCGTCACCGCCGGCGGCACGGCCACCGGCCTGGCGGGAGAGGTTGCCACCCCAGCCGCGGAGGCGCTGCTTCATGTACTGCAGCTGGGCCAGCTCGACCTGCGCCTGGCCCTCCTTGCTCTTGGCGTGCTGGGCGAAGATGTCGAGGATCAGCGCGGTCCGGTCGACCACCTTGACCTTGATCTTGTCCTCGAGGTTGCGCAGCTGGCTGGGCGCGAGCTCGCCGTCGCAGATCACCGTGTCGGCACCGGTGGCCTGGACGATCTCGCGGATCGCCTCGACCTTGCCGCGACCGATGTAGGTCGCCGGGTCGGGCGAGTGGCGGCGCTGGAAGATCGCCTCGAGCACCTCGGAGCCGGCGGTCTCGGCGAGCAGCGCGAGCTCGGCCATCGAGTTCTCGGCGTCGGTGACGGTGCCCTCGGTCCAGACGCCGACGAGGACGACCTTCTCCAGGCGGAGCTGGCGGTACTCGACCTCGCTGATGTCCTCGAGCTCGGTGCTCAGGCTGGCGACGCGGCGCAGCGCGTGGCGCTCGGCGAGCTCCTGCGCGCCGAGGGTCAGCTCCTCGGGGTCCTCGTCGTCCCAGCCGCTGTCGTACGACGTGTCGGCGTCGCCGGACTCGTCGTCCTGCTCGAGCAGGGAGTCGTCGAGCTCGATCGAGTCGTCGTCCCACCCGCGGGTGGCGTCGAGGGCGTCGCGGAGCGTGAAGTCGCTCATCGGTTGCTCAGGTGCGTTCGTCATATGCCGACAAGCGTAGGTCGACCTGCCCGACGAGCGCGAACCACTTTGTCGTGCGGCTCAGGAGCGCTTGACCTTCACGGACGTCGAGCGGGCCGACGCGCACAGCGGCTGCTCGGGCGACGTGACGGTCACGTAGTAGCGCCCGGCGCGCGCCGGGCGCGAGGTGCGGAAGGTGCCGCTGGCCTTGCTCGTGAGGACCACGAGGCGCCGGTCGGCGCCCAGCTTCTGTCGCCAGAGGGTGACCGTCGCACCGGAGCGGCAGCCCATGGCCTGCGAGCTGATCGCGCCGGAGAGCAACTTCCTGGTGACCTGCAGCTCCACCTCGCGCAGGTAGGCGCAGGAGGTGGTGCACCCCGGGCCCTGCGTGGGCCCCGGCACAGCGGTCGGGGCGGGGGTCGTCGGGGTGGCGGTCGGCGACACGGGCGGCTGCGTCGTGGGCGTGGTCGTCGGAGGCGCGGTCGTCGGCGGAGCAGTCGTGGGCTGCGTGGTCGGCGGCGTGGTGGGCTCGCCGGTCGGCGTCGGGTCGCAGGCGTCGCCGATGCCGTCCACGTCTGCGTCCTGCTGCCCGGGGTTGGGCGTGCTGGGGCAGTTGTCCTCGTAGTCGTACCAACCGTCGCCGTCGCTGTCCGGCTCGTACGGCTCACACGGGTCCGTCGGCAGGGCGGCGGCGCTCCCGGCTGTCGGCTTCGGGCAGACCGTCGGGTACTGCAGCAGGTCGGGCTGGGCGGTCCCGTCGGCGACCACCGCGGGCGACTCGGCGGACGCGCCCGGCTGCGTGATCCCGAGCGCCGCGACCACGGCCAGCGCCACCCCGATGAAGACCCGACTCCCGACCTGCTGTCCCATGGCAGGCCCCTTCCCCGACAGCGGCGTCGCGAAACCTCTCCGACGCGACCTCCGTCAGCGGCGGACCCGCACCTTCGCCGACCGGCTCCGGCCGCACTCGGCCACGCCGACGGCGTACCTCGTGCGGACCACGACGTAGTAGCGACCCTTGCGCTTCGGGACGCGGGTGCGGAAGCGCCCGTCGGAGCGGGTGGTGACGACGACGAGCTTCTGGTCGCGCCCGGGCTTGGCCCGCTTCAGGGTCGCCCGGACGCCCGCCGAGCAGGCGTCGCGGTCGGAGCGCACCCGACCCACCAGGCGCGACTTCTCCTTCGCCAGGCGGACCCGGGTGGCGACGGCGGGACAGCCGGACGAGGTGGCAGCGGACTCCAGCCGGCACCCGTCGCTCGCGTCGGCGCGACCGTCGTCGTCGTCGTCCGCGTCGCAGGCGTCGCCGAGCGCGTCGGGGTCGCTGTTGACCTGCGTCGCGTTGGCGACCTGCGGGCAGTTGTCCGTGAGTGCGGGTACGCCGTCCCCGTCGGCGTCGCCGTCGCAGGCGTCGCCGACGCCGTCGCCGTCGATGTCGGACTGGTCCGGATTGGCGACGGGGTCGCAGTTGTCGGTGTGGTCCTCGACGCCGTCATCGTCGGCATCGCACACCGTGTAGGTGATGCGCACCGACCACGACAGCAGCCGGCCGCCGACCCTGGCCCAGTTGTCGACCAGCAGCCGCCACTCACCGGCCGGCGAGGTGCCGTCGTGCACTGCGAGCGGCTGGTCGGGCCGGTAGGTGCCCGCCGGCGAGTCGGGCCCGTAGGCGGCGCCCGACTCGTCGTCCCACGTCAGCGGGCGCACCTGCTCGCCGCTGTCGGACACGCGGCGCTGCAGGATGTCGGTGGTCCCGGCGTGCGCGAGACGTACGCGGACCTGGAAGGCGTTGGGGTGCTCCAGCGACACGGTCACGTCGACGTCCTCCACCGCACCCGCGGCGGCCGGCGCGTCCAGCGTGACGGAGGTGGTGGTGAGTCCGTCGCCGTCGGCATCGGGGGCGATGTTCGCGCCCGATCCAGCGATCGTCTGCACGCACGGGACGGGGGCGGCGCCGGCCGGGGCGCTCGGCGCCACGAGCGAGACGAATCCGGCCACGAGGCCGAGCAGCGCGAGACGGTGCGGGACGTTCATCGCAGCCATGACGCGAATCCCCCGACTCATGGGCGCATCGTAGGTCAGATCAGGCGCGGTGCCGTCCCTGCGCGACCACCACGGTGCCGTCGATGGAGGCGGTGTCGATGAACTCGTGGCATGCGGCGCGTACGTCGTGCGGCGTGTGCCCGGCACCGACCGCTACGACGCGTACGCCGGCCGCGTGCAGCCGGTGCACCAGCGGGAGGGCCGAGGTGAGGTCACCCGCGATCACCACCTCGTCGACCGCGGCGTCGCGAGCGATGTCGACCGCGTCGATGGCCATCGCCACGAGGGCCTGGTCGTCGTCGTCGGAGAAGTGGTGGAAGGAGTGCAGCCCTTCCCGGCGCATCTGGCCGGCCCAGTCGACGAGGTCCGAGCGGTTCCAGTCCGCGTAGGCGCGGCACACGTTGACCGCGCTCCGCTCCGCCAGCCGCGCGAGGAGCGCGGACGCGACGTCCGCGGACACGCGGCGCGCGTCGATCAGCAGCGCGACCCGATCGACCTGCTCGGCGTCGTCGCGGTCTGCGCCGCGGCAGTGCCGGGAGGCGAGCGGACGCTCGTCCTCGGCTCGGGTCCGACCGGGTCCGTCGCGGCGGGAGCGATGTCGGTCGGTCCACCTCGACCGCGACTGTGCCTCGACCGGACTGTCCTCGACCGGGTGGGCGCGAGCCGCAGGACGCTGTCACGTCGGACCGCGCTGGTGCACCTTGCCCCCTGCAGCCATCCAGCGCCGGACGAGCGTGCCAGCTCGTCATCCTGGCTCGAGCGGGCCGCGACGACCGACGTGTCGGCCTCGTCTGCCCGGTCCATCATCTCTGCCGCTACCAGCGGCTCCATCAGGTTTGTCATTGTGTGCCCCCCACAGGCGATGTTTTGCTGTTTTCCCCACCGTGCACCCTCCCCTGAATGCCGTGGATTCCGTGGAGGAATCCCGTGAGATTCAACGGTTCGGTCTGGACCAGTCGAAGAAGTGTCAACCTCCTTGAGGGTGTCCAGCTGCGGGGTCTGATCAGCCGCGAGCGTTACTTCGGGGGCATCCGGATGCCGCCGTCGACGCGGATCGTCTCGCCGTTCATGTAGGAGTTGGTGAGGCACTCCACGACCATGCTCGCCAGCTCCTCGGCGTGGCCGAGGCGCTTCGGGAAGAGCACGTTCTGGCCGAGGTTGGCCTTGAACTCGTCGGGGTCGGGGAATGCGTCGTAGATCGGGGTGTCGATCAGGCCGGGCGCCACGGTGTTGAGGCGGATGCCGGACGCGGCGAGGTCGCGGGCCACCGGGAGGGTCAGGCCGACGACGCCGCCCTTGGACGCGCTGTAGGACGCCTGCCCGATCTGGCCGTCGAACGCGGCGACGGACGCGAGGTTGACGATCGCGCCGCGCTGGCCGTCGGCGTCGGGCTCGTTGCGGCTCATCACGGTCGCGGCCTGGCGGGTCATGTCGAAGGTGCCGATCAGGTTGATCTCGACGACCTTGCGGAACGCGTCGAGGTCGTGGGCCTGCTCGAGCAGACCGTCGCGGCCGATGGTGCGCTGGGCCCAGCCGATGCCGGCGGAGTTCACGCACGCGCGCAGCGGCGCGATCTCGCCGGCGGCCTCGACGGCGGCCGCGACCTGCTCGGTCCTCGTCACGTCGACGGCGGCGAAGACACCGCCGATCTCGGCGGCGAGCGCCTCGCCCTTCTCGGCGTTGAGGTCGGCGACGACCACGATCGCGCCCCTGGCGGCGAGGGCGCGGGCGACCGCGGCACCGATGCCGCTGGCGCCGCCGGTGACGATGGCGGAGGATCCGGTGATGTCCATGGCCCGGATCCTAGGAGGTCTTCGCGGCTCGCCTCCTGGGAGGTGGCGGCGTACGACAACGCCGACATCGGCCCGGGGTGGCGGCATGTGACGTCGCGGGCGCTGACCCTGGCGGCGTACGACAACGCCGACATCGGCCCGGGGTGGCGGCATGTGACGTTCGCGGGCGCTGACCCTGGCGACGTACGACAACGCCGACATCGGCCCGGGTGGCGGCATGTGACGTTCGCGGCGCTGACCCTGGCGACGTACGACAACGCCGACATCGGCCGGGGTGGCGGCATGTGACGTTCGCGGGCTCACCCTGGCGGCGTACGACAACGCCGACATCGGCCCGGGTGGCGGCATGTGACGTTCGCGGGCTCACCCTGGCGGCGTACGACATCAGTTGCGGCCGTACCGATGTCGTATGCCGCCACCCTCGAGCAACCGGTGGTCGTATGCCGCCACCCTCGAGCAACCGGTGGTCGGATGCCGCCACCCTCGAGCAACCGGTGGTCGTATGCCGCCACCCAGACGGCGCTCGACCCTAGAGGTCGGTGACGCCCTCGGCGACGAGCACGGCGGGACCGGTCAGCAGGACCCGGTCGTCCTCGGTCCACACCACGCCGAGGGTGCCGCCGGGGACGTCGACGCGGTACGACGTACCGCGGGGGGCGTCGTCGGCGAGCGCGGCCACCACGGCGACGGCGCAGGCGCCGGTGCCGCAGGACCGGGTCTCGCCCGAGCCCCGCTCGTGGACCCGCATCGCGACGTGGTGCTCGCCGCGGCGGGCCACGAACTCGACGTTGACGCCCTCGGGGAAGACCCCGTCGTCGTGCTCGGGCGGCTCGTGCAGGGCCCCGGCCTCGGCCAGGTTGTCGACGAGGACGACGGCGTGGGGGTTGCCCATCGACACGTGCATGGCCGGGAAGGACGCGCCGTGGACGGTCACCTCGGTCTCGCCCAGCACCTCCGGTGAGCCCATGTCGGCGGTGTACGTGTCGCCGTCGCCGTGGTCGAGCACCTTGGTGCCGTCCCGGGTCTGGATCTCCATCGGGAACGGCTCGCCCTCGCGCTCGTGGAGGTAGCGCGCGAAGACGCGGATCCCGTTGCCGCACATCTCGCTGACCGACCCGTCGGCGTTGCGGTAGTCCATGAACCAGCCCTCGCCGCGGCGTACGGCCCGGAGCACGCCGTCGCCGCCGATCCCCGCGCGACGGTCGCAGAGCGCGCGGACGCGGTCCTCCGACAGGTCGCCGTGGACCGTGCCGTCGGGGTCGGGCAGCACGACGAAGTCGTTCTCGGTGCCGTGGCCCTTGAGGAAGGGGTAGCTCACGCCCCCAGTGTGGCAGGGGGCGCGAGCCTCACCTGCGATCGACCACGCGGGCCGAGCCGCCTCCACGACGCGTGGGCTCGGACACGGCCGTCAGCAGGCCACCGGGACCGAACTCGATCGCCGTCGCGGCGCCGATCTCGGCCGCGCTGGTGAAGGCGTCGCCGGCCGGGGCGAGCGTGTGGCCGAGTGCGGTGAGGGCGGGTCCGTAGGCCGTGATGAACTCCGGCTCCGCGGTCACGCTGGCGGTGTTGCGCTGCGAGGCGCGCGGCGCCGCGATGGCTTCCTCGACGGTCATGCCGAGGTCCATCCGGTTGACCAGCATCTGCAGGACGGTCGTGATGATCGTCGAGCCGCCGGGCGAGCCGAGCGCGAGGAACGGCTTGCCGTCGCGCAGCACGATCGTCGGCGACATCGAGCTGCGCGGGCGCTTGCCGGGCTGGATCCGGTTGGGGTCGGTCTCGCTGTAGACGGTCGAGAAGTCGGTGAGCTCGTTGTTGAGCAGGAAGCCGTGGCGCGGCACGACCTGGCCCGATCCGCCGGTCTGCTCGATGGTCAGCGTGTACTCGACGACGTTGCCCCAGCGGTCGGCCACGGTCAGGTTGGTGGTGGAGATGTTCTCGGTGTCGGCGTCGGTCGTGCCTCTCGTCGCCGCGGCCGGACCGCACGGACCGTCGTACGCCGTCACGTCGCCGGCCGTCACCGGCTTGGGGAACGCCTTGGTCGGGTCGACGAGCAGGCCCGCTCGGCCGCGAAGGGATCGCCGAGGAGGCCGGTCGGTCGGCACGTCGACGTAGGCGGGATCACCGACGTACTCGCCGCGGTCGGCGAAGGCCAGGGCGCTCGCCTCGAGGTAGTGGTGCAGCGCCTGCTCGTGGGTCATGGATCGAGGTCGAGTAGCGCTCCAGGATGTTGAACGCCTCGCCGACGGTGGTGCCGCCCGACGACGACGGCGCCATGCCGTAGACGTCGTGCCCGCGGTAGCGGGAGTGAGTCGGGCTCTGCACCAGTGCGTGTAGCGGCTCAGGTCGCGGAGGCTGAGGTAGCCGGGCGGCACCGGCAGCGTCGGTGGTGCTGGTCGTCCGTGGGTGGCGGACGATCTCGGTCATCAGGCGCGCCAGCTTGCCGCGTAGAAGTAGTGCGAGGCCCTTGGCGGCCCAGACGCTTGTAGGTGCGGGCGAGCTGCGGGTTGCGGAAGACGCTGCCGACCGCGGGGGCGTCGCCACCGGCGAGGAAGAGCTTGCGGGTGGCCTTGAACGCGCGGAAGCGGGTCTCGTTGTCGAGGGTCTGCTGGCGGAAGGTCTCGTCGACGACGAAGCCGCGGGAGGCGACCTTGATCGCCGGCTTCAGGGCCTCGGCCAGCGACAGCGTGCCCCACCTGGTGAGGGCCCGCTCCCACGTGGCGGCTGTGCCGGGGGTGCCGACGGAGACGCCGCTGGTGACGAGGTCGGGGGTGAAGCGGTAGGGCTTGCCGGTGGCCGGGTCGATGAAGGCATTCGTGGGCATCAGGCGCGGCGCGGTCTCGCGACCGTCGATGGTGCGGACCTTGCCGGACCTCGCGTTGTAGTAGACGAAGTAGCCGCCACCGCCGATGCCGGCGCTGTAGGGCTCGGTCACCCCGAGCGTGGCCGCCGCGGCCACGGCCGCGTCGACGGCGTTGCCGCCCTGACGCAGGACCTTGAGGCCCGCGGCGCTCGCCTCCGGGTCGACCGTGCTGATCGCGCCGCCCCTGCCGATCGCGGTGGGGATCTTGGCGGTGGGGCGCCCGCGCTCGGCGGCGCTGGGGGCGGCGGGGCCGCGGACGGCGCCGATGCGGTGAGGCACGGCGAGCAGGGCGGCCGCGACGGCCAGGCCGCTCGCGGCCGAGACGGCGGCGCTGATGCGCCGGGTGAGCTGGTGCATGGGGGACCTCCCGAGAGACGTCCGCCCACCCTGCCCCGCCGACCGGGTCTTGTCCACGTCCGTGCGGGTGCGTGGGGACCGGTCACGACGGATCAGCGCACGACGGTGTAGCGACCGCACATGAAGTCGCGGTTGCGGGCGATCTCCTCGAGCCGCAGCTCGACGTGACGCGGCAGCACGGGCGCGCCGCTGCCGATGGTCACCGGCGCGTACTGCAGCCACACCTCGTCGAGCAGCCCGGCGTCGTGGAACTGGCCGACCAGGTCTCCCCCGCCGACGATCCAGAGGTCCTTGCCGTCGGCCGCCTCGGTCATCTCGGCGTGCACGCGGCGTACGTCGTCGCGGTCGAACCGCACGCTGGCCGGCGCCTCGGGGAAGGTGCGGTGCGTCAGCACCCAGGTCGGCAGCGGACCCCACGGGTCGTCGTCGTGGTCGAGGATCCACTGCCAGGTCGTCGCGCCCATCACGCACGCGCCGAGCCGTTCGCGGAAGCCGGGATAGGCCATCGGGCCGTCCATGTCGATGTCGCGGGACGTCAGCCAGTCGAGGGAGTGGTCGTCGGTCGCGATGAAGCCGTCGAGGGTGCACCCGGTGTAGTAGATGGTCGCCATCCGGCCACCCTGCCACCGCGCACCGACACCGCGCTTGATCGATCGTGTCCTCCGGCGCTACTGCACCAGCGCGTGGATCGCGGGCTCGGCGGCCTCGGCAGGCAGGTGCCCGAGCATGATCAGCTGCGCCATCCCGTGCACCGTCGACCACAGCGCGGCCGACAGCGCCATCGGGTCGCGACCCTCGTAGCCCGGCTCGGCGACCAGCTGGGTCACCAGGCCACCGAGGAGCTCCTCGTTGCGCGCGATCAGCGCCGCCATCTCGGTGCTGGGGTCGTCGGCGGCGCAGTAGTCGGGGTCGAAGACCAGCGCGAAGCCCTGCGGGTGGGTGGCGGCGTACTGCACGTAGGCCAGCCCGAGGGCCCGCACCTGGGCGACCGTGCCGTCGACCGCAGCGACGGCCTCCTCCTGCGCGGCGAGCAGCGCGGCCATCCCCCGGACGCCGAGCGCGCCCAGCAGCGCGGCCCGGTCGCCGAAGTGGTGGTAGGGCGCGTTGTGGCTGACCCCGGCCCGGCGGGCCACCTCGCGCAGGCTGATCTTCGCCGCGGAGGTGGTCTCGAGCAGGTCGAGGGCGGCGTCCTCGAGCGCGGCCTGGAGATTTCCGTGGTGATAGCCGCCTGCTGATCTCGGACTGGATCTTGACATGAGCAACATCCTACTCCAATGTGGGCGGTGTCCAGTTTCTTGTCACTGTCCAGATTGGAAGAGATCATGGCCCACATCCTCGTCATCGACGGTCACCCCGACCCCCGCTCCCTCACCGCCCGGCTCGCGCAGTCGTACGCCGCCGGCGCGGGCGACGACGCGGTCGCGCTGGTGCTGCGCGACCTCGACTTCGACCTCACGCTGCGCACCGGGCTACCGCACGCCGCAGGACCTCGAGCCCGACCTGGCCCGCGCGCAGGAGCTCCTCGAGTGGGCCGACCACGTCGCCGTCTTCACCCCGCTGTGGTGGGGCTCGGTGCCCGCGCTGCTCAAGGGCTTCTTCGACCGCACGCTCGAGCGCGGGTGGGCCTTCCGCTACAAGGAGAACGGCATGCCCGAGGGCCTGCTCGCCGGTCGCACCGGTCGGCTCGCGGTCACCTCGGACTCGCCGGGGTGGTACCTCCCGTTCGTCGGCGACTCGACCGTCAAGCAGGTCAAGGGCCGGACGATGGAGTTCTGCGGCATCAAGCCGACGAAGGTGACGAGGTACGCCGACGTGCGGGGTCGCAGCGAGGCCGACATCGCCGCCTGGATCCGGCGACGCCGCCGACCTCGGTGCGGCCGACGCCGCTCGCCCGGCGCGGGCCGGCGTCGTACGCCCTCGTCTCAGCCCGCGTCAGCTGAGCCCCTCGACCGCCCCGACCGCCTTCGCCACGCGGTCGGGGTCGTCGTACGCGACCCAGACGATGCGCGGGTCCTTGCGGAACCAGCCGTCCTGGCGCCGCGCGAACCGACGGGTGGCCGTCTTGGTCTGCTCGACGGCCTCGGCGAGGGTGCGGTCGCCGGCCAGGAAGCCGACGACCTCGCGGTAGCCGATCGCCCGGCGGGCGGTGAGCCCGTCGTCCAGCCCGCGCGCGAGCAGGTGCTCGACCTCCTCGACGAACCCGCCGGCGAACATCTCGTCCACGCGGCGTGCGATCCGCTCGTCGAGCGTCGGCCGGTCGATGTCGACACCGACCTGCACGGTCAGCGGGTCGACGTACTCCAGACGCGGGAGCCCGGCGCCGTAGGGGCGGCCGGTCAGGGCGATCACCTCCAGGGCGCGTACGACGCGGCGCCCGTTGTCGGGCTCGATCTGCGCCGCGGCGGCGGGGTCGACGCCGGCCAGGCGTGCGTGGAGGGCCGGTCCGCCGACGCGCTCGAGCTCGGCCTCCAGCTCGCGGCGTACGGACTCGTCGGTGCCGGGGAACTCGAACGGGTCGACGATCGCGCGGGTGTAGAGCGCGGACCCGCCGACCAGCACCGGGGTCGCCCCGCGCCCGCGGATGTCGGCGATCGCGGCGCGCGCCCAGCCCTGGAACTGCGCGACGGTCGCGGGCTCGGTGACCTCGAGCCGGTCGAGGAGGTGGTGCGGGATCCCGCGGCGCTCGGCGACGGGGAGCTTGGCCGTGCCGACGTCCATGCCGCGGTAGACCTGCATCGCGTCGGTGTTGACGACCTCGCCGCCGAGCCGCTCGGCCAGGTCGAGGCTCAGGCCGGTCTTGCCCGACGCGGTCGCACCGACGAGGGCGACGATCGGCTGGGGCATGGGCCCATTGTCCCTGCAGGCTAGTCTCGGCGCTGCCGGAGTCCTCACCCGTGGGGGTGGGCCGGCGCTCACGGAGGAGCAGCTCATGTCATTCCTGGACAAGGCCAAGGAGAAGCTCGGCAAGGCCGTCGACGACCACGGCGACAAGATCGCCCAGGGCATCGACAAGGCCGGCGCCTTCGCCAACGAGAAGACCGGTGGCAAGCACGCCGACAAGATCGACCAGGCGACCGGCAAGGCGCGCGACGCCCTCGACTCGCTCGACGGCAAGAACGACGACATCCCGCCGAGCACCACGACCCCCTGAGGGTCCTAGGGTCGGGCGCGTGACCGACCGCTTCGTGCTCGTCCCGGCGTCCTACGTCTACCTCCTCCGCGAGGGCGACGACGGCACCGAGGTGCTGCTGCAGCTGCGCCAGGGCACGCCCTACATGGACGGGCACTGGGCGGCCGCCGCGGCCGGGCACGTCGAGCGCGGCGAGACGGCGTACGACGCCGCGCGCCGCGAGGCCGTCGAGGAGCTCGGCGTCACCGACATCGCGCTCGAGTTCGCCTTCACGATGCAGCGCACCCAGCACGCCGACGCGATCGACGAGCGGGTCGACTGGTTCTTCACGGCGCGCACGTGGACCGGCGAGCCGCGCGTGGTCGAGCCCGAGAAGGCCGCGTCGATCGGCTGGTTCCCGCTGACGTCGCTGCCCGACCCGATGGTGCCGCACGAGGCCCACGCCCTGGCGCACCTGTCGACCGGCACCGCGTACCTGACCTTCGGCTTCTGACCGCTCGCCCCCTCGGGGGTGGTCAGCGCGCGAGGGTCGCGGCACGATCTGACGCATCACCCATGGGAGGGAACCGATGAGCAACGACGACCTGAGCCCGATGCCGACCCCGACGACCGAGGACCCGGAGCTCTACCCGGGTGGCGTCGACGCGATCGCCGACGACCCTGAGGACAACGGCCTGGGCCGCGACCTCGACCCCGACGACAACCCCGCCGTGGACGACGTGCTGCCCGAGGAGATCTCCGAGGCCGACGACAAGTCCCAGGCCCCCGACGGCGAGGCCGACGACGCCGAGGCCGGCACCACCTCCGACGACGAGGACGGGCCCGACGCCGGTCAGACCTCCGAGGACGGGTCGGCGGAGCCGCCGGCCTGAGCTGTCGCGATCCCCGGATATCCGGGGATCGCGACATGCGGTGATCCTGGTGCGGTCCCGCACCACGATGACCGCACGTGCGTTGTCCACAGGCGTCGACTCGAGGGGTGGCGGACGCTCGAGCGCGGCTGCCGACGATGAGGCGCATGGACCTGAAGCAGCGTACGCCGGCCTGCTTGCGCTGCAGTCGGGGGTCGTCTCGCGCCGACAGCTCATCACGACGCCGGTCTCCAGCCGCACGACCTCCAGCGACTCGTGCGCCGCGCGACCTTGTCCGGTGCACGACGGCGTGTTCGTCAACCACACCGGCGCACCGACGTGGCTCCAGCGGGCGTGGGTCGGCGTCCTACCTCGCCTGGCCGGCCGCCCTGCAGCGACGACAGCGCACTCCGCGCTGCCGACGGACCGGGCCGAGCGGCCGCGACGATCGGTGATCCACCTCGCCGTCGACCGCGACCGGCATCGTTGCGGTGCCCACCGGCTACCGCTTGCACCGCATGAGCTCGGCTCGACGACAGGTGCAGTGGAACACCAGCCCACCTCGGGTGCGCATCGAGGAGGCGCTGATCGACGTGGCGGTCCGCAAGCCGGACGACTTCGACGCGATCGCCGTGCTTGCCGATGCGATCCCGCGCGCCGGCCACGCACGGCCGGTCGCATCCGCGAGCACCTGACGCTCGCCGCGCGTCCCCCGCCGCGACTTCCTCCCGACGTGCTCGCGCGACCTGGACCGTGGCACGTGCTCGGTGCTCGAGCACGGCTACCTCACCCGGGTCGAGCGGGCCGCACGGTCTCCCGCACGGCCTGCGGCAGGTGCGCGACTCGCGCCACGGTCCGGTCTACCGCGACGTCGTCTACGACGCACTTCGAGCAGGTCGTCGAGCTCGACGGACGGATGTGGCACGACAGCGTCGAGCGGCACGACGCCGACCTCGACCGCGACCTCGACGCGGCGGTCGGGCCGCCTGGCGACCGTCCGGCTGGGGTGGGGCCAGGTCTTCGGCGCGGCCGTGCGAGACCGCCGTACGCATCGGGAGCCTGCTCGCCGCGCGCGGCTGGGAGGGCGCGTCTCACGCGCTGCCCGGACTGCCCGACAGCGACCCTGGCCGGCTGACCACCGCTGTGCGGTCCTGCGGTGCGGCCCGCACCGTGGTACCGCACGAGTGTGAATCCCCGGGGCCGGGGACTCGCGGCTCAGCCGCAGGCGGGCGCCGGGGGCAGGGGGGCGGGCACCCCGACCGTCGGCATCCCGAGCCCGACGCCGGTCGGCGCGGCGGGAGCCGACGTACGCCGCTCCCACGCGTCGCCGGCGCGCGTGCGGCGTACGGCGCAGGATCGGGCCGTCGGCGACCAGGTGGTGGGGGGCTGCGTAGGTCACCGACACGGTGACCATGTCGCCCGGGCGCACGGAGTCGTCGGCGACCGACGGAGAAGTCGGCGGCGAAGTGGACGAGCCGGTTGTCGGGCGCGCGGCCGGACAGCCGGTGGGTCGCCGCATCCTTGCGGCCCTCGCCCTCGGAGACCATCAGCTCGACGGTGCGCCCGACGAGGGTCTTGCCCTCGGCCCACGCGACCTCGTCGACGACCGCGGCGAGGCGCAGGTAGCGGTCCTTGACGACGTCGGGCGGGATCTGGTCGTCGAGCGTCGCGGCGGGCGTGCCGGGGCGCTTGGAGTACTGGAAGGTGAACGCCGAGGAGAAGCGCGCGGCGCGGACGACGTCGAGGGTGGCCTGGAAGTCCTCCTCGGTCTCGCCGGGGAAGCCCACGATGATGTCGGTCGTGATCGCGGCGTCGGGGATCGCGGCACGCACGCGCTCGATGATCCCGAGGTAGCGCGACTGGCGGTAGGACCGGCGCATGTCGCGCAGCACCTTGTCGGAGCCGGACTGCAGCGGCATGTGGAGCGACGGCATCACGTTGGGCGTCTCGGCCATCGCCTCGATGACGTCGTCGGTGAACTCCGCCGGGTGGGGCGAGGTGAAGCGCACCCGCTCCAGCCCCTCGACCTCACCGCACGCGCGCAGCAGCTGGGAGAAGGCCTGCCGGTCGCCGAACTCGACGCCGTAGGCGTTGACGTTCTGCCCGAGCAGGGTGATCTCGGTGACGCCCTCAGCCACCAGCGCCTCGATCTCGGCGAGGATCTCGCCCGGCCGGCGGTCCTTCTCCTTGCCGCGCAGCGCCGGGACGATGCAGAACGTGCAGGTGTTGTTGCACCCGACCGACACCGACACCCAGGCGGCGTACGCCGACTCGCGCCGCGTCGGCAGCGTCGAGGGGAAGACCGACAGGGACTCGAGGATCTCGACCTGCGCCTCCTCGGCGAACCGCGCGCGCTCGAGCAGCACCGGCAGCGAGCCGATGTTGTGGGTGCCGAAGACGACGTCGACCCACGGTGCGCGGGTGGTGATCGTCTCGCGGTCCTTCTGCGCCAGGCAGCCGCCGACGGCGATCTGCATGCCGGGAGTCGCGGCCTTGACCGACGCGAGCTGGCCGAGGTTGCCGTAGAGCTTGTTGTCGGCGTTCTCGCGCACGGCGCAGGTGTTGAGCACGACGACGTCGGCCTGCCCCGCGCTCGCCCTGACGTAGCCCGCCTCCTCCAGCAGCCCGCTGAGCCGCTCGGAGTCGTGGACGTTCATCTGGCACCCGTGGGTCTTGACCTCGTAGGTGCGGGCGGGGGTCTCTGCGGTGGCGCTCATGACCGCTCCAGCGTACGGCCGAGCGCAGGAAGGCGCGGGAATCGCGGCGCGGGTGTCCACCACACGATCCGCGGTGCAATCCGGCGCCCACCATTCGCGCCCGCATGGCCCGCTCGGGCCACCTCCGTACCCGCTGGAATGACCCGAAGTAACCATCGCAGGCCAAGCCGTTGTGACCAGATCCTCAAGATTCAACGGATTCCATGGTCAGATTGACACAAGGTTCTCCTGAGATACACGAGACGGTAACAAGTACGCGGGGAAACGGCCCCGTCGCCGTCCACTGATTCAGCACGGGAGAGACACAGTGACCATCCTCGAGACCTTCGGGTCCACCGACGCACGCGTGCACGTCGATCTCCGCCGGGTCGCCCGCGCCTCCCTGGCCCTGGCTGTCACTCTCCTGTTGCTTTCCCTCGGGATGGTCCGGGCCGACGCCGCCGACCACCGGCCGCGCGCCGCCCGGGAGGTCGAGGTTCGCGGGACCCTTGTCTCCTTGCCTCCGATCGTCCAGCCCGGCACCAGGCCCGCGACTCCGTCCGACATGGGCGCGCTCGTCGCCACCTTCACCCCGTCCTCGCCCGGCCAGCGGGTCACCCTCGAGCGGCAGACCAGGAAGGGGTGGAAGGCCATCGACACCACCACCGAGGACGCCTGGGGCTCGGCCGCGTTCGCGCCGGGTGCCGGCACCTACCGCGCTCGCACGACTTCCGGTGGCCGGACCTGGGTCACGGGCAAGGTCACGGCCGCGCGCTGGCAGCCGAGCTTCGAGGACACGTTCTCGGGCACGGCCCTGGACCTCACGGTGTGGAACGACCAGAAGCGCGAGCACGAGAGTGTCTACGCCCCGCGCACCTGCGCCCGAGTCGACCCGGCCGCGCGGCGGGTCAGTGACGGAGTCCTCCACCTCGGCGTCGCCCTCGACCCGGCGTTGGCGGGCTCGCCGTGCTCCTACACCTCCACCCGCGCGGCCGGCACCACCTCGGGCACCAGCCCCTACCTCCTCAACAGCCAGGTGGCGACTGAGTACACGCGCCACTTCCAGCACGGCATCGTCGCCGCGCGCATCAAGCCGCAGCGCGCCAAGGGCATGCACTCGGGCTTCTGGATGCTGCCGAACGGCACGAAGTACGCCGACGGCAACCCCGCCGCTGGGACCGAGATCGACGTCATGGAGTTCTTCGGCGAGAACGGCCGCGACAGCGAGACCATCAGCTCGAGCATCCACTACTACCAGGCCGGCTGGAACAAGGTCAGCCTCGGAGACCCCGTCCCGGCAGCACGCCGGGTACTGGACAGGAGGAACAACTGGTGGGACGAGTTCCACGTGTTCTCGGTCGAGTGGACCCCCACTGAGTACGTCTTCCGTGTCGATGGTCGCGAGTACTACCGCGAGACGGAGGCGGTCTCGCAGGCGCACCAGTACCTCGTGCTGTCGAACCTCACCTCCGACTACGAGCTCGCCGAGCTCACGGCGGACGAGCTGGGCCAGACCGCGCAGGTCGACTGGGTGCGGGTCTTCGACGCCACCTCGCGTGACGCGGTGCGTACGACGCGAGGACGCCGGGTGGCTCGCTGACCCGGTGCGCCCCGAGGAGCGCGACCTAGGCTCGCGGGCATGCCCCGGATGCACGCCCTCGAGCTGCTTCCCGACGACGCCGGCGTCGACGGTCGTACGCCGCGACTGGCAGGCGCTGCACGACGCCGGCCTGCCCTCCCAGCTCGACCACCGCGGCGCCACCAACACCCCGCACCTCACGGCGGTGGCCGCTCCGGCCCTTGCGCCGGCGGACGAGGAGCGAGCGGTCGAGCTCGTCGGAGAGCTGCTGCCGGTGGAGGTCCGGACGTCGGGCATCGCGCTGCTCGGCGGCGTACGCGTCTCGCTCGTCCGGCTCGTCGAGGTGCCGGACGAGCTCGTCCGGGCCGTGCTCGACCTGCGGCTGCACGTGGTCGGCGTACAGCACCGCGGATGGCTGCCGCACGTCACTCTGGCACGGCGGATCGCACGCTCCGACGTGCCCGCTGCCCTCGACGCGATCGGCCACGACGAGTCCGTGCTGACCGTCACGACACTGCGCCGCTGGGACCCCGAGGCGGGAATCGTGCGCGAACTGTGATGATCGGTTCGGGCCATGCTCCATGGCCCGAACGGGCCACCTGCCGATAGGTTGCGCCTATGACCGCGCAGGAAACGGCCCACGTCACCGCCGGCCGAGGCGAGCCACTCGTCGTGCTGAGCAACGTCCAGAAGCATTTCGGGCAGCTCCACGCCCTCAAGGACATCGACCTCACCGTCACCCGCGGCGAGGTCGTCGTGGTCATCGGGCCGTCCGGCTCGGGCAAGTCGACCCTGTGCCGCACGATCAACCGGCTCGAGACCACGGACGAGGGCACGATCACCCTCGACGGCCAGCCGCTGCCCCAGGAGGGCAAGGCGCTCGCCGCCCTGCGCGCCGAGGTCGGCATGGTCTTCCAGAGCTTCAACCTCTTCGCCCACAAGACGATCCTCGAGAACGTCACCCTCGGCCCGATCAAGGTCCGCGGGATGAAGAAGGAGGCGGCCGAGAAGAAGGCGCGCGAGCTCCTCGACCGCGTCGGCGTCGGCCACCAGGCGGACAAGTACCCGGCGCAGCTCTCCGGCGGCCAGCAGCAGCGCGTCGCGATCGCCCGAGCGCTGGCGATGGAGCCGAAGGTGATGCTCTTCGACGAGCCGACCTCGGCCCTCGACCCGGAGATGATCAAGGAGGTCCTCGACGTCATGGTCGACCTCGCCGAGCAGGGCATGACGATGATCGTCGTCACCCACGAGATGGGCTTCGCCCGCACCGCGGCCGACCGCGTGATCTTCATGGCGGACGGCGCGATCATCGAGGAGAACACCCCCGAGGAGTTCTTCACCAACCCGAGCTCCGACCGGGCCAAGGACTTCCTCGGCAAGATCCTCAAGCACTGATCCACCCCACAGTCTCGGGACACGCACCACCTCCATCCCCAGAAGCTCCCAGACGGCCTCGGCCGCCAACGAAGGAGAGCAAGGATGCGATTCACCAGGACCAAGGCGATCGTCGCCACGGCGGCGCTGGCACTGTCGCTCGCCGCCTGCGGCGACGCAGGCGACGACACCGAGGGCGCCGACGTCGAGGTGGCGGAGAGCGCTGCCGACAAGCTTCGACGACGGCACCCGCATGAAGGAGCTGGCCGAGGCCGGCACGATCAAGGTCGGCGTCAAGTACGACCAGCCCGGGCTGGGTTTCAAGGACGCCGCGTCCGACATCCCCACCGGCTTCGACGTCGAGATGGCCAAGGTGCTGGTCGCGAGCCTCGGCATCGACCCCAACGACACCTCGAAGGTCAACTACGTCGAGACCATCTCCGACAACCGCGAGCCCTTCCTCGAGGACGGCACCGTCGACCTCGTGCTGGCGTCGTACTCCATCACCGACGAGCGTCGCCAGGTCGTCGGCCAGGCCGGCCCCTACCTCGTCACGGGCCAGCAGCTGCTCGTCGCCGCCGACAGCGACATCGAGTCGTCGACCGACATCAAGGGCGAGGAGGTCTGCTCGGTGACCGGCTCGACCTCGCTCGACAACGTCGAGGCCGAGGGCGCCAAGCCGGTCGGCTTCGACACCTACTCCGAGTGCGTGGAGAAGGTGCTCGACGGCACCGTCTCGGCGATGACCACCGACGGCACCATCCTCGCCGGCTACGCCGCGCAGAACGAGGGTGAGCTGAAGGTCGTCGGCGACGAGTTCTCCGAGGAGCGCATCGGCGTCGGCTACTCCCAGGACTACCCGGAGATGTGCCAGTGGATCGTCGACACGCATCACCGACGGCCTACGACGACGGCACCTACGAGGAGGCCTTCACGGCCACGCTCGGCCCCTCGGGCGTCGAGGTGCCCGAGCTCCCCGAGATGGACTCCTGCGAGTCCTGACCACGCTGATCCGCATCCCGGGCCCGGCGGCGACGTCGGGCCCGGGGTCGGGCACCCCCATCTGAGAGGAGTGGCGTGAACGCCGTCCTGGACAACCTCGACCTGGTGCTGAAGGCCTTCGGCTACACGGTCTTCCTGTTCCTGGTCTCGGCAGTGATCTCCTTGCTGCTCGGCACGGTGCTGGCCGCGATGCGCGTCGGGCCGGTCTCCGTGCTGCGCATCTTCGGCACGGGCTACGTCACCCTCGTCCGCAACACCCCGCTCGTCATGATCTTCCTGTTCTTCCAGCTCGGCGCGGGCAAGATCTTCGACGCCCTCCGCTTCAGCTGGGTGTCGATCCACATCGGCACCTTCGACTTCACCTCGTTCTTCAGTGCCGGCGTGGCCGCCCTCAGCCTCTACACCGCCGCGTTCATCTGCGAGGCGATCCGGGCGGGCGTCAACGCGGTGCCGCTCGGGCCAGGCCGAGGCCGCTCGCGCGATCGGACTGCCCTTCACCGGCGTGATGTCGCAGGTCGTGCTGCCCCAGGCCGTCACGCGCCTCCGTGCCGCCGCTGGCCAGCACACTGATCGCGCTGCTCAAGAACACCTCGATCGCCGGGGTGTTCGGCGTGATCGAGGCGGTCGGGCGGATGAAGGGCTTCACCAACGACTACGCCGACCAGCGCTGGGGGATCTTCATCTGCTTCGCACTCGGGCTACGTGATCCTGGTCGAGCTCATCTCGGCGGTCGCATCCCTCCTCGAGCGCCGTTGGAAGGTGGCCTGACATGAGCGCCGGAGTCCTCTTCGACGCGCCGGGTCCCGCGACCCGCGCACGCCACCGGACGTACAGCCTGGTCGCGGCCGTCGCGCTGCTCGTCGCCGTCGCGTTCGTGGTCTGGCGGCTCTACGCCACGGGCCAGCTCGAGTACGCCAAGTGGGAGCCGTTCGTCACGCCGCGCTACATCGAGGCGATCCTGGTCGACGGACTGCTGCGTCACCCTCCAGATGGCCTTCAGCGCCGTCATCGGAGCCGTCGTGTTCGGTGTCCTCTTCGGCGTCGGCAAGCTGTCCGACCACGCGTGGGTCCGCTGGCCCTGCTGGCTGGTCGTCGAGTTCTTCCGCGCCGTGCCGGTCATCATGCTGATGATCTTCTGCTTCTACGCCATCTTCGGCGGGATGGACCCGCTGAGCCGCCGGACCTACTGGTCCGTCGTGCTCGCCCTCACCCTCTACAACGGCGCCGTGCTCGCCGAGGTCTTCCGCGCCGGCATCAACGCGGTGCCCAGGGGCCAGGCGGAGGCGGCGTACGCCATCGGCATGCGCAAGACGCAGGTCATGACGGTCGTGCTGCTCCCGCAGGCCGTGAAGATCATGATCCCGGCGATCATCAGCCAGATGGTCGTGGCGCTCAAGGACACCAGCCTCGGCTACGCCGTCGCCGGCCTCGGCCTGACGCGCATCGCCAAGCCGATCTACCAGACCTTCGGCAACCACGTGCCGACGATCATCGTGATCACCGCGATCTACGTCGTGGTCAACCTCCTCCTCACCGCACTGGCCATGTGGATCCAGCGCAAGTTCGTCGGGGAGAAGAAGGTGCTCGACGTGCCGGGGGTCGGCGAGGCGCAGTCCGACCGCGTCCGGATCTAGCGCTTCCTGGGGCTCACCCACAACCGGATCTCGCCCTCGACCACGACGGTGCCGTCGGCTCGTACGCCACGTACGCGTACGGGCAGGTCGTAGCCGTCACCCAGCCCGGCGGTCCACTGCGCCGGGTCGGTCTCGGCGATGCAGGTGACGTCGGAGTCGGCCTTCGCGGTGTACGCGACCTCCATGCCCTTGGGGATCCAGCGCCGGTCGCGCGGGATGGTCGACTCGGCGAGCGCACCCATCGCCGCCTCGAGGCCGTTGCACAGCGCGATCGCGTGCACGGTCTTGATGTGGTTGTGGACCCGGCGGCGCTTGGTGATCACCAGCTCGGCCCGGTTCGGCTCGATCACGGTGAACCGCGGACGGATCGTGGCGAAGTACGGCGCCTTCTGGCTGAAGGCGAGCGAGAAGATCCGGTCGCCCAGGGGCAGCGCGGAGGTCTTCTTCCAGAGGTCGAGGACGGCAGGCATGCCGACACATTACTGGTCAGTAACCAGCCACGCCAGAATCCGCTCCGCCGTCTCGTCCGCGGACAGGTCGGTGTTGTCGACGACGAGGTGCGGCCAGCGCGCCAGCAGCCGCTCGCCCGGCGCGTCCGTACCCGGTGACGAGGTCATCCGGTAGTCGGCCTCGAGCTCGCGGACGTTGTTGTCCGACCACTCGACGTCGCGCTTCGACTTCTTCTCGGCCAGCCGGCGCTCGGTGCGGTTGCGCACGAGCCGCGTGTCGAGGTCGGCCACCAGCTCGACGACGGCGATGTGGCCGTCGTACGGCGCGACCAGCCGCTCGAGGTAGTCGGCCTCGTCCTCCTCGTCCATCCCCATCACGAAGGTGAAGACCAGGTCGGTGCCCGCGGCAGCGGCCTCCTCGACCACCCGTCGTCGGACCTCGGCGTTGAGCGTCCGGAACGGCGGGGTGCCGTAGTCGAAGACGTCCAGCAGCATCTCGATGCTGTGGTGGTTGTGGAACAGCCGGAAGTCCGAGCGGTCGGCGACGGCGCGACCGACCGTCATCTTGCCGACGGCGGGCGGACCGAGGATGAGCAGCAGGCGCATCCGCGGATCGTGCCCCATGCGCCCGGCGTACGCACCCGAGTTCCCGCGATCAACACGTCAGATGAAGAGGAGCTGCGCCCCGTCGGTGAGCTCCATGAAGTCGCTGGCCGAGATGATGCCCTCGACCTCGTCGACGAGGTCCTCCTCGTGCAGCTTCATCATGTCGGCGCTCATCCGGCACGCCCACAGGTGGCCGCCGGAGGCGTGGATCATCTCCAGGAACTCCGGCACCTCGGGCACGTCCAGGTCGGCGATCTGCTTCTTCATCATCTTGGTCGTCGCCGCCGTGACGCCCGGGAACCCGGCCATCCCCTGCGGCATCCGGATGCCGAACATCCCCGGCGGGTGCATGGCGGTGTTGCCGAGGTAGGAGAACTGGAGGGACCCCTGGGTCTGCTTGTTGATCATGTCGAAGCCCCAGAAGGTGAAGAACAGGTGCACCTCGATGCCCTCGCCGAGCGCGGCGTTGCCGAGGATCAGGCCGGGGTAGGCCATGTCGAGGTTGCCCTTGGAGCAGATGATCGCGAGCTTGCGGCCGGCCTGCGCGTCGTCGTCGAACGACGGGACGAAGGGAGCCTCCTGCACGGTCACGTCGGTGGTCATGTCACACACATCCCTTCGGCTTGGGCAGCCCGGCCACGTAGGCCATCTTCTTGGCGGGCTTCTTGGGGAAGAGCCCGAACAGGGTCTTCACGTCGATGCCGGTCTGGGTGCTGACGCGACGCAGCGTCGCGGTCTCGCCCATGGCGGCGTGGTCGGTGCGCAGGAACCGGATCGGCACCCAGTGCGCCGGGGTCATCTCGATGCCGATCAGGCGGGCCAGCTCGGCAGCGAGGTCCTCGCTCCACTCGTCGGGGTGGGCGAGGAAGCCTTCCTCGTTCACCTCGAGCGTACGACCGGCGATGGTGGTGGTGGGCATGGTGATCAGTCCTCTCGCAGTGGCGCCGACGCATCGGCAGTGGGGGTCTCGGGGTGCTTGCCGGCCATCGACATCTGCGGCGGCAGGCCCAGCGGACGGCCGGGGAGCAGCGCGTTCCAGTAGATGTGGCGGAAGGCGAGCTTGGAGAGGTGGTTGAACCGGCTCTCCTTGAGCAGGCTCAGCGGACCGACGCCCGGGAACGGGAACGTGCCGGTGAGCGGCTCGGTCTCGTAGTTGAAGTCGAGCAGCAGGGCCTTGCCGTGCCCGGACTCCACGAAGCAGTTCGCGTGGCCGTCGAAGGAGTGCGTCATCGGCTGGCCGTGGGCGAGCTCGACCAGGTTGTCGATGAAGACCTCCACCGAGAAGTGGGCCACCGAGCCGGCCTTGGAGGTCGGCAGGTTGGCGGCGTCGCCGAGCGCGAAGATCTCCGGGTGTGCCGGGCGGTCGCCCTGAGGGAGGTACTGCATCGTGTGCTTGTCGACCGTGACGTAGTTGAGCTCGTCGCCCAGGCCGGACCGCTCGACGAAGTCGGCGCCCATGTTGAGCGGGACCGTCACCAGCAGGTCGTACGCCACCTCGCGCTCGTCGTAGGACCGCAGCACCTTCGCGTCCTGGTCCACCGACTCGACCATGAAGTCGGTCTCGACGGTGATGCCGCGCTCCTCGAGGGCGCGGCCGAGCTCACGGCTCGCGACGGGCTTGGTGAACGCGCCGTCCAGCGGCGTCACGAAGACCAGGTCGGTGCGCTGGCGCAGGCCGTGCTGGCGCAGCCAGTCGTCGGCGAGGAAGGTGAACTCCAGTGGCGCGACCGGGCACTTGATCGGCAGCTCGGTGATGTGGACGACCAGGCGGCCACCTTCGAAGGCGGCGAGGTTGTCGCGCAGCGCCAGCGAGCCGTCGTAGGTGTAGAACTCGTTGACGCTCCGGTGCCAGCCCTCCCCCAGCATGCCGGGCGTCTGGTCCGGGCGTGGCGTGGTGCCGGAGGCGATGACGAGGTGGTCGTAGTCGAGGACGCTTCCGTCCTCGAGCACCACGCGACGACCGTCCGCGTCGACGTGCTCGACGTCGCCCGTGACGATCCGGGTCGCTGGATCGATGAAGCGGCGAGCGGAGCGCCGGACCTGCTCGGGGGTGTTCATCCCGAACGGCATGAAGAGGTAGCCGGGCTGGTAGTCGTGGACGTCGTCGCGGTCGACGAGCGTCACCTCCCAGTCGGGAAGCGCCCTGTGGACCTTGTTGGCGACCATGGTGCCGGCAGTGCCGCCGCCGATCACCAGGAGCCGGGTGGGGGTGGTGGTCATGTCTCATTGATACCCCCGGGGGTGTCTGGTCAGACAGGGTCCAAGGTCCCGACCCGACCGGGATCAGCTGACCGTGGCAGCGAGGATCTCGACCCGGTTGCCATGGCCGTCGAAGGTGTGGAACCGGACGTGGCCGGGGAACGAGTCCCGCTGGCTGTCGTCGACCTCGAATCCGAGGTCGCGCAGGCGGTGCGCCGCCACGTCCAGGCCTGCGACGACGAAGGCCGGGTGCGCCTTCCGGGCAGGGGCGTACGGATCCTCGACGCCGACGTGCAGCTCGGCTGCGACGGCACCCGCGTCGTCGTACGCCCGGAACCAGCAGCCGCCGCGGGCAACGAGGTCCGCCGGCTTCTCGACCTCGCTCAGACCGAGCCCGTCTCGGTAGAACCGGCGGGCGACGTCCTCACCTCCGGGCGGGCACGCGACCTGCACGTGGTGGAGCCGCATCACCGGGCCTTGCGAGCGACGACGAAGATCCGGCGGAACGGCAGGATCACGCGCCCGGACGCGTCCGCGGGATAGGCCTCGCGCAGCAGCGCGCGGAACTCGTCCTCGAAGAGCGGGCGCAGGTCGTCGGGCAGCGCCTGGAGGGTCGGCCGGGCACCCGTGCCGGAGACCCAGTCGAAGACCGGGTCGGGGCCGGTGAGGACGTGGAGGTACGTCGTCTCCCACGCATCGACCTCGCACCCGAGGTCCAGCAGGACGCGGGCGTAGTCGGCCGGGTGGTGGCTCGTCGGCACGCGCGCGTCGCGGACGTGGTCGGCGTACGGCTCGCGCGAGGCCAGCTCGGTGCGCGTGGTGTGGCTCGGCTCGTCGAAGTTGCCGGGGACCTGGAAGGCCAGCCAGCCGCCCGGGCGGACCCGGTCGAGCAGGCCGGGCAGGAGGTCGAGGTGCTCGCGCACCCACTGGAGGGTCGCGTTGGAGACGAGGACGTCGACGGGTGCGCGCAGCGCGAGCGGGTCGGGCCGCACCCAGTCGCGCAGATCGGCGACCTCCCAGTCGATGCCCTCGATGTCCCGCGCGGCAGCGATCATGTCGGGGCTGCTGTCGATGCCGGTCACGCTCGCGCCGCGCCACCGATCGGCCAGGAGGGCGGTGAGGTTGCCGGGGCCGCACCCGAGGTCGACGACGATGCCGGGGTCTCGGCGGGGACGCGCGCCAACAGGTCGACGAACGGTCGGCCCCGCTCGTCGGCGTACGCGAGGTAGCGGTCGGGGTCCCAGGTGTGGCTCATGTCGTCCTCCT
>CAVYGL010000026.1:0-230857 GCA_963767995.1 uncultured Actinomycetota bacterium
GGTGCTCATGCGGGGTCCCCGCGTCGTTGTTCGGGGGAGCGCAGCGGAGGAGAAGAACGTCGTGGGGTGTTCATGCGATCACCTCGAGGGCGCCGGGGTCGCAGGTGACGGTGAGGGGCAGCGGTCCGAAGCGCTCACCGTCGGCGTACGCCACGATGCCGGGCGCGGCGACGGTGACCGAGCGCACCCGCCGGTGGACGTACTCGGCGACGCCGTCGATCTTCCCCGTGAAGAGCCGCGGGTAGGAGCGCACCAGCTTGGGCTTGCTCATCCTCGTGATGACCACGACGTCGAGCAGCCCGTCGTCGAGCAGCGCGCCCTCGGTGATCCGCAGGCCGCCGCCGAAGGACGGGCCGTTGCCCACGGCGACGAGCATCGCCTCGTGCTCGACCGTCTCGGTCCCCGACCCGTCGTCGAGCTCGAGGACGTAGGGCAGCGGCCTGAAGGTGCGCAGCTCGGCCAGTGTGGCGAGGTTGTAGCGCATCTGCCCCCTGGGCCAGGTCATCGCGTTGGCGCGCTCGTTGACGATGGCGTCGAAGCCGGCGGCCATGACGGTGACGAACCAGCGGTCGCCGCTGCGGGCCAGGTCGATGGTGCGGCGGCGCGAGGCGATGACCCGGTCGGCGGCGGCCACCGGGTCGGTGCGCGGCAGGCCGAGGTAGCGCGCGACGTCGTTGCCGGTGCCGCTGGGGATCAGGCCGAGGGGTACGCCGGTGCCGGCGACCGCCTGCACGCCGAGGTGCACCAGTCCGTCACCGCCGCACAGGACCAGGGCCTCGACGCCGTCGGCCACGCAGGCGCGGGCGAGGTCGAGCGCCTCGTCGGCGTCGCGACCCTGCAGGTTGCGTACGACGAAGCCGCTCTCCCGGAGCCGGGCCAGCGCCACGTCACGGTGGCGAGCGCCCTTGCCACCACCGGACGTGGGATTGGTCAGCATGGCGATCTCACGGCCCCGCACGGAGACATCGGGGTCTGACGGGTCGTGCATGGCGCGACCCTATCCCGCAGTCCTAGGCACCCAGCCGCAGCAGGGCCGCGTAGCGCTCGGCGCGTGCGCCGACGGCGTTCGCGAACCGTCCGAGCGCCTCCAGCACGAGGTCGGGACCGAAGCCGGTGCCGGGCACGGCGAGGACCATCCGGGTGCCGAGGGAGCCGACCACGACCTGTCCGTGCCGCCAGGCCTGGTGCACCCGCAGGCGGGTCGCGTCGTCGACGACCGGCTCGGGATAGGCCTCGTCGACGGCGAGGAGGTCGCACACGACGTCGTCGGTCCCCTCCCCGGTCAGCCGGCCCTCGACCAGGTGACCGGTCCGCAGGCCCGCGTCGGAGCGCCACACCACGTCGTGGGTGCCGAGCCACTCGGGCAGGTCGAACGGATCGATGTCGGTGATCGATGCCTGCATGGCCCCAGCCTGTCAGAGCCGGGCAGGGCGAGGTCAGATGGGAGACAGGTCGTCGGGGCCCAGCCCGGCGTTCGGGGCCTTGCGGGCACGCCGACGGTCGTTGAACCGGGCGATGAACTCGGAGAGGAAGAACAGCACCACCATCGGCACGGCCATCAGCGTCATCGTGAAGGGGTCGGCCGACGGCGTCGCCACGGCAGCGAAGATGAAGGTGCCGATGATGATCCAGGGCCGGTAGGCCTTGAGCGAGGCGCCCTTCACCACACCGGCGAAGTTGAGCAGCACCACGAACACCGGGATGTTGAAGGCCAGTCCGAAGACGAAGAGCGTCCGGGTGAAGAACTGCAGGTAGTCGTTGAAGTCGATGAGGTTGGTGACGTTGTCCGGGTTGAACCCGATCAGCACCTCCAGCGCGACCTGCAACGTGATGTAGCCGAGGACGACGCCGCCGATGAACAGCGGGCCGGCGACGCCGGCGAAGATGCGGGTCATCCGGCGCTCCTGGGCGTACAGCCCGGGCAGCACGAACGCCCAGATCTGGTAGAGCCAGTAGGGCGCCGTCACGATGACTGCCGCGAAGCCGCACAAGGTGAGCCACAGCAGCAACCCGCCCCCCGCACCTCGCGTGGTGGCGTTGGTGGTGCCCTCGGGGAGCGTGGCCTGCGCCGCCTCGTACGGTCCGACGACGAGATCGAGCAGGGCGTGCCGGAACACCAGGGCGACAGTCACGGCGACCACGAAGGCCAGCAGCACGCGCAGCAGCCGTGCGCGGAACTCACGGAAGTGGTCGGCGAGCGCCATCCGCCCGTCCGGGCCGACAGCCTCTGGCGGCGGTCCCTTGAAGAGACCGGCGAGGCCGGAGATCCTCACCCGGGTCAGGCGGTGGTGTCGTCGCGCCGCTCGCGGACCACGTCACCCGTGGTCTCGTGCCGGGCCTCGACCTCGCGGGCCTCGATCTCACGCTGCTCGGGCGTCTTGTCCGCGTCGTCCTTGCCGCCGTCGCGCAGGTCCTTGGTCTCGGTCTTGAAGATCCGCAGCGCCTGGCCCGTGCTGCGGGCGAGGTCGGGGAGCTTGGCGGCACCGAACACGAGCACGACGATCGCCAGGATCACCAGCCACTCCAGCCCCTGGGGCATACCGACCAGTGGGTTGATCATGAGGTCACTCCAAGCGTGGGATTGCGGGATGGGAGGTGCTGCGAGGTTCATGGGGAGTCTACGCCGCCATCCCCGTAGAGGCGGAGGGTTGCCCGTGCTGCGGATGCGAACGTGGCGGCGTAGTCGTCGGGGGCCAGCAGCGTGGCGTGCGGGGCGAGCCGGAAGAGCAGCGAGCGGACCCACTGCTCGCTGGCCACCTCGAGGTCGACGTCGATCGTGTCGTCGGGTCCGGGTCGCTGTGCGGTGACCTGGTAGTACTCGATCACCCAGCGCGCGGGCGGGGCGAGGCGCAAGGTGACCGTACGGGTCTCGGAGTCGGTGAACCACCCACCGGTCAGGTCGCGTGCGCGCGCCCCCGGGTCCGCGACGGGCGTCTCGAGCTCGGTGGCGGCCAGGATCCGATCGACCCGGAACGCCCGGTCGCCCTGGGCGGTGTGGCACCACGCGTCGAGGTAGAGCAGGTCCTCGACGCGGGCCAGGCCGCGCGGATCCACGACCCTGCGGGACTCCTCGTCACGGGACGGCACGTGGTAGGTGATCTCGGCCTGGTGCCCGTGGGCGATCGCCGCCTCCAGCACCGGGACGACCGCGCTGCTCTCGAGGGCCGTCGGATCGACGTGCAGGCGCAGCAGGCCCTCGCCGTCCTGCCCGGCGGCCGACTCGAGCTTGGTGAGCGTGCGCTCGATGACGTCGCGCGCCTCGTCGGGTGCGGCCTCGACCATCGTGCGCAGCGCCACCACGAGCGAGGTGGCCTCCGCCGGCGAGAAGCGCACCGGACGGGCGAGGTAGTCGGCGTTGTCGACGCGGATGATCCGGTCGCCCTCGAGCGCCTCGAGGTCGACCTCGATGAGGTCGCCGGGGAGCCCGGGCGAGACACCGGTCATGAAGAGCAGTCGCAGGTCGCGCTCGATCTGCTCGGCGTCGGTGCCGAAGTGGGCGGCGGCGTCGTCGAGGCGTACCTCCCCGCGGGCGAGGAGGTACGGCACCAGGGCCAGCAGGCGGGCGACCTGGTCGGGAGCGGTGTCGGCGCTCTGGCTGGTCATCGCTCGTCACCGCCCGCGCCGGCGACCGCCCGGAGCCGGGAGACCACCTCGTCGCGCAGCGTCTCCGGCGTCTCGACCACGACGTCGCTGCCGTACGTCAGCACCTCGTCGGACAGCTCGTGGACCGGTCCCTGCACGACGACGCGGTCCCAGCCCGGCTCGTCCAGCGCGTCGACGGACTCCGCGCGTCGGCGCAGCCCGACACCCGTGCCCTGCCGCACCCGGAGCTCGGCGCGCACGGACGGGAAGGACGGCGAGAGCCGACGGGCGACGGCGCGTACGTCGGTGCCCGCCGGCACGTCGTACGCACCGGACTTGCCGGTGGGACGCACCGCCCCGACGATGCGCGAGAGCCGGAAGACCCGCTCGGCGCCGCGGTCGACGTCGAAGCCGACGACGTACCAGCGGCCCGAGGACCGCGCGAGCCCCCACGGCTGCACGCGACGCGTGGTGGCCTCGGTCTCGCTGGCGCGCTGGTAGGGGAAGCTGACCTGGCGGCGCTTGCCGACGGCGTCCCAGAGCGGTTCGAAGGCGGGCTCGTCGGCGGCGATCGCCGGTGCGACGACCTCCAGACGGGCCGGGTCGATCTCGACGCCCTGCCCCTTGAGCTTGGCCAGCGCGCGGGCGGTCGCCTTGGCGAGCGTGGCCTGCTGCCAGACCTGGGCGGCGAGGCCGAGCACGGCCGCCTCGTCGGACTCGAAGCGGATCTCGGGCAGCGAGGTCTGCTCGGTGGGGATGCGGTAGCCGATCTCGTCGTCGAAGAAGGCGTCGGCGCTGCCGACCTCGATCACGGCGCCGATCTGGCGCAGGGCGTCCTTGTCGCGCTCGAAGGCACGCTCGAAGGCCTCGTCACCCGCAGGCGCCGCGCGGGTGGTCGCCGTACACGGCCTCCCGGATGGCGTCCTTGCCGATGAACCGCTTGGCGCCGAGCAGCAGGATGTGCAGGTTCATCAGCCGCTCTGCTCGAGGCTGCGCCATGGCTCCCCTCCCCTGCCTCTCGCCGACCCGCTCGTCAGTCGCTCAGGACACGCCGAGGATGTCGACCACGAAGAAGAGCGTGTCGGTGCCCTTGATGCCGGCGTCCGGGTTGCCCTCGCGCCTGGTAGCCCTTGTTCGGCGGGATCTCGAGGATCACCCGCGAGCCGACGGTGCGGCCCACGAGGCGCTCGTCCCAGCCCGCGATGACCTGGCCGACACCGATCGGGAACTCGGCCGGCTCGCCGGTGTAGGACTCGTCGAAGGGCGCGTCGGCGTTGTAGACCTGACCGAGGTAGTTGACGGTGAGGGTCTGGCCGGACTCCACCTTGGCGCCGTCACCCTTGATCAGGGTGGTGGCGATGAGCTCGCCGGTCGGCTCGTGGGCAGTGCTGAAGTCGAACCCGGTGATGACACCGTCCTGCTCGACGATGGTCGGCGCCCAGCCGGCGGGCTTCTTCTCCTCACCCTGCGGTCCGTCGAGCGGCGGCACGGTCGGCGGGGACGGTCTCGGAGCGGCCCATGATGTCGACGACGATGACCGCCGCGTCGCGGTTGCCGATGCCGAACCGCACGCCGCCGCCCTCGCCGAACGCCTTGTCGGAGGGCATCAGCGCCACGACCCGGTCACCGACCTGGTTGCCCGACCATCGTCTCGGTGAGGAACGGCAGCACGTCGTCGCCGAGCTCCAGCGACTGGGGCTCGCCGTCGTAGGTGCTCTGCGTCTCCTTCTCGGTGTAGCCGTTGCCGATCCACCACTGCGCCTCGACGGTGTCGCCGGCGGCCACGTCCTCGCCGTCACCCTCGATGACGACGTCGGTCTCGGTCTTCGTGGGGTCGAGGCGGCCGTCGAAGGTCACCTCGGGCGCCTCGCCCTGCTTGCCCTCGACGGTCACCGAGCTCAGCGAGGCGCTGCCCTCGTCGGCGTCGCTCGACTCGGACCCGCAGGCGGCGAGCCCGAGCAGGCTGACGGCGAGGACACCGCTGAGGGCACGTCGGCGGGCCCGACAGCCCGACCAGAAGGAAGGGAACGGACACGAGACACAGATTTCAACCTCATCGATCGACACATCGTTGGCCGGGTCACCCTATCCAGCGACCCCTACCGATGCGCGACGACACCGGTCACAGGCTGGTCACATCCCGTCGATGAGCCGCTGCACGCGCTCGTCGTACGCCTTGAACGGGTCCTTGCACAGCACGGTGCGCTGCGCCTGGTCGTTGAGCTTGAGGTGCACCCAGTCGACGGTGAAGTCGCGGCGGCGCTCCTGGGCCTTGCGGATGAACTCGCCGCGCAGCCGGGCGCGGGTGTTCTGCGGCGGGACGCTCTTGGCCTCGAAGATCTTGAGGTCGGTGGTGACGCGGGCGACGGCGCCGCGCTTCTCCAGGAGGTAGTAGAGGCCGCGGCCGCGGTGGATGTCGTGGTAGGCGAGGTCGAGCTGGGCGATGCGGGCGTCACCGAGCGACAGGCCGTGCTTGGCGCGGTAGCGCTCGATGAGCTTGTACTTGATGACCCAGTCGATCTCGCGGTCCACCAGGCCGAGGTCGTCGGACTCGACGGCCTTGAGGCCGCGCTCCCACAGGTCGAGCGCCCGCTCGATGGTCGGGGTGGAGATCTGGCGGCGGTCGACGAAGTCGCGGGCCTTGCCGAGGTACTCCGCCTGGATCTCGAGCGCGTTCGCCTCGCGACCGTTGGCCAGGCGCACCTTGCGCTGCCCGGTGGGGTCGTGGCTGATCTCGCGGATCGCGCGGATCGGGTTCTCCATGGTGAGGTCGCGCATCACCACGCCCTCCTCGATCATCCGCAGCACGAGGTCGCACGAGGCCACCTTGAGCATCGTCGTGGTCTCGCTCATGTTGGAGTCGCCCACGATCACGTGGAGGCGGCGGAACCGCTCGGCGTCGGCGTGCGGCTCGTCGCGGGTGTTGATGATCGGGCGGCTGCGGGTGGTGGCGCTGCTGACGCCCTCCCAGATGTGCTCGGCGCGCTGGCTCACGCTGTACGACGCCCCGCGCGGGGTCATCACGACCTTGCCGGCACCGACGACGATCTGCCGGGTGACCAGGAACGGGATCAGCACGTCGGCGAGCTTGCTGAACTCCCCCGCCCGGCCGACGAGGTAGTTCTCGTGGCAGCCGTAGGAGTTGCCGGCCGAGTCGGTGTTGTTCTTGAACAGGTAGATGTCGCCGGAGATGCCCTCCTCGTGGAGGCGGTTCTCGGCGTCGAGGAGCAGGCCCTCGAGGATCCGCTCGCCCGCCTTGTCGTGGGTGACGAGCTCCACGATGTCGTCGCACTCGGGGGTGGCGTACTCCGGGTGGCTGCCGACGTCGAGGTAGAGCCGGGCGCCGTTGCGGAGGAAGACGTTGGACGAGCGGCCCCAGCTGACGACCTTGCGGAAGAGGTAGCGGGCGACCTCGTCGGGGCTCAGCCGGCGCTGGCCCTTGAACGTGCACGTGACGCCGTACTCGTTCTCGATGCCGAAGATGCGCCGGTCCATGTCCCCACCCTAGGCGCGTGGACCCCACCGCAGCCGTCACTCCGCTGCGAAGTCTCGCTCGGCGAGCCGTCTTGCTCGGTCCTCGGACAGGGCTGCGACGCGTGCCTGGACTGGCGGGATCGCCGCCGCAGGCGACGCCACGACCCGACAGGACGCTCTTGACGGCCCGGGCTCCTCCGGGTGAGCGTTGCCCCCATGGAAGCCCGCCACCTCGTCGCGACGGTGCTGGTCGAGCCGAGCCAGGTGGCGGACCTCGAGCTGCGGGTGATGACCGACGACCTGTGGCTGTGGCCCGTCCGGACGGCCCCCGTGGTCGTCGACGGCGAGCGGATGGAGTTCCAGCTCCGCCGACGCCTGGTCGAGCAGCGGCGCGGCGCCTGGGACGACGCAGCCACGTGGACGCCGGTGTGGATCGGCTTCGGTGACGCCTGGCACGAGTTCGGCCCCGACGGGAGCGCCCGGCCCACCGGTCCGCTCCCCTGGGCCGCGCACCAGAGGTTGTGGCACGCACTCGGGGAGTTCGGCTCCCTGGTGCGCTACCGGCGGCGGCTCAGCGGGATCCCCACCGAGCCGACCGGGCACGTGGCCGGCGGCTCTCCACGACCTCCGCTGATCGGACCGTGGGGCGACCGCATCACGACTCGCCCGGGAGGACTGGGGCGCGTGCGTAAGGCGGATTCCGCGCTGTCGAGCCATGGTCCGCCCTCCCGGCGCGGCCCACCCGTGCCACCCACGTGCCGCCGGAAGCGCCGCTGCCGGGTGTGGCGCGTGAGCAGAGGTGGGCGGCGGAAGCTCCTGGGACCGTCGCGAGATCCGCGACTGGCGGTCCAGCTCGAGCGGCTCGAAGAGCGCCACGTCGACGGCGGGACTCGACCGGTCGGCCACGACCGAGGGCTCCACCCCGTGGGAGACGAGGTAGCCCTGCACCGCGCCGAGCACGCGCGCGAAGTCCTCGCTGCGCACCGCGGTCACGCAGAGGAAGTGCCCCACGATCAGTGGGTGGGGTTGCTCGGATCACCGGCGGGGCGTCTCGCCGGGAGGCCGGGTCGTCCGGCTGCCGGCGGGGGCCGGGTCGTCGGGCGTGGGCGTGGCCGGCGGGGCGACGGGCGGCGTCCCTGCGGGCTCACCCGTGAGCGGGTCCTCCAGCGGGGGCGTCGCGCCGGAGACCTGGTCGGTCGGGTCCTGCGGGTCGTCCTGACCGGAGTGGTGCGGAGCCGCACCGGCGAGGGCGTCCTCGGGAGCCGGGTCGGCGGCGCTCGCCGCGCCACGCTCGCCCAGGATCTCGGTCAGGCGGGGCGCGCGCAGCCGCAGGAACTTGCGGGGCTGCTCGCGCGTACGGTCGAGCACGGCGACCTCGAGGGCGTCGGCCGCGATCACGCGGTCCTCGGTCTCGCTGTGGCCCAGCGCCGACACCGCGAGGCGCACCGCCTCCTCGAGCGAGGCTCCCTCGACGTAGTGCTCGCGCAACGCCGTCGCGACCACGTCGGCCGCGCCGCCCATCACGGCGAACTTGTGCTCGTCGGCCACCTGGCCGTCGTAGGTGAGTCGGTAGAGCTGGTCGTCGGCCGCCACGTCGCCGATCTCGGCGACGAAGAGCTCGACCTCGTAGGGCTTCTCGCCGCCCGAGGAGAAGATCGTGCCGAGCGTCTGGGCATAGGCGTTGGCCAGCCCGCGGCCGGTCACGTCGCGCCGGTCGTAGGCGTAGCCGCGCATGTCGGCGAGGCGTACGCCGGCGATGCGGAGGTTCTCGAACTCGTTGTAGCGACCGACCGCCGCGAAGGCGATCCGGTCGTAGATCTCGCTGACCTTGTGCAGCGCCTGCGACGGGTTCTCGGAGGCGAACAGGATCCCGTCGGCGTACTGCACGGCGACGACCGAACGCCCGCGGGCGATGCCCTTGCGCGCGAAGTCGGCCCGGTCCTTCATCAGCTGCTCGGGCGAGACGTAGAACGGCATGCTCATGCGATGCCTCCGGCCTCGCACGAGCATGCCGCGCTCTGCTGGATGGTGCCTCGCTGCGCTCGGTCACGGGCTCGCTTCGCTCGCTCACAGTTCGATCTCCCACTCAGGTCAAGGGGCGGCGGGGCCGTCGGGGCGTTGCATGCGCGAGGCGATCATCCGGTCCGCGATGGCCGAGACCTCCTCGTCGGGCATGCGCCGACCGCCGTCGGGCGTGATCAGGTGGACGACCGGGAAGATCCGCCGGGTCAGGTCGGGGCCGCCGGTCGCGGAGTCGTCGTCGGCGGCGTCGTAGAGCGCCTGGACGACGGCCATGACCGCCTCGTCGGCGTCGAAGTCGTCGCGGTAGAGCTTCTTGAGCGACCCGCGGGCGAAGAGCGAGCCCGAGCCGACCGAGTGGAACGCGGTCTCCTCGTAGCGCCCGCCGGTGACGTCGTAGCTGAAGATCCGGCCCTGGTCGGCCTCGAGGTCGAAGCCGGCGAAGAGCGGCACGACGGCGAGGCCCTGCATCGCGAGGCCGAGGTTGGCGCGGATGAGGGCGGCGAGGCGGTTGGCCTTGCCGTCCATCGAGAGCGTGGTGCCCTCGATCTTCTCGTAGTGCTCGAGCTCGGTCTGGAACAGCCGCACCATCTCGACCGCGAGACCGGCCGTGCCGGCGATGCCGACGACGGAGAACTCGTCGGCCGGGAAGACCTTCTGGATGTCGCGCTGGGCGATGATGTTGCCCATCGTGGCCCGGCGGTCGCCCGCCATCACGACACCGCCGGCGAAGGTGGCCGCGACGATCGTGGTGCCGTGGGGCGCCAGGTCGCCGGCGTTGCCCGCCGGGACGGCGCGGCGCGACGGGAGCAGGTCGGGTGCCTGCGCGCCGATGAAGTCGGCGAAGCTCGACGTGCCGGGCGTCATGAAGGACGTGGGCAGGCGGGACTCGCTCATCGAGTCACTGGCCGCCCTTCTGGATGAACGACTTCACGAAGTCCTCGGCGTTGGCCTCGAGGACCTCGTCGATCTCGTCGAGGATCGCGTCGACGTCCTCGTCGATCATCTCCTTGCGCTCGGCGACGTCGCTCTCGACGACCTCTTCGGTCGCCGTCTCCTCCTGCGAGGACTTGCGCGGCTGCTTCTGCTCCTGGGCCATGACTCGACCCTATCCACTCCCACCGACGCGACAAGGACGTTCACCCTCGGCGGACGGGCGAGTCTCAGCCTGGACTCAGCGGGTGATGGCCGCCACGAGCGCCTGGGCGGTGTCGCAGCGGTCGATCAGGTCGCCGACGTGGGCGCGCGTGCCGCGGAGCGGGTCGATGGTCGGCACCCGCTGGAGGGACTCGCGACCGGGCAGGTCGAAGATCACCGAGTCCCACGACGCGGCGGCCACCGAGTCGGCGTACTTGTCGAGGCAGCGGCCGCGGAAGTAGGCGCGGGTGTCGGTCGGCGGGTCGTGCATGGCGGCCTCGATCGAGGCGTCGTCGAGCAGGCGCTCGATCCGCCCGGAGGCCGCGAGCCGGTGGTAGAGGCCCTTGTCGGGACGTACGTCGGCGTACTGCAGGTCGATCAGGTGCAGCTTGGCGTCGTCCCAGTCGAGGGAGTCGCGGTCGCGGTACTGGTTGAGGAGCTTCAGCTTGGCCACCCAGTCGAGCTCGGTGGCGCACTCCATCGGGTCGCGCTCGAGCCGGGTCAGCACCGACTCCCAGCGCGCGAGCACGTCGACGGTCTGGTCGTCGGCATCGGCGCCGAGGCGGTCCTCGACGTACTTGCGGGCCAGCTCGAGGTACTCCATCTGCAGCTGGACGGCGGTCAGCCGACGGCCGTCGCGCAGCGTCACGAGGTGGCGCAGGGTGGGGTCGTGGGAGACGTCGCGCAGCGTCCGGACGGCCCCCTCCACCGTGAGGTCGCGGTCGATGAAGCCGTCCTCGATCATCGCGAGCACCAGCGACGTGGTGCCGATCTTGAGGTAGATCGAGACCTCGGCGAGGTTGGCGTCGCCCAGGATGACGTGCAGCCGGCGGTAGACCGCGGGGTCGGCGTGCGGCTCGTCGCGGGTGTTGATGATCGGCCGCTTGAGGGTGGTCTCGAGCCCGACCTCGACCTCGAAGTAGTCGGAGCGCTGGCTGATCTGGAAGCCGCGTTCGGGGGTGGTGTCGCGGCCGTCCTGGCCGATGCCGACGCGGCCGGCACCCGTGACGACCTGCCGGGACACGAAGAACGGCGTCAGGTGGCGCACGATCTCGGCGAACGGCGTCGAGCGCCGCATCAGGTAGTTCTCGTGGGCGCCGTAGGACGCGCCCTTGTTGTCGGTGTTGTTCTTGTAGAGCAGGATCGGCGCGCTGCCGGGCACCTGCGCCGCCATGCGGGAGGCGTCGAGCATGACCTGCTCCCCCGCCTTCTCCCAGCGCACCACGTCGAGCGGCGTCGTCACCTCGGGCGAGGAGTACTCCGGGTGCGCGTGGTCGACGTAGAGCCGGGCGCCGTTGGTGAGGATGACGTTGGCGAGCCCGAGGTCCTCGTCGGTGAGCTGGCTCGGGTCGGCGATCTGGCGGGCCATGTCGAAGCCGCGGGCGTCGCGCAGCGGCGACTCCTCCTCGAAGTCCCACCGGGCCCGGCGCGCCTTGACCGTCGACGAGGCGTAGGCGTTGACGACCTGGGACGAGGCGACCATCGGGTTGGCCGCGGGCTGCCCCTGCACCGAGATGCCGTACTCGACCTCCGTGCCCATCACGCGTCGTACGCTCATGCCATGAGCCTACGGGTGTGGGACGAGCGCGTGGTGCCTCGTCTGACCGACCTGAGCCTGCGTGGCCACGAGGTCGGCGAGATGCGCGCGGTGACCTGCGCCGGGCTGACCGGACGGGTCCTCGAGATCGGCTTCGGGAGCGGCCTCAACGTCCGGTGGTACCCACCGGAGGTCACGTCCGTGACGGCGATCGAGCCGTCCGACCTGGGCTGGCAGCTCTCCGAGCGACGGCGTACGCGCACACAGGTGCCGATCGAGCGCGCCGGCCTCGACGGCCAGCGCCTCGACCTGCCGGACGAGTCGCACGACAGCGCGCTCGTCACGTTCAGCCTCTGCACGATCCCCGACCCCCTGCTGGCGCTGCGGGAGGCCCGTCGGGTGGTGCGCCCGGGCGGGCGGCTGCACGCGCTCGAGCACGGGCTGGCGCCCGACGAGTCCGTACGCCGCTGGCAGCGGCGGATGGAGCCGCTGCAGCGAGCCGTGGCCGGAGGGTGCCACCTCACGCGCGACATCCCGGCCCTCGTGGAGCAGGCGGGATGGCACGTCGAGGAGACCCAGCAGGAGTACCTGCCCGGACCGGCCGTCTCGCGGCCGTGGACCTACGGCTACCGGCTGGTCGCCGGCTGACGGGTCAGCGACCGCGACGCAGGAAGCCGGCGAGGAAGAGGACGATGACGACGACGACGACGATGATCAGAATGGTTCGCATCTGGCCAACCTAGTCGCCCGCCGCACCCGAGCCGGCCCCTCCCGAGGGGTGTTCGGCCCGGCGTGTCGCCTCAGTCCTGCGGCGCCCGTGACCGCGAGGCGTGGGCGACGTTGACCGCCGACGATCCCCAGCCAGCGCGACCACGCAGCGCCAGGAAGGCCGTTGTCGGTGACGACCAGGGCACGATGCGTGACCGGGACGCCGACGCACGAGCGAGATGACGCCGAGCGCGAACTGACGGGAACCGGCTCCGGCCACGGCGGACGTACGCCGCTGCCATGCAGCGCGACCTGGTCGGCCACCCGCCGGTCGACGGCCCGCTCGATGCGCTCGGCGAAGCCGTCGACCAGCTCGGCGTCGTAGCGGGCACCGAGCTCGCGCCGCGTCGCCAGGGCCGCCTCGATGTCGCCGTGGCCGAGGTCGTCGTCGGGGCTCATCGTCGACTCCCCGGGCCTCAGAGGTACTGGCCGGTGTTGGCGACGGTGTCGATGGACCGACCCGGCTCGGTGCCCTGCTTGCCGGTGACGAGGGTGCGGATGAACACGATGCGCTCACCCTTCTTGCCCGAGATCCGCGCCCAGTCGTCGGGGTTGGTGGTGTTGGGCAGGTCCTCGTTCTCCTTGAACTCGTCGACGCACGCCTGGAGCATGTGCTGGACCCGCAGGCCGCGCTGGGCGGGGTTGAGGTCGCTGTCGAGGAAGTCCTTGATCGCCATCTTCTTGGCCCGGTCGACGATGTTCTGGATCATCGCGCCGGAGTTGAAGTCCTTGAAGTAGAGGACCTCCTTGTCACCGTTGGCGTAGGTGACCTCCAGGAAGCGGTTCTCCTCCGACTCGGTGTACATCCGCTCGACCGTGGCGCGGATCATCGCCGCCACCGTGGCCTCGCGGTCGTCGTTGAACTCGGCCAGGTCGACGCTGTGGAGCGGCAGGGTCGAGGTGAGGTACTTGGAGAAGATGTCGCGCGCCGACTCGGCGTCGGGCCGCTCGATCTTGATCTTCACGTCGAGCCGGCCCGGGCGCAGGATGGCCGGGTCGATCATGTCCTCGCGGTTGGAGGCACCGATCACGAGCACGTTCTCCAGCGCCTCCACGCCGTCGATCTCGCTCAGCAGCTGCGGCACGATCGTGTTCTCGACGTCGGAGGAGACGCCCGAGCCGCGGGTGCGGAAGAGGGAGTCCATCTCGTCGAAGAAGACGATGACGGGAGTGCCCATCGACGCCTTCTCGCGCGCCCGCTGGAACACCAGCCGGATGTGGCGCTCGGTCTCGCCGACGTACTTGTTGAGCAGCTCGGGACCCTTGATGTTGAGGAAGTAGGACTTCCCCGACGCCCCGGTGCGCTCCGAGACCTTCTTGGCCAGCGAGTTGGCGACCGCCTTGGCGATCAGCGTCTTGCCGCAGCCGGGAGGGCCGTAGAGCAGCACGCCCTTCGGCGGCTTGAGCTCGTGGTCCTTGAACAGCTCGGGGTGGAGGTAGGGCAGCTCGACGGCGTCGCGGATCGCGTCGATCTGCGCGACCAGGCCACCGATCTGCGAGTAGTCGATGTCGGGGACCTCCTCGAGGACGAGCTCCTCGACCTCCGACTTCGGCACCACCTCGTAGACGTAGCCCGCCCGGGTGTCGAGCAGCAGCGAGTCGCCGGCGCGGATGGTGACGTCCTCCCCCAGCAGGGGCTCCGCGAGGCGGACGACCCGCTCCTCGTCGGCGTTGGCGATCACCAGCGCGCGCTCGCCGTCGGCCAGGATCTCCTTGAGCATCACGACCTCGCCGACCTGCTCGAAGTCGAGCGCAGCCACGACGTTGAGCGCCTCGTTGAGCATGACCTCCTGGCCACGGACGAGGCCGTCCATCTCGACCGCGGGGCTGACGCTGACGCGCAGCTTGCGCCCGCCGGTGAAGACGTCGACCGAGTCGTCGTCGTTGCGCCCGAGGAAGGTGCCGAAGCCGGCCGGGGGCTGGGCCAGCCGGTCGACCTCCTCCTTCAGCGTGGTGATCTGGTCGCGGGCGTCACGCAGCGTCTGCGCGAGGCGTTCGTTCTGGCTCGAGACGGCGGCCAGGGACCGCTGGGCGTCCGCCAGCCGGCTCTCGAGGCCGCGCGCCTGACCCGGTACGTCGTCGAGGCGGCGGCGCAGGTCGGTGACCTCGGCCTCCAGGTAGCGCACCTGAGTGGCAAGCTGCTCGCGTGTCGGCTCGGACATGGGCACCTCCTCCGTCGATGGCGACACTACCCACTCACTCGTGGGACGGAAGTGCATACACGCCTGAGTTGGTCACCGTTTCGCATCGGTGGCTGGTGCCGGGTCGGTTTCCCCGGGTACCCGGGGAAGCTGGAGCCTCCACCGCGAAGCATCGGGCAGGAGGCTCCAGTTCGGATATGGAACCCCCTACGGTCAGGCCTCGTTGAGCCGGTGGATCGCGAGCAGCTCCTCGGCAGTGAACTCGCCCGAGACCTCGAGCACCTGCTGGAGGACGGCCGACTTGCCGGCGATGTAGGTGTCGATGTCCATGCCGGGCTCCGCTGCGAGGGCGAGCTTCACCGAGGCGTACGCGTCGCGCAGGTCGTCGCGCGCGCGCAGGGTGTCGCGGACGGCGAGGTGGTTGCGGACGTTCGTGGTGCCGGCCGTGCAGACGTAGACGTGTCGCCGCGGTCGATCGGGCGCGAAGAACGCCTCGCGGCCGGTCACGCCGAGGTCCCCGCGATGGACGTAGCCGACGGACTCCAGGGCGGCGATCGCTGCGCGCACGTCGTCACCGTCGACGACCACGTCGATGTCGAGGATCGGCTTGGCGGCCAGGCCCGGGACCGACGTGGAGCCGACGTGCTCGACGGCTGCGGACTCGAGACCCGCCAGCGCCTCGCGCAGCACGACCGGCGACCTCGTCGAACTGCTCACCCCAGCGGGGCGACCAGTCGACGACCTCGATCCTGGCTCACTCGTCGACGGGGCTGTCGCCGGGCTCGACCGCCTCGACCGGCGGGATGTCCGCCGGCCGGGGGCCGGTGTAGTCGGCGCCGTACGCCCCGGGCGCGGGGCGGCGGGTCTTGCGAGGCGGCTTCTCCCCCGGCGCCATCCGGCGCGCGGTGACGAGGAACGCGGTGTGGCCGATCATCTTGTGGCCCGGCCGGACGGCCAGACCCTCGACGTGCCAGTCGCGCACGAGCGTCTCCCACGGCTGCGGCTCGGTGAACCCGCCGTGCACCCGCAGGGTCTCGACCACCCGGGAGAGCTGGGTGGTCGTCGCGACGTAGGCGCAGACGATGCCGCCGGGCACGAGCGCCTCGGCGACCGCGTCGACGCAGTTCCACGGGTCGAGCATGTCGAGGATGATCCGGTCGACCTGCCGCGCACCGAGGTCCGGCAGGCCCTCCTTGAGGTCGCCGAGGCGCAGGTCCCACGCGGGGTGCGACTGTCCCTCGGGAGCGTTGAAGAACTGGTGGACGTTGCGACGCGCGACGTCGGCGAACTCCTCGCGCAGCTCGTACGACGTCACCGTCCCCCACGGCCCGACGGCGCGCAGCAGCGAGCAGGTCAGCGCGCCCGAACCGGCGCCGGCCTCGACGACCCGCGCCCCGGGGTAGATGTCGGCCAGCGCGACGATCTGCGCGGCGTCCTTGGGATAGACGACCGCGGCACCGCGGGGCATCGAGACGACGAACTCGTTGAGCAGCGGTCGGAAGACGAGGTACTGCCCGGCTGCGGACGAGGTCAGCGTGAAGCCCTCGTCGCGACCGATCATGTCGTCGTGGTCGAGGTGGCCCTTGTTGGAGAAGAAGCGCTTGCCCGCGACCAGCTCGAAGTTGTGCTTGCGACCCTTCTGGTCGACCAGCCGCACCCACTCGCCCTCACGCAGGGGGCCGCGGTGGACGCCGGACCAGGCCTCGGGGGGAACGTCGGGAGAGGGCTCGGACATGCGGGGAAGACTAGTGGCCGAGCCGCCGATCCACTCAGCCGACGACGCCCGCCGGGTCAGCGCGACGCGTTCTCGCGGAACGCCCGGTCGACGTCGGCAGTGGCCAGCACTCCGTAGATCCGGCCGTCGGCCTCGATCGAGGAGGTACTCCTCCGCAGGACGCCGGCTGATCGCGAGGACGAGGTCCTCCCCCGCGACGGTGGCGGGCAGGGTCAGCCCCTCCTCCAGCGCTCGGGCGACGGTGGAGACCGGCACCCAGGGCCGACGCTCCTCGGGCATCGCGCTCACGGCTGCCTCGCTGACGATGCCGAGCGGGGTGCCGTCGGGTGCCACGGTGACGATGCTGCCGGCCTGCGCCTCCTGCGCCCGCCGGACCGCCTCGCCCAGCGGCAGGTCGGAGGGGACGGTGAGCGTACGCCGGGCCAGCGGGCGCGCGACGAGTGCCGGGAGGCGCTCACGGAGCTTGGCATGGGCCATCGCAGCGGTCGCGCCGGTCCAGAGGAAGAGGCCGAGGATGAAGACCAGGACGATGTCGAGGAGCGTCGGCGGCGACACCGATGAGCGGCTCCTGCACGATCGGCCAGGCCAGCAGTGCCAGGGCGGCGATGCGCCCGCCCCACCCGGCGACGATGGTGGCCCGGTGCTGGTTGCCCGAGGCGCCCCAGACGACCGCCTTGAGCACCCGGCCGCCGTCGAGCGGCAGGCCGGGCACGAGGTTGAGCACGCCGATGACGAGGTTGGCCCCGGCCAGCCCCTCGATCGCGACCCGCACCAGGCCGGCCGGGACCACGAACCAGAGCCCGACCGCGGCGACCCCGACCGCGATCGACGTCAGCGGACCCACGACGGCGATCCAGAACTCGTGGCGCGGTCGCCGCGACTGGCCGTCGATCTCGGTCATGCCGCCGAGGAAGTGGAGGGTGATCGAGTTGACGCCGTAGCCCAGGCGCTGGGCGGTGACGGCGTGGGACGCCTCGTGGAGCAGCACCGAGAGGTAGAGCACGACCGCGAAGACGAAGCCGGCGACGTACTTCCAGAAGCCCAGGCCGGGCTCGACCTGCTCGATGCGCGGGGCGAACGTGAGGGAGATGAGGAGTGCGACGATGAACCACGAGCTGGTGATCAGGACGTCGATGCCCGCGATGGAGCCGATCCGCAGGGTGCCGGGCGCCCGGGGTGACGGCGCCCTGCGTGGCTCACCGGCGGCTGGATCAGTGGGTTCGGGCACACCACGAGCCTAGCCAACGGCTCCGACACGACCGCCGCTCGGCGGGGACTGTCGGACGCCTCGCCTATCGTGAGCCGCCTCATGTCGATCCCCGTGGCCCCTCCCACTGCCGAGTCCCCCGCCGAGCGGGTCTCGACGCCGGTCGACGGCGTCGACGTGCTCGGCGCGATCTCGCCGAGCCGGGCGGGCGACTTCATGGCCTGCCCCCTGATGTACCGCTTCCGCACGATCGACCGGCTCCCCGAGGCGCCGTCGCCCGACGCGCTGCGCGGCACCCTGGTCCACAAGGTGCTCGAGGACCTCTTCGACCTCCCGGCGCTCGACCGCACGCCCGAGCGGGCCGGAGGCATGCTCGAGCCGACCTGGCAGGCACTGCTCGAGGCCGAGCCCGAGCTCGAGGCGATGTTCGGCGAGGCCGGTCCCGACTTCGCCGCCTGGTTGCTGTCGGCCCGTACGGTCCTCGACCGCTACTTCGACCTCGAGGACCCGCGCCGCCTCGAGCCCGCCGACCGCGAGCTCTACGTCGAGGCCCTCCTCGACTCCAAGCTGCTCCTGCGCGGCTTCGTCGACCGGATCGACGTGGCGCCGGACGGCCGGATCAGGCTGGTGGACTACAAGACCGGCAAGAGCCCGGCCGCGGGCTACGAGGCCAAGGCGCTCTTCCAGATGCGCTTCTACGCACTCGTCGTCTGGCGGCTCCGCGGCATCGTGCCGTCGGTGCTGCAGCTGATCTACCTCGGCAACGGCGAGATCCTGCGCTACGAGCCCGACGAGGACGACCTGCGCGCCACCGAGCGCAAGGTCGAGGCCGTGTGGGCTGCGATCAGGCACGCCCAGGAGTCCGGCGACTGGCAGCCGAGCCCGTCGCGCCTGTGCGACTGGTGCAGCTTCCACGAGTTCTGCCCGACCAAGGGCGGCACGATCCCGCCGCTGCCAGAGCGACCTGTCGTGGTCGCCGACGTCTCGACCGACGAGTCGGAGGACTGACCGCCCGAGCGGTGGTCCAGCCACCTTTCCGCTCGCGAAGGTGGCCCTGCCACCGCTGACCGGCGCGGCGTACGTCGAGCGGTGGTCCAGCGACACTCGGCGGCTCGCGAAGGTGGCTCCGACCACCGCAGGCCCGGAGTGAGCGGTGAGCCAGGCGGATTCCGCGCGTCGGGAATCCGCCCCACGCACCGCCGGCCCGCGCGTCGTACGCCGACACGCGTTCGAGCGGTGAGCCAGGCGGCTTCCGAGCGCCGAGAATCCGCCTCATGCACCGCTCGTCACGCGGGACTAGAAGGCGTCGCCGTCCTGCATCTGGTGCGGCGGCTCGGTGACGTCGGGCACCCCGAAGCCGGAACCGCCCTGGTCCACGAGGGACGCGGACACCTCGTGCGGCTGGAGCTCCCCGCGAGCGATCTCCTCGGCCCAGTGGCAGGCCACCCGGTGTCCGGCGCTCGCCCCGGCGACGTCGACGACCCGCAGCTGCGGTCGCTCGGTGTCGCACCGCGTCTCCTGGCGCCACGGGCAGCGCGTGTGGAAGCGGCACCCGGCGGGCGGGTTGGCCGGCGAGGGCAGGTCGCCGGTCAGCAGGATCTGCTCGCGTGAGTCCTCGACCCGCGGGTCCGGCACGGGCACCGCAGACATGAGCGCTCGGGTGTAGGGATGGAGCGGCACGTCGTACAGCTCGCCGGCCTCTGACTCCTCGACGAGGCTGCCGAGGTACATCACCCCGATCCGGTCGCTGATGTGCCGCACGACGGCGAGGTCGTGGGCGACGACGAGGTAGGTCAGACCGAGCTCCTCCTGGAGGTCCTGCAGCAGGTTGATCACCTGGGCCTGGATGGAGACGTCCAGCGCGCTCACCGGCTCGTCCGCCACGATCAGCTCGGGCTTGACCGACAGCGCGCGGGCGATGCCGATGCGCTGCCGCTGGCCGCCGGAGAACTCGTGGGGGTACTTCTTCAGGCCCGAGGGCGGCAGCCCCACCGCCGACATCAGCTCGCGCAGCCGTGCGTGGGTCGCGGACTTGTCGGTGTCGAGCCCGTGAGCACGCATGCCCTCGAGCAGCAGGGCCTCGACCGTCTGCCGCGGGTCGAGGCTGGACATCGGGTCCTGGAAGACCATCTGGAACCGCTTGCGCTGGGTGCGCAGCTCCTCGCCCTTGAGCGAGGCGATGTCGACGCCGTCGAAGGTCACCGAGCCGGCGGTCGGGGTCTCGAGGTTGAGGATCGCCTTGCCGAGCGTGGACTTGCCACAGCCGGACTCCCCCACGAGTCCGTAGGTCTCGCCGCGGTGGATCGTCAGGTCGACGCCGTCGACGGCGCGGACGTGCCCCACCGTGCGGTCGAAGACCACTCCGCTCTTGATCGGGAAGTAGACCTCGAGATCGCGCACCTCCAGGAGCACCTCGCCGTGCTCGGCAGGTCGCGCACCGGCCGCCGCGTCGGTGCTGGTTCCACGGCTCATCGGGTCACCCCCATGGGGTTGAAGCAGCGCAGGCCCACGACGTCGTCCCCTTCCCACTCGGGAGTCCTCTGCACGCACACGTCGAGCGCGTGGGGGCAGCGCGGGGCGAAGGCACAGGCGGAGTCCCACGGCAGGTTGTCGGCCACCGAGCCGGGGATGGGTGACAGCGCCTCACCGCGCGGCGCGTCGAGTCGCGGGATCGAGTTGAGCAACCCCACCGTGTAGGGGTGGCGCGGCCTCGCGAACAGCGTGTGGCGGTCACCGCGCTCGACGATCTTGCCGCCGTAGAGCACGTTGACCTCGTCGCACAGACCAGCCACCACGCCGAGGTCGTGGGTGATCATCACGAGGGCGGTGCCGGTGTCGACCACCAGCTCCTTGAGCAGCGCGAGGATCTGCGCCTGGATCGTCACGTCGAGGGCGGTGGTCGGCTCGTCGGCGATGAGCAGGCGCGGCTGGCAGGCCAGCGCCATCGCGATGAGCGCGCGCTGGCGCATCCCGCCGCTCAGCTGGTGCGGGTAGTTGGCCAGGCGTGCCTTCGGGTCCGGGATGCCGACACGGTCCAGGAGGTCGGCCGCCTTGGGCTGCGCCTCCTTGCGGCTGAGGCCCTGGTGGCGCTCCATCACCTCGGTGACCTGCCGGCCGATCTGGACGACCGGGTTGAGGGAGGACAGCGGGTCCTGGAAGATCATCGCGATGTCGGCGCCGCGACGGTCGCGCATCTGCGACGACGACAGCGTGAGCAGGTCCTCGCCGTCGTAGACGGCGGCGCCCTCCACGGTGTTGCCGCGGCTCGGCAGCAGGCCCATGATCGCGAGGGACGTGACGGACTTGCCGCACCCGGACTCGCCGACCAGGCCGACCGTCTGTCCCGGACGTACGTCGAAGCTGATGCCGTCGACGGCCCGGAACGGCTCCTCGCCACGCCGACCGAACGTCACCCGCAGGTCACGCACGGCCAGCAGCGGCTCTGCGGACCGGGCAGCGGGACTGAGCGGTTGGGTGCTCATCGCACTCACCTCCGGGTCTTGGGGTCGAGGGCCTCGCGCAGCGACTCGCCCATCAGCGTGAAGCCCAGCGCGACCACGATGATGCAGGCCGCGGGGTAGAAGGCCAGGTGCGGCTCCTGACCGAGGTAGGGCTGCGCCGCTCCCAGCATCTGTCCCCACTCGGGCCGGCGGTCGTCGGGGTTGCCGAGGCCGAGGAAGGAGAGGGCGGCCGCGTCGATGATGGCCACCGCGAGCACGAGGGTGGCCTGCACGATGACCGGGCCCAGTGCGTTGGGCAGCATGTGGCGGAACACGATGGCCTGGGGCTTGACACCCAGCGACCGTGCCGCCAGCACGTGGTCGCTGGCGCGCTGGCCGAGCATCGACCCGCGCAGCAATCGGGCGAAGATCGGCACCTGGACCGTCGCGATGGCGATGATGAGCGTCCACTGGCTCGGTCGGCTCGCCAGTGCGGCGATGGAGAAGGCCAGCAGCAGGGACGGGATGGAGAGCATCACGTCGACGATGCGCATCACCACCGAGTCGACCCATCCGCCGAACGCGCCCGCGATGGTGCCGAGGGTGACACCGCCCAGCGAGCCCGAACACCGTCGCGAGCACGCCGACGATCAGCGTCTGCTGGCTGCCGACGAGGAGCCGGGACAGCAGGTCGCGCCCCTTGTCGTCGCCGCCGAGCGGGTGACCCGGCTCGGGACCGGGGACCGGGTTGGACTGGGGTCGGATGTCGTCGAGGAGCGGCCGGGCCGCGGGGTCCCACGGCGCCAGCCACGGCGAGATGATCGCCAGGACGACGAACGCGACCGTGATCGCGAGACCGACCAGGAAGACGGGGTTGCGACGCAGCCGCCGCCAGGCGCTGAGGATCAGGGAGACGCCGCCCTCCTCGTCCGCGGAGGCGGCGGCGAGCGCGTCGACCCGCTGCTTGCGGCGGTCGGCGTACGACGTGCGCTCGGGCGGCTGGGGAGTCTCAGTGCTCACGGCCGGTCACCTCGTCCTGATCCGCGGGTCGATGAGGGCATAGGTGATGTCGACGAGCAGGTTGACCAGGACGTAGATCGCGGCGGCCGCGAGGATGAGCAGCTGCAGCACCGGGTAGTCCTTCTGCGAGAAGCCCAGGTAGAGGGCCTGCCCCACGCCTCGCCATGAGAACACGGTCTCGGTGAGCACGGCGCCCGAGAGCAGGCCGCCGACCTGCAGCCCGACGGTGGTCACCACGGGCAGCATGGCGTTGCGGAGCACGTGGCGTCCCCGGATCACGCGGGCGGTGAGGCCCTTCGCCTCGGCCGTGCGGACGTAGTCCTCGTCGAGGACGTCGAGGACCGAGGCCCGGGTGATGCGGAAGATCACGGCGAACGGGATCGTGGCCAGGGCCACCGCTGGGAGGACGAGGTGCTTGAGGGCGTCCCATGCGGCGTCCCACTCACGGGTCAGGATCCCGTCGAGGACGAACAGCCCGGTGATCCGGGTGGCGTCGAGACCGATGCACTGCCGTCCGGAGATGGGCAGCAGGTTCCACTCCACAGCGAAGAAGTACTTCAGGAGGAATCCGGTGAAGAAGACCGGCACGGCGACGCCGACCAAGGAGAAGATCACCGTCGTCGTGTCGAGTGCGGTGCCCTTGCGGCGCGCGGCGAGGTAGCCGAGCGGGATCCCGAGCGCGATGGCGATCACGAGCGCGAAGAACGACAGCTCCACGGTCGCCGGCAGGCGGCTCAGGAAGATGTCGAGCGCGTCCTCCCCCGGCAGCACCTTGGTGGAGACCCCGAAGTCGCCCTGGAAGGCACGCTCCATGAACCGGAGGTACTGGACCGGGAGGGGTTGGTCGAGCCCGAGCGCCTTCTCCAGCGCGATCCGACGGGCCTCCGTCTGCCGCTCGCCGAGGAGGGCGGACACGGGTCCCCCTGGCAGCGAGCGCAGCCAGAAGAAGACGAGCATCGAGAGCACGAGCAGGACGCCCACCATCTGCAGCAGGCGCCGTACGACGAAACGAAGCATGGTTCTCCTCAGGCACGAGCGGGCCAGGGGGTCGCCCAGGTCGGACGACCCCCTCGCCTACGCTCCACGTGGCGCGGCGGCGGTGTGTGCCTCACTCACCGCCGACGGACACGGTGTCGAACTCCTCGGCCGTCAGCGGGCTGGGGATGACGCCGTCCACGCCGGGACCGACCACGAGGGCGGGCGGCGAGTGGCTGATCGGCAGCCCGGGGAGGTACTCCTCCATGATCTGGCGGTTGATCTCCTCGAACGCTGCGCCTCGCTCGCCCTCGTCGACGACGGCGTCGGCGGCCTTGAGGTCGTCGGCCAGCTGCTTGCCCCACGGCATGACGTCGGTCCCGAAGTCGTTGTCCTTCAGGTTGCCGAAGAACGTGCCGATGAAGTTGTACGCGGAGTCGTAGTCACCGGTCCAGCCGAGGATGTAGGCGTCGTACTTGCCCGGCTCCCCGGAGACGTTGTCGAGGTAGCCACCGTTCCAGGCGGCGGTCTTGACGTTCACCTTGATGCCGACGGCCTCGAGGTCGGTGCGCAGTGCCTCGTAGATCTTCTGCGGGTCCGGCATGTAGGGACGGCTGACCTCCGTGGGGTAGGCGAAGGTCAGCTCCATGCCCTCGGCCCCGGCCTCGGACAGCAGGCGCTTGGCCTCGTCGGGGTCGTAGGCGTAGGGCTCGATGCTGGTGTTGTAGCCGCTGACCGTGTCCGGCATGAACTGCGTCGCCACCGCGGCGCCCTCGGGCAGCTGGGTCTGGACCAGCTGCTCGCGGTTGAGCGCGTGGTAGATCGCCTGTCGGACCTTGAGGTCCTTGAGCTGCGGGTTGGCCTCGGGGTTGAGTCCGAGGTAGAGGATGTTGAAGGGGTCGCGCATCTCGACGCTGTTGCCGTCGTCCTCGAGGCCGGCCCAGTCGACCGGGTTGGGGAGGTCGTAGCCGTTGATGCTGCCGGCCTCGAGCTCCTGGCGACGCGTGCTCTCGTCCGGGATCACCCGGAACACGACCTCGCTGACCTGGGCCGCCTCGCCCCAGTAGTCGTCGTTGCGGTTCAGCGTGATCGAGCCGTTGGCCTCGTCGTACTCACCGAACGTGAAGGGCCCCGTGCCGACGGGGTTGTCGGCGTAGTCGGGGAAGCTGAAGCCCTCGCCCTCGGCGGCGATGCCGTTGGCGTCACCCTCCTCGAGGGCCTTGGGCGACTGCATGGACAGCGACTCGAGCGTCAGCATGGTCGGGAAGCCCGACGTCGGTCCGCTGATGGTGACCGTCGGCCTCGAACTCGTCCGTGGCCTCGCAGCCCTGGTAGAGCGAGCTGTCCGCGTCGTTGGAGAAGGCGCCCATGACGTAGCCCCAGTACTCACCTGCCGTCTGGCCGGCGTCGTTCTGGTCGAACATGCGCTCGAAGTTGTAGCACACGGCCTCGGCGTTGAACGGCTCACCGTCGTGGAAGGTGACGTCGTCGCGCAGGGTGAAGGCCCACTCGGTGCCGTCGTCGTTGGGAGTCCACTCGGTGGCCAGCTCCGGCACGACCTCGGCGCTGCCGGGCTCGATGCCGAGCAGCCCCTCGAACATCTGCCGCGTGATCCGGAACGTCTCTCCGTCCGTGGCGTAGAAGGGATCGAACATCTCGGGGGCTCCCGCCGCGCCGAAGATGAAGGTGCCGGCGTCCTCGGCGCCTGAGCCGTCTGGGTCGTCTCGGTCACTTTCGGCGCAGCTCGCCAAGGTGGCAGCCGCCAGGACGGCCGCTGTGAGAGCCGCCGCGTTGCGTTTCAAAGACATCCGAGGTCCTTCCGGGAAGTCATGCGATCGGGTGTGTCCCCGCACCATAGACGGCTGGCTGTGACCCCGGCCACAGCGACATGGTCACGGTCGGATCACGTGTTCGCACGGCCCGGCGGTCGCCTCAAGCGGGCGGCGTAGGTGCCCACGAGCCGAGCGAGACCGGCGGCGTCGAGCCCGTCGAGGGTCTCGAGGAACACCCGTCCCTCGCCCTCGAGGATCGGCACGTGGTGCGGCACGCAGAGCACCGTGCAACCCGCCGCGGCGGCCGACTTGGCGCCGGTGTTGGAGTCCTCGATGGCCACGCACTCCTCGGCGGCGAGCCCCAGCTCGGCGGCCGCGGTGAGGTAGGGCTCGGGGTGGGGCTTGCCGAACTCGACCCGGTCACCGGTGACGATGCTGGCGAAGATCCCGTCCGGGAGCCGCGCCAGGATCGGGTCGACGAAGCGTTGCCACGACATCGTGACGAGGGCGCACGGGATGCCCTGCGCGTGCAGGTCCGCGAGCAGCTCCCGGGCACCGGGGCGCCACGGCACCTCGACCTCCACCCGCGCCACCACGCCGTCGAGCAGCTCGTCGACGATCTGCTGCGGCGTGCGGTCGATGCCCATGTGCACCCGGATGTAGTCGCCGGAGTCGAGGAGCGCGCTGCCGACGAGGTTCATCGCGTGCTCGTGGGACCACGTGCCGCCGTACGTCTCGGCCAGCGCGTACTCGGTGTCGATCCAGTAGGGCTCGGTGTCGACGAGGGTGCCGTCCATGTCCCAGAGCACAGCCGCCGGGAAAGGCGTGGGAGCGCCAGCGACCTCGCCGCCCCGGCTGCTGTGTGATGCCCGGTTCATCTAGTCCTCCGGGTCGTAGCCGAGGTTGGGCGAGAGCCACCGCTCGGCCTCGGCGAGGGTCCAGCCCTTGCGCTCGGCGTAGTCGGCCACCTGGTCGCGGTTGAGCCGGCCCACCACGAAGTACTGCGACTGAGGGTGGGAGTAGTAGAAGCCGCTGACCGAGGCGCCCGGCCACATCGCCATCGACTCGGTGAGCTTGATGCCGGTGTGGGCCTCGACGTCGAGCAGCTCCCACAGGGTCTGCTTCTCGGTGTGCTCGGGACAGGCGGGGTAGCCCGGCGCGGGACGGATGCCGTCGTACTGCTCCTTGATGAGCCCGACGTTGTCGAGGCGCTCGTCGGGCGCGTAGCCCCACAGCTCCTTGCGCACGCGCTCGTGGAGCCGTTCGGCGAACGCCTCGGCCAGCCGGTCGGCGAGCGACTCGAGCAGGATCGCGTTGTAGTCGTCGAGCTCCTCGCGGAAGGCGGCCACCCGCTCCGTCACGCCGTCACCCGCGGTCACGGCGAACGCCCCCACGTGGTCGCGGAGACCGGAGTCCTGGGGGGCGACGTAGTCGGCCAGCGACCGGTTGGGTACGCCGTCGCGGTGCTTGCCCTGCTGCCGCAGGTGGTGGAGCGTGGCGTGCACCTCGCTCCGGTCGTCGCCGAGGTAGAGCTCGACGTCGTCGCCGGTGGAGCTCGCCGGGAAGAAGCCGACCACACCGTGGGCGCGGATCCACTTCTCCTCGATCATCGTGTCGAGCATCGCCTGCGCGTCGTCGTACAGCTTGCGGGCGGCGGGACCCGAGCTGGGGTTGTTGAGGATGTCGGGGAACGCGCCCTTCATCTCCCAGGCGTTGAAGAAGGGCTGCCAGTCGATGTAGCGGCGCAGCACCGACAGGTCCTGGTCGCGGAGCACGCGGACGTTCTGGGTGACGCGGGTGCCGATGAGCGTGGAGACCGCGTGGTCCTGCTGGAGGAGCATGTGCGGCTTGCGTGGACGGTGGTCGGTCCAGTCGATCCGAGTCGCGTTGGCCCGGGCCTGCTCGAGGGTCACCATCGGCCGGTCGTTCTTGGCCGCGTGGCGGGTGCGGAGCGAGTCGAAGTCGGCCTTCACGTCGGCCATCAGCTTGGCGCGGCCGGTCTCGTGGAGCAGGGCAGCGGCGGTGGGCACGGAGCGGGAGGCGTCCTTGACCCAGACGACCGGTCCGTCGTACTTCGGGTCGACCTTGACCGCGGTGTGGGCCCGGGACGTGGTGGCGCCACCGATGAGGAGCGGGATCTCGAGGCCCTGGCGCTGCATCTCGGAGGCGAAGTTGACCATCTCGTCGAGCGACGGCGTGATCAGGCCGGAGAGCCCGATGATGTCGGCCCCCACCTCGGCGGCGGTGTCGAGGATCTTCTGCGCCGGCACCATCACCCCGAGGTCGATGACCTCGTAGTTGTTGCACTGCAGGACCACGCCGACGATGTTCTTGCCGATGTCGTGGACGTCGCCCTTCACCGTCGCCATGACGATGGTGCCGTTGGTGTCCTTGGCGGTCGCGAGCTCGGGGTTGTCGAGCTTCTCCTGCTCGATGAAGGGGATGAGGTAGGCGACGGCCTTCTTCATCACGCGCGCGCTCTTGACCACCTGCGGCAGGAACATCTTGCCGGCACCGAAGAGGTCGCCGACGACGTTCATGCCGTCCATCAGCGGGCCTTCGATGACCTCGATCGGGCGACCACCGCGGTCCGCGATCTCCTGGCGCAGGATCTCGGTGTCGGACTCGACGTGTGCGTCGATGCCCTTGACGAGGGCGTGCGTGATCCGCTCGCCGATGGGGAGCGCCCGCCACTCGTCCTCGGTCGACCTCGACGTCGGCGGCAGCGACGTTGTAGCGCTCGGCGATCTCGAGCAGCCGCTCGGCGGCGTCGGGACGCGTGTTGAGGACGACGTCCTCGATGCGCTGGCGCAGGTCGGCGTCGACCTCGTCGTACACCACCAGCGCGCCGGCGTTGACGATGCCCATGTCGAGGCCGGCCCGGATGGCGTGGAAGAGGAAGACGGCGTGGATCGCCTCGCGCACGGGGTTGTTGCCGCGGAAGGAGAACGAGACGTTGGAGATGCCGCCGCTGACCTTGGCGCCGGGCAGGTTCGCCTTGATCCAGCGGGTGGCCTCGATGAAGTCCTGGCCGTAGGTCGCGTGCTCCTCGATGCCGGTCGCGACGGCGAAGACGTTGGGGTCGAAGATGATGTCCTCGGGCGGGAAGCCGACCTCGTCGACCAGGATCCGGTAGGCCCGCTCGCAGATCGCCTTGCGGCGCTCGAGGTTGTCGGCCTGGCCGTCCTCGTCGAACGCCATCACCACGACCGCGGCGCCGTACTTGCGGCAGAGCCGGGCGTGGTCGCGGAACGCCTCCTCGCCCTCCTTCATCGAGATGGAGTTGACGATCGCCTTGCCCTGCACGCACTTGAGGCCGGCCTCGATGACCTCCCACTTCGAGGAGTCGACCATCACCGGGACGCGGCTGATGTCGGGCTCGGCGGCGATCAGCTTGAGGAAGCGGTCCATCGCGGCGACGCCGTCGATCATCCCCTCGTCCATGTTGACGTCGATGACCTGCGCGCCGGACTCGACCTGCTGGGCAGCGACGGCGAGGGCGGCGTCGTAGTCGCCGTCCTTGATGAGCTTGCGGAAGCGGGCGGAGCCGGTGATGTTGGTGCGCTCGCCGACGTTGACGAAGAGGCTCTCCTCGGTGATCGTCAGCGGCTCGAGGCCGGACAGCCGCATCACCGGCTGGTGGGTCGCGGCCTCGCGGCGCGACTTGCCGTCGACGGCCTGGGCGATCGCCTCGATGTGCTCGGGCGTGGTGCCGCAGCAGCCGCCGACGAGGTTGAGGAAGCCGGCGTCGGCGAACTCGGCGAGGACCGCGGCCGTCTGGTCGGGCGTCTCGTCGTACTCTCCGAAGGCGTTGGGCAGGCCGGCGTTGGGGTAGACGGAGACGAAGGAGTCGGCGAGGCGCGACAGCTCGGCGACGTACGGGCGCATGTCGCGCGCGCCCAACGCGCAGTTGAGGCCGACCGCCAACGGACGGGCGTGGCGTACGGAGTCCCAGAACGCCTCGGTGACCTGACCCGAGAGCGTACGACCGGAGGCGTCGGTGATCGTGCCGGAGATGATCACCGGCCAGCGGCGCTCCTGCTCCTCGAAGAGCGTCTCGACCGCGAAGATCGCGGCCTTGGCGTTGAGGGTGTCGAAGATCGTCTCGATCATGAGCAGGTCGGCACCGCCGTCGACCAGGCCGCGCGCGGCGACCAGGTAGGCGTCGGCGAGCTGGTCGAACGAGACGTTGCGGGCGCCGGGGTCGTTGACGTCGGGCGAGATCGAGGCGGTGCGCGTGGTCGGGCCGAGCGCGCCGGCGACCCAGCGCGGCCGGTCGTCGGTGGCGACGGTGTCGGCGGCCGCGCGGGCCAGCCGCGCGGACTCGTAGTTGAGCTCGTAGGCCAGGTCCTCGAGGCCGTAGTCGGCCAGCGAGACCGCGGTGGCGTTGAACGTGTTGGTCTCGATGATGTCCGCGCCGGCCCGGAGGTACTCCTCGTGGATCGTGCGGATGATGTGCGGCTGCGTGATCGTCAGCAGGTCGTTGTTGCCGACCAGGTCGCTGGGGTGGTCGGCGAAGCGCTCCCCGCGGTAGCCGGCCTCGTCGGGGCGGTCACGCTGGATCGCGGTGCCCATCGCGCCGTCGAGCACCATGATCCGCTCGCCCAGGGTCGCCGTGAGGGCGTCGGTGGCGTCCGGGCGGTGCTGCGGCTTCACGAGTGGCCTTCCTCTTGCGGGCGGAGAGCCAGCCTAGGAACGGTGTCCGACGCGCGGACCGGATTCCCACATGGTGGCACCCGCCGACACCCCCCACGAAATCACGACGGATCACTGGGATCGGAGCCCTAGGGTGGAGTGGTGATCGAGTTCGACGACCTGCAGGACCTGGTGTCCCCCGTGGTGATCGCCGCCTTCGAGGGGTGGAACGACGCCGCGGACGCGGCCTCCGGCCTCGTCGACCACCTGATGGAGCAGTGGAAGGCCGAGGTCATCGGCGCCATCGACCCGGAGGAGTTCTACGACTTCCAGGTCAACCGGCCCGTCATCAGCACCGACGTCAACGGCCACCGCCGCCTCGCCTGGCCCACCACCCGGATCGCGGTGGCGCGGCCCGCCGAGCTCGACCGCGACATCATCCTGGTCCGCGGGATCGAGCCGAGCATGAAGTGGCGCCAGTTCTGCGCCGAGCTGCTCGCCGCCTGCGACGACCTGGGTGCCGAGCTGGTGGTGACCCTCGGCGCGCTCCTGGCCGACACCCCGCACACGCGTCCCATCCCGGTCACCGGGACCGCCACGGAGCCGGACCTCGTGGACCGGCTCGACCTCGAGCAGTCGACGTACGAGGGTGCGACGGGCATCGTCGGCGTCTTCAACGACGCGTGCACCCAGCTCGACATCCCCGCGGTGTCCTACTGGGCCGCGGTCCCCCACTACGTCGCCCAGCCGCCGTGCCCCAAGGCCACCCTGGCGCTGCTCGGCCAGCTCGAGGAGCTGCTCCAGGCGCCGATGCCGCTCGGCGACCTGGTCGAGGACGCCAAGGCCTGGGAGCGCGGCGTCGACGAGCTCGCGGCCGAGGACGAGGACGTCGCCGACTACGTCCGCGCCCTCGAGGAGACCCGCGACACCGCCGACCTCCCCGAGGCCAGCGGCGAGGCGATCGCGCGGGAGTTCGAGCGCTACCTCAAGCGCCGCGACACCGACTGATCGTCTGCTTCGGGCGGTGGTCCAGCCACACTTCCCGGCTCTTGGGTTCAAGGCCCCTGAAATGTGGCTCCATCACCGTGCAAGCGGTGGGTGAGGCGGATTCCGCGGGCGCCGGACCCTCCTCAGCCACCGCTGCGCCGCGTGTCGTACGCCGACTCGCCCGTGGTCGGTGCGTGAGGGGGCATCGGCATGCTCGGAATCCCCTTCACGCACCGCCCAGGGCAAGCAAGGGGGCGTACGTCAGAGGGACAGGCCGAGCGCGGCGTCGAGGAGCCGGTGGATCGTCGCCGCCGCCTCGTGGTCGGAGGTGTCGGCGAGGCCGGTCGTGCCCAGGGTGGCGTCGACCCACTCCTGGACGGCGGCGACGGCCGTCGGGGCGTCGAGGTCGTCGGCCAGTGCGGTGAGGACCCGCTCGACGACCTGGGCGGAGTCGGCGCCGAAGCCCAGGGCGAGTGCGCGCCGCCAGTCGGCGAGGGTGTCGACGGCGTCCCAGAGCTGGTCGTCGGTCCACTCCCAGTCGCTGCGGTAGTGGTGGCGCAGGAGCACCAACCGGATCGCCATCGGGTCGACCTCGCTCATCCGCAGCGCGGAGACGAAGACGAGGTTGCCCTTGGACTTCGACATCTTCTCGCCGTCGTAGGCCACCATCCCGGCGTGGGCGTACGCGCGGGCGAACCGCTCGCCGGGGTGGGCGACCTGGCCGTGGCCGGCGGACATCTCGTGGTGCGGGAAGACGAGGTCGCTGCCGCCCCCCTGCACGTCGAACGAGGTGCCGAGGTGGTCGAGCGCGATGGCGGAGCACTCGATGTGCCAGCCCGGCCGACCCGGACCCCACGGGCTGTCCCACGCCGGCTCGCCGGGACGCTCGGCACGCCACAGCAGGCAGTCGAGCGGGTCCTTCTTGCCGGCGCGGTCGGGGTCTCCCCCACGCTCGCCGAAGATCCCCAGCATCGCCTCGCGGTCGAGCCCGGAGACCTCACCGAAGGCGGCGTCGGCGGTCACGGAGAAGTAGAGGTCGTCCTCGACGCGGTAGACCGCGCCGGCCTCGTCGAGGCGTTCGATCAGCTCGATGACCTGCGGGATCGACTCGACGGCGCCGATGTAGTGCGCCGGCGGCAGCACCCGCAGCGCCTCCATGTCGTCGCGGAAGAGCTGGGTCTCGCGCTCGGCGAGCTCGGCCCAGTCGACCTTGACCTTGGTCGCCCGCTCGAGCAGCGGGTCGTCGACGTCGGTGACGTTCTGGACGTACGTCACGTCGTGCCCGGCGTTGCGCCAGGCGCGGTGCAGCAGGTCGAAGCCGACGTAGGTCGCCGCGTGCCCGATGTGGGTCGCGTCGTAGGGCGTGATGCCGCAGACGTACATCCGTGCCGGACCCTCGGGTCGCGTCTCGACGACCTGGTCGCTCGCGGTGTCGTGGAGCCGGACCGCCGGGCCCGTCACGGGCAGTCGGGGAACGTCGGGGGACGACCAGGAGCGCATGGCGCGCAGCCTATCCGGGCGTCGCCAGCAGGCTGGTCAGGCCCGGATCAGAAGGGCGGCCAGGGGATGACGGGGTACGCCGACGAGGCGGGGGCCGGGAACACGCCGCGGCCCAGCAGCCGGCGCACCCGGCGTGTGGTCGTCGCCAGCTCGTCGCTCGCCAGCAGGCCGGCGAGGGTGGTGCCGAGCTCGCCGTCGAGCGCGGCGGCCAGGCGACGGAGTCCCTCGGCCTCGTCGTCGGTGACCGGCTCGCCCACGAAGCCCCAGAGCACCGTGCGCAGCTTGTTCTCGACGTGGAAGGTCAGGCCGTGGTCGACGCCGTGGCGGTGGCCGTCGGCCATCGGCAGGACGTGGCCGCCCTTGCGGTCGGCGTTGTTGACCACGACGTCGAAGAGCGCCATCCGGCGCAGCTCGGCGGAGTCCTCGTGCACCAGCGACACCGGCTGGTCGTGGGCGTCGAGGCCGTCGAAGACGTGGCGGAACCCCTCGGGCGTGTCCCCCTCGCCGACGATGTCGACCGGCGCCTGGTCCTCGACCTCGTCGCGCCAGAGCTGGACCATGCCCTCGCCGTGCGGCCCCTCGCGGAGGACCGTGGGCGGGACGATGTCCCAGCCGAGCGCCTCCGAGACGGCGTACGCCGCCACCTCGCGCGCCGCCAGGGTGCCGTCGGGGAAGTCCCAGAGCGGGCGCTCGCCCGCGATCGGCTTGTAGACGACCCGCACGCCGTCGATCTCCCCGACGAAGGTCGCGTTGGACGCAGGCAGGACCCGCCCGTGGAGGGTCAGCTCGCCGGTCGGGAAGTCGCGCGGGAGCCTGCGATCAGGGGTCACGACGCCGGAAGCCGTTGGACCGCACGCACAGGTGGCCGTCGGGGTCGACGGGCTCGCCGCAGAACGGGCAGTCGGGCCGACCCGCGCCCACCACGCTGCGCGAGCGCTCGACGAAGGACCTGGCCGCGGCCGCGGTGAGCCGGACCAGCAGGATCTCGTCCGGCTCGGGCTCGAGCAGGTCCTCGAGGTCCTCCTGGAGCTGCTCGGGCGAGACCACGGCGGCCTCGGTGAAGGGGAAGACCTCGATCACGATGCGCTCGTCGTCGCCGTCCCACGACAGCGTCATCGTGCCGGCGCGGAACTCCTCCTGGATCGGCTGCTCCAGCGGCTGGCCGTCGACCATGTCGCGCGGAGCGATCGCCGGGATCAGCACCTCGTCACCGGCGGCGCCCATCAGCTCGTCGAGCAGCTCGTCGATGCGCTCGGCGAGCGCGGAGACCTGCTGCTTCTCGAGGGAGACGCTGACGATCCGCGCTCCCTCGCGTGCCTGCAGGAAGAAGGTGCGCGAGCCGGGCTCGCCAACGGTGCCGGCGACGAAGCGCTCGGGCGGGTCGAAGCGGTGCACGACGGGCATGCCACTCACCCTAGGACCCGGATGGCTGCGCCGGAGCCGGGGTGCCGGGACCCGCTCCCCCGCCGACCGCAGCGTCACCCCGCGCGGAGCGCGACGAGCGACGCCGCGTCTTCGCGGGCGCGTTGAGCCACGACAGGTCGCCCCCGTGGGTGTTGGTGCCGAGGACGAAGGGGCGGGTGTCGGTGTAGCGCACGATCGACACCGAGGCCGGGTCGACGTGGATGCGCTGGAAGAGGTCGAGGTGGGTGCCGAGCGCGTCGGCGAGGATCGACTTGATCACGTCGCCGTGGCTGACCGCGATCCAGACCGCGTCCTCGCCGTGCTCCGCTCCGATCCGCGCGTCGTGACGCCGGATCGCGGCGACCGCACGGTCCTGCATGGCCCGCATCGACTCGCCACCCGGGAAGGTCGCGGCCGACGGCTGGGCCTGCACGGTCTTCCAGAGCTTCTCCTTCGCGAGGTCCTTCAACGGCCGGCCCTGCCAGTCGCCGTAGTCGCACTCGGACAGCTGCTTGTCGGCGCTCGCACGCAGCCGCGCCGCCTGCCGCCCGGTGATCTCCCTGGTCGTCTCGCGGCAGCGCTCGAGCGGGCTGGTGACGGCGGCGGCGAGGCGTACGCCGGCCAGGCGCTCGCCGACGGCGGCGGCCTGCTTCACGCCCGCGTCGTCGAGGTGCACCCCCGGCGTACGCCCGGCCAGCACGCCGGCGGTGTTGGCGGTCGAGCGGCCGTGTCGGACGAGGATGACGGTGGGCACGATCCCGAGGCTAGTGGGCCTAGCCTGAGCCCGTGATCGTCGACAACGCCCTCTACCACCGCGGCAAGCGGGTTCCCCTGGGCACTGGCGACGACCAGAGCCTCGGGCATGCGCGGGTGCCGTGCGAGCCGGGCGACTTCCAGTGGATCGGCATCCACGACCCCAGTCCCGACGAGCTCCAGCTCATCGCGGACACCTTCGACCTCCACCCGCTCGCGGTCGAGGACGCCGGCGACTCCCACCAGCGGCCCAAGCTCGAGCACTACGGCGACACGCTCTTCCTGGTGCTGAAGACGCTCTGGTACGTCGACGCGGAGGACGCGGTCGAGACCGGCGAGATCAACATGTTCGTCGGCCGGGACTTCGTCGTCACGGTCCGCCACGGCGAGGGCATCGACCTCTCCGACTCCCGACGCGACCTCGAGCAGCGGGCCAAGGTGCTCGAGCACGGCCCGATGGGGGTGATGTACGCCATCTGCGACCGGGTCGTCGACGAGTACGAGAGGGTCGGCGCAGCGCTCGAGGTGGACGTGGACGAGGTGGAGGAGTCGGTCTTCTCCCCTGCCCGCACCGACGACTCGACCCGGATCTACGTCCTCAAGCGGGAGATCGCCGAGGTCCGACGGGCGGTGATGCCGCTGCGCGAGCCGATGCGGAAGTTCTCGATGCACTCCGACACGGTGCCGACGATCCGCACGCCCATCCCGATCACGGCCGAGACCGCGACCTACTTCCGCGACGTCTCCGACCACCTGCAGCGGGTCTCGGAGGTCATCGACAACCTCGACGTCCTGCTGTCGACGGCGTTCGACGGTCACCTCGCCCGGATCTCGGTGCAGCAGAACGAGGACATGCGCAAGATCTCGGCGGGCGCCGCCCTGGTCGTCGTGCCGACCCTGATCGCGGGGATCTACGGCATGAACTTCGACCACATGCCCGAGCTGCACTGGACCTACGGCTACGCGTTCGCGCTGGCACTGATGGTCGGCGTGTCGGGAGTGCTGCTCTGGTTCTTCAAGAAGTCCGGGTGGCTGTGACCCGTCCTGCCCCCTCGGCATGGCGCGTGGTGTGGTGGTTCGGCTTCGTCAGCCTGTTCGCCGACATGGTCTACGAGGGGGCCCGGTCGGTCTACGGGCCGTTGCTCGCCGCGCTCGGGGCCTCCGCGGTGGTCGTCGGGCTCGTCACGGGCGCGGGCGAGGCGGTCGCGCTGGTGCTGCGGCTGGCGTTCGGCCCGTTGGCCGACCGCACCGGGCGCTACTGGTCGCTCACGATCCTCGGCTACGGACTGACCGCGGTCTGCGTGCCGCTGCTCGCCCTGGCCCCGCGCCTCGGCGTCGCCGGGCTCGCCTTCGGCGCGACGATGATCCTGCTCGAGCGGCTCGGCAAGGCGATCCGGTCGCCGTCGAAGTCGGCACTGCTCGCCCAGGTCGCGGTGGCCGTCGGGCGGGGTCGCGGGTTCGGCGTGCACAAGGCGCTCGACCAGGTCGGCGCCTTCGCCGGCCCGCTCCTCGTGGCGGGCGTGGTCGCCCTCGGCTCGCTGTGGACGGGCATGGCCGTGCTGGCCGTGCCGGGTGCCATCGCGATGGTCCTGCTGCTCACGCTGCGCCGCAGGGTCCCGGATCCGGGCGTGTACGACGAGTCGACGGCCGCACCCAGCGCACCCGGGCGAGCGTCGGGGCTGGTGGGCCGAGGCGGTGGGAGCCGGCCTGTCGGGTGACTTCTTCCGCTACGCGATCGCAGCCTCGCTCACGACCGGCGCGCTCGTGACCTTCGGGATCATCGGCTACCACCTCACTGTCGAGGGACTGCTGCCCGTCGCCGCGGTGCCGCTCGTGTACGCCGCAGCGATGGCCGTCGAGGCGGTCGCCGCCCTCGCCGTCGGCGCGGTCTACGACCGCACGGGGCCGCGGGTCCTGCTCGTCGTACCGGTGCTGGTCGCCGTCGTGCCGGCGCTCGCACTCGGCTCGGCGCTGGCCGCCGTCCTGGCCGGCGTCGTGGCGTGGGGCTTCGCGCAGGGCGTGCAGGACTCGACCATCAAGGCGGTGGTCGCGGATCTCGTCGAGGCGCCGCGGCGGGCGACGGCGTACGGCGTCTTCGCGGGCATCCAGGGGCTGCTGGCGATCGTCGGCGGCGTCGGTGCCGGCTGGCTCTACGAGCGGTCGCTGCCCGCCCTCGTGGCGGTCGTCGCCCTCACCCAGGTGGTGGCACTGGCGCTGCTGGTGGACACGTTCAGGCGGTCAGGACGCCTGCGCCGAGCAGGATGAGCGTGCCGGCGCCGAGCAGGATCCGGTAGACGACGAACGGCGTGTAGGACCGGGTGCTGACGTAGCGCAGCAGCCACGCGATGGCGGCGTACCCCACGACGAAGGAGACCACCGTCGCGGTGAGGGTCGGTCCCCACCCGAAGTCGTTGTGGCCGTTCGGGATCTCCTTGAGCTCGAAGAGCCCGGCACCGACGACCGCCGGGATCGCCAGCAGGAACGCGAAGCGGGTGGCCGCCTCGCGGTCGAAGCCGAGGAAGCGGCCCATCGAGATCGTCGCGCCCGAGCGGGAGACGCCGGGGATCAGGGCGAGCGCCTGCGCGGCGCCCATCAGCGCGGCGTCCTTCAGGGTGATCTTGGCGATCGGTCGGTCCGTACGCCCGACGCGGTCGGCGATGCCGAGCACGATGCCCATCACGATCAGCGTGGTGCCGATGATCCAGAGGTTGCGGAAGTCGCGCTCGATGAGGTCCTTGAGCAGCACGCCCAGGATCACGATCGGCAGCGAGCCGACGATGATGTACCAGCCCATCCGCGAGTCGAGGGTGCCGCGGTACTCCGCGCGGAACAGCGACCGCACCCACGCGCTGCCGATGCGCCAGATGTCCTTGCGGAAGTAGATGAGCACGGCGAGCTCGGTGCCGATCTGGATGACGGCGGTGAAGGCCGCTCCCGGGTCGCCCCACCCGAACAGCTCCGGGAAGATCCGCAGGTGCGCGCTGCTCGAGATCGGCAGGAACTCGGTGAGTCCCTGGATGACGCCGAGGACCACGGCCTTGAGGAGATCCGTCACAGGGCGTGAGCCTACGGGCGCGTCCCGTTCTCCCACGCAGGACCCGTGGCTACTCTCACCTCCATGCAGCAGCGTTCGCTCGGCGCCACCGGCCTGAAGGTCTCCCGACTGGGCCTGGGCACCATGACCTGGGGCCGTGACACCGACGAGCACGAGGCCCGTGACCAGCTCATCCGCTTCGCCGAGGCGGGCGGCACCCTGGTCGACACCGCCGCCGGCTACGGCGACGGCGCCAGCGAGGAGCTGATCGGCACCCTGCTCGGAGACGTCGTCGCTCGCGACGAGGTCGTCCTGGCCACCAAGGCGGGCATCTCCCGGCGTACGGGCCAGCGGGTCACCAACACCTCGCGCGGCCACCTGTTGACCAGCCTCGACGCCTCCCTGCAGCGGCTCGGCGTCGACCACGTGGACCTGTGGCAGGTGCACGTGTGGACCGACGAGACGCCGGTCGAGGAGACCCTCACGGCGCTCGACCTCGCGGTGTCGTCGGGCCGGGCGTCGTACGTGGGCATCTCCAACTACACCGGCTGGCAGACGGCGCAGGCCGCGACCTGGCAGCGCGCCGTGCCGGGCCGCACTCCCCTCGCCTCCACGCAGGTGGAGTACTCGCTGCTCAACCGCCACGTCGAGCACGAGGTGCTCCCCGCCGCGACGGCCCTCGGCCTCGGGGTGCTGCCGTGGTCGCCTCTGGGCCGGGGTGTGCTCACCGGCAAGTACCGCACCGGTACGCCGTCCGACTCGCGCGGCGCGACCGAGCACTTCGCCGGCTTCGTCGGCGCCTACCTCGACGACCGCGGTCGCGGGATCGTGGAGGCGGTCGTCCGGGCCGCCGACGGCCTCGGCTGGTCGCCTCTCGAGGTGGCGCTCGTGTGGGTCCGCGACCGACCCGGCGTGACCGCTCCGATCGTGGGGGCGCGCACCGCTGCCCAGCTCGACGGCGCGCTCGGGATCGAGGACCTGACCCTGCCCGCCGAGATCGTCGAGGCCCTCGACGACGTGTCCGCCGACTAGCCCCGAGGGGAGACCACGTGGCCAGGATCCAGCGCCGTCCACCCGGACGCGGTGTCGAGTGGGAGTTCGAGACGCTCGTGCTGCCGCCGGACTTCTCTCGCAACGTCGTCACCAGGATGATCGTCGAGCGCGCCGAGCACGGCGGCTGGGAGCTCGACCGGCTCCGCATCGGCCACGACGGCAAGCGCCGGGTCGTGCTGCGCCGCAAGATCATCCGCCAGCGGCTGACCCTCTTCGCCGGCTGACCCACGACTGTCTCCGCACCGGTCGCGATCCGGCCGCGGGTGTGGTCGACTGGAGGGACGGGGCTGGACGGGCCGGGCCCGACGGAGGGAGCGCCATGGTGATCGGACGCAAGGACCACAGGGATCTCAGGATCGTCGAGCTGGCGGTGGACCCGGCCGACGTGGACCGCGACACCTACCCGGTGAAGATCCGCCTGACGCGCCGGCTGACGGCGTTCGAGGTCTCGGGGCTCGCGGACCTGGAGCCCGGACTCCGTACCGAGGACGATGCGATCGTGGTGCCCGGTGCGCGGCTCGACGACGTGGCTCGGGAGTGCGACACCTGGGCGCGCCGACTCGAGCGGGTGCAGTCACGTGCCGATGAGCTCGAGGGCGAGACCTGGGTCGCAGACAGCCGGCGGCTCGACGAGCAGGCTCGGCACGGCTCCCACATGCGGAGCCAGCAGGCCGACGACCGCGGCCTGCACTGAGGTCACCAGCCCGACGTGCCCGGTGACCCCTTGAAGGGTCCGGTGACGCGTGAGGTGATCCAGCCACCGTAGAAGTTCCCCGGTTGCGGCTCGACGACCTCGCCGTCGACCGTGCACTGCTCGACCCGGCCGGGGTAGAGCGCGACGTGGTCGAGCAGCTCCTCGAAGCCCTTCGACGGCGTCGGGTAGGTCCACGCGATCGCGGGCAGCACCTCGTCGCCGACGACCACGTCGAAGTAGTCGGCTCCGCCCTTCCACTCGCACCACGACGCGCCCTGCTGGCCGGGTCTGAGCACGCCGTCGGCGAAGGCGGAGCGAGGCAGGTAGTACGTCGGCGGGTGGCTGGTCTCGAGGACGCGCAGGCTGGCGGTCGTGTCGGCGAGCACGACGCCGCGGTGCGTCACGACGACGTGCTCGTCGCTCTCCTCGACCCGCGGCGGGCGCGGGTAGTCCCAGACGGATTCGGTCATGCCGCCAATCTACGGAGCGGTCCTCACGGATCGAGGTGGCGTTCCTCGAGCCAGCGACGTCGGCGCGTGGCCGAGGCCTGGGCGAGCCAGGCCTCCTGGACGATCTCGACCAGCTCGTCACGCTCCATCTCGCCGACCCGCGACCCCCGGAGGAGCACCGAGGGGTGGCCGTCGAAGTGGGCCGTGGTGAAGAACGGCAGGCGCTCGTCCTGCAGGAGCGCCTGCTTGTCGCCCTCGGAGCCGACCCAGAGGACGATGACGTCGTCGTAGCGCTCGCCTGACTCGGGGTCGACGGCGTCGGGTCGCGGGGTGCGGAAGAAGACGAAGGACTTGCTGCCGACCTGGTAGACGGGGTTCTTCCCCCGGGCCACGGTCACGTGCGGCATCCCGAGCGCGGTGGCGTGGATGTCGTCGACCGTCGCCCTCCTGCTCATCGCGAGACGGCTTCGGCCTTCGCCTTGAGCTCGCGCACCATCGCGTCGGGGTCGTCGGCGGAGTAGACGGCCGACCCGGCGACGAACACGTCCGCGCCGGCCTCGGCGCAGCGCTCGATGGTCTCGAGCGAGACGCCGCCGTCGACCTGGAGCCACGTCTCGACGCCGTGCTTGCGCATCAGCTCACGGGCCGTGCGGATCTTGGGCAGGCAGAGGTCGAGGAACTTCTGGCCACCGAAGCCCGGTTCGACCGTCATGATCAGGACCATGTCGAGCTCGGGCAGGAGCGCCTCGTACGGCTCGATCGGCGTGGCCGGCTTGAGCGCCATCGACGCCCGGGCGCCCTGGGCACGGATCTCGCGGGCCAGCCGGACCGGGGCCGTGGCGGCCTCGGCGTGGAACGTCACCGAGCCGCAGCCTGCCTCGGCGTACGCCGGGGCCCACCGGTCGGCGTCCTCGATCATCAGGTGCACGTCGATCGGCTGGGAGGCGTGCTTGCTCAGCGCCTCGATGACCGGGAGGCCGAGGGTGAGGTTGGGGACGAAGTGGTTGTCCATCACGTCGACGTGCACCCAGTCGGCACTGGGGATCCGGGCCACCTCGTCGGCCAGGCGCGACAGGTCGGCGTTGAGGATGCTCGGCGTGATCTGGATGCCCACGGGTCGATCCTAGGGAATCGGCGCGCCATCCATCCGGGCGGCTGGCGCACCGGCACGATGAACTTCCACTCGTGCGAGTGGATCTTCATCCGGTGGTGAGCGTGAAGGGGCGCAAGGATCGATGAACTTCCACTCGTGCGAGTGGAAATCCATCCCCGAGGGGACGACAGGGGCGGGGCGTGCAGTCGTCCTCCGGCTCGGGCGGCGCCTCCGCCCCCTCGGCCTCGTCGCGGTCGGCCCACTCCAGGAGCGGCGCGATGTCGAACGGGTGGCCGTCGATGTCGGCGTGGAGGTCACCGAGCTCGGCGAACCGCTCCGGCATCGTGAAGATCGTGAAGTCGTCGGGCGCGCAGCCGTCGATCTCGTCCCAGCGGATCGGCGCGGAGACCCGCGCCTGCGGCACGCCGCGCACGGAGTACGCCGCCGCGATCGTGTGGTCGCGGGCGTTCTGGTTGTAGTCGACGAAGAGCTGCGCGGGGTCGCGGTCCTTGCGCCACCACGCGGTCGTGACCTCTCCCCCGGCCCGACGCTCGACCTCGCGCGCGAACGCGAGCGCACCACGACGTACGTCCTGGAAGCCGTGGTCGGGCGGGATCCGGACGTAGATGTGCAACCCCGAGCCGCCGCTGGTCTTGGGGAACCCGACGGCGCCGAGCTCGTCGAGCACCTCGTGGGCGACGTGCGCGACCCGCTGGACCGTCGGCCAGTCGCAGTCCGGACCGGGATCGAGGTCGATGCGCCACTCGTCGGGCTTCTCGGTGTCCGCGCGACGGCTGTTCCACGGGTGGAACTCCACGGTCGACATCTGCACGGCCCAGATCACGCTGCCGAGCTCGGTGACGCACAGCTCGTCGGCGGTGCGCTTCCACCGCGGGAAGAACAGCTGCACCGTCTCGACCCACTCCGGCGCTCCGGCGGGCAGCCGCTTCTGGTGCACCTTGTCGCCGGCCAGGCCCTTGGGGAAGCGGTGCAGCATGCAGGGCCGCTCGAACAACGCGTTGACGATGCCGTCGCCCACGGCGAGGTAGTACTCGACCAGGTCGAGCTTGGTCGCCTCCGGCTGCCCGTCGTGCGCTGGGAAGTAGACCCGGTCGGGGTTGGTCACCTTGACGACGCGGTCGTCGACCTCGATCTCGGTGAACGGCGAAGCCATGTCGCGACCCTAGCCGCGCCGCCTACTTCTTCGACGCACCCTCGGGCTTCGAGGCCGGCGCTTCGGTGACGGTCACGGTCACCGGGTCGGACCAGCCCTCGTCGGCGTACTGGCTCTCGGGCCGGTGCCAGCGGAACTCGGTGGTCTCGGTGACGGGTACGTCGATGCGCGCCACGCCGCCCGCGTCGCCCAGGACCGTACGGCCGGTCGAGGCCCACTCGCCACCCGGTGCGCGGGACTCGAGGACGAGCGGGTCGCCCGTGACCCGGCCGCCCGGGTCGGTCACTCGCCCGGTGACGGTGACCTGCTGGCCGGCGTCGACGGCCTGCCGGTCGAGCGCCGCGGAGGTCGTGAGGGACGTGCCCTCGAAGTCGAACGTCGAGCCCGACGCGCGGATCGCGTCGAGGTTGAAGGCCGTGCCGTCGCAGCCGAAGCCGGTGACCGCGAAGCCGGCGCCGTCACCGTGTGCGGCGGCGAACGCCGCGGTCGTGGCGGTCTCCGGCTCGCTGAGGGGCGACAGGGTCGCCAGGTCCACGAGCGTCCAGTCGTACGACAGCGCTGCCGCGGAGACGGTCGTCCACGAGCCGGCTGCCGCCGACGAGGGGCGCGCGTCCCTGCCAGGCAGTGCCGGGCAGGTTGTCCGGCGTGATGCTCATGACCCACGACACGCCCCGGCTGCCGGCCGTCGAGGCCACGGACACCGAGGCGTCGAAGGACGCGAGCGAGTCGAAGCGCGCGAACGGGCCGGAGGCCGTGCCCGGCGCGGCCGGGACCAGGCCGAGCGAACGCCGGCCGAGAGGAGCGTTGTAGGGGCCCAGGTTCAGCCGCGACTGTGGCGCCTGCGCGGCGCCGAAGAGGTTGTCGCAGCCGACGAAGGTGAGGAACACGTCGGGGTCACCGGTGCTCGGCCCGGACAGCCTGCTGCTGGCCTCGGCCTGCGCCGGGGCGGTGCCCAGTGCGGTGAGTGTCGTCGCCAGCGCGACGATCGTCATCGTGGTCCGCAACCGCATCAGTGTCCTGCTCCCCATTGACCCGGCGCACCCCCTCGGCACGCCGCGCTGAGGCCATCATGCTTCGTGGTGCCGCACTTGGGAACAGCGGACCCCACGATGTCGTCGCATTGTTGCCTCGGTTTCACCTGTGGGGGTGGCTGACTAGGTTGTCGCCATGCCGATGAGGGGTGACGACGTGCCCGCGCCACCCCGTACGCCGGGTCGAGGCCCGCGCCGGTCACGAGCTCAGGCCTCGCTCCTACCCCGCCTCGATCCCCGCGGTCGCCCAGGTCCTCACCGAGGGGCTCGACCTCGGCCCGGGGGTGACGTTCCTCGTCGGCGAGAACGGCTCCGGCAAGTCCACGATCGTCGAGGCGATCGCCACCGCGTACGGCCTCTCACCCGAGGGTGGCAGCACCCACAGCATGCACTCGACGCGGCCGACCGAGTCGTCGCTCGGCGACGCGCTGCAGCTGGTCCGAGGCGCAGGGTCGACGAAGTGGGGCTTCTTCCTGCGCGCGGAGACGATGCACGGCTGGTACTCCTACCTCGAGGACCACCCCAAGACGACCGGCGAGCCCGACCCGGCCTTCCACGAGATGAGCCACGGCGAGTCCTTCCTCGCCCTGCTCGAGTCCCGGTTCGGCGGCAAGGGCTTCTTCTGCCTCGACGAGCCCGAGGCCGCGCTGTCGTTCTCCTCCACGCTCGGCCTGGTCGCCGTCCTGCAACGCGTCGTCGCGGGCCGCGGGCAGGTGCTGTGCGCCACCCACTCCCCCGTCCTCGCGGCGATGCCCGGCGCCCGCATCCTCGAGGCGGGACCCTGGGGACTGCGCGAGACCAGCCTGGGAGGACCTCGACCTCGTCGACCACTGGCGTCGCTACCTCGCCGAGCCCCAGGCCTACCTCCGCCACCTCGCCGACGACTGAGCCGACCCGCGTCAGGCGAGCGGCCGTCGGCGCAGGGTGGCGGCGAACATCGCGTCGGTGCCGTCGCGGTGCGGCCACAGCTGGAACCGGTCGACCTCCTCGGTGTCGCCGCGCCGGCCGAGCACGGCCGCCACGACCTCGGTCGTCTCGGCGAGCACGGGCGAGCACGTCGCGTAGACGACGATCCCGCCGGGCCGCACCGAGTCGATCGCCACGTCGAGCAGCACCTGCTGGAGGCCGACCAGCACGTCGACGTCCTCGGGCGTACGCCGCCAGCGCGACTCGGCCCGGCGCCGCAGGGCGCCGAGGCCGGAGCAGGGCGCGTCGACCAGCACCCGGTCGAAGGTGCCGGGGACCCAGGGCGGACGCGTGCCGTCACCGGCGAGGACATGCGCCGTGCCGCTGGGCACCGCTCGCAGGGCCGACGCGACGAGGGTGGCACGGTGCGGCTGGCGCTCGTTGGCGACGAGGTGGGCGCCCCGCTGCGCAGCGAGCGCGGCGAGGAGGGCGGCCTTGCCGCCCGGTCCGGCGCACAGGTCGAGCCAGCGCTCGTCGCGACCCGTCAGGGCCGCCTCGGTCATCGCCAGCGCCACGATCTGGGAGCCCTCGTCCTGCACGCCCGGCGCGGCCCTCGGCCACGGCGGGGATGCCCGCCGGGTCGCCACCCGCCAGCTCGACGGCGTACGGCGACCGACCGGTGCGCGTGCCGCCCGCAGCCTCCAGCTCGGCGACGTCCGCGAGCCCGGGGCGGGCGGCGAGCGTCACCCGCGGGGGCGCGTTGTCGGCGGCGAGCAGGGCCTCGAGGTCGGCGTCGTCGCCCCAGCGCCTCGCCGAGCGCATCGACGACCCAGCGCGGGTGGGAGTGCGCGACAGCGAGGTGGCCGTGGAGGTCCGCGGACCGGTCCGGCGCGACCTCCTCGACCCAGTCGGCGAGGGTGCGCCGGCTGATCTTGCGGAGCACGGCGTTCACCAGGCCGGCCGGCCCCTGCCCGACGCTGCCGCGGACGAGGTCGACGCTGGTGGAGATCGCGGCGTGGTCGGGGACGCGCATCGACAGCAGCTGGTGGGCGCCCAGGCGCAGCACGTCGCGGACGCCGGCCTGGAGCTTCGGCTTGGTCAGCGACGCGTCGATGATCGGGTCGTAGAGGCCCTGCATGCGGATCGCCCCGGACGCCAGCTCGGTCGCGAGGGCGGCGTCGCGGCCGTCCAGACCGTGCATGCGGAGCACCTGCGGCAGGACGAGGTTGGCGTACGCCTCGTCCACCCGGACGGCGGTCAGGACGTCGAGCGCCGCCCGCCGGGGTCGGTCGACCGGGCGGCGGCGCTCACTCACCGAAGTGCTCCCGGACCAGCTTCTTCGGGGCCTTGGCGGCCCACGCGTCGGTGATCACCTCGGCCAGCTCGCTCCGGCTGATCTCGTCGAGCCGGGACTGCTGCACCAGGACCGCGGCATAGCCCTTGAAGTGGTCGATGGTGAAGAACGGCGTCGAGTCGTCCGCGACGAGCGCGTTCTTCTCGACCTCGGTCGCGGTCGTGATGACCACGAGGTCGTCGTACATCTCCCCCGACTCCGGGTCGATCGCGTTCTTGCCGGGAGCGCGGTAGAGCACGAACCCCTTGCCCTTGTCGCCGCGCGGCACCTTCCACGTCGGCCGGTCACCCCACGAGGTGCCGAGCTCGGTCTCGGGCAGGCTGCCGCAGATCTCGTCGATGTCCTCCGGGCGGGCCGGGCGGTCGGCAGGGGTGCTCATGGGACCCAACCTAGTCGCCAGAATCGAACCGGACGCCCGACTCCAGGCGTACGCCGCGGGCCCAGTCGGCCGCGGCCATCTGCTTCTTCCCGAACGCCTTGACGTCGCCGAGGCGTACGGGCGTGGTGGCCGTGCCGACGAGGACGGCGTTCTTCGAGACCTGGAGGACGCCGGGCTCGAGCGTCGGCTCGTCGGTGTGCGTGAGCGCCCCGATCTTGATCCGCTCGCCCTCGAACGTGCTCCAGGCGCCGGGCGCGGGGGTGCAGGCGCGCACCTGCCGATCGATCGCGACGGCGGGGTCGGTCCAGTCGATCCGCGCGTCCTCGACCTGGATCTTGGGGGCGAAGGACACCCCGTCCTCCTGCTGCTCGCGCGCCTCCAGCGACCCGTCCTCGATGCCGTCGAGGGTCTGCACGAGCAAGTCGGCACCGCCCTCGGCGAGCCGCGCCAGGAGGTCGCCTGCCGTGTCGCCGGGCCGGATCCGCTCGGTCATCACCCCGAACACGGGGCCGGCGTCGAGCGCCTTGACGATGCGGAACGTGCTCGCCCCGGTGAACTCGTCGCCGGCCCACAGCGCGTGCTGCACCGGAGCTGCGCCGCGCCAGTGCGGCAGCACCGAGAAGTGGAGGTTGATCCAGCCGTACGGCACCAGGTCGAGCGCCGACTGCGGCAGGAGCGCGCCGTACGCCACGACCGGGCACGCGTCGGGGCGCAGGTCCGCCAGCGCCGCCTGGAAGTCCGGCTCTCGCGGGTGCTCGGGCTTGAGGACCGGTACGCCCAGCTCCTCCGCGCGCTGCGCCACGGGGCTGGCGACCAGCTTGCGGCCGCGACCGCTGGGGGCGTCGGGCCGGGTCACCACTCCGACCAGCTCGTGGCGGCTGGCGGCGACGGCGTCGAGCGCGGGGACGGCGACCTCGGGGGTGCCGGCGAAGACGACCCGCATCAGAGACCGAGACCGTTGGTCGCGTGGGGGCTCACCCGGACCGTCGGCTGCTCGAGGCCGAACCACTCGGACTCGCGGATCTCCTTCATCGCGGCCTTGCGGGCAGCGGTGTCGAGCTTGTCGATGAAGAGGATCCCGTCGAGGTGGTCGGTCTCGTGCTGCATCGCGCGCGCCAGGAGCTCGGACGCCTCGATGCGCTGCGGCTCGCCGTGCATGTCGAAGCCGGTCGCGACGACGCGGAGCGCGCGCAGGCAGTCGTAGGTGAGCTCCGGCAGCGAGAGGCAGCCCTCCGCGCCGTCCTGGGTCTCGTCGGAGAGCTCGAGGGACGGGTTCACCAGGTGGCCGAGCTCGCCCTCGACGTGCCACGTGAAGACCCGCAGGCCGACGCCGATCTGCGGCGCCGCGAGCCCGGCACCGGGCGCCGCGAGCATCGTGTCGGTGAGGTCGGTGACGAGCTGGCGCAGCTCCCGGTCGAAGCTGTCGACCTCGAGCGCGCGCTGGCGGAGCACGGGATCACCGAAGAGTCGGATGGGCTGGACGGCCATGGCGGTGAGTCTAGGGACGGCGCAGTGCTCAGACGGTGAGTGGGTCCACCTGGATGCGGACCGGGTCGAGCTTGCGCGCCGACCGCACCCGTTGCAGGTCGCCGAGCGCGCCGGACAGGTGCTCACCGCTCGAGCTCGGCACCCGGAGCAGCACCCGCTGCTCGCCCTTCTCGCCGGGGACCGGCACCGGTCCGAGCACCTCGGCGCCCTCGGGCAGGTCGAGCAGGTGGAGGACGTCGTCGAGCGCCCCGAGGTCGCCGGTCACGGTGGCCATCCGGGCTGCGGGCGGCAGGTGCGCCTGCGACCGCTCCTCCACCTCGCGCCGGGCGAAGCCGGCCGGGTCCCACCGCACGAGCGCCTGCAGGGCCGGGTGGGCCGGGTCACCCACCGCCACGACGTGCCCACCCGGGCGCACCAGCGCTCCGGCGTTGAGCCAGCGGCGCAGCGCCTCCTCCGACGCGCGGAGGTCGTCGCGCGCGAGGGTCAGCCAGGTGTCGAGGACGACGACGGCGGCATAGCCCTCGGCGGCCACGGGCTCGGCACCGACGGTCGCGACGACGATGTCGGGCGCGGCACCGACCCGCTCGAGGACCCGCTCGCCCGAGCTGCTGCGCACGGTCGTGCCGGGGAACATCCGGCCGAGCTCCTCGGCCGTGCGGGCCTCGCCCCGGACCGGTGCGCGCAGACCCGCGGCCGCGACAGGTGCTGCACGCCCAGCTCGCCTCGACGTGTCCGCACCAGCGGCACTGCGGCGGCACGGTCGGTCCGGACACCACCAGCGGGCCGGTGCAGGCCGAGCAGCGCGCCGGCGTCCGGCAGGTGTCGCAGGCCAGCGACGCCGCATAGCCCGCGCGCGGGGTCTGGACGAGCACGGGACCGGACTCCAGCCCGCGCCGGATGGCGTCGTACGCCGCTCGCGGGATCCGGGTGCCGACCTGTCGGTCCTCGGCAGCCACGGCCTCGGCGCGCACCCGTCGTCGGACGACCTCGCGCGGCACCACCAGCTCGTGGGCCCATCCCGACGCGAGGAGCTGCTGCGCCTCAGGCGTACGGGCGACGCCTCCCAGCAGCGCGGCCGTCGACTGCTGCTCGGCCCGCGCGAGGAGCACCTCGCGGGCGTGCGGATAGGGCGCGCGCGGCTCGGCGTGCAGGTCGTCGCCGTCGTCCCACAGCACCACGAGGCCGAGGTCGTGGACCGGTGCGAACGCTGCTGACCGGGTGCCGACCACGACGCGTCGGGCGCCGCGCGACACGGCCAGGAAGTCGCGGTAGCGCGCCGCGGGGCCGCCGTCGGCGGTGAGGCAGACGTGGTGGCCGTCCCCCAGCAGCTCGAGGAGCGCCGCGTCCACCCGCGCGACGTCGCGGTGGTCGGGCACGCAGACCAGCGCGCCGCGCCCGGCGGCGTACGTCGTGGCGACGGCCTCGGCCACCATCAGCGGCCAGTCGTCGGCGGGCGCGGCGGACCACACCGCCCGGGGAGCTCTCGCCCGCGGCGAGTCGGTGGAGGAACGCCTCGGCGTGGTCGACCTCGCCCCACGACTGTGACGCCACCTCGGGCGGTGCCGGCGCCGGCTCGGAGGGTGCCTTCTCGGCGGTCGCGTGGCGGGGCGGGACGGCGAGCCGGAGCACGTCGGACCGGGCGCCGGCGTACCTCCGGGCGAGCGTGCCGCTCAGCTCGGCGATCTCGGGGGCCAGGACCGGCTCGGGGCTCACCACCCGCCGCAGCGGCTGGAGGGTGCCGGTGTGGTCGGTCGCGGCGGCCCGCTCGACGACGTAGCCGAGGACGTCCTGGCCGGCGAAGCGCACCTTGACCCGTGCTCCCGGCACCGCGGTCTCGGCCATCGCCTGCGGCACGGCGTAGTCGAAGGGGCGGTCGAGGTGGGCGAGCGCGATGTCGACCAGCACCCGCGCCACCGGGTCCACCTCGGCGGGCTCCCACGCAGCCGCCGTGCGACGCCGGGTCGCTGCAGCCCTGGCCTTCGCGTCGTCCACCGCCGCGCGAAGCCCCGGAAGCATCTCTGCTTCCGGGGCTTCGCGGGACGTCATGCGGGCGATTGTGTCAGCGCGCGCCGACAGCCTCAGATGCCGGCAGCGGCCTTCAGCTTGTCGGCCCGGTCGGTGTTCTCCCACGTGAAGTCGGGGAGCTCGCGGCCGAAGTGGCCGTAGGCCGACGTCTGGGCGTAGATCGGGCGCAGCAGGTCGAGGTCGCGGATGATCGCGGCCGGGCGGAGGTCGAAGACCTCGAGCACGGCGTCCTGGATCTGCTGGTCGGAGACGACACCGGTGCCGAAGGTCTCGATGAAGACACCGACCGGCGCGGCCTTGCCGATGGCGTACGCGACCTGCGCCTCGCAGCGACGGGCGAGGCCCGCGGCGACGACGTTCTTGGCGACCCAGCGCATGGCGTAGGCCGCGGAGCGGTCGACCTTCGACGGGTCCTTGCCGGAGAAGGCGCCACCGCCGTGGCGGGCCATCCCGCCGTACGTGTCGACGATGATCTTGCGACCGGTGAGGCCGGCGTCGCCCATCGGGCCGCCGATGACGAAGGTGCCCGTCGGGTTGACCAGCATCCGGTAGCCGTCGGACGGCAGGTCGAAGGCGCCGAGGACCGGGTCGATGACGTGCTGCTTGATGTCGGCCTCGAGCTGGGCGTGGTCGACCTCCGGGCCGTGCTGGGTCGAGAGGACGACGGTGTCGATGCGCACCGGGCGGTCGTCCTCGTCGTACTCGATGGTGACCTGGGTCTTGCCGTCGGGACGGAGGTAGGCGAGCGTGCCGTCCTTGCGGACCTCGGTCAGCCGCTGCGCGAGGCGCTGGGCGATCGTGATCGGGAGCGGCATCAGCTCGGGGGTGTCGTCGCAGGCGTAGCCGAACATCAGGCCCTGGTCGCCGGCGCCGCGCTTGTCGAGCTCGTCCTCGGACGTGCCGACGCGGGACTCGTGGCCGGCGTCGACGCCGGCCGCGATGTCGCTGGACTGGGCACCGATCGCGACCTGGACGCCGCAGGTGGTGCCGTCGAAGCCCTTGTCGGAGGAGTCGTAGCCGATCTCGAGGATCGCCTTGCGCACGATGTCGGCGACGGGGGCGTACGCCGTGGTGCGCACCTCGCCCGCCACGACGACGAGGCCGGTGGTCAGGAGGGTCTCGACCGCCACGCGCAGGTTGGCGCGGTCGGGGTCCTCGGACATGAGGTAGTCCAGGACGGAGTCGCTGATGCGGTCGGCGATCTTGTCCGGGTGACCCTCGGTCACGGACTCCGAGGTGAAGAGGCGTCCTGCCACGTTGCTCTCAATTCTTGAGTGGATCGGTCGGTAAAAACTACCTGTTGCCCAGCATCCGGGACGCATGTCTCAGTCGGCGAATCGCCGGGCGACCTGGTCCCAGATGACGTGCGCGAGCGCGGTCTTGCTGCCGTGGGGCACCTCGACGGACGTGCCGTCGGCGCCGAGGACGACGGCCTCGTTGTCGGAGCTGCCGAACACCGCTCCCCCGCTGACGTCGTTGACGACGAGCAGGTCGCAGCCCTTGCGGGCGAGCTTGGCGCGGCCGAGCTCGAGCACCGAACCGGTCGCGTCGCCGGTCTCCGCGGCGAAGCCCACGATCACGGCTCCGTCGCGCGCCCGGTGGTGCGAGATCTCGGCGAGGATGTCGGGGTTCTGCTCCAGCTCGATCGCGGGCGCCGAGCCGTCGTCGGACTTCTTGATCTTGGCGTCGCTCACCGACGTGGGACGGAAGTCGGCCGGCGCGGCGGCCATCACCACCGCGTCCGCGGTCGCGGTGGCGGCGACGACGGCATCGCGGAGCTGCTCGGTCGTCTCGACGCGTACGACGCTCACGCCGGCCGGGTCGGGCAGGGAGACGTTGGCGCTGACGAGCGTGACGTGCGCGCCCCGCGAGGCGGCCGCCCGGGCGAGGGCGTACCCCTGGAGCCCGGACGAGCGGTTGCCGAGGAAGCGCACCGGGTCGAGGTACTCCCGGGTGCCGCCGGCCGACACGACCACCTTGCGGCCGGCCAGGTCGGTCGTGGAGCCGGCACCGCGGTCGAGCACGCCGCGGACCAGCTCGAAGATCTCGGCCGGGTCGGGCAGGCGGCCCTTGCCGGTGTCGGCGCCGGTGAGCCGGCCCTCGGCGGGCTCGATCACGATCGCACCGCGCTGGCGCAGCGTCGCGACGTTGGCCTGCGTGGCGGGGTGCTCCCACATCTCGGTGTGCATGGCCGGCGCGAACACGACCGGGCAGCGTGCGGTGAGCAGCGTGTTGGTGAGCAGGTCGTCGGCCAGCCCGTGCGCCGCCTTGGCGAGCAGGTTCGCGGTCGCCGGGGCGACGACGACGACGTCGGCGTGCTGACCGATCTGCACGTGCGGGACGACGTGGACGTCGGCCCACACGTCCGTGGAGACGGGCTTGCCGGAGAGGGCGGCCCACGTGGGGGCGCCGACGAACTCCAGTGCGGAGGCCGTCGGCACCACGGTCACGTCGTGGCCGGACTCGGTGAAGCGACGCAGCAGCTCGCACGCCTTGTAGGCCGCGATCCCGCCGGAGACGCCCAGGACCACGCGTGTGGTCATCGAGGGGCTCGCGTCACTCCGTGGCGCCACCGGCAGCGGCCTCAGCGGCAGCGGCCTCGGCGGCGGGGTCGATGTCCTCGCAGGTCAGGAGGTCGTCGTTGATCTCGCGGAGCGCGATCGAGAGCGGCTTCTCCTGCACGTGGGTGTCGACGAGGGGGCCGACGTACTCGAGCAGGCCCTCGCCGAGCTGGGAGTAGTAGGCGTTGATCTGACGGGCGCGCTGGGCGCTGTAGAGCACCAGCTTGTACTTGCTGTCGGTCTTGGTGAGCAGGTCGTCGATCGAGGGGTTGGTGACGCCCTCGGCGGCGATGGTGGGAGAAGCCACGGTGATGGTGCCTCGCAAGTCAGCTAGGAGGAATTGGATCCAACCATCAAGGCTACCAACTGCTCGGCCGCAGCGTGAACTTCGTGGTTCACGATGGTCACGTCGAACTCGCTCTCGGCGGCCAGCTCGGCCCGCGCGGTCTCGAGCCGGCGCTCCCGCTCGGCCTCGCTCTCGGTGCCGCGACCGACGAGGCGGCGTACGAGCTCGTCCCACGACGGCGGCTTGAGGAAGACGAACAGCGCGTCGGGCATCGTCTCGCGCACCTGGCGGGCGCCCTGGAGGTCGATCTCCAGCATCGCGGGGTGGCCGGAGGCCAGCGCGAGCTCGACGGGGCCGCGCGGCGTGCCGTAGCGGGCGGCCTTGTGGACCACCGCCCACTCGAGGAGGTCGCCCTTGCGCGATCATCGCGTCGAACTCCTCGTCGGAGACGAACCAGTAGTGGACGCCGTTCTCCTCACCCGGGCGCGGCGGCCGGGTCGTGGCGGAGACGGAGAGCCAGACCTCGGGGTGCGTCCGGCGGACGTCGGCCGCGACGGTGCCCTTGCCGACCGCGGTCGGACCGGCGAGCACGATCAGGCGCGAGCGGCGGGTGGGGTTGCCCCGTCCGGACTCGATCACGAGGCGTCGGGGCCGAACTCGCGCTCGAGCGCCGCGACCTGGTTGACACCCAGTCCGCGCACCCGGCGGCTCTCGGCGATGCCGAGGCGCTGCATCACCTGGCGGGCGCGCACCCGGCCCAGGCCCGGCACCGACTGGAGCAGCTCGACGACCCGCATCTTGCCGATGACCTCGTTGGTCCGGCCCTCCTCGAGGACGTCGAGGACCGAGCCGCCGGAGTTCTTGAGGCGGTTCTTGACCTCGGCCCGCTCGCGGCGGGAGGCCGCAGCCTTGGCGAGGGCTGCCTGGCGCTGCTCGGGCGTCAGAGGGGGCAGGGCCACGAAGAAGATCCTTCTGCAGAGGTCCGGACGGGTCGTACGGGGATGGTGCGGGTCAATCTAGTCAGAGCGCGACGCGGTCGGCAATCGAGCCCCGGACCTGGTCTGGGTGCGACTTGTCAGGCGTCCCCATAACTTGTCGGCCCGTGCACGGCCTGACAGTTCAGCGATCCCCGGTCAGCCGGGGATCGCTGAAACACGGCCCCCAGGTCAGCGCGACAGCGGCGTGCCGCACACGTCGAGCGCGTGCTGCTCGACCGCGGCCATCGCGGTCACCGTCTGCTCGGACCCGACCTCGCGGGCGGCCGCCTCGATCTCGCGGCGACCCGCGTCGTCGAGGTCGGCCGGCGGCTCGTCGGCGGCGTACGACGACGGGTCGACGCCGTGGTCGGCGAGCACCTCCTCGAGCCCGCGCAGCGGGTCGATGACGGCGTCCCAGTCGTCGGCGATGTCGCGGGGGGCCTCCTCGCGCAGGTCGTCGTAGGTGTCGAGCGCGCCGAAGAGGGCGCCCGCGTCCTCGGACGCGGCGATCTCGGAGAGCTCCTCCTGGTGCTCGGTGACCGAGTCGCAGTAGTCGGCCTGCGGGTCGTCGGAGCAGCCGGTGAGGACGAGGCAGGCCGGCAGGAGCAGCGGCAGGGCTGCGAGGGCTCGGATCACGCGTCCAGGCCTCGCACGGCGTCGTTGCCGCGGTGGGCGGCGTCGCGCAGCGCCGTCACGTCGGGTCCGGCGGCCAGCACCTCGCGCGAGGAGCTCGGCAGCGCCCACCGGGCTGCGCCGCCGAAGATCCGGCGCAGGTCGTCGGTGGTGCCGCCCTGGGCGCCGTAGCCGGGGACGAGGAACGGACCGTTGATGTCGAGGTCCTCCTCGTGGTCCGCCACGGTCGCGCCGATCACCGCGCCGAACGATCCGAGCGGGTCGGCGTCGGCGTTGAGGGCCCGCAGGTGGTCGAGCATCGCGCCGGCGACCGTGCCCGCACCCGTACGCGCCCGCTGGACCTCCGGGCCCTCCTTGTTGGAGGTGAGCGCGAGGACGAAGAGGCCGGCGTCGTGGCGGCGGCACGCCTCGACCATCGGGTCGAGCGAGCCGAACCCGAGGTAGGGGCTGGCGGTGATCGCGTCGGCGGCCAGGGGCGACGCGGGGTCGAGGTAGGCGTCGGCGTAGGCCTGGCTGGTCGAGCCGATGTCGCCGCGCTTCACGTCGAGGAGCACGAGGGCGCCGGCCGCCTGCGACTCCGCGATCACCCGCTCGAGCACGGCCACGCCGCGGCTGCCGAACCGCTCGTAGAACGCGCTCTGCGGCTTGACCACGCCCACGACCGGCGCGACGGCCTCGACCACCGTCAGGGCGAACCGCTCGAGCGACGCGACGTCGTCGGACAGGCCCCACTGCTGCAGGAGCGCCACGTGGGGGTCGATGCCCACGCAGAAGCGGCCGCGCTCCTCGATCGCGCGGGCCAGCCGGGTGCCGAAGTCGGTCATCACATCTCCTGGTTCGAGGGGGTGGTCATGGGGGCGAGGTCGGCCCGGAGGCGGGCCACGGTCGTCGGGTCGTGGAGCAGGGCGGTGCCCACCTGGACGCTGGTCGCGCCGGCGTCGAGGTAGGCGTTGGCCGAGCGGAGGTCGTGCACGCCGCCGCAGCCGATGACAGGCAGGTCGGGCAGTGCGCGGTGCACCTCGACGACGCACCGCATCGCGACGGGTGCGATCGCCGGGCCGCTCAGCCCGCCGGAGCGACCGTCGGGGAAGGCGGCCGGGACGGCGTTGCCGATCACGACGGCGGTGGCGCCGGCCTCGTGGCACGAGCGGGCGCCCTCGACGATGCGCGACACGTCGGGCCGGAGCTTGGCGAGCACCGGGCGGTCGGCGGGGAACTCGCGGCGCACCGCCGCGATCACGCTCGCGGAGTGGTAGGGCTCGCGGACCTCGAAGAGCCCGACGCCCACCTCGTCGGGCGCGCCGACGTTGACCTCGAGCCCCGCGACTCCCGGGGCGCGGCTGAGCCGGCGCGCGAGGTCGGCGTACTCCCCCATCGTCGAGCCGGCGATCGACACGACGACGCGTACGCCCGCGCGCACCAGCCACGGCAGCTCGGTGGCCAGGAAGTGCTCGAGACCCGGGTTGGGCAGGCCGACCGCGTTGACCAGCCCGCCGGGCACCTCCTCGACCCGCGGCCCGGGACCGCCCGCGCGCGCGTCGAGGGTGATCGAGCGGGTGACGAGGTCGAGGCCGTCGAGGTCGTCGTACGCCGCCAGCTCGCGTCCGGTGCCACCGCAGCCGGCCGCGACCATGACCGGTCCCGGGACGGGCGCGCTCACACGGCGTCCCAGCGCACGCGGTCGCCGCGGACGACGGGTCCCTCGGCGCAGGCGCGGACGACGCGGTCGACGCCGTCCTCGCCCACCACCGGCAACGGGCAGCCGTGGCACAGCCCGGTGCCGCAGGGCATCGGCACCTCCACGGCCACCTGGCTCCACGCGCCCGCGCGCTCGGCGGCGCCCGCCGCGGCGCGCAGGACGGACGTCGGGCCGGCGGCGTAGACGACGTCGGCCTCGCTGCGGCGGACGAGGTCGTCGAGGTGGTCGGCCGGCGTGCCGCGCTGGCCGACGGAGCCGTCGCCGGTGAGGACGGTGACCGAGCGCGCCGAGCGCCTCGCCTCCAGCGCGGACAGCAGGCGCGCCTCGTCGGGCGCCGAGACGACGAGCGAGACCGCGCAGCCGCGCTCCCGGAGCCGCTCGGCCAGCGGGAAGAGCGGCGCCGCGGCGTACCCCTCGCCGACCAGCAGGCACGACACGGCCTCCTTGGGCAGCGCGAAGGCGCGACCCAGCGGCCCGGTGAGGGCGATCCGCGCACCGACCGGCTGGGCGGCGAGCCACGCGGTGCCGGTGCCGCGCACCTCGACGACGACGTCGAGGGTCGGCCCGAAGGCGCTGGACGCGCGCACCCGGTGCACCCACAGCGCACGCCGGGCGACGTGGCCGTCGACGGTGACCGCGACGAAGTTGCCGGCGCGGAAGCGCTCGGGCACGCCGGGCGCGGTGAGGGTCAGGTGGCGGTAGCCGCCGATGCGCTTGGTGGCGACGACCTCGGCCGCGACGTGCACCGGGCCCGTGCACCTCAGACATCACGCACCCCCGGCCAGCCCCCGCACGATGCGTCGCGGCCACAGCGGGCCCTCGTAGACGAACGCGGTGTAGGCCTGCAGCAGGTCCGCGCCGGCCGCCAGCCGGCGGCGCGCGTCGTCGACCGTGGTGATGCCGCCGACACCGACCAGCGTGAGGTCGGGACCGACCCGACCGCGCAGGAGGCGTACGACGTCCTCCGACCGCTGGGCGAGCGGGCCCCCGCTCAGGCCACCGGCGCCGATCGCCTCGACGGCGGCCGCCGGGCTGGCCAGGTCGGCGCGGCTGATCGTGGTGTTGGTGGCGATGATGCCGTCGAGGCCGGAGGCCAGGGCCAGGTCCGCGACCGCGAGCACGTCGTCGTCGCTGAGGTCGGGGGCGATCTTGACCAGCAGCGGCACCCGGCGCTCGGGGCTCGCTCTCGTCGGCGCGACGGCGTACGGCGGCCAGCAGGGGCTCGAGCTTCTCGACGGCCTGCAGGTCGCGGAGGCCCGGCGTGTTGGGCGAGGACACGTTGACGACGAGGTAGTCGGCGTGGGGAGCGAGGAGCCCGGCCGACTTCTCGTAGTCGCGGACCGCGTCCTCCTCGGGCACGACCTTGGTCTTGCCGATGTTGACGCCGAGAAGGGTCGAACCACCCCGCGCGCGCCAGCCGGCGAGCCGGCGCGCGACGACCTCGGCACCGTCGTTGTTGAACCCCATCCGGTTGACGATCGCCCGGTCGGCCTGGAGCCGGAAGAGCCGGGGCTGGGGGTTTCCGGGCTGGGCCTCCCCCGTCACCGTCCCGATCTCCACGTGGCCGAAGCCCAGGGCCGCGAGCCCGTCGATGCCGACGGCGTTCTTGTCGAAGCCCGCGGCCAGGCCGAGCGGGTGCGGGAAGCCCAGCCCCATCGCCTCGACCCGTGCGGATGCGCCGACTCGACCCCTCTGGGGCGCACCGATGAGCCGACTCGTCACCGGCCGGGCGGCCCGGATCGCGCGGAACGCGGCGTGGTGGATCCGCTCCGCGTCGACCCGGGTCAGGGCCTGGTCGAAGAGGAGGTCGTAGACCTTCACGCGTCCCGGGCCTCCGCGGTCAGCGTGGCCCAGTCCTGGAGCGACCGGACCCCGATGTCGCCGCGCCGCATCGCCTCGAGCCCCTGCACCGCGGCGCCGAGGCCCTGGATCGTCGTGATGCACGGGATGTCGGTCGAGACCGCAGCGGTGCGGATGTCGTAGCCGTCGGCGCGTGGCGAGCCGCCGCTGGTCGCGCCGTGGGGCGTGTTGATGACCAGGTCGACCTCGCGCGCCCAGATCCGTCCCACGATGGTGGGCTCGCCGTCGGGGCCCTCGCCCTCGGAGTGCTTGCGCACCACCGTGGACCGGACGCCGTTGCGCCGCAGCACCTCGGCGGTGCCGGCGGTCGCGAGGATCTCGAAGCCCATGTCGGCGATCTGCTTGACCGGGAAGATCATGTGCCGCTTGTCGCGGTTGGCGACCGACACGAAGACCTTGCCCGTCAGCGGCAGCGACCCGTACGCCGCGGCCTGCGCCTTGGCGAACGCGGTGCCGAAGGTGGCGTCGAAGCCCATCACCTCGCCGGTGGAGCGCATCTCCGGTCCCAGCAGCGAGTCGACGGTGCGGCCGTCGGCGGTCTTGAAGCGGTCGAAGGGCATGACCGCCTCCTTGACCGCGATCGGCGAGCCGTCGGGCAGGTGCCCGCCGTCGCCCTCGGCCGGCAGCAGGCCGATCGCGCGCAGGTCGGCGATGGACTCGCCGAGCATCACCCGGGCGGCCGCCTTGGCGAGCGGCGTGGCCGTGGCCTTCGAGACGAACGGCACCGTCCGCGACGCGCGCGGGTTGGCCTCGAGGACGTAGAGCACGTCGGAGGCGAGGGCGAACTGGATGTTGAGCAGCCCCCGCACGTCGAGGCCGCGGGCGATGAGCTCGGTCGAGCGGCGGATCCGGTCGATCTCCTCGCGCCCGAGGGTGATCGGCGGGAGCGCGCACGAGGAGTCGCCGGAGTGGATCCCGGCCTCCTCGATGTGCTCCATCACGCCGCCGAGGAAGAGCTCCTCGCCGTCGAAGATCGCGTCGACGTCGATCTCGACCGCGTCGTCGAGGAACCGGTCGACCAGCACCGGCTGGCGCTCGTTGATCAGCCCGTTGGCGACGTACTTCTCGAGGTAGGCCTCCAGTGCGCCGTCGTCGTACACGATCTCCATGCCGCGACCGCCGAGGACGTACGACGGCCGCACGAGCACCGGGTAGCCGATCTCGTGGGCGATCCGCTGCGCCTGGGGGTACGACGTCGCGGTGCCGTGCTTGGGCGCCGGCAGGCCGGCGTCGGCGAGGACGCGACCGAAGGCGCCGCGCTCCTCGGCGAGGTGGATCGACTCCGGCGAGGTGCCGACGATCTTCACGCCGGCGTCCGCGAGGCCCTGCGCGAGCCCGAGCGGGGTCTGGCCGCCGAGCTGGCACACGACGCCCGCGATCGGGCCGGCGAGCGTCTCGGCGTGCACGATCTCGAGGACGTCCTCGAGCGTCAGCGGCTCGAAGTAGAGCCGGTCGGAGGTGTCGTAGTCGGTGCTCACCGTCTCCGGGTTGCAGTTGACCATGATCGTCTCGTAGCCGGCCTCGGCCAGCGCCATCGAGGCGTGCACGCAGCTGTAGTCGAACTCGATGCCCTGGCCGATGCGGTTGGGCCCGGAGCCGAGGATGATCACGGCCTCCTTGCCCTCGGCCCGCGGCTGCACCTCGGTCTCCTCGTCGTAGGACGAGTAGTGGTACGGCGTCTGCGCGGCGAACTCGGCGGCGCAGGTGTCGACGGTCTTGAAGACCGGCCGGATGCCCAGCGCGTGGCGCACGCCGCGGATCACGTCGGCGCTCAGGCCCCGGATCTTGCCGATCTGCTCGTCGGAGAAGCCGTGGCGCTTGGCCCGGCGCAGCAGGTCGGGGGTGAGCTCGGTGGCGTCGATGAGCTGCACCGCGACCTCGTTGATCAGCGCGAGCTGGTCGAGGAACCAGGGGTCGATCTTGGTGGCCTCGAAGACCTCCTCCGGCGTCGCGCCGGCGCGGATCGCGTCCATCACCTTCTTGAGGCGGCCGTCGTGCGGGACCGCCACCTCCGACGAGCAGCGCGTCCTTGTCGAGCTCGACGTACTCCTTGTGCCAGTCGAAGGGCGCGCTCTTGCTCTCCAGCGAGCGCAGCGCCTTCTGCAGCGCCTCGGTGAAGTTGCGGCCGATGGCCATCGCCTCGCCGACCGACTTCATGTGCGTCGTCAGGATCGGGTCGGCCTCGGGGAACTTCTCGAAGGCGAAGCGGGGCACCTTGACGACGACGTAGTCCAGCGTCGGCTCGAAGGACGCCGGGGTCTCCCGGGTGATGTCGTTGGTGATCTCGTCGAGCGTGTAGCCGATGGCGACCTTCGCGGCGATCTTGGCGATCGGGAAGCCGGTCGCCTTGGACGCCAGGGCGGAGGACCGCGAGACGCGCGGGTTCATCTCGATGACGATGAGGCGGCCGTCCGCCGGGTTGACGGCGTACTGGATGTTGCAGCCGCCGGTGTCGACGCCGACGGCGCGGATGATGCCGATCGCGAGGTCGCGCATCGCCTGGTACTCGCGGTCGGTGAGCGTCATCGCCGGCGCGACGGTGATCGAGTCGCCGGTGTGGACGCCCATCGGGTCGAGGTTCTCGATCGAGCAGACGATCACGCTGTTGTCCATGCGGTCGCGCATGACCTCGAGCTCGTACTCCTTCCAGCCGATGATCGACTCCTCGAGGAGCACCTCGGTGGTCGGGCTGGCGGCCAGGCCGGAGCCGCCGATGCGGCGCAGGTCGGCCTCGTCGTACGCCATCCCGGAGCCGGTGCCGCCCATGGTGAAGGACGGCCGCACGACCATCGGGTAGCCGAGGTCCTCGGCCGCCTCGAGCAGGTCGTCGATCGTGTGGCAGATGGTGCTGCGGGCGCTCTCGCCGCCGAGCTGCTCGACGATCTTCTTGAACTGCTGGCGGTTCTCGCCGCGCTCGATCGCCTCGATGGATGCGCCGATCAGCTCGACGCCGTACTTCTCGAGGACACCGGCCTTGTCGAGCGCCATCGCGCAGTTGAGGGCCGTCTGGCCGCCGAGGGTCGCGAGCAGCGCGTCCGGGCGCTCCTTGGCGATGACCTTCTCGACGTACTCCGGCGTGATCGGCTCGACGTACGTCGCGTCCGCGAACTCGGGGTCGGTCATGATCGTGGCCGGGTTGGAGTTCACCAGGACGACCCGCAGGCCCTCCTCGCGCAGCACCCGGCACGCCTGGGTGCCGGAGTAGTCGAACTCGCAGGCCTGGCCGATGATGATCGGCCCCGAGCCGATGACCATCACGCTCTGGATGTCGGTGCGCTTCGGCATCTCAGGTCTCCTCGGTCGTCGAGTAGTCGCGAGAGCGGCGTATCGACGCGTCATCAGGTCTGCGAACCGGTCGAAGAGGTACGCCGCATCGTGCGGGCCGGCCGCGGCCTCCGGGTGGTACTGCACCGAGAAGCTCGTGAGGCGCCCGTCGGCGTCGCGGAGCTCGAGCCCCTCGACGACGTCGTCGTTGAGGCAGACGTGGCTCACGGTCACCTCGCCGAACTCGGTCGTGGTGCTGCCCTCGAGGGGCGCGTCGACCGCGAAGCCGTGGTTGTGGGCGGTGACCTCGACCTTGCCGGTGGTGCGGTCCATCACCGGCTGGTTGATGCCGCGGTGGCCGTACTTCAGCTTGTAGGTGCCGAAGCCGAGCGCGCGGCCGAAGAGCTGGTTGCCGAAGCAGATCCCGAAGTAGGGGATGCCGGCACGCAGGGCGCCCTGCAGCAGCTCGACCTGCGCGGTCGTGGCCGCCGGGTCGCCCGGGCCGTTGGAGAAGAACAACCCGTCGGGGCCGACCGCCTGCACGTCGGCGAGCGTGGCGGTCGCCGGCAGCACGTGCACCTCGATGCCGCGCTCGCTCATCATCCGGGGCGTGTTGGCCTTGATGCCGAGGTCGATGGCCGCGACGGTGTGCCGGCGCTCTCCTCGCGCGGGGACGACGTACGCCTCGGACGTCGAGACGGCCTCGCTCAGGTTGGCGCCGGCCATCTCGCCGGACTGCAGCACGCGCTGCAGCAGCGAGCGTCGGGTCGGACTCGGTGGTGGAGATGCCGACCCGCATCGCGCCGCGCTCGCGCAGGTGGCGGGTGAGCGCGCGGGTGTCGACGCCGCTGATGCCGACGACGCCCTGGTCGCGGAGCTCGTCGCCGAGACCGCGGACGCTGCGCCAGTTGGACGGCACCCGCGCGGGGTCGCGGACGACGTAGCCGGCCACCCAGATGCGCGAGGACTCCGGGTCCTCGTCGTTCATGCCGGTGTTGCCGACGTGCGGGGCCGTCATCACGACGACCTGGCGGTGATAGCTGGGGTCCGTCAGCGTCTCCTGGTAGCCGGACATGCCGGTGGAGAAGACCGCTTCGCCGAAGGTCTCGCCCTCGGCTCCGAAGGACTCACCGCGAAAGGTGCGACCGTCCTCGAGGACCAGCAGGCTGATCGGGGGTGGGCTGGGGCAGGCAGAGCCATGCCGTACCTCCTTCTCCGCCTCACGGGACGGATCGTTAAAGGATGTTCGAACCGCCGCCGACCCTACCAGCGGAGCCGCCTCCCGAGGGCATCCTGTCCACGGCCTGTCACCACGGGACGAGGCCCAGCTCGGGCCCCTCCCAGCGGCGCCGCAGCCACCGGTCGTGGGAGGCCAGCACGACCCCGCCGGGAGCCGCGCCGAGCGCCTCCTCGAGCTCGCCGGCGAGGGCGAGCGAGACGTGGTTGGTCGGCTCGTCGAGCAGGAGCAGGTCCGGCGCGGCGGCGATCGCGACCGCCAGCTGCAGGCGTCGTCGCTGGCCGACCGACAGGCTGCCGACCGGCGTGCGGTGGTCGCGTGGATGCAGCAGCCCGAGCTCGCGCAGGCGCGGCGGGTCGGCGAGGTCGCGGACGGCGGCGTCGTACGTCGCCAGCGCGGAGCGCGCCGGGGCGGTGGGTTGCGGGTCCTGGGTGAGCTCGCGGACGGTGCGCGCCGAGACGTCGACCGAGCCGTCGGTGGCGACCAGCCGCCCGGACAGGACGCCCAGCAGGGTGGACTTGCCGGACCCGTTGGGACCGGTGAGCAGCAGGTGCTCCCCCGCCGCGAGGTCGAGCCGGTCCACGCGCACGCGACCCTCGACCTCCACGTCGCGCGCCTGCACGAGGCGCCCGGACGCCGTGGCCGTCAGGTCGCCCCGGAACCGCAGCGGTGCCGGCGGCTTGCCCAGCTGCTCGCGCTCGGCGACCTCGAGCCGTCGCTGCGCGTCCTTCTTGCGGCGGGCCAGGGTCTGGTCGACGCGTCCGCCCTTGAACGAGTAGATGTACTTGTCGCCGTCGCTCGGACCCCGGTCGTGCGCGATCGCGCCGGTGCCGATCCGGGTGGCGGCGCGCAGCCGGGTCAGCTCCTCCTGCTGCTCGGCGTAGGTCTGCTCCCAGCGTCGCCGGGCCTCGGCCCGCGCCGCCTCGTACGCGCTCCAGCCGCCGCCGAACCGTCGGCCGCCGCTCCCGTCCGTGCCGAGCTCGCCGGCGTCCAGGTCGACCAGGTCCGTGCAGACGTCGTCGAGGAGGACGCGGTCGTGGCTGGCCAGCAGCACGACCCCGGGGAGGTCGCGCAGGAAGCCGGTCAGCACCTCGATCGCGTCGTCGTCGAGGTGGTTGGTGGGCTCGTCGAGCAGGAGGCACGTCGGTCGGGTGGTCATGATCGTGGCGAGGGCGAGCCGCGTGCGCTGGCCGCCGGACAGCGTGCCCACGGCCCGGTCGGGGTCGAGGTGGTCGAGCCCGAGCCGGGCGGCCGCGACGGACGCGCGTCGGTCGGCGTCCCACGCGTCGTGGGCGACCGCGAGCTCGAGGGCGCGCCCGTACGCCGCATCGCCCTCCGCGGTGCCCACCCCGGCTGCGAGCCGCTCCACGTCGGCCACCGCCGTCCGCAGGGGCGCGAGGGTCATCGCCAGGACCTCGGCGACAGTGGCCCGGTCCCGGAAGGGCGGCTCCTGGCCGAGCAGCACGAGGTCGGCCGGCGCGCTCGATGGTCCCGGAGACCTGGGCGCGCTCCGGCAGGCGGCCGGCCACGGCGCGGAGGAGGGTCGACTTGCCGACGCCGTTCTCCCCCACCAGCCCGATCCGGCGGCCGGGTTGCGCGAGCAGGTCGATCCCGGTCAGGACGGTGCGGTCGGGATAGGTGACGGAGAGCCCGGCGACGACGAGCGGCGCGAGCGTGGTGGTCGGTGCGGACATGCGGTGGTCCTTCGGCGTCAGGAGGGTGACTCGCCGGGCAGGAGGGCGCACTGGTGCGCCGCCGCGGACGCGAGTCGGTTCAGTCCTGGATCCACATGGTGCGACCAGCCTAGGACGAGGGGGCCGAACGGCCCATTCGTTTTGTGGCGCGTGCTGCCACGCTGGGCCCATGCGCGTCGTCGAGCTCGACCAGGCAGTCCGTGCGGTGCGGGAGCACTGCGGTGCGCTCGACCACGATCCGCGGGTGGTGACGAGCGGCAACTTCGCCTCGCCCGTGGCCCTGCTCGGGCCCCTGCTGGCCGAGCTGCCGGCGGCGCGCCTCCACGCGCTCAACGCCCAGCCCGACCTGCCGATGCACGACGGGATCGTGCCCGAGACGACGTTCGTCGGGCCCGGTTTCCGGCGGCACCCGCGCCTGGCCTACGTGCCGTGCCGCCTCTCGATGGTGCCGCGGCTCTTCCACGGCCCGCTGGCGCCCGACGTGGTCGTCGTGCACACCACGACCCCGCGCAACGGGCTGGTCTCCCTCGGGCTCGAGGTCAACGTCCTGCCCGCGGCGATCGAGGCGGCTCGCGAGCGGGGTGCGCTGGTGGTCGCGATGCTCAACCCCCGCATGCCGTGGACCTTCGGTGACGCGGAGGTGTCGGTCGAGGACGTCGACCTCGGTGTCGAGGTGGACGCGCCCCTCACCACCCACACCGGCCGGGTGCCGGGCGACGACGCCCGCCTCATCGGGTCCCGGGTGGCCGCCGAGATCGGTGACGGCGCCACGCTGCAGGCGGGCATCGGGGAGGTCCCGGACGCGACGATCGCCGGAGTCCTCGAGCGCCGCGGACTGAAGATCTGGACCGAGATGTTCAGCGACGGCGTCCTCGTCCTCGAGGAGGCCGGGGCGCTCGACCGCGGCACCCCGGTGCGTACGTCGTTCGTCTTCGGCAGCCAGGAGCTCTACGACTGGGTCGACGACAACCCGCGGGTCCGGATGCTGCGCACCGAGACGACGAACTCGCCCGCCGAGATCGCCCGGCAGCCCGCGATGACGTCGATCAACACCGCCCTCCAGGTCGACCTCTTCGACCAGGCCAACGCCTCGCGGATCGGGGCGCGCATCTACAGCGGGTTCGGCGGGCAGACCGACTTCACGGTCGGCGCCAGCCACTCGCCGGGCGGGCGGGCGTTCATGGCGCTGCGCAGCTGGCACCCGCGCGCCGACGTGTCGACGATCGTGCCGCTGGTCGACGAGCCGGTGACGTCGTTCCAGCACGGAGCGGTGGTGACCGAGCAGGGCATCGCGTGGATGTGGGGGCGCAGCGAGCGCGAGCAGGCGCACAACCTCATCGAGCACGCCGCCCACCCGAGCGTGCGTGACGACCTCTGGGAGGAGGCGCGGGCCCTCGGCCTGGCCTAGGTCCAGCTCGCCCGCATCACGTCGTACGGTCCGGCCGGGCCGTCCTCGCCCTCCGGGACGACGTTGCGCATGACCATCGAGACCGTCGCCTCGCCGAGGGTGACGTCGATCTCCCACCGCCACCCCGGTGCGTAGTCGTAGCCCACCGAGCTCGAGGCGTCGTCGCCCGTCCCGGTCAGCAGCACGACGTCCGGCTGGTGCCAGCTGTCGACCCAGGAGGCGGTGACGGCGCCGTCGTCACCGGGCACGCCGAGCAGCAGGGTGCCCGTCTGCTCGCCGTCCTGCGGGTGCCACCACGTGTACGTCAGCAGCGTCGCCCGGCCGGCCGCGGCCTCGTCGACGACGAGCGTGGACGGCGCGTCGGCGAGGTCGTCGGTCGGCATCAGCCGGAAGGCGCAGGTCCCGGTCCGCGTACGGCGTGCCGCGCCCGGCGACGTCGGCGCCACGAAGACGCAGAAGACGTGCCCGGCGGGGCTGGCGTAGGCCCGCAACGGCTCGTCCGGGTCGTCCGTACGGTCGAGGCGGAGCTCCCCACCCAGGGCGAGCACCCGGTCGTGGGCGGCGTCCAGCGCCTCGCGGTCCGGCACGGTGGTGTCGAGGTGGCTCACCGACGGGTGCCCCGGTTCGGGCCACCGGCTGGCGGGCAGCGCCTCGACCTCCTGGATCGCCAGGCACCGTCGACCGTCGCGACGGGTGAGCACCAGCCAGTCGGCGTCGTCCTCGCCGTCGGGCGCCTCGTCGCCGGGCCGGTAGACGAGGCCGAGCAGCTCGCGCCAGAACTCCGCTTCGCGCCTGACCTCGCGGGCGTCGAGGACCGTGTGCAGCAGGTGCGGGACGTCGCTCATCCGTCGAACCTACGAGGTGTCAGGATCGATGTCATGCCCCCTCTGCCGTGGATCCAGGTCTTCCTCGACTCGCCGGTCGACTCCTTCGAGGAGGCCGTCGTCTTCTGGTCCGCGGTCACCGGGTGGCCAGCCGTCGTCGCGCCGGGGCGAGGACGGCCAGTTCCTCACGCTGCTGCCGGCGGCAGGGTCGGCGTACGTCAAGCTGCAGGCCGTCGACGGCCCTCCGGGGGTGCACCTCGACCTCGACTCGGCGGACCGGCAGGCGACCGTCGACCGGGCGCGCGGGCTCGGCGCCACGACCGCGTGGACCTACCACGACGTCGAGGTGATGCGCTCCCCCGGCGGCTTCACGTTCTGCCAGACCCTGCTGGACGGTGATCCCGTGCTGGTCCGCGACGGGTCGACGATCCTCGACCAGGTCTGCCTCGACATCCCGTCGATCGTCGTGGGACACCGAGGTCGCGTTCTGGCGCGACCTGACCGGGCCGCGAGCTGCAGGACGCGACCGCGCCCGGCTTCGCCCGGCTCGTGGCCGCGGACCAGCCGCGCATCCTGCTCCAGCGCCTCGACGAGGCCGACGGACCGGTGCGGGCGCACCCGGACCTCGCCACCGCCGACCGGGCGGCCGACACCGACCGGCACGTCGGCCTCGGCGCGCGGGTGCGGGGCGTGCACGCCTTCTGGACCGTGCTGACCGCGCCCGGAGGTCAGGTCTACTGCCTCACCGACCGCGACCCGCTGCACCGGGACGGTCGTTCCGGTGGCTGTCGACGGTCAGTAGTCCGTCCCGCCCCGGATCGGGCCGGGGCGACCGTCGGGGTCGTGCACGTGGGCGAGCGGGACCTGCGCCAGCCGCTCCTGCCACGGACCGAGCTCCTCCAGCGGCAGCGTCCGCAGCCGACCGGGGGGCCGCTCCCCCACCCGCCCACCGTCGTGCCAGGCGTCCAGCGCCGCTGCCGACTGCGCGTAGGCGTCGTACATCGCGTGCGGGTCGCGCAGGTCGTCGGTGTCGTCGGGCGCGCGGTCGAGGTGCTCGGCCGCCAGCTCGAGTCGCAGGGAGGTGGCGTAGCCCTCGTCGAGGACGACGCAGGACAGCTCGGAGTCGTGGGTCCAGGAGCGCCGGTTGAAGTTGTCCGAGCCGACGCTGGCCCACACGTCGTCCATCACGCACACCTTGGCGTGGACGTAGACCGGCGTGCCGGCGTGGTTCTCCAGGCCGTACGCCGCCACCCGGCCGGGTGCGGCCTCGATCAGCGTCCTCAGCGCACGGGTGCGGCCGAGGAGCTCGGCGGGGCGGGACAGCCGGCCCTCGACGTCGGGGAAGAGCGGGATGACCACGACCAGCCGCAGTCCCGGGTGCTCGCGCAGGGCGGGCAGGAACGTGTCGGCGACGTCGTCGCCCCAGAAGTACTGGTCCTCGACGTAGACCAGCCGGCGCGCCCGGCGTACGGCCTTGGTGTAGCCGCGGGCCACGGAGCGCTCGCCGCCCCGGGCGAACGGGTAGTCGCGCCCGTGCCGGAGGTTGGGGTAGGTGCGCAGCAGCTGCACCCGGTGCGACCCGGCCACGGGCGGTGGGGGTGACTGCGGAGGCAGCGGGTCCGGGCTGGTGTCGAGGCGGCGGAGCCGGTCGGCCCACTGCCGCAGCGGGCTGCGACTGAGCGGCGTCGGGTCCTCCCACCGCTCGCGGAAGACGGTCTCGACCGCGTGGACCGCCGGGCCCTGCACGCGGACCTGGACGTCGTGCCACGGCGGGCGGTCGCCGTACTCGTCGGCGAGGGGGTCGGACTGCGGGTCGCCCCGGTGCTCGGCGTCGTCGCGCCGATTGTGGGCGAGGTCGATCCCGCCGATCCAGGCGACGTCGCGCGACGGGTCGTCGCGGTGGCGGATCACCACGAACTTCTGGTGGTGCGAGCCGCCCGCGCGCACCCGCATGTCGAGGAGCACCTCGGCGCCGCGCTGCTGCAGGCGCTCGCCGAGGTGGCGGTTCTCCGAGGCGAAGAACCCGGTCTGGTCGAGGTGCGAGCGCCAGACCAGCCCGCGGACGTCGACCCCGCGCTCGTCGGCCGATCCCAGCACCTCGAGCACCTCGCTGCCGGGCTCACCGGTGAGCCGCTCGTCGGCGTCGCCCTGCCAGTCGGTGAAGAGCACCAGGTCACCGGGCTCGGTCGCCTGCAGCCGCTCGTGCAGGTCCGCGAAGTACGCCGAGCCGTGCACCAGCGGCGTGACGAGGTTGCCGTCGACCCAGGCGGTGCCGTCGTCGCACTGCTGGTCGATCGCCGTGCCGGCGTTCGCACGCTCGCTCGCGGTGAGCAGCCAGTCCGCGGGATCGGTCACCCTCGGAGCATGTCAGGCGAGCGCGCCGTCGCGCACGGTCACCCGGCCGGCGTACACCGTGTGCACGACCCGCGAGGTCAGGCCGCGCCCGTGCCACGGGTTGTTGCGCGACAGCGAGGCGGACGCCTCCCGGTCGACGGTGACGGACGCGTCGGGGTCGACGAGCACGACGTGGGCGGGCGAGCCGACTGCCAGCGGCCGGCCCTGGTCGGACAGGCCCGCGATCCGCGCCGGGGTCGTCGACATGACCCGCGCGACGTCGCTCCACGGCAGGTCCGGCAGCGCCGTGCGGACCACGCCGAGGGCGGTCTCGAGGCCGAGCATGCCGAAGGCCGCGTCGACGAAGGCGTGCTCCTTGTCGTGGCGCGCGTGCGGTGCGTGGTCGGTCGCGACGGCGTCGATGGTGCCGTCGCGCAGCGCCTCGCGCAGCGCGTCGACGTCCTCCTGCGGGCGCAGCGGCGGGTTGACCTTGTAGGTCGGGTCGTAGCCGGTGAGCAGGTCGGTGGTGAGCAGCAGGTGGTGGGGCGTGACCTCGGCGGTGACGTCGATGTCCTGCGCCTTCGCCCAGCGCAGCACCTCGACCGAGCCGGCCGTCGACACGTGCGCGACGTGCACGCGCGAGCCGGTGTGGCGGGCCAGCATCACGTCGCGGGCGACGATGACCTCCTCGGCGATGCCGGGCCAGCCGGGCAGCCCGAGCCGGCCGGAGAGCTCGCCCTCGTGGCAGCAGGCCGCGGGACCGGCGAGGGTCGGGTCCTGCGAGTGCTGGGAGACGACCCCGCCGAACGCCTTGACGTACTCCAGCGCACGGCGCATCACGCGGGCGTCGTGGACGCACCTGCCGTCGTCGGAGAAGACGGTGACGCCGGCGCGCGAGCGGTGCATCAGCCCGAGCTCGGCGAGCTCCTCGCCGGCCAGCCCGCGGGTCACCGCGCCGACGGGCTGCACGTGCACCAGCCCGGCCTCGCGGCCGAGCTCCCACACGCGGGTCGCGGCCTCCGCGGTGTCGGTCACGGGCGAGGTGTTGGCCATCGCCAGGATCGCGGTGTAGCCGCCGAGCGCGGCCGCCTGCGACCCGGTCAGGACGGTCTCGGCGTCCTCGCGACCCGGCTCGCGCAGGTGGGTGTGCAGGTCCACCAGCCCGGGCAGGGCGACCAGGCCGTCGGCGTCGATCGTCTCGGCCCCGGACGGCGCAGCGTCGACGAACATCCCGGCGTCGTCGACGTACAGGTCACCCGCCTGCTCGCCGAGGAGCGAGGCTCCCGTGATCACCAGCGACATCAGGCCACTCCTCCGTCGGTCTCGCCCGCAAGCAGGTGGTAGAGCACGGCCATCCGGATCGCCAGCCCGCTGGAGACCTGCTCCAGCACGACCGACTGGGCCGCGTCGGCGGCGTCGGCGGCGATCTCGAGGCCGCGGTTCATCGGTCCGGGGTGGCAGATCGGCACGTCCGGCTTGAGCAGCGCCAGCCGGTTGCGGGTCAGGCCGTAGCCGACGGTGTACTCCCGCGCGCTGGGGAAGAACGCGCCCGACATCCGCTCGCGCTGCACCCGGAGCATCATCACGGCGTCTGCCTCGGGCAGCACCGGGTCGAGGTCGTACGACGTCTCGAACCCGGCCGCGGCCGACCACGCGGCGATGCCGCTGGGCATCAGCGTGGGTGGCGCCACGACGGTGACGCGCGCCCCGAGCTTGGTCAGGCACTGGATGTTGGAGCGGAAGACCCGGCTGTGGGTCAGGTCGCCGATGATCGCGACGTGCCGGCCCTCGAGCGAGCCGAGGTGGCGCTGCAGGGTGTAGGCGTCGAGCAGCGCCTGGGTCGGGTGCTCGTGCATGCCGTCGCCGGCGTTGACCACCGAGGCGTCGACCCACTCGCTGACCTGGAGGGCGGCTCCGCTGGCGGGGTGGCGGATGACGAGGCCGTCGACGCCCATCGCGCAGACCGTGAGCACGGTGTCGCGCAGGCTCTCGCCCTTCGACGTGCTCGACCCCTTGGCGCTGACGTTGATGACGTCGGCGGAGAGCCACTTGCCCGCGATCTCGAACGACGAGCGGGTGCGGGTGGAGTCCTCGAAGAACATGTTGACGACCGTGCGGCCGCGCAGCGCGGGCAGCTTCTTGACCTCGCGGCGCTGCACGTCGTGCATGTCGGCCGCGGTGGCGAAGAGGGACTCGATCTCGTCGACGGAGAGGTCGTCGACGGACAGCAGGTGCTTCACGAGATCGTCACCTCGTCGGTGCCGTCGATCTCGGCGAGCCGTACGCTCACGCGCTCGGCGAGGGCGCTGGGCAGGTTCTTGCCGACGTGGTCGGCGCGGATCGGCAGCTCGCGGTGGCCGCGGTCGACGAGCACCGCGAGGCGTACGGCGGAGGGCCGGCCGAGGTCGGCGAGCGCGTCGAGGGCGGCCCGGATGGTGCGGCCGGAGAAGAGCACGTCGTCGACGAGCACGACCACCTTGCGGTCGATGCCGCCGGGCGGGAGCGCGGTCTTGTGCGCGCGCCGGGTCGGCTGCGAGCGCAGGTCGTCGCGGTACATCGTGACGTCGAGCTCGCCCACCGCGACGGGAGCGCCCTCGACGGCGGCGATCTTGTCCGCGATGCGCCGCGCGAGCGGCACGCCGCGGGTGTGGAGGCCGAGCAGCACCAGGTCGGTGGCGCCCTTGTTGCGCTCGAGCAGCTCGTGCGAGATGCGGGTCAGCGCCCGGGAGATGTCACGGGCGTCGAGGACGGTGCGGTCCGACCTCGTCGGGTCGGTGTCAGGGTCAGCCATCTGCTCGCCGGACCTCCTTCTCCGCCTCACGGGACGGCTCGTTAAAGGATGTCGATCGACGCAGACCCTACAGGTGACCGGGCACTTCGTGCCCGTGAGGAAGATTCAGCGCTCGAGGATCGCCACGACGCCCTGGCCACCGGCGGCGCAGATGGAGATCAGGGCGCGGCCCTGGCCCTTCTGCGCGAGCAGCTTGGCCGCGACCGGGACGATCCGTCCGCCCGTCGCCGCGAACGGGTGCGCGGCGGCGAGCGAGGAGCCGTTGACGTTGAGCTTGTCGCGATCGATCGCACCGAGCGGCGCGTCGAGGCCGAGGCGCTCCTGGCAGAACACCGGGTCCTCCCAGGCGGCGAGGGTCGAGAGCACCTGGGAGGCGAACGCCTCGTGGATCTCGTAGTAGTCGAAGTCCTGCAGCGTCAGCCCGTTGCGCGCCAGCATCCGCGGGACGGCGTACGCCGGCGCCATCAGCAGGCCCTCGTGACCGTTGACGTAGTCGACGGCGGCGGTCTCGGCGTCGACGAGGTGCGCCAGCACGGGCAGGCCCCGCTCCTCGGCCCACTCGTCGCTCGAGAGCAGCACGGCGGAGGCGCCGTCGGAGAGCGGCGTGCTGTTGCCGGCGGTCATCGTCGCTGCGGCGCCCCTGCCGAAGACCGGCTTGAGCGTGGCGAGCTTCTCGACCGAGGAGTCCGGGCGCATGTTGTTGTCGCGCTCGACGCCGCGGAACGGCGTGACCAGGTCGTCGTGGAAGCCCTCGTCGTAGGACCGGGCGAGGTTGTGGTGCGAGCGCGCCGCCAGCTCGTCCTGCGCCTCGCGGGTGATCCGCCACTCCAGCGCCGTGAGCGCCGCGTGCTCGCCCATCGAGAGGCGCGTACGGGGCTCGCCGTTCTGCGGGATGTCGAGGCCGATGTCGCCGGGCCGGATCGCGCCCAGCGCCTTGAGCTTGCTCGCGGTGTCCTTGGCGGAGTTGACCCTCATCAGCTTCTTGCGGAGCTTGTCGCTGATCGCCACGGGCGCGTCGGACGTGGTGTCCGTGCCGCCCGCGACGCCGGCGTCGATCACGCCGAGCGCGATCTTGTTGGCCACCTGGATGGCCGCCTGCAGCCCGGTGCCGCAGGCCTGCTGGATGTCGGTCGCCGGCGTCTCGGGCGCGAGCGCGGAGCCGAGCACCGACTCGCGGGTGAGGTTGAAGTCGCGCGAGTGCTTGAGCACGGCACCGGCGACGACCTCGCCGAGGCGCTCGCCCCGCAGGTCGAAGCGGTCCGCGAGTCCGTCGATCGCCGCGGTGAGCATCTCCTGGTTGGAGACCCCGGCGTAGACCGAGTTGGACCGGGCGAACGGGATGCGGTTGCCGCCGACGACGGCGACGGGGCGAGTGGTGGGCTGCATGTTCCTATCCTTGCCGGGTGGGGTGCCCCGCGCCAACGGTGTGAGGGGCACGTCACGAAAAGTGGACTCCGAGTTGCACTCACAGTTACATGTCTCTCGATGTCACAGCACCGAACCGTCCCGAACCCGCAGAGGAACTGCCACCCATGAGCGACCGCTACCAGGGCTTCGTGTCCACCTCGATCGGCCAGCTGTTCGTCAAGAACCTCGGCCTCCCCAACCCGACCGAGCTCGAGCGCTGGACCGACGGCGCGCCGCTGGTCGACGGCGTCGTGGTCCTCGGCGGCACCGGACGCCTCACCGAGGTGCTGCCCACCACCCTCGACGGGCTCGGCATCGCCTCGACCACCTCGCTCGCCGACGACACCCGCGCCAAGGCGCTGGTGTTCGACGCGACCGGCATCGTCGACACCGCCGGGCTCATCGCGCTGCAGGAGTTCTTCACTCCCCTCATGCGCCGGCTCGAGACCTGCCCGCGGGTCGTCGTCATCGGTACGCCGCCGGAGCTGACGTCCGGCTCCGAGCGGGTCGCGCAGCGCGCGCTCGAGGGCTTCACCCGCTCGCTCGGCAAGGAGATCGGCCGCGGCGGTGCCGTCCAGCTCGTGTACGTCGCGCCGGCCGCCGACGGCGCGATCAGCTCGACGCTCGCCTTCCTCCTCTCCCCCAAGTCGGCGTACGTCTCGGGCCAGGTCGTCCGCATCGGCGCCCACGGCTCGACCGCGACCGACCAGGTCGACGACTGGACCCGGCCCCTCGCCGGCAAGGTCGCCCTCGTCACCGGCGCCAGCCGCGGCATCGGCGAGGAGATCGCCCGGGTGCTGCACCGCGACGGTGCGACCGTCGTCGGCGTCGACGTCCCCCAGGCCGCGAGCGAGCTCCAGACCCTCATGGCCGAGCTCGAGGGCGACCACCTCGTCCTCGACATCACCGCCAAGGACGCCCCGCAGCGCATCGCCCACCACCTCCGCGAGCACCACGGCGGCGTCGACGTGGTCGTGCACAACGCGGGCATCACGCGCGACAAGAAGCTCGCCAACATGGCCGAGGACCGCTGGGGCAGCGTCATCGCGGTCAACCTCACCGCACCCGAGCTGATCACCCGCGAGCTCCTCGACGCCGGCGTGATCAACGCCGGCGGCCGCGTCATCGGCGTCGCCTCGATCGCCGGCATCGCGGGCAACGTCGGCCAGACCAACTACGCGACCTCGAAGGCCGGCGTCATCGGCCTCGTCGAGAGCCTGCGCGACGAGCTCACCGACGGCATCACCGTCAACGCCGTCGCGCCCGGCTTCATCATCACCCAGATGACCGCGGCCGTGCCGTTCGCGACCCGCGAGGTCGGCCAGCGCCTCAACGCGATGTCGCAGGGCGGCCTGCCGGTCGACGTGGCCGAGACCATCGCGTGGTTCGCCAGCGCCGGGCTCCGGCGCGGTCAACGGCAACGTCGTCCGCGTCTGCGGCCAGATGATGCTGGGCGCCTGATGGCCACCGTCTCCCAAGGTCCTCGACGGCGAGCCCGGCGGGCTCAGCACCCTGCTGCGCGCCGCGCTGCCCGTGGTGCCCGGTCTCAACCAGCTGCCCGGCGTCCGCAAGGGGTCGGCGGCCGACTTCACCGGGCTCGCCTACCGCCGCGAGGGCGTGGTCGCCGAGCGGCCCCGCGTCGACGCGTACGCCGCCGTGTGCGGCTTCCCCCGCAAGGACGTCGTGCCCCTCACGTATCCCCACATGCTGGCGTTCCCGCTGCACATGGCGATCATGAGCGACCCGGGGTTCCCCTACCCGGCGATCGGCATGGTGCACGTCGAGAACACGATCACCGCGCACCGCGCCATCGGCGTCGGCGAGGCGCTCGACGTCGTCACCGAGGTCGGGGCGGCGCGCCCGCACGCCAAGGGCGTCCTGCTCGACTTCGTCACCACCGTCGCCGCCGGCTCCGACACGGTGTGGGAGTCGACCTCGACCTACCTGCGCCGCGGCCGCACGATCGACGGCGACGCCGCCGCCGGCATCGTGGTCACCGACCCGCCCACCGGCGGCGTCGAGTGGCGGCTGCCCGCCAACCTCGGCCGGACGTACGCCTCGGTGTCGGGCGACGCCAACCCGATCCACCTCTACCCGCTCACGGCCAAGGCGCTCGGGCTTCCCGCGACAGATCGCGCACGGCATGTGGACCAAGGCGCGCTCGATCGCCGCGATCGAGAACCGGCTGCCCGAGGCGGTGACCGTCGAGGTCGCCTTCAAGAAGCCGGTCTTCCTCCCCGGCACGGTCGCCTTCGCGGCGCGCCAGGACGACGCCGGCTGGACGTTCGCGATGACCAGCCCGAAGGACGGCTCGCCCCACCTGCTGGGTCGTACGACGCCCGCCTGAACCCCGATACCTGAGGACGCCATGAACGGGATCGACCCCGAGATCCGTTCACCACGTCCTCAGACATCCGGCTCGAGTGGGTCAGCAGCGACACATGCGTTGAACTACAACGGTGGGTGGCGCTAGGGGCGAGGTTCGCGCACCCGGATCAGGCCCTCCTGGGCCACCGTGGCGACCAGCTCGCCCGTGCGGGAGAAGACCCGCGCGAGGGCCAGACCGCGACCGCCGCCGGCGAACGGGGAGAACTGGTCGTAGAGCCACCAGTCGTCGGCGCGGAAGGGCCGGTGGAACCAGATGGTGTGGTCGAGCGAGGCAGGCTGCAGGCGGGGCGAGGCGATGTGGATGCCGTGCGGCACGAGTGCGGCGCCGAGCAGCGTGAGGTCGCTGGCGTAGGTGAACGCCGCGGTCTGGGTCGTCGCATCGTCCGAGAGGGTGCCGTCGACCTTGATCCAGAGCCGGGCGCGCGCCGGGTGCTCCGGGTCGTCGGGGATGCCGCGGCCGGTCACGCCGACGTGGCGGATGTCGAGCGCCGCCCACTCGCGCTCCCAGTGCTCGGCCGCCTCGGGTCCGCGCTCGCGGGCCAGCTCGACGAGCGGCATGCCGTGCTCGGGACCCACGACGTCCGGCATCTGGTCCTGGTGCTCGAGGCCGGGCTCGGGGATCTGGAAGTTGGCGGTCATGTAGTAGATCGGGCGACCGTGCTGGCGCGCGGACACCCGTCGCGTCGCGAAGCTCCGCCCGTCACGGATGCGCTCGACGTCGTACACGATCGGGACCGTCGTGTCGCCGGGCCGGAGGAAGTAGGAGTGCAGCGAGTGCAGCACGAACTCGCCCTCGACGCTGCGGGTGGCGGCCACCACGGCCTGCGCTGCCACCTGGCCCCCGAACACGCGCTGCCGCTCGGTGCGGGCCTGGGCGCCCCGGAACAGGTCGACCTCCAGCTGCTCGAGCTCGAGGAGCGTGACGAGCTCCGCGGCCGATCCGGCCATCAGCGGCCGTCCCAGCCGGCGCCGGAGTCGTCGCCGTCCTTGGACTGGTCGTCGAGCTCGGCCAGGAACGCCTCGAAGTCGCGCCCGATCTCCTCGCCCGTGGGCAGGGTGCCGTCGCTGGCCAGCAGGGACGTCCCGGCGGCCTCGGCCTCACGGAAGGAGTCGTACTGCTGCTCCAGCCCGCGTACGACGTCGCCGACCTCGTCGTGGGAGGAGAGGTAGCGGTCGACCTCGGTCTCGGTGATCTCGGCGGCCTCGCGGAGGTCGCCGAGGTCGATGGCGATCCGGGCACCGATCTCGAGGTGCTCGAGCAGCACCAGCGCGGCCTGCGGGTACTCCATCTGCGCGAGGTAGTGCGGGATGTGCGCGACGTAGCCGAGCGCGTCGTGGCCCCACTCCCCCAGCCGGATCTCCAGCAGCGCCTGGGCGCTCGCCGGGACCCGCAGCTCGCCCTGCCACGGGCTCTCGCCGGGCACCAGCTCGGGCCGGTTGGCGTGCGGCGTGATCGCGATCGGACGGGTGTGCGGCACGGCCATCGGCACGGCGCCGAGGCTGACGACCCGCGAGACGCCGAAGTGCTCGACGACCTCACGCACGGCGCGCGCGAACGCCTCCCAGCGGATGTCGGGCTCGGGGCCGGTCAGCAGCAGGTACGGGTTGCCGCCGGCGTCGCGCAGCGCGCGGACCACCAGCCGCGGGCGCCTCGTAGTCGGTGTAGTGGTCGCGCACGAACGTCATCGGCGGACGGCGGGCGCGGTAGTCGTGGAGCGCGTCGACGTCGAAGGTGGCCACGACCTTGCCGCCGTCGGAGCCCCCGGCGAGGTGGTTCGCGGCGAGCTCGGCGGACTTGCCCGCGTCGAGGAACCCGGTGAGCACGCTGACGAGGGTCAGGTCACCGGACTCTGCCGGCGTTGACACCTCGGCGTCGTCGACGATGTGCACGAGTCTGTCGGCCATGGCTCAACCCTAGTGACTGATCTCGAGGAGCCGGTCACCAGTGACCCGACACACACCGAGGGTGCTGGGCAGGCGATTGTTACCGAGGGGTAACCTGAGTCCGTCCCGTCACCGCCAGCCCAGGAGTGTCCGTGCCCCGTCCCCAGCGTGAGGTCGTCTTCGTCGACGGCGTGCGCACACCGTTCGGCAAGGCCAAGGGCCAGTACGCCGAGACCCGTGCCGACGACCTCGTCATCAAGTGCATCACCGACCTGATGCGTCGCAATCCGTCCCTGCCGCCCGAGCGCGTCGACGAGGTCGCGCTCGCGGCCACGACGCAGATCGGCGACCAGGGCCTGACCCTCGGGCGCACCGCCGCGCTGCTGGCCGGACTCCCGCAGAGCGTTCCCGGCTACTCGATCGACCGCATGTGCGCCGGCGCGATGACCGCGGTGACCAACGTCGCGTCGGGCATCGCCTTCGGGGCGTACGACGTCGCGATCGCCGGCGGCGTCGAGCACATGGGCCGCCACCCGATGGGCGAGGGCGTCGACCCCAACCCGCGCATCCTGTCCGAGCGGATCGTCAACCCCGACGCGCTCGTGATGGGCAAGACGGCCGAGAACCTCCACGACCGCTACCCCACGATCACCAAGCAGCGCGTCGACGCGTACGCCGTCCGCAGCCAGCAGAAGACCAAGGCGGCGTACGACGCCGGCAGGATCCAGCCGGACCTGGTGCCCGTCGCGACCCGCTCGGCCGAGGCCGGCTGGGGCCTGGCCACGCTCGACGAGCCGATGCGCCCCGAGACGACCCTGGAGTCGCTCGCCGGCCTCAAGACGCCGTTCCGCTCGCACGGCAACGTGACCGCGGGCAACGCCGCCGGCATCAACGACGGCGCCACCGCCGCGCTGCTGGCCGACGAGGAGACCGCCCGCGAGCTCGGCCTGCCGGTCAAGATGCGCCTGGTCACCTATGCGTTCGTCGGCGTCGAGCCCGAGGTGATGGGCGCCGGCCCGATCCCCGCCACCGAGAAGGCACTGCGCCTTGCCGGTCTCACCATCGACGACATCCAGGCCTTCGAGGTCAACGAGGCGTTCGCCGTGCAGGTGCTCGCCTTCCTCGAGCACTACGGCATCGCCGACGACGACGCGCGGGTGAACCCCTACGGCGGCGCGATCGCGATGGGCCACCCGCTGGCCTCGTCCGGCGTACGCCTGATGAACCAGCTCGCGGCTGCGTTCGAGGAGCGTCCCGAGGTCCGCTACGGCCTCACCACCATGTGCATCGGCATCGGCATGGGCGGCACCGTGATCTGGGAGAACCCCCACTGGCAGGGCTCGAACGAAGAGGGAGAAGACACGTGAGCACCATCTTCGAGCGCGCGCAGGCGATCGTGTCCGACGCCGAGCGCGTGACGCAGGCCCACCTGCGGCGGGTCAGCCTCCCGGGCGCCACGATCGGCCTGATCACCCTCGACAACGGCGAGGACCACACCAAGCCCAACACGTTCGGCCCGGCCGGGCTGCTGTCGCTGAACACGGCGATCGACGCGGCGCTGGCCGACGACACGATCGACGCGATCGCGGTGACCGGCAAGCCGTTCATCCTCGCCGCGGGTGCCGACCTCACCTCCATCCAGGGCGGTGGGCCCGACGCCGTACGCATCGTGGCCGAGCTCGGCCACGCGGTCTTCCGCAAGCTGGGGTCCGAGGGCGGCAAGCCGTCGTTCGGCCTGGTCAACGGGCTCGCGCTCGGCGGCGGGCTCGAGGTGGCGCTGCACTGCACCTACCGCACCGTCATGGACTCCGCTCCCGCGCTCGGCCTGCCCGAGGTGATGCTCGGCCTCGTCCCCGGCTGGGGCGGCGCGTGGCTCGTGCCGAACCTCGTCGGCGCCGACAAGGCCGTCACGCTGATCGTCGAGAACCCGCTCAACCAGGGCAAGACCCTCGGCGGGCAGGCGGCGTACGACCTCGGGCTCGCCGACGCGGTCTTCAACGGAGCCGACTTCCTGGAGCAGTCCCTGCTCTGGGCGGCCTCCGTGCTGCGCGGCGAGGTCGTCGTCGAACGGCCCGAGGTGGACCGGGGCGAGGCCTGGGACGCAGCTGTCGCGCGCGCCGAGGGCATCGTCGCCGCGCGGACCGGCGGCGGCTCGCCGGCCGCGAGGAAGGCCGTCGAGCTGATCGCCGCGGCCCGTGACACCGACCGTGATGCGGGCTTCGCCGCCGAGGACGACGCGCTGCACGCGCTGTCGCAGACGGCCGAGCTGCTCGCCTCGCTCTACTCCTTCGACCTGGTGCAGAAGCGGGCGAAGCGGCCCGCCGGTGCTCCCGACAAGGCGCTCGCGCGCCCGGTCACCAAGGTCGGCATCGTGGGTGCCGGCCTGATGGCCAGCCAGCTGGCGCTGCTCTTCGTACGTCGTCTGGAGGTCCCGGTCGTGCTCACCGACCTCGACCAGGAGCGGGCCGACAAGGGCGTGGGCTACGTGCACGCCGAGATCGACAAGCTGCTGGCCAAGGGCCGGATCAACCAGGACAAGGCCAACCGCCACAAGGCGCTGGTGTCGGGCGAGACCGACAAGCAGGTTGCCTTCGGCGACGCCGACTTCGTGATCGAGGCCGTCTTCGAGGAGATGTCGGTCAAGAAGACCGTCTTCGCCGACGTGGAGAAGGTCGTCTCGGCCGAGTGCGTGCTGGCGACCAACACCTCCTCGCTGTCGATCACCGAGATGGCCGCCGACCTCGAGCACCCCGAGCGGGTGGTGGGCTTCCACTTCTTCAACCCGGTCGCGGTGATGCCGCTGCTGGAGATCGTCACGGGCGACCAGACGGACGACGCGACCCTGGCCACGGCGTTCGCCACCAGTCGGACGCTCAAGAAGACGAGCATCCTGGTCAAGGACAGCCCGTCGTTCATCGTCAACCGGCTCCTCGGCCGCTTCATGAGCGAGGTCGGCCGCATCGTCGACGAGGGCACGCCGGTCGAGGTGGCCGACAACGCGTTCGCCGGCATCGCCCCGATGCCGCCTTATCAGCTGCTCTCGCTGGTCGGCCCGGCCATCGCGCTGCACAACGTAGAGACGCTGAAGGGTGCGTTCCCGGACCGCTTCTACGTCTCCCCCGCCCTCGAGCGGCTCGTGGCGGCGAGGAAGGGCTCCTACTACGGCCCCGACGGCTCGCTCGACCCCGAGGTCGAGGCGCTGCTGGAGAAGCCGGCCTCGCCGGTGGTGCTCACCGCCGAGGAGGTCCGCGAGAAGACCCTCGCCGGGCTTGCCGAGGAGGCGCGGCTGATGCTCGACGAGGGCGTGGTCGCGGCTCCCCAGGACATCGACCTGGCGATGATCACCGGCGCCGGCTTCTCGTTCTGGAACGGCGGGCTGACCTTCATGCTCGACGTCCAGGGCATCTCGGAGAAGGCGACCGGCCGCCGCTTCCACTGATCTCCTGATCGCCCTTCGACCGGACCCGGCCGGCGGTGCGTGAGGCGGCTTTCGCAGCGCGCGGCTCCGCCTCACGCACCGGTCCTCGGCGCGTCGACGTACGACACGGCGTCGGCGGTGTCCAGAGGGCATTCGGCAGTCAAGGAATCCTCCTCACACACCTCTCCCAGGCACCACACCCCCGCGGGCTCTGGCATCCTGAGGGATCCACGTGTCGTCACCCGGGAGGCAATCCATGAGCGAGGCCGTCGCACACACCGAGGAGAATCGCGGGGCGTTCAGCTCCCGCAAGGTCTTCATCCTCGCCGCGATCGGGTCGGCGGTCGGGCTCGGCAACATCTGGCGGTTCCCCTACGTCGCCTACGAGAACGGCGGCGGGGCGTTCCTCATCCCCTACCTCATCGCGCTGCTGACCGCGGGCCTGCCGTTCCTGCTCCTCGACTACGGCCTCGGGCACCGCTACCGCGGCTCCGCCCCGCTCGCCTTCCGGCGCGCGCACCGCTCGGCCGAGGGGCTGGGCTGGTGGCAGGTGGGGATCTGCTTCGTGATCGCGGTCTACTACGCCGCGGTCATCGCCTGGGCCGCACGGTACGCGTTCTTCTCGTTCGACAAGGCCTGGGGCGACGACCCCGAGGGGTTCCTGTTCGGCTCCTACCTGCAGGCCGGGGATCCCGGCATCGGCCTCGACTTCGTCAGCGGCGTGACCATTCCGCTGGTGCTCGTCTGGGTGGCCGTCCTGGCGATCATGGCGCTCGGGGTGCAGAAGGGCATCGGCGCCGCCTCGGTGGTCTTCATCCCGGTGCTGTTCGTCGCCTTCATCGCCCTCGTCGTCGTGGCCCTGACACTCGACGGGGCCTCCGCCGGCCTCGACGCGCTCTTCACGCCGGACTGGAGTGCGCTGGGCGAGACCAGCGTGTGGATCGCGGCCTACGGCCAGATCTTCTTCTCGCTGTCCGTCGGCTTCGGCATCATGATCACCTACGCGTCGTACGTCGGTCGGCGCAGCGACATGACCGGCTCCGGGCTGGTCGTGGGGTTCGCCAACTCCGGCTTCGAGCTGCTCGCCGGCATCGGCGTCTTCGCGGCCCTGGGCTTCATGGCGACCGCGGCCGGGGTGCCCGTCGACGAGGTGGCGACCGACGGCCTCGGCCTGGCCTTCATCGCATTCCCGGCGATCATCAGCGAGGCGCCCGCCGGCGCCCTGATCGGCGTCCTGTTCTTCGGGTCCCTCGTCGTGGCCGGGGTGACCTCGCTGGTCAGCGTGATCGAGGTGGTGATCTCGGCGGTGCGCGACAAGTTCGAGATGTCGCGCGTCGGCGCCTCGATGGCGGTCGGCGTCCCGGCGGCCCTCATCAGCATCACCCTGCTCGGCACCACCACCGGGGTCTACGTCCTCGACATCATCGACCACTTCATCAACCGGTTCGGGATCCTCGTCGTCGCAGTCGCCAGCATGCTCGCGCTGTCGTGGGTCTTCAAGAAGACCGGCCTGCTGCGCGAGCACCTCAACCGCGACGGGTCGGTGCAGATCGGTCGCTGGTGGGAGTGGCTCATCGGCCTGTTCGCCCCGGCGGCGCTGACCTTCATCCTGGTCAACGAGTTCATCGACAACCTGCGGGAGCCGTACGAGGGCTATCCCACGTGGATGCTGAACACCCTGGGCTGGGGACTCGCGCTGGCCGTGCTGGTGCTCGGCTTCCTCGCCGCCCGCCTGCCGTGGCGTGACAGGACCTTCCTGGGCGACCCCGAGATCCAGTCCCTGCAGGACGAGAGGAACAGCTGATGTCCACCGCAGCCATCATCATGATGCTGATCGCGATGCTCGTCCTGTGGGGCGGGCTCGCCGTCGCCATCTGGAACATCAACCGCTACACCGGGGACGAGCCCGGGCAGGTGCGCCGCGACCTCTGACTCGGCGACGACTCCTGGACGTCGCCCCGCGGCTACCCGCCGGTCGGCAGGTGCTCCGCCAGCCAGGCCGACGTACGCTCCCACGCGAGGCGCGAGGCGTCGGGGTCGTGCAGGAAGAAGTCGGGGTTGTCGAAGGCGTGGTCGGCCGTCTCGTAGCCGTGCCAGGTGACGTTCGGCAGCGGCTCGAGCAGGCCCTGGACCTGCTCCACCACCGGCCGGGTGAGGAACTGGTCGGCCATCCCGAAGTGGTGCAGCGACGGCGCGGTGACGGCCTCGGGCCCGACCGTCTCGACCCGCGGGTCTGCGTCGACGACGCCGAGCAGGTCGGGCAGGGCTGAGCCGTAGTAGCTGACGAGCGCGTCGACCGGCGTCCGGGCGGCCACGTCGAAGGCCAGACCGCCGCCGAAGCAGAAGCCCACGACGCCGACCTCGTCGGACACCTCGTCGCGCCCTCGCAGCGCGTCGAGGGCGGCGATGCCGTCCCCCACTGCCGCCGACCAGTCGACCTGCTGCAGCAGGGCCATCGCGGTGTCGAGCGCGTCGGGCCCTCGTCGACCCGCGAGACGCCCAGGCGCCAGAAGATCTCGGGGGCGAGGACGACGTAGCCGAGGTCGGCGAGGTCCTGGGCGCGCTGCTCGATGTAGCGACTGACCCCGAAGATCTCCTGCAGGAGCAGGATCCCGGCGCCGCGGCCCGAGGCCGGGAGCCACAGGTGGGCGGGCATGTCCCCGGCGGCCGTCGGGACGACGACCCGCTCGCCGATCACGGCCGGCCGGCGATCCGCGTGACGCTGCCGGTGTGCTGGTCGTCGTCCGACAGCGCGGTCACGTCCTCGACGATCTCGCGCGCCAGGGTCTGGGCGTCGAGGCCGATGCGCGCCAGGATCGCGTCGCGCTTGGCGTGGTCGAGGAACTCCTGCGGGATGCCGTGGAGGCGGAACGGCGTGTCCACGCCGGCGTCGTTGAGGGTCTGGAGCAGCACCGCACCGCAGCCACCGACGCGGCCGTTGTCCTCGACGCTGACGACCAGGCGGTGCTCGCGGGCCAGCTCGACGATCGCCGGGTCCACCGGCTTGACCCACCGTGGGTCGACGACGGTGACGCCGATACCCTGGGCGGTGAGCCGCTCGGCGACGTCGACCGCCGTGGTGGCCATCGAGCCGACCGCGACGATGAGCACGTCGTGGTCGCCCTCGCGGACGAGGACGTCGGCGCCCCCGGCGCGGTCGATCGCCGGCACGTCCGCCGGGGGCGGGCCCTTGGGGAACCGCACCACGGTGGGTGCGTCGTCGACCTCCACGGCCTCGTCGAGCAGCTCGTGGAGCCGGGTGACGTCGCGCGGGGCCGCGAGCCGGAGGCCCGGCACCACCTGGAGGATCGACATGTCCCACATGCCGTTGTGGCTGGCTCCGTCGTCGCCGGTGACCCCGGAGCGGTCGAGGACGAAGGTGACGCCGCACTTGTGCAGCGCGACGTCCATCAGCACCTGGTCGAAGGCCCGGTTGAGGAAGGTGGCGTACACCGCGAAGACCGGGTGCATCCCGCCCATGGCGAGTCCCGCGGCCGACGTGACGGCGTGCTGCTCGGCGATGCCGACGTCGAAGGTGCGCTCGGGGTACTTCTCGGCGAAGACGTCGAGCCCGACCGGGTGCATCATCGCGGCGGTGATCGCCACGACGTCCGGGCGCCGGCCGCCGAGGTCGACGATCGCCTCGGAGAAGTGGTCGGTCCAGATCTTGCCCTTGGGCTTCTCCGCACCGGTCTGCACGTCGAAGGGACCGGGCGCGTGGAACTGGTCGGCCTCGTGGCGCAGCGCCGGGTCGTAGCCCTGGCCCTTGCGGGTGATGGCGTGGACGATGACCGGCCCGCCGAAGCGCTTGGCCTGGGTCAGCGCCTGCTCCATCGCCGCGCGGTCGTGGCCGTCGACCGGTCCGACGTACTTGAGGCCGAGGTCCTCGAAGAGCCCCTGGGGCGCGAGGGCGTCCTTCATGCCCTTCTTGACCGCGTGGAGCGCGTCGTACGCCGCGTGGCCGACGCCGGGCACCGCGTTGAGCCGCTTCTTGACCAGGTCGAGGACCTGCTCGTAGCGGGGGTTCGTGCGCAGCGCGGTGAGCGCCGTCGCGAGCCCGCCGATCGTGGGCGTGTAGGACCGCTCGTTGTCGTTGACGACGATGACGAGCCGGCTCGACCTCGCGATCGCGATGTTGTTGAGCGCCTCCCACGCCATGCCGCCGGTCAGCGCGCCGTCACCGATCACGGCCACGACGTGCCGGTCGTCGCCGCGGATGGCGTACGCCTTGGCGAGGCCGTCGGCGTAGGACAGCGAGGTGGACGCGTGGGAGTTCTCCACGATGTCGTGGTCGGACTCGGCCTGGCTGGGATAGCCGCTGACACCACCCTCCTTGCGGAGCGTGTCGAAGCGCGGGTGCCGCCCGGTGACGAGCTTGTGGACGTAGGACTGGTGGCCGGTGTCGAAGACGACCCGGTCGTGCGGCGAGTCGAAGACCCGGTGGATGGCGAGGGTCAGCTCGACCACACCGAGGTTGGGACCGAGGTGCCCGGAGTTCGTCGCGACGGTGCGGATCATCACATCGCGGATCTCGGCGGCCAGCTCGGTCAGCTGCCCCTCGGACAGCCCGCGGAGGTCGCGCGGGGAGGAGATCGAGTCGAGGAGTGCCATGTCGACCGAGTCTATTTCATGCCAGGTCGTGGACAGCCACCGCAGGCTCGTGGAGGCTGCCCATCCAGACCCGTCCGTCGTGCTCGCGGACGCCGGTGACCATGTGGAAGCCGGGGTGGTCGAGGTCGACGTCGTGCACCAGCCGGCCGTCGGTGTCGTAGGCCTGAGCGCGGATCGTGCGCTTCGGCGCGGGCTGCAGGCGCTCAGGGATCCGGGTGACCAGCTTGCGGAGCGCCAGTGGGGCGGAGCCGAGGCGCTCGACGACCGCGTCGAGCGGGCTGCCGATCGTCACCCAGATGAGCCCGTCGCTGCCGCGGCTGATGTTGTCGGGGTAGCCCGGCAGGTCGGTGACCAGGTGGTCGCGCTCCCCCGCCCGCGGCCCGGTGAGCCAGAGGCGTACGACCGTGCGCGCGCGGGTCTCGGCGACGCACACGAACGACTCGTCGCGGGCGAGGGCGACCCCGTTGGCGAAGGCGAGGTCGTCGAGCACGACCGTGACGGTCCCGTCGGGATCCCGGCGCGCGAGCCGGCCGGTGCGGGTGTCCTGCAGGAAGTCGTCCTTCCACTGCTCGATGCCGAAGTGACGCGAGGAGTCGGAGAACCAGATCGTCCCGTCCGAGGCGACGGCGGCGTTGTTGCAGAACCGCATCGGACGGCCCTCGAGCCGGTCCAGCAGCACCTCGACCGCACCCGAGCGGGTGTCGACCCGCAGCAGGCCACGCCGGGCGTCGCACACCAGCAGGTCGCCGTCGGCGAGGAGCTCGAGGCCGAGTGGGCGCCCGCCCGTGTCGGCCACGCGACGGGCGCTGCCGCTGGCCGGGTCGACCGCCCAGATGGCGCCGTCCTCGGTGCCGGTCCAGACGCTGCCGTCGGGGCCGACGAGCACGTCCTCGGCGCCCATCGACGGGACGGGGTGCACGGTGAAGGTCATGCTCGCTCCTGGCGGGTGAGCTCGGCGTAGGTCGGTGAGTCGAGGAAGGCGGGCACGATGTCGGTCGCACCAGCCGTCAGGTCGAGCCCGCGAGCGACCTCGGGGGCGACGAAGACGATCTGTCGGCCCTCGCGGCAGTCGATGTCGGCGTCGGTCAGGTCGGTCGCAGCGACGTGGACCTGCATCCGGTCCCAGGTGCCGTAGGCCTCGCGGTGGTCGACGACGAACTCGCCGAAGAACGTGAGTGCGCCCGGCGGGAGGCGTACGCCGGTCTCCTCCTCGAGCTCACGGTAGGCCGCCGCCTCGAACTCCTCGCCCGGGTCGACGTGGCCGCCGGCGAGGCCCCACTTCTCCGGGTCGATGCGCGGGTGCTCGTCGCGCTCCTGCAGCAGGATCCAGCCCCTCCGGTCGACCAGGATGACGCCGGAGAAACGGTGCTGGTCGGCCGCCGGGACGAACGGGTGCGCCGCGATCCACGCCTCGAGCACCGGCGCCACCATCGCGGTCGACCGCACCAGGTCGAGGTCGGGCAGCGGGTCCGCGTCGACGAAGACCATCTGCCGTCCCTCGTGGCACTCCACGTCGCGGTCGCTGAGCGTCGTACGAGCGACGTACGCGTGGAAGTGGAAGACGCCGCGCTCCGTGGCCAGCTCGAACTGCCCCAGGTCGGTCAGGTCCTCCGGCGCCACGACGACGCCGGTCTCCTCGGCCAGCTCGCGGGCGGCTCCCGCGACCGGCTCCTCGCCGGGATCGAGACCACCGCCGGGGAAGCACCACATGTCCGGCCACACCGGCGCGTGCTCGTCGCGCTCCTGCATCAGCACCCGGCCGCGAGGGTCGACCAGGGTCACCTGCACGAAGTCGGTGCGGACGGCACTCCCGGTCGCTGGCTGCATCCGCCGACCCTAGCCACACCCCACCCGGCCAGACCTCACATCCGCACCCGGTAGCGCCGGCCGCGCAGCGCGTCCTCGACGAGTCCGACCTCGCGGCGTACGCCGAGCAGGCGGGCGTCCTCGAGCTGGAAGGTCTGGACCGCCGCCGTCACGACCGCCTCGTCGGCGACGTCCTTGAGGTCGCCGCGGATCTCGCTCAGCCCACGCCGGGTGGCCAGCTGCTGCGCCTCGACGTGCAGCACGGCGAACCGCGCCAGCACGACCACGTGCCGACGCAGGCCCGAGAACCGGCGGTAGTCCGGCGGGCACAGGTCGAGCAGCCAGCTCGCCGCGGTCACCTCCCAGTCGGGGGCGTCGGGCGGGCGCACCTGCCGGGGCCAACCCGGCGGCGCGACGCCCCGGTGGCCCTGCGGTGGCGTGGGTCGCTGCCGGGGCTGGGGAGTGGGGAACACTGCGCCACCCTATCGAACACCTGTTCGATGTCGAGAGGCTCAGGCCAGGCCCAGCGCCGCCTCGACCTCGGCCAGGTCGGGGTCGCGCAGCCCGGTCGAGTCGTGCCGCCACCACACCTCGGGATAGACCACCCGACCGGTCATCCACTCCTCGAGCGCGAGGGGGACGACCTGGAACGCCGGTGGCGGCACCCGGCGCGACGGCGCCTCGATGCCGTACGTCGCCGCAGGCTCGAAGCCGCGGGTGGAGTAGAACGACGGACTGCCCTCGAGGAAGAGGGCGGGCCGGCCGAGTCCGCGCGCCGCCTCGATCGCCGCGGCCACCAGCGCCGTGCCGATGCCCCGGCCCTGGTGCGCGGGCGCGGTGCTGAGCGGCGAGAGCATGCAGGCGCCGACCAGCTCGCGCCGCGCGTCGATCCAGCAGTGGCTGATGCCGACGTGACCGACGACCTCGCCGTCGACGACGGCCACACGCTCCGCCAGCAGGTGCTCCCCCGCGCGGACCTCGGCCCACAGATCCCCGACCTGGTCGCCGTGGGCGGGGCCGGCGGTCCCGAACGCGGCCCGGATCACGGCGTCGATGCCCGCCTCGTCGGCTGAGGATGCGGACCGGATCTCGATGTCGGGCGGCTGCTCCATCGGCGACACGCTAGCGCCCGACCCGTTCGCGGAGCCCGGCCGCGAGTCCGATGATCGTCAGCGCATCGAAGGCCCCTCCGAGCGTCGAGGCGAGCCGCCGTCGCCGGACCGGTCCGAGCCGCAGCCGCAGGTGGACCCGCGTGCTGGCCGTCCCGGTCGGCGACAGGTGGAGGCACCAGGTGAGGTCGGTGCGTCCGCGGCGAGAGGTGTAGAGCAGGGTCTGCGGCTCCTCGATCGCCGCCAGCGTGAAGGTCGCGTCGGACCCACCCCAGTCAGGGATCACGTCGCCGACCTCGTGGTCCAGCCATCGGGGCTCGATGCGCCGCAGGGCCCGTCGCGACGGCGGCACGAATCGCTCGACGGACCCGGGCAGGTACCACCCGGCGCGGCGCTTGCCGAGCTGGACGAGCCACGGCCACACCTCGCCGGGCGGCACGGGCAGGTCGAACCCCCGGTCCATCACGACGTCGGCGACCACCAGGTCGTCACCGGGCAACGGCGCGAGACGCTCCGCGTCGGTGGCGCGTGCCAGGTCCACCGTGGTCATCCCTCGAGGAAGGACCAGCGGACCTCGCGCCGATCGTTGTCGACGTTGAGGTCGACCAGGCAGATGCTCTGCCAGGTGCCCAGCGCCAGCCGGCCGGCGAGCACCGGAACGGTGCAGTGCGGCGGCACGATGGCCGGCATCACGTGCGAGCGACCGTGTCCCGGCGAGCCGTGGCGGTGCCGCCACCGGTCGTCGGCGGGCAGCAGGTCGCCGAGCGCGGCGAGCAGGTCGTCGTCCGAACCCGCGCCCGTCTCGATGATCGCGAGACCCGCGGTGGCGTGGGGGACGAAGACGTGCAGCAGGCCGTCGCCGCGGTCGGCGACGAACGCGGCCGCGTCAGTGGTCAGGTCGAGCACCACCTCGTCGCCGCCGGTGCGGTAGGTCCGGGTCTCGCTGTGCATGCGCGCCACGCTAGCGCCGCACTCCTCCTCGGGCAGGATGGGAGTCATGTCGATCCGCGTGCGGCTGGGGGCGGGCTCCGGCATCGAGCTGCTGATGTCGGCGGTCTCGGTCGCCGACACCGACTGGCGCGGGGTCTTCGAGCGCGGACCGGAGTCGTACGCCGCCGCGCGCGCCGCCGGCGGCAGCGACCTGGTCCGCGACGTGGCCCGCTTCGGCCGGTACGGCTGGATCAACCTGGCCGGTCCCTTCACCGAGACGCGTGGCGCGTGGACGGTCGACGCCCTGCGGGCGTGGGTGGACCGGACGGATCCCGAGGAGCTGCGGCGCGTCCTGACCGGTGCTCGCCGTCACCAGCTGCGGTCGCGGCTCGACGATGCGACCATCGCCGCCGCGGTGGGTGGCGACGGCGCGGCGCGCACGGCCTGGCGCCGCGTGCTCGGCGACACGTTGCTGCAGGTGTCGCCCTGGTTGTTGAGCGCGGACGCCGCGACCATCCGGCGTACGTGCCTCTCCGTGATCGACCGGCTGCCCCACGAGCCGCGTGCCACTCCCCTGCCCCGCCTCCGCCGACGCCTCGAGGAGATCGGACCCGAGGCGCTGCTGGCCGAGGTCGCTCCTGGCGTCGCGTACGGCTCCGGCGTGCTCGAGGACGTGGTGCTGGTGAGCTCGCCCGGCGTCGCACCGATCCTCGTCGTCGTCGACGAGGTGGGGCGCACCGTGATCCTGCACCCGCCCCTCGCGGACGGCGGCCCCGACGACGCCGGCGCCAGGCTGCGCGAGCTGGGCAGGGCGCTCGGCGACGACACCCGGATCCGGCTGCTGCACACCCTCCGGGTCTCCCCGCGGACGCTTCCCGACCTCTGCGAGTCCCTGGACAGTCCCCGCACCACGCTCCTGCACCACCTCGCGCTGCTCCGGTCGTCGGGCCTGATCGAGATCGAGGTCCTCGCCGGCGAGGCCAACGTCTACGCCCTGCGGCCGGCCGGCTTCGACGACCTCGCCCGAGCGGCTCGGGCGTTCCCTCACGTCTAACCCGGTGTCGAAATATCTCGACACTGCGGCGTCGCGGGCCTAGCCTCGCTCCATGGCGCGACTCCCCGGTTCGCTGGCTGCCCTGCTCCTGGTGGCCGGACTCGGTGCCTGCGCCAGACCGGAGCCGTCCCCGTCGACGGACCCGGACCCTTCGCCGACCAGCGCGCCGGCCGAGTCCGAGCAGGCCGAGTCCGCCGAGCCCGGGCCGGAGACCGCGCCCTTCATCGAGGTCGGCACCGCTCCGATCGGCCTCGCGGCCGAAGGGGACGCGGGCGTGTGGGTCGTGCTGAGCGGCGACGACGCCGTGGCGCGGATCCCGGTCGGTGCGGACGCGCCCGACGTGACCGTCGACGTGCCGGGCACTCCCCTCCGGGCGATCGCCGTCGACGGTGCTCTCTGGGTGACGTCCTTCCGCGGCGAGCAGCTCCTGCGCATCGACACCTCGACGGGCGAGGTCACCGCCACGCTTCGCACCGGTGCCGGACCCGAGGGCCTGGCCGCCGGATTCGGGTCGGTGTGGTTCGTCGAGCAGGACTCCGGCACGCTCGTCCGGGTCGACCCCGGGACGGCGAGGGTCGTGTCCCGTACGGACATCGGCGTGGGCGCCCGCCTGCCGCACGCCGGCCGCTCGGCCGTCTACGTCGCCGCCTTCGCCGACGACCGGGTGCTGCGCGTCGATCCCCGCACCCTCGACGTACGCCGCTCCGCGGAGGTCTGCAGCGGGCCGCAGGGCATGGTCGAGGCGGCCGGTCGGCTCTGGGTGGCGTGCACCTTCTCCGACGAGGTCGTCTCGCTCGACCCGACGACGCTCGAGCGCACCTCACGCATCCCGGTGGAGGGCCTGCCCGACTCGATCGTCGCGGCCGGCGACCGACTCCTCGTCGTGGCGGAGGAAGGGCCGCGGCTGGTGTCGATCGACCCGGCCTCCGGCGAGGTCACCGCCGACCTGCTGCTGGGCGAGGAGACCGCGCTGTACGACAGCGCCAACCTCGACCTGGCCGTCGCCGGCGGCGAGGCGTGGGTGTCGTCCTTCAAGGCCGACCGGGTCTACCACGTGCCTCTGCCCTGAGGCAGGAGCTCAGCTCTCGAGCGCCTGCTCGATGCGCTCCACCTTGGCCGTCAGCTGGCCGTCGTGGCCGGGACGGATGTCGGCCTTCAGCACCAGCCCGACCCGCGGCGAGGACTCGGCAACGACGTCGACCGCCTTCTTGACGACGGCCATCACCTCGTCCCACTCGCCCTCGATCGTGGTGAACATCGAGGTCGTCTCGTTCGGGAGCCCGGACTCCCGGACGACGCGTACGGCGGCGGCGACCGCCTCGGTGACGGACCCGCTCGGGTCCTGGGCGACGGGTGAGATCGAGAAGGCGACGAGCATGGCTCCGACGCTATCGGGCGGTCACCCCATCGGGTGGAACGACCCATCTGGCGGCGTGCCTACGTTCGAAGCACCAACCGAACGGCCCTCACCCAGGGCCCCACGAAGGGACCATCACGTGCCTGACGTCACCGCAAGCTCCGGCCTGCTCAGCTCCACCCAGGTCCACGTCGAGGACTCGGGCGGCAGCGGTCGCCCCGTCGTGCTCATCCATGGCTGGCCGCTCTCCGGCGAGTCGTGGAGCGAGCAGGTCGGTCCGCTGAGCGCCGCCGGCTACCGCGTCGTCGCCTACGACCGTCGCGGCTTCGGTCGCAGCGACAAGCCGTCCAAGGGCTACGACTACGACACCCTCGCCGACGATCTCGACGGCGTGCTCTCCGAGCTCGACCTCACCGACGTGACCCTCGTCGGGTTCTCGATGGGCGGCGGCGAGGTCGCCCGCTACATCTCCCGCCACGGCCAGGACCGCCTCCACTCGGTGGTGTTCGCCGCCGCGGTGCCCCCGTACATGCTCAAGGGCGACGACAACCCCGACGGTCCCCTCACCGAGGACGCTGCCGCCGAGATGACCGAGGGTCTCGAGTCCGACCGCACCACGTTCTTCGACGGCTTCACGCAGGACTTCTTCTCCGTCGATGGTGACCTCAAGGTCACCGAGGAGCAGCGCCAGGAGGCGATCGCACTCTGCCACCAGAGCGACCAGAAGGCCGCCCTGGGCTGCATGGAGGCGTTCGGCACCACGGACTTCCGTGAGGACCTGCCCAAGGTCACCGTCCCGACCCTCGTGATCCACGGCGCCGGTGACGGCACCGTCCCGTTCGAGGGCTCGGGCAGGCGGACCCACGAGGCGATCGCCGGCTCCGAGCTGGTCGTCGTCGAGGACGCGCCGCACGGCTTCAACGTGAGCCATGCCGACGAGTTCAACCAGGCGCTGCTCACCTTCCTGCAGCGCTGACAGTTCCTTCGCTGGTCGAGTAGCCGAGCGAGGAACGAGCGAGGCGTATCGAGACCCCTTGATCGATGAGGTCTCGATACGCCCGCTCGCTGGCGCTCGCGGGCTGCTCGACCACCGACCGGGACGTCAGGCGTTGACGCCCTCCCCCGGCAGTGCGCCGGTGGGATCGGGAGTGCCGCCCTGGCAGGTGACCCCGAACTCGGGCGCGGTGTGCCCGTCGCCGTACTCCTCGAGGAAGAGTCCGAGCCTCTTGTCGGCGACGCCGTCGAGCTGGAGCTGCGCCCCCCACACGGTCACCACGACCGGTGAGGGCAGGCCCTCACGCGGCGACATGATGCCGTTGTCGGGGAGCTCGGCCGCCAACGCCTCGACGTCGTCGGCCGAGAGCGCGGGGTCGTGGGTGATCCACACGGTGCCGTGCTCGAGGTCGTGGACGGCGTTCTCGTCGCGCACCGGCTCGTCGTACACGCCGCAGGCCAGCCAGATCGGCGCGTGCTCGCCGCCGGCGGGCGGTGTCTGGGGATAGGTGACGTCGTCGGTCGTGTGCGCCCGGTCGGTGATCTCCCAGGTCTCGACGAGGGTGAGGTCGAGCGCGCGCTGCACCTGCTCCTCGCCACGGAGCGCCTGGTCGACCAGGGGTGCCGCGAGGGCTGCACCGAGCACGAGGACCGCGCCCACGGTGGCCAGGACGAGCGGCAGCCGGCTGGACCGGGCCTCCGCGACGACGGGACTCGGCTCGGCATCGTGGGGTGGGGCACCGTCGGGGGCCTCGGTGTCGCTCACCGCGTCAGGCTACCGGCGCGGAGGTAGCGGGTCAGGCGAGGGCGGCCCGCACCAGGTCGGCGCGGGCGGCCAGCTCCTCGGGCGGCGTGGGCGGGAGCATGTCGGCCCAGACCGGCAGGTTCGAGCCGCGCAGCTGGAGCACGCCGAGGGGTCGGGCGAGCAGGGTCACCGAGAGGTGGCCGGTGCCGTTCTCCCACTTGTTGATGTGCACGTTGCCGACGCCGTCCAGCGCGCGGAGGGCGCCGTACGTGCGTCCGATGAGCCGACCCAGCTCGACGTGCCCATCGTCGTCGAGGTCGTCGAGCACCTCGTGGGTGCGCGACACGACGTTGGCGACGAACGGCAGCGACGTGCCACCCGGGCGGATCGCCGCGAGCCGCTCGCCGGTGTGCAGGACCAGGTCGCCGCGACCGAGGGCCGCGCAGGTCTTGCAGTCCTCGGGCGCCTTGCGGCGGTCGGGCTCCGGGTCGGCGTACTCGTCCAGCGGACGCGCTCGCAGGCCCTCACGCTCGAACGGGAAGACCTCCCAGTCGACCATCGGACCGAGCGGGAGGCGGCCGTCGTCACCGACGGCCGCCTCCGCGCGGTCGAGGAACTCGCGCAAGGGTCAGGCCTTGAGCAGGTTGCGCAGGACGTACTGCATGATCCCGCCGTTGCGGTAGTAGCTCGCCTCGCCCGGGGTGTCGATCCGGACCGTCGCCTCGAACTCGCTGGTCTCGCCGTGCGCCTGGTCGGTGCCGGGAGCCGGCTCGACCTTGACCGTCACGGTCTTGGGCGTGGTGCCGTCGTTGAGCGCGGTGATCCCGCTGATGCTGATGATCTCCGCACCGGTGAGACCCAGGTCGTCGGCGGTCTTGCCGGCCGGGAACTGCAGCGGGATGACGCCCATGCCGATGAGGTTCGAGCGGTGGATCCGCTCGTACGACTCGGCGATGACGGCCTTCACGCCCAGCAGCGCGGTGCCCTTGGCGGCCCAGTCGCGCGACGAGCCGGAGCCGTACTCCTTGCCCGCCAGGACGACCAGCGGCGTGCCGGCCTCCTGGTAGTGCTCGCTGGCCTCGAAGACGCTGGTGACCTCGCCGTCGGCGGTGAAGTCGCGCGTCACACCACCCTCGGTGCCGGGTGCGAGCTGGTTGCGCAGCCGGATGTTGGCGAAGGTGCCGCGGATCATGACCTCGTGGTTGCCGCGGCGCGAGCCGTAGGAGTTGAAGTCACGCTGCTCGACGCCGTGCTCGGCCAGGTAGTGACCGGCCGGGCTGTCCTTCTTGATCGCACCGGCCGGGCTGATGTGGTCGGTGGTCACCGAGTCACCCAGCTTGAGCAGGACGCGGGCGCCGACGATGTCGGTGACCGCCTCCGGCTCGTCGGGCATGCCGTCGAAGTAGGGAGGACGCCGGACGTAGGTGGACTCGGGGTCCCACTCGAAGGTGTTGCCCTCCGGGGTGGGCAGCGACTGCCACCGCTCGTCGCCGGCGAAGACGTCCTTGTAGGAGTCGTTGAACATCTCCGAGCTGATCGCCTGCGCGATCGTCGTCTCGATCTCCTGCGGGCTGGGCCAGATGTCCTTGAGGAAGACGTCGTTGCCGTCCTGGTCCTGGCCGAGCGCGTCGTTGAACAGGTCGAGGTCCATCGACCCGGCCAGCGCGTACGCGACCACGAGCGGCGGCGACGCGAGGTAGTTCATCTTGATGTCGGGGTTGATCCGACCCTCGAAGTTGCGGTTGCCCGACAGCACCGAGACGACCGCGAGGTCCTTCTCGTTGACGGCGGCGCTGACCTCGGGGATGAGCGGGCCGGAGTTGCCGATGCAGGTGGTGCAGCCGTAGCCGACGAGGTTGAAGCCGAGCTTGTCGAGGTAGGGCGTGAGGCCGGACTTGTCGTAGTAGTCCGAGACGACCTTGGAGCCGGGCGCCAGCGTGGTCTTGACCCACGGCTTGCGCGACAGGCCCTTGTCGACGGCGTTCTTGGCCAGCAGCGCCGCACCGATCATCACGCTCGGGTTGGAGGTGTTGGTGCACGACGTGATGGCCGCGATGGTCACCGCGCCGTGCCCGATCTCGAACTCCTGGCCGTCGAGGGACACGGTCGCCTTCGCGGCCTTGTCCTCGGTGTAGTCGGCCAGCGCCTTCTGGAAGCTGTCCTGCGCCTTCGTGACCTCGACCCGGTCCTGCGGACGCTTCGGGCCGGCCAGCGACGGGACGACGGTGGACACGTCGAGCTCGAGGCGCTCGCTGTAGCGCGGCTCGGCGCTCGGGTCGTGCCACAGCCCCTGCTCCTTGGCGTACGCCTCGACGAGCGCGAGCTGCTCCTCCGGGCGACCGGTGAGGCGCAGGTAGTCGACGGTCTGCTCGTCGATCGGGAAGACGGCGATGGTCGAGCCGAACTCCGGGCTCATGTTGCCGATCGTGGCGCGGTTGGCGAGCGGCAGCGCGGACACGCCCTCGCCGTAGAACTCGACGAACTTGCCGACCACGCCGTGCTCGCGGAGCATCTCGGTGATCGTCAGCACGAGGTCGGTGGCGGTCGAGCCCTCGGGGAGCTCGCCGGACAGCTTGAAGCCGACCACGCGCGGGATCAGCATGGAGACCGGCTGGCCGAGCATCGCGGCCTCGGCCTCGATGCCGCCGACGCCCCAGCCGACCACGCCGATGCCGTTGACCATCGTGGTGTGGGAGTCGGTGCCGACGCAGGTGTCGGGGTACGCGCACGCCGTCGCGCACCATGACCACGCGGGCGAGGTGCTCGATGTTGACCTGGTGGACGATGCCGGTGCCGGGCGGGACGACCTTGAAGTCGTCGAACGCGCCCTGGCCCCAGCGCAGGAACTGGTAGCGCTCGCGGTTGCGCTCGTACTCGATCTCGACGTTGCGCTCGAACGCCTGGGGCGAGCCGAAGACGTCGGCGATGACGGAGTGGTCGATGACCATCTCGGCCGGGGCGAGCGGGTTGATCTTGGTGGCGTCGCCACCGAGCTCGGCCATCGCCTCGCGCATCGTGGCGAGGTCGACGACGCAGGGCACGCCGGTGAAGTCCTGCATGATCACGCGCGCCGGCGTGAACTGGATCTCCTGGTCCGGGTCGGCCGCGGCGTCCCAGCCGGCGATCGCCTTGATGTGGTCGGCCGTGATGTCGGCGCCGTCCTCGGTGCGGAGCAGGTTCTCCAGGAGCACCTTCAACGAGAAGGGCAGGCTCTCGACGTCGAGGCCCTCGCCCTTCACCGCATCGAGGCGGTAGATCTCGTAGGACTGTCCGTCCACGTCCAGGGTGCCCTTGGCACCGAAGCTGTCCTGACTGGCCATCAGCCACATCTCCTCGGGAGTTCGCGGGTTCACGCCCATCTTGCCGTCGCCCCGGTGGGGGCGGGAAGACAGGCGACCCTAAGTTCTGGCATCGCAGTATCTTGACGTCAAGATATCACAGCGGCGTCTAGCCTCTCCCGGTGCCCACTCTCCTGCATCTCAACGGTCCCTCGGGCGTCGGCAAGTCCACGCTGGCGCGGCTCCACGCCGACCGACACCCCGGCACGCTGGTCTGCGACATCGACGACCTGCGCTCGTGGGTGTCGGGCTGGGCCGACGACTTCGTCGGCACCGGTGAGGCCGTACGGTCCTCCGCCCTCGCGCTGATCACCGCCTACCTGGCCACCGGGTCGCGACGTGGTCCTCCCCCAGCTCATCGTCACCCCCGCCCAGGTCGAGCGGTTCGAGCAGGCCGCCGCCGACGCGGGAGCGGCGTACGTCGGCGTGGTGCTGACGGTCGAGCCCGACCTGCTGCTCCAGCGGCTCCACGCCCGCACCGCCACGCCCGTCACCGCCGTCATCTCGCGCATCATCGAGGAGCGCGGTGGCGACGCGCTGGTCCTCGAGGGACGCCAGCAGCTGCTCGACCTGGCGTCGGAGCACGGCTGGACAGTGGTGGACGCGACCGACCGCGACGCGGCCCTGGACGGCCTGGCGAGGGCCGCGACCGGCTAGTCCCGGCCGATCCCGGCGACCTCGTCCAGCCGCTGCAGCAGCTCGTGGGCAGCCAGCTCCACCTGCTTGTGCCGCCACTCCGAGGCGCGGTAGACGCACGCGATGAGCCCGCTGCGGTGCACCCGCCGGAAGTCGCCGTAGCCGAAGGCGTGCCGGGCCTTGGTCTCGTCGTTGGCGCCCTCGGTCAGCCCGAGGTGCCACGCGCCGTAGTCGGCCCACGAGTGCTTCTCGAGGTAGGCGTTCTGCGCCTCGGCGTCCGGCTGCACGTCGCCCCAGTCGCTGTCGAGGACGTACTGCTTGGCGTCGATCAGCCTGCGGGCGTGCGCGACGGCGTCGCGGTTGACGGCGTAGGTGGCCATGGCACCAGCGTGCCACGAGTCAGAAGCCCAGCACCTTGCCGAACGCCGAGAAGAACGCGTCGAACACCTTGGCGATCGGGTTCCTGGGTCCGTCCACGCTGGACTTCTGCCAGAAGAGCGGATCGGAGCCCGTGAACTCGTCGTCGACGAGCGGCGTCCGGCCCCAGAGGTACGGCCAGAACACCTCGGTCCGGTTGACACCCACGGTCAGGCGGGAGTCGAAGCCCATCACCAGGTGCTGCTCCATCCTGGTCGACCTGCCCTCAGGGTTGGTCGCGACGACGTCACCGCTCCCCTGGACGATGAGGCTGCCGGTGCCGGCGAACATGATGTAGCGCACCTGCCACGTCGCCAGGGCATGCAGGCCCCACCGCCACCGCGTCTCCAGGACGGGCGTCCCGATGACGCCGACCACGTGCCGGGGACGCATCACGAGGCCCGGGTGGTCCCGGAAGTCGATGCGCATCAGGTAGGAGTCGGGGTCGTCGGGCGTCGCCAACGTCGCGGACGTCGCATCCCCGTCACCCGTGATCCGGCTCAGCCCGTAGAGCCCGGCCGCGAAGCTGATGAACGGCGCCGACCAGTCGTAGAGGAGCCGGCTGCGGATCGGCCCCTGCACTGGCCGTACGTGCTCCGACCGGGCGGACAGCACCTCGCCGGCGCCCAGCTCGATCGTCAACGTCCGCTGGGCGGCGGTGGTGCGCAGCTCCGCGGTCGCGGTCTCGGACCCCGCCGCCAGGTGGATCGACGTGTGCATCCGGGTCACCACCGGCATCAGCAGGAAGTAGCTGACGGTGCGCAGGACTCCGGGCAGCAGGAGGACGAGCAGCGCGATGGCGACCAACCACCTCCACGACTGGGCCCACTGGTTGACCACCCAGCCCGCCGCAGACGACTGGGACTCCTCCAGGCTCCGCTCCTCGGCCTTCTTCTGGGCCAGCTCCGACTCCGCGTTGTCGATCTCTCTCCGGGTGGACTCATCGCCGCCCTCCCCCAGTCGGTCGAGCTTCTGCTCGGTGGTCAGGGCTGGGGTCGCCGATCACGGCGGCGGTGGCCTGTGCGTCACCGAGGCTCGCCTCGAGGGTGTCCAGCGACTCGTCCGCCTTCTCGAGCGCCGCCTCTGCGGACTTGCACGCGTTGCCGGGGAGCACCGCCGCGGCGATCTTGTCCAGGATGCCGCAGACCTCGCCCCGGCGGTCGCGCAGGCGCTCGACCTCGGCCGTCTTCGTCGGTGACGTTGCGGCGCCCCTCGTCGATCTCGGCCTCGATCCTGACCTGCAGCACCGCGATCGCGTCGTACTGCTGCTGGGCGGCCGCGCTCCTCAGCGCCTCGAGGTCCTCCTCCAGGGCGGCTCGCTCCTCAGCAACCTGCTGAAGGCGATCCCGGTCTGTCACGGCTTCGCGGAGAGCGGGGACCAGTGCCTGGATGAGCAGGTAGCCCAGGAACAGGGAGAGCACCAGCGCCGCGAGCACGCCCGCCTTCCGCAGCACGAAGCCGAGGACGGCGGACACCAGACGCATTCAGGCGATCCTAGGCTGACGTGGCGCCGCGCTCCCCCCGAGCGTCTCACGCCGCGCCGGGCGTCGTCCGATGTCTGGAGCGGCACGGTGTTGCCGGTCGTGGCCTCAGTCCATCCTCGTCGGACGGTCGCGATTCTCGAGGAAGTAGGCGCCCAGGCTGCCGGCCACCGTGGCGAAGACGACGACGGAGAACGCCGCGAGAAGCACGTCCAGCACCTGGCTGAAGGGATCGTCGCTCCCGAGCGGCTCGCCAGAGATCGCCGCGAGGGAGGCCGCGTGCAGCGAGTCGGCATAGCTCACGTACTCACCGAACTCGTAGAGCAGCTGGCTGCTGCCGAGAACGGTGATGACCGAGACGACCGCGAGCCAGCCGACCCGGTTTCCCAACACGCTTCGCGCGGACCGCGACGATCGGACCGCCGACGACAGCACCCGACCGGCCCGAAGTGCGCGAGCCGCGCGGACCAGGCGCAGGACCCGGAGGAACGGCAGTGCCAGGAAGATCACCTGCCACCAGTTGCGCTTGAGGAACCGCCAGGTGTCCGGGGCCACCATGAGACGAGCGGTGAACTCGCTGACGAAGACCGCCCAGAGGGCCCAGCCAGCAATGGTGAAGCCCAGACCGAGTCGACTCCCTGGAGCAGCGAAGTGCTCCCCGAGCACGACGAGCAGGAAGACGACGCTGAGAGCAGTCATCAGCGGAGTCAGCCGATCGATGAGCTCGTCGGCCCAGATCTCCCGCTGCTCCGGGGGCCTGGCCATCACGCTGGTGCCAGCCATGCAGTGGCTCCTCGGACCGCGGACTGAGTGCGTTGCCAACCGTACGCACGTGGTGAGGATACGTGTGCGCCCGGCTGGGTACGCGCACGACATGTGGTTCGACACCTGGTCTGACGTCCTGCGGATCCTGCTGGTGGGGCCTGCGTCCTACGCCGCTGTGGTCCTCATCCTCCGTACCTCCGGGAAGCGCACCCTGGCCAAGCTCAACGCGTTCGACCTGGTCGTGACGGTCGCTTTTGGTTCGACACTGGCGACGATCTTCTTGAGCAAGGACGTGTCCTGGTCCGAGGGGGCCGCCGCGCTCGGCCTGCTGGCTCTGCTGCAGTTCCTCCTCGCGGCGTTCACAGCCCGATGGCCGACCGCGAGGTCAGTCGTCACCTCCCGACCCACTCTCCTCGTGAAGGACGGCCAGCTGTTGGAGGGCGTGCTGAAGAAGCAACGGCTCACCCATACCGAGGTCTGGCAAGCCGTCCGCGCTTCAGGCGTCGGAGATGTCACGGCGGTGGCTGCGGTGGTGCTCGAGGGCGACGGAAGCCTGAGCGTCATCCCCGCAGCCACGGTGGGTGACGGTTCGGCGCTGGCAGACGTCGAGCGGTGGCACAGTGACGAGGTCAGGAGCCCTCGTGAGGCAGGGTGCCGTGAGCACCAGCGTGACGAAGCGCGGACCCGCCCGTGGCCCAGCGGTGCTCACCCTGGCTGATCTCAGCCCCTGGCTGTGGACTCGTCCGCCCCCAGGTCCTTGTCCATGAACTGACGGGCCACTGCCACGTCGGTCGAGGAGTGGGCAAGGATGGAGAGGCTCACGGCGAGGGCCGTCAGGTGGAACAGCTCGTCGGCCAGGTCGATGCCCGACTCCAGCACGATGAGTCCGTAGACGACCGAGGCGAAGCCCTTGGGGCCGAACCACATGGCGGCCGCCTGTTCGCGCATGCCCAGACGGGAGCCCAGGAAGGACAGCCAGAGCGCAGCCGGCCGTGCGATGACCAGGGCGAGGACGGCGAAGGCCCATCCCGTCCACGCGATCTCCTCGACCAAGAACGTGGGAGTCATCAGGGCGGCGAAGACCAGGACTGCCACCAGCTTCAGCTGTTCGGCTACGAGCTCACCCAGCTGCTCGAACTCGTGACGGAACTCCTCCGACATCGTCGCGACAGTTGCGCCGGCGGCGAAGGCGCCGAGGAAGAGGTTGGCATGCGTGGTCAGGCACAGTCCCAGCACCAGCAGCCCTATGGCTGCCGGGAGCAGGGGCTGCAGGTGCCGGACGCTGGCGAAGAAGCGCAGGCGCTCCAGCCGTAGCACGATCCATGGCACGGCTATGCCGATGCACACCCCGAAGGCCAGCTCACTGACCAGCGTCCAGCCGTCTGCTTCGGTGCCGCCTGCGGCGGCCAGCAGCACCAGGACGATGGGCAGCGCCAGACCGTCGTTCACACCGGATTCGACATTGAGGAGATGACGCAACCGCGGCGGCACCTCCTTGCGGCCGACGATGGCCGCGGCGAACACCGGGTCGGTGGGCGAGAGCACCGCTCCCAGCAGCAGCGACTCGAGCCAGGGCAGACCAGCCACCCAGTGCGCCAACGCGGCGGTGATGATCAGTGTCAGCGGCAGCCCGAGAGCCAGTGCGCGACCCGGCAGGCGCCAGGCGCGCCGTAGGTCTCCCACTCCGACCCGCATCCCGTCGCTGTACAGGACCGAGAACAGCGCGAGCTCGGCCAGCACCGACACCGCCGGGTCACCGGACTGAACCTGAAGGATGTCCAGGACGCCCGGACCGAGGAGGAAGCCCCCCACCAGAAACAGCACTGCGGTCGACAGCACCGTTCGATGGGCGAGCTCGGACAGCAGCACCGCGACCACGAGCAACGCTGAGAAGCACACCAGAAGGATCGGGATGTCCACGTTCTGTCCTATCTCGCGCCGGGGCTGTTCACGTCGTACTTCGGGTGGCCGCGAACGACTCGTTCACACCAACGGCTGTACGAGAGAACCCATCACGGAGCAGACCCGCGAAGCAGAGCTCCGCCGGGTGCGGGCGCTCCCACTGTGGAGCGCTCGCCATCGGCGACATGTCCGAGAGCGTCTCGTCGACGTCGAAGACCATCAGGGACGGGCGTCGAAGCCTGTTCCGGCCCGCTGTGTCAGGGTCGCCTTGGCTGCTGGTCTGGTCCTCGTCTGTCACGCCTTGACCGTAACCCCGCCTGATCGGGCTGCGGCCTTGCGAGCGGTTCTCGACGGTCAGCCGGAAGAGCCCGAGCCGCATCACCGCAGGTCGGAGCCGGTTCTCGTCAGCAACGCGACGCATTCCACGTGGTGGGTCATCGGGAACAGGTCGAAGGCACGGATCGCGGTGAGCGCGTAGCCGTGCTCGGCGAAGATCGCGACGTCGCGGCCGAGCGCGGCGGGGTCGCAGGCGACGTACGCCACCGCGCGGGGGCGGCGGTCGACGACCTGCTCCACGACGACCCGCTTGGCACCCTCCCGGGGAGGGTCGAGGACGACGAGGTCGAAGGGTTCGTCGAGGCCGGTCTTCAGCACCCGGTCGGTCGGACCGCACTCGACGACGGCGGCCTTCAGCTCGGCCAGGTTCGCTCGGGCGTGCTGGCAGGCGGTGCGATCGGCCTCGACAGCCACGACGCGGGCGCCGGTGGCCTCGCCGACGAACCGCGCGAAGAGACCGACGCCTGCGTAGAGGTCGAGTGCCCGCTCCCCCGGCGCCGGGGCGAGGAGGTCCATGACCGTCTCGACCAGCACGCGCGGCGCCTCGGGGTGCACCTGCCAGAAGCCGTCGGCAGCGACCGAGAAGGTGTGGGCCTGCCCGCCGGCGGTGACGCCGTGCTCGACCAGCGAGCCGTCACGCCGGCGTCTCGTCCGCCTGCAGCGGTCGCGCGCCCTCGGCGGCGATCAGGCAGTCGTCGACGGCGACGAGCTGGTGGGAGCGGTGCGCCCGCATGGCCGGGCGGCCGTCCGGCAGCGCGGCGTAGCGCTGCCGGGTCCGCCAGCGCAGGCCGTCGTCGGGGCGGCCCGCCACCGGGACCGCCTCGACCCGCAGCCCGGCCACCAGCTCGGAGTCGGCGTCGAGCCTTCCGAGGCGGACGAGCTGCTCGCGCACCACGGCGGCCTTGAGGTCGCGCTGGGCCGGCACGGCGGCGTGCTGGAAGTCGCAGCCCCCGCAGAGCCCCGGTCCGGCGAACGGACAGGGCGCCTCGACCCGGTGCGCCGACGCGGACACGACCTCGACGGCGTCACCGCGCCAGAACCGGTCGCCGTCGGTGCCCTCGGTGATCTCGACGACGACCCGCTCGCCCGGCAGCGCGTGGCGTACGAAGACGACCCTGGCCTCGGGCTCCGGGAGACGGGCGACGCAGTGGCCGCCGTGCGCCACCGGGCCGACGTCGGTCTCGAAGCGCTCCCCCACCCGCGAGCGACCGCGTGCCTGGCGAGGGCGTGCCGTACGGCTCATTCGTCGTCGACCTGCCGGGTGGGCTGACGCGAGGCGACCCGCCCGCGGCGCAGGTCGCCGGCGTGCACCCGCTCCTCGTCGCGCTTCTCCCGCTCCTGCGCGACCTGCGAGGACCGCAGCTGGAAGGGCACGGAGATGACCATGACGCCGGGCGTGAAGAGCAGGCGGCCCTTGAGGCGGAGCGCGGTCTGGTTGTGCAGCAGCTGCTCCCACCAGCGGCCCACGACGTACTCCGGGATGTAGACGGCCACCACACCGCGCGGGCTGGCCCGGCGGATCTCCTGGGTGTACTCCACGATCGGCCGGACGACCTCGCGGTAGGGCGAGTGCAGCACCTTGAGCGGGATGTCGAGTCGTCGCTCGTCCCAGTCCTCGAGCAGCCGGTTGGTGGCCTTCGGGTCGATGCTGACGTAGATCGCCTCGAGCACGTTGGGACGGGTCGCCCGGGCGAAGGCGAGGGCACGCAGCGTGGGCTTGTGCAGCTTGGACGCCAGCACGATCGCGTGCACCCGGGTCGGCATCACCTTGTCCTGCTCGTCGGCCGCGAGCTCGAGCTCGACGCGGGCGTAGTGGCGCCCGATCGCCCGCATCACCATGAAGAAGAAGCCCATCGCGAGGATCGTGATCCACGCCCCGGCGAGGAACTTGGTGATCAGCACGATCACCAGCACGACGGCGGTCATCCCGAGGCCGAAGGTGTTGATCGCCCGCGAGCGCAGCATCCGGCGGCGGGCCGCCGGGTCGGTCTCGGTCCGGAGGTGCCGGGTCCAGTGCCGGATCATGCCGAGCTGGCTGAGGTTGAAGGACACGAAGACACCGACGATGTAGAGCTGGATCAGCTTCGTGGTCTCGGCGTCGAAGACCCAGATCAGCAGCATCGACATCGCGGCGAGGAAGACGATGCCGTTGCTGTAGGCGAGGCGGTCGCCGCGCGACCCGAGCGATCGGGGCGCCAGTCCGTCCTGGGCGAGGATCGATCCGAGCACGGGGAAGCCGTTGAAGGCGGTGTTGGCCGCCAGCACGAGGATGATGCCGGTGACGGTGATGACGAAGTAGAAGCCCGGCGAGAAGTGGTCGAACACGCCCGCGGCGATCTGCGCGATCACCGGGTGCTGGTCGTAGTCCGCGGGCACCGCGCCCCCGCCGGCGCTGCGCAGCCGGTCCAGCTCGTGGGGATCGACGTAGCGGATCGTCATCTGCTTGGCGAGCACGATGACGCTCATCATCATCGTGATGGCGATCAGGGCCAGGAGGAGGAGCGTCGTCGCCGCGTTGCGGCTCTTGGGCTTGCGGAAGGCGGGTACGCCGTTGCTGATCGCCTCGACGCCGGTCAGGGCCGCACAGCCCGACGAGAAGGCCCGGGCCAGCAGGAACATCAGTCCGACCTGCGTCAACGGCTCCTCCCAGCCGGGCGAGGGCTGGATCGTCAGGCCGGCGCTCTCCGCGTCCGGGAGGTCGCCGGCCAGCAGCCGCAGCAGTCCGTAGCCGCACATGCCGAGGATCGCGACCATGAACAGGTAGGTCGGCACGGCGAAGAATCCGCCCGACTCCCTCACGCCGCGCAGGTTCATCGCGGTGAGGATCGCCACGGCGACCACGCCGACCGTCGCCTCGTGGTCGATGAGCGGCGGGATCGCGCCGGCGGCGTACTGGGCGGCGGACGAGATCGACACCGCCACCGTCAGGACGTAGTCGACGATGAGCGCGCTGGCCACGGTGATCCCGGCGTTGCGACCGAGGTTGACCGTCGCCACCTCGTAGTCGCCGCCGCCCGACGGGTAGGCGTGCACGGTCTGGCGGTAGCTCGCGACGACGGTGAGCATCACCAGGGCCACGACCAGGCCGATCTTCCACGACCAGACGTAGGTCGACGTCCCGGCGATCGCGAGCATGATGAAGATCTCGTCCGGGGCGTACGCCACCGACGACAGCGCGTCGCTGGCGAACACGGGCAGGGCGATGCGCTTGGGCAGCAGTGTCTCTCCCAGCTGGCTGCTGCGGAGCTTGCGGCCCAGCAGGATCCGCTTGGACACGTCGCCGACACTCACAGGCGGGAAGCCTAGACCCGCACGCGCCCGAAACCACGCTGGGCTACGGTTCGGGTGTGCACGTCGTGATCATGGGTTGTGGCCGCGTCGGTTCGACGCTCGCCCGCAGCCTCGAGGACCGCAACCACACCGTGTCGATCATCGACAGCGAGCCCGACTCGTTCCGGCGGCTCGGACCGGAGTTCAACGGTGACAAGATCACCGGCTACGGCTTCGACCAGCAGGTGCTGGAGAAGGCCGGCATCCGCCGCGCCGACGCCTTCGCCGCGGTCTCCAGCGGTGACAACTCCAACATCATCGCGGCCCGCGTGGCGCGGGAGACCTTCGGCCTCCAGCAGGTCGTCGCCCGCATCTACGACCCCGGCCGCGCCGAGGTCTACCAGCGGCTCGGCATCACGACGGTCGCCACGGTGAAGTGGACCGCCGACCAGATCCTGCGGCGGATCCTGCCGGCCGGCGCCGAGCCCGACTTCCGCGACCCGTCCGGCACGATCCGCGTCGACCACGTCCCGATCCCCGAGGCGTGGATCGGCAACCGCACGGTCGAGTTCCAGATGCAGTCACGCAGCCGGATCGCGTGGATCGACCGGCTCGGCGAGGGCATGCTCCCGACCCGGGAGACGGTCCTGCAGGAGGGCGACATGCTGCACCTCGTCATGCGCGAGGAGCACGCGGCCCACGCCTACGCCGTGCTCGAGTCCGGCCCCGAAGACGACTGACCCCCGACCCGAGATCCGAACTGGAAGCCAGGAGCACTGCACACATGCGCGTCGCCATCGCCGGAGCCGGAGCCGTGGGTCGCTCGATCGCGCGCGAGCTGATCGACAACGGCCACCAGGTCCTGCTCATCGACAAGAACCCGTCCTCGATCCGACCCGAGCGCGTCCCCAACGCCGAGTGGCTGCTCGCCGACTCCTGCGAGCTGTCGTCGCTGGCCGAGGCCCAGCTCGGCAAGTGCGACGTGGTCATCGCCGCCACCGGTGACGACAAGGCCAACCTGGTGACCTCGCTGCTGGCGAAGACCGAGTTCGGCGTGCCCCGCACGGTCGGCCGGGTCAACCACCCCAACAACGAGTGGCTCTTCACCGAGGCCTGGGGCGTCGACGTCAACGTCTCGACCCCGCGCATCATGTCGGCGCTCGTCGAGGAGGCCGTCTCGATCGGCGACCTCGTGCGCCTCTTCACCTTCCGCCAGGGCAACGCCAACCTCGTCGAGCTGACGCTGTCCGCGGACTCCCCCTTCGTCGGCACGCCCGCCGGGCTGGTGCCGTTCCCCGACAACTGCGCGCTCGTCACGATCCTGCGCGACGGGCAGGTCTACACCCCCGACGCCGAGCAGCCGCTGGAGTCGGGCGACGAGCTCCTCTTCGTCGTGCCGGCCGAGGTCGAGGCCGAGCTCGAGCGCCTGCTCTCCCCCGGCAGCCACCCGGGCTGATCCGGCTCAGGCGGGCGCGGCGTCGGGCGCGACGGGCGTACGGTTGCGCGACAGCAACCAGACCATCGAGCCGAGCGCGGCGAGCTGCAGCGGCCAGCCGAGGACGATCTTCGAGACGCCGAGCACGGCGACCGCGGTGTCGGGGTCCATCGATCCCGAGCTGCCGGCGAGCCAGATCGGCGCCTGGATCGCGACCCGCAGCACGCAGGGTGCGACCAGCAGCCAGGTGAGCCGGCTGCAGAGCTTCACGACCTGGCGGTCCGAGTGCCACGCCGTCGCGTCGCCGGTGATGCTGCCGACCATGAAGCCGACCAGCGGCCAGCCGATCAGGCAGGTGAAGGCCAGCACGACGGCGTACCCGCCGTTGTAGAGGATGCCGGGCAGGAAGTAGGCCAGCGCCTGGTCCTGCTCGGAGCCGCCCGCGGCGGCCGAGCGGTGCACGAAGTACCACCCGATGGCGATCCCGAAGAGCGCGTTGACCACGAACTGCACCGTCGAGCGCTGGACGAGCCGGACCGCGAGCAGCACGAGCGCGGCTCCGACGCTGACCATCAGGGCGAGGTCGAGGTCGCGCTGGGTCAGCCAGGTCAGGGTGAACAGGATCGTGGGGACGGCCGCCTCGGCCATCCCGCGCCGGCCGCCGAGCGCCTTGGAGAGCTGCTGGCGCACCACGGCCTCGACCGTCTCGGCCCCGGGCGCCGGTGTCGTACCCGTCACGGGCGCAGCTCGTAGCGGGGGTTGAACATCAGCGGGACGCCGCCCTGGCGTCCGATGCACCCCGCCACGGTCATCGACCGGCCCGGGTCGACCCCGGTGATCCGCCGGCGTCCGAGCCACACGACGGTGATCACCCCGGACCCGTCGTCGAGCTCGGCCTCGAGCGCGGGCACCCCGCCTCGCGGGCGCAGCGTCACGGTGCGCAGCACGCCGCTGACGACGACCTGCTCGCGCTCGGGTGCGTCGGCGATCGCCACGGCCTCGTCGGTCGCGTACGACTGGCGCAGGTCACGCTGGTGCGCCTCGGAGCTGTCGGCCCACTTGGACAGGGCCTGGCGCAGCCGGCTCTTCTCCGCCACGACTCACCGCACCCGGCGGGCGTCGTCGGGCAGCTTCACGACCAGCGGCTCACCGACGGGCATCGCCTGCTCGCCACGTCGTACGACGACCTGGGCGAGCGCGTCCTCCCAGTCGGAGGTGTTGTCGGGGTCGAGCGCCGGACGCCCGAGGAAGGACGCCCGGAGCATCCACCGCTCGCCGTTGATGCCGATGATCCGCGACGGCTGGGTCGCCTCGGTGCCGTCGGGACGCTTCACCGGCATCTGGCACACCAGCTCGGTCCCCCAGCGACCCTCGCGCTCCGTCGTCTGGCCGCCGCGCCGCGCCATGTCCTCGGCGATCTGCGGACGGACCTCCGACCACAGGTCGCCGTTGCGGGGTGCGGCGAACGCCTGGAACTCGCACGCGCCGTCGGAGCCGGCGAGCATCACCGAGCGCACCTGACCGCTCTGCTCGTCGACCTGGAGGCGCAGCTCGCGGTCGGCGATGGCGGGAACGAGCACGGAGCCGAGGTCGGCCCGGTCGATGCCGTCGCCCTCGACCTGCGACACGTCGAAGGGGCCGACGGGTCCGGCAACGACCTCGTCGGCGGCCTCGTCGGCGGCTCGCCGGCGGTCTCGCCGGCCGCGGGGTCGGCCTCTGCCTTGCGGCGGAACTTCACGTCAGTACTCCTTGTCGATCGACCCGAGACGGTTCCGGCTCAAGGACGCGAACCGGTACCTGTAGAACCGTAGCCCCCGGCGCCGCGGGGCGAGTCGGGGAGCACCCCCACCTCGACGAACCGCGCCCGCTCGAAGCGCTGCACGACCAGCTGGGCGATCCGGTCGCCGCGTGCGAGGGTCACCGACTCCGTGCGGTCGTGGTTGATGAGCAGCACCTTGATCTCGCCGCGGTAGCCGGCGTCGACCGTGCCGGGGGTGTTGACGATCGAGAGGCCGTGGCGGGCCGCGAGGCCCGAGCGCGGGTGCACGAGCGCGACGTAGCCGTCGGGCAGGGCGATCGAGAGCCCCGTCGGCACCAGCGGCCCGCTCGCCCGGGGCGAGGGTGACGTCGATGGTCGTGTGGAGGTCGGCGCCGGCGTCGCCCGGGTGGGCGTACGACGGCAGCGGGAGGTCCGGATCGAGGCGGACGACGGAGATGTCGAGGTCGTGGTCGGGCACGAGGACTGAATCTATAGGCTCTGCGCCGTGGACTACGCCGAACGCCTCACCGTGCCGCTGCGCTGGTGGGCGCAGGGCACGATGCTCGTGGCGTCGATGTGGCTGGCAGTCCTCGCGGCCACGCCCGAGGTGGTCGCGTGGTCGGTCACGGCGGTCGCGCTGGCGATCATGGTGGCGCTGCTCGTCGGCTACGGCAGCGCCACGGGTCGCCGTCGAGGGCGACACCCTCCGCGCCGGGCGGGCCCACATCTCGCTCGAGCACGTCGGCGAGGTGACCGCGCTCGACGCCGAGGGCGTACGCCGCCTCGCCGGGGTCGACGCCGACGCGCGGGCCTACCTCCTGCTGCGCCCCTACCTCAAGCGCGGCGTCCGGATCGACATCACCGACCCGGCCGACCCCGCGCCGTACTGGCTGGTGAGCTGCCGCCGACCGGAGGCGCTCGTCACGGCCGTCGGGGTGGGCCGGACCGCGGGACGCTCTGGATAGGGTGGCCGACATGGCCTCTTCCTCGAACAGCAAGCTCTACTCGGCGTTCTCGCTGGCCGCCGCCCTCGGCGCTGCGGCCGTCGCCAAGAAGGGCCTGAACACGTCCTGGCGGGCCGCGACCGGCAAGAACCCGCCGGCGAACCCCGCCGACCCCGACGTGGGCCTCGGCGAGGCGGTCCTGTGGGCCGCGGTCAGCGGCACCCTCATCGGCGTGGCCCGGATGCTCGCGACGCGACGTGCCGCGACCTACTACGCCAAGTCCACCGGTCACCTCCCGCCGCAGCTGCAGAAGGACGGCCAGGACGCCGAGAACGCCCCCGCTGCCACCTCCTGACGGGTCTCCTCCCCCGCCCCGAACCCGTCTGGGACGGGCTCCGCTCGCCGCACTTGCCCTTGAGTCTCTGAGCGACTCAAGGTCCGGCGGCGTCCTCGGCTCGCCTCAATGCCCGCACTTGCCGTTGAGTCTCTGAGCGACTCAAGGGCAAGTGCCCGAAGGGGACCGGGTCGAGGAGGTGCGTCCTGGACCACGAGGTGTCCACAGGCGTCCGACGACGGCTCCTACCGGGACGGTTGTGGAGATCGGTCGAGGATTGTCGGACGCCCCGCTTGTGATGGTCCGAGCGACCGATCACGACAGGGGGCAGGACGATGAGCAGCACGGAGTGGCGCGACGACCTCGCGGAGTGGACCGAGGCGGAGCGGGAGTGGTTCATGATGGGACCGTTCGACGGAGGCATCCCCGGGCTCGTACGCCGGGTCAGACGGATCCTCGACGTGTCGCAGCGCGCGCTGGCCGCCCTCCTCGACGTGTCGCAGTCGGTCGTGGCCCGTTGGGAGACGGGGCGCACGAGCCCCCGCGCGAACGTGCTGCACTACCTGCTGGTGATGGCGGGGCTGCGGACGAGCGTCCATGACGAGGAGACCGGCGCGCAGGTGGAGCCGATGCGCGACGACGGGGCGCGTCGGCACGGTGGGAACAGGTTCCCGGCCCACACCGACCTGCGGGTCGTGGGCTGGTGGATCCCGCGCCACGTCGAGTCGACGATGGCGGAGTACGGCGAGTGGCGCAACCGCTCGCGGGCCCGTCGAGATCCGATGATCCGGTCCACGCTCTGCCCGCACGTGCGTCGGCTCGAGCGCCTCATGTACGGCACCCCGGACGATCATCCCTCGCTGCAGCAGCTGGTGGCGGAGGCCCAGCACCTCGACGACCGGCGGGAGCAGAGACGACTCAGCGCCCGAGCCCCCGTGGGGGCCGGACGCTGATCTCGTGGTGACGCGAAGCCCAGGTCGCTCAGATGCAGTCGCGGCAGATGAGCTTCTTCTCATCAGCGAGCTGCGAGCGGTGGTGCACCAGGAAGCAGCTCATGCAGGTGAACTCGTCGTCCTGTCGCGGCATGACCTCGACCGCCAGCTCCTCGTGCGAGAGGTCGGCACCGGGCAGCTCGAATGACTCGGCCGCCTCGGTCTCGTCCTCGTCGACCTTGCCGGAGTTCTTGTCGTGACGCCGGGCCTTGAGCTCCTCGATGCTCTCCTCGCTCTGGTCCTCCTCGGACTTGCGCGGTGCGTCGTAGTCGGTGGCCATCGAATCCCTCTCCCCATACGGTGGTCCCGGAATCCGGCCAGTTCGTGGCGCGGCGGTGTGGGACCCAGTTGTGCTCGTCGTCGGCGCCAGATTGTGCACCATGGACCGGTCCTGTGGTGAGCCGGTCCGCAACGTGTCGCCTGAACAGTGGGGCACGTCTCCCTATTCCCGCAATCCCACGTTTGCGCCGCCACCCGTTCGGGCGGGGAGCCGACGATCCGCGGGCGCGGGCGCTCAGGCCACGAAGCCGGTCTCCCTGAGCACCTCGACGAAGGAGTCCCAGCCGTCGCTCGGCGACGCCACGACGACCGCCTCGCGGGGCCAGCCCTCGAGCTCCATGGTGCCGGCGAGGACGCCGAAACGACCGCCCGCCTCGCGCAGCACGACCGCTGCCGCGGACCAGTCCCAGGGCTGCGAACCCTCCTCGACGTACGCGTCCGCCGAACCGTCGGCGACGTGGCAGATGTCCAGGGCGCTCGAGCCGATCCGGCGGATGTCGCGGACGGCCGGCAGCAGGAGCGCGAGGCACTGCGCCTGGTGGGTCCGGACCTCGGGGCGGTAGCCGAAGCCGGTCATGACGAGTCGCTGGGCGACGGGCGGGCTCGGCCGCACGGAGATCGTCGTGCCGTTGCGGGTCGCGCCGTGGCCGAGCGCCGCGGCGTACTCGACGTCGGCGCCGATGCCCACCACGGCTCCCGCCACGAGCACACCGTCCTGCTCGGCGGCGACGGACACGGCGCAGTCGCGGATGCCGTAGAGGTAGTTGACCGTCCCGTCGATCGGGTCGAGGATCCAGCGCACCCCGCTCGTGCCCGCGTGGTCGTCACCCTCCTCGCCCAGGATGGCGTCGTCGGGTCGCTGCCCGAGCAGCCGGTCGCGCAGCAGCTCCTCGACGGCGCGGTCGGCGCGCGTCACGACGTCGGTGGCGCTCGACTTGGTGTCGGCCACGTCGACGCCCTCGTCGCGCATCCGTCGCGCGAGGGCGGCACCCTCGCGGGCGACGGCGACCGCCAGGTCCCGCAGCGCCACGACGTCCACGGCGCTCACGAGTCACGCCCGCACAGGGCGGGGCGGGGACCGCGCGGGTTCGGACAGCAGCCGACCCCGCAGATGTCCGGGCCGGCGGGCCACGAGCCCACGGCGGCACGCTCGGGCTGCTCGCCCCGCTCGGCCGCGGCACGCTCGAGGACCAGGTCGCGCACCATCGCCACGAAGCGCGGGTCGACCCCGGCGGTCGCGGCGCGCACCACGGTCATGCCGAGGCGCTCGGCGGTGGCCTTCGCCTCGGTGTCGAGGTCGTAGATCACCTCCATGTGGTCGGACACGAACCCGATCGGCACGAGCACGACCTCGGACACCCCGTCCGTCGCGAGCTCCTCGAGGTGGTCGTTGACGTCGGGCTCGAGCCACGGCGTCGACGGCGCGCCCGAGCGCGAGCAGTAGACGAGGTCGTGGCGGTGGGCGCGGCCGGTCACGGCGCGCACCCGCGTCGCCACCACGTCGGCGGCGCTGCGGTGCTGGGCGACGTACGCCGGACGCGACTGGCCTGCCGGGTCCTCGGAGCCGCTGGTCTGCGCCATCTCGGTCGGGATCGAGTGGGTGACGAAGACCAGCCGCGCGCGGTCACCGCCGTCCGGGAGCTCGGCGAGCGAGGCCAGGCAGGCGTCGACGACCGGCTCGATGAAGCCCGGGGTGGTTGAAGTACTGCCGCAGCTTGTCGAGGCGCGGCGCCACCGGGGGTCTGCTCGACGGCGTCGAAGAGGTTCTCGCGGTACTGCCGGCACGACGACCACGAGGAGTACGCCGACGTGGCGAAGACCGCGGCCCGGCCGACCCCGTCGGCCTTCATCGTCGCCAGCGTGTCGGCGAGGTAGGGGTCCCAGTTGCGGTTCCCGAAGTAGACGGGCAGGTCGATGCCCTGGTCGGCGAGGTCCTTCTCCAGCGCCGCGATCAGCGCCCGGTTCTGGTCGTTGATCGGGCTGCGCCCGCCGAAGAGGAAGTAGTGCTCGCCCACCTGCTCGAGCCGCTCGCGCGGGATGCCCCGGCCACGGGTGACGTTCTCGAGGAACGGCACCACGTCCTCGGGCTTCTCGGGACCCCCGAAGGAGAGGACCAGCAGGGCGTCGTACGGCGTCACGTCGGGGTGGCCCGCGGAATTCATGTCGCCAGCCTAGGTGGGCCTAGCATCGCGGCGATGCTCGACTCCTACCGGCGGGTGCTCGCCCGGCCCGGCGCCCTCTCCTTCAGCGGTGCCGCCCTGGTCGCCCGGCTGCCCATCTCCATGGTCGGCCTCGGCATCGTGCTGCTCGTCGAGCAGCGGACCGACTCCTACGGCCTGGCCGGCACGGTGTCCGCCGTCTTCGTGCTCGCCGAGGCGGCGTTCGCGGTGCTGCACGGTCGCTGGGTCGACCACTTCGGGCAGTCGCGGGTGCTGCCGCTCGCCATCTCGGTCTTCGGGGCCGGGCTGGCGCTGATGATGATCGCCGTCGAGCAGGACTGGGCGCGGGGGTGGACCTACGTCTTCGCCGCGATCTCCGGCGCCGCCCTCCCCCAGGTCGGCGCGAGCGTGCGCACCCGCTGGTCGCACCTCCTCGACGAGCCTGCCGAGAAGCAGACCGCCTTCGCCCTCGAGGCGGTGCTCGACGAGGTCGTCTTCGTGGTCGGACCGGTCCTCGTGACGCTGCTGGCGACGAGCTGGCACCCGGTCGCCGGGCTGACCTTCGCGCTCGTGAGCGGCGTGGTCGGCACGTTCGCCTTCGCGGCGCAGCGCAGCACCGAGCCGCCGGCGGGACGAGGGCGGAGCACCGACGGCGTCCGCACCTCGATGCCGTGGCGCCTCGTGCTCCCGCTGGCGGCGGTCTGCCTGACCCTCGGCGCGCTGTTCGGCGCCGCCGAGGTCACGACGGTCGCCTTCGCCGAGGAGCAGGGCCACCGCTGGGTCGCCGGCTGGCTGCTGGCTGCCTGGTCGTTCGGCAGTCTCGTCGCCGGCCTCGTCACGGGCGCGATCGTCTGGCGCAGCGGCGCGGACGTGCGCCTGCGCTGGGGCTCCGCGGCGATGGCGCTCGCGATGGCGCCGCTGATGTTCATCCACTCGATCCCGCTGATGGCGGTCGTGCTGCTCGTCGGCGGGCTGGCGATCGCCCCGACGCTGATCAGCGCGATGACCCTGGTCGAGCAGGGCGTCCCGCCGGGCCGGCTCACCGAGGGGATGGCGATCCTGCACACGGGGATCGTCGCGGGCGTCGCTCCGGGAGCCAGCATCGCCGGGTTCGTCGTCGACCACAGCGGCGCGTCCGCGGCGTACGCCGTCGCGCTTGCCGGCGGTGTCCTCGGTGCGCTCGCCGCCCAGACCGCCCGCCGGTCGCCTAGCCTGCGGTCATGACGACCTGGCGCAACTGGTCCGGCCTCGAGGAGGCGACCCCGCAGCGGGTGCGAGACGCCGACGTCGGTGGACGCGGTCGTCGACGTCGTACGTCGGGCGCGCGAGGCCGGCACGACCGCGAAGATGACCGGCACCGGCCACAGCTTCACCGGCATCGCCGCCCCCGAGCACACCCTCCTGCTCCCCCAGGGCCTCACCGGCGTCCTCGAGGTCGACCGCGACGCGATGACCGTGACGGCCCGCGCCGGCACGCCCCTCAAGGACCTCAACCTCGCGCTCGAGCGGCTCGGCCTCTCGCTGCACAACATGGGCGACATCGACGAGCAGACCCTCGCCGGCGCCACGTCGACCGGCACCCACGGCACCGGCGGCACGGTCGCCGGGCTCAGCGCCCAGCTCGCCGGGCTGGAGCTGGTCACCGGGACCGGCGAGGTGCTGCGCGCGTCCGCCCGGGAGAACGCCGACGTGTTCGAGGTGGCCCGGGTCGGCCTCGGCGCCCTGGGCATCCTCACCAGCCTGACCTTCCACGTCGAGCCGCTCTTCGTCGTCGAGGCCCACGAGCAGCCGATGACGTGGGCCGACGCGCTGGCGTCGTACGACGAGATGGTCGCCGCGGCGCACCACGTCGACATGTACTGGTTCCCGCACACCGACCGGATGGTGGTGAAGCAGAACGTCCGCACCGACCTCGCCCCCGGCGAGCAGGAGCCACCGTCCCGGCTGGCGGCGTGGTGGGAGGACGACTTCGTCTCCAACTCCGTCTTCGGCGCCCTGTGCCGCGTCGGGTCGCGCGCGCCCTCCCTGGTCCCGCGGATCAACCGGGTGGCCGGCCGGGCGCTGTCGGAGCGGCGCTACAGCGACCTCGCCCACCGCGTCTTCGTGAGCCCGCGGCGGGTGCGCTTCCGCGAGATGGAGTACGCCGTCCCGCGCGAGGTCGGCCTCGACGTGCTGCGCGAGTGCCGCCGGGTGATCGACGCCAGCGACTGGCGGATCGCCTTCCCGGTCGAGATCCGCACCGCACGCGCCGACGACGTGCCGATGTCGACGTCCCACGGCCGGGACAGCTTCTACCTCGCCTTCCACGTCCCGCAGGACACCGACCACCGCGCCTACTTCGGTGGCCTCGAGCCGATCCTCCGCGAGGCGGGCGGCCGACCCCACTGGGGCAAGGTCCACACCCGCACGGCCGCCGACCTCGCGCCGGCGTACGACCGGTTCGACGACTTCCTCGCGATGCGTGAGCGCCTCGACCCCGACCGGGTCTTCACCAACCCCTACCTGCGACGCGTGCTCGGCCCCTGATCCGGTGGCTCAGACGTTGGCCGGCCCCTGGGGCAGCGGCGCGCGCCAGCCCCGGACGAGCGCGAGCAGGCGGAAGCCGAGGCAGGTGCTGAAGCCGGCCGCCGCGACCACGGCGAGCGGGAGGTCCGTCCGGTCGAGGAGCACCGCGACCAGCGCGCCGGTCAGGGCCGGGGTGGCGTAGAGGGCGCCCTCGAAGATGACCGGCACGCGGCCGGCCAGGACGTCGCGCAGGATCCCGCCGCCGATGCCGGTGACCATGCCGAGCAGCGCCGCGGGCAGCGGACCGAGCCCGTAGTCGACCGCCTTGAGCGCGCCGGTGACGCAGAACAGGGCGAGCCCGAAGGCGTCGAAGAGGGTGACGACCCGCTCGAGCCGGCCGATGGTCGGGTGGAAGGCGAAGGTCAGCAGGCCGGCCGCGACCGGGACCATCAGGTAGCGCCAGTCGGCCAGCGCGGCCGGCGGTGTCGCGCCGATGAGCACGTCGCGGACGAAGCCGCCGCCGAGGCCGGTGACGCCGCCGAGGACGAGCGCGGCGAAGAGGTCGAGGTTCTTGCGCACCGCGACCAGCGCGCCGGTGACGGCGAAGACGAAGATGCCGACCAGGTCGAGCACGACGAGGGTCGTGGCGAGCTCCGTGGGTGGCACATCGGAAGGCTAGGGCACCGCACTCGACACCCGTCGGCGCGCCGCGGGAGCAACCGTGCCGCGGGGCCGCGCTGGCGTAGGCTCGCTGACCATGGCCAAGCTGACGTTCACCGGTCGCAGCGGGGACGGCAAGCGCCTGCTGCTGGTGGACGAGTCGGGCCAGGAACACTCCCTGGTGATCGACGCCAGGCTCCGTCGCGCCCTCACGGGCGCGCCCCCCAGCAACGGCCAGTTGGAGATCCCGATGGAATCAAGCCTCCGCCCCCGCGACATCCAGATGCGCATCCGCGCCGGGGAGACTCCCGAGGCGGTGGCCCACGCCGCCGGCACGTCGGTGGAGAAGATCATGCCGTTCGCCGCGCCCGTCATGGCCGAGCGCGCCCACGTGGCCCAGCAGGCCCAGCTCTCGTCCGTACGCCGTCGCGCCAACGAGTCCGGTGCCCGCACCCTCGGCGAGGCGGTCAGCGCGCACCTGCGCTCGCACAACGTCGACCCCAGCGTCGCCGAGTGGGACGCGTGGCGCCGCGAGGACGGCCGCTGGACCCTGACCGCGCTGTACGAGGTGGCGGGCCGCACCGGCACCGGCACCTTCTCCTACGACCCGCGCGGCAACTTCGTGACCGTCGACGACGACGACGCGCGCTGGCTGGTCGGCGACGCCTCGCCCGAAGCCGCCCCCACGGCCGACGAGGGGGCCGCCGAGGCGATCGCGGCCGACGACCTGGCCGCCGCCCGCCAGCGCCGCCTGAGCGCCGTCGGCGTGGACGAGCCCGTCTTCGGCGACGACGCGATCGAGATGGTCTCCGACGGCGAGTCGGCGACCGAGACCACCATGGAGCTCGACGCGGCCCTGGGCACGGAGCAGTCCGTCGAGGCCTACCTGGACGACGAGCCGGCCGAGACGTCCGCCGAGACGTCCCACGAGCCGGCCGACGAGCCCGAGCCCGAGGAGCCGGCGGCCCACGCCCCCGAGCCCCGCCGGCCCGCGAAGAAGCGCGGCCGCGCGTCGGTGCCGAGCTGGGACGAGATCATGTTCGGCGGCGGCAAGAACGACTGAGCCGTGCGGCTGGTCGGGCTCAACGTCCACCCCCTCAAGTCCGGAGCCATCCGACCCGTCCCCTCGGTCGACGTGCTCCCGCGCGGCCTGCGCGACGACCGGAGCTGGATGGTGGTCGACGGCGACTCGCGGCTCGTGTCCGCGCGCGAGGAGCACTCGCTGTTCCACGTCGTGCCGGACACCCCGGTCACCGACCCGTCGGTCACGGACGCGCTGCGACTGAGGGCGCCGGGGCTCCCCGACCTGCACCTCGACGAGCCCGTCGGCGAGCCCGAGCCGGTCCGGCTCTTCTCGCTCGACCTGCGCGCCGTGCCCGCCGGACCCGACGCCGACGCGTGGCTGCGGTCCGCCCTCGGCCGCGACGACGTACGCCTGGTGTGGTGCGACGACCCCACCCGGCGGACGCTGCAGCCCGGCTACGCGCAGCCGGGCGACCACGCCGCGTTCCCCGACTCGTTCCCGGTCACGGTCGCCTCGCTGGCGTCGCTGCGACAGCTCAACGACTGGATCGTCGAGCAGGCCCTCGAGGTCGGCGAGGAGCCCCGCGACCCGCTGCCGATCGAGCGGTTCCGCGCCAACCTGGTCGTCGACGGCGAGGAGCCCTTCGCGGAGGACCGGTGGCAGGTCCTCACCGTCGGGGGCGTGCGGTTCCGGGTGACCAAGCCGGTCGACCGCTGCGTGATGACGAGCATCGACCCGCAGACGCTGACGACGGCCAAGGAGCCGATCCGCACGCTCGCGCGACATCGCGCGGTCGACGGCAAGACGCTGTTCGCGGCGCACCTGGTGCCGCTCGACGAGGGCCGGATCGGCGTCGGCGACGAGGTCGGCGCGGACTGACGATCAGCCGGTCTCGACCGGGCGGTCCGGGTCGGTGATCCAGCCGCTCCAGCTGCCGGGGTAGAGCGCCGCGCGGATCCCGGCCACCTCCATCGCGAGCAGGTCGTGCGCGGCCGTCACGCCCGACCCGCAGTAGGCGGCCACCGAGTCCGACGCGGCCGCGCCGACCCGGGCGTACGTCTCCCGCAGCCTGCTCGCCGGCAGGAAGCGGCCGTGCTCGTCCAGGTTGGCGGTGGTCGGCACGTTGACCGCGCCGGGAATGCGACCGGCGACCGGGTCGACCGGCTCCGTCGCCCCGCTGAACCGCTCCGGGGCGCGCGCGTCGACGAGGACCTCGACGCCGAGCACGTCGTCGGCCTCCACCACCGGCAGCCCCTTCTCGGCCGACACCGTGAAGTCGCCCGGCTCCGGCTGCACCCCGCCCGACTCCACCGGCAGCCCGTCGGCCAGCCACGCCGACCAGCCACCGTCGAGCACCCGGACGTCCGGGTGGCCGTGGAAGCGCAGCAGCCACCAGGCGCGCGCCGCCCCGCGCCCCTGCCAGTCGTCGTACGCCACCACGGGCCGGTCGGCGCGCACGCCGGCGCGGCGCATCGCCTGCTCGAACCGCGCCTCGTCCGGCAGGGGGTGGCGGCCTCCTGCGCCGGGCGGGTCGGCCAGGTCGCGGTCCATGTCGACGTACGCCGCCCCGGCGACGTGCCCGGCCGCGTGCTGCTGCTCACCGGGCGGGCCACCCATCAGGTAGCGCACGTCGATGACCGTGAACCGGTCGAGGTTCCCGGCGAGCTCGCGCGGGCTGATCAGCGGTCCGCGACGCAGGACCCCGAAGCGGTCGATGGCCTCGATCTCCGCGGCCGCGACGGCCGCCAGCTGCACGAGCTCGGTGCGCCGACGGGCAGGGTCTGCCTCGGCCAGCGCCTCGAAGACCTCCTCGAGCAGGATCGCGTCCCAGGAGTGGGCGCCGGTCTCCATCCGGGCGTCGTTGATCGCCTTCCACCGCTCGGCCGCGGGGCCGAACGGCGCGGATCCGGCCGGACCGATCGACGGGTGGTCCTGCCGGCCCCAGCGCTCCACCTGCCGGCGGCGCTCGGCGGCGATCTCACCGGCGATCGCGTCGATCCGGGCGCCGTCATCCTTCTCCGTGGCGTCGTCCATGCCCGGCACGGTAGCCGCCGGGTGCGCGACCGCTGTGGCAAGATCGCCCGGTCATGGCTGAACTGCACTTCTTCACGGGCACGATGGACTCCGGCAAGTCGACGCTGGCGCTCCAGACCAACCACAACCACGCGGCCCGCGGACGCGTCGGCCGGATCTTCACCACCCACGACCGCTCGGGCACCGCCCAGGTGTCGAGCCGGCTCGGGCTCACCCACGACGCGCTCGAGGTCGACGCGGACTTCGACTTCTGGCGCTACGTCGTCGACACGCTGACCCGCGGCGGACGGATCGACTACCTCATCTGCGACGAGGCCCAGTTCTACGCCGCCGACCAGATCGACCAGCTCGCCAAGGTCGTCGACGAGCTCCAGATCGACGTCTTCGCGTTCGGCATCCTCACCGACTTCCGCTCCCAGCTCTTCCCCGGCAGCGCCCGGCTCGTCGAGCTCGCCGACCGGATGAACGTGCTCCAGGTCGAGGCGCTGTGCTGGTGCGGCAAGCGCGCGACCCACAACGCCCGTACGGAGAACGGCGCGATGGTCGTCGAGGGCGAGGTCATCGTCGTGGGCGACGTCGACCAGGTCGACGAGCCCCCGGCCGACGTCGCCTACGAGGTCCTGTGCCGCCAGCACCACCGACGCCGGCTCACCGCGGCGCGCGCCAAGGCCGTCAGCCTGGCCCCGGAGCCGCTGCCCTTCGGCTGAGCCTCAGCCGACGAGGATCGGGATCAGCATCTCCGTCGAGGTCAGCGATCCGTGCAGCCCGACGAGCGTGTCCTCGTAGGCGAAGTCGCGCGACGACATCACGGCCGTGTCGCCCTGGCAGGCGACCATCACGTCGCCGAGGCGGGGCAGCACGCTCGGCTGCACCGCGCCGAACCAGCCACGCTCGATCGCGTCCTCCCGGGTCAGCACCGTGGCCCGGTCCCCCAGCACCTCGCGCCAGGTGTCGACCACGTCCGGCACCGCGCGGGCCGAGCAGTAGAGGTGGCGGAAGCGGGCCTCGCCGCCCAGCAGCGCCACCCCGTCGCGCATGCCCGGGACCTCGTCGACGTCGATCCGGGCGTCGCGCGGGCTGTCGATCATGCCGTGGTCGGCGACCACGAGCAGCCGGGTCGACGCCGGCAGCGCCTCGCGCATCTGCTCGGCCTCGGCGTCGACCATCGCGAGCTGCTGGAGCCACTGGGTCGAGGCCACGCCGAACTTGTGGCCGGTCCAGTCGAGGTCGGAGTCGTAGACGTAGGTGAGGGACGGGTGGTGCGCCGACCCGCTCACGGTCGCGGCGATGCGCTCGCCGACCCGGTCCGCACCGACGTACGTCGCCCCGCGCTGTGAGGCGAGGGTCAGGCCCGAGCCGTCGAAGTCACGCTTGTTGACCGCCGTGACGTGGACGCCCGCGCGCGACAGCCTGCCGAGCGCCGTCGGGTGCGGCTGCCACTCGAGCGGGTCGACGTCCTTGTCCCACCAGAGGTGGTTGAGCAGCCGGTCGGTGCCGGGGATGCGGGCGGTGAAGCCGACGAGCCCGTGCGCGCCCGGCACCAGGCCGGTGCCCAGCGAGGTCAGCGACGTCGCGGTCGTCGACGGCACCCCGGCCGTGCCGGTGGAGCCGCCCGCGACGAGCGAGGACAGGTAGGGCGCGACGTGCTCGTGGCGCGCGAGCAGCTCGGCGCCGAGGCCGTCGACGAGGAACACGACGTACGACGGCGCGTCGGGAAGCACGAACCCGGCGGGGTGCCCGTCGAGCGGTACGCCCAGCGCGCGGGCGACGGAGGGCACGACGTCGGCCAGCGACCGGTCGCCGTACGCCGGAAGGGTGAAGCTCACCCTCGGGTGCGCGCGGACAGGGCGTCGGCGAAGGCGAGCAGGGCGGCGACGGCGTCGGCGCCCTCGGCCGCGGCGGAGACCCGCAGGGTGTAGTCGTCGCCGGCGATCGTGCCGGTGTAGCCGTGGTCGGCGTCGCACTCGGGGTCCGAGCAGGCGGCGGGCTCGAGGTCGACGCGGCCGACGCCACCCCAGCCGATGGTCAGCACGGCCTCGGCCGGCGGTGCGACGCCCGCGGTCGGGTTGGCGATCATCCGGGTCACCACCACGGTCCGGATCGACGTCAGGGTGACCGCCTCCGTCGTGGTGGAGGTGTAGGGCTCGGGCAGCATGTCGTCGCCCGGGTGCTCGTCGGTGTGCGCGATCACGAGCCGGGTCGCCGTCAGGAGGAGCGCCGTCAGGTGCCGGCGTACCTCCTCGTGGTCGAAGGTCGTCTCGTGGTGCACGAAGTAGGAGAGGACCTCTTCCCCACCGGCCGCGGCGAAGACGCCGTCGGCGACGACCTCGGGGTAGTAGCCGGTGCGGTGGATCGCCTGGCGGAGGTCGTGGGAGACGTCCGCGTCACGGGTCGAGCGGGGCATGCGCCCAGTCTGTCACGCGCGGCCGCGGTGGTGTCCGGTCAGTCGCGGGATCAGTCGGGAATCGTGTCGCCCGGCATGGTGCTGAGCCGGCGTACGAACCAGTCCGAGCGCGGGTCCTTCACCGGCTCGACACGCACGCTGGCGCCGAGGACCGTCGCCCCCGCGGCGCCCGCGAGCACCAGCGGCAGCTGCAGCGCCCGCACCTGCGGGAGGTCGTGCTGGAGCTGCGCCACCTGGCGCACCAGCCGCTCGATCTCCTCGACGTCGACGATCTCGCTGCCGCGGTAGCCGAAGAGCAGCGGCGACGCCTTGATCTCGCGCACCATGTCCTGGGCGTCGTGGTCGGCCAGCGGCGGGATCCGGTAGGACCGGTCCCCCAGCAGCTCGGTGAGCGGGCCGCCGATGCCGAACGACAGCACCGGACCGAAGAGCGGGTCCTCCATCGTCGTGATCGTGACCGGGACGCCCGGCGGCGCGTTGCGCTGCACGACGAATCCCGCCCGCTCGGGGTCGGTGATGAGCTCGTTGAGCGAGCGCCAGGCGTCCGCCATGTCGTCGGCGTCGTCGATGTTGCGCCAGACGTGCGCGAGGTCGGGACGGTCGCGGAGGTGCTCGGCGGTGGCCTTGAGCACCACGTCCCACCCCAGCGCCTCCCCCGCGGCCGTCGCCTCGTCGAGGGTCTGGACGGCGTAGGTGTCCCAGAGGTCGATGCCGTAGGCGCGCAGCAGCACGTGCTGCTCCTCGAAGTCGAGGTCGCGGCCCTCGGGGTGGTTCATCAGCAGCTCGTTGACGAGGTGACGGGCGGCATCCCGGTCGGCGGGGACGAGGTCGGTGAACGTCGACTGCGGGACCCGCAGCCACACGGCGTACTCCACGACGTGCGCGAGCGCGCGCACGGCGGCCTCGACGGCGGGGTACGACGGCACGGACCCGCGGCCCGCCGACGACCCGGCCACGTCGGGCACCCGCAGCAGCTCCGGGACGCCCTCGGTGCCGAGGAAGGTGGAGACGATCGGCTTGTCGGACTGCTCGCCGACGGCCGCGAGCACGTTGGCGACGTCCTCGCGCGCACCGGCGACGTTGAGCGGCGGGATGAAGATCGCGACGACGGCGTCGACCTCCTCGTCGTCGATCGCGCCGTCGAGGGCGTCCTCGAAGTCCTCTGCCGTGGCGTCCGCGCCGAGCGGGACCTGCTTGTTGACGACCAGCCCGACGGAGTTGGCGGCATCTGCGGCGAGGAGCCCGAGCGCGTCGGAGTTGCCGACGATCGCGACCCGGCGCCCGCGCGGCAGCGGCTGGTGGGCGAGCAGCTGGGCGACGTCGAACATCTCCTCCAGCGACTCGACCTGGATGATCCCGGCCTGCCGGAACATCGCGTCGACCGCCTGCGCGGGCGCGGCGATCTTGCGCACCGCGTGGCCCATCGGCACGCCCTGCGAGCTGCGGCCGGAGCGCACCGCCACGATCGGCTTGCGGCGGCTGACGCGGCGGGCGACGCGGGAGAACTTGCGCGGGTTGCCGATCGACTCGAGGTAGAGCAGCACGACCTCGGTGGCGTCGTCCTCCTCCCAGTACTGCAGGAGGTCGTTGCCGGAGACGTCGGCACGGTTGCCCGCGCTGACGAACGTCGTCAGGCCGAGGCCGCGGTTCTGCACCTTCTCCAGGATCGCCGAGCCCAGCGCACCGGACTGGCAGAAGAAGCCGGCGCGGCCGCGCGGCGGCATCACCGACGACAGGGAGGCATTGAGGGAGACGTCGGGGTCGGTGTTGATGATCCCGAGCGCGTTGGGTCCGATCAGGCGCAGCCCGTACGACCGCGAGAGCCCGACGAGGCGGCGCTGGCGCATCCGCCCCTCCTCCCCCGTCTCGGCGAAGCCCGAGGAGATGACGACGAGGCCGTGGACGCCCTTGGCGGCGCAGTCGAGCACGACGTCCTGCACGGCCTCGGCCGGCACCGCGACGATCGCCACGTCGACGTCGCCGGGTATCTCGGCGACCGTCTTCCACGCCGGCATGCCCGCGACCGAGTCGGCGCTGGGGTTGACCACGTGGATGCGGCCGGCGAAGTTGCCGAGCACCATGTGGCGCACCAGCGCCCGGCCGATCGTGTCCTGGCGGCGGCTGGCGCCGATGATGGCGACCGACTTCGGCGAGAAGAACCGCTCGATGGAGGCGTACTCCGCCCGGTGCTCGCGCTGCTCCATCACGCCGATCGCCGTGTCGGTCGGGTCGATCCGGAAGACCAGCTCCATCACGCCGTCCTCGAAGGTGCTCTTCACCTGGTAGCCGGCGTCGCGGAAGGTGTGGATCATCGCCTGGTTGTCGGGCAGCACCTCGGCGACGAACTCCTCGACACCGCGCTCGCGACCGGCCTGCGCGAGGTGCTCGAGCAGCAGCTGCCCGATGCCGCGGCCCTGGTGCTTGTCCTCGACCAGGAACGCCACCTCGGCGTATCCCGGCCGGATCGTGTCGTAGCGGCCGACGGCGATCATCTGCCCGGCCACGAGCAGGATCATCGCCACCCGGTCGCGGTGGTCGACATGGGTGAACCGGTCGAGGTCGCGGTCGGAGAGCTCGGGCATCGGCGAGAAGAACCGGTAGTACTTCGACTGGTCGGAGACCCGGCCGTAGAAGTCGACCAGCAGCTCGCGGTCCTCCGGCTGCATCGGCCGGATGTGCGCCGTCCGCCCGTCGCGCAGCAGCACGTCCGCCTCCCAGTGGCGGGGCGGCGGCGCCTGCTGGGCCTCGACATCGGTCACGGAAGCAATCTATCGGCCCCACAGGCGTCCCACGTGCCAACCGTCGGCCCTTGCTCGGCGAGCCCCCGACCCGCGCGGCGACGGCACCAGGGAGAATGGCGCCCATGGCACGACGTACGACGAAGGAACCCGTCCCGGACGACTTCGAGGAGCACATCCTCGACACCGACATCCGCGACGAGATGCAGACCTCGTTCCTCGAGTACGCCTACTCCGTCATCTACTCCCGGGCGCTGCCCGACGCGCGCGACGGCCTCAAGCCCGTGCAGCGCCGGATCCTCTACACGATGGACGACATGTCGCTGCGGCCCGACCGCGGTCACGTGAAGAGCGCCCGCGTCGTCGGCGAGGTGATGGGCCGGTTGCACCCGCACGGCGACGGCGCGATCTACGACGCCCTCGTGCGGATGGCGCAGCACTGGTCGATGCGGCTGCCCACCGTCGACGGCCACGGCAACTTCGGCTCGCCCGACGACCCGCCGGCCGCGATGCGCTACACCGAGTGCCGGATGGCGCCCGCCGCCGTCGCGATGACCGCGTCCATCCACGAGGACACCGTCGACTTCAAGCCCAACTACGACTCCCGCGAGACGGAGCCGGTCGTCCTGCCGGCCGCCATCCCCCACCTGCTGGTCAACGGCGCCGCCGGCATCGCCGTCGGCATGGCCACCAACATCGCCCCGCACAACCTCGTCGAGGTCGTGCAGGCGCTCAAGCACCTCGTCACCCACCCGAAGGCCACGCTCGACGACCTGATGCGGTTCATCCCGGGTCCCGACCTGCCGACCGGCGGCAAGATCGTCGGCCTCGACGGGGTCCGCGACGCCTACGAGTCCGGCCGCGGCACGTTCCGGATGCGCGCGACCGCCCGGATCGAGTCCGTGACGCCCCGGCGCAAGGGCATCGTCGTCACCGAGCTGCCCTACGGCGTCGGCGAGGAGCGCGTCGTCGAGCAGGTCAAGAAGCTGGTGCTCGCCAAGAAGCTCCAGGGCATCGCCGACATCAAGCAGCTCGGCGACCGCCACCAGGGCCTGCGCCTGGTCATCGAGATCAAGAACGGCTTCGTGCCCGAGGCGATCCTCGAGCAGCTCTACCGGCAGACGGCCCTCGAGGACACCTTCGGCATCAACGCGGTCGCGCTGGTCGACGGCCAGCCGCGCACGCTCGGCCTCAAGGAGATGCTCGACGTCTTCCTCGGCCACCGCTTCGACGTCGTACGCCGTCGCTCCTCCCACCGCCGCGCCAAGGCCGCCGACCGGCTCCACCTCGTCGACGGCCTCCTCATCGCGATCCTCGACATCGACGAGGTCATCCAGGTCATCCGCTCCTCCGACAACGCGGCCGCGGCCAAGGAGCGCCTGATCTCCGTCTTCGAGCTCTCCGACGCCCAGGCCGACTACATCCTCGACATGCCGCTGCGCCGGCTGACGAAGTTCTCCAAGCTGGAGCTCGACAAGGAGAAGGACGAGCTCGAGCGCACGATCGAGTACCTCGACGCGATCCTCGCCGACGAGAAGCTGCTCCGGAAGGTCGTCTCCGACGAGCTCACCGAGGTCGCCAAGGAGCACGGCACACCGCGGCGCACGGTGCTGCTCGCCTCCGCCGGCACGACCGTCACCGCGGCGTCCGCGACCCCGCTGGAGGTCGCCGACGACCCCTGCTTCGCGCTCCTGTCGTCCAGCGGCCTGCTCGCCCGTACGACGTCCGCGTCCGCGCCCGGGCAGGGCGAGGGTCGCGCGAACCACGACGTGGTGACGAGCGTCGTGCGGACCACGGCCCGCGGCGAGGTCGGCGTGCTGACCAGCCGCGGACGGCTGCTCAAGGTGGGCGTGCTCGACATGCCCGAGCTGCCCGACTCCGCCAACGACCCCAACCTCCAGGGCGGCCTGCCGCTGAGCGAGATCCTCCCCCTCGACGCCGGCGAGCGGGCCCTCGCGCTCACGTCGCTCACGTCCGAGGGTCCGGGTCTCGCGCTCGGCACCCGCGACGGCACCGTCAAGCGGGTCAACCCCGAGGTGCTCGCGCGCGACGAGTGGGAGGTCATCGGCCTCAGGGACGGCGACGAGGTCGTGGGTGCCGTCGAGCTCGTGACCGGTGAGGAGGAGCTCTGCTTCATCTCCACGGACGCCCAGCTCCTCCACTTCCCCGCGTCCGGGGTCCGGCCGCAGGGCCGGTCCGGCGGCGGCATGGCCGGCATCAAGCTCGGCGCGGGGCAGCAGGTGGCCTTCTTCGGCGCCTTCGACCCCGCCGACGCCGTCGTCGTCACCGCGTCCGGCTCGTCGACGGCCCTGCCCGGCACCGAGGCCGGTGCCGTCAAGGTCACACCCTTCTCGGAGTACCCCGGCAAGGGCCGCGCCACCGGCGGCGTCCGCAGCCACCGCTTCCTCAAGGGCGAGGACACCCTCGTCGCGGCCTGGGCCGGCCCCGGTCCCGCACGAGCCGCGGCGGCGAGCGGTGCCCCCGTCGACCTGCCTGCGGCCGACGGCCGGCGCGACGGATCCGGCGTACCCGCCCCGCAGCCGATCGCCGCGATCGCCTCACCCGTGGCGACCCAGGTCGCCGGTGACGCGACCGCCCCTGTGGAAGGCTGACCCCATGCTCGCCAGTCCGCGGACCTCCCGCCGCCTCGTCGCCGTCCTGACCGGCGCCGTCCTCGCCGTGCCCACCCTCGCCGCCTGCTCGGGCGACGAACCCGGCGCGACCGAGGGCAAGGCGCCCGAGGAGGTGCTGGCCGAGGCCTCGACCAAGCTCACCGAGACCAGCGGCGTCTACCTCACGCTGACCGCCGACCAGCTGCCCGACGGCGTCTCCGGGATCACCAGGGCCGCCGGCACCGTGACCAAGGCGCCGGCCTTCGACGGCTCCATCTCGGTCGTCTTCGCCGGGCCAGACCGCCGACGTCCCGGTCATCGCCGTGGACGGCAAGGTCTACGCCCAGCTGCCCTTCACCGGCGGCGAGTGGGACAAGGTCAACCCCAAGGAGTACGGCGCCCCGGACCCCGCCTCGCTGGTCGGCGCCGACGGCTTCCCCGGCCTGCTGACGCTCACGGAGTCACCCGAGGCCGGCGAGAGCGTGCGCGGCGGCTCGGACAACTCCGAGATCCTCACGACCTACTCCGGCACCGTGCCCGGCGACGCGATGGACGCGATCATCCCGTCGTCGTCCGGCGACTCGTTCGACGTCGAGTGGCAGGTCAACGACGACGGCGAGCTGATCAAGGCCACCATGGAGGGCGTCTTCTACCCCCAGACCGACCCGATGACCTACACCGTGGAGTTCGCCGACTACGGCAGCGAGAAGGACATCACCGCGCCGTGAGCGCCGCCGCGGCCGAGCCTGCTCCGGTCACGCGCTCCTCGCGCCTGCTCCTGGGGATGGCGGCGGTCGCCGTCGCGTTCGCCGCCGCCGACACCTACGTCGTCGTGCTGGCGCTGCCCGACATGATGACCGGCGTCGGCGTGCCGATCGACCAGCTCCAGCGGGCCGCCCCGATCGTCAGCGGCTTCCTGCTCGGCTACGTCGCGATGCTCCCGCTCATCGGTCGGATCGCCGACCTGCGCGGCCGGGTGCCGGTGCTCGTGATGGCGCTGGTGCTCTTCGCGCTGGGCTCCCTCATCACGACCCTCGCCTACGACATGCCGAGCATCGTCGCGGGCCGGTTCCTCCAGGGCGTCGGCGGCGGCGGGCTCGTGCCCGGCGACCCTCGCGCTGGTCGCCGACCTCTACCCGGTCGAACGCCGCGGCATCCCGCTCGGCGTCGTCTCGGCGGTGCAGGAGATCGGGTCGGTGCTCGGCCCCCTCTTCGGGGCGGCCGTGCTCGCGGTCTCCGACTGGCGGGCGATCTTCGCGATCAACCTCGCCGTCGGGCTGGTGCTGGCGGCGGCCATCCGCGCCCTCGCCCCGTCCGTGGTCGAGGCGCGACCGGACCGCCGCCCGCGACCACGCATCGACGTGGTCGGCGTGCTCCTCCTGCTCGCGACCTTCGCCGGCGGCGCCGTCGTGTTCCTCCGACCCTCCGGCCTCATGCGCGACCTGACGTGGGGCCAGCTGTTCATCCCGTTCGCCGGCGACGGACGGTGGCTGACCCCGATCGGCGCCCTCACCGTCGCCGCGCTCGTGCTGCTCACCGCGTGGTGCTGGTTCGCACCGCGCCCCGTGCTCGACCTGCGCGGCTGGGGCCGCGTGCTGGTCGAGGCCGACCTCGTCGGCGCCCTGCTGCTGGCCCTCGCCCTGGGCGGCGTGATCCTCGCCTTCGCCACGGCCGACCCCAAGGTCGAGGTGTTCTCGCCCCGCGGCCGGTGGTACCTCCTCGGCGCGATCCTCGCCTCGGCCGCCTTCACCTGGCACGTACGCCGCGCCGACAACCCGCTCGTGCCGCGCGGCGCCCTCCGTCGTACGCCGGCCTGGGGGGCGCTGCTCGTCAGCTTCTTCGTCGGCGCCGCGCTCATCGCCGCCCTCATCGACATCCCGCTCTTCGCGCGGACGACGGTCTACCCCGACGACCAGCTGCCCGCCGCCCTGGTGCTGGTGCGCTTCCTGCGTCGCGCTGCCGGTCGGCGCGGTCGCGGGCGGCTTCCTGATCCGCCGCTTCTCCCCCGGGCTCGTCACGGCGGTCGGCATGCTGATGGCGGCCGCCGGGTTCGTGCTGATGACGCGCTGGGGGCTCACCACGATCGAGGAGCCGATCGCCAACCTCGCGCTCATCACCGGCGGGCTCGGCTTCGGCCTCGCGCTCGCGCCGGTCAACGCCGCCCTGCTCGCCTTCACCGACGACGACGTCCACGGCGTCGCCACCGCCTTCGTGGTGGTCTCGCGGATGGTCGGCATGCTGATCGGCATCTCGGCCCTCACCACGATCGGCCTGCGCCGCTACTACGCCGAGCAGAAGGCCGTACCTCCCGTGCAGGAGGTGTGCGACGGCAAGAGCAGGTGCAAGGAGTTCTCCGACCTGCTGCGCGTCGCGGGCATCGCGCAGGAGCACGCCGTCTTCTGGGGTGCCGCGGGCTGCGCCGTGGTCGCCGCGATCCTCGCCCTCGTCGTCTTCCGCGAGGTGCGACCGAGCCGGTTGTCCGCGCGAGACGTCTTCTCGCGGATCGCCGCGCGAGACGTCTTCGCGGGCAACGCCTGACGTTCGCGGCAGCGCCTGACGTTCGATAGCCTGCGGGTCGTGAGCGACTTCGACGACCTGATCGCGGCCAACCGGGCATTCGCCGACGACTTCGACCTCGGCGGCTTCGACGGCAAGGCGCATGCCGGCATCGCGCTCGTGACCTGCATGGACTCCCGCATCGACCCGCTGGGCATGCTCGGGCTCACGCAGGGCGACGCCAAGATCTTCCGCAACCCCGGTGGCCGCGTCACGCCGCAGGCGCTCGAGGCACTGGTGCTCGGCGTCCACCTGCTCGACGTGAACCGTGTCCTGGTCGTCCCGCACACCCGCTGCGCGATGGCCTCGGCCACGGAGGACGAGCTGCGGGTGCGCGTCGGCGAGTCCGCCGGCGTCGACGCCAGCTGGCAGTCCTTCGGCGTCGTCACCGACCAGCTCGACCAGCTGCGCCAGGACGTCGCCAAGGTCCGTACGCACCCCCTCATCGGCGAGCGCGCGCTCGTCGGGGGCTTCCTCTACGACGTCGACACCGGCCTGCTCACCCAGCACGTCTGACGTGCGCCGCTCGAGTGGCAGGGTCTACAACCCCTGGTGACGCCGAAGCGCCTCGGACACCTCGGCGCTCGTTCGGCGGCCGAGGGACGGCGGCTGTCCTGCACGCCGTGGCGTACGGCCAGCCGGATGACCCAGTAGGCCACGGTCAACGTCACGAGGATCGGCACGAAGAAGAGCAGCAGCTCGAAGAGCCCGATGTCCAGCAGCGCAGACGCTACCGGACAGTCAGGTCGTCGAGCCGTCGTTTGCCAGCACGACTGTCCGGTAGCGGTGGACCGCCGGGCGTCACCTCAGGGTCTGCTTGCCCCCGTGCAGCAGCGTGATCAGCTGGGCGACCTTGCCGTCGGTCGCGGCGTCGCGCGCGAAGGACGTCAGGTTCATCACCGGCGCGAACTTCTGTCGCGTGATCGCCTTGGCGTACGTGAACTCGCGGAGGCCGTCGGGACCGTGGATCCGGCCGAAGCCGGACTGCCCGACGCCGCCGAAGGGCAGGCCCGGCACGGCGGCGAAGGCGATCACGCTGTTGACCGACGTCATCCCGGAGCGGATGCGGCGCGCGATGGAGACACCGTTGGCCTTCGAGAACACCGCGCCGGCGAGGCCGTACTCGGTCGCGTTGGTCAGGCGTACGGCCTCGTCCATGCTGGCGACGGGGTTGATCGCCAGCGTCGGGCCGAAGGTCTCCTCGGTGATCTCGGTGGAGTCCTCGGGCACATGGGTCAGGATCGTCGGCTGGACGAAGCGCTCCCCCACCGCGTCGGAGCCGCCGAGCGCCACCCTCGCTCCCCTGGCGATGGCGTCGTCGATGTGGCTCTTGATGACGCCGAGCTGTGACGGCATCGTGATCGGGCCGATCTTGGCGCCGGAGTCGGCCCCGGCCCGCAGTCCCTTCGCCTGGCCGAGGATCTCGGTCATGAAGGCGTCGAAGACGTTCTCGTGGACGTAGACGCGCTCGGTGCCGATGCAGGTCTGGCCGGCGTTCGACATCCCGCCCCACAGCGCTGCCTCGGCCGCCTTGGCGAGGTCGGCGTCCTCGTCGACGATCAGCGAGTCCTTGCCGCCGGCCTCGATCACGACGGGGGTGAGGTTCTCGGCGCACGCGGCCATCACCTTCTTGCCCGTACGCCCCGACCCGGTGAAGGCGAGCTTGTCGATCCGCGCCCGGCACAGCGCGTTGCCGGTGTCGCCGAGCCCGGTGACCACCTGCAGCACGTCGCGCCCGTGCACCACCTCGCGGAAGGTGTCGGCCAGCCACTGGCCGACGCCGGGGGTGTACTCGCTGGGCTTGAACACGACCGCGTTGCCCGCGGCCAGGGCGTAGGCGATCGATCCCATCGGGGTGAAGACCGGGTAGTTCCACGGGCCGATGACGCCGACGACGCCGAGCGGGTGGTAGGCCACCGTCGCGGACTGGTTGGCCATCAGCAGTCCGGACCCGACCTTCCGCGCCCCCAGCACCTTCTTGGCGTTCTTCGCCGCCCACGCGATGTGGTCGATGGCGAGGACGATCTCGAGCTGGGCGTCACCGTGCGGCTTGCCGGTCTCGCGGTGCGAGAGGTCGGCCAGCTGGGCGATGCGCCGGGTGATCACGCTGCGCCAGGTCAGCAGGAAGTCGGCCCGCTCGTCGAACGACAGGTTGCCCCACCAGTCGACCGCCTCGCGGGCGCGGGCCACGGCGGCGTCGACCTCGTCGGCGCCCATGACCGGATGGGTGCCGACCACGTCACCGTTGGCCGGGTCGAGGGAGTCGAAGGTCTCCGTCGCGGCCGAGGTGCGGCGGTCGGCTCGAGGGTGGCGGTCATCGGGGTCCCCGCGGCGCTTGCTCGGAGGAGCGGAGCGGAGGAGAGGAACGTCGTGGGGTGATCATCGTGACTCCTTGATGAGGTCGGCGCACTTCTCGCCGATCATGATGGTGGGGGCATTGGTGTTGCCGCGCGGGACCCGCGGCATGACCGAGGCGTCGGCGACCCGCAGGCCCTCGACGCCGTGGACCTTGAGCTCGGGGTCGACGACGCTGCCCTCGACCGTGCCCATCGCGCACGTCGCGACCGGGTGGTAGAGCGTCTGGCCGAGCCGGCCGATGCCCTCGATGATGTCGTCGTCGCTCGGGTCGGCGGAGGCCGGGATCCACGGCTCGTCGACGTACTTCGCGATCGGTCCCTGGCGCAGGATCTCCAGCGCGGTGCGGAACCCGCCGATCATCGCCTCGAGGTCGGCGCGGTCGTCGAAGTAGCCGGGGTCGATCTCGGGGTGCCACGTGGGGTCGGCCGAGCGCAGCTTGACGTGGCCCGAGCTCTGGACGTTGACCAGCGTGACGGCCGTCGTCAGCGCCCGGCGTACGGGCTCGTGCATGCCGTTGTCGTAGAAGCCGGTCGGCGCGACGTGCAGCTGGATGTCGGGCAGCTCGAGGTCGTCGCGCGAGGCGTAGAACGCCGCCGGTCTCCGCGACGTTGGAGCTCAGCGGCCCCTTGCCGGTCGCCTTCCACTTCACCAGGTTGCCGAGCGCCGAGCATCTCGGCGACGTCGGTGGTGTCCTTGGTGTAGCTGAGGACGCCTGCCACCGGGTGGTCCTGGAGCTTCTGGCCGACGCCGGACGACTCGACGGCGACGTCGATGCCCATGTCGCGCAGGTGGGCGCCGGGACCGATGCCGGAGAGCATCAGCAGCTGCGGGCTGTTGATCGCGCCGCCGCTGAGCACGACCTCGGCGCTCGGCGCGCGCGACGTGTGCCTCGCCGCCGCGGGCGTACGCGACGCCGACGGCACGGGTGCCCTCCAGCACGATCCGGGTCACGAAGGCCTCGGTGCGGACGGTCAGGTTCGGGCGCTTGGCTGCCGGGTGGATGTAGGCGTCGGCGACGGACCAGCGCCGGCCCTTCTTGCACGTCACCTGGTAGAGGCCGATGCCCTCCTGCTCGGCACCGTTGAAGTCGTCGTTGCGCTTGAGCCCGGCCGCGACGCCCGCCTCGATGAACGACGTGCTGAGCTCGTGGTTGTAGGTCCGGTCCTCGACGTGGAGCGGGCCGTCGGTGCCGTGGAACCGCCCGCCGAGCCGCGTGTTGCCCTCGGCCTTGACGAAGTAGGGCAGGACGTCGTCGAAGCCCCAGCCGGTCGCGCCGTACGCGTCGCGCCACTCGTCGTAGTCGCCGTGGTTGCCGCGGATGTAGATCATCGCGTTCATCGAGGAGCAGCCCCCGAGGGCCTTCATCCGCGGCCAGTAGGCGCGGCGCCCGTCGAGGTGCTTCTGCGGGGTCGTCTCGTAGTTCCAGTCCCACTTGGTCTTGAACAGCATCGAGAACGCCAGCGGGATGTGGATGTTGTCGTCGTCATCCGCCGGACCCGCCTCGAGCAGCAGCACGGAGACGTCCGGATCCTCGGTCAGCCGGGCGGCGACGACGCCCCCGGCACTGCCCGATCCGATGACGATGTAGTCGAACTTCTCGTCGGGCATGCGCTCCCTCTCGACCTGCTGTGACGCGGGCCACAAACCTACTGAGGGCGGGATCGCGACACAACCGCTGTCACGGTCGAGGGTTCTCGGTGAAGGACGCGTGCGTTTCACGCGTCCTAGGCGTCGATGGTGTCGACGTCGACCTCGTAGGCCCCCTGCACGATGAACTCCTTGCGGGGCGCCACGTCGGAGCCCATCAGCAGCTCGAAGACCCGGCTGGCCTCGTCGACGTCGTCGATCGTCAGCTTGCGGAGCGTGCGGTGGCGCGGGTCCATCGTGGTCTCGGCCAGCTGGTCGGCGTCCATCTCGCCGAGGCCCTTGTAGCGCTGGATCGGCTCCTTCCAGCGCACGTTCTTCTTCTTCAGCTCCGCGAGCCGGCGCTGCAGCTCGCCGTCGGAGTAGGTGTAGATGTACTTGTCCATCCCCTTCTTGGGGTTGGACAGCTCGATGCGGTGCAGCGGCGGCACGGCCGAGTAGAGCCGCCCGTCGGCCACGAGCTCGGGCATGTACTTGAAGAACAGCGTCGCGAGCAGGCACCGGATGTGGGCGCCGTCGGAGTCGGCGTCGGCCATCAGGATGATCCGGCCGTAGCGGGCCGCCTCGAGCTCGAACGTACGCCCGGAGCCGGCCCCGACGACCTGGATGATCGAGGCGCACTCGGTGTTCTTGAGCATGTCGCCGACGGTGGCCTTCTGGACGTTGAGGATCTTGCCGCGGATCGGCAGCAGCGCCTGGAACTCGCTGCTGCGCGCCGCCTTCGCGGTGCCCATCGCCGAGTCGCCCTCGACGATGAAGAGCTCGGTGCGCTCGGTGTCGGTGCTGCGGCAGTCGAAGAGCTTGGCGGGCAGCGCGGAGGACTCGAGGGCGGTCTTGCGGCGCTGGTTCTCCTTGTGCTGCCGCGCAGCGAGGCGGGTCTTCGACGCACCGGCGACCTTCTCCATCAGGAGCTTGGCCTGCGCCTTCTCGGCGCGCTTGGTGGAGGTGAGGAACGACTTGAGCTCGGAGGCCACCACCTTGCGTACGACGCTGCGCGCGGCCGGCGTGCCGAGGATCTCCTTGGTCTGCCCCTCGAACTGCGGCTCCGCGAGGCGCACCGTCACGACCGCGGTGAGCCCCTCCATCACGTCGTCCTTGATCACGTCGGTGTCGGCGGTCTTGAGCACCTTGGCGCCGCGCATCGCGTCGTTGAAGGTCTTGGTCAGCGCGGCGTCGAAGCCGCTGACGTGGGTGCCGCCCTTCGGCGTCGCGATCACGTTGACGAACGAGCGCACCTCGGTGTCGTACGCGGTGTCCCACCGCACGGCGACGTCGACGGTCAGCTCGCGCTCGATCTCCTGGGGCGTCATGTGCCCCTTGTCGTCGAGCAGCGGCACGGTCTCGGTGAACGTGTCGGTGCCCTGCAGCCGCAGGATGTCGGTGACGGGCTCGCCGTGGGAGAGGAACTCGACGAACTCCGCGATGCCGCCGTCGTGGCGGAACCTCTCCTCGACGACCTCGGCGGTGCGCTGGTCGCGGATGAGCAGCTCGAGCCCCGGCACGATGTACGACGTCTGCCGGGCGCGGCCGATCAGCCCCTCCATCTCGAAGCCGGCGTCCTTGGTGAAGATCTGGCGGTCCGGCCAGAACCGGATGCGGGTGCCGGTCCGACCCTTGGCCACGCGCTTGCCCTTGCGGGTCAGGCCGGACCTCGGCGTGAAGGCCGCCGTCGGTCCGTCGCCGTCGAAGACGCCCGGGACGCCGCGCTGGAACGACAGTCCCTGCTGCGACGGGCGAGCGGTCGACGTCGATGTCCATCCGCGACGACAGCGCGTTGACGACCGACAGGCCGACGCCGTGCAGGCCGCCGGTCGCGACGTACGAGCCGCCGCCGAACTTGCCGCCCGCGTGCAGCTTGGTGGCCACGACCTCGACGCCGGGCAGCCCGGTCTTGGGCTCCTTGTCGGTCGGGATGCCGCGCCCGTCGTCGTACACCTCGACCGAGCCGTCGTCGTGCAGCGTGATCTCGACGAGGTGCGCGACGCCGGCCAGGGCCTCGTCCACGCCGTTGTCGATGATCTCCCACAGGCAGTGCATGAGGCCGCGGGTGTCGGTGGACCCGATGTACATGCCGGGCCGCTTGCGCACGGCGTCGAGGCCCTCGAGGACCAGGAGGTGTGCCGCGTTGTAGGTGTTGTCCGCCGGTGCTGCCACGAAGGTCCTGTCGTACGAGAAATCTGGCCGGATCGGTGCTCCGAACTACTGCTGTGGAACACGCCGACACTACCCGCGACACGCCGGAGGACGACGGAGGCACGCCTGCCCCCGAGGGCGTGTGGTCCGGACTAGCGTGGGTACTGGGGTCAGGTATCACTTCGGCAACGGCTCGTCCACGGATGCGGACAACGCCAGCGGCGAGGAGTGTGACGTGATTGACTCCAAGAGTTCTCGAACCGGAAACGCCAGCGGGGAATCTTTGTCCCACTGGCTACGTTGGGCCAGACACCGATGAACAAGGAAATGAGGCTGACGTGACCACTGCCACCGCACCCTCGCAGGCCGTGCTGACGGCCATGGACCGCTGCGACCGCTGCGGCGCCCAGGCCTACCTCCGAGTGGAGCTCCAGTCCGGCGGTGAGCTGCTCTTCTGCGCCCACCACGCACGCGAGCACGGCGAGAAGCTGCGCCAGGTCGCGGCGACCGTCCACGACGAGACGCACAAGCTCGACCCCGCCGCCCCGGCCGCGGACAGCGACGCCTGAGCACCACCTCCACCGACTTCCACGCAGGCCCCGGACACGCTCTCCGGGGCCTTCGTGCGTCCGGAGCCGGGGCGCGTCGAGCATCTGGGAGGGTTGACCCGTGAGCGCCACCGAGATCCTCGTCGCCGTCCTGATCGCCGTCGGCGTCGCCGGCATCATCATCCCGGTCCTGCCCGGCACCGTGCTCGTCCTGGGGGCGATCCTCGTGTGGGCCCTCGAGATCGGCACGCCCGCGGCCTGGCTGGTCTTCGCGTTCGCGACGACCTTCCTCGTCCTCGGCACCATCGTGAAGTACCTCGTGCCCGGCCGGCAGCTGAAGGCGTCCGGCGTGCCCACGCGGACCCTCGTCGCGGGAGGCGTCCTCGCCTTCGTCGGCTTCTTCGTCGTGCCGGTGGTCGGCATGTTCATCGGCTTCGTGCTGGGCGTCTACGTCGCCGAGCGCGCCCGGGTCGGTGCCACCGGCGCCTGGCCGTCGACCAAGGCCGCGCTCCGGGCGGTCGGCGTCTCGATCCTCATCGAGCTGGTGGCCGCCTTCCTCGCCGTCGCCACCTGGGTGGTCGGCGTGGTCATCACCTGATGGCGGTCCTGCTCTCGCTCGTGGCAGCGGTGGCCTACGGGCTCTCGGACTTCGTCGGCGGCCTCGCCTCCCGTCGTACGTCGGCGTGGCCCGTCGCGTTCACCGGCGTCGCCGCCGCGTGTGCCGGCGCCGTCGTGCTCACGCTGCTCACCGACGGCTCCCCGGCCCGTACGGACCTCGCGTGGGGTGCGCTGGCCGGCGTCGGCTCGGGAGTCGGCGGGGCCTTCCTCTACCGCGGCCTGGCCGCGGGCCGGATGGGGGTCGTCGCGCCGATCTCCGCCGTCGGTGCGGCGCTCCTCCCGGTGTGCGTCGGCGTCGCGACCGGCGAGCGCCCGGCGGTGCTCGTCTGGGTGGGGATCGCCGCAGCGGTGCCGGGCATCTGGCTGGTGAGCCGTGAGCCCGGCGACTCGGGCGACCTGGCCGCGGGCATCCTCGACGGCGTGCTGGCCGGTCTCGGCTTCGGGCTCCTCTTCGCAGCGACGGGCCAGATCCCGGAGGAGGCGGGCTTCGCCCCGCTCGCGGTGGGACAGGCCGTCGGCACGGTGGCGGTCGCCCTGACGGCGGCCGCGCTGGGCGCCCGCTGGATCCCGCACCACCGGTCGCACGCGTGGGGCATCGTCGCCGGGCTGCTCGCCACCACCGCGGTGGTGGCCTTCCTCCTCGCCACCCAGACCGGGCTGCTCACCGTGGCCTCGGTGGTCACCTCGCTCTACCCGGCGATCACCATCGCGCTGGCCGCCCTCGTGCTGCGCGAGCGGATCCACGCCTCGCAGGGCGTCGGGCTGCTGCTGTGCGGACTCGCCGTCGGACTCGTCGCCGCGGCGTGAGCCGGCCTCAGGCGCCGAGGCCCGAGGCGATCGGCAGGCTCCAGCGGCGGCGCTCCGGGGACCAGTCGACGACCCGCGTGGAGCCGTCCGTCGGGTCGGCCATCCTGACCGAGACCCTGACCGCCGCGGGCTCCTCCAGGCACGTGCGGTCGATCCGCACGCGGACCGAGTTCTTGATGCCCCACCGGTACTTCGCCTCGTAGTCGCACTCGACGCGCTCGTCGGTGCCCCGCCATCCGGCCGCCTCGGTGAGCACGTAGTCCGTGCCGTCGTTCAACCCGGTGCTGAGGACGTACTCCGCTCCCTTGGCGTCGCGGTCGGTGTCGATGAAGATCGAGAGCCCTGCGGCGCTCGACCGGGTCAGGTCCTGGAACCGCACCTTCACGACCACGTTCGCAGCACCGTGCTTGGCGCGCACGGCACGGATGTCGGTCAGTGAGTCGCTCGCGTCGGCCGGATCGGAGGTGCTCCAGAACTCCGCGTGCGCAGGCGCGGCCGTGAGGCAGGCGAGGGCGAGCGCCGAGCCGGCGGCCAGGGCGATCCGAGATCTCATGCCCCGAGTGTCGCACCACCCACCCCCACGCCGTCACCTACTTCCGGAGGGTGAAACGCCCCCGGTGGCACGATGGCGCCATGGCGGCGACGGGGGCGGGGGCGTACGCCGGGCCGGTGCGGCCTCGGTCCTCCTCGTCCTCACGCTGACCGCGTGCACGGCCCCGGCTCAGGCTCCCGCCGGACGCACCGCCGCCGTCCTCGCCGGCCGAGCCGTCGACCGGCACCACCTCGCCGGCCGCGGAGCCGCCCGACCCGGGCCCGGTGCGGATCGCGCTGGCCGGCGACGTGCACTTCGAGGGCGTCCTGGCCGCCCGGCTGCGCGACCCGGCCACCGCGCTCGCACCGGCGTCCGAGGCCCTCGCGACCGCGGACGTCACGATCGTCAACCTGGAGACCTCGGTGGGCACCGGGGGCCGTCCCGAGCCCGGCAAGCGGTTCACCTTCTCGGCCGGTCCCGCGGCGTTCGAGGCGCTGGCGGCGGCGGGTGTCGACGTGGCGACGATGGCGAACAACCACGCACTGGACTTCGGCCGGGCCCGCCTCCCGAGCACGCTGCGGGCAGTGGACGCCGCGGCGGCCGCCACCCCGCCGCTGTCGGTGATCGGCGTCGGCCGCGACGCCGACGAGGCGTTCGAGCCGGCGCTCGTCGACGTCCGCGGCACCGTCGTCGCGACGCTCGCCGCGTCCGTCGCCGACCTGGACCCGACCGCCGACCCGACGGGCCGCTGGGCGGCCACCGACGACCGCGGCGGCATCGCCGACGCCGTGGACCCGGCCCGACTCCTGGAGGCCGTACGCCGCACCCGGCGGGTCGCCGACGTGGTGGTGGTCTACCTGCACTGGGGCATCCAGGGCCAGCGCTGCCCGAGCCCCGACCAGCGCTCACTGGCCGCAGCCCTGGTCGAGGCGGGCGCCGACATCGTGGCCGGCTCCCACGCCCACCAGCTGCAGGGCGACGGCCGGCTCGGCAACGGCTACGTCGCCTACGGGCTCGGCAACTTCGCGTGGTACTCCCCCGGTGACGCCGCCACGTCGCGCACGGGCGTGCTGCACCTCACCGTCCGCCCCCGCGCTGGCAGGCCCCCGACCGCCCTACGTCGTACGCGCGGCCTGGTCCCCCGCCCGCATCGGCGTCGACGGGTTGCCGGCGCCGGCCGGTCGCCGCCGACGCTGCCGACTTCCGAGCCGACCGCGAGTCGCTCCGGGCGTGCTCGGGGCTCGAGCGCTGAGCGGTCACCTCGGCGCGAGCCACGCCAGGACGATCCGGCCCACCCGCCGGAGCTGGACCGGCGACACGACGGACGGCACGTCGCTGGCGTCGTGGTACGCCGCGTACGGCGTCGAGCCGAGCCGCGCCCCGGGCATGCCGGCACGGACGAACGACCAGTGGTCGCTGCTGCGCTGGTCCGGATCGGACACCGCGGGCACGCCCAGGCGCCGCGCCGCCGCGAGCAGGGCCCGCTGCACCGGATCACCGTCGCCGGCCGAGCCGATCGGCACGCTCGCCCCGACCCCGACGCGATCCATCGACACCATGCCCCGGAGCGCGGCGCGCTCGCGGTCCGACATCCGCTCCACGTAGTGGCGCGAACCGTAGTGGTGGTCCTCGGGCGCCCCACGCGGCTCCTCCGCCCCGAAGGCCACGAAGACGACCGGCAGGCGCGTACGCCGTTCGGCCACGGCCTCGGCCACCGCCAGCATCACCCCGATCCCGGACGCGTTGTCCTCCGCGCCCGGCGCCTGCGGCACGGTGTCGAGGTGCGCGCCGACGACGAGGTGCGGCTCGGCCGGGTCGAACTCCGGCGGTGTCGCGACGACGTTCTCCGAGCGACCGGCCGGGACCGGCACGCCGTCCCACGACACGCCCGCGGGCGCCCGTACGCCCTGCCGCTCGACGTCGTAGCCCCACTGCTCGAAGCCGGCCGCCACCCAGTCCGCGGCGCGGTGGAACGACCGACTGGTCGCCTCACGGGGCCCGATCGTGCCGGCGAGGTGTCGTACGGCCCGCACGGCGATCGGCAGGTCGAGGTCGTCGGGAGTGACGGGCACCGGGTCGGGCTCCACGGGCTCCGACGGCTCAGGGTTCGGCTCCGACGACGAGGACGATGGCGCGGCGGTCGGATCGGGCTCTGCCGACTGTTGCGGCGGCCCGGAGGTCGGGCCCTCGACGGGGTCGGACGAGCACGCCGTCAGGACGAGTGCGGCCGACGCGAGGGCGACACTGCGTCGACGGGCCATGCGGTCACCGTAGTCGGGACGTGAGGTAGGCCCGCAGCATCAGCTCGAGCTCGGCCAGGGCGCGCTCGCGGTCGGCACTGCCCGGTGGGTGGCGGGCGAGCGTGTGGCGCACCGTCTCGATGCACAGGGCCACCACCGTGCGGATCTCCGGGACGGCCGTCGTCGCACCTGCGTCGCGGAGCGCCGTGGCGAACAGGTCGACGAGGTGCTCACGGACGACGTGGGCGGGCGAGTCGCCGCGCTCCGGCGCGAGCTCCTCGGTGAGCCGGTAGTAGCCGGGGTGCTGCACCTGGAGGTCGGCCGCGCGCCGCACCAGCACGGCTGGGTCCCTCCCGAGAGAAACGCGAAGAACTCTTCGCGTCTTGTGATCGTGCTCCCGGCACCGTCGACCAGTCAAGGGACCGCCGCCCCGCAATGACGAACAGCGCCACCCCGGAGGGCGGCGCTGCTCGATCGTGCCGTGACCGATCAGTCCAGGTAGTCGCGCAGGACCTGGGAACGACTCGGGTGACGCAGCTTGGACATCGTCTTCGACTCGATCTGGCGGATCCGCTCGCGCGTCACGCCGTAGACCTTGCCGATCTCGTCGAGGGTCTTCGGCTGGCCGTCGGTGAGGCCGAAGCGCATCGAGACCACGCCGGCCTCGCGCTCGGACAGCGTGTCGAGCACGGCGTGCAGCTGCTCCTGCAGGAGCGTGAACGACACCGCGTCGGCCGGGACGATCGCCTCGGAGTCCTCGATCAGGTCGCCGAACTCCGAGTCGCCGTCCTCACCGAGCGGGGTGTGGAGCGAGATGGGCTCGCGGCCGTACTTCTGGACCTCGATGACCTTCTCCGGGGTCATGTCGAGCTCCTTGGCCAGCTCCTCCGGCGTGGGCTCGCGGCCCAGGTCCTGGAGCATCTGGCGCTGGACGCGCGCGAGCTTGTTGATGACCTCGACCATGTGGACCGGGATGCGGATGGTGCGGGCCTGGTCGGCCATGGCCCGGGTGATCGCCTGGCGGATCCACCACGTGGCGTACGTCGAGAACTTGTAGCCCTTGGTGTAGTCGAACTTCTCGACCGCACGGATCAGGCCGAGGTTGCCCTCCTGGATGAGGTCGAGGAAGAGCATCCCGCGACCGGTGTAGCGCTTGGCCAGGGAGACGACGAGTCGCAGGTTGGCCTCGAGGAGGTGGTTCTTGGCACGACGGCCGTCCTCCGAGATCCACTCGTACTCCTCGAGCATCTTGGGGCTGATCCGGCCGCCCTTGGCGAGCTTCTCCTCCGAGAACAGGCCGGCCTCGATCCGCTTGGCGAGCTCGACCTCCATCTCGGCGTTGAGGAGGGGCACCTTGCCGATCTGCTTGAGGTAGTCCTTGACCGGGTCGGCGGTGGCGCCGGCGACCATGACCTGCTGCTCGGGCTCGTCGGTCTCGTCGGCCGCGGAGACGGTGAAGGCCTGCTTCTCGTCCTCCTTGATCGTCGGGTCCTTGGCGACGTCCTTCTCGAAGACCTCGTCGGGGATGTCCGGGAGGAGCTTCTTGCCGTCGGGTCCGACCGCCGGCGTCGCGACGGCACCGAGGTCGACGACCTCGTCGGAGGAGGCGGCCTTCTTGGCGGTGGTCTTCTTCGCAGCCGCCTTCTTGGCCGGCGCCTCGGCGGGCGCGGCCTTCTTCGCCGCGGCCTTCTTGGCCGGGGCCTTGGCCTCGGCCGTGGCGGACGCCGCCTTCTTGGCAGGGGCCTTCTTCGCGGTCGCGGAGGTCGCCGCGCGCTTGCCGGTGCCGGTCGCTGCGACGGCACGCATGCCCGACGCGTCGACCTGCACCGAGATCCCGAGCGCACCCAGGTGCACGAGGAGTGCCTTCAGGTGCCGGGGCTCGACGCCGGCCTCGTCACTGGCCCGTCGTACTGCCTCGGGGGACACCGTGCCGCTCGGGGTTCCGGCGGCGACCAGGGTCGCGATGGACGGGTGCGCGAGCACCTCTGCGGGAAGCAGCTTGCGTGCGTGTTGGGACACGAACACCTCTCGTGAAACGACTTCGGGGCGCGGCGAGGCCCGGTGACGTCAAGAGCCGCGTCGTCATTCTGCCACGGCCGGACCTGAGGTACCGAACAGCGGTGCCCGTTCGGATCTCAGTCGGTCGAGCGCGCCGCGGCCTTCTTCGCCTTCTTGAAGTCGCGCACCTTCTGCAGCGACTCGGCGTCCACGACGTCCGCGACCGAGCGGTGCCCCTCCAGCGCGTAGTCGCCCACGGCCGCCTCCCAGCCCTCGGGTCGTACGCCGAGCTGCTTGGCCAGCAGCGCCACGAAGATCTGCGCCTTCTGCTTGCCGAATCCCGGCAGCGCCATCACCCGCTTGAGCAGGTCCTTGCCATCGGTGGCGTCGGTCCAGAGGCGCGACGCGTCACCGCCGTAGGTCTCCTCGACGATGCGGGCCAGCTCCTGCAGCCGCGCGGCCATCGAGCCCGGGAAGCGGTGGATCGCCGGCGGCGTCGACGCCATCGCCGCGAACTGCTCGGGATCGGCCGACGCGATCGCGTCGGGAGCGAAGGTCCCGAGGCGGTCGAGCACCTTGGCCGGCCCCCGGAAGGCGTGCTCCATCGGGTACTGCTGGTCGAGCATCATCCCCGCCAGCAGCGCGAACGCGGAGTCGTCGAGAACCTTGTCGGCGGCGGGATCGCCGGTGATCTGGAAGCCCATGCGCCCATCATCGCGCACGACGCGGCCGCGCTACTGGGCCTTGACCGCCAGGACCGGGCAGGGGGCGTCGAGGAGCACGCGCTGGGCGTTGCTGCCGAGGATGAGCTTGCCGACCGGCGAGCGGCGGCGCAGGCCGATGACGAGGAGCTCGGCGTTGTTGGCCTCGGCGATGCTGATCAGGTCCTCGGCGGGCTCGAAGCCCCGCACGAGCTGGCGGATGTCGTGCTCGATCCCCGCCTCCTCGAGCCGGCCCTTGATGCCGGCCATGTCGTCCTCGGCGGCCCGGGCCTTGGGCCCGTCGAACTCCTGGCCGCCGCGGTGGGAGTTCACCACGAGGAGCTTGCTGCCCCGCAGCTTCGCCTCGTTGATGCCGGCTGCGAGGGCGGCTTCGCCCTCCGGCTTGGGGACGTACCCGACGACAACGGTGCCCATGGTGTCTCCTCTCGGCGCCGTCCGCGCGTCGCGGCCGGCCTGTGGGCACCGTAACGGAAACGGGCGGGGTTGGGCAGCCTGTGGAGAGCCGCGCGGCGACGGCGCACCTCCGGCAGGGTGAGGCCATGGCCCCCGACGTGGCTCGTCACCCCTCACCCTGCGCGGCTCCGCACCTCGCCCTCCGGTCCCCGATCGACCGGCACACCCACCGACTGCTGCGGGCCGCGGTGCTCGAGCTGGTCGAGGGTGAGGCGCGTCGGCACTTCCCCACCGTCCTGCACGCCGGGGAGCCTGGCCGCAGCGTGCGTCACGTCGAGGACCCGCCGCTGGCCGACGCGGGCCTCCGCACCGACGTCGCCCTGGCGCTGCTGCGCGCCGCGCGGGTGCGCTCGGCGCGCCCCGCCGTCTGGCTGACCCGTCCCGGCGAGCTGAGCCCGCACGACGACGACCTCCGGTGGATCGGTCCCGTCGCCTGGGCCAGCGGCAGCCTCGGCATGCCGGTCGGGCTCGTCGTGGTGACCCGACGCGGGTGGTTCGACCCGGTCAGCGACGTACGTCGCGAGTGGCGCCGGCTGCGGCGGCGTGCTCGATGAGTGCGTGGCGTCAGTCCCAGAGGTGGACCGGCTCGTTGGTGTGCATGCGCTCGGTGTAGTCGAGGAGGGTGGCGCGGAGCGCGTCGTAGCGGTCCTCTCCCCCGCGCTGGCGGACCCGCTCGACGAACCAGGCGGCACCGCTGCTCTCGGTGAGGCAGCGCTGCTCGATGATCCCGAGGTAGCGGTCGCTCTCCTCCCCCGGCACGCCCCAGGCGTCGAGCCCGGCACGGGCCATCGGCAGGAGCCGGCGCAGCACCAGCTCGGTGGCCCGCACCTGCCCCAACCCGGGCCAGTAGACCTGCGCGTCGGCGCCCAGCTGCGCCGCGACGTGGAAGTTCTCCTCCGCCGCGGAGAACGACATCTGCGACCACAGCGGCCGCTCGCTCTCGGCGAGGTAGCGGACCAGGCCGAACCACAGCGCCGCGTTGGCGATGGTGTCGGCCACGGTCGGGCCGGCCGCGAGCAGCCGGTTCTCGACGCGCAGGTGCGGCACGCCGTCGGCGACGTCGTAGACGGGCCGGTTCCAGCGGTAGATCGTGCCGTTGTGCAGCCGGAGCTCGTGGAGGAGCGGGGTGCCGCCGGACTCCAGCACCTCGAGCGGGTCCTCCTCGTCGGTGACCGGCAGGAGGGCCGGGAAGTAGCGGACGTTCTCCTCGAACAGGTCGAAGACGGAGGTGATCCAGCGCTCGCCGAACCAGACCCGCGGGCGCACGCCCTGGGCCTTGAGCTCCTCGCTGCGGGTGTCGGTGGCCTGCTCGAAGAGCGGGATCCGGGTCTCGCGCCACAGCTCGCGACCGAGCAGGAACGGCGAGTTGGCCGAGACGGCGAGCTGCACGCCCGCGATGCACTGGGCGGCGTTCCAGTAGGCCGCGAACTGGTCGGGCGAGGTCTGCACGTGGAACTGGGTGCTGGTGCAGGCGGCCTCCGGGACGATCGAGTCGGCCGTCGTGGTGAGCCGCTCCCGTCCGGAGATGCTGATCGTGATGTCCTCGCCCCGCGCGGCGAGGATCTGCTCGGACAGCAGCTTGTAGCGGGGGTTCGCGCTCAACGAGTCGAGGGTCATGTGGCCCTCGGCGAGGGTCGGCAGGATGCCGATCATCACCTGGTGCGCCCCGACCTTGGCGGCCTTCTCCTCCGCGTCGTTGAGCGAGCGCCGCAGGCTGTCCTCGAAGGTCGTCAGGCCGCCCTCGCGGAGCTTGGCGGGCGCGAGGTTGATCTCGATGTTGAACTGGCCGAGCTCGGTCTGGAAGTCGGGGTCGGCGATCGCCTCGAGCACCTCGGCGTTCTTCAGGGCCGGGTCACCCGCCTCGTCGATGAGGTTGAGCTCCATCTCGAGCCCGGTCATCGGGTCGTCGGTGTCGAAGCGCGCCTCGCGGAGCATGCGGGCGAACACGTCGAGGTTGCGGCGCACCTTCTCCCGGTGCCGCGTGCGATCAGCCCGGCTGAACTCCTGTTGGTCGACCTCTTCTCCCATGCCCGAACCCTAGTCACGCGCCACGGTGCCGGGAACCGTCCCGAGGGGGGATCTCACGCGGCGGGGTCGGCCGAGCTGCCGAGCCGCGGCTGCAGCTCCTCCCACAGGTCGGGCGACGTGGCGGAGTCGAGGAGCTGGGCGACGAGCGAGGCGAGGGAGTGGGTGGGCTCCACCTCGCGGCACCGGTCGACCGCACACCACGCCAGGGCACCGTCGCCGACGAGCCACGCGGCGAACGCCACCACGGCTGCCGGGCCGGCGACGTGGCTCGGTGGCAGCCGGCGTACGGCGTCGGACCAGAGGTCGACCGCGCGGCGTGCCTCGCCACGCGTCAGCGTCACCCACGCCTCGTCGCGACGCTCACCCGACGTGACCGTGACCGCCGCGCTGGCGAGCTCGGCCGGCGAGAAGGTCGTGCCGGGCTCCCGGTGGCGACGGAGCAGGTCGGCGAGCGCTCCGGCGGGCAGGACCGTGGCCGCGGCCAGGTGCGGCTCGACCGCTCGCGCGGCGTCGACGTCGGGCGCGAGCGTGGCCCGCAGCGCCTCGCGGCTGGCATGGGTCACCCGCCCGTCGAAGACGCCCTGCGCGGTGAACGGGTGCTCGGCCAGCGTGAAGGGGACGCCCTGGTAGGCCGCGAGCGGTGCGCCCGGGAGGACGGCGTACCAGTGGTCGTCGTGGACGCGCAGCACCTCGTGGACGCGGATGCCCGCGGCGGTGAACTCCTCGTGGACGCTCCATGCGGCCTCGTCGGCGACGGTCGTGTCGTCGTCGTACACGACCACCACGACCTCGCGTACGCCGTTGCGGCGGGCGGGGCGGAGCAGGGCCTCGACCACGTCGTCGACGTCGTCGGGGTCCTGGGGCAGGTCGACGCGGGCGCTCATGCCGCCCGGCGAGCCGACGCCGAGCATCACCACCGACCGTTGCGGCACGAAGCCGAGGGAGAGGGGCACGAAGGCGGCGATGTCGTCGGGCGTGCGGGCCCGCATGAGGGTCGTCGAGGTGGGCGTGGAGGCTGGTGTGCGGTCTGTGGGGTCCATGCCGACGACGTTTCCCGCCGCCACCGACGACGTACGCCTGCCGTCGTCGAACCCTGTGGACAACGCCCCGCGGGTGCCGCCTGTGGACGACAGGTGGGCTGCGAGGATGGCGGCGTGCGTCCGACAGCGTCGATCCTCCACCTCGACCTGGACGCCTTCTTCGCCGCGGTCGAGCAGCGCGACAAGCCCTCCCTGCGCGGCAAGCCCGTCATCGTCGGCGGCACCGGCGGGCGGGGCGTCGTGTCGACCGCGTCGTACGAGGCCCGCCGCTACGGCGTCGGCTCGGCGATGTCGGGGCGCGAGGCGCGCGCCCGGTGCCCGCACGCCGCGTTCCTCAGCGGGCGCTTCCACGCCTACCGCGACACGAGCAAGCGGGTCATGCAGGTGCTGCGCGAGCTCTCCCCGCTGGTCGAGCCGCTGTCGCTGGACGAGGCCTTCGTCGACCTCGCCGCGGCGGGGCTGCCGGACCTCGACGTCGCCACGGTGACCGAGGTCGGCGATCGGCTCCGCGCCCGCGTGCACGAGGTCACCGGCGGGCTGACCGCGACCGTCGGCATCGCGTCGTCGAAGTTCCTCGCCAAGGTCGCCAGCGAGATCGACAAGCCCGACGGCATGACCGTCGTCCCACCCGGCACCGAGCTGGACCTGCTGCGCCCCATGCGGGTCACCGTCATCCCCGGCGTCGGTCCGGCCACCACCGAGCGGCTGCGACGGGCCGGCATCCACACCGTCGCCGAGCTCGAGCTGGTCAGCGAGGACGAGCTCGTCCGGCTGCTCGGGCAGGCCCAGGGCCACGGGCTCTGGCAGCTGGCCAGGGCGCAGGACTCACGCCCCGTCAACGCGGAGCGCGAGGCGAAGTCGATCAGCGTCGAGGGCACGTACGACACCGACATCAACGACCGCTTGCTGATGGAGGGCCTGCTGACGCGTCAGGCGAAGGAGGTCGGCACCCGGATGCGCAAGAACGGCTCCTCCGGTCGCACGGTCACGATCAAGGTGCGCCTCCACGACTTCACCACCCTCAGCCGGTCGAGCACCCTGTCCAGCCCCACCGACGACGGCTCCACCATCGGCCGCGTCGCCCGGGCGCTGCTGCGCGACCTCGACACGACGGGCGGCGTCCGACTGCTCGGGGTGGGCGTGTCGGGCCTGGCCGACTGGGTCCAGGAGGACCTCTTCGGCGACAGCGAGGAGGAGGACGACGACGTGGAGGTCACCCTCCCCGAGCCACCGCGGCGGAGCTGGCCGCCGGGCGCCGACGTGGTGCACGACGAGATGGGCCGCGGCTGGGTGTGGGGATCGGGCTCGGGAGTGGTGACGGTGCGCTTCGAGACCGCCGACACGCCTCCCGGCCCGGTGCGCAGCTATCGGGCGGACGACCCTGCCCTGCACCGGTGGGAGCCTCCCGCCGAGGACTGACGACCCTCACCACGCCGACTGTTCACCGGGTCCGGGTTGCGCCGCACGAGCGGCAACGGGCAGCCTTGAGGTGCAGCACATGGGTCGAGGGGCTCCAGATGGTATGAGCATCAGGAGCCCCTCGGTTTGCCCGGGATGGTGACGTCCGAGCCACCGCACCGGCCTCCCAGTCCCCGCCGACCCCGTCACCGGGCCCGCGCGGCGAGCAAGCTCGCCGGGTGGAACTGTTCTTCCGATCCGATCCCCGGTCCCGCCGAAGCGGTTCCGGTAGGGAGAGTTCTATGTCGGCCGGGGCACCAGCCGCAAGGGTTGCGCCGACAAACTTCCGGTCCCACAGGGTTCCCCACAGAAGTCGTGCCGTGCTCCACAGGGAACGGGCCGTCCATCCACAGATTGTCCACCGGTGCGCGGGGACGCCTGCGACCCCGGGCACGACTGCGCCCTCATGTTCTCACCGCTGCGGGGAACCCCCTGAGAAGTCCCTGAGAGTTGTCCGATCGTGCAACTCCGGAGGCGACTGGCTCGTCAAGGCAGGTGAAGGCACCGAAAGTTCGCCAGGACGAAATCCGCCAGGGAATCTCGCAACGGACACAAGTGTTGGACCAGATGTGCGACACAGGGGTGGTCGCACGAGAAGCAGGAGGACGAACATGAGCACTGCACAGGCCAAGCGCACCAGCACCACCCGTGAGATCGAGGGCCGCGACAGCGTCGGGCTCTACCTGGACGAGATCGCCCGCACCCCGCTCCTCGACGCCGAGACCGAGGTCGAGCTCTCCAAGGCCATCGAGGCCGGCCTGCTGGCCCAGCACCTCCTCGACACCGGCCGCGTCGGACGCCGCAAGGGCGGCGCCCCGATGACCGCCAACGAGGAGGAGCTCGAGTGGCTCGCCGAGCAGGGTCGACTCGCCGTCGACCGGTTCATCGAGGCCAACCTCCGGCTCGTGGTGTCCATCGCCCGCAAGTACGGCCGGTCCCAGATGCCGATGCTCGACCTGATCCAGGAGGGCAACACCGGCCTGATCCGCGCGGTCGAGAAGTTCGACTACACCAAGGGCTACAAGTTCTCGACGTACGCCACGTGGTGGGTGCGCCAGGCGATCACCCGCGGCATCGCGCAGCAGGCCCGCGTCGTACGCCTCCCGGTGCACGTCGTGGAGGAGCTCAACCAGGTCGGCAGCGCCCGGCGCACGCTCGAGCGCCAGCTCGGCCGCGACCCGGAGCCGCACGAGATCGCCACCGAGCTCGGCATGGACATCGACCGGGTGCTCGACCTGATGAGCTGGGGACGCGAGCACGTCTCGCTGGACACCCCGGTCGACGAGGACGGCGACACCTCGCTGGGCGACCTGATGGCCCAGGAGACCGCACCCGGTCCCGACCTCAGCTTCCTCGACGCCGAGGCGCGCCAGAGGCTCGAGGACCTGGTCGGCATCCTCGACGACCGCTCCGCCGACATCGTCCGGGCCCGCTACGGCCTGGCCGACGGCCGCCAGCACAAGCTCGCCGACATCGGCGCCCGGCACGGCATCTCCGCCGAGCGGGTCCGCCAGCTCGAGCGGGAGGCGCTCCAGAAGCTCCGCCGCGCCGGCGACCCCGACCTCGCAGCCTGATGGCACGCACCTGGCTGCGAACAGACTGATCAGTACGCCGCGGACTCCAGGTCCGCGCTCGCGGCCCGGGCCCGTTCGACCACGTCGGCGGGGACGGGCCGTTGTGCTGCCAGCCGCGCCTGCCACATCTGTACGGCCACCACGCGGGCGGCGGCCTCCTCGACCCGCTCGCGGGAGACGGCACCGGACTCGATCGCGTCCACCACGATCTGGTGCGTGACGGCGGTGTCGACGGGCATCAGCAGCAGGTCGGCGCCGGCCTCCAGCGCCTGGAGCGCCGGGAGTGGGTCGGCCACCGACGGCGCCCATGCCGAGCGAGTCGGTGATCGTGACGCCCTCGAACCCGAGGTCGTCGCGGAGCAGGTCGTAGACCTCGGGCGCCATGCTGGCCGGCACGCCCGGGGCGATCGAGGTCAGGTCGAGGTGGCTCATCATCACCGCGGGGGCCTGCTGGGCGATGGCGGCCTCGAACGGCGGCAGGTCGTGCGCCTCGATCTCGGCCAGCGTCGAGTCGACGACGGGCAGCGTGTCGTGGCTGTCGGTGGTGGCCGTGCCGTGGCCCGGGAAGTGCTTCACGGTCGAGACGATGCCGGCGTCGTCGTAGCCCTTGATGGCTGCGCCGATGGCCTGTGCGGCGACCCGCGGGTCCTCGGACGGCGCCCGCGCACCGATGGTCGGGTCGGCGGCGCCGATGGTCACGTCGGCGACGGGGGCGAAGACCCAGGTGAAGCCCAGGCCGCGCAGCTCGAGGCCGGTGGTGAGTGCCGCCTCGCGGGTCACCCGCCGGCCCACCCGCGCGTCCGCCTCGATCGCGAGACCGGCGGACTGGAAGTGCGGGAAGTCGGTGGCGACACCGCGGAGGTGGGAGACGTAGCCACCCTCCTGGTCGACGCCGATCACGGGCGGGAAGTCGCGGCCGTCGGCGACGGCGGCGTCCGCGAGGGCCGAGGTCATGGCGACCACCTGGTCGCGGTCCACGACGTTGGCCGTGGTGACCGAGACGCCGGCGAGGTGGAGGTCGCGCACCATGGCGGCGGGCTCGGCGGGGTCGGTGCCGTGGAAACGTCCGACGATCACGCCGCCGGCGAGCTGCTCGGGCGTCCACGTCGCCACGAGGTCGCGGGCCTCGTCGAGCTCGCCGACCGTCGGTCCCCACGAGGTGGGGGCGTCGGGGTCCTCGGTCGCCTCGGCCGACGCGCTCGGCGACGAGGACGCGGACGACGCGGAGGGCGACTGCGAGGGGCTGGCCGAGGAGGTGACGGGTGTCGCGTCGTCGGTCCCGAGGCTCGCGCAGCCACCGACCAGCAGGACGCCTGCCGCGACCAGGGTCAGTCGGGATCGGGGCGAGGACACGCCGGGGAGGCTACCGGCCGGAGCCTGCGGACCGGGAAACGTCACGCCCGTACGGCGAGTGCGGCGTAGATCTCCTCCACCTGCGCGCGCAGCTCGTCACGCGTCCCGGTGTTGTCGACGACGTACGTCGCGATCGCCAGGCGGTCGGCGCGCGTCGCCTGCGCGGCGATCCGCGACTCCGCGTCCTCCCGCGTCCACCCGCGGTCCTCGACCATGCGGGAGACCTGCAGGTCGGGCGGAGCGTCCACCACGACCACCGCGTCGAACGACCCGGCGCGCCCGACCTCGGCGAGCAGCGGGATGTCGTGCACCACGACCGCGCTGTCGCCGGCCTGCTCCTCGAGCTCGGCGCTGCGGCGGTGGACGAGCGGGTGGACGATCGCCTCGAGCCGCTTGCGCGCCTCCGGGTCTCCGAAGACCAGCGCACCCATGGCGGGGCGGTCGAGGTCGCCGTCGGGCGTGAGCAGCTCGGGCCCGAACTCCGCGACGACCGCCTCGAGCCCCGGCGTGCCGCGCGCGACCACCTCGCGCGCGATGAGGTCGGCGTCGATGACGACCGCGCCCAGCTCGGTGAGGATCGCCGAGACGGTGCTCTTGCCGGAGGCGACTCCCCCGGTCAGGCCCACACGCACGGTCACTGGTCCTCCCCCACGACGACGGTCAGGATCTCGTGGAGCGTACGTCGCTGGGCGTCCGACAGCACGTCCAGCACCCCCTCGGAGGCGCGGCGTCGTACGTCGTCGATCGCGGCGACCAGCTCGCGACCCTCCGCGGTCAGGGTCAGGGTGGTGGCGCGCCGGTCCGTGGGGTCGGGCGAGCGTCGCACCCAGCCGCGCTCCTCGAGCGTGTCGACCACGTCGGTCGCCGACCGCGGAGCGATGCGCAGCTGCTCGGCGAGCACGGACGGGCGCACGCCGTCGTCGTCGAGGGAGATCACCCGGAGCGCGCGGGACTGCGACGGCGTGACGTGCCACGCGGACAGGGCGTCGACGTGCGCGCGCCGCACCCGGCGGGCCAGCGCCATCACCAGGTCACCGGTGGTGTGTGGGTCCACGGGAATATCTCCGTCCCTGCCGCAGTTGTCACCTCATAGTGAGGTTACCTCACCTCCTGACTTCTCACACAGAGAGGAGCTGGTCGCATGGCTGACCGCTCCGGATCGACCTTCGACTCCCCCACCCGCGGCCGCGGCTCGCGCGGCGCCCGCCCCGACCCGGCCGACCTGCGCCAGCTGTCGGACTCCCCCGTCTCCCTGCGCCGCATCGCGCGGCTCTTCGCGCCCCACCGGGCGACGTTGCTCGTCGTCGTCGGCCTGATCGTGCTGAGCTCCGCCGTCGGCCTGGCCCAGCCGTTCCTCGTGCGCCACGTCATCGACGAGGCGCTCCCGCGCCAGGACGTACGCCTCCTCCTGCTGCTGGTCGCCGCGATGCTCGGCGTCGCCGTCGCGACCGCCGTGATCGGCGTGGTGCAGACCTGGCTGTCGACCGCTGTCGGCCAGAAGGTCATGCACCGGCTCCGCAGCGACCTCTTCGCCCACCTGCAGCGCCAGTCGCTGGGCTTCTTCACCCGCACCCGTGGCGGCGAGGTGCAGTCCCGGCTCGTCAACGACATCGGCAGCATGCAGGGCGTGGTGACGCAGACCGCCACCTCGATCGCCGCCAACGTCACCGTCGTCGTCGGGACCGCGGTGGCCATGGTCGCCCTCAGCTGGCGCCTCGCGCTGCTCTCCCTCGTCGTGCTGCCACCCGCCGTCCTGCTCACCCGCCAGGTCGCCCGGATGCGGCACCGCGTCACCGCCGAGCGCCAGCAGCGCCTCGCCGACCTGCACGTGCAGATCGAGGAGGGCCTCTCGGTGAGCGGCGTCATGCTCACCAAGACGCTCGGCGCCTCCCCGCGCCTCACCGCCAGGTTCGACGACACCTCCGCCGACCTCGTCGGGCTGGAGATCCGTTCCCGGCTCGCCGGGCGCTGGCGGATGGCCACCATGAACATCGTCTTCGCGGCGGTCCCCGCCACGATCTACCTCGCCGCGGGCTTCCCGGCGACGTCGGGCGGGATGACGATCGGCACCCTCGTCGCGTTCATCGCCCTGCAGGGCAACCTGTTCCGACCGCTCATGGGGCTGCTCAACGTCGGCGTCGACCTCACCGCGTCGATGGCCCTCTTCAGCCGCATCTTCGACTACGCCGACCTCCCCGTCGAGATCGACGACCCCGTCGACCCGGCCCGGCTCGACCGCGCCACGGTCCGCGGCGAGGTCCGCTTCGACCACGTCGGCTTCGCGTACGACCCGGACCGCCCGGTCCTGTCCGGCATCGACCTCCACGTCCCGGCCGGCGGCACCCTCGCCCTGGTCGGCGAGACCGGCAGCGGCAAGTCCACGCTCGCCTCGCTCCTCCCGCGGCTCAACGACGTGTCGGCCGGCCGGGTCAGCATCGACGGCGTCGACGTCCGCGACCTCGCGCTCACCGACCTCGCCGACCTCGTCGGCGTCGTCACCCAGGAGACGTACCTGATGCACGCGAGCGTGCGCGACAACCTGCGCCACGCTCGGCCCGATGCCACGGACGCCGAGATCGAGCAGGCGTGCCGCGAGGCCCGCATCCACGACCTCATCAGCACCCTGCCCGACGGCTACGACACCGTCGTCGGCTCCCGCGGCCACCGGTTCTCCGGCGGCGAGCAGCAGCGGCTCGCGATCGCGCGCACGCTGCTGCGCGACCCGGCCGTGCTGGTGCTCGACGAGGCCACGAGCGCACTGGACAACGAGACCGAGCGCGCCGTCCTCGCCACCCTCGACGCGATGGCCCGCACCCGTACGACCATCACCATCGCCCACCGGCTCTCGACGGTCCGCAACGCCGACCAGATCGCGGTGCTCCACCGTGGTCGCGTCGTCGAGCTCGGCACCCACGAGGAGCTGCTGCTCCTCGGCGGCAGGTACGCCGACCTGGTCCGCGGCGGTCTCGGCGCGGAGCGCGTGGCGGCGTGAGTCAGGCGGCCGCCTTCTCGGCCGCCGCGAGCAGCACGCAGGTGGCCACGGCCTCCATCGCCTCGGTGACCTCCGCGAGCGGCGGCATCGTCGGCGCGAGCCGGATGTTGGTGTCGTCGGGGTCCTGCTTGTAGGGGTACGACGACCCGGCCGGGGTCAGCGCGATGCCGGCCTCCTTGGCGAGCGCCACCACGCGCGACGCGGTGCCGGGCACGACGTCGAGGTTGACGAAGTAGCCGCCCGACGGCGTGTTCCAGGTGGCCACGCCGCGGCCGTCGAGCCGCTCGGTGAGCACCCGGTCCACCTCGGCGAACTTCGGCGCGATGATCTCGCGGTGCTTGGCCATGTGGTCGCGCACGCCCTGCGGGGAGCCGAAGAACTCGACGTGGCGCAGGTGGTTGACCTTGTCGGGGCCGATCGAGCCGTTGCCCAGGTGCCCGAGGTACCACGCGACGTTGGCCGTCGACGCCGCCAGGAACGCGACGCCGGAGCCGGCGTACGTGATCTTCGACGTCGACGCGAACATGATCGGCCGGTGCGGGTGGCCCGCCGCCGAGGCCAGGGTGAGGATGTCGGCGCTCTTGGCCTCCTCCTCGGTCAGGTGGTGCAGCGCGTACGCGTTGTCCCAGAAGATCTTGAAGTCGGGCGCGGCGGTCGGCAGCGCCGCCAGTCGGGCCGCGACGTCCTGGCTGCAGACCGCCCCCGACGGGTTGGCGTACGTCGGCACGATCCAGATGCCCTTGACGGTCGGGTCGTCGGCCACCAGCGCGGCGACGGCGTCGACGTCGGGTCCGTCCTCGCGCATCGGGACGGTCACCATCTCGATGCCGAGGCTCTCGAGGAGGGTGAAGTGGCGGTCGTAGCCCGGCACGGGGCAGACGAAGCGGACCTTCTCCTCCTTGCCCCACGGCCGCTCGGAGTCCACGCCGCCGAAGAGCATCAGGTAGAAGAGGCAGTCGCGCATCATGGTGAGGCTGGAGCTGCCGCCGGCCACCACCTGGTCGGGCTCCACCCACAGCAGGTCGGCGAACATCTCCCGCAGCTCGCGCAGGCCCTCGAGGCCGCCGTAGTTGCGGACGTCGACGCCGTCCGCGTCCTTCGTGCGTCGTCGGCAGCCGGAGCAGGTCGTCGGCCAGGTCGAGCTGCTGCGCCGAGGGCTTGCCGCGCGTGAGGTCGAGCTTCAGCCCGCGTCCCTTGAGCTCCTCGTACGCCGCTCGCTGCTCCTCGAGCAGGGTGGCGAGGTCGTCGGCGGACAGGTCGGTCAGAGCAGTCGCGGTCACGCGGACAAGGCTACCGAGCCGCCGCCGCCACCCGGACGGTCGTACCCACGGACCGGGACGGCGACGTGCGTCGAGGTCAGGCGGGCATCCGGAACGTACGCCGGTACTCCTGGGGGCTGACGCCGCGCGAGCGGCCGAAGTGGTGGCGCAGGGTGGCGCCGTTGCCGAAGCCGACCTCGCCGGCGACCCAGTCGATCGAGTGGTCGGTCTGCTCGAGCAGCTCCTCCGCGGCGCGTACGCGCTCCCCCAGGATCCAGCTGTAGGGCGTGGTGCCGGTCTCCTCCTTGAAGCGGCGGGCGAAGGTGCGCGCCGACATGTGCATGTGGCGGGCGAGGGTCTCGACGTCGAGGTCGTCGCCCAGGTTCTCGCTGATCCACGCCAGCAGCGGGGCCAGCGCCTCCGACTCGCAGACCGGCACGGGGCGCGCGACGTACTGCGCCTGACCGCCGTCGCGGTGCGGCGGCACGACCATCCGGCGCGCGGTGGTGGCCGCCACCTTGGCGCCGAAGTGCTGGCGCATCACGTGCAGGGCCGCGTCGAGGCCGGCGGCCGAGCCGGCGCCGGTGACGATCGAGCCGTCCTGGACGTAGAGCACGTTGCCGTCGATCGTCGCCTCCGGATACGTCGCGGCGAGCTCGTCGACGTGGCGCCAGTGGGTGGTGGCGCGGCGGCCGTCGAGCAGTCCCGCCTCACCGATCATGAAGGCCGCCGAGCAGTGGCCGAAGACGAGCGCCCCCCTGTCGTGCACGGCCTGCACCAGCTCCACCACCTCGGGCGACGGGTCGCGGTAGCCGCGCTTGGGGATGAGGCAGACCAGGTCGGCGTCGGCGGCGTCGGCCAGCGAGTGGTCGACGTGGAGGTCGTAGCCGGTCGCGCCGGCGACCCGGCCCGGACGCGGCGTGGTGACGACGAAGTCGAAGACCGGGTTGTCGTCGTCGGGGTGGTAGGGCTCGCCCCACACCTCGCACATCGAGCCGAGCCCGAACGGCTCCGCTCCGTCCTGCACGACGACCGCGACCTTCTTCATGGGATCAGCGTGCACCACCCGTGGCAGTAAATCAACTAACACTGTCATTCCTGCCACTGGTGGCAGGAACCCGAGTGGGCGGAGAATTACTGCCATGACCACCATCCTCGCCCTCATCGTCCTCACCGCACTCGCCGCGCTGCTCGTCAGCTACGCCCGCCACGACCGGTTCGCCGGCCCCTCGTCCACGAGCCACCCGTTCGACGAGCTCGGTCTCGTCGAGGAGCGTCGCCACCTCGTCCCCCGCACCTGATCGACCGCTACGCCTCCCAGACCCCGCGCACCTGGTCGACCAGGTCGCGGGACTGGCGCAGTCCCGCCTCGGCGGCGACCCGGCGCTTGGCCGGGTCGAGCAGGTTGCGACCGAAGGCCGCGAGCGCCTCGGCGTCCGGCGTGACCACCGACCACGCCCGCGGCGCCACCCGCTCCATCTGCGACCGGATCGACGCCTTCTTGCTGACCGACCTCGGCAGCGGGGCGAGCACCACGACCCGCTCCGCGCCCTTCGCCACGTCGACGTTGGCGGTGGAGCGCATCCCGCCGTCCATGTAGGTGCGACCCGCGATCTCGACGGGCGGCCACACGGTGGGGACGGCGCAGCTGGCGGCCACTGCCGACACGAGGTCCACCCCTGACTCACGGGTGAAGACAGTGAACTCGCCGCTCTCGGTGTCCACCGCGGTGATCCGGAGGTCCCTCGCGGGCCAGTCGTGCACCGGCAGCCGGGAGCGGATCACGCCCTCGCGGTCGATGCTGCCCGGCGCGTGTGCCGCCCGGGCGACCCGACCGACGCGGGCGAGCTTGTCGCGCCCGCTGCCGGGCAGGACGTACGGCGGCACCAGCTTGAGCGCGGCGATGCGGGACAGCCGCCCACCCAGCTCGGCGTCCGGCGGCTCGAGCTGCGAGGCGTAGAGGTCGGCCAGCGAGAGCCCGCTGCCCAGCTGCGCGCCGACCACCGACCCCGCCGACGTACCGACGACGGTGTCGGCCTCGGTGAGGTCGATGCCGGCCTCTGCCAGCCCGTGCAGGATCCCGAGCTCCCAGGCGATGCCGGTGATGCCGCCTCCGCCGAGGACCAGGGCCGAGGTGCCGCGATCAGTCATGCGCCAGTTGTAGCGGACGCCACCTGACCGGGAGACCCGGACGTACGACGACGGCCCGCCGGGAATCCCGGCGGGCCGTCGTGGTGGTGCTGTTCAGGTGGTCAGGCGATCAGGCCTGGCCACCGGTGAGCTTCTCGCGGAGCGCCTGCAGCGCCTCGTCGGAGGCGAGCGAACCGCCGGTGTCGTGTGCCACCGGTCTCGTCGCCGTCCGTCGCCACGTCGCCACCCGAGGAGTACGAGGTGGCCTCGCTGGCCTCGGCCTCGGCGACCTTGGCGTCGGCCTGCTGCTTGACGTGCTGCTCCCAGCGGGTGTGCGCCTTGGCGTACTGGTCCTCCCAGACCGCGCGCTGGTCGTCGAAGCCCTCGAGCCACTCGCCCGTCTCGGGGTCGAAGCCCTCGGGGTAGACGTAGTTGCCCTGCTCGTCGTACGTGGCCGTCATGCCGTAGAGCGTGGGGTCGAACTCCTCCACGTCAGCGGCAGCAGCGGTCTCGTTGGCCTGCTTGAGCGACAGCGAGATCCGGCGACGCTCGAGGTCGATGTCGATGATCTTGACCATGACGTCGTCGTTGACCTGGACGACCTGCTCGGGGATCTCGACGTGACGCTCGGCGAGCTCGGAGATGTGCACCAGGCCCTCGATGCCCTCCTCGACACGGACGAACGAACCGAAGGGCACCAGCTTGGTGACCTTGCCCGGCACGATCTGGCCGATCTGGTGGGTGCGGGCGAAGTGCTGCCACGGGTCCTCCTGCGTCGCCTTCAGCGACAGGGAGACACGCTCGCGGTCCATGTCCACGTCGAGGACCTCGACGGTGACCTCGTCGCCCACGGCGACGACCTCGGACGGGTGGTCGATGTGCTTCCAGGACAGCTCCGAGACGTGGACGAGACCGTCGACGCCGCCGAGGTCCACGAACGCACCGAAGTTGACGATCGAGGAGACGACACCCTTGCGGATCTGACCCTTCTGGAGCTGGGTCAGGAAGCCGTGGCGCACCTCGGACTGGGTCTGCTCGAGCCAGGCACGACGCGACAGGACCACGTTGTTGCGGTTCTTGTCGAGCTCGATGATCTTCGCCTCGAGCGTCTGGCCGACGTAGGGCTGCAGGTCGCGGACGCGACGCATCTCCACGAGCGAGGCCGGCAGGAAGCCGCGCAGGCCGATGTCGAGGATGAGGCCGCCCTTGACGACCTCGATGACGGTGCCCTCGACGACGCCGTCCTCCTCCTTGACCTGCTCGATGGTGCCCCAGGCGCGCTCGTACTGGGCGCGCTTCTTGGACAGGATCAGACGGCCTTCCTTGTCCTCCTTCTGGAGAACGAGGGCCTCGACCTTGTCGCCCACGGAAACGACCTCGTTGGGGTCGACGTCGTGCTTGATGGACAGCTCGCGCGAGGGGATGACGCCCTCGGTCTTGTAGCCGATGTCGAGGAGCACCTCGTCGCGGTCCACCTTGACGATGGTGCCCTCGACGATGTCGCCGTCGTTGAAGTACTTGATGGTCGCGTCGATTGCCGCGAGGAAGTCCTCTTCGGACCCGATGTCGTTGACCGCCACCTGGGGCGCGTCGTAGTCCGGAAGAGTGGAGAGCAGGGCTGTCATATGGGAAGTGATTCCTTGGATGGGTGGAGTCGTGCGGACGCACGCAGCGGTCGGTTTCACTGGCCTCCGTCAGGGACGGCGGCGCGGCGAGCCTCGCTTCGCTCGGTATGGAAGCCGGGCAGACGACTGGCGCAGCTCCCAAGAGTACGCGGGGACCGCGCTCGGCGTCCAACCGGGGAGCACGCTCAGGCCACGCTCACGCAGTCGGTCGGCCACGCGTGCAGGTCACCGGTGGCGGCGATGGTCCGGAGGAGGACGTCGGCCCGGTCCGCGACGGGGTTCTCCCCCGCCCGCGAGGCCAGGTCGACGAGCGCCCACAGGTCCGCGGCGCGGGCCCCCTCGAGGAGGGTCGCCACCGACCCGCCGCGGGCGTCCGTCCAGGCCTGCAGGACCGCGTCGACGTACGCCGGGTGGCGCTCGAAGCGGAGCAGGTTGCCCACGTCCGTCCACGGGTGGCCGGCGTGGGCGAACTCCCAGTCGAGGACCGCCGTGAGCTCCAGCGAGCCGGGGTCGACCAGCACGTTCTTGGGGTTGAGGTCGCTGTGCACCAGGCAGGCCCGGCCGACCGTGTCGAGCAGGTCCTGGGCCGCCTCGGCGACGGGGACCAGCGCCTGCTCGCTCCTCGGGAGCCCAGTGCGCGAGGCGCTCCTCGACCCACTCGGGCAGCCCGTCGGCGGGGAAGACGCCGAGGCGCAGGTCGGCGTCGACGAACGGACCGGGGCGCAGCATCGGCATCCCGGCGAGCGTGGCCGCGGTCGCCCCCATCGCCGCTCCCAGGCGGGCGAGCCCGGCGTCGTCGAGACCGCCGATCACCCGGTCCCCCGGCTCCCCCGGCATCCACGACGTGACCAGGAGCCCCGGCTGCCCGGAGTCCGCGCGGCGCACCTCCAGGACCTCCGGCACGGGCAGCAGGCCGCGCACGAGGTGCAGCACCGCCTCGTCGACCTGCGGGGCGTCCGGCCCGCGCGCGTCGCCGGGCGGGTAGATCCGCACGACCGTGCGCTCCCCGGCGACCTCGCTGAGGAACGTACGTCCGGAGTGGCCGCCCGCGAGCGGGGTCAGCGCGTCACCGGGTCCGGTCATGGGCGGCATCGTGGCACGAGCCCTCCCGGCCACGCGGCCACGAGCCTGCTCTCATCCCTTTGGGTAAAGTTTGTGTTACCTCTACGTGGTTGTTTCGTTGATCTCTGTTAGATCATCAGTAGCCGCACCGTAGATCCTCTGAAGATTTGTGGGCGGCCAACACCATTGGGGGTACGACAGATGGGTTCCACGTCTCAGCACCGGTTGTCCAACCGGTTCACCAGAGGAGCCGCGGTCGCCGTGGCCCTCGCGCTGCCAGGATCGTTCCTGGCCGCCACACAGACCTCGGCCTCGGCGGCACCCGTGCCGACGAGCGCTACCGGGGCGACGTCTGCTCAGCTGCTCGACGTCGACGTCCTCGGGGTCGACGCTGCCCGCTCGCTCGGCAGCTTCACCGCGGCGTCGGTGGACGTCGCCAGCACGACCGGGTCGCTCCAGGCCGGGTCGCCGCGCGTGTCCGCCAATGCAGCAAACCTCGGCGGGATCCTGCTGAACCAGACGCTGCCGCCGCTACTGACCGAGGCCTCGCAGACCGCGCCGCCGACCAACGCGGCTCCGGACTGTCGAGATCGGCCCGGTCATCCCGGCCGCGCCGCTCCTCACTGCCGGGGTCTCGACCTCCACGGCTCACGCGCAGTTCAGCGACACCAGCTGCCTGCGCAGCGTCCACGCCCGTGAGCTCGTCCTCCACCACGACCCTCGACGCGACGGTGCTCGCCGTGCCCGGCGTGGGTTCTCTCCTGAACGCGCCCGGCACGGTCAAGACCGAGCAGCAGGTGACGCTGGCCTCCACCGGCGGTGCCAACGACACTCGTGCGGTCGTCTCGACGGCCACGAGCAATCTGGCGCAGCCTCAAGCTCTTCGGCGACCAGGTCGCCGTCGGCGTGAGCGAAGCGCCCCGGGTCACCGCCACGGCCTCCGGCGCCGCCGGCCACCAGCGGCGTGACCTACTCCCAGCCCGTCGTGACCATCACGCCGAAGGGTCAGCCGGCGATCGTGCTCGACGTCGCCAACGAAGTCGCCAAGTTCGCCCTTCCGGACAACCCGTTGCTCCACGCTCGAGCTGTCCGCTGGGCGCGCTCACCAAGACCGTCAACGGCGACGGGACCAGCGCATCCGGCTCGGCCTCGCTGCTGCACCTGCGGCTCTCGACGCCCGACTTGGGCCCGATCTCCGGCGTCGAACATCGCGACCGTCGACATCGTCCCGCTCTCGGCGTCCGCTGGCGCTCCGGCCGGCGGCGTCCAGTGCAGCGACGGCGGCGGCGACCCGACGCCGGAGCCGGGCTCGCTCAACGCGCCCGACATCACCTCGCCCGCCGCGGGCGCCACGGTGACCGACACCACGCCGACGATCTCCGGCACCGGCTCCCCCGGCGCCACGGTCACGGTCCGTGAGGGTGGGACCGTCGTCTGCACCGCCATGGTGCGCCAGGACGGCACGTGGAGCTGCGAGCCTGGTACGCCGCTGCCCGCAGGTCCGCACACGGTGACTGCCACGCAGTCGCAGAACGGCCAGACGAGCGCCGCGGACACGACGACGTTCACCGTCGTGGTCGACCCCAGCGACCCGGACGGTGACGGCCTGCCGACCAGCCAGGAGGGTCCGCTCGGCACCAACCCGAACGACCCGGACACCGACGACGACGGTCTGTCGGACGGCGCCGAGGTCAACACGCACGGTACCGACCCGCTCAACCCGGACACCGACGGTGACGGTCTCACCGACGGCGCCGAGGTGAACGTGCACGGCACCGACCCGCTCAACCCCGACACGGACGGCGACCGCATCACCGACGGCCGTGAGGTCACGGGCGTGAGGATCAAGGAGCGCTTCGAGATCTGCAACCGGAAGGTCCGCTCGGCCATCGTCGTGAAGACCAACCCGTTGAGCAAGGACACCGACAAGGACGGGCTGAGCGACGGCAAGGAGGTCCAGGGCTACAAGATCAAGCAGAAGGTCAAGACCCGCAAGAAGACCTTCGTGATCGGCAAGACCCGTTCGAACCCGACGAAGAAGGACACCGACCGCGACGGCCTGAAGGACAAGGTCGAGGTGACCGGCAAGGCGAACAAGCGCTTCAAGAAGGCCAAGACCGACCCCACCAAGTGCGACACCGACAAGGGTGGCGTCAGCGACGGCAAGGAGGTCCGTGCCAAGGCCAACCCGGCCGACTGGCGCTCGGGCCCGCGTAGCCCGGGCGTGCGCAACGGCCGGTCCATGGGCTGACCCTCAGCCCCCCAAGAGGACCGGCGCACCGGGCAGGGATCCTGCCCGGTGCGCCGGTTCTGCCGTCTACCGGTCCACGACTAGGCTCCGGTGCGTGGAGGACCACCTGCCGCAGTCCGTCCGCGTCGAGCGGCGCCCCGTCTCCGAGCGGGAGTCACGGCGCGCCAACGGCCCGGACTGGGACCGGTACGCCGACGAGTACCAGGCCACGCACGGGGCCTTCCTCGGGGACGCGGGCTTCGTCTGGGGTCCCGAGGGCCACCGCGAGGACGACCTCGCGATCCTCGGCGACGTGTCCGGGCTCGACGTGCTCGAGGTGGGCAGCGGCGCCGGCCAGTGCTCGCGGTGGGTCCGCACCCACGGCGGGCGCGGCATCGGCCTCGACCTCTCCCACCGCCAGCTCCAGCACTCCCTGCGCCTCGACGAGGAGACCGGCGTGCCCGTCCCGTCCGTCCGCGGCACCGCGACCGACCTGCCGTTCCGCGCGGCGAGCTTCGACGTCGTCTTCTGCTCCTTCGGAGCGCTCCAGTTCGTCCGCGACATCGACGACGCGCTCGCCGAGGTGGCACGGGTCCTGCGGCCCGGCCGGGCGCTTCGCGTTCTCGATCACCCACCCGACCCGGTGGATGTTCCCCGACGACCCCGGCGAGGCCGGCCTGACCGCCACGCAGTCCTACTGGGACCGCACCCCCTACGTCGAGGTCGACGACGCGACCGGCGTCGTCGCCTACGTCGAGCACCACCGCACGCTCGGTGACTGGGTGCGCCTGCTGGCCGGTCACGGCTTCGTGCTCAGCGACCTCGTCGAGCCCGAGTGGCCGGAGCACCACGACCGCGTGTGGGGCGGCTGGTCACGCGCGCGCGGGCTGCTGACTCCCGGCACGGCGATCTTCGTGGCGCACCTGGGCGCGACGGCTGAGCGGTCGCGGCGACGGCGCGCCCAGCCGGCGAGCAGCGACGCGGGGTTGAACGAGCGCCCACCACCGGTGCCGCCCGTCGGCGTCGCGCGAGCAGCTCGCGGCGCAGCGCCAGGCACGCGTCCCAGAACTCGCTGCCGACCTCGGCGTCGCCGCGGCCAGGTGCGAAGACCGCGGCGTCGGCCTGCCGGGCGAGGTCCGATCCCGGCGCCGAGCTGCGCCGGCCTGGGCGACCCGGCTCCACCCCTCGGGCACGGGGGTGCCCCGGTCGCGGGCGGCGTCGAGCACCTCCTGCCAGCCGTTGACGTAGAGCCCCGACCACGACGTCGTACGCCGGCGGCGCGAGCGGCGCAGCGACCTTGACGAGCGGGACGAGCGAGGAGCGCGACCAGCCGCCAGGCCCAGCGGCGACGACGCACGCCGCAGGCCGAGGACCACCTGCCAGGCCGGTCGGCGGGGCGCCTCGGCCGTCCCGTCGGGGTCGGTCGACCCGTCGGGTGGCCGGATCTCGCGGTCCTTGCCCCGGGTCGCGCGAGCGACCTGGTCCGCGACGAAGTCCTCGGCGTCGGGCAGCGCCACTCGGCTCGTCCGTCGGCGCGATCCGGGCAGCCGACGTAGCGCGCCGGGTCGAGCGGACCGCCACGTCCCGTCGGCGAACTGGAGCTCCACCCACGAGATCACGTCGCCGTAGTCGACCAGCCCACGCCGACCCGGCTCGGCACCGGTGACCACGCGCGCGGCGACGCCGAGGCGCGACGCGCCGAGCGCCATCAGCGCGCTGTACTGGAACGGGGTCGCCACCATGCTGCGCGAGCCCAGCATCCGTCGACCGAGGTCGACCGGCGACTGGTCGAAGTCGTCGGTCAGCCGCACCGTGCCGTTGATGCGCAGGTAGCGCGCGAGCAGCAGCACCCGCTCGAGGGGCAGCGAGCTCGGTGCGGTCGAAGGGCTCGAGGTAGCTGGTCGAGGAAGGCGCCGCGGGGCTGCCGCTGCTCGTCGGTCGGCTCGCGGGTGGCGTCGCGCCTGCCGAAGTCCTCGCGGCCCGGCGCACCGACGCGAAGGTGTAGTCGTCGCGGACGTCGACTCCCCCGATCGACCACGGCGCTCGACGTCGCCTGGTTGTAGCGGACGTCGTCGACCTCGGTGCGACCCCGGGTTGAACTTGAGGTCGATGCGGGTCAGCTCGCCCAGCATCGGCAGCCAGTCGCTCGTCGTAGCCGGGCAGGATCTTGACCGCGACCACGACTCGGTACCTCCCGGGTGCAGCGGCCGCACGTCCTCGCCGATGCGCTTGAACGTGCCGTAGCCCTCCGAGCCCGGCGACTCCTCGGCCGGCACCCAGCCGCTCGCCGTCGTACACGTCGAGCGCGGCGAAGCGGAGCCGCGTGCCCGTCGGGCACGCCCTTCGCCCGGAAGAGCTCGGATGTCGTCGCGACCGTCGCCGGCGGGACGCTGGCGGCGTCCCGCACCGCGGTCGGCAGCGGGTCGATCGCGGCCGCGGAGCAGCACCCGGTCCGACTGGTCGTCGTCGGGGACGAGCACGCCGACCGAGGCCCGACATCGAGGCGCGACCGTCACGACGGCGCGTCGATGACGGCCGCCGGGGCGGCACGCGTCGGCTCGGCGCTGCGCTCGCGCGCGCCGGTCGCGCACGACGACCCAGGCCAGGACCACCAGGCCGACGACCACGCCACGCGGGACGCAGCAGCGTCGGGCACGAGCACGCCGAGCGGGATCGTGGCCGCCGAGCGCGAGCACCAGCGGGCACCGCGGGCGCGAGCGGCCGGGTCGTCGCGAGGGCGAGCCAGGCGGCGGGCATGGTGGCGAGGAACCCGATGAGGTACGGGCACCAGCATGACGCGTGCCCGACGGCTCGACCGGTGGCACCGTGCTGACGAGCGTGGCGGGCGCGCCGGACGTGTCGCCGAGCAGCCCGGACATCGTGCTGACGGTGGGCACGAGGTACGGGCCCGGGCTCGCGCAGCGCCGCCCAGCGCGCCCAGCGGGGCGAAGAGCGACCAGCGCCCCGAGCGTGAACCACCACCCGCCCTCGTGCAGCCGGACGGCCCACAGCGCGAAGCCGAGCAGCAGCACCACCGGCACCATCCCGGCGACGAGGTAGGTCGCGGTCCGCGAAGGTGTCGTCGAAGATGCGACAGCACCAGCGGCCATCAGCACCACGACGACCAGCGGCGTCGAGCCGCGGCGCCCGCGCCACGCATCACCGCATCCCCAGCTCGAGCAGTCGCTGGAGCTGCGGCAGGTCGGGCACCGTGATCTCGCGCACGCTGGCCGTGGTCAACGACGTGCGCCTCGCTCTGCGCTGTCAGGCGCGCACGCACGAGCCGCTCGGCGCCGCTGGCCGAAGCGGCGACGCAGCGTGCGTCGAGGTCGACCAGATCGCGCCCGGCACCCGTCACCTGCACGACGAGCCCGGTCGCCCCGACGGAGTCCGCCGCCGACGGCGACGTGCGCGAGGTGCTGGTCGTCGGTGCTCGAGCGTGAACCGGCAGGCGAGGTCCGTCATCGCGACGCGGCTCACGGCTGCGCGCCAGGTGCGGCCCGCAGCGGAAGTAGGTGTCGAGGTCGTCGCGCACGGCCCGCAGGGCGATCGAGGTCGCCACCGAGACCGCCAGCTCGAAGTCGCGCGCCCGCGGGTACGACGAGCGGGCCGGGTCGAGCAGGATCGTCACGTGGCCGCGACGGGTCTCGTGGAACTGGCGCACCAGCAGCTCACCGGCCTTGGCCGACGAGCGCCAGTGCACGTGCCGCAGGTCGTCGCCGGGGACGTACTCGCGCAGCGCGTGGAAGGCGAGGTCGCTCATCGACAGCTGCTGGCTGGTGGCACCGTCGAGGTCGTTGGTGAGCCCGCCGGCGAACACCGGCAGGTCCGTCACCCGCGGTGCGACGAGCAGCTCGATCCGCACGCCGCTGCGGAACCGCCGGCGAGATCGGCGCCGACGGGATCGGTCTTCTCGTAGATCACCGGCCCCACGTCGTGCACCCCGCGCGGGAGGTCCGGCAGCCGGAGCGCCGCGGAGGTGGTGGCGGGCGTACGGCCCCAGGAACGGCAACCGCAAGCTGGAGGTCGGTCGGCCCGACCGGGACCAGGAGCTTGGGGAACAGCATCGGTGCCGCCCCGGCCTGCACGACGAGGTCGCAGCGACGGCGCCGGAGCGCCCTGCGACGATGCGCTGCCGCTGCAGCGTCAGCTCGGCGCTCGGGCGCACCCGGCAGCAGCTGCCACAGCCAGGCCGAGCACGCAGGAGACCCGACGGCGACGGCGCGAGCTGGGTGAACTCCAGCCAGTGGAACCGCGAGCCCAGCACCGCTGCAGCGACGGCCGCGACGAGCGAGCCCGCGCCCGAGCGGGGTGACCAGCCGCAGGGGGGCCAGCACGCGCCGCAGCGCGGACGGCCGATCGGGGCGGCTGCTCGCTCACGCGCGGTCGCGAGGCACCGGCACCTGCTCCAGCAGGCCGTCGATGACCTGCTCGGCCGTCGTCCCGCCGAACGCGGCGGCCGACGCCATCAGCAGCCGGTGGCCCAGGACCGGGTGGGCCAGGGTCGCGACGTCCTCTGGCACGACGTGTCCGCGGCCCTCGGCCAGCGCCCACGCCTTCGCGGCCCTGATCCAGGCCAGGCACCCGCGGGTGGACAGGCCGATCCGCACGTCGGGGACCTCCCGTGAGGCCTCGGCCAGACGGCGTACGTAGCCGATGATCGCGCGGTCGACGTGGACCACGTCGGCGACGCCGGCTCATCTGCTCGATGTCCTCACCACGCACGACGGGTGCGAGGCCGGCAGCCCGGTCGCGGACCCGCGACTCCGCCAGCAGCGCCTCGGTCGACTCGGCGTCGGGGTGACCGAGGCTGGTGCGCATCAGGAAGCGGTCGAGCTGCGCCTCCGGCAGCTCGGTAGGTGCCGGCCTGCTCGATCGGGTTCTGCGTGGCGATCACCATGAACGGCCGGCCGACGTCGTGCGTGCGTCCGTCGACGGTCACGTGACCCTCCTCCATGACCTCGAGGAGGGCGGACTGCGTCTTGGGCGAGGCGCGGTTGATCTCGTCGGCCAGCACGAGGCTGTGAAAGATCGGCCCGCGGTGGAAGGTGAACGCGCCGCTCGTCTGGTCGTACACGGTGACCCCGGTGACATCGGACGGGAGCAGGTCGGGTGTGAACTGGATCCGCGCGAACGTGCAGTCGACGCTCTTCGCGAGTGCGCGGGCGAGCATCGTCTTGCCGGTGCCGGGCAGGTCCTCGAGGAGCAGGTGCCCCCCCGAGACCAGGCAGGTCAGCCCGAGCCGGACGACGTGGCGCTTGCCGAGCACGGCGGTCTCCACGTTGTCGACGACACCTGCGAAGGTGTCGGCGAACCGCCGGACGTCGTCCTGGTGGACGGTCGCGTTGTTAGACATGCATCCAGCTCACGCCTCGGGCGCGGGCTCCTGGCGACGACGCGACGCGAGCATGAGGAAGAGGCCAGCCAGCAGTGCGATCGTACCTCCGATAAACCCTACCAGCGGCAGCGTGTTGGTCAGCAGTCCGAGCAGGCTCCCGTTGTCCTTGGCGTCTGCAGCATTGGCTGCGACCTGGTTGTCGGTGAAGGCGAGCTGCATGTCGAGGAGAGTCGAACCGTCCTCGAGCGCGCGGACCTCGTGCTGGGTCTGCTTGATGATGGCGCCCGTCGCCGGGTCGATCCAGAGATACTTCTCCTGGGAGTAGATGCCCTCGATGTCGCTGATGACGACCGCGGGAACCTCCTCGATGAGCACGCGGTAGCGATACGTTTCGAGCCCGTCGATGGTCTCGGTGCCGTCGTAGACCGCGTCCACGGCCTCGCCGAGTAGGCCGTCCCAGTAGGAGTAGTCCTCCTTCTTGGCGTCGAAGGGCCACTTGTTGATGAGGCCCGACTTCTCCCCGGCGCTCGGCGGGACGTACTCCGCGTCGTTGACGGCCACAGCCGTGTGGCGGTCCGTGGCGAACACGTCGCTGCTCGCCGTGACGAGGCGGGGATCGGAGTCATCGACACATTGCGGGACGTCGTCCTCGTCGATGACCAGGCACGTGGTGCTCACGAAGACCACCACGTCGTCGTCGGAGAGCTCCGCATCGGCTTGGGTGACGCTGGCGGCCTTGACCTGAAGCGCCTCGACCTCGCCCGTCGCCGGGTTCAGCTTGTCGGCGGTGCCGGAGAGGTTGGTCACCGAGTCGGTGTCGAGAGGTGTCTTCTTGACGGCGTCGGCTCCCCAGACCACCACCGTCAGGGCAGCGACCAGCAGGAAAGAACCCAAGCCAAGCAAGAGCCCAGCGATGACCTTGCGCACGAGCAGTCCTCCCAAGGAGCGGTGAAGTCGCCGCAGGCTACCAGCAAGTAGATTGTCGTGGGTAGCAAACACGCAGGTCGAGTTCTGGCTGACAGGGATCGCTCGGCATCGGGTTAGCATCGCCGCCGTGCCACTTTCCCGCGCCCTCGTCGGCACGTCGTATCGTCGTGGCGTCGTCGCGCTCGTCGTGCTCACTTTCGCGTGGCGCGTCTGGACGATCTCGCGGTGGTCGTGGCAGAACGACGACTGGCAGTTCATCGAGGGCAGCATCAGCATGCCCCTCTTGCCCTACCTGTTTCACGAGCACTCGGGGCACATCGTGCCTGGCGTCTTCCTCGTGACCGACCTGATGACGAAGCTGGCTCCGCTCGACTTCGATGCGGTCATCCTCATCATCTCCGTCGCCTGCGCCGGCAACGTGCTGATCTGGGGACGGGCGTTCGAGCGGATCACGGGCGGCAACATCCTCGCGCTCGTCCCGCTCGCGATCCTCGCACTGTCCCCGGTGATGGTCGAGCCTATGCAGTGGTGGTCTGCCTCGGCGCTGGCAATCCCCATCCAGATCAGCCTGGGCCTGATGGTCGTGGCCGCGTGCCGGTGGACCGCTTCGAGTCATCGTAGGGACCTGGCGTGGTTCGTCCTGGCCTACGTGCTCGGGCTGTTCTTCTGGCAGAAAGCCGTGCTGCTGACCGTGCCGGCCGCCTTCGTCCTCCTTGCTCTCGCCGAGGGCTCGCTGCGCGAGCGCCTTCGCAGGATCGTGCCTCCCGTCGCTGCGCTCGTCGCCGTCACGCTCCCCTACCTCGCCCTGTTCCGCTACCTCACGCAGCGCGCCAGTGCGAGTTACGACATCGAGCTCACCGCCGGGGGAACGTCCTTCGGCGAGGCCGTGAACGACTACGCCCGCGGGTTCGCGGACATGTTTCTACCGGCACTTCTCGGGGGGCCGTGGGGAAGCATGCAGACCGACCACTATCCCTTCAGCCAGCCAGCGCCGACCGTCACCACGGTCGTCCTCGTCATCTGCGCCGTTGGTCTCGCCTGGGTGGCCGCGCGGAAGCCGCGCACCGTCTGGTTGCTCCTCCTCCCGCTGACCTACACCGTGCTCAGCCTGGGCGTCGTGCTCTTCAGCACGCGCGCCGAAGACATCTGGGACGTCATGGCGCTCGAGCGTTACTTCGTCGATCCGGTCGTCGTCGCCATGCTGACCGGGGCCCTGATGCTGCGCGCCGGACGGCCCGACCGTTCCGAGGCATCCGTCCCGAGCGCAGGTCGCCTCCGGTTGCGGCTGGCTGTAATCGCACTGGTCGCAACCTCCCTCGTCGTCTCCAACCTCCTTGCCGCCGACCGCATCGGCATCCATCGCGGACGCGAGTGGGTCGGCACGCTGCGTGCAGACGTCGGGCGGGTAGCGCCGGGCGGGGGCGACCAGGAGCCACTGGTCCTGTGGGACGGGTACGCCCCCGACACTGTCCTGCAAGCGGTGTGGTGGAACCAGTCGGCGCTGCTGTCGTCCATGCTGCTGCCCTTCCGCGACAAGATCACGTTCGGCGAACCATCCGGGAGGCTCCACATGGTGCAGGACGACGGCCACATCGTGCCGATGCAGATCAGCCGTCTGAGCACGGCCAGCCAGGGCCCGGACCCGTCGTGCGGCTACTATGTCGAGCCCGGGAGGAGCGTGGAGGTGCCGATGTCGTCGCCGCTCTTCCACTGGGGCTGGGGGCTCGAGGTCACTGCGTTCTCCGCCACAGGCGGCGAACTGGTGGTCGACCTCGGCTCGACCGAGGTCGACCTCGAGATGCCGTCCGGCCAGCACACTCGAGGCGTCCAGATCGACGGAGAGGTCGCGCCGAGCGTGGCGGTGACGGTGCCGTCGGGGTCGCCCGGCGCCTTCTGCATCAACGACATCCATGTCGGCGAGCCCGAGCCGGTGTCATGACCGAGCGCCACAGGACCTCCGTCGCCACGACCTGTAGTGAGCGCGCGTGACGACGAGCAACGACCAGCGGCCCGCCGTCGGATCCTCCAATGTCCCGCACCCCGTGATCCTCACCGGGGTCGTGCTCGTCGCCGCCCAGCTCGCGGTGCGCGCGTGGGCGAGTGCCGGCAGCTGGTTCATCGGCGACGACTTCAACCTGATGACCCGGCTCTACGACGTGCCGCTCACCATCACCGAGCTATTCACCCCGCACGACAGCCAGCTGATGCCCGGCGGCATCTTCAGCGCTTGGGTGATCGCCAACGCCGGCCCCCAGAACTGGACGGTCGCAGCCTCCATCCTCGTCGTGCTGCAGGCGATTGCCTCGGCCTCCTGCTTGCTGATGCTGGTGACGGTCTTCGGGAGACGTTGGGCGATCATCCCCCTGCTGCTCGTCTACCTCGCGTCCCCGCTCACGCTTACGGCGTACATGTGGTGGGCGGCGGCCATCAACCAGGTTCCTCTGCACGCGGCGTTCTTCCTCTCCATGACCTGCGCGGTGCTGTACTTCCGCACCCGCCGCCTGTTGTGGCTGGGCCTCACCCTCGCCGCCGTCCTCCTGGGCATGGCGTTCTACGTGAAGGCTGTCCTGATCCTCCCCGTGGTAGCCGCGGTCGCCTTCCTCTTCTTCTCGCCGCCCGGGGCGGGCGCGGTGCCTCCGAGCCTCGGCCTCGCCGCTCGGCTGCGCGACAGCGGCACGCGCACCCTGCGCGCCTACGCCGCCCTCTGGGCGGTGCTCGCGACGGCCGGGGCGTCCTACACGGCGCTCTATGTCGGCACCGTCGACAGCCCCCTCGAGGGGTACGACGTCGAGTGGGCCTCGCTCGCCGACAACTTCCTGCGACTCAGCCTCGGCCCGGCGCTGGTCGGCGGACCGTGGCAGTGGTGGAACCCCATCGCGCCCGGCGGCCTGGTGGACCCGCCTTCATGGGCGGTCACAGCGACCTGGATGGGCCTCGCCCTCGCGGCGTACGCGGTGTACCAGCGCGGTGGCGCACGCTGGCGAGCCCTGCTCATCCCGGCCGGATACCTCACTGCCATCTTCGTCCTGCTCGCCCTCGGCCGGGCCTCGGTCGTCGGCTCGGTGACCGCGCTGGAGCTGCGCTACCTCGCCGATGCGACACCGGTGATCGTGCTGTCGCTCGGGCTGCTGCTCCTCGACGTACGCCGTCCCGTGGACTCTCCGCGCGGGCCGGTCATCCCCCGCGACGGCCCTGCCAGGCAGGGGCTGGCATGGCAGGTCGCGGTGTGCGTGGTCCTGCTGGCCGGGGCGGGCCTGAGCACGGCGCGCTACGTCGCACTGTGGCACGCCGACTTCGTGGCAAAGGTCTACACCCGCAACGTCGCGCAGGCCGCAAGCCTGCGTGACCTCGAGGTCGTGGACGTGTGGGTCCCGCAGGACGTCGTGAGCCCCCTGCGCTTCCCGGACAACTACGTGTCCCGCGTCTTCCGTCCGTTGCCCGCCGTGCACGCCTCGACCTCCGGGACCGACCTCCAGATCATCGACGACCTGGGCGTCCCGCGACGGGCCGAGGTGGTGCCGGGCGTGAAGTCCCGCCCAGGTCCGGTCGACGGCTGCGGCTTCCCCGTCAAGGGCGGGACGCGCACGATCCCGCTCGGATCCACCGACGGAGCGGACCTGCTCGAGTCGAGTTGGTGGATAGCAATCGACTACCTGGCCAGCGAGGACGGAGTGGTGACCGCGACGTTCGGAAGCGCCGAGGTCCAGGTCCCCGTGATGCAGGGACTGCACCAGTACCTGACTCGAGGTGAGGGACCGATCGACGAGGTCGTCCTCGACACCGGGCAGTCCACCCTAGGCTTGTGCGTCGACAAGGTGATCGTGGGGAAGGTGCAGGCGTGGGACCAGACCAGCTGACCGTGGCAGGCCCGGCGGTGCCGGGGCCGGCGACGCGCGCCTTCACCCCGGTGTTCGCGGTGCTCGACCCGTTGCGAGCGGTGGGCGCGCTGGCCGTGCTCGTCACTCACGCCACCTTCTGGACCGGCGACTACGTGCGTCACGGCGTCCTCGGCTCCGTCCTCGCGCGGCTCGACGTCGGCGTCGCCATCTTCTTCGTGCTGTCCGGTTTCCTCCTCTCGCACCACTACTTCAGTCGCGCGTGGAACCGGGAGTCCGCCGAGCCGACCAGGCGCTACTTCTGGAAGCGTTTCCTGCGGATCTACCCGACGTACGTCGTCGCTGTCGTCGTGGCCATGGTCTTCGTGGAGGACAACTCCGACGCCAGACTGGCCGATTGGGCGACGGTGCTGCTGATGGGCGACATCTACACCACAGATACCTACCGTCCGGGCCTCACCCAGATGTGGAGCCTCGCGACCGAGGTCTCGTTCTACGTCGTGCTCCCCATGCTGATGCTTGCCGCGACGGGCCGTTCGGGACCTCGGCCCCGGACCCGACGCGTGGTGGGCGTCGTCGGCGCGATGGTGGCCCTCAACGTGCTGTGGACCCTCGGCCTGCAGGAGCGCGTCCACGACAGCCTGGGCACGGGTGTGCCCGGGAACTGGTTGCCCAGCTATCTCATGTGGTTCGGCGCCGGCATCGCGCTCGCGTGGGCGCACCTGCTGCACCAGAACGGACGCGCGGGAAGCGTCACAGCGACACTCGCCGCGCTCGGCCGTTCGCCCGGCGTGTGCTGGACGCTCGCGCTCGGCCTGCTCGTCGTGGCGGCCACACCGCTCGGCGGACCCACCATGCTCGCACCGCCGACTGAGGCCGAGGCGTTGACCAAGCAGGTCCTCTATGCGCTGATCGGTGCCATGCTCGTCGTGACCGGCGTCTTCAACGACCCGGACTCGCGCTACTCGCGTGTGATGTCGCGACCGCTTCCGCGCCACCTCGGGCACATCTCGTACAGCGTGTTCTGCCTGCACCTGGTGGTGCTGCACTTCGTGATGTGGGTGACGCCCTACGACCTCTTCATCGGCAGCAACGGTCCGCAGGTAGTGGGCCTGACCCTCCTCATCACCCTCCCGCTCGCCGAGCTGCTCTACCGCTTCGTCGAGCTGCCGGCAATGCGGCTGCGGGGGCTCGGACGGCCGACGGCGGACGACACCGCGAGGACGACAGCCAGCAGCACCGCCAGCTGAGGCAGCAGCCGGGAGCCTCCCCAGCCGTCGGCCGCACCCCATCCGTGGAACGCGTAGTAGGCCGACGCCGCCAGCACGAGGAGCCCGGCGGTCCAGGCCCGGGCGTCCCCCGGTTCGCGCCAACGCTGTACGACGACGGCCGCCACCACCGCGAGAACCGCTCCGGGCCATCCTGCGATGACTCCGAACGAGAGCGTCGTGACACCCGCCCACCACCAGCCGGGCACCGCGCGGGTCCCCACCGGAGCAGCAGTGCCAGGAGGCGGGCGCCACTGCCAGAAGAGCACGAGAGCCAGCAGACCGACAAGGCTGACCGCACCGGCCACGAGGCCGGCGCGGTACATCCGCTCGGGGCCGTAGGTCTCGGTGACCGCTCCGCTCGCGCCCGGGTCGAGCAACCAGCCCTGCTGCCAGCCGTCCACGCGGACGGCACACAGGTCGGCACCGTCCTGGACTGCCCGCCACCCCTTGTTCCCGTTCTCCCGGAACGCGAGCAATCCGGATCCCTCGGGCGCCTGTGCCGTCCGGTCGTCGGCGTCCCACCGCTCCCACGACACCGCGGTCGAGGTGCCAGGATCGTAGTCCGGCGAGATGAAGGTCAGACGGGTCGCGGTAAAGACGTCCGAGTTCACGACGCGTACGTGGTGGTCGCCTGCCGAGAGGGTGACGGACGAACCCGTGCACAGGGTCGCGGGGACCTCCGTCCCGGCGTAGACCTGCTCCGCGGAGACCGTGAGCTGCGTGCGGTGGACGGTGCCGTCGACCACCACGTCAGGCCCCGAGCCGCAGGGCAGCTGCTGCGCCGTCGCGCTCGGCGTCAGCGACGTGAAGGGGGCACCGAGGATCTCCATGTCGCTGACGCCGGCGCCGAGGTTGGTCACGGACTGGTCGAAGCCGATGCTGGAGGTGAGGTCGGTGGAGAGGATGCGGACCGAGACGAAGTCGGTGCGGACGGGGTCGAGGCGCGCGCGGCCGTCGGCGTCGAGGTCCACCTCCTGCGAACCCCCGCGGTAGGACACGAGCACCCGACGTGGCGCCCGCGCGGCCGCTTCCGGACTGACGTGGAGGCTGACGCCGCGCACGGTCGTACGACCCACCCACCGAGCCTCGAGGGCCGGCGCCCCGTCGCTCGTCGAGGCCAGCCACGTCGTGCCGCTGTCCCCGTCGACCGCCGCGAAGCCCGAAGCTCGGGGGTCGGGGACGGCCTGGCTGCTGGAGGTCACCGACACCGGGAAGTCACGTAGCAGCTCCTCCTCGACGGGGCGGCCGCGGGCCGGCCGCACCCACAGCTGCGTCTCGTACGACGTTGTCGTGGGGATCTCGAACTGTCGGGCGAACCCGGTCTCCTCCTCCCCCGTCCGGTCGCGTCCCGACTGGCAGCGCACCGAGCCGTCGACGTCGACACAGCCGCTCCGTGCGTCAAGAGCCGCCTCGAGCAGGACCGCCTCCGGGCTGCCCCACGCCGGCGGGACCGACGGCAGGACGAGCTCCTTGTAGGGCGCCACGCCGGGCACCTCGATCTCGGCGATCCGGGCCTGCAGCCCGCTCGCCTGGCCGGACGTCTCGATACGCAGCCACGTGGTCGCGCCGTCGGGCAGCTGCACGGTGCGCGTCTCGCCCGCGCCCAGCCGGAACCTCGGCGTGACACCGGCCTCCGTCACCGCGCGCAGCGACTGGGTGTCCAGCGCGTCGACGCCGGCGCGCAGCCGGATCGTGCCGATGTCGCGCGCCTCATCCAGTGTCACCGTCCAGCTGGGGTGGGTCGTCGCCCCCGGTTGCGAGACCCAGGCCGTCTGGAGGTCGCCGTCGATCGCGGCGAACGCGGACTCTCCCGGTCGTGCACCGCCCGGCGCGTCCGAGTCCGACATGGCGGACGTCGAGGTCACGCTCTTCGCGCCGACCGTGACCGCGCCCGTGCGCCAGCGGTCGTCTCCCTTGTTGACGTAGAGGTCCTTGACCGCGTTCGACGACCGTCGCGGGTCCTCCGGCAGCGTGGTGGCGGAGTAGCCGTCGTGCAGCTGTCCGTAGTAGCGCTCGCGGTCTCGGTAGCCGTCGGTCAGGATCACCGGGCCGGTCGGCGCGACAGCCGTGTCGGCGTCCGTCGCCAGCACCGTCGGTTGCTCGTCGAGTAGGCCGGCGTCCGCGAGGGACAGCAGGGACTCGGGTCCGCCGACCACCACGGGCAGCGTGTCGGCAGCGACGCGCCCCCGGACCACCGGTGGCGACCTCGAAGATCTCGATGGCCTGGTAGTTCGTCTGCCATCCGCCGTTGATGACGTTGCGGTCCTCGCCGGTCCCGAGGTATGGCGCGGAACCGAGGTTCGGACCGAAGCCCTCTCTGCCGCTCGATGCCCGGCGACTGCTCCAGCGCCTGGTGGAGCAGCACGGTGTCGGGGATGTCGGGGGCCTTGATGACGTCGTTGCGTACCACGAGGAACCGGATGCCGGCTCGAGCGAGGTAGGGCGCCAGGCCCGGCGACGGCCGGCCCTGCGTCAGGCGCTCCTCGACTGCGTCGAGGTAGCGGATGTTTCCCGGCGGGACGAATGGGATGTTGGAGCGCACTCCGAACCGTCCCTCCTCGACGAGGAACTCCAGCGGCTCGTCGTTGGGCGTGCCCCACACGAACTGCGCCACCCCCACTCCCGGCGACATGAGGGCGACGGCCTCGTTGCCCTGACCGTCGAGCCAAGCGCCTGCGTCCTCCCAGTAGCCCGGCACCTCGCTGATAGCACCGAGCGGCGCCATCCGGCCCTGTACGGCGGGAGCGGCGGCCCCCGCCACGGCGATGACGGCGAGCATCGAGAGGCTGGCGTACGTCAGCGGGCGGAGCTGCCCGCTGCGGGTCCGGCCCCAGTACTCGCGTCGACACGAGCGCCTCGAGCAGGAGCGCGATGCCGAGCACCATGGGCAACCGGACCACCGGGTCGAACTTGTGGACGTTGCGCGCTGCGGCGAGCGGACCGTCGAGCGCGGACTGCAGCGGGCCGGCGAACCAACCCTCGAGCGGACCGGTGTGTCCCATGCCGACCAGGAACAGCCCGAGCAGGAGGCTCAGGGCCAGGAAGAGACGGTGCGGGTTGCGCCGGTGGGCCAGCCCGGCGAGCCCGAGCATGAGCAGGATCCCGCTGTTGAGGACCAGGGTCGGGACGGTGATGAGGTCGCGTCCCGCCTGCCAGCGGGGGTCGATGTAGGGGATCCAGTGCGAGACGCCGCGCAGGGAGTCGAACAGGGAGGTGGGCGTGGTCGTGAGGGCGGACGCCTCGATGAAGTCGAGGAACGGCGGGCTGTAGAGGCCGAGGAAGAACAGCGGCCCCAGCCACCACAGGGTGCCGAGCGCGCAGAACAGCACCCACCAGACCATCAGGGCGCGGCGCCGGGGGCCGGACTCCCGGGTCAGCAGCCAGATCGCGGCCACCGGGATGAGACCGAAGCTCGCGGTGGCGTTGACGCCGCCGACCATGGCGACGGCGAGTGCGGAGAGCGCCGCCGCCCGGCGGGGAGACCCCTCCACCGATCCCTTGATCAGTGGCAGCAGCACCCACGGGGCGAGTGCGGAGGGCCACGACTCGATCGAGATGGTGCCGATCGTGGTGAGCATCCGCGGCGAGAGCGCGTACGCGAACCCGGCGACGAGGCATGCCACGTCCGAGCGCACGCCGAGCGCCTTGCAGACCTTGGCCACGCCGGTGAACGCAACGCACATGACCAGCGCCATGAAGAGGCGCTGGAGTGCCCACGCCGGGACGTCCGCCAGCTGGCCGAACGCAAAGAACGGTCCCATCGGCCACAGGTAGCCGTAGGCCTGGTTCTGGAGTTGACCGATCGCGCCGTTGGAGTCCCACATGTGCAGCGCGCGGGCCAAGTAGTGCCACGGGTCGACCGCAAGGTCGAACTTCGTGTCGAACAGCAGGTACCCGGGGAGCTGTGCGAAGGCCAGCGCCAGAAGGGCGACGCACCCCGCAACCAGCCGCAACCGAAACGTCAGAGACGGCGCAAGGCGATCACCAGGTTCCATGTCGACACCTCCCTCAGGATCGGGAGCCGCAGGAGCAGGTGTGCCCACCGAGGGTTGTAGCGCGCTGTGACGTCGAGGACCTCACCCCGGTCCTGTGCGCGGGACCAGCGCAAGCCGTCGGTGACGGTGACGGCGTACAACGACTCACCGAAGCGGTTCTTCGGTTCGCGTCCGTGCCTGCGGACGTAGCGCCGTCGCGCGAACGCTCCGCCGAGAAAGTGCCAGGGCGCCGTCTCGTGACCTCCCCAAGGCCCGAACCACACGGTGTAGCTGATGAAGACGACTCCTCCGGGACGCACCACGCGCAGCATCTCCTCGGCCATCCGCCAAGGATCGGGGACGTGCTCGAGGACGTTGGAGGAGTAGGCGATGTCGAACGCCTGGTCGCGGAACGGCAGCTCCATGCCACTGCCCACCACCCGGTCGCCGTGGTAGCCGGTCACGTCGTGGGGCTCGACGTCCACCGAGAAGTACTGGACGCCCGCGCGTACGAACTCGTCGCGGAAGTAGCCCGGACCACCGCCGACGTCGATCAGGCGCTGGCCCTGAAGCTCGTGGTACTGCCCGACCTGCTGGGCCGAGTCTCGGGCCAGCGCCGTGTAGAAGCGAGCGGGGTCCGACTGCTCGTGCCGGAACTCGCGGAAAAGGCGGATCGACCGGCCCAGATCGGCGCGCCAGGGTCGAGTCCTCGTCAGCACCCGGAGACCCTAACCGACAAGTGACTCGGCGGTAGGGTTCTCGCCGATGACTGACCATGCCGACATCCGCGGGCGCCACGTGGCGTTCTTCAGCTGGCGCGACACCCACAATCCGGAGGGCGGCGGGGCCGAGCGCTACCTCGAGAAGATGGCCGAAGGACTCGTCTCTCAAGGTGCTCAGGTGACGATCTTCTGCGCCGCTCACGCCGCCGCGCCACCGGAAGAGACCGTCAACGGGGTGCGGTTCGTGCGACGCGGCACCAAGCTCACGGTCTACCAGGAGGGCTTCACTGCGCTGGCCCGCGGACGCCTCGGCCACGTCGACGTCGTCCTGGACGTCCAGAACGGCATGCCGTTCATGACGCGCGCCGCCACCCGTGCCCCCGTGGTGGTGCTGGTGCACCACGTCCACCGCGAGCAGTGGCCCGTCGTCTACCCCGGACTGGTCGGCAGGGTCGGGATGGGCCATCGAGCACCGCGTCGCTCCCCGGCTCTACCGGAGCTGTCAGTACGTCGCCGTCTCGCGCGCCACCCGCGACGAGCTGGTCGACCTCGGCGTCGACCGGTCCCGAGTGGCGGTCGTCCACAACGGGACCGACCCCGTGATCGCGACGGGGGCCGGCAAGTCGCCCCACCCGAGCATCGCCGTCGTCGGGCGGCTGGTCCCGCACAAGCAGGTCGAGCACGCCATCGACGCGGCTCTCGAGCTGCGCGAGCGGCACCCGGGACTGCGGCTGCACGTGGTCGGCAGCGGCTGGTGGGAGGCCGAGCTGCACCAGTACGCCGACCAGCGAGGTGCCGCCGACACCGTCCGGTTCGAGGGGCACGTCGACGAGACCCGCAAGCACGAGCTGTTCGAGACCGCATGGGTCCTCGCGCTGCCGTCGCTGAAGGAAGGCTGGGGGCTCGTCGTCGGCGAGGCCGGCATGCACCGCACGCCGACGGTGGCCTACGCGTCAGCCGGCGGCACCCGCGAGTCCGTGGCACACGGACGGTCCGGACTGTTGGTGGACGGGCTGCACGAGATGGTCGACGCGCTGGGAAGGCTCTTGGGAGAGCACGAGCTGCGCGACCGTCTGGGCGACGGCGCGTTCGCGATGAGTCACCAGTTCACGTGGGAGCACGCGCAGGAGTCCTTCGCACACGTCCTCGCGGCGGTGCTCAGGGGCGAGCGCATCGACGCGCAGGATCCCGAAGAGGAGTAGGACGGCGACGGATGCGCGTCCGGGGAGGAGCCGACAGGCTCCTCGCCATCACTCGATGGTGGCGCCGTAGCTGAACTCGGGCGAGTCGATCGTGCCCGGCGACTGCTCGGGAGCAGCGGTCTGGTTGGAGATCACGCCCATGAGCGTGGCCACGGCCAGCACTCCGCCGACGACGAGGCTGACGGCTGGGGCGACGATGTTGCTCATGTGTCCGGGTTCCTCCCTTGGATGACGAGCGCCAAGGTACCAGCCGGTAGCCACCGGCGGGCCATCATCGCCCGTTTTTCGCGTGGCGGCGCCGTCCGAGGTGGATCGGGACGCCGCAGAGGACGGTGCCGAGCCAGGCGGACCACGCCAGCACCATCGCCGCGGTGGCTCCGACGGGGAGTGTCGGCGGCGAAGCCCCGGCTCCCACGTCGACAAGCTGCAGGCCGGTGTCCTGCCACACCTGGTCACCGGCGACCTCCGGCAGGTCCTGGCCGTCGAGGTCCTCGACGACGACGAGCCTGACGCCCGCGGCCTGCAGACCGCGCGAACGCTCGTCCGGGGTCGACTCCCCCAGCGCCTGTCGGACCTCGGCCGCACGCGGGTCCTCGCCCGCCAGCGACCTCCCGTCGACGACCAGCCGGTCCTCGACGACGACGTCACGCCGCAGGTAGCGTCCGAGCGGCGCCAGCACCGGACGCCCGCCGTCGTTCCACGCCGGAGCGCGATAACTCTGGAACGGCAGGAGCACGACGTCGCCCGCCGGCAGCGACGGCAGGTCCTGCACGAGGCGCGCGTACGACGCCGGGTACTCGACGGCCGTCAGGCGACCGGACAGCGCGAGGGCCGCGTCGGGCATCAGCGCGAGGGGCGCGAGGACACAGCCGAGACCCACCATCGTGCGCGACGAGGCGTCCGGCAGTAGCCGCACCACGGCATCCGCGCCCCCGCCCGGCCAGCACTGCGGTGAGGGGTGCCGACAGGGCGAGCATGCGCGAGCCGTCCCGCAGCAGCCCACCGCCCGGCACGGCGCTGGCGAGCCAGCCGGTCGCGTCGGCCAGGGCCCACGTGGCGGTCGTCAGGGCCATGCCGGTTACCCAGCACACGACCAGCGGCCTCCGCAGGCGTACGGGCACCTGCGACCAGCCGCGGCGCACGCCGACTGCTGCGAGCACGACCAGGACGCCCGTCAGGGCGACGGCGAGCAGGCCGGTCCGCGATGCCGGGACCGACTCGGCGTTCCACACCCCTCCCAGGGTGAGGAAGTGCAACGGAGCGGGCAGCAGACCCTCTCGGTCGCTGGGCGCGAAGACGTCCGCTCCCACAGCGCTCGACGTGGCCTGTCCGGCGTGGAGCAGACCGGAGACCATCCACGGGGCGTTCGCCGACCCGACCAAAACGCCGAGTAGCGCCCACCGCCGTGCCGAGCGCGACCCTGCGGCAGCGCACGCCACCACGGCGGTGACGAGGCCGGTAGTGGCGCTCAGGCTCCCCAGCACGAGGAGGAGCGGCAGGCGCCCGGGGAGCGTGCCGGTCTCGCGCCACCGGGCGCAGGCGAGGAGCACCCACGGCATGACTCCGTAGCCCACCAGGACGGGCCAATGCCCGATCGCAAGGCGCTCCGCGACGAGGGGGTTCCACACGATGACGGTGGTCGCCACCAGCCGCGCCACCACGCCTCGACCGCAGAGCGCAGCCGCACCGGCTCCAGCGGACACAAGTACGCCGAGCAGCACGAGCTTCTGGAGGACCTCTCCCGGGATGACCTCGTCCAGGGCAGCGACGGCCGCGTCCGAGGGGACGGCTCGCGGGAGGGCCGTGCCGAGCCCGAGGGCGTCTCTGCCCACGGAGAGGTCGGGGACCCAGACCATGTCGTAGGTGAGAACGAAGCCTCGGCCGAGCGCACCGCCGAGCATCAGCAGGCCGAGCAAGAACGCCCACGTCGTCGGCAGCCAGCGAGCCGCCGCCTCCCACCTCCGATCTAGCACGTGGAGCACCTTAAGGTGTGCCGCATGACCGCACGAGCGCGCGAGGCATCGCCCGGCGACGCAGGTGGGCAGCGTCGCCCGCTCGGTGGTCGCGGCGTGCTCGAAGGCAGCGGTCAGATCGCCGTGGCGATGATGGTCATGAACGTGGCGACCTACGGCTTCACCATGGCCGCCGCGCGCATCATCGGCCCCGTCGCCTACGGCGCCTTCTTTGCGCTGATGAACCTCGTGCTGATCCTCAGTGTCGTGATGCTCGGGCTGCAGGCAACGGGTGCGAGACGGATCAGCGCGGACCCCCACCACGTGGGCCAGATCGAGCGCGAGGTCCTGCGGGTGTCGCTGCGCGCCTCGCTCATCCTCGGCGCGCTGCTCATGGTGGCGGCCCCGCTGGTCAACGTGCTGCTCGACCTCGACAGCCTCTCCACCGCGCTGCTTGCTCCGTTCGCCGCGGTCGCGATGACGATGACCGGTGCACAGGCCGGCATCCTGCAGGGCGAGCGGCGCTGGCGGGAGTTGGCGATCCTCTACGTGCTCTCAGGGGTGCCACGGGTGGTGGTCGGTCTCGCCCTCATCGCGTGGCAGCCGACCGAGTTCATGGCGTTCCTCGGCGTCACGCTCGGGTGTTACGCGCCGTTCCTCTACGGGATGGCCGTGCTGCGCCACCCCCGTAAGGACGGTGACACGCACGAGCGCCATGGCTTCCTGCCGATCATCAAGGAAGCGCTGGTGAACTCCCAGGCGCTCTTCGCCTACTTCGCGCTCACCAACATCGACATGCTGGTCGGCCGGTCCGTGCTAGACGAGCACGACTCCGGCCTCTACGCAGCCGGATTGATCGTGACCCGCGCCGTGATGTTCCTGCCGCAGTTCGTCGTGGTGATCGCCTTCCCGTCGATGTCGTCCAGCCGGGACTCGCAGCGCGCCCTGCTACGCAGCATGTCGCTGGTCGGCGCCATCGGTGCGGCTTGCGTGCTCGCCACCGCCGCGCTTCCCGGGCTGGCACTTTTCTTCGCCGGGGGTCGGCAGACTACGACGAGGTGCGAGGATCTGCTCTGGATCTTCGCCCTGCTCGGGACCGTCATGGCGCTGCTGCAGCTCCTGGTGTACGCCGTCCTGGCCCGTCAGGGAGCGCTGTCGATCGTCCTCGTGTGGCTGGCACTCGTCGCGGTGGTGGCTGTCGCGACGACGACCGTGTCGACCGTGACCGGACTGCTGACGGTCGTGCTGACGGTGCAGGTGGTGCTGCTCGCACTGTTGTCGGCGACGACCGTCGTGAAGCTGCGCTCTCGCGCGACGTCTCAGTGAGCCGCGTCGTGCCAGCTGCGTCCCGTGCCGATCGACACGTCGAGCGGAACCGCGAGGTCGGCCGCACCGCCCATCTCGGCGCGGACCAGCGCGGCGAGGGCGTCGCCCTCGCCCGGCGCGACCTCGAACACGAGCTCGTCGTGCACCTGGAGCAGCATCCGCGAGCGCAGCCCCTGCTCGGCCAGGGCCCGCTCGACGCCCAGCATCGCGACCTTGACCAGGTCGGCGGCCGAGCCCTGGATCGGCGCGTTGAGCGCCATCCGCTCGGCCGTGTCGCGACGCTGACGGTTGTCGCTGGTGAGGTCGGGCAGGTAGCGCCGCCGGCCCAGGATGGTCTCGGTGAAACCGGACTTGCGGGCCTCGTCGACGATGCCGCCGAGGTAGTCGCGCACGCCGCCGAACGTCTCGAAGTACTCCTCCATCAGCCCCGCCGCCTCGCTCGTGCTGATGCGGAGCTGCTGGGAGAGGCCGAACGCGGACAGGCCGTAGGCGAGGCCGTAGTTCATCGCCTTGATCTTGGCGCGCTGCTCGACACTGACGTCGGCGGCGGCGACGCCGAACACCCGGGCGGCGGTGATGGAGTGGAAGTCCTGACCCGACTTGAACGCCTCGATGAGCAGGGCGTCCTCGGACAGGTGGGCCATGATCCGCATCTCGACCTGGCTGTAGTCGGCCGTCAGCAGCGACTCGTTGCCCTCGCCGACCACGAACGCCTCGCGGATCCGGCGCCCGGCCTCCGTGCGGATCGGGATGTTCTGCAGGTTGGGGTCGGTGCTGGAGAGCCGGCCGGTGGCGGCGATGATCTGGTTGTACGTCGTGTGGATGCGGCCGTCGGAGGCCACGGTCTTCAGCAGGCCCTCGACCGTCTGGCGCAGCCGGATGACGTCGCGGTGGCGCAGCAGGTGCTGGAGGAACGGGTGCTCGGTCTTCTCGAACAGCGCCTGGAGCGCGTCGGCGTCGGTGGTGTAGCCGGTCTTGGTGCGCTTGGTCTTGGGCATGTCGAGCTCGTCGAACAGCACGACCTGCAGCTGCTTCGGCGAGCCGAGGTTGATCTCCTTGCCGATGACGTCGTAGGCGTCGGTGGCCGCGGTGCGGACCTGGTCGCCGAAGTCGGACTCGAGGCCCTCGAGGTAGTCGGTGTCGACGGCGATGCCGACCTGCTCCATCCGCACGAGCGTGCCGATCAGCGGGAGCTCCACGTCGCGCAGCAGGCCGGTGCCGCCGTGCTCCTCGACCGCTCCGTCGAGGGCGGCGGCGAGGTCGAGCACGGCACGGGCGGTGAGCATCGCCGTGTCGCTGGCGGTGGTGTCGTCCAGCGCGTCGAGGGTGAGCTGGTCGGCGTCGGTGGTGTCCTGGCGCAGCTCGCGACGGAGGTAGCGGAGCGTCAGGTCGGCCAGGTCGTAGGAGCGCTGGTCGGGCTGCACGAGATAGGCGGCCAGCGCGGTGTCGACGGCGAGACCGGCCAGCTCCCAGCCACGAGCAGCGAGCGCCAGGCTCGGACCGTTGGCGTCGTGGAGCGCCTTGGGGCGCGCGGGATCGGCGAGCCAGACCGCCACGGCCGCGTCGTCGTCCGGCCCGATGTCGGCGACGTCGACCCAGGCGGCGCTGCCGTCGCTGGTCGCGACCGCGATCGACACCACCTCGCCGGTCCCGGCCCGCCAGCTGCCCTGGACGGACACCCCGACCCGCTCGCCTGCGGGTGCGTGCTGCTCCAGCCAGGCGGCCGCCTCGCCGGGAGCCAGACGTACGCCGTCGAGCTCGAACCCCGCCTCGGCGGTCACCTCGTCGACGGGTGCCGGGTCGATGGTGTCGAGCAGGCGGCCACGCAGCTCACCGCGGAACTCCAGCTCGTCGAGGAGCTCGAGCCCGGCGGTGCGGTCCCAGGGACGGCGACCGAAGTCGCTCGGGTGCAGCGGGAGCGTCATGTCGCGCACGAGCGCGTTGAGCTGGCGGTTGCGGATCACGTCGCCGAGGTGCTCGCGCAGCGCCTCGCCCTTCTTGCCGGTGATCTCGTCGGCGTGGGCGATGACGTTGTCGAGACCGTCGAACTGGTTGATCCACCGCGCCGCGAAGCCCGGGCCGACGCCGGGCACGCCGGGCAGGTTGTCGGACGTCTCGCCCACGATCGCCGCCAGCTCGGGATAGCGGTGCGGCGGGACGCCGTACTTCTCCTCGACGGCTGCCGGGGTGAGGCGGGCGAGGTTGCTCACGCCCTGCATCGGGTAGAGCACGGTCGAGCTGTCGGTGACCAGCTGGATGGAGTCGCGGTCGCCGGTGAGGATCAGCACCTCCATCCCGTCGGCCAGCGCCTCGGTGACGAGGGTGGCGATGATGTCGTCGGCCTCGAAGCCGGCGACGTCGAGGTGCTGGATGGACAGCGCGTCCAGCACCCGGCGGATCAGCGGCAGCTGGCTGCTGAACTCGTCGGGCGTCTTGTTGCGCTTGGCCTTGTACTCGCTGTACTGCTCGAGCCGGAAGGTCTGGCGCGACTTGTCGAAGGCCACCGCCACGTGCGTGGGGACCTCGTCGCGCAGCACGTTGACCAGCATCGAGGTGAAGCCGTAGACCGCGTTGGTGTGCTGCCCCGTCGCCGTGGCGAAGTTCTCCACCGGCAGGGCGAAGAACGCCCGGTAGGCCAGCGAGTGGCCGTCGAGCAGGAGGAGGCGGGGACGGGACTGTTCGGTCGTGGTGTCGCTCGTTCCAGGCACCCGCCGACTCTATCCGTCCCCACCGACAGCAGAATGGGCGCCATGACGACCCCACAGACGCTTGCCGGTCTGACCATCGAGGAGCTCCTCGCGTTCCTGCCGGACGGCAACGGACGACTCAACGACAAGATGGGCATCCAGCTCGTCGAGGTCTCCGCCGAACGAGTCGTCGCGACCATGCCGGTCGAGGGCAACACCCAGCCGTTCGGCCTCCTCCACGGCGGGGCGTCCGTCGTGCTGGCGGAGACGCTCGGCTCGATCGGGTCCGCGATCCACTCCTACCCCGCGAAGATCGCGGTGGGCGTGGACATCAACGCCACCCACCACCGCGCCGCCACGTCGGGCGTGGTGACCGGCGTGGCGACCGCGCTCCACCTGGGCCGGTCGTCGACGTCGTACGACATCGTCATCAGCGACGAGCAGGGCCGCAGGGTCTGCACCTCCCGCATCACCTGCGCGCTGCTCGACGCCCCGAAGGGCTGAGGCGTGCCCGAGCGACCCGAGATCGTCTGCATCTGCGGCTCCGACCCGGTTCGTGGAGCGAGATGCGTGCGGCCAACCGTGACCTGACCTTCGCAGGCGTCATCGTCGTCGCGCCCGGCGAGGCGGACGCGAGTCGCGCGAGGCCGAGAGGTCACCCCCGAGCAGAAGGCCGTGCTCGACGACCTGCACCTGCGCAAGATCGACCTGGCCGACCGGGTCCTGGTCGTCAACCCCGGCGGCTACGTCGGGGACTCCACGAGCCGGGAGATCGCGTACGCCCGCGCGACCGGCACGCCGGTCTCGTTCACCGATCCGGTCTGACTGCTGCCCAGCCGGGGACCGCGCTCGCGCCGGATCCGCCTCGCGGCGAGCACCCGGTCGATGCGCTGGCGGCTCGACGCGGCATGGGTCACCTGGCGCGACTGCGGCAGCCGGGCGCGTACGGCGCTGGTGGTCGTCGCGCGCAGCATCGCCTGCGGGGCGAACGACAGCCGCGCCATGAAGCGGTTGGCGTCGCGCGCCTCGGCGGCCGCGGCCGTCTGCACGTTCGTGATCCCGTGCTGGTCGGCGAAGCGGCAGGCGGCCTCCATGAGTGCGCTGCCCACGCCCTTGCGGCGGAACCGCTGGAACACGTGCGGGGAGACGGCGAGCACCGCCGGCTCGAGGTTGAGCGGCGTGAAGGTCGTGGCCTCGAGGTAGACCGCTCCGGCGACCTCGCCGTCGATCTCGGCGACCGCGATGCAGTGGTCGTCGCGCTCGTGCGCCGTGGCGATCACGACCGAGACGTCGGCGAGCTGCTCGTCGAGCCCGCCTCGGCGGAGGATGTCGCCCCACAGCTCGCGCAGCGAGGCCGCGTCAGAGGGCTCTGCTGCGCGTACGGTCACCGGCGTCCGGCTCATCGACCCACCACTTCCTCGTGCACCGACGGTGGCCCCCTGCCGTCCTTTCACGGCACCACACCCGGGCGACCCTATCGCCCGGCACTGCGATCAGGCTACGCCGAGGTAGGCCTCACGCACCGAGGGATCGTCGAGGAGCTCGGCGCCCGTGCCCGTCTTGACGATGTTGCCGGTCTCGAGGACGTAGGCGCGGTCGCTGCGCGTGAGCGCCTGCTTGGCGTTCTGCTCGACGACCAGGATCGTCGTGCCCTGCTGCGAGATCTCGGTGATGATGTCGAAGATCTGCTGGATCAGCATCGGCGCCAGGCCCATCGACGGCTCGTCGAGCATCAGCAGCTTGGGCCGCGACATGAGCGCGCGACCGATGGCCAGCATCTGCTGCTCGCCACCGGACATCGTGCCGGCCACCTGCTTCTTGCGCTCGAGCAGGCGCGGGAACAGGTCGAAGACCCGGTCGTAGTCCTCCTCGATGGCCGCCTTGTCCCTGCGGGTGTACGCGCCCATGTTGAGGTTCTCGGTCACCGTCATGCCCGGGAAGATGCCGCGACCCTCGGGGCACAGCACGAGTCCCTTGCGCAGCCGCTGGTCGGCGCGCATCTTCGTGACGTCCTCGCCGTTGAAGGTCACCGAGCCGGCCGACAGGCCACGCACGCCCGACAGGGCGCGCATGGTCGAGGTCTTGCCGGCGCCGTTGGCGCCGATCAGCGAGACGACCTCGCCCTCGTTGACCTCCACGCTGATCCCGTGGAGGGCCTCGATCTTGCCGTAGCTGAGCACGGCGTCCTTCATCTCAAGCAGCATCGTCGGGCTCTCCCAGGTAGGCGGCGATGACCTTCGGGTTGCGGGCGACCTCTTCGGGGCTGCCCTCCGCGATCTTCTGGCCGAACTCCAGCACGATGATCCGGTCCGTGACGCCGAGGACCAGCTTCATGTCGTGCTCGATGACCAGGACCGTGTGTCCGAGGTCGCGGATGCGGCGGATGAGACCCATGAGGTCCTCCTTCTCCGCGGGGTTGAAGCCGGCAGCCGGCTCGTCGAGGCAGATCAGCTCCGGCTCGGTGGCCAGGGCACGAGCGATCTCGAGGCGACGCTGGTAGCCGTAGGGCAGGTTGCGGGCCAGCTCGTGCGCCCGGTCGGCGATGCCCACGAAGCGCAGCAGCTCCATCGACCGCTTGCGACCGGCGCGCTCCTCCAGGGTGTGGCGGCTGATGCCGAACACCTTGGCGAGGCTGCGGCGGATGCCACTCTCGGGCAGCTCCTCCTCGGCGGGCCGCACCCGGTAGGTCCGGAACAGCACGCCGACGACGCTCGTCTTGTGGCGGGCGTCGCAGCCCACCATGACGTTCTCCATCGCGGACATCTCCGGGAAGAGCCGGATGTTCTGGAACGTACGCGCGATGCCGAGGTGGTTGATCTTGTGCGGCTTGGTGCCGGCGATCTCCTTGCCCTTGAAGCGGATCGCGCCCTCGGTGGGGGTGTAGACGCCCGTCATCGCGTTGAACGCGGTCGTCTTGCCAGCACCGTTGGGACCGATCAGGCCGAGGATCTCGCCGCGGTGGATCTGGAAGTTGACGTCGTTGAGGGCCACGACACCGCCGAAGCGCAGCGTGACGTGGTCCACCTCGAGCAGTACCTCGCCGACCTCACCGGAGGTCTCGATCGCGATCTGGTCGTGGTCGGACGTGTCCTCCAGCACCACGGACCCGTCGGTGCTGCTCTCTGCGTGGGTCTGCTCAGACATCGGCAGCAGCCTCCTTGGCTTCTTCTCGTCGATCGTCGAACTCCCTGGCCCTGCGTCTGCTGGGCACCAGTCCCTGCGGGCGGAGGATCATCACCAGCACGAGCGCCACACCGAAGGCGAACGGGCGCCACTCGACGAGCTCGCGGAATCGCTCCGGGAGGTAGGTGAGCAGGAAGGCGCCGAGGATCGCGCCGTAGATGTTGCCGGACCCGCCGATGACCACCATGGCAACGAAGAGGAACGACAGCTGCACCATGAACGCATTGGGCTCGACGTACTGCTGCTTGGACCCGAACAGCAGTCCGGCCAGGCCGCCGAGGGTCGCGCCGATGGCGAAGGCCCACAGCTTGAACTTGAAGCCCGCCACGCCCATCACGGAGGCGGCGTCCTCGTCCTCGCGGATCGCGAGCCAGGCACGGCCGACCCGGCTGTTCTCGAGGCGCTTGGCCAGCCAGATGATGAGGATGAGGATGACGAGCGCGAGCCAGTACCACCGCTCGGCGTCGATCGTGTTGAAGAACGCCCGCCCGTCGGTCTCCGGTCCCGGCGGGACCGGCACCTGGGTGATGCCGGCAGCACCGTTGGTGACCCCGTCGAGGTTGCGCGCGGTGATGCGGATGATCTCGCCGAAGCCGAGGGTCACGATGGCGAGGTAGTCGCCACGCAGGCGCAGGGTCGGGGCGCCGAGGAAGACGCCGGCGATCAGCGACATCGTGATGGCGATGGGGATGCAGACCGCGAACGGGACCGCCCACTCCTCCGACAGCCCGAACCTGCTCTGGATCGCCTCGACGACGGGCGAGTTGGTCGATCCGAACAGCGCGATCGAGTAGGCGCCGAGGGCGTAGAAGCCGACATAGCCGAGGTCGAGCAGTCCGGCCAGTCCGATCACGACGTTGAGGCCGACGGCCACGATCATGTAGACGACGATCAGGAACAGCACGCTCGCCCAGTCCGACCCGCTCGAGGAGAGGTCGGTGCGGATGTAGGCGAACGGCAGGATGTTGAGGTAGGGCAGGTAGAACGCGAACGCGACCACGAGCAACATGGCGAACCAGCGGACCGGCTTGGGGGCGTGGTTCCAGCGTTCGCCGAGCTGGAGGCCACGGTAGGCGTCGGTGATCTGGCTCATGCTCGTGCCTTTCCGAGGGACTCACCCAACAGGCCGGTCGGACGGAACATCAGGACGACGACGAGGACCACGAACGCGTACACGTTGGTCCAGCTGGAGTCCCAGATCGCCGACGCATAGACCTCGACGAGGCCGAGGACGAGACCACCTACGAGGGCGCCGCGCAGGTTGCCGATGCCACCCAGGACGGCGGCGGTGAAGGCCTTGAGCCCGATGATGAATCCGATGTCGAACTTCGTGATGTCGAACTGGATCGTGTACAGCAGCGCGGCCACACCGGCCATGGCGCCACCCAGGACGAAGACGAGCATGATGACGCGCTCCCGGTTGACGCCCATGAGCGACGCGGTGTCCGCGTCCTGCGCAACGGCGCGGACGCCTCGCCCGAGCCGGCTCTTGTTCACGAACGTGTCGAGCGCCAGCATCATGACGATGGCTCCGACGATGATGAGGATGCGGGTGTTGCTCACGGGCAGGTCGAGACCGGGGATCGTGAACACCGTCCTGGTCTCGAGCACCGAGGGGACGTTGACGGTGACCCGGCCGAACGGGCGGCCGAAGAAGACGCGCAGCACCTGGCCGAAGACCTCCACCAGCACCAGGGAGCAGCCGATGCCGGTGATGAGGAAGATGAGGGGTGGGGCGCCCTTCTTGCGCAGGGGCCGGTAGGCGATCCGCTCGACGGCCAGCGCCGTTCCTGCCGAGGCCAGCATGGCGGCGAGGAGGGCGAGGACGGTGGCGGCGATGACCATCCCGATACCTGCTCCGGCGGTCACGCCGAGCAGCGTGTAGACCCCGAGGACGGTCCAGGTGCCCACCATGAACACCTCGGAGTGGGCGAAGTTGATCAGCTTCATCACGCCGTACACCATGGTGTAGCCGAGCGCGACGAGCGCGTAGATGGATCCGCGGGTGATGCCGTCCAACGTGTGTCGGTCCAACCCGCTGATCAGGGCGTCGAAGTCCACTCAGGACCCTCTCAGGCTGAGCCCCGAACGGGGCCATGGAGCGGGGGCGGCCGGTTGCCGGCCGCCCCCGCGGTGGTCTAGCTGGTGTCTCGGTCAGCCCGCGGGCTTGACCTCGACCTCGGGCGTCAGCGTGCCACCCTCGTTCTTGTAGGCCCAGTAGGAGACCTGGTCCTGCGGGACGTCACCGTTCTCGTCGAAGGCGATGGCCTTGCTGAGGCCGTCACCGGTGTAGCCGGTGACGAACTCCTGCACCTCCGCACGCGTGCGGGCGCCGTCTTCGAGCGCCGCGAGGAAGATGCTCATCGCGTCGAAGCCCTCGGCCGCGTAGGCGCCGGGGGCGCCACCGTAGGCCTCCTCGAAGTCGGCAGCGAAGGTGCTGTCGCCCTCGATGGGAGCACACGGGCACATGACGACCGCGCCCTCGCCGGCAGGGCCGACCGCGTTGCCGAAGTCGGCACCGTAGAGGCCGTCACCGCCGATGAACGGGATCTCGATGCCGGCGTCGCGGATCTGCTTGAGCAGCGGCGCGGCCTCGGCGATGTAGCCGCCGTACATGACGGCGTCGGGGTCGGCCGACTCCATCTTGGAGATGGTCGGCCCGAAGTCGGTCTGGCCGACCTCGGTCTTGTCGCGCTCGATCATCGAGTCGCCGAGGGTCTCCTCGACGCGGTCCGCGAGCGGCTCGCCGTAGGCCTCGGAGTTGTCGATCACGAACACCTTGGTGGCGCCGACCTCGTCGAGGAGGTACTTGCCGATCGCGGCGCCCTGGTAGTCGTCGTACGGCACGAGGCGGTGGAACACCTCGACCGGGTCGTCCTGGGTCAGGTCGGTCGCGGTGGCCGACTGGCTGATCATCGGGATACCGCCATCCTGGTAGATGGTCTTGGTCGCCCGGGTCTCACCGGAGAAGGCACCACCGATGACACCGATGAACTCCTCGTCGCCGGCGATCTGCGTCGCGACGGGGGTGGCCTTGGCCGGGTCACCCTCGGTGTCGAAGCGCTCGAGCTCGACCGTGCAGTCGCCGCCGTCCCACTGGTCGAGGGCGAGCTGTGCGCCGTCGACCGACGGGACGACGATGCTGGCGTTGGGGCCCGACAGGGCACCCATGGCGGCGATCTTGAAGTTGCACTCGTCGCCACCGTCATCGCCACCGCCGCTGCCGCCGGTGTCCGTGGTGCCACAGGCGCTGAGCGCGAGGCCGGCCACCGCGGTCAACGCGACTGCCTGCCACGTCTTGGTTGAGCGGATCATGGACCCTCCGTTGTTCATATGGGCTGTCCACCTCGGCAGCCTCGTGCGGGGAACCTAACACCCTGAATGTGGGCTGCGACACGATTGAGCCCGCCGAGTCGCACGCCGTTGCCGTTTCGTGACCAAGCGGTCTACACCGGCAACGAGACGGAAACCTGCGGTGCTACGAGGACCCGTCCGGCGGAGCCTCACCGACACCCTGACCGAGACCCGCCACACCGTGCTCGACGACGCCGTCGGCGACCTGCTTCATCGACAGGCGCAGGTCCATCGCGGTCTTCTGGATCCAGCGGAAGGCGTCGGTCTCGCTGAGCCCGAGCTTCTCCTGGAGGACTCCCTTGGCGCGGTCGACCGACTTGCGGGTGGCGAGCGACTCCTGGAGATCGCTCACCTCGCGCTCGAGGAGGGTGATCTCGGCGTAGCGGCTCACTGCCATCTCGATCGCGGGCACGAGGTCACCCCGTTGGAACGGCTTGACGAGGTAGGCCATGGCGCCGGCGTCGCGGGCGCGGGCGACCAGGTCGCGCTGGGAGAAGGCGGTCAGGATCACCACGGGGGCGATCCGCTCGCCGGCGATGGTCTCCGCGGCGGCGATGCCGTCGAGGACCGGCATCTTGACGTCGAGGATGACGAGGTCGGGGCGCAGGTCGCGCGCGAGCTCGATCGCCTTCTGGCCGTCGCCGGCCTGGCCGACGACGTCGTAGCCCTCCTCCTCCAGCATCTCGGCGAGGTCCATCCGGATGAGGGCCTCGTCCTCCGCGATCACCACGCGGCGTACGCCGTCGGGGGCGGGGCTGGTCTCGGCAGGCTGCGTCACGGCGACAAGGCTAGTCGGGTACGGTTTCATCGCTCCCGGGCCGGGTTGGCGGAATGGCAGACGCGGTGGTCTCAAACACCACTGCCCGCAAGGGCGTGTGGGTTCGAGTCCCACACCCGGCACCACCACGATCGTCGGAGTGAATGTCGGTGGCGACGGCTTCGATGGCGAGATGCCCCACGTACGCCCTCAGTCTGTCGTCGACTCGGCGTTGGCGTGCTCGGACCGCGGCATGCGCGATGCGGACAATGCGGAGCTGCACGGAGTCGCCGTCAAGACGATCCGCAGGTGGCGTCGGCTCTACCAGCGACGCGGTCTGCCTCGGGGTCAGGGCCATCTCGCCCCTCCCTGTCCGCGGTGCGAGGGCGCGCCACTAGCCGAGCCGGAGTACGCCGAGCTCCTGGGGTGGTACCTGGGTGACGGCCACATCACGCTGGGACGACGATCCGTCTACAACCTGCACGTCGTCAACGACGCTCGATACGTCGAGCTCAACGCCCGGCTGATAGTGCTGATGAGCACCGTCAAGCCGATGGGACGCCCCCACACGCGTCTCGTTCCCGGCGCTGTTGTCACGACCGTGTCCTGGAAGCACTGGCTCTGCCTGTTCCCGCAGCACGGATCGGGTCGCAAGCACGAGCGCGACATCCTCCTCGAGGACTGGCAGCGAGCCGTCGTGAGGGCCTTCCCGGGCGACTTCCTCCGCGGCCTCTTCCACTCGGACGGATCGAGGGTCAAGAACTGGGCCACGCGGGTCGTCCAGGGCGAGAAGCGCCGCTACGACTATCCGCGGTGGCAGTTCAGCAACCGCTCGGAGGACATCCTCCAGCTCTGCTGCTGGGCGCTGGACCTGGCCGAGGTGCCGTGGCGTCGCTCGGGTCGGTGGATGGTGTCCGTGTCCACCCGGGACGCCGTACACCGTCTCGACGGCCTGATCGGCCCGAAGGCGTAGGCCTCAGACGCGGCGGTAGGCCGGCGCCGCGCCGTTGATCGCGTCGCCCATCCGGTGGATGCGCAGCGCGTTGGTGGAGCCGGGGATGCCGGGCGGGCTGCCGGCGATGATGACGACGAGGTCGCCCTCCTTGACCCGGCCGATGTGGAGGAGCGCCTCGTCGACCTGGCGCACCATCTCGTCGGTGTGCTCGACGTGGGCGCCCAGGAAGGTCTCGACACCCCACGTGAGCGCGAGCTGGGAGCGGGTGCGGGACGCGGGCGTGAAGGCCAGCACGGGGATCGGACCGCGATAGCGCGACAGTCGCTTGGCCGAGTCGCCACTGACGGTGAAGGCGACGACGTACTTGGCCTCGACGCGCTCGGCGACCTCGGCCGCAGCCTTGGCGATGATGCCACCGCGGGTGTGGGGCTGCCACTCGACTGCGGCCATGTGGCTCAGGCCGTGCTCCTCGGTGGACTGCACGATCCGGGCCATGGTCTCCACGGCGACGATGGGGTAGTCCCCCACGCTCGTCTCGCCGGAGAGCATCACGGCGTCCGCGCCGTCGAGGACGGCGTTGGCGACGTCGCTGGCCTCGGCCCGCGTCGGCGCCGGGGCGGTGATCATCGACTCGAGCATCTGGGTGGCGACGATCACCGGCTTCGCGTTGCGCCGGGCCTTGTCGATGATGAGCTTCTGGTGGATCGGGACGTCCTCGAGCGGGCACTCCACGCCGAGGTCGCCGCGGGCGACCATGACGCCGTCGAAGGCGTCGACGATCTCGTCGATGTTGTCGATCGCCTGGGGCTTCTCGATCTTGGCGATGACCGGGACGAAGATTGCCTCCTCGGTCATGATCGCGCGCACGTCGGCGGCGTCGGTCGCGCTGCGCACGAAGCTCAGCGCGATGAAGTCGACGCCGAGCCGGAGCGCCCAGCGCAGGTCGTCGGTGTCCTTCTCCGACAGCGCCGGCACGGAGACCGCGACGCCGGGGAGGTTGATGCCCTTGTTGTTGGAGACCTTGCCGGGGACGACGACCTCGGTGACCACGTCGGTGTCGTCGACCGACATCACCTTGAGGCGCACCTTGCCGTCGTCGATGAGCAGCGGGTCGCCCGGCTTCACGTCGCCCGGCAGGCCCTTGTAGGTCGTCCCGCACTGGTCGACGTCGCCGACCACGTCGCGGGTGGTGATCGTGAAGGTGGCGCCCTTCTTGAGCTTCACCGGACCGTCGCCGAAGGTCTCCAGGCGGATCTTCGGACCCTGGAGGTCGGCGAAGATGCCGATGGCGTGCCCGGTGTCGTCGGAGGCCTGACGCACGAGGCGGTAGACCGCCTCGTGGTCGGCGTACGCGCCGTGGCTCATGTTGAGGCGGGCGACATCCATGCCCGCCTCGACGAGGGCTCGGATCCCCTCCGGGGTGTTCACCGCGGGGCCCAGGGTGCAGACGATCTTTGCTCTACGCACGTGCCTCACCCTAGCGGAAGTTGGATCGTTCCAAGCAACGTCCCGCCGTCAGCTGGACACGCTGTGACGCCGGCGCTCAGACGACCAGCGGGCGCTCGTGCGGCTTGATCGGCGCGGGCAGCGCCGTGGAGCCGGTGAGGTAGGCGTCGACCGCGGCGGCCGCGCTGCGGCCCTCGGCGATCGCCCACACGATGAGCGACTGACCGCGACCCACGTCCCCGGCGACGAAGACGCCCTCGACGGAAGCGGCGTACGACTCGTCGCGCCTGACGTTGCCGCGCTCGTCGAGCTCGACCTCGAGCTGCTCGACGAGACCCGCCTTCTCCGGACCGACGAAGCCCATCGCGAGCAGCACCAGCTGCGCGGGGATCTCCCGCTCGGTGCCCTCGACCGGCTGGAACTTCGCGTCGACCTCGACGAGGCGCAGCGCGGCGACGTGGCCGTCGGCGTCACCGACGAACTCCTGCGTCGAGACGGCGTACACCCGGTCACCGCCCTCCTCGTGGGCCGAGGAGACCTTGAACGTCATCGGGTACGTCGGCCAGGGCTGGCCCGCGGGCCGGTCCTCGCCGGGCCGCGGCATGATCTCCAGCTGCGTGATCGAGCGCGCTCCCTGGCGGATCGAGGTGCCGAGGCAGTCGGCCCCGGTGTCGCCGCCGCCGATGATGACCACGTCCTTGCCGGTGGCCACGATCTGGTCGGACCCGTCGGCGGTGGGCGCCTCGCCCAGCGACGCGCGGTTGGACTGCGGCAGGAACTCCATCGCCTGGTGGATGCCACCGAGCTCCCGCCCGGTGACGGGCAGGTCGCGGGCGTCGGTCGCACCCATCGCGAGCACGACGGCGTCGTAGCGCGCGAGCAGCTGCGGACCGGTCAGGTCGCCGCCGACGTCGACGCCGGCCCGGAAGACGGTGCCCTCGCGGCGCATCTGGTCGAGGCGCCGGTCGAGGTGCTTCTTCTCCATCTTGAACTCGGGGATGCCGTAGCGCAGCAGCCCGCCGATCTTGTCGGCCCGCTCGTAGACCGCGACCGTGTGGCCGGCGCGGGTGAGCTGCTGGGCGGCGGCCAGGCCCGCCGGGCCGGAGCCGATCACCGCCACCGTCTTGCCCGACAACCACTCCGGCGGCTGGGGGCGGACGTAGCCGGACCCCCAGGCGCGGTCGATGATCGAGACCTCGACGTTCTTGATCGTCACCGGGTCCTGGTTGATGCCGAGGACGCACGCGGTCTCGCACGGCGCCGGGCACAACCGGCCGGTGAACTCCGGGAAGTTGTTGGTCGCGTGGAGCCGGTCCATCGCGCCGTCCCAGTCGTCGCGCCAGACCAGGTCGTTCCACTCCGGGATGATGTTGCCCAGCGGGCAGCCCTGGTGGCAGAACGGGATGCCGCAGTCCATGCAGCGTCCGGCCTGCGTGCTGATGATCGGCAGCAGGGCCCGCCCGATGCCGTCGGGATAGACCTCGTCCCAGTCGTTGACCCGCTCGGCGACGTCGCGGCGCGAGGCGACCTCGCGGCCGTGCTTGAGGAAACCCTTCGGATCAGCCATGCAGCACCTCCATGATGCGAGCCGCGGCCTGGTCCTCGTCGAGGCCCTCCTCGAGGGCCTCCTCCCGGGCCTCGAGCACGCGCTTGTAGTCGCGGGGCATCACCTCGGTGAAGCGGCCCAGCGACGTGTCCCAGTCGGCCAGCAGCGTCGCGGCGACCTCCGAACCGGTCTCCTCGGCGTGCTGCTCGACGAGCGACCTGAGCTCGTCTGCGGCCTTGCCGGTCACCGGGGCCAGCTCGACGAGCTCGGGGTTGACCCGCGCCTCGTCGAGGTCGAGCACCAGGGCGTAGCCACCGGACATGCCGGCCGCGAAGTTGCGCCCGGTCGGGCCGAGCACGACGACGACGCCGCCGGTCATGTACTCGCAGCCGTGGTCGCCCACACCCTCGACGACCGCGCTCGCGCCGCTGTTGCGCACGCAGAACCGCTCGCCCGCCCGGCCGCTCAGGAAGAGCTGGCCGGACGTGGCGCCGTAGCCGATCGTGTTGCCGGCGATGATCTGCTCGCTCGCTGCGAAGGTCGCGGCCCGGTCGGGGCGCACGATCAGGCGGCCGCCGGACAGTCCCTTGCCGACGTAGTCGTTGGCGTCGCCCTCGAGGCGCAGCGTCACGCCCCGTGGCACGAAAGCGCCGAACGACTGGCCGGCCGAGCCGGTGAGGGTGATGTCGATGGTGCCCTCGGGCAGCCCCTCGCCGCGGTAGCGCTTGGTGACCTCGTGGCCGAGCATCGTGCCGACCGTACGGTTGACGTTGCGGACCGCGACCTGGGCGCGCACCGGCTCGCCCGACTCCAGCGCCGGGGCGGCGATGGCGATCAGCTCGTTGTCGAGCGCCTTGTCGAGCCCGTGGTCCTGCGACCTGGTGTTGCGCAGGTCCTGGTGCTCGAACTGGCCGAACTCCCCGTGGCGCGAGGCCTGGTGGAGGATCGGCGTCAGGTCGAGGCCCGCGGCCTTCCAGTGGTCGACGGCGCTCGGCGACGTCGAGCGTCCCGACCTGGCCGACCGCCTCGGCGACGGTGCGGAAGCCGAGCTCGGCGAGCAGCTCGCGCACCTCCTCGCCGATGAACTCGAAGAAGTTCACGACGTGGTCGGCCTGGCCGCTGTAGCGCTCGCGGAGCACCGGGTTCTGCGTCGCCACGCCCACCGGGCAGGTGTCGAGGTGGCAGACCCGCATCATGATGCAGCCACTGACGACCAGCGGCGCCGTCGCGAAGCCGAACTCCTCCGCGCCGAGCAGCGCCGCGATCATCACGTCGCGCCCGGTCTTGAGCTGGCCGTCGGCCTGCACCACGATCCGGTCGCGCAGGCCGTTGAGCAGCAGGGTCTGCTGGGTCTCGGCGAGGCCGAGCTCCCACGGACCGCCGGCGTGCTTGAGCGAGGTCAGCGGCGAGGCGCCGGTGCCGCCGTCGTGCCCGGACACCAGCACCACGTCGGCGTGCGCCTTGGAGACCCCCGCCGCGACCGTGCCGATGCCGACCTCCGACACCAGCTTCACGTGCACCCGCGCCGACGGGTTGGCGTTCTTGAGGTCGTGGATCAGCTGGGCCAGGTCCTCGATGGAGTAGATGTCGTGGTGCGGCGGCGGGCTGATCAGGCCCACGCCCGGAGTGGAGTACCTCGTCTTGGCCACCCACGGGTAGACCTTGTGGCCCGGGAGCTGGCCGCCCTCGCCGGGCTTGGCGCCCTGCGCCATCTTGATCTGGATGTCGTCGGCGTTGGTGAGGTACTCCGACGTCACGCCGAAGCGTCCCGAGGCGACCTGCTTGATCGACGAGCGGCGCTCGGGGTCGTACAACCGGTCGGCGTCCTCGCCGCCCTCACCGGTGTTGGACTTGGCGCCGAGCCGGTTCATCGCGATCGCGAGGGTCTCGTGCGCCTCCTTGCTGATGGAGCCGTAGGACATCGCGCCGGTCGAGAAGCGCTTGACGATCTCCGAGACCGGCTCGACCTCGTCGATGTCGATCGGCTCGCGCACGCCGTCCTTGAAGGTGAAGAGGCCGCGCAGCGTCATCAACCGCTGCGACTGCTGGTTCACCCGGTCGGTGTACTGCTTGAAGATGTCGTAGCTGCGGGTGCGGGTGGCGTGCTGGAGCCGGAACACCGTCTCGGGGTCGAACAGGTGCGGTTCGCCCTCGCGGCGCCACTGGTACTCCCCGCCGATGGTGAGCTCGCGGTGGGCCGGGGAGATGCCACCGCGGGGGTACGCCATCGCGTGCCGGCGGGCGACCTCCTCGGCGATCGTGCCGAGCTCGATGCCGCCGAGCTTGGACGCCGTACCGGTGAAGTAGCGGTCGACGACGGCCTGCGAGAGCCCGACGCACTCGAAGATCTTGGCGCCGGTGTAGGACGCCACCGTCGAGACGCCCATCTTCGACATCACCTTGAGCACGCCCTTGCCGAGCGCCTTGATGAGGTTGGCGACGGCCTTCTCGGGGTCGACCTTGACGTAGTAGGCCTCGCGGGCGAGGTCCTCGACCGACTCCATGGCGAGGTAGGGGTTGACCGCCGCCGCGCCGTAGCCGACGAGCAGCGCGACGTGGTGCACCTCGCGGACGTCGCCGGCCTCGACCAGCAGCCCGACCTGGGTGCGGGTCTTCTCGCGCACCAGGTGGTGGTGGACCGCACCGGTGAGCAGCAGCGACGGGATCGGCGCCAGGTCGGCGGTCGCGTGCCGGTCGGACAGCACGATGACGCGCGCGCCGTCCGCGATCGCGGTCGACACCTCGGCGCAGAGCTCGTCGAGGCGGGCGGCGAGCGTCTCCCCTCCCCCGGCGACCTCGTAGAGGCCGCGCACGATGTGGACCTGGAAGCCCGGCATGTCGCCGTTGCGGTTGATGTGGCGGATCTTGGCCAGGTCGTCGTTGGAGAACACCGGGAACGGCAGCACGATCTGGCGGCACGACGCGGGCGTCGGCTCGAGCAGGTTGGCCTCCGGCCCGATGGACCCGGCCAGCGAGGTGACCAGCTCCTCGCGGATCGCGTCGAGCGGCGGGTTCGTCACCTGGGCGAAGAGCTGCGAGAAGTAGTCGAAGAGCAGCCGCGGCTTCTCGCTGAGTGCGGCGATCGGCGTGTCGGTGCCCATCGAGCCCAGCGCCTCGCCGCCGGTGTTGGCCATCGGGCTCAGCAGGACGCGCAGCTCCTCCTCGGTGTAGCCGAAGATCTGCTGGCGTCGGGTGACCGACGCGTGCGTGTGCACGATGTGCTCGAGGTCGTCGATGTCGTCGAGGTGGATCAGGCCGGCGTGCAGCCACTCGTCGTACGGGTGCTCCGCGGCGAGCTGGCTCTTGACCTCCTCGTCCTCGATGATGCGGTGCTCCTCGGTGTCGACGAGGAACATCCGGCCGGGCTGGAGCCGGCCCTTGCGCACCACGGTGGCGGGGTCGAGGTCGAGCACGCCGACCTCGGACGCCAGCACGACGAGGCCGTCGTCGGTGACCCAGTAGCGCGAGGGGCGCAGGCCGTTGCGGTCGAGCACGGCGCCGATCTGGGTGCCGTCGGTGAAGACGACGCAGGCGGGTCCGTCCCACGGCTCCATCAGCGCGGAGTGGAACTCGTAGAACGCCCGGCGCTGGGCGTCCATCTCGCGGTGGTTCTCCCACGCCTCGGGGATCATCATCAGCACCGCGTGGGGCAGCGAGCGTCCGGCCAGGTGCAGCAGCTCGAGCACCTCGTCGAAGGACGCGGAGTCGGAGGCGCCCGGCGTGCAGATCGGGAAGAGTCGCTCGAGGTCGCCCGGGATCAGGTCGCTCTCCAGCAGCGCCTCACGCGCCCGCATCCAGTTGCGGTTGCCCATCACCGTGTTGATCTCGCCGTTGTGCGCGATGAACCGGAACGGGTGGGCGAGCGGCCAGCTCGGGAACGTGTTGGTCGAGAAGCGCGAGTGCACCACGGCCATCGCGGAGGCCACGCGCTCGTCGGTGAGGTCGGGGAAGACCTGGTCGAGCTGGTCGGTGGTGAGCATCCCCTTGTAGGCCAGGGTGCGCGAGGACAGCGACGGGAAGTAGACGTCGGTCTCCGACTCGGCACGCTTGCGCAGGCAGAACGCCAGCCGCTCCAGGCCCATCCCGCTGACCCGAGAGCCCTTGCCGGCCACGAAGACCTGGGCGAAGGACGGCATCACGCTGCGGGCGGTCGCCCCGAGCGTCGAGTCGTCGACCGGGACCTCGCGCCACCCGAGGACGGCGAGTCCCTCCTCGTCGGCGATCTCCTCGATCCGGCGCCGGGTCGCGGCCACCGCATCGGCGTCACCCGGCAGGAACGCGGTGCCCACGGCGTACGACCGGGGCGAGGGCAGCTCGAAGCCGAGCTCCTGCGTCACGTCCCGCAGGAACGCGTCGGGCACCTGCATGAGGATGCCGGCGCCGTCGCCGGAGTTGACCTCGGCGCCGGCCGCGCCGCGGTGGTCGAGGTTGCGGAGCGCGGTGAGCGCCTTGGCCACGATGTCGTGGCTCGCCTCACCGGTCAGGGTGGCCACCATCGCGACGCCACAGGCGTCCTTCTCGTGAGCGCGGGTCGTAGAGGCCCTGCGGAGCAGGGAAGTGCGGCGGGAACGCGTGCGTCGAGGACACTGGTTCTCCCGTCGTCGTCTCAGCACTCCGAGCACGTGTCCCGGTCGAGCTGGGGGGTGGGCGGTACGGCTGGGGACGACGTTGGCCCGAGCAAGACGGAACCTATCACCGGCGAAAGCCGCCGGGGAGCGGCGTTTCAGGCCGTGGGACCGGCGCTCTCCAGCTCTGCCTCACGCGTGCGGACGGTCTCCTCGCGCCCCGGGTGCCGGCGCGAGGACCACAGGAAGAAGGCCGAGGCGAGCAGGAAGAGCACGATCGAGGTCCACACGTTGAGCCGCAGCCCCAGCACGTCGTCCATCTGGACGGTGTCGATGCGGAGGTACTCGATCCACCCGCGGCCCGCGGTGTAGAGCATCACGTAGAGGGCGGCGACCCGGCCGTGGCCGAGGCGGTAGCGCCGGTCGAGCCAGATCAGGACCGCGAACGCCGCCAGGTTCCAGAGGAACTCGTAGAGGAAGGTCGGGTGGAACAGCACGTCCGACCCGAACTGGGACCGCACCCCGTCGTCCAGCCCGGGAGCGATCTCGAGGCCCCACGGCAGGTCGGTGGGGCGCCCGTAGAGCTCCTGGTTGAACCAGTTGCCCCAGCGGCCCATCGCCTGGGCGACCAGCACACCGGGAGCGATCGCGTCGAGCAGGGGCAGCAGCTTGATGCCGCGCACCCGGGCGCCGATCCAGATGCCGATCGCACCCAGCGCGATCGCGCCCCAGATGCCGAGGCCGCCACGCCAGACGTACAGCGCGGTGACAGGGTTCTTGTCCTCGCCGAAGTAGAGGTGCCAGTCCGTGATCACGTGGTAGAGCCGCCCGCCGACCAGGCCGAACGGAACGCCCCAGATGGCGAGGTCGCTGACCTCGCCGGGCTGCCCGCCGCGGGCGACCCAGCGCCGCTCGCCGATCCAGATCGCCAGGACGATGCCGGCGATGATGCAGAGCGCGTAGGCGCGGATCGGCACGGGGCCGAGGTGCCAGACGCCCTCGGCCGGGCTGGGGATGGACAGGAGCGTCACCAGCGGGGACTGCTGGGTGAGCAAGGCAACCATGGTGGACATCATCCTTCGTCGAGCTCTCCATCGAGAATGGCAGTGACGTCGTGGGCCAGCTGGGCCTGCGAGACGTCGGCCTTCCAGTAGGCGGGCGTCTCGTCGGACGCGTCGATCGCCAGCACCTGGGTGCCGTGGGTGACCTCGTAGCCGCCGCTGGGCAGCTTCTTGCCCGCGTCGACGCCGACGGCCATGCTGCGCCCGACCTCGACGATGTCGTCGAGGTCGCCGGTCAGGCCGATGATGCTGGGGTCGAACGCGTCGACGTACGTCTGCACCGTCGGGCCGTCGTCGCGCGCGGGGTCGGTCGTCACGAAGACGACGTCGAGCCGCTCCTTCTGCTCGTCGTCGAGTCGGGCGAGGGTGCCGGCGAGGGTGGCCATCACCTGGCCGCAGATGTCGGGGCAGTGGGTGTAGCCGAAGAAGACCAGGGTGAGGTCCTTGTCGGTGTCCTCGGTGAGGCTGTACGCCGCCCCCTCGGTGTCGACCAGCGGGGTCGAGGAGACCTGGAACGGGTCCGGGGCGAGGAGGGTGCCGGTGAAGTCCGTCGTGGACGCGCCGCTGCTCCCGCAGCCGGTCAGCAGCCCGCCGAGCAGGACCGCCGTGACGAGGGTCCTACCTCGTGCCACGTCGGACGCCCTCGGCCAGGTCGGTGGTCAGCGCCCGCAGGGCGTCGAGGCCGGCCGCCTCGTCGCCGGGGTGGTCGAGGAGCGCCCGCACGAAGGCAGACCCGACGATGACGCCGTCGGCGTAGGCCGCCACCTCGGCGGCCTGGTCGCCGTTGCTGACGCCGATGCCCACGGCGACCGGGATGTCACCGCTCGCCCGGACCCGCTCGACGAGCGGCCCGGCGAGGTCGGAGCTGGCGGCGCGTGCGCCCGTCACGCCCATGACCGCGGCCGCGTAGACGAACCCGCGACTGGCCACCGCCGTCATCGCGATGCGGTCGTCGGTGGAGCTCGGAGCGACGAGGAAGACCTTGTCGAGGTCGTGCGCGTCGGCGGCGGCGGCCCAGGCCGAGCCGTGGTCGGGGGTGATGTCGGGCGTGATCATGCCCGCTCCCCCGGCGGCCGCGAGGTCGGCGGCCCAGCGCTCCACGCCGTAGCGCTCGATCGGGTTCCAGTAGGTCATCACGAGCGTCGGCACGCCGGTGCCCGCCACCGCCGCGACGACGCGGAGCACGTCGGATGTGCGTACGCCCCCGTCCAGCGCCGCCTGGGCGGCCGCCTGGATCGTGGGCCCGTCCATCACCGGGTCGCTGTAGGGCAGACCGATCTCGATCGCGTCGCACCCGGCCTCGACCATCACCTGCATGGCCCGGATGGATCCGTCGACCGTGGGATAGCCGGCCGGCAGGTAGCCGATCAGGGCGGCGCGGTCCTCGGCGCGGGCCTTCTCGAAGGCCGCACTGGTCGACGGCATCAGGCCTCCTCGCCCGGCTCGGTCGCGATGACGGCCTCGGCCTCGGACTCGGCGTCGCCGAGGCCGAACCACTCGATCGCGGTGCCCATGTCCTTGTCGCCGCGCCCGCTCAGGTTGATGATCACCGTCGCGTCCGGGCCCTTCTCCGCACCGAGCCGGCGCGCCACGTCGAGCGCTCCGTACACGGCGTGGGCGGACTCGATCGCCGGGATGATGCCCTCGGTGCGGCTCAGCAGGGCCATCGCCTCCATCGCCTGGGCGTCCGTCACGGGCGTGTACGTCGCCCGCCCGTTGGCCGCGAGCCACGCGTGCTGCGGACCGACGCCGGGGTAGTCGAGGCCGGCGGAGATCGAGTGGGACTCGACGGTCTGGCCGTCCTCGTCCTGGAGGACGTAGGTGCGGGCGCCGTGCAGCACGCCGGCCTCGCCGGCGTGGATGGTGGCCGCGTGGCGGCCCGGTCTCCACGCCGTCGCCGCCGGGCTCGAAGCCGTGGATCTCCACGCCCTCGTCCTCGAGGAACGCCGTGAACAGGCCGATGGCGTTGGAGCCGCCGCCGACGCAGGCCGCGATCGCGTCCGGCAGGACGCCGTACTGGTCGAGGCACTGCTGCCGCGCCTCGTCACCGATGCCGCGGCAGAAGTCGCGGACCATGCTCGGGAACGGGTGCGGTCCGGCGGCGGTGCCGAAGAGGTAGGCGGTGTGGTCGACGCTGGCGACCCAGTCGCGGAGCGCCTCGTTGATCGCGTCCTTGAGGGTCGCGCTGCCGGACTCGACGGGGATCGACCTTGGCGCCGAGCAGCTGCATGCGCGCGACGTTGAGCGCCTGGCGGCGCGTGTCGACCGCGCCCATGTAGACGGTGCAGTCGAGGTCGAAGTACGCGGCCGCGGTCGCGCTGGCGACGCCGTGCTGGCCGGCACCGGTCTCGGCGATGACGCGCGTCTTGCCCATCCGCTTGGTGAGCAGCGCCTGGCCCATCACGTTGCGGATCTTGTGGGCGCCGGTGTGGTTGAGGTCCTCGCGCTTGAGCAGCACGCGGGCGCCGACCTGCTTCGACAGTCGCTCGGCGTGGTAGAGCCGGCTCGGCGTGCCGGCGTAGTCGCGCAGCACCCGCTCGAACTCGCCGACGAAGGCCTCGTCGCGCCATCGCCTCCTGCCAGGCGTCGGTCAGCTCGTCGAGGGCCGCGACGAGGGCCTCGGGCATGAAGCGCCCACCCCACGTGCTCGCCGAAGTAGCCACGCTCGTCCGCGTCGTACTTCGCCGGCTCTGCTGATCTGCTGGCTCACGGGCAGTCACTCCTGTCATCGATCGAACTGCTGTCTCGGGGTCGCCGTCCTTGACCAGTGCCTCGCCGACCAGCACCACGCCCGCGCCCTCGGACGACGAAGCGACGTACGTCGTCGACGCCGGCGATGCCGCTCTCGGCGACCTTGACGATGTCGGCGTGGATCTGCGGCGCGAGGCGGCCGAACACGTCGGGGTCGACCTCGAGGGTCTTGAGGTTGCGGCTGTTGACGCCGATCAGCTCGGCGTCGAGGGCCTGGGCGCGCTCGGCCTCGGCCTCGTCGTGCACCTCGACCAGCACGGTCAGGCCGAGCTCGGAGGCCTCGTCGTGGAGGCGGCGCAGGGTGTCGTCGTCGAGGGCGGCGACGATGAGCAGCGCGAGGTCGGCGCCGGCGGCGCGGGCCTCGACCAGCTGGTAGGTCTCGACGATGAAGTCCTTGCGGAGGATCGGCGTCTCGACCGCGGCGCGTACGGCGCGCAGGTCGTCGAGGCTGCCGCCGAAGCGGCGCTCCTCGGTCAGCACCGAGATGGCCGCCGCGCCACCGCGGGCGTACGCCGTCGCGAGCGCCGCCGGGTCGGGGATGTCGGCCAGGTCGCCCTTGCTGGGGCTGCGGCGCTTCACCTCGGCGATGACGCTCGAGCCGCGGGCGCGGAAGTGCGGCATCGGGTCGCGCGGCGCGGGTGCGTCCGCGAGGTGCGCGAGGAGGTCGTTGAGCGGGAGCGCGGCCTCGCGGCGCGCGAGGTCCTCTCGCACGCCGGCGACGATGTCGTCGAGCACGGAACCGGTCGCAGGCATGCGCTCAGCCTCTCACCCGACACCAGCCGGGCCGGGGGCGGTGCCCAGTGGTCGGACCCGGGCGGGCCTCAGTCCGTGCTCAGTGGTCGGACGTGTTGAACCCGAGGCGCGACAGCACGAGGAACAGCGGGAACGCGACCACGGCGATGATGATGCCGATCCACAGCAGCGTCATCTGCGCGGGCGTCTGGAGCAGGGCGATGCTGCCGACGACGAACCCGAGCATCGCGACTCCCACCGCGGTCCACGCAGCGGGGGTGTTGCCGTGACCTGCAGCCATCGTGGGTGCTCCTTCGTCTGCTCTTCGAGTGCTGCGGGGAGTCTAGGCGGTCGGGTCGCGACCCTCGTCGAGGGCCTTCCAGATGTCGATGTTCTCCGTCGGCGGCTCGCCGGTCGCGTCGTCCGTCGTCGCTCCGGGCGCCCGCCGGGGCGTCGTACCTGGTGCCCATCTCGGGCCAGTGGCGCACGAACCGGACGGCGGCCACCGTGGCCGCGACGTTCGCCACAGCCGCGACCAGCGCCACGGCGTACCAGGCCGTCAGACGGGTGGACACGGTGTCGATGCCCGAGACCTCGAGCAGGGACGCGGCGAGCGCGTCCGGCAGGTTGACGTACGCCTCGACGGTGGCCGCGGCCAGTCCGACCGCCGTCACGAGCGCGAGCACGGCGACCGCCCGGCGGAAGCGGCCACGGGTGACGAGGATGACGCCCCAGCACGCCAGCACGACGAGGGCGAGCGCAGCCGCGAGGGGCGACTCCGCGACGCTGTCCAATGGACAGCGCGGAGCCCATCGCTCCCCCGCCGGTCGACTCGACGCCGCCGGACTCGCCCGCGACCCACGGCCTGCTCGCCGCCACCGCGGCGAGCCCCGCCACGGCGAGCCCCACCAGGACGACCGGGCCGAAGGTGCGACGCCGCCTGTCCGGCTCAGCCATCGACGCGGTGCACGACGTCGGCGTCGAAGCAGGTGTGGTCGCCGGTGTGGCAGGCCGCGCCCACCTGGTCGACCACGAAGAGCAGGGTGTCGCCGTCGCAGTCGAGGCGGATCTCCTTGAGCCACTGCACGTGGCCGGAGGTGTCCCCCTTGACCCAGTACTCACGGCGCGAGCGCGACCAGTACGTCGCCCGGCCGGTGTCGATCGTGCGGGCGAGCGCCTCGTCGTCGACCCAGGCCAGCATCAGCACCTCGCCGGACCCCTGCTGCTGCACCACGACCGGGACGAGGCCCTCGGCGGTGTGCCGGAGCCGTGCGGAGATCGCCTGGTCGAGCGACGTGTCCGGAGTTCACGGATCCATGCTCTCAGCCTCGCGGGCGGCCCAGGTCTCCGCGCACTGCCGGGTGACGGGCCCCGGCGCGGGCAGGTCTCGGTCGTCCCAGCGGGCGATCGCCTGGACGTCCCGCGTCGTGGAGACCAGGAACGCCTCGCTGGATCGAGCCAGGACCTCCGACAACGGCTCGTCGACCTCGCGGGCGCCGCACCACTCGACCACCAGCCCGCGCGTGACGCCGGCCAGGCAGCCCGACGCGAGGCTCGGGGTGCGCAGCTCACCGTCGACGACGTAGAAGACGTTGGTGCCGGTGCCCTCGCAGAGGTTGCCCGCCGTGTTGGCGAAGACGGCCTCGCTGCCGCCGCGCTCGACGGCGTGGGCGAGCGCGATCACGTTCTCGGCGTACGACGTGGTCTTGAGGCCGGCGGTGGCGCCGTGCTCGTTGCGGGTCCACGGCACGGTGACGACCGTGGTCTCGGTGGCGGCAGGCTCGATCGCGCTCCACGCGACGACCAGCGTCGGCGGACCGCCGCCGCGGCCCGACCCCATCGGGTGCGGTCCCGCCGTGTAGGTGATCCGCAGCCGCCCCATCGGGGCGTCCTGGCCCTCACCCTCGAGCACGGCCTCGACCCCCCGTCGTACGTCGTCGAGGTCGGGGACGGGCAGCCCGAGACCGGCGGCGCTGCGCTCGAGCCGCGCGAGGTGACGGGTGAGGGCGAAGGGACGACCGTGGACGGTCTTGATCGCCTCGAAGACCCCGTCGCCGACGGTGAATCCGTGGTCCGTGACCGCGACGACACCCTCGGTCGGATCGGCCATCAGGTCACCGTTGAACCATGCGCGCATGGCGTCACTCTAGAGGCCGGGGAACACGCGGGGCCGGGGGTCGATTTTGGTGCCGTGCAAGCCATGTACTACTGTTCCACTCGCACTTGAGGCCGGTAGAACGGTCGAAAATGCAGGCGGACATAGCTCAGTTGGTAGAGCGCAACCTTGCCAAGGTTGAGGTCGCGAGTTCGAGTCTCGTTGTCCGCTCGGAAGGTCTCCTCCGTGAAGACGGAACCTCCACGGTGGGTTGGCCGAGAGGCGAGGCAACGGACTGCAAATCCGTGTACACGGGTTCAAATCCCGTACCCACCTCGCATGCCAGCACCTCAGCACGACAACTCAAGACCCGGGCGATTGGCGCAGCGGTAGCGCGCTTCCTTGACACGGAAGAGGTCACTGGTTCAAACCCAGTATCGCCCACCAGCACGAACGGCCCCCGACTCGCAGACATGCGAGTGGGGGGTCGTTCGGATTTCACGGTCTACCGTTGCGAGCCCCACGACTCGTGCCAGTACGCGGTGTTCGTGCTGCCCACGTGCACGATGGCGTCCGGCTCGACGGGCGCGGGCCGATCTCCGGCCGGCCCGGGCACCGCGAGCGCTGACCTGCAGTTACCGGACAGTCGTGTCGTTCCGCCCGCGGATCACGACACGACTGTCCGGTAACCCGCGCCTGGGGACCGCCGGGACAGGCCTCAGAACTCGTAGCCGAACTCCCGGATCGTGCGGGCGAACCGCTCCGCCACGATCTCGGCGTCGCCGGGGCCGTAGAGCTCGCGGTAGTGCGGACCGCTCCCCTGCTTGGCGTGCGGCAGGTCGAGGGCGAGGCCGAGGCGGGCCGAGATGTCCGCGACCGCGGCCGGCAGCTCCTCGTAGAGGTAGACGCGGTCCACGATCACCTGCCCGCCCATCCGGTAGAGGCGCTCGTTGAGCGCGAGCCGGTCGAGGCGGCGAGGGGTGCGCACGAACTCGGCGAAGGACAAGGTGTACGTCGGCTTGCGGGCGCTGTAGCGCCACGACGACGCCACCACGTCGTACGGGTTCCGCTCGACGGCGAACGTGAAGTAGTCGTCCCAGGTCTCCCGCCCGATCACCTGGATGACGCGACGCGCGCCCATGTGGGCGTACGAGCTGGGATCCGTCTGGTCGTTCTGCGGGGGCACTCCCCCGGCGGCCGCGCGCAGCTCCTCGTCGGCCGGGCTGATCCGCGTGACGATGTCGTCGGGTCCGCAGTGGCGCGAGAGGGCGATCTCGAGGCTGGTGCCTGCGGTCTTGCGGGTCTTGACGAAGACGAAGCGGTGCGCGTGCGAGGCGATCACGGCAACGCCTCAGTCGTCGTCGTCGGCGAGGTCCTCGCCGTGCGTGCCGGGACGCGGCGCCCACGGCAGCTCCTTGGCGGGGCGTACGACGATCAGCCGGTCGCCGCGGGCGAGCAGCGAGACCACCGGGTCGAAGTAGCGGTAGACCTTCTCGTCGCGCACCACGGCGATCACCTGGTCGGGCAGCCGCTGCGGCTGCTTGCCGACCTCGTTGACGAGCAGGTCGCGCTCCGCGACCTCGAGCCCCTCGCCGTACGTCATCAGGTCCTCCATGACCGAGCCGAGCGTCGGCGACATCGAGGAGAGGCCGAGCAGCCGGCCGACGGCGTCGGAGGAGGTGATGACCGAGTTGGCGCCGGACTGGCGCATGAGCGGCACGTTCTCGTGCTCGCGGACCGCGGCGACGATCCACGCGTCGGGGTTGAGCTGGCGGACCGTCAGCGTGACAAGGACGTTGGAGTCGTCGCGGTCGGTGGTGATGATGACGTGGGTGGCCTTCTCGACCTCGGCCTGGCGCAGCACGCCGCGGCGCGTGGCGTCGCCCGCGATCACGACGAGCCCGTCGCGGTTGCCGTCGGCGACGGCGACCGGGCCCGGGTCGACCACGGTGATGGCCTCGCGGTCGTAGCCGTTGTTCACCAGGGTCTCGATCGCGCTGCGGCCCTTGGTGCCGTAGCCGACGACGACGACGTGCTGATCCATCTTCTTCCTCCACCGGGAGACCCGGATCATCTCGCGTCCCTGGGAGGCGAGGACCTCCAGGGTGGTGCCGATCAGCAGGACCAGGAAGGCGATGCGCGCCGGTGTGATCACCAGCGCGTTGACGAGCCGGGCCTGCGGCGTGAACGGGGCGATGTCGCCGTAGCCGGTGGTGCTGAGCGTGACGGTCGTGTAGTAGAACGCGTCGAGCAGGCTGATCTCGTTCTGCGGGTCGTTGCCGTCGACGTAGCCCTCGCGGTCGAAGTAGACGAGCAGCACCGTGCCGACAAGGATGCCCAGCGCCATCAGCAGCCGCCGCGCCAGCTCCCACCACGGTGAGCGGTTGCGCTCAGGGAGGGACACCCGGCCCACGCTGGGCTGGTGGCTGAACGTCGACACGGTCAGGAGTCTCGCACGCTGATCCGCTCGCGCAGGCGTTGCACCAGCTCGAGCCGCGCGCGCGTCGTGCTGTTCTGCGGGAACACCGTGTCGAAGGCGGCGTTGACCGCCGCACCGATCAGGACCGCCAGGGCCAGGAGGTAGAGCCAGAGGAGGACGGCGATGGGCGCGGCCAACGGGCCGTAGATCGAACGCGACTCGGCGGCGGTGACCGTGAGCACCCACCGCAGGACGTACGACCCGGTCACCCAGCAGAACAGGGAGAACGTCGCGCCGGGCAGGTTGAACCGCCACTTCGTCCGCACCGGCACGGACACGTGGTAGAGCGTGGCGAGGAAGCAGATGCAGAGCGCCAGCACCAGGGGCCAGTAGAGGCTGTTGACGAAGTCGAGCCGGGCGGGCAGCACCCGGTCGACCAGCGTGGGCCCCGCCACCACGAGCGGGATGCTCAGCGCGCCGGTGACCATGGCCATGACGTAGAGGACGAACGACAGCGCCCGCGTGGCCACGATCCCGCGGTGCCCGCCCAGGCCGTGCATGATCGTGATGGTGTCGACGAAGACGTTGAGGGCGCGCGAGCCCGACCACAGCGCGAGGATGAAGCCGATCGAGATCACGTCGTAGCGACCGCCGCCGAGCACCTCCCGGATGGTCGGCTCGATGATGTTGTCGACCGCGCGGTCGGTCAGCGCCTGGCGGGAGACCTCGAGCACCGCGTTGCGGATGTCGTCGACCTGCGTGTCGGTGAAGGTCCCGCTGACGAAGCCGACCGCGCCCGCGAGCGCGAACACCAGGGGCGGGACCGACAGGACGGCGAAGAAGGCGGCCTCGGCGGCGAGGCCGGTGACCCGGTGGCGCAGGCACGAGCCGACGGTCGTGACGATGACGCGCCACAGGTGCTCGCCCCAGCGTCGGGCGATGACCTCGAGCCGGTGCGGCGCAGGGTTCTGCTCGCTCGCCTCGGCCATGCCGTCACGCTACTGACTGCTGACCCCCTCGACGCGAATTCCGGCGGCGATCCGCCTACGGTGATGCCGTGAGCACCCCACTCCGTTCCTCTCCTCCGCTGCGCTCCCCCGACCAACGGATCGCGGACCCCGCATGACGGACCTCTCCCAGCCCGTTGACGCACGCGTGGCCACCAACCAGGCGCCGGCGCTCGTGGGCCACAACGTCGTCACGTCCGACGTCGCGCTCACCGAGGCGGTCGCCCGGCTCGGCTCGCCGGAGCTCGTCGAGGAGCTGGTCCCGCTCGGCGCCGAGGCCGGCACCGCAGAGAGCCGCGAGCACGGGATGCTTGCCAACCGGCACCACCCGGAGCTCACGACGTACGACCGTTTCGGCAACCGGATCGACGAGGTCGAGTTCCACCCGTCGTGGCACTGGCTGATGGAGCGCGCGGTCGGCCACGGCCTGCAGGCCGCGCCCTGGGAGCAGCAGGAGGCCGGCGACCCCCACGCGCACCTCAGGCGCGCCGCCGGCTTCTTCGCCTGGTCGCAGACCGAGCCGGGGCACGGCTGCCCGATCTCGATGACGTACGCCGCCGTGCCGGCGCTCCGCGCCGACGACGCCATCGCGCAGGAGTGGACGCCGCTGCTCGCGTCCCGCTCGTACGACCCGGGCGTGCGACCCCGGTCGGAGAAGAGCGGCGCCCTGGCCGGCATGGGGATGACCGAGAAGCAGGGCGGCTCCGACGTCCGGGCCAACCAGACGCGGGCACTGCCCACCGCGGAGGACGGCTGGTACGCCCTGCACGGGCACAAGTGGTTCACCTCCGCGCCGATGAACGACGTCTTCCTCGTGCTCGCCCAGGCCGAGGGCGGCATGTCGTGCTTCGTGGTGCCGCGCGTCCTGCCGGACGGTGCCCGCAACCGGATCGACGTGGTCCGGCTCAAGGACAAGCTCGGCAACCGGTCCAACGCCTCCAGCGAGCTCGAGCTCGACGGCACGCTCGCGCAGCGGCTCGGCGACGAGGGCCGCGGGGTGCGCACCATCCTCGAGATGGTGGCCGCCACCAGGCTGGACTGCGTCCTCGGCTCGGCGGCGCTGATGCGGCACGCGCTGGCCGAGGCCGTCTGGCACGTGTCCCACCGCTCGGCCTTCGGCGGGCTGCTCGTCGACAAGCCGCTCATGCAGAACGTCGTCGCCGACCTCGCGATCGAGTCGGAGGCCGCCACCGCCCTCGCGATGCGGCTGGCCGCGGCCGTCGACCTGCCGGGCGACGCCCACGAGGTGGCCCTGCGCCGGATCGCGCTCCCGCTCGCGAAGTTCTGGGTGTGCAAGCGCACCCCCGCGATGGTGGCCGAGGCGCTGGAGTGCCTCGGCGGCAACGGCTACGTCGAGGAGTCCGGCCTGCCGCTGATGTTCCGCGAGTCGCCGCTCAACTCGATCTGGGAGGGCTCCGGCAACGTCAACGCCCTCGACGTGCTGCGCGCCCTCGGCCGCGAGCCGGAGGTGCTGCAGGCGTGGATCACCGAGGTCGGCGCTGCGCGCGGCGCGGACAGCCGGCTGGACCGCGCCGTCGACGACACGCTCGCGCTCCTCGGCGACACGGGGGCGCTCGAGTCCGGCGCCCGGGTGCTGGCCGGCCGGATGGCCGCCTGCCTGCAGGGCTCGCTGCTGGTGCGCTTCGCGCCGCCCGAGGTGGCCGACGCCTTCTGTGGGAGCCGGTTCGGGACGACGTACGGCGGCACGTTCGGGATGCTGACGAGCGGGTCGCTGCGCGCGATCGTGGACCGGTCTGTACCAGTGGTGGCGTAAAGCCTCGCGAATCATCAAGTTTCGTCGAAGGCCTCGGACTTGCTCACGCCATCGGCCATCCGGGGTCGGGGGCGGCACGTAGTTTCGGCTCACTGCGGCTGTGGGGGCCGCGTGACCTATGCCTGTGGGGGTACGCCATGACCAAGATGTCCAGCACCATGTTCAGCGTGGGGACCCTGCTCCGGCGGGCCGAGGACACCGGCGTCGAGGTGAAGGTGCTCGTCCAGAACAGCTGGCTCACCGGCCGGGTGCTCGGTTGCGACGGCCTGGGGGCCATCCTCGACGACGGCGAGGGCAACCAGTCGCTCGTGCGACTCGACCAGGTCGCCGCCGTGACGTTCTCGCGTGCCCAGATGGAGGAGGAGCCGGCCGAGACGGCTCGGTCGCACGGCGGGAGCAGCGGGCCCATCGAGGCCGGCCCGGTCACCGTGCCGTCCCAGGCACGCGGCGAGCGGCCCATCCGCATGTTGCACGGCCTCACCGCAGGGCCGTACTGACGACCTCTCGTGCCTCGTCCTGCACCTGGGCGAGGTGCTCGGGTCCGCGGAACGACTCCGCATAGATCTTGTAGACGTCCTCGGTGCCGCTCGGCCGCGCCGCGAACCAGGCGGACTCGGTGGTGACCTTGAGACCGCCGATCTTCGCGCCGTTGCCGGGCGCCTCGGTGAGCTTGCCGGTGATGGCCTCCCCCGCGAGCGTCGTCGCGGTGACGTCGTCGGGCGAGAGCGCGCCGAGCTTCGCCTTCTCGTCGCGGGTGGCGGGGGCGTCGATGCGGGCGTACGCCGGGTCGCCGTGCCGCGCGACGAGATCGGCGTAGTGCTCGCTCGGGGTCTTGCCGGTCGCGCCCAGGATCTCGCTGGCCAGGAGCGCCAGCAGGAGCCCGTCCTTGTCGGTCGTCCAGCTCGACCCGTCACGCCGCAGGAACGAGGCGCCCGCAGACTCCTCGCCGCCGAACCCGAACGAGCCGTCCATCAAACCGGGGACGAACCACTTGAACCCGACCGGCACCTCGACGAGCGGCTTGCCGATCGACTCGGCCACCCGGTCGATCATCGAGCTCGAGACGAGGGTCTTGCCGATCCGCGCCGAGCCGGGCCACCCCGGGCGCGCCCCGCCGAAGAGGTGGGCGATGGCGACGGCGAGGAAGTGGTTGGGGTTCATCAGCCCGGCGTCGGGCGTGACGATGCCGTGCCGATCGGCGTCGGCGTCGTTGCCGGTGGCGATGTCGTACTCGTCCTTGCGTCCGACCAGTGAGGCCATCGCGTAGGGCGAGGAGCAGTCCATCCGGATCTTGCCGTCCCAGTCGAGCGTCATGAAGCGCCACGTCGGGTCGGCGAGCGGGTTGACGACGGTCAGGTCGAGCCCATGCCGCTCCGCGATCTCGCCCCAGTAGGCCACGCTCGCCCCGCCGAGCGGGTCGGCGCCGATGCGCACCCCCGCGTCCCGGATCGCGTCGAGGTCGAGCACCTGCGGCAGGTCGTCGACGTAGGTGCCGAGGAAGTCGTACGAGCCGACGGCCGCGCGCGCCCTGGCGAAGGTCACCCGTCGTACGCCCTCGATGTTGCCGCGGATCAGCTCGTTGGCGCGGGCGGCGATGACGCTCGTCGCGTCGGAGTCGGCCGGCCCGCCGTGGGGCGGGTTGTACTTGAAGCCGCCGTCCTGCGGCGGGTTGTGCGACGGGGTGACCACGATCCCGTCAGCGAGGCCGGCGCCCGTCGTACGCCCCTGGTTGGCGCGGATGATCGCGTGGCTGACCGCGGGGGTCGGCGTGAAGCCGTCGCGGTCGTCGACCAGCACGGTGACGTCGTTGGCGACCAGCACCTCGAGCGCCGTGGCCCAGGCCGGCTCGGAGAGGGCATGGGTGTCGCGGCCGATGAAGAGCGGACCGTCGTAGCCCTGATCCGCGCGGTAGTCGCAGATCGCCTGGGTGGTCGCGGCGATGTGGATCTCGTTGAAGGACGTGTTGAGCGACGTGCCGCGGTGCCCGCTCGTGCCGAAGGCGACCTGCTGCGCGACGTCGTCCGGGTCGGGCTCCAGGTCGAAGTAGGCCGTGACGAGGTGGGAGACGTCCACCAGGTCCTCGGGGCGGGCGGGCTGTCCTGCTCTTTCGTGGATGGCCATGGCCCCATCTTGGTGGGTCGGGCAACTCCCGTCGAGAAAGGTGCGGGTCGGGTGTCGAATCGGGCAGGCTCGGTCCGTCAGAGTGGTGAGGCCGCAGTCCAGCGGCCCGCGACGACCGAGGAGCACACCGACGCGATGAGCCGCTACCTGATCCTGCTGCCGGCACCCGAGGCCGAGTGGGCAGACCTGCCTCCCGAGGAACACGAGAAGGGACACGCCTCCCACGTGCAGTTCCAGCAGGAGCTCGATGCCGGGGGCCACACCCTCGTCACGGTGAGCCCGCTGGAGCCGTCCGCGCAGGCGACGTCCATGCGTCCCGACGGCGCCGGCGGCGCCCTGGTGACGGACGGACCGTTCAGCGAGACCGCCGAGCAGGTCGTGGGTTTCTACCTCGTCGAGAGCGACGACGAGGACGGCCTGCGCGCCGCCTGCCAGCGCTTTGCCAGCCGCGGCGAGCACATCGAGCTCCGCCGCGCGGCGGAGTGACCCAGGACTGCGAAGGAGACCTGACATGACCGACTACATCGTGCTGCTGCTGGGCGACACCGAGGCGTGGTGGGACACACCCGAGGAGGAGAAGAAGGCGACCTACGACGTGCACGGGCGCTTCACCGAGGAGCTCGAGCGACGCGGGCACACCATCGTCGGCGGCGCCGAGCTGCCGCGCGCGTCCGAGGCGAAGTCGCTCGCGCCCCACTCCGACACCGTCACCGACGGCCCGTGGACCGAGACCACCGAGCAGCTGGGTGGCTACTACGAGGTACGCACCGACGACCTCGATGACCTCATGGACGTCTGCAAGATCCTCTCGGCGACCGGAGACGCCGTCGAGGTGCACCGCAAGATCACCGGCGAGGGGGACGCGTCATGAAGTACCTGGTGCTGCTGATCGGCGACGGCGCGGAGAAGCCGTGGCCCGACCAGACCGAGGACGAGCAGGCAGCCGCGATGGCCACGTTCGGCGAGTTCGCCGAGGCCTGTGCGGCGCGCGACGGTGTCGAGCTGCTCGCGGGTGAGGCGCTGAGCGACCCGGGCGACGCCACCGTGATGCGTACGACGGCGGGCCGGGTCGCGCTGACCGACGGCCCCTACGCCGAGGTGATCGAGGGCATGGGCGGGTTCTACCTCGTCGAGTCGCCCGACCTCGACGTGCTGGTGGAGCTGCTGCAGCTGCTGCCGCCCTACGACATCCAGATCCACCCGACGGTGGACGTGACCCTCTGAGCGAGGACCTGGACGACCTCGAGCGGGTCGTGCGACAGGAGTGGGGCCGACTGGTGGCCCTGCTCCTGTCGCAGTTCCGCCGGCTCGACCTCGTCGAGGACGCCCTCGGCGACGCGGTGGAGGCCGCGAGCCGCACCTGGCCGGTCGACGGCGCTCCCGACAACCCGGCCGGCTGGTTGATGACCGCGGCCAGGCGGCGGGTGCTCGACCGGCTCCGCACCGAGGAGGTGGCGCGCCGCAAGCTGCCGGTGCTCGCCACCGACGTCGACCGGGGGCAGGAGGAAGCACGCACCATGGCCGACGCAGGCAGCCTCGTCGAGGACGACGTCCTGCGACTGGTGCTGATGTGCGCGCACCCCGCCCTGGCGCCCGAGTCGGCCAGTGCGCTGAGCCTGCGGCTCGTGCTCGGCGTGCCGACGCCCGACATCGCCCGGCTGTTCCTGGTGCCCGAGCCGACGATGGCGGCCCGCATCACGCGCGCCAAGAAGCGCATCGTCGGCGCCGGCATCCCGTTCGCCGTGCCCGACGCCTCCGTCCTGCCCGACCGGCTCGACCTCGTCGCGCAGACCGCCTACCTCGCCTTCACCGCCGGCTACGCCCCCGGCACCGGGCCCGACCTGCTGCGTGCCGACCTGTCCGGCGAGGCGATCCGGCTGGCCCGTGTCGGCCTCGGCCTCCGCGCCGACGAGCCGGCCCTGCTGGCGCTGCTCGCCCTCATGCTGCTCCAGCACTCCCGGCGCGACGCCCGGGTGCACGACGGACGGCTGGTGCTCCTCGCCGACCAGGACCGGACCCGTTGGCACCACGACGAGATCGCCGAGGCCATGCGGCTGCTGGCCGCGCCCGGCCTGGCCGGACCGCTCACCCCGCTGGCGGCGTCGTACGCCCTCCAGGCGCGGATCGCGGCCGAGCACGCCATCGCGCCCACCACCGACGACACCCGCTGGGACCGGATCGTCCGGCTCTACGACCTGCTGCTGCAGGTCGCCCCGTCACCGTCCGCCCGGCTGGCGCGCGCCGTCGCGGTCGCCGAGGACCGCGGCACCGCGGCGGGCCTGGCCGCGCTCGAGGGGCTGGAGATCCCGTCCAGCCACCGGCCGGCCGCGGTCCGTGCCGAGCTGCTGGCCCGCTCGGGCGACGCGGACGCCGCGCGGGCGGCGTACGACCAGGCGATCGCGGCGTGCCGCAACGACGTCGAGCGTGCCTTCCTGGTCGATCAGCGCGAGGCGCTGGGGGCCTAGCTCTCGACCTTCTGCTGCTTGGCCAGCACGGTCAGTCCCTCGTCCACGACGAATCCACGCGCGCGGTCCTCCTCGTGGTCGACACCGATGCGCGCACCGGGCGGAACGATGACGCCCTTGTCGAGGATCGCGTTGCGCACCACGGCGCCCTCACCGATCTGCACGCCGTCCATCAGCACGGAGTCGGACACCTCGGCCCCGTCCTTGACCCACACGGCGGGCGAGAGCACGGACTGGTTCACCGTGCCGCCGCTGACCACGACGCCGGGCGACAGGATCGAGTTGAAGGTCGAGACCGTCGCGCCGCTCGCTCCCTCGACGAGCTTGGCCGGCGGGTGCGGGCCGTAGCTGGTGTAGATCGGCCACGCGTTGTTGTAGAGGTTGAAGACCGGCAGCGGGGAGACGAGGTCCTTGTGCGCGTCGTAGTAGGAGCGCATGGTGCCGACGTCGCGCCAGTAGCCGCGGTCACGATCGGTCGAGCCCGGGACCTCGTTGTCCTTGTAGTCGTAGACGGCCGACTCGTCCTTGTCGACGAACCACGGCACGATGTCGCCGCCCATGTCGTGCTTGGACTGCTCGCGGTCGGCGTCGCGCGTCACGGCGTCGCGCAGCGCGTCCGCGGTGAAGACGTAGTTGCCCATGCTGGCGAGCACCTCGTCGGGCGAGTCGGGCAGCCCGACCGGGTCGGTGGGCTTCTCGAGGAAGGCACGGATCTTCTGCGGGTCACTCGGGTTGACGTCGATCACGCCGAACTGGTCGGCCAGGCTGATCGGTTGCCGGATCGCGGCGACCGTGCAGCCGGCGCCGGACTCGACGTGGTCGGCGACCATCTGCGAGAAGTCCATCCGGTAGACGTGATCGGCGCCCACCACCACGACGATGTCGGGCTGCTCGTCCGTGAGCAGGTTGAGCGACTGGAAGATCGCGTCGGCGCTGCCGGCGTACCACCGCTTCCCGACCCGCTGCTGGGCCGGCACCGGGGTGACGTAGTTGCCCAGCAGGTTGGACATCCGCCAGGTCGTCGTGACGTGCCGGTCGAGGCTGTGCGACTTGTACTGCGTGAGCACGACGACCTTGAGGTAGCCGGAGTTCACGACGTTGGACAGCGCGAAGTCGATCAGGCGGTAGATCCCTCCGAACGGCACCGCCGGTTTGGCCCGGTCGGCCGTGAGCGGCATCAGACGCTTGCCCTCACCGCCTGCCAGGACGACGGCGAGGACCTTCTTGCGCGGGGGCGTGATGGCCATGGGACGAAACTAGTGGTCCACGGCGGCGCGGTCGACCTCCCTACGGATCTGGTTGCTGGACTACGGTCGGCCCATGCGCATCGACGTCCTCAGCAAGGAGTACCCACCGGAGGTCTACGGCGGTGCCGGAGTGCACGTCGCCGAGCTGGTCCGCGCCCTGCGGGTCCTCCCCGACATGGACGCGCGGGTGCGCTGCTTCGGGGCTCCGCGCTCCGAGCCCGGCACCACGGCGTACGCGGAGCCGTCGTCGCTCGCGGAGGCCAACCCGGCCATCCGCACGCTCGGCGTCGACCTCGCGATGGTCGACGACTGCGCCGGAGCCGACCTCGTGCACTCGCACACCTGGTACGCCAACATGGCCGGCCACCTCGCCGGGCTGATGCACGGCATCCCCCACGTCGTCAGTGCGCACTCCCTCGAGCCGATGCGGCCGTGGAAGGCCGAGCAGCTCGGTGGCGGCTACGCCCTGTCGAGCTGGGCGGAGCGCACGGCGTACGAGGGTGCCGCCGGGATCGTCGCCGTGAGTGCCGCGATGCGCGACGACGTCCTGCGCAGCTATCCGGCCGTCGACCCCGCGCGCGTCCACGTCGTGCACAACGGCATCGACACCGCGCAGTGGTCCCCGATCGCGAACCCCGACCGGGTCCGCGAGCTCGGCGTCGACCCCGACCGTCCCAGCGTCATCTTCGTCGGTCGGATCACCCGCCAGAAGGGGCTGCCGCTCTTCCTGCGCGCGGCCGCGGCGCTGCCGCCGGACGTCCAGCTGGTGCTGTGCGCCGGCGCTCCCGACACCCCGGAGATCGAGGCCGAGGTGCGCGGGCTGGTCGAGGACCTCGCCGCGACCCGCTCCGGCGTCGTGTGGATCGCCGAGATGCTCCCCCGCCCCGACGTCGTCGCGCTGCTCACCGCCGCGACGGTCTTCGCCTGCCCGTCGATCTACGAGCCGCTCGGCATCGTCAACCTCGAGGCGATGGCCTGCGAGACCGCCGTCGTCGCCACCGCCACCGGCGGCATCCCCGAGGTCGTCGTCCACGGCGAGACCGGCTGGCTGGTGCCGATCGACCAGGCCACCGACGGCACCGGCACCCCGCTCGACCCCGAGCGCTACGTCGCCGACCTCGGCGCCGCCCTCACCGACGCGGTGAGCGACCCCGACCGTGCGCGGGCGTACGGCGTCGCCGGTCGCCAGCGCGCCATCGAGTCCTTCAGCTGGGACGCCATCGCGGCCCGTACGGTCGACCTCTACCGCTCCCTGACCTGAGGCCCGTCCGACCGTCAGCTGCCCCAGAGTGGCGGCATACGACACGCCGCCGGCCCTGAACGATGTCGTCCGCATCCGCCGCAACGCAAGACCTCGCACTCATGTCGTCCGCCGCCACCCAAACCTCCACCCACGCGAAGGTGGCGGCAAACGACAACGCATCCGCCACCCCTCATGTCGCACGCCGCCACCCAAACCTCCACCCACGCGAAGGTGGCGGCAAACGACAACGCATCCGCCACCCCTCATGTCGTACGCCGCCACCCAAACCTCCACCCACACCAAGGTGGCGGCAAACGACAACGCATCCGCCACCCCTCATGTCGTACGCCGCCACCCAAACCTCCACCCACGCGAAGGTGGCGGCAAACGACAACGCATCCGCCACCCCTCATGTCGTCCGCCGCCACCCAGAACCTCCACCCACGCGGAGGTGGCGGCAAACGACAAGACGCATGTCGTACGCCGCCACCCAAACCCCCACCCACGTGGTCGGCGTACGACACCACGCCCCGGACCGTGGAAGGTCCGGGGCGTGGCGGTCGACGGTCAGCGAACCGCGGTGGCCATCTCCTCCGCGGGAGAGGCGGGCGGCGGGGACGTGTCGTGGTCGTCCACCATCGTGGCCTCGTCGAAGCGGTCCTCCCCCGACAGCACCCGCTCGAGCTGGGCGTGGTCGATGGTGCCGGTCCACTGGCCCACCAGGAGCGTGGCGACCGAGTTGCCGGCGAAGTTGGTGACCGCACGGGCCTCCGACATGAACCGGTCGATCCCGACGATCAGGCCGACCCCGTCGAGGAGCTCGGGCCGGTGCGACGACAGCCCGCCGGCGAGCGTGGCGAGGCCGGCACCCGTGACACCGGCGGCACCCTTCGACGCGATGATCATGAAGAGCAGGAGCGAGACCTGCTCACCGATGCTCAGTGGCTTGTCGAGCGCGTCGGCGATGAAGATCGACGCCATCGTCAGGTAGATCGCGGTGCCGTCCAGGTTGAAGGAGTAGCCCGTCGGCACGACGACGCCGACGGTGGTCTTCTCGACACCGGCGTGGTTCATCTTGGCGATCAGGCGCGGCAGGGCCGACTCCGACGACGAGGTGGAGACGATCAGCAGGAACTCGCGGCCGAGGTACTTGAAGAGGCGCAGGATGTTGACGCCGGTCACCAGCTTGAGGATCAGGCCGAGGACGCCGAAGACGAAGACCGCGCAGGTGAGGTAGAAGGCGATCATGATCGTCGCGAGGCTCTTGAGGGCGTCGACGCCGGTCTCGCCGACGACGGCGGCGATGGCGGCGAAGGCGCCGACCGGGGCGGCCCACATGATCATCGCGAGCACCCGGAAGACCAGGCGCTGCAGGTGGCCGATGCCCATGAGGATCGGCTCACCGGCGCGGCCCATCGCCTGCAGTGCGAAACCGACCAGCAGCGCGACGAGAAGGGTCTGGAGCACCTCGCCCGAGGTCAGTGACGAGAGCAGCGAGTCGGGAACGATGCCGGTGATGAACTCGGTGGTCGAGCCGTGGCCCTCGGCCGCCTGCTCCTGGCCGACACCCGCGACCTCGTCGGAGAGGTTGAGGCCCTCGCCCGGGTCGAGCAGGTTGCCGACGACCATGCCGATCGCGAGCGCGACGGTGGACATCGACAGGAAGTAGGCGAGCGCGAGGCCGCCGACCTTGCCGACGCTGGCCGCGCTGCGCACGGAGCCGACGCCGATGACGAGGGTGCAGAAGATGACGGGCTGGATCATCATCTTGATCAGCGCGACGAACGTCGTGCCGATCCACTTCAGTCCCACCGCGAAGTCGGGGAACACGAGGCCGGTGACGGCGCCGAGGACCACCGCGATGATGACGGCGATGTAGAGGTAGTGGGTCCGGTCTCGCGTGACCGTGGTCCCTGGGTTGGTGGTGCTCATGATTCCTCCGACTCCGGTGCTGCTGGATGACCGGGCCTGTGCCCGCCGTCACATCCTGTGGCCGGCTGTGACAGCGGTCACCCTTGTGTGCGTTGAGTTCACGCCGCCCACGGACGCCGTGGCACACCCGCGCAGGGGCGGGCACAATGCCCGCATGCGACGACGGGCGGCGAGCGAGAGTCCCGTCGCCCGCCAGATCCTCCTGCTCCAGGTGGGCGTGGTCGTCGTGCTCGTCGTCACCGCGGTCGCGCTGGCCGCGTGGGACGCCCGCAACGACTCACGCGAGAGCGCCCGGGCGCAGGCGACCGGGGTGGCCCGGTCGGTGGCGGACTCCCCGTTCGTACGCCGCGAGGTCGGCGAGGTCGACCCGACCGAGCGGCTCCAGCCCTTCGCCGAGGAGGTCCGCCGCGACACCGGCACCGACTTCGTGGTCGTCATGGACACCGACCGCACGCGCTACACCCACCCCGACGTCGAGCAGATCGGCCGCGCCTTCGTCGGCGGGCTCGGCGGCGCGCCGCAGGGCAAGGTCTTCACCGAGCAGTACGTCGGCACGCTCGGGCCGTCCGTACGCGCGGTCGTGCCCGTCGTCGACGACGGCGAGGTCGTGGCCCTCGTCGCGGTCGGCATCAAGGTCGACCGGCTCGACCGCCAGCTCGTACGCGACCTGCCAGGCATCAGCCTCGCCGCGAGCGCGACCCTGCTCGCTGGACTGCTGGGCGCCTGGCTCATCTCGCGGCGGCTGCGCCGACAGACGCACGGGCTCGGCGAGCGCGAGATCACCCGGATGTACGAGTACTACCGAGCCGTGCTCGGTGCGGTGCGCGAGGGACTGCTGCTCGTCGACGCCGACCGCAGGGTGCAGCTCGTCAACGACGAGGCCGTGCGGCTGCTCGCCTGCCCGACGACGTCGAAGGGCGGCCTGCTCGACGAGCTCGGCCTGCCGCCCGGGCTGGTCGCCGCGGTGGCCGAGCGCTCGGCCGTGGCCGACCAGACGTACGTGCTGGGCCAGCAGGTGCTCGTCCTCAGCACGTCTCCCGCCTACTGGAACCAGGACGAGGTCGGCGCGGTCGTCACCGTCCGCGACCGCACCGAGCTGCAGGCCGTCACGGGCGAGCTCGACCTGGTGCGCGGGCTCACCGAGTCGCTCCGGGCGCAGAACCACGAGGCCGCCAACCGGCTCCACACGATCGTCTCGCTGGTGGAGATGGGCCGAGTCGAGCAGGCCGTCGCGTTCGCGACCTCCGAGCTCGAGGTCGCCCAGGGCCTCGCCGACCAGCTCGTCTCGGCCGTGGACGAGCCCGTGCTGGCTGCGCTGCTGCTCGGCAAGACCGCCCAGGCGGCCGAGCGCGGCATCGACCTGGAGATCGCGGGCAGCCTGCCCGCCGACCTGCCCGTCGACGGCCGCGACCTCGTCACCCTCGTCGGCAACCTCGTCGACAACGCCTTCGACGCCGTCGCCGAGACCCGGGCGACCACGGCCCAGCGCGTACGGGTCAGTCTGAGCGGCGACTCCGACTCCCTGCACGTCGAGGTCGACGACTCGGGCTCGGGCATCGCAGCCGAGGACCGCGCGCACGTCCTCCAGCGCGGCTGGTCGAGCAAGGCCCAGCACGGCCGCGGGCTCGGCCTGGCGATGGTCGCCCAGGTCGTGTCGCGCAACGGCGGCACGCTCGAGGTCACCGACTCCCCGCTCGGGGGCGCGCGATTCGTGGTCGGCGTACGCAGTCCGCAGCCGGCTCGCGGCGGCGGCGCGACGTGAGCGTCCGGGTGCTCGTCGTCGAGGACGAGGAGGTGGCCGCCGAGGCGCATGCGACGTACGTCGGGCGAATGCCCGGGTTCGAGCTGGCCGGGGTGGCGAGGTCGGCCGGTGAGGCGGTGCGGTTGCTCGACCGCGACAGCGCGGTCGACCTGATCCTGCTCGACATGCACCTCCCGGACGGGCACGGGCTCGGCCTGCTGCAGCGGCTGCGCGCGGAGGGCCGGCAGGTCGACGTCATCGCGGTGACGTCGGCCCGCGACACCGAGGTGGTGCGCCGGGCGGTCTCGCAGGGCGTCGTGCTCTACCTGCTCAAGCCGTTCACGTTCGCCGCCTTCCGCGGCAAGCTCGAGCAGTACGCCGAGTTCCGCGCGCAGCTCGAGCGCTCCCCCGCCGACGTGGTGCAGGACGACGTCGACCAGCTCTTCGGCGCCCTGCGCACGCGGCCGACGGGCGACACGCTGCCCAAGGGGATGAGCCTGGACTCCCTGCGGGCCGTCGTCGTCGCCCTGCGTGGTCGCCCCGAGGGTCTCTCGGCCGGCGAGGCCGGCGAGGAGATCGGCGTCTCGCGGGTGACGGCCCGCCGCTACCTCGAGCACCTCGCCGACGAGGGCCGGGTGACCCGGGCGCCCCGCTACGGCGGCACCGGGCGTCCCGAGGTGGGCTACGTCTGGGCCACCGACACGATCAGCTGAGGACGAGACCCGGGTAGAGCGGGTGCTTGTCGAGCATCTCGGCCGAGCGCGCCGTGACGCGGTCGGCGACTCCGTCGCCCAGGACGTACGACGCCTTGCTGGGGCCGCCGGCCTTGGTCGTGCCGGCCTCGGTGTTGCTGAGCACGTCGACGATGAGCTCGGCGACCGTGTCGAACTCGTCGTGGCCGAAGCCGCGGGTGGTGAGCGCGGGGGTGCCGAGCCGGACGCCGGAGGTGTACCACGCGCCGTTGGGGTCGGCCGGGACCGAGTTGCGGTTGGTGACCACGCCGGCGTCGAGGAGGGCCGACTCGGCCTGCCGGCCGGTGAGCCCGAAGCTCGAGACGTCGAGCAGCACGATGTGGTTGTCCGTGCCGCCGGTGACGAGGTTCGCGCCGCGCGTCAGGAAGCCCTCGGCGAGCGACTTCGCGTTGTCGGCGATCTTCTGCGCATAGGTCTGGAACGACGGCTGGCGGGCCTCGGCGAACGCGACGGCCTTGGCCGCCATCACGTGCGACAGCGGGCCGCCGAGCACCATCGGGCAGCCGCGGTCGACGTCGGCCGCGAACTCCTCCTGCGCCAGGACCATGCCGCCGCGCGGGCCGCGCAGCGACTTGTGCGTCGTCGTGGTGGTGATGTGGGCGTGCGGCACGGGGTCCTCGTCGCCGGTGAAGACCTTGCCCGCGACCAGACCCGGCGAAGTGCGCCATGTCGACCATCAGGACGGCGCCGACCTCGTCGGCGATCTCGCGCATCTTGGCGAAGTTCACCCGACGCGGGTAGGCGGAGTAGCCCGCGACCAGCACGAGCGGCTTGAACTCGCGCGCCTTGGCAGCGACCACGTCGTAGTCGAGCAGACCGGTCTCCGGATCGGTGCCGTACTGCTGCTGGTGGAACATCTTGCCGCTGATGTTGGGGCGGAAGCCGTGCGTGAGGTGGCCACCCGCGTCGAGCGACATGCCGAGCAGGCGCTGGTTGCCGAACTCGTGGCGCAGCGTCTCCCAGTCGGCCTCGGTGAGCTCGTTGACGTTCTTGGCCTGCATCTTCTGCAGGTAGGGGGTCTCGACCCGGTTGGCCAGGATCGACCAGAAGGCGACGAGGTTGGCGTCGATGCCCGAGTGCGGCTGGACGTACGCGTACGGAGCGCCGAACAGCTCGCGGGCGTGCTCGGCGGCGAGCGCCTCGACGGTGTCGACGTTCTGGCAGCCGGCGTAGAAGCGGTGCCCGACGGTGCCCTCGGCGTACTTGTCGCTGAACCAGGTGCCCATGGTCAGCAGCACCGCGGGCGAGGCGTAGTTCTCGGACGCGATCAGCTTGAGCGATCCGCGCTGGTCGGTGAGCTCCTGGCGGGTGGCCTCGGCGATGCGCGGCTCGACCGACGCGATGACCTCGAGGGCCTGGGAGTACGCGCTGCTGATGAGGGAGTCCGTCATGGCCGACAGCCTAGAGGGACCGGGACCACCTCAGACACCGAGTCTCGGCCCACCTGCGGCCGGCGGCGGAGGCGGGAGACAGGTTCGGCCGGAGACCCCAGCCTCGAGCCAGATCAGGCTCAGGCGTCTTTCCCACGTGCAGGGGGTTTAGACCAGCGACCGTGACTGCTTGTCACGGTGATCGGCCCGGGAGGATCGTGGGTTCTGCGGGGAAGGTCAAGGAGGCAGGCGCATGACGAAGTGGATTCAACCCGGGGACGCAGAATACGACGAGCGGCGCGCGCTGTTCAACGCGATGGTCAACAAGTCTCCGCGGATCATCGCAGCATGCGAAGGACCCGCAGACATCAGAGAGGCTCTGGATCGGGCGGCACATGACCGTCTCCCAGTGGCCGTACGCTCAGGCGGCCACTCCGTGGCAGGGCAGTCCACCAACGACGACGGGCTGGTCATCGACGTCCGGCCCCTGAAGGCCATCGACATCGACCCCACGGCCCGACGGGCCAGGGTCGGGGCCGGGTGCACCTGGGCAGAGTTCGACGCAGCTGCGCAGGAGTTCGGGTTGGCCACCACCGGCGGCCGAGTGTCCACGACCGGCGTCTCCGGGCTCACCCTCGGGGGCGGTTCGGGCTGGCTGGAACGTCAGCACGGACTCAGTTGCGACAACCTCGTGGCCGTCGAGCTGGTGACCGCCGACGGGCGAGAGATCCGCGCCGACGACACCCAGCACCAGGACCTGCTCTGGGCCAGCAAGGGAGGGGGCGGCAACTTCGGTGTCGTCACCACCCTCGAGTTCCAGCTGCACCCGGTCGGTCCGATGATCACCGGTGGGCTCATGGCCTGGCCCGCTGACCGCGGACCCGAGGTGTCCCGGGCCTTCCGTGACTGGGCCGATGACGCTCCCGAAGCGCTCGGCACCGCACTCGTGATGCTCAGCGGCCCACCGGAGGAGTTCATCCCGCAGCACCTGCAGGGCCAGCCACTGATCGCGATCGCGGTCTGCTGGAACGGTGACGAGGCGACCGGCAGCGGACGTGGTCCACGTCATGCGCGACCTGTCCCCCGAGGTCGACCTGGTCGGCCCGATGCCCTACGCGCAGCTGCAGTCGATGATCGACGACCCACCGGGGTTCCGGCAGTACTGGAGCGCCGACTACCACGACACGTTCCCCGACGACGCTCTCGACGTGTTCCTCGACGCCGGCGCACGCCGTGCTTCGCCGATGACCCAGCACCTGCTGCTCCCGTGGGGCGGCGCGCTCGCGCGCGTCGACGCTGACGCCACACCCATGAGCCAGCGCTCGGCGCGGTGGGTCACTCACCCCTTCGCAACCTGGGAGGACCCGGCCGACGACGCCGCGAACATCGCGTGGGTGAGGGACTACCGCAAGGCGAACGCCCCCTTCACCACAGGCGGGGTCTACCTCAACTTCATCGGCAACGAGGGAGCCGAGCGCATCAAGGCGGCGTTCGGACCCGAGAAGTACGAGCGGCTGGCGCAGATCAAGTTCGAGTACGACCCCGGCAACGTCTTCGCAGGCAATCAGAACATCCGCCCCGCGGTGCCTGTCTGACCCCCCATGTCTGCCGCTCACTGCTCGACGAGCGGCGTGGCTCTCACGGCCTCACGTTCAGGGGCTGCGTAGGCTGACCTGCGACCTCACCAGATGCGACCTGCGGCCGCAGGCGTCATTCCGGACGCGTGCGACGGGCAGTCCGTCTCACATCGTGGAGTCGCTGTCTCACGATGAGAGATTTCGCCTTGTGGAACAGGTGTCCACTCCCTGAGACTTCTTGACATGGTCACCGCTTCCACCCACGCACACCTTGTGGTCCGACGTCACGTCGACCTCATGCGCGTGGGCAGCGCGACCTGTTGGCATCGCTGAACCGCCGCCCCTGAAGTCCCCTTCCGCGCTCAACGACGCGCGCGGCACTCCTCAGCGAACAGGAATTTCCTGATCATGCCCGACCTCCGGTTCAAGCCCCAGGCTGCCCAGAGCACCGACATCCCGCGTCCCAAGCGCGCGGAGGGTCAGTGGGCGCTCGGCTACACCGAGCCGCTCAACAAGAACGAGCAGTCCAAGAAGGACGACGACCCGCTCAACGTGCGGGACCGCATCCTCTACACCTACTCGCGCCGCGGCTTCGACTCGATCGACCCCGCCGACCTGCGCGGCCGCTTCCGCTGGATGGGCCTCTACACCCAGCGCGCCCCGGGCTTCGACGGCGGCAAGACCGCCCAGCTCGAGGAGGAGGAGCTCGACGACCGCTTCTTCATGATGCGGATCCGCACCGACGGCCAGGTCCTCGACGGCGCGGCCCTGCGGGCGCTCGGCGAGGTGTCGACGGCGTACGCCCGCAACACCGCCGACATCACCGACCGCAACAACATCCAGTACCACTGGGTCGAGATCGAGAGCGTCCCGGCGATCTGGGAACGGCTCGAGGCGGTCGGCCTCACCACGCTGGAGGCGTGCGGCGACAGCCCGCGGCCCTTCCTCGGCTCCCCCGTCGCCGGCATCGCCAAGGACGAGATCATCGACGGCAGCTCGGCACTCGAGGAGATCAAGCGTCGCGTGCTCGGCAACCCCGACTTCTCGAACCTGCCGCGCAAGTTCAAGACCGCGCTGACCGGGCACCCCAGCCACGACGTGGCGCCCGAGGTCAACGACGTCTCGTTCGTCGGCACCGTCCACCCCGAGCACGGCCCGGGCTTCGACCTGTGGGTCGGCGGCGGCCTGTCCACCAACCCGATGCTCGCCCACAAGCTCGGCGTGTGGATCCCGCTCGACGAGGTGGCCGACGCGTGGGAGGGCGTCGCGGGCATCTTCCGCGACTACGGCTACCGCCGGCTGCGCTCCAAGGCCCGGCTGAAGTTCCTGCTCGCCGACTGGGGCAAGGAGAAGTTCCGCGAGGTGCTGGAGAACGAGTACCTCCACCGCGCCCTCGTCGACAACCCCTCCCCCGAGGCGCCGCTCACGCAGGGCGACCACATCGGCATCCACGAGCAGAAGGACGGGCGCTTCTACGTCGGTGCCGCGCCGGTCGTCGGCCGCATCGACGGCACGACGCTCTCGTCGCTCGGCGACCTCGTGGAGAAGTACGGCGCCAGCGGCGCCCGCCTCACGGCGTACCAGAAGCTGGTGGTGCTCGGCGTCGCCGCCGAGGACACCGCCGCCTTCGCCGACGACCTCGAGACGATCGGCCTCACCGCCCGGCCCAGCAACTGGCGCCGCTCGACGATGGCCTGCACCGGCATCGAGTTCTGCAAGCTCGCGATCGTCGACACCAAGGAACGTGCGCGTGCCCTGGTGACCGAGCTGGAGAAGCGCTTCCCCGACCTCGACGCCCAGATCTCGGTCAACGTCAACGGCTGCCCCAACGCCTGCGCCCGCACCCAGGTCGCCGACATCGGGCTCAAGGGCCAGCTCGTCCTGGACGCCGACGGCAACCAGGTCGAGGGCTTCCAGGTCCACCTCGGCGGCGCGCTCGGCCTCAACCCCGCCCTGGGGCGGAAGCTGCGCGCGCACAAGGTGACCAGCGCCGGCCTCGACGACTACGTCACCGCGGTCGTCTCGGCGTACCTCGCCGACCGCACCGACGGCGAGCCGTTCGCCGCCTGGGTGACCCGGCGCCGACGAGGTCCTGCTCCGCGGGGAGCCGGTGGCCTGATGAACGAGCGCGCCACGCCCTTCCACTGCCCCTACTGCGGGGACGAGAACCTGTTCCCCCGCGAGGGTGCAGGGGCCTGGGAGTGCCGCTCGTGCCTGCGCGCCTTCACCGTCCAGATGACCGGGATGATCCCCCGACCCGCGCTGGGCGGCCAGGCATGAGCCTCTCCACCCGCGCGGCCCGCGACTTCAAGGGCACCCACACCGAGGGGCGTACGCCCGAGGAGCTGCGCGAGCTGGTCTCCCACGTCGGCGCCGAGCTCGAGCTGGCCCCGGCCGAGGTCATCATCCAGTGGGCCGTCGCCACGTTCGGCGACCGGTTCGCGATCACCTCGTCGATGGGCGACGCCGTCCTCGCCCACCTGGCCTCCACGGTCGCGCCCGGCATCGACGTCGTCTTCCTCGACACCGGCTACCACTTCATCGAGACCATCGGCACCCGCGACGCCGTCGCGGCCACGCTCCCCGTCAACCTGCGCACTGTCAGCACGTCGCTGACCGTCGCCGAGCAGGACGAGCAGTACGGCAAGGACCTCTACAGGACCGACCCCGACCTGTGCTGCGCCCTCCGCAAGGTCAAGCCCCTCGCCGACACGCTCGCCGAGTACGACGCCTGGGCCACCGGCCTGCGCCGGGCCGAGACCCACAACCGGGTCATCGCGCCCGTCGTCGGCTGGGACGCCCGCAAGGGCAAGGTCAAGGTGTCGCCCCTGGCCCGCTGGAGCGACGAGCAGGTCGAGACCTACATCGCCGAGAACGGCGTGCTGGTCAACCCGCTCGTGCACGACGGCTATCCCAGCATCGGGCTGCTGGCCCTGCACCCGCCGCGTCGCGCCCGGCGACGACCCGCGCAGCGGGCGCTGGGCCGGCACCACCAAGACCGAGTGCGGCATCCACTCATGAGACATCTTCACCGCGACAACGCCGTCGCACCCGCAGCACCTTCCACGAAGCACCACCGCACCACTACGCACGATCGGAGGCACCCCTGATGGCTGCTCCTGCTCTGGTTGCCCTGGCCCACGGAAGCCGGGACCCACGTTCGGCCGCGACGATCAAGTCGCTCGTCGCCGAGGTCAAGGGCATGCGCCCCGACCTCCGCGTCGAGACGGCGTTCCTCGACCTCGCCAAGCCGTCGTTCGACACGGTCGTCGACCGCCTGGTCAAGGCCGGCTTCGACGAGATCGTCGTCGTGCCCCTCCTGCTCACCGAGGCCTACCACGCCAAGGTCGACGTCCCCGAGGTGATCGCGGCCGCCATGGCGCGCCACGAGGGTCTCAAGATCCAGGCCAGCCGGATCCTCGGCATGGAGGCCGCCTTCCTCGAGGTGCTCGACGTCCGCCTGCGCGACGCCCTCAAGGCCGCCCGCGTGCGCGAGCTCGACGCCCTCGTGCTGGCCGCCGCCGGGTCCTCGGACCCGCTGGCCAACCAGTCGGTCGCCCGCATCGCCCGTACGTGGGCCGCGCGCCACCGCCTGCCCGTCACCGCCGCGTTCGCCTCCGCGACGCCCCCCGCCACCGGCGAGGCCGTCCGGGCGCTCCGCGCGGAGGGCAAGCGCCACATCGCGGTCGCGTCGTTCTTCCTCGCGCCGGGCCGGCTGCCCGACCGCGCCGGCGAGCTCGCGCTCGAGGCCGGTGCCGTGGCCGTGTCCGACCCGCTCGGCGCGCACCCCGCGGTGGCGCGCGCGATCCTCGCCCGCTACGCCGTCGGCGCGGTCGAGCTCGTCCCGGTCTGATGCTTGAGCGCCTCCGGCGTGACAGCCCGCTCAACCGATCGGCGTGGGTCCCGACGAAGGTCCGGACCCACGCCGGATCCGTTCTCGCATGCTGGCGCAGCGCCCAGCCGAGCGCTTTGCGGACGAAGAACTCCTTGCCGTACGCCGTGTCGTCGAGGTTGGCGACCAGCACCCGCTCGAGCAGGTCGGTGTCGGTGTGCTCCGCGTGCCGCAGCTGGGCCAGCATCGCCGTACGCCGCACCCACAGGCTGTCGGG